>CAJWBH010000004.1 GCA_913019975.1 Thalassolituus maritimus | reverse complement strand
GCCGCCGCCGCCGCCGCCGCCGCCGCCGCCGCCGCCGCCGCCGCCGCCGCCGCCGGGAACTATTGTTGGTGGGGTGGGCGGACGAGAGGGACCCTCAGTTCTCTCAAATACGCTTTCCCCCCCGCAGGATGTGGCTCCCGGTAGACATAGCTTGTAATTAATTGATTTGCCCAGGTTCCCGGTACATTCTGAAATCGCATCGTTACTATTTACTGCGAAGGTACTGAAGCGGACGATACCATCGAGGGTTAGCGAACGAGCAAAAGCTTTTTCTCCTGTGGCGGTGAAATTCACGAACCAGCCGGGAACATTTACAGCAAGATTTGCACTGGTCCATTCTTTCAGGTCGGAAAGATTAACTTCTGGATATACGGGTTTACCTGTGTTCGAGTCGAACTGTGTTGAATCTTTAATCACAAAGAAGCGGTCATCAACAGCAGTCTCAAGCGGATGTGCCCTATAGCCGGAACCTATGCTGATATACACAGTATCTTTAAGTTTAGTGACATCAGGGCTATAGAAGAAGCGTCTATTACCACTACGGCCCTCTACCTCGCTCGTGTTGATATCGAGAATCACCCCCCCGTAGATGTCCGCGGGCGAATTGCCTCTGAGGTCAAAGCGCCAGACCCGTCCTCCTACATCCGCTGCATAGATTCTGTCCACGTTTCCGTCAGTATCCGTGTCTACTAATACGGGGTTTGCTACAAAGCTGCTGGTCATATCTCCGTTAAGCGCTGAGAGGTCTGAATACGCGTCCCAGAGAATGGCCCCTGTTTCGGGGTCAAGGATATAGATTGTGTTACCTACATCGTGAGGAAAGCGTTTTTCAGTCCCCTCGCTGCTCGTACCATCTTCATCGGGGTCGTAACCCCCACTTGCAATCAGGACAACCTTGTTTTCCTCGGTTCCCCAGCGAATCATAGCTGGGCGTAAGGACGACCAGGTCTGACCAAGACGGTCAAAGCCAGATGAAACTGAAGGAGCATTTTTAGTAATGCTGTCGGAGTAGGGACCATTCTTCTGCCACGCGAGTGAGGGCGACGTAGGATTGGATACGTCGAATGCATAGTAACTGTGGCCGCCACGTCTCATGCCTACATACAGATATACTTTTTCGCCGGATTCAATGAGGCCATTTAAATTAGTGTCTTTATGCCAGTACGTGATCGGCCCATCAAAACCGTATGTCTTCTCAGCGTATGCAAAGTTTTCACTATCCAGGTAAAAGAGCGGATTATTTAGCAGCTCATGGGGTATGAGTGAGAAAAGCTCAGCGCCTGTTTCTGTGTTAAATGCATGTAGGTAACCACTGTTTGTGCCCACAAAGACCACTGGTCCACTGGCATAGTTTAAAACCAGGGGGCGGCTGTGAATGGGATCTTCCATTTCCTGGCGCGGGGTGTCGTCGTCATTTTTACCGACAATCCACTTAGCTAAACGCTGTCGCCCCGTGAGGCCAGTCTCCGGGCTGTCTAACAAGTCGTCAACTTGAAGCAAGTCTAATCCAAGAGTCTCATCACTGAGGGTTAATACCCGCGCCTCAGTCAAAGTTTCTACACTACCGTTAAGTACACCCAGAATATTACGCGAGCTGGTGAACAGGCTAGCGGCTCCACCTTTGGTAACGTCAGCGCCATCTGGCGCAGTGCTCCAAAAGCTTTGAGCTGTGTCCTTGAAGTAACCGGATGCAGAATCAACTGCAGATCTTCCATCGGCGCCAACGACACCCTCAGAGGTTACCTTGTACTTCTTCAGATTCCCTTTCCAGCCACCTTCGATCGCAGGTTCGAATACCGCGTAATACAGTTCGTCGCTGAGCTCAAGGCTATTAAATGAACTGACGGCAATAGCTGGAGACGTAAAGGTGGCAGGTTCTTCTAAGGGATTGCCGTTAATTGCTTTGGTGAATGACTCTACCAAAGCATCATAGTTATCGGCTAAATAGAGGTTGCCTCCTCCAGCCTCAGCAATGTTACGAAGTTTTTCTTCAGCGACTGTGGAGCCTGTTAGGAATCCACCGATGGTATCAATTGTGACCAATTGACTGCCCGCAACATCGAGTGGCCTGTGATCGACATTTTTGAGGTAATTGGCCATTTCTTCAGCACATTCACCCCCAATTCCGTCGGATGTTTCACAGTCTCTACTGATATAACTGGCGGAGTCTAGAGGGGCTGTCCGAATGAGGGGTTCAATGTACTCACTCGCATCATCCTGCAGCGAAGGCGCTCCATCACTAAATAAAACAATCTTCGTCGAAGGTTTACACCCGCCGAATTCGGGAGCGTTATATACCCAGCCAGTTCTTGACTCTTCGCTACTTGATTCATTGAATATGGTAAAATTGTTATACGCTTGAATAATACCGTTGCCGGATGTTGAATTATCTCTCCAGGCATCATCGATGGGTTTATCCCATACGCCTCGGTGGCCGTTGCGCCCATAGACTACACCATTGCCACTGAGATACCGGTAGGCCTCGTAGAGTGACTGCTCTATTGGAGTACCACCGAATGCATCGTAAGAGTCGATTTCGTTATTGAAGTTATCCCCTAGCTCTGTCACAGGGGTCATTGGGATATCTACATATCCCCCTTTGCCGAATCGTTCACTACCACCAGAATAGTAGGTGGAATTAAAACGCATTAAAGCAACAGATTTATTGGGGGATGACATTGCACCCACTACGTCTTTTGCTGCTTGTTTTACTATATCAATACGCATTACGGGAGTTGTACTACCGGCATCTGAACCTTTGTAATTAAGATAATTACCCTTCCATAATACGTCGTAGGTATCACGATCCCAATCATAGCTCAGATCAATATATTCCCACGTGAGACATATACCGAAGAATCCAAACAGACAGCGTCCTTGTTTTCTTTGTTCATTAGTATATGGAAAATCGAAGTCATTATACCCTTCTGTATTTACGAGATAACGATAGCTTTGAGAGTTGAATTCGTAACGATAGCTCTCCCGGCACTGGACGATAGAAGCATTGTTTGTACCTACAGTAGAGCCTTCCCAACCTACATTGTTTTCAAAGAAAGCATAGGTGTTTATGCTTAACCCTTGATTCTCAAGGTCGCTATTAATGGCATTCTTATAGGTGCAGTTGAGGTCATTGATGTCGACCTCGTGCTCTTTAATCGCTTGTACTTCATCCGTAGTGAGGTGCTCTATATCTCCGATGCTATCTATATTGAATAAGTAAACGGAATTGGGCTCAAATCCATAACCATCGTATACTTCGCTATTATCATATGGAGGTGTCTCAGTGTCATTTGCCCACTCTGACATACTTCGCGAGGTATCCATGATCAGAAGAATGTTCTCGCTACCTGCACTTCCGCCGCCAGTAAATATTTCAATATCGTCTGCCATCACCGGCTGGGTGAGGAGAGAAGTTGCTGCGATCAGAATACTTAATTTTTTCATTATTCTCTCCTTAGTTACGTTCAGGTGTTGGTACTGAGAACATAAACCCGAGAACCTGCTCAGACTTGAAACGGTCGCTTTTATCTACAGTGGTAGAGTGGATTTCGAATAGTAGGGGGGCAAAGTAACCAACACTGTTTCCTTCGCTCCAATTGTAATTCATTGAAGTCGCAATATCTGACTGAGATGTTACTTGAGATGATATAGACCGATAACTGCTGCTATCTATCACTACACCTGTATCTACTCGGTGGGCTGCCCCAGCAAGGCTCACAGCGGACAGTAGCTCATCCGAGTTGATCGCACTTTTGCGATAACTGTCATACTTTGTGGCTAGTTCCCGCTTAGATGTATGGAAAACATCTTCTTTGATCTGGAGGTTGCTTACGATGCGTATCTGCGTCGTAGAGCTCTGAAGGCTGAGAACGGCGAGAAAAGTTACGGAGGTTAGCATGATCAAACTGACGATCAGTGCGCTGCCTGTTTGTTGCAATTTTTTCATAGGGCTACCTCAAACTTAATTTAAACGCGTGACAGTGGTAGTAAAAACCTGTCTCGCTGTTTGATCATCAAATTGATAGTTCAGTGAATCGAGGACAATGTAATTCTGTTCCCAACTCTGTGCTTCCGTATTCGTTAACGCCTGAGTGAGAAAGCCAATGCGCATGGCGTATACATTTCCCCAGTCGGTTACTTGAGCAGCGTTAAAGTAGGTTGTCACATTTAAGGTGTCGTCAATAGGTGCTGAATTACTTTGACCATACAATACGTGCATTGCTAGAACTCCAGCCGCCAAAGCTTGTGAATTGCCGAAACTATCACCGGGGTTGGCACGAACGGTTCCGTCTTCATCGAAGGTTTGGCACCGTAAATTGCTCAATCCATTATCATCCACGGCTACCCAGTAGACGTCTGTCACCACCACATCGGTCGTAATATTTGCGTCCGCAGCATCCAGAAGTGCACTCCCATAACAAGTAACCGCGTTACTTTCTCCCGCTTCAGCCATACGTCGAACGGCCAATCGGTCGCCAGTGCCATTGGCTGATTCATTAATACAAACTATATCTCCGGCTGCGAGGCATAGATCTCCAAACGCTACGACACCTGCATCGTCCGGGTCGTATCCCGTACGCAGTAATTGGCGGTTGATGTAGTCTACAGCGAATCGTCCTGTTTCCTGCGAGTCGGCTAACGTATCGGAAACGGAGGCCGCCTGGTTGCTACTGATAAGGATACTGCCGACGGCAAAAATCACGATGAGGCTCAATGTCATCGAGATCATCAACTCGATAAGGGTTAAGCCGTGTTGTAATGAGATTCTGTTTTTCATGGTCTGAATACCAAGCTGTAATCTTCCCGTTGATCTTCTGCAAGAGTGCTTTGCTCTAATCGATAGACTTCGTTGCCCCGCGCATCTTTACCTGCAGTTCTTGAATTCCAGCTTACGGTTATGCGGTAGTCTCCGTTACCTTCATCGCTGATCGAAAGGCCGGGTGTATTGATAAACGACGCTGAGCTACTGAACCCATCCTCGCCTGTCAGCGTGTTGATGCCACATAGAGCTTCATACTGATCGAAGAGGGCTAAGTCCTGGTTGCTACAGTCTGCTGCAGGGGCTACCTGAGCACCGTTGGCAGAATAGGCTGCGCACATTTTCACTGCCCCCAGTGGATCATTACAGCTGATTTCCCTGTCAGTCACGTAACTGTCGACTGCAACTGCATTTGCTCTGATGCGATTAATCAAGTCATTTGCGACCCAGATCGCGTGAGTTCTGTTACCGGTATCAGAGACCGTTCTGATTGATTGCATCTGCATGGCACTCAACCCCAGAAGGCCGATGGTGGTAATCACAATGGTGACCAACACCTCAATAAGGCCGATGCCTGACTGATTCTTTATTGGATGCATGCGAGCTCCGTTACTGCAATTTGACCTGATATCAGGAGGGAAAATTGTTTATCTTCATTACCTGTACAGCCTGATGTGCGTACCGTGATCCTATCGGTAGCCTCTATTTGTCCTGTCGGCGTGAACGCGATTGTATTCAGTCCGTTTTCACTGGTAATGGTCACTCCGTCATCCAAAGGACCTCGCTGCCTGAGGATGTCTCCAGACCCTTCTGCAACAATTTGCCACCCGTTGGCTATGTCTCCGTTGCGAGGCGATATGCGAACGGTATCACCACGCGAGATGGCATGGCTCCGGGAGAACTGCAGGTCCAGTTCGAAAAGCTCGGTAATACGTTCGGCACGAGAGTTGTTCACCATGTCACTCATGGATGGAATGGCAATAGCTGCAACGATGCCGACAATAGTCAGTGTGACCATCAGCTCCAGGAGAGTAAAACCGTTCGAAAACGCCGATGCTTTCATATTCTCTGCCATCTTTATAATTGATTACCGTTGATGCTTTTGACGCTATTTTCACACAACTATAGTATTTTGAACGTGCGCTGGTTCCGACTTCCCTCTGACGAGCGGTTATTATCTGTTAGTAAGTGGGCTCTGATGGCGTTATTTGGCACATTTCTGTAGCGAATTTCTCTCTAGTAGCGGATACCTGGATCCGTTCATGAGCATGTGACTGCGTCGCCACTTGAGTCTTCAACGAGTCCATCGTTATTGCTATCTTCGCCCAGCCTGATTCTGCCCGCGCCCGATACTATGATGGTTGCTGACAGGTCTGTGCTTCCATCCATGCAGACTTTCAAGGTGCCGTTGTGGCCGAAGGCGCTGCCATTTGGTCGGAACATGATTGCACTGTCTCGGCTGTGATCTCTTTCTAGACGGTTTTCAGGTTTCTCCACTGCGGAGACAATACTTATTGTCGTCTCATCTGGGTCTAGAGCGCTGTTTTGATTAGAGTCGACAAAGATAGTGAGCCTATCTGCCCAGTCGTTGCCGCACGCATTACTACTGGTAAGGGGACACAGACTCACAGCCTCTCCTCGATACACCGCCATTGACCGACTGAGTGCGACGGCCCGGTGCAATGCTGATACCTCTGCCTTGAACTGGTTGCGCTCGATCAGTGCCCCCATCGCTGGTACCCCGACTCCAAGGAGTATTCCGCTGATCGCCACCACAACTAATAGCTCCAGCAGGGTAAAGCCATTGGCAGGCACAATTGGCGTTTGCTTTCTGATGTTCATCCCTGAACCCTCATTGATTGATAGGTAATCAGCTACGATATCAGGCATATGAGGGAGCGCACTCAGGCGCTTTTCGTATTTTTATACGGTCTTTCAAGGCTTGTTCGGGCAGGGTGACGGAGGGAGTCTAATCGCCAATTGATTTTACTTAGTCGATCGCCAGTTTTTTCAGGCGGTATCGAAGCGCCCGGAAGCTGATGCCGAGACGTTCTGCCGCTGCGGTTTTATTCCAGCGTGTTGCGTTAAGGGCCTCTTCAATTGCTTCACGCTCGAGCCTCTCAAGGTAGCCCTCAAGGTCGCCGACGGCCTCGTTGTTTGAATGGTAGCCACCCTGCGGCGTTTCCGGTTCGAAGCTGAGGTCACTCAGCTGGATTTCTTCGCCTTCCATCAGGGTAAAGGCACGCTGAAGTATGGCATCGAGTTCCCGCGTGTTCCCGGGGAAGTCGTATTCACAGATAGCCCGTAATGCCTCATCAGAGACTGATACTTCAGGCATATCCCATTGGCTGGCATAGGTCTGTAGCAGGTGGGTGGTGAGCTGCGGGATATCTTCACGGTGAGTGCGTAATGGTGGCACGCTCAGGTGTACTACGCGGATACGGAAGAGCAGGTCCTGACGGAAGTGACCCGAGCTTGCCAATGCTGGCAGATCCGCACTGCTGGCGCTGATGATACGGATATCCAGATCATGTTCGTGAGTGTCATGCAGCGCCCGGATCTTCTTATCGGTCAGAAGCTGCAGGAGCTGGGCCTGAAACTCCAGACCAAGGTGCTCGATATTGTTGAGAAACAATGTGCCCTGGTGAGCATTCTGGACGAGGCCATCATGAAGGGTGCCGTGATCGTCCATATAGCCGAACAGGGTCTCCGCTGCGTTCTCGTCCTGAAGCGCGTCACAGTTAACAGTAATAAAAGGGTGGGTAGTTCGTGAGCTAAGCAGGTGAATAGCGCGTGCAATACCTTCTTTGCCTGTGCCGTATTCGCCCTGAATAAATACCGGTGCCTGAGTGCGTCCGACTTTGCGCAGCGTGGTGCGCAGTTCCTGCATCGGGGGGGAGTCGCCAATAATAAGATTGGTGCATTGCTCCGGGAGTGTTCCCGTTACTTTCGACAGTCTTAGTGCAGCTGTTGCCAGATTTCGTAGTTGCTGAATATCAAGCGGTTTAGCAACAACATCGAAAGCGCCTGCTTTAAGGGCATTCACGCCGACTTCCATATTGCCAAACGCAGTGATCATAGCCACCGGCATGTCCGGGTAGTTGCGATTGCAGTGATGGATTAACTGAATGCCATCACCGTCGGGCAGTTTCATGTCGGTGATACAGAAATGGAAATTTCCCGACTCAAGTAATGCCATGGCTTCAGTGACATTGGCAGCCTGTTCGCATTTTATATCGATGCGTTCCAGGGCCATGCCTATCAGCTCGCGAATGTCCTGCTCGTCATCAACGATCAGTGCGCATAAGTCGGGCAGCATTGCCGGGGAGTTCCTGTTTGTCATCATGGCCTTATATTATTACTGAGTTGAGTTGACGCTGGTGTGACATATCCCGCAGTTTCATGCGCGTTTCATCCTGACAAGAAAACGTGCGCCCGGGTCGTTACCAGCAAACTCGATGCTTGCCTGGTTGGCCTGACACAGTTCGCGACATAAATAGAGTCCTAATCCTGTACCGTCGTGTTCGGTAGTATTGAAGGGCTCAAAGAGCCGCGATACCTGGTTATCAGCAATGCCAAAGCCGTTGTCTGTGATTTCAAGGGATGCACTACTATCGGATTCTGAAAGAATACGTAAGACGACTTCAGCCTCCTGTTTCCGTGCTTTCCGGGCATGCCGCAGACCATTCTGACACAGGTTGGTCAGGACCTGATTCAGATGATCCGGATCGAATAGTACGGTTAACTCGCTATCAGCATCATAGGAAAATATCAGACAATTCTCACCACTGACCTGACGGAAGTTCTGACAAAAGTTGTCGACGTAGCTATGGAGTTTCAGAGGTGTAGCTGTTGGCCGCTTGCCTCGTGAGAGCTGCAGGATGTCCCCAATAATACGATTAATTCGTTGGCTGTTGTTTTCAATAATGGCGGTCAGCTTTTTATCTTCAGCGGGCAGGTGCTCAGATTCGTCCAGCAGTTGTGCGGCCTGATTAAGAGCTGAAAGTGGATTACGGATTTCATGGGCAATACTGGCGGTGAGGCGACCTAACGATGCCAGCTTGGCTTGCTGAACTTCTGCTGAGAGACGCGCTTCGTCTTCAATAAGCAGTAGACAATCCTCATCGGGGCCTTCTGCCTCCAGACGGGTGACTGTCAGCCCCTGCAGTTTTCCCGCAAGGCTTTCCTGAGCCGGTGCCGTTATCAGCCACTCAGGTACCGCGGCGCCGGGTTCCAGCTTAAACCAGGATGCCGCAGTGTCATTAATAAACAGAATCCGTTTTTCTTTCGAACAGGCAATGATGCCATCCGGCAGTTTCATCAACGCCTGCTGGCTCAGGCGCTGTAAGCGCTGAACATCACGGGCGGTATCCTGAGCGAGATTCAGTGCGGCATCGATACGATGCGACAGCAGCTGAGTTAACCAGGCGAGAGCAAAGCAGATGCCCCCATACACACCGGTATTGGCCGTATCCCTGATGCCAAACTCGCCCGGTGCGATATGTTCGGTATAGATGACCGCAAGACTGAGCCAGGCAGCAACGCTGTACCCCAGTATGCCTGGGGCGAGTAGATTGGCCATGACGACCGGTATCAGCAACAGGCTAGAGAAACCGGCGGTGAGTCCGCCCGAAGCGAACATCATGCCGGTCAGCAGCGCTGTTTCCAGGAACAGGTAGGTGGTAGCTCCCTGCGAATCGGTTGTCCGGGTTATTAGCGCGACGAAGACCGCGGCTGCAAGTACATAAAGCGATGAAAGTACGAGAAAGAGGTGGGGAGCCTCTTTGCCAACGATGACGTCCATTGAATCGAGACCGTCGACGACGACGATCGACAGCGCAAGAATCAGCGAATAGTAGCTGTAGAGCGACAGCAGGCGGCTGCCCCGTCCGATGGAAATTGGATGATTCATTAGTCTTCCGGTTTGCGTCCTGATGCGTATTTCCAGACAATACGCGCATTACTGAAGAGAGTACCCCCAGACCATGTCCAAGTCACTGACTGCCACCCTGAAAATTGCGTTGGCGCAATGTAACTTTCACGTCGGCGATATCCCCGGCAATACGGCGAAAATTATAGAAGCAGCCAAGAAAGCTGCCGACGATGGTGCTCAGCTGATTGTATTCAGTGAACTCGCTCTGACGGGCTATCCGCCCGAAGACCTGCTGATGCGTCCAAGTCTTGAGCCCCGTATCAACGAGGCGTTGAGAGAAGTCGCGGCGGTCAGTCATGATATTGCCATCGCGATAGGTTACCCAGTTGCCAGGGATAATCGTCTCTATAACTGCGCAGGGGTCTGGTCTGAGGGTGTTTGTCTTGGAGAGTACGCCAAACAGGAGCTACCGAATTATCAGGTCTTCGATGAAAAACGCTACTTCTCAGCCGGTAAAGACGCGAAGGTGATAGAGCTACATGGCGTTAAACTGGGGCTTACCGTGTGCGAAGACGTCTGGTTTGATGCGCCGATAGCCATGGCTGCCGACGCCGGAGCCGATGTTATCCTGAACCTCAATGCCTCTCCGTTCCATAGCGGGAAGCAGCAGGAGCGTATAGACCTCATTAAGAAGCATACATCCCAGCACAAATTGCCGGTTCTTTATGTGAATCAGTCGGGTGGACAGGACGAGCTGGTGTTTGATGGCAGTTCATTTGCCGTCAATGCTGCGTCCGAATGCGTGTTGCAGATGGCCTCCTGGCGGGAAGATCAGGCGTATGTGGTGTTCGGGCAAGGCGAGTTACGTGCTGAGTCTGAATCGCGGGAAGCGCGGGAAGATGGTCTTGCCAGCCTGTATAACGCCCTGGTCGTTGGCGTTCGCGACTATGTGAATAAAAACCGCTTTCCGGGGGTTGTACTAGGCCTTTCTGGCGGAATCGATTCAGCTCTGACGTTGGCCGTTGCCGTTGATGCTCTGGGGCCAGAACGTGTGCGTGCTGTGATGATGCCATTTACCTATACCTCTGGTATGAGCAAAGAGGATGCAGCGTTGCAGGCTGAGGCCATGGGAGTTAAGTATCAATCCATTTCGATTGAACCTATGTATCGTGAATTTATGTCTGCACTTGCCCCCGACTTCGAGGGACTGAAGGTCGACACCACTGAAGAAAACCTGCAATCCCGTTGTCGCGGTGTGTTGTTAATGGCGCTATCGAATAAGACGGGCTACATGGTCCTGACAACCGGCAATAAAAGTGAAATGGCTGTCGGTTATGCGACGCTTTATGGTGATATGGCCGGTGGCTATGGTGCATTAAAAGACGTGTATAAAACCAAAGTCTTTGCCCTTGCCGAGTATCGGAATTCTATATCACCTGTTATCCCTCAGCGTGTGATTGACCGGCCCCCTTCCGCGGAACTTGCGCCGGATCAGGTCGATGAAGACAGCCTGCCAGCGTACCCTGTGCTGGACGATATTCTGGAGCGGTACATCGAACACGATGAAAGTGCAGAGCAGATCATCACGGCCGGCCATAACCGGGAAGACGTGATGCGGGTAGTGCGGCTGGTGGATGTGAACGAATACAAGCGACGTCAGGCGCCGATCGGTGTTCGGGTGACTCGCCGTGGATTTGGTCGTGACCGTCGTTACCCTGTGACAAATGGCTGGAAGGCGGGCATCTGAATTTTTTCCGGCTGTCAGGATAACGCTACAGTCATTGGCTGCGTGTTAGGGGCGAGAAGAGCTGCATGTGCGCCATCTCTGGCGCACATGCAGCACTCACTGAGCTAATAACTCACTAAGCAGCACGCTCATTCAAACGATTCGCGCGCTTAAACGTTCCCATATCATTGAATCGAATACCGTGACGGCGGAGCACTTCATGGGATTCTTTCTCGCTTAAATGGCGAATATAGAAGGGGTCACGCACTACAAAATGGTGGATCGCGTGAGTGCTGCCAAAGTTAAAGCAGAACAGTTGCAGTGGAATTAGATACCACTTATTCATCACCTGACATTGCTCATGAATAATCCCCGGCGTGTTGTCACCAAAGTAATGCATATTCGATGAAATAAAGTGCAGACAGAAAGTACGCAGCACGTTAGGTGCAATCAGGATAACAACGGTCGCAGTTACCCAGGCTTCCTGTGCCAGCAGCCATTGGGGCCAGTCAATTGTCGCTCCCAATGCCCAGGCAATGCCATTAGCCAGGTGAAATAGCACGAAGCCATGCCAGATGGTGTAACTGATATAACCGACAGGGTTAAAACTGAGTGCACCGATAATCCTTAAGTTTTTAATGTCTGTTTTATTGATTTTACCTTGCTTCAGTAACTTTTTCGGCACGACGAAGTATTTCCCAGCGCGCAGATAAAAAGCCAGCATGTTGTCGCCGACCATCAGGAAACGCTTCCAGTCCCATTTTTCGCCGTTGGTAATACCGCGTTCTTCCAGATCTGTTTCTGTGCCCGACACTTTGTGGTGATGCAGGTGTAGGTAGCGACGAATCCAGGGGTTCTGGGTAAGGGGACGTGCAAGGTAGACACCTGCCATCATCAAGTGATGCCAGACAGGCTGCTTACGGAAGTACATGTAATGGATCAGGTCGTGCTCCAGCTCATGCAGTAGTGATGTCCAGAACGCACTTAATACGATGACCATCCAGGCTGGCATGATGCCTTCCATCCAGAGTACGCCGTTCAGAATCATCCCGGCAATACTGACCAGAAAAATGCCCATGCCGACGGCATTCTGGTGCTTAACCAGAAACGGGTGACGAGCTCGAACCTTGTCGCTCACCTGCATCAGTTCTTTCTGAACCTGACGATCCTTAGCACGTAGTGCCTGAAAGCGTTCGCTGTTTTTATCCGTGGTATCAGTCATACTTGTACTCCAAACTCGTGGCCCGGCAGACGTACACAGGCCTTTGATTACATACTGGAGAGAAACCTGTTTCCATGCTTTGCACTCACCGCCAACCAGTTGACAGGAGACGCCAATGACTGAGCAACCTAAAGCGGTGGCCATGTTTCTGCGCCCGCTGGCCAATCTGCTGCAACAGCATGGTGATGATCCCGCGGCCTTGTTTGCGGAGTATGGTGTCTCGGTAGAAGATACGTTTAACCCGGAGGTCTGGATCAGTGTGGATGCGACCTCTGCCTTACTGACCGCTGCTGAGAATCGTCTTCAGGACCCTTCTCTGGGCATCAATATGGCTCGTCGAAGCGAGTACTCTGCATTTGGTGGACTGGGGTTGGCACTGTCTGCGGGTGGCAGCATGCTCAGTGTTCTTCAGCGCCTCGCTCGCTACCAGAGGCTGATCAGTGACGCGGTTCGGGCTGAACTAGTGGTTGAAGATACGACCGTGTGCGTGCAGTTTCGCCCTTCAAGCGGGCACGTGCCTCACCCGCAGGGAATACAGTATGTGATGTCCAGTCTGATGCGATTAGTCAGACTCAGGGTAGATCCTGCGTTGAACCCTCTTGAAGTTCATGTGGCACATCATGACGAGGATTATTGTGCGTCGATGGCCCGCTACTTTCGTGTGACACCGACCAGAAGCGATTACTACGGCCTGACGTTCGACCGGAAGCAGGCAGCCGCCGAGCTTCACTCCAGTGATAACCAGATGGTTGCCATGCTCGAAGCAACACTGAATGAGCGACTCGCTGAGCAGGAAAAAGGCTCACTTGTGATTCAGCTATCGTTATGGCTCGAAGGACAGCTTCCCGAAGGCGAGCCCAGCTTGTCCGATGCTGCTGAACGCTTTCACATGAGTGTGCGTAGTTTGCAGCGGCGTCTGACTGACGAAGATCTGAGTTGGAAAGCCCTGCTCGAGAAAACGCGCCGGACGCTGGTAGAGAGACACCTGGCACTGCCCGGTACTACCATCACACAGCTGGCGTTTATGCTCGGCTTTTCAGACGTCAGTGCATTTTCCCGCGCTTTCAAAAAATGGTACGGCGTATCTCCGACTCAATTTCGCGCCAGCGAAACCTCTCAAAACCAGTAAGACTCCTGCAATACGCATCGGCCTCCGGTCCAGAGGCCTTTGTCCATACACGGTTTTATTAAAATTAATAAGTGTATTGTGAGTGAAGTTACAAATGAAAAACATTTGCATTTGTAATTAAGTGAAAATAGTATACGCGCAAATTCCCCCGTATGGACCTTAAACATGAAGTTTCGAAATCAGCTTTTTCCTTTGAGTGCACTCGCTGCAGCGGTTGTTGCTTCTTTCTCTGCAACAGCAGAAGAGCAGCCGATCGAATTGGATAAGTTCGTTGTTACGGCGGCCGGTTATGAGCAGAAAGTGGTTGATGCTCCAGCCAGTATCTCTGTAATCACTCAGGAAGATCTGCGCTCACGTCCTTATGTCACGCTTCTGGATGCCGTCCGTGAACTGGAAGGTGTCGATATCGGTGAGACCCGGGATAAAACGGGCCAGGGGACTATTTCGATCCGTGGTATGGGAGCAGATTACACTCTGATCCTGATTGATGGTCGTCGTCAGAATAACCATGGTGATATCTATCCGAATAATTTCGGTGGTAATCAGTTCAACCACATTCCGCCGATTGATGCGATCGAACGTATTGAGGTTATCCGCGGACCAGCGTCTACCCTATATGGAGCGGATGCTCTGGGCGGTGTAATCAACATTATCACCAAGAAGGTGACCGATGACTGGACAGGTTCTGCAAGTATCAGCCGCACTTTCCAGGAGTACGACGAGTACGGTGCGGATACCACGGCTGACTTCAGTGTGGCAGGCCCGTTAATTGAAAATGTTCTTGGTATGGAGCTGCGTGGCAGTATTTATAAGCGCGATGCATCAGAGCCAGAGTACGACTCAGTCACCGACCCTAACGGTGTTGAACAGACACGCTCTCTTGGCTTCGGCAGCGGCGGTAAAACTACAGATAACACCAATCACAATGTGGGTGTAGGTCTGAACTGGAAGGTAGCAGAAAACCAGAGCCTGACCTTCGATTACGACACATCGAAGCAGGTATATGACAACGAACCACTGGAAGATGGCAGTTTCCCTCTCGGGACGGTCGACAGTATTGATACCCTCTGGCAAGCAAGGGGCGGTGTGGTTAATCCTCGTGCAGGTTATGCACAGGATCAGGAGTTCACCCGCGACCAGTGGGCAATCGCTCACGAGGGCAGCTGGAGTTTTGGTAAGAGCCTGGTGTCTTTGCAGAACATCGAGACAAATAACAACGGCCGTACCGTACCGCTGTCAGTGTCTGAAAGACAATTGCTGCAGGAGATGTACGACGGCACTGGCGACTACGCTGGCCTGAGTGAAGACGAGCGCCGTGCGATTGCTGAAGAGACGTTTCTGCCACGCCCAGACCGTACTATGGAAAGCAGCCAGTACACGCTGGATGCCAAGCTTGAAATTCCAGTCGAAGACCTGGCCGGTGATCACCTGTTTATCGTCGGTGGTCAGTACATTGATGCGGAGCTGACCGACGGTGTATTTGGACGCGAAGATGGTGAGTCGGGAGAGGTATCAGACTTTACGACATACGCGTTGTTCGCTGAAGACAGCTGGACCATGGTACCAGACTTTACGCTGACTGCGGGTCTGCGTTACGACGATCACGATGCTTTCGGTAGCAATGTCAGCCCTCGCTTGTACGCGGTATACAGCCTGACGCCAGAGTGGACGGTGAAAGGTGGTGTGAGCAGTGGTTATAAAACTCCAAAAACAACTGATCTTTACGACGGTGTAACCGGCTTTGGAGGCCAGGGTACCGTTCCTTTTGCGGGGAACCCGGATCTTGAGCCGGAGAAAAGCCGCAATACCGAAGCAGCTGTTTACTGGGAGTCCCTGGTCAACCGTCATAGCTTTAACGCGACCATTTTCCACAACCGCTTCGAAGATAAAATTGCCCGTGGTGACTCAGTACAGACATGTGCTCAGACTGGCGGTGAACGCCCCTGTGTGAACCTTGGTGAATACGAAGATTTGGGTTATGACTCGTGGGCTCAGGTAATCAATATCGATGATGCGTTGATCCGTGGTGCGGAAGTCGCTGGTCGTTTCCAGATCATTGATGCACTGGCTGTACGTGGGAACTACACCTACACCGACAGCCGTCAGCTTTCTGGTTCGCAGGAAGGACAGCCGCTGACGAATACGGCGGAGCACATGAGTAATGTCACTCTCGATTGGGATGTGAATACTAAGTTGAATGTGCAGCTGACCAGTGAGACGCGCTCGGCTCGCTTCCGCGGCGTCGATGATGACAACGATCCTCTGTACTACAAGGATTATCGCGTACTGCACCTCGGCGCAACCTATGCGGTGAATAGCTACTTCAGTGTGTACGGCCGTATTAACAACCTGTTGGATCAGGACTTCACCACCTACAGCGTTGAGTACGACGATATCGATGGGGATGGAGAGTACGAATATGCTTCGGGCCGGGGTGCTGTCAGCGAGGTTGTATTCGAAGATGATTACAACAACAAAGACAAGCGTCGTAACCTCTGGGTAGGTCTGAACGTACGTTTCTGATCAGAGATCAGAATGAATAGAAAAGGGCCGGAAGGCCCTTTTTTTACGGACGGATATCATCTTTTGATAATGCATAGAAGTGTCATTATCAAATAAAAATACTTCTCATTATCTTGCTGTTTGTTAGTATTCTCACCGTTCGCTGATGGGCTTTTTTGGATGGTGTCATGTTTTCTCGATTTTTACCCGGCACATTGCGCCAGTGGCACTGGATCAGTTCAGCAGTGTGTCTGGTGGGCATGATTCTGTTCGCATTCACAGGTATTACTCTCAATCACGCCGCTGATATCCCGGCAGATCCTGAACGCACAACCGTCGAAGCAGAGCTCTCACCGGGCATGCTCAGTGCGGTTCAGAGTCGCTCGGAAGGACCGTTGCCTATGGCCGTTCGTCGTTGGCTGAGCGATGAACATGATATCCCCACTCCAGATGCTTATGCCGAATGGGATGAGTATGAAGTCTACCTCGGCATGCCCAAACCCGGCGGGGATGCCTGGCTGAGTATTGACCTGGAAACAGGCAGTTTTATTTATGAAAACACAGATCGTGGGGTGATTTCTTACCTTAATGACCTGCACAAAGGTAGAAATACCAATACCGCGTGGTCGTGGTTTATCGATATTTTTTCGGTGCTTTGTCTGGTTTTTTCCCTGAGCGGATTATGGTTGCTCGCCCGTTATGCCAGGCAACGCCCAAGCACCTGGCCACTGGTTGCGCTTGGGGTTGTGGTGCCACTTATTTTACTCGTTCTCGCTGCGCACTAAGGAGTCGCTGATGAAACTAATTAAATCCGGACTGATGACCGCGGTTGCCTTCGCATCTTTTACGCAGGCACACGCGGCTGATTTCTCTGTCTCTGTAGAGATCCCGAAGCTGGACGTCGCCGAATATCATAAACCCTACGTCGCTGTCTGGATTGAAGATAATCGTAATCAGGTCGTGAGTAATCTCGCGGTCTGGTACGACGTGGATATGCGGAACGCCGAAGGCGAAAAGTGGTTGAAAGATATGCGCCAGTGGTGGCGTCGCAGTGGGCGCTCACTGGAAATGCCGGTCGATGGTGTCAGCGGTGCAACCTACGGCCCGGGTGCTCATGATCTTGAATTTACTGTTGGCGAGTCCCCCCTAGCAGACCTGCAGCCGGGTGATTATCGCTTGCGTGTAGAAGCTGCACGGGAAGTCGGTGGACGTGAGTTAATCAATATCCCATTCAGCTGGCCGCAGAGCAGCGAAGTGACTTTTGAAGAACAGGGTAGCTCTGAACTGGGCGCTATCGAACTGACCATCAAACCTTAAGGAAATGCAGATGAAAAAGAATCTATTAAAGCCCCTGGTACTGAGCGCACTGGTTGCAAGTACGCTCTCAGTGGAAGCACATCGCGCCTGGATTCTCCCACAGGAGACACAACTCTCAGGCGAAGATCGCTGGGTTGGTTTCGAGGCTGCAGTTTCTAACGATATTTTTGTCGCTAACTATCACGCCGTTCGTTTCAATGATCTGGTCGTTCTTCAGCCAGACGGCGATAAACACGAAGCAGAAAATCTGCATACGGGTAAATACCGCACTGTCTTCGATGTAAAACTCGAAGAGGAAGGCACCTACAAAATCTTCACAGCGAGCACAGGTATGCGTGCCATGTGGGAAGAAGACGGTGAGCGTCGCATGTACCCTGGGCGTGGCGAGCAATATACCGAGGAAGGTTTTGCTGAAAACGTACCGGAAAAAGCCGACAAGCTGCGCATCATGCAGTCTTCCCGCCGTATGGAAACCTTTGTCACGCTTGGTGCACCGACCAATGAAACGCTGAAGCCAACGAACACAGGGCTGGAACTGGTGCCAGTAACGCACCCGAACGATCTGTATTCCGGTGAGCAAGCGACTTTTAAGTTTCTGATTGATGGTGAGCCTGCTGAAGGCGCTGAACTGACCGCCATTCGTGAAGGAACCCGCTATCGCAACAGTCAGGATGAAATTACTGCAGTCGCAGATAAAAAAGGCGAAGTTACTCTGAGTTGGAAAGGCGCGGGTCGCTATTTTATCGAAGTCGAATATAAAGACGATAAAGCGAAGAAACCTGCGACGGAGCGCACGGGCTCTTACGTGACTGTGCTTGAGGTTCTGCCGGACTGATCTATGTTGACGGTTGCTCCTTATATTCAGGCTGGAGTGCTCACTCTGGCCTGGGTTGCTTTCACAGTCTGGTGCTATCGGACTGTGATCGCCCGACGTATCGAAGCAAGGCAGCATTCCGATGCCCGAACTGTCGTTGCTTTTGCCAGTGAGAGTGGCTCTGCCGAGGCACTTTCACTGCAACTGGTCGATATTCTCAGAAGTCAGGGAGCTAAAGTACTTCATCAGCCTCTTAATCAGGTGACGCCAGATCGCCTGAGTCAATGTCGCTCTCTTTTTGTGATTGCGAGTACCTACGGAGAAGGGGATGCGCCGGACAATGGTCGCTTCTTTATTCCTTCGTTGAAAAAAACATTGGCGATATATCCTGAGCTGGGCTTCTCAATTCTCGGATTGGGAGATACAACCTATGAGCATTTCTGTGGATTTTCATACGATATAAATACGGTTTTGCTTGAGCGCGACGCTCAGGTGCTGGCGCCGCTGGTGGCCGTGGATCGTAATGATCCTGAGACGATTGCGTCCTGGTTTACTCAGCTCGCAGACGCTGGCGTGATTCATCCTGATCAACTTAATTCGATTGAATTTTCGGATAAAGCGCCAGTCAATCCTCAATATCCTTTGCGTTTTAAGGGACGTCGTCACCTTAACTCCGGAAGTCCCGGTGCGCCGATATACGAAGTCACACTGGATGTCAGAAATCAGTTCAGCTGGCAGGCGGGTGATATCATTCAGCTTCATTTGCAGGGGCAAATTCGCGAATACAGTATAGCCAGTATTCCGGAGGAATCTGAACTGACACTCTTGATCCGGGAGCAGAACCATCCTGATGGCTCGCCTGGGCTAGGGTCTGGCTGGTTGTGTCATCAGGCGATGGTGAATGACACTGTTGGCGCTTCTGTGCGTTGTAATCCGTCTTTTCACTGCTCGGCGGATGCAGAGAAACTGATATTAATTGGCAATGGTTCCGGGCTTGCCGGACTCAGGGCTCACTTGAAAGTCAGAGATATGTCTGGGCAGCATGATAACTGGTTAATCTTCGGAGAGCGCTCTCCACTGTTCGACCGCCACTGGGATAAACAACTGACAGAATGGTATGACTCAGAGCACCTGACGTATCTGAATCGCAGTTACTCCCGCGCTGACTCGCTGGAACTGGCCTCAGTAACCGGTGAAGCGAGCAGAGGATATGTTCAGGATGTTGTTTCCGAACACAGTGATCGCCTCAAACGTTGGATTAATGCCGGGGCGACGATCCTTGTATGCGGCAGTCGTGATGGCATGGCTCAGGATCTGGAGCACCAGCTTGGAAGTATTCTGGGTAGCGAAAAACTAGAAGCTTTGACGGCAGAGGGACGCTACCGTCGGGATGTCTATTAATATTGAGTGTCAGCCCGCCTCGTTCAGCTGCTCTGAGCGGGTGACCTGATTCCGACCGTTCTCTTTAGACTGATACAGACAGCTGTCCGCGACGCTCAACAATTTTTCTTCCAGTCCGGGTTGCGATGGAATCGTGCATGCAACGCCGATACTGATCGTCATATTCTTACTCTGATTACCTTGCGTCACGGTTGTTTTTTCAAATGCTGACCTGAGCATCTCGCCAACCTGTGCAGCGCGCTCTTCGGTTGTCTTAGGCAGGACGACAACGAACTCTTCACCGCCGTAGCGGGCTGCAAATGCTCCCGGCATAGTGACCACCTTGCGGATAAGTTGGGCCGCACGCACCAGACACAGGTCACCAAACGCGTGACCGTAGTTATCGTTCAGTTTTTTGAAGAAATCGATGTCGACCATCATGACACTGATCGGATGTTGATCTTTGTATGATTGCTCATAGTGGTCGCGGAAAACCTGATCGAAGTATCTGCGGTTAAAGAGTTTGGTCAGGCCATCGGTGACGCTCAACTCTTCAAGGCGGCGGTTGGCCTTTTCAAGGGCAGATGTTCTCTCTTTTACCTTGTTGTCTAACTCCTGATTCATCGCGACCTGCATATCGAGTAGCTTGGTCTGAGAGTTAATCCTCAGCTCTTTCTCCTGATTCATCTTATCGGCAAAGGCGATTGAGAGGAGTGACAGTTCCGCAATAAAGCCGATCGCAAAGGCATGGTTACCCAGCTCTGTTGCTGGAATCTTCCCGGTCATATCCAACAGGTACCAACCAATAAAGACCAGGTGTGCAAACCAGGCGATTGTGAACAGACGGGCCGACTTCATACCCATGATCCAACCTTTGATACCGATGTAGAATGCACAGACAACACCGAACAAGGCGATTGAGTGACCCAGCTTCACAATCAGGCTGTAGGGCACGGTGAAGCTCGCAATCGACATAACGATCAGAGTGAATAACATCAGGTAGGCGACGGAGCGATCCAGAACGGAACCGAAGTTCTTCAGATCAATAAACTTAAGAACAAAGGCCATCGCAGTAAGTTGAACAAACGGCGCGAGGAACGCGATCACTTGGTTATTGACGCCGGGTCTGTCCCCCCAGAAATACTGCTCACCAAAGCCAAACATGGTGGCCTGCATAACGCCGGCACTGAGGAGGTAAAGTACATAGAGGATGTACGAGCTTTCCGTCAGCGAGAAGTACAGAAACAGGTTATAGAGCGCCATGATGGCGATAATTCCGAGGAAGGCGCCTGCCCATAGGTACAGCAGTTTTTCTTCTTCAGCGGCTTCCTTGTAGTTCATCAGATCCAATGGCATCAGCAGCGGGCCGGGTGTAGATATCCGGATGTAGATTTCCTGCTCATCGGCGCTCGCATCGTCAAGCGGGAACCAGAAGGTTCGCTGATCAATAGGGCGACTATCAAATGGCAGCTGGTCACCTGCTGAGAAGTGACGGATCATTCTTCCACGCTCAAAAAGGTAGAAGTCGACGTAGTCATGATGTGGGTAGTTGAGGCGCACAATGGGTTGCCCGAAGGCTTCAGACACGCCGGCAAGGCGTACTCTCGCCCAGACCGGCTGGCTGGTTTGCCCGAGGTTGTTGTTAATGTTCTGGCGGTGGTGCCAGTCTTCTTCCGGACGCACGAGTATTTCGTCCAGCGTTTCTCCGTTCCGCTCTGATACGAACTCGAGTAGCGGTAAGAGACTGACTTTGTCACCGGTGAAATGGACGGTTTCGATGGCGTGAGCCCGGTGCGCCAGAAGAGCGGCAATCAGAATCGTCAGAGACAGCAGTGCCTTGCACCAGCGCGCTACTCAGTGCGACTGCAAAGTTATTGTCGAACAGAGACGTGTCTGGCCAGAAGTACTGATACCCAAGCCCCTGAAGAGTTAACTGGTGTAGCCCGACACTCGCCATATACACGAGATAATAGATGTAAGCTGTATCGCGCAGAGAGCCTGAAATAAAGGCATTGTAGGCGAACATGATGAGCAGAATACCGAAGTAAATACCAAGGGCCATCGATGTATTACGATCCTGGAGTCTGCTCTCAGCACCGGTCACCAGACTGAAAGGGATCAGTAGTGGACCTGGAGTGCTGATGCGGAAATACACCTTAGCGTCTGTCGACTGATTCAGCTTTTCAAGAGGAAACAGAAACGTTCGTTGGTCGACAGGGCGGGAGTGAAAGCCACGTTGGTCGCCGGTATAAAAGCTCTGTACCACACCCGATTCAGATACCAGAAAGACATCGATGAAATCATAGTGAGGGTAATCGAGTAGTAAGCGCTGTCTGCCTTCAGATTATTCGTGCCCGTAAGATCAACGCGGAACCAGGTGGTACCATAGTCGCGCCCCAGGCTTCGGCTGGTTTGAGGAACACCAGACCAGCGGTTATCCGGCAGGCTCATGATTTCTGAGAGGTTGTCTTCTCCTTCGTCGGGCTGAACCTGCACTACGTAGTTCGAGAGAGCGAGTTCGTCTGTCAGCTGTTGCAGGTCCAGGCTCCGAGCTTCACTCGCGTTAAGTTGAAGAGTAAACATCAATAAAAGACAGGCGATAAGCGTCACAGCACACTGGTGTGCTGTGTAACGTATTCCCCTGGTGATGTTCTGAACTGGCACTTAACCGTGCTCCTTATTGTTAGATTCTGAGATACCCGATGTCGGTGATCTTCAGTACAGCGTCCAGAATAGCCCCAAGTCGCAGCAAAGTAGTGCATACAAGTCACAATCTATCTTATTGACCGGGAAATTTACCTTTCATTGACGGGTGTCTATCTGGCTGAGTGTTGAGCATTGAAAGAAGAGTAAAGGAACTGTTGAATACAGTTGGGCCTGGATTGGGGGATTACGTCGAGGCCATGACTAGTAACCACGAATCGGCTCAAGAGGATAAGGTTAAAGCGAGGAGTAAGGCAATTAAGTGAGATGACTCTGAGTGGAGAAAAAGCCTGACCGCTCATACAGTCTCCTGCAGAGAGTGTCCGCTAGAGTCTGGCCAGGCAGTCAGGCGATTTATGACGTGAACTACAGCGAGAGTTGTACCAACATACGTAACCCGGTAAACAGCAGAACAATGGCAAAGATTTTTTTGAGCAATCCCGCATCAAGTGATGAGGCAAGCCGGGCGCCCACGGGTGCGAACAGTACCGTCAACGGCACTATGCAGATAAAGCCGATCAGGTTGACTAAACCAAAGGTGCCAACGGGTGCATCTTCTGGGGTCGTACCTAGTAAAAGCATCACCAGTGCGCCTGGCAACGCAATAATTAGCCCGATTGCCGCTGCCGTTCCCACGGCTTTATGCGCAGGATAGTTAAACAGGGTAAGCAGTGGTACAGAAAGCGTGCCCCCACCTATACCGACCATCGCACTGAAAAAACCGATTGACGATCCCATGACGGCCTGGCCGCCAGGATTGGGTAATCCCGGGAACAATGCGGGCTTTCCTGCTCTGAACAACATGTTCAGTGCCGCAAGTGTTGCAATGATACCGAACAGGAGGGTCAGCCAGTCGCCGTCTGCGCGAGTTACCAGCCAGCTTCCTGCCAGAACACCCGTCAGGATAAACAGACTCCAGCGTTTAAACAGATCAAGATCTACATTGCCAAGCCGGTGATGTGAGCGGATTGAACTGATGGAGGTCGGAATGATCGTTGCGAGTGAAGTGGCTGTCGCGACTAACATGGCTGAGTCGGCCGAAACGCCAAATCCCTGAAACAGGAAATACAGCACAGGCACAACCACAATACCGCCGCCGACACCCAGCAGCCCAGCAAGAATTCCAGCGAATACCCCTGTCACTACCAATGCCAGAATGGTCATCAGGTGACCCGACATAAATTCAATAATATCCATGTTTAATCCGCCAGTTCTTTGCGAATGATCTCTGCGCCAGCCGCCAGAGCCTGCAACTTCTGACGTGCAGTCTCCCGTGAAAGAGGGGCCATACCACAGTTTGTGCAAGGATAAATCTTATCGGCATCGGCGTATTTCAGTGCTTCACGAAGCGTCGCCGCGACTTCTTCTGGCGTTTCAATCGTATCGGTTGCTACGTCGATGGCGCCCACCATAATCTTCTTACCGTGAAGTAGAGTCAGAACTTCCATCGGGACGCGGCCGTTATGGCATTCAAGTGAAACAATATTAATGCTGGATTTCTGAATCGCAGGAAACGTTGCTTCGTAGTGACGCCACTCAGCACCGAGTGTCTTTTTCCAGTCGGTATTTGCTTTAATGCCATAGCCATAACAGATATGCACAGCGGTCTCACAGGTCAGACCCTCCGTCGCTATTTCCAGCGCTTCGAGGCCCCAGCCATTAACCTCATCGAGGAATACGTTAAAGGCTGGCTCATCAAACTGAATAATATCAACGCCGGCCGCCTGTAACTCACGAGCCTCCTCATTCAGAGCCTTGGCGAGCTCGAATGCGAGTGTCTTACGATCCTGATAGTAATCATCGTAGAGGGTATCAACCATAGTCATAGGCCCGGGTAGAGCCCACTTAATCGGCTGGCTTGTCTGACCGCGCAGAAACTTAGCATCTTCAACAAACACCGATTTCTGACGACTCACCGGACCAATCACCCCAGGTACATTGGCGTCGTAACGGTCGCGGATACGCACGGTTTTCTTATTCTCAAAATCGACGCCGCTCAGATTTTCGATAAAGGTGGTCACAAAGTGTTGGCGGGTCTGTTCACCATCACTGACGATATCGATGCCTGCGGCCAGTTGTTCCTGAAGCGAGACGCGTAGGGCATCCTGCTTCCCATCGAGCAGCGCTTTACCTTCGAGTTTCCATGGCGACCAGAGTTTCTCGGGTTCTGCTAGCCATGTGGGTTTAGGCAGGCTGCCTGCCGTTGACGTTGGAAGTAGCTTTTTCATTGTTAGCTCTATCTGAATACAGTTAATAGTTCAGGCGAAATCGGCTGACCATTTTTCAAGAATTTTCTGGTACGGCTTAATGAAGTGTTCTTCGGCGAACTTGCCCTGTTTAACTGCCAGCTGGCTGCGTTCGTCGCGGTCATACACAACCTGAGTAAGTGAGTGATCACTGTGTGTCAGATCAGGTTGATACTCGTACCCGGCGGCGGAATTAGCATTGTAAATTTCAGGCCGATAAATCTTCTGAAAGGTTTCCATGGTGCTGATGGTGCTGATCAGTTCCAGATTCGTGTAGTCCGTAAGCAGGTCACCGATAAAGTAAAATGCCAGTGGAGCGACACTGTCTGGCGGCATAAAATAGCGGACGTCGAAGCCCATTTTTCGGAAGTACTGTTCTGTCAGCGAGGTCTCATTCGGAGTGTATTCCACCCCAAGAACCGGGTGCTGGTTTTCAGTGCGGTGATACGTTTTGGTGTCTGAAACACTGAGGCAGACAACGGGTAATTTGCTGAAGTTCTCTTTGTACGTGTCGGACTTAAGAAAGTCTTTAAATAGCTTGCCGTGCAGTTCGCCAAAGTCTTCGGGAATACTGAATTTTTTCTGGCCAGCATTGTATTCACGAAGCAGTACGCTGAAGTCATAGTCGCGCACGTACGACGAAAAGTTATTACCTACGATCCCTTCGATACGCTTATTGGTCTTATGATCGATAATATTGGTTTTGAGTATCTCAATAGAGGGGAAGCCGTGGCCATTGCCCTCGACATCAATATCGACAGAAATAATTTCAAGCTCAAGCGAGTAACGGTCGCCACGTGAGTTATCCCACGGAGCCAGAGCATTAAAGCGGCGGTCAATCATTCGCAAGGCGCTGCGCAGATTTGCTTCGCGTTGCTCACCCCGGGCAAGGTTGGCGAAGTTAGTGGTGACGCGCGTGGCATCGGAGGGCGTGTAATCTTCATCAAAGATCACACGCTTGATCGTGTATGAAAAACCGTTACTCATGACTGCGTATCTCCCGTTTCCCAGGTTCAGTGTTCGATGTCGTCGTTCCGAAACTGACTCAATACCGTCTCGGATACGATCTGAGAGCACGTTTTACGCTTTTTTATATATGAGTAAAATTGATTTTATATAATCAATGCATGAGGGATTGTAATGGGTTGGTGGGCGACGAGGGCTCCCCACCCAGCATGGCTCTGAAAATGGCCGTACACCTAAGTAGGGTAAATCCTCCACTGGCTCAGGCAGAAAAGGGGTGCTCGTAGTCTTTCGCGAGATCAATAAAGGCCTTCAGATAACCGATCTCCTCGTCGCCTTCCCGCGTCCCCAGGAAGATCTGCTTCGCAATACCCTGTTCTCCCAGGCGAACAACATCGAGTGGTAGTCGCTGGCAATATTCTTCTGCTAACCAGCGAGGCAAGGCAGCAACACCGCGCTGACAAGCGACCATTTGCAGCATGATCTCAGTGGTCTCACTGGTCTTATGTTGCTTGGGGACTACTCCCGCAGGTGTCAGAAACTGTGAGTAGATATCCAGACGGTCGGTGGCGACGGGGTAGGTCAGCAAGACCTCATTGCGCAAGTCTTCTGGCTCCGCGAATGGCTGATTCGTGAGAGTATGATCTTTGGGCACCACTAGTACCTGTTCGTAATCAAACACTGGGGTAAAGCTCAGGTTACTTTTGTAAAACGGGTCAGGAGTGACCAGCAGATCAATTTCATAGTCAAGCAGGGCACCGACACCACCGAACTGAAATTTCTGTTTAACGTCGACATCCACATCAGGCCAGGTGTCCAGAAACGGAGACACTACCTTCAGGAGCCACTGGTAGCATGGGTGACATTCCATCCCGATACGCAGAGTGCCACGCTCCCCCATAGCCATCTGCTTCAGTTTATCTTCAGCATGAAAGAGCAGAGGCAGCACCCGGTTGGCGATGTTGAGCAAGTACCGGCCTGCCTGAGTGAGTCTGAGACTGCGACCCTCGCGAAGCCAGACAGGCGTTCCCAGGTTGTCTTCGAGTTTGCGCACCGTATGACTGAGTGCGGACTGAGTGACGCACAGCTCTCTGGCAGCGGCCGTCAGTGAGCCATGCTCTTCGACGGCCTGAATGATTCTGAGATGACTACGTTCGATCATGGCTTATCCATCTAATGATGAAGAAAAGTAATTGAATGGTGAAAATATACCATTTTTATTCATTGAACGAGTTTTCTAAGCTTATCCACCATCAGAGGTCAGAGTCCGGAAGCGGGCACCGAGGGCCTGTTTAATTAGTGTTAACAGGCCCTAACAACGTGAGTGGATGAATAATGAGTGAAGTGGCTGCAGTAGACATACCAGAACGATATTCCCATGAGTGCCGGGTAGCGAGTGTACGCTTCCTCAACCGGGGCACATTCCAGGTGGAGCTGGAATCGTCGACAGATGCTGCCCTACGCTATATTGCTGGCCACTATTTACAGTTGAATATCGATATTGATGGGCAGGCTCACTCTTTGTTTTACTCGGTCGCTAATCGACCTGACAGTAAACAACCGGGCAGGTTACAACTCTTCATACAGAACGGCAGTCTGTTCACCGAAAAGCTGTTACGTCGCCTTGTGCAAATTTGTGGCCGCCAGGAACACCTGAACGTGGCACTGCCAATGGGGCGCGCTTTTTTACAAAGCAACCTGAAACAACCCCATCTGCTGGTCGCGGCAGGGTCGGGGATATCAAAAATAAAATGTCTGGCCGAAGAAATAGTAGCAAGAGATCCGAGTGCAGACGTCAGACTGTATTGGTCAAATAAAAATATTGATGACTTCTACCTGCTCGAAGAATTCCGGGAATGGGAAACTCAGGACGAAAACCTCAGTTTTACACCCATACTCGAATCTGAACATCCAGAGTGGAACGGGCGCACGGGATTTATTTTCGAAGTCATCCAGGAAGATCAATACGTCTCAGATAATACAGTCGCTTACCTCTGTGGGTCGCCTCGAATGGTGTATGGCACTATTGATCAGCTGGCACCGTATGGGCTAACTGAAGCGAACTGCTACTCTGATGTTTTTGAGTATGCGCCGCGGGATAAGCGGGTTGCGGTGTGATTGCTTCGAGCAATTATGCGAGAAGAAATTGGGAATAGGATGAGTTTAGAATTGTGATCCTCAGACAAATAAAAAGGCCCGGCCGGAGACAGAGGCGGGATTGTACTCTGGGCCATCAATGGCCCAGCCCCTTCGGGCGCCTGCGGCGGTACTGATTGCTCCAGGCAATCAGAAGAACCCGGAACTATGATCGATTCAGAATCACAATCGTCAGACAAATAAAAAGGCCCCACCTGAAAAACAGGTGGGGCCTTTTTATTTGTTTGGTGGAGATGGCGGGATTTGAACCCGCGTCCGCCAATCCTCCACTAGAGGATCTACATGCTTAGTCTTCTCTATTGATTTAGTTCGTCACGGGCCGAGAGACAGGCCGTTCGGAACGAGCTGGATTACGTTTAGTCCTTTGGCTCCCAGCAAAGCCTCCGGACGATCCTGTAGGGCTGCGCCCTCGTCCCCCGGTTACAGGAACCCGGGTTCGGAGGTAAGCGGGGCTATTAGGCCGCTAGTGCGTAAGATTCGTCGTTTGCGAATATTTAAATGTACAACGTTTATTTACGAGATCGTCGTACGCTCTCGGCATGCACCCATAGCTTTGTAATCAACGTCGAATCCAGATCATCCCCGAATTCTGGTCGCTCTCAGCCAGGAGCTGGATCATTTCTGATCCTTGTTCTTTAGATAGGGTTAATTAGTGGAAGTTCAACCCCAGAACAGTCGCTAATATAGCACAGGTTGCAGTGAGCTGTCAGCGCACTGAGTGCTTCATAATGCGTTCTTTCTGCTTCGCCCAGTCACGGTCTTTGGCCGTGTTGCGCTTGTCATGGCTCTGCTTACCTTTGGCGAGGGCAATCTCGGCTTTGACGTGATGCCCCTTCCAGTAGAGTGCAGTGCAGACACAGGTATAACCTTTCGCCTGTACCTTCTGTGAGTAACGCTCAATCTCACGACGATGCAGCAGCAACTTGCGCTGGCGGCGAGGTTCAGCAACAACGTGCGTTGATGCCTGAGTCATCGGTGTAATCTGGGCATTATGCAGCCAGGCTTCACCACGATGAAACTCGATAAAGGAATCCAGCAGCTGAACTTTGCCTTCACGAATCGATTTCACTTCCCAGCCGACCAGCTCAAGACCTGCTTCGAGCTTATCTTCCAGAAAGAAATCGTGTTTGGCCTTTTTGTTCAGCGCGATTGTTGAGGAGCCGCTATTGGCTTTTTTCTTTTTACTCATCGCGTCAGTATAACTGACAGTGAGTCTGAAGGGCAGAGGGGTGCGCTTGAGGCAAACGTTTAAATTTCGGACAATAGCCCCTTCGCAGAATAAGGATAATGGTAATGACGTCAGATAAGCGCGGTATGCATGGTATCTGGGCTAGTCGCTGGACATTCATTCTTGCGGCCGTGGGTTCGGCTGTAGGATTAGGTAATATCTGGAAGTTCCCTTACATCACCGGTGAATACGGGGGTGGGGCATTCGTGATGGTGTATCTGCTGTGCATTCTGTCGGTAGGTATTCCGGTCATGATGGCCGAGGTGTTGTTGGGGCGTAAGGCCCGGATGAGCCCGATTAATACGATGCATCGCCTGACTACCAAGTACAAAGCGCCAGAGTTTTTCTCGGGCATCGGCTGGATGGGCGCGGTCGCAGGTTTCTTTATTCTGTCGTTTTATAGTGTCATCGCTGGCTGGACGCTTTATTACTCTCAGGCGATGGTGACTGGCACCTTTGTAGATATCAGCGCCGAAGATGCAGGCGCCTTGTTTGGTGGTTTGCTGGCAGATCCGGCGACTCTGATTGGTTATCACACACTGTTTCTTTTTCTCGTCGGATTTGTCATTTCACGAGGCGTTCACCGTGGGCTGGAAACGTCTCTACGTTTGTTGATGCCGCTTCTGTTTGTGATGTTGCTGGTGCTGCTGGGATACAGCCTGACTACCCCAGGGTTCAGTCAGGGGTGGGATTTCCTGTTTCGTTTTGAGCCTGAAAAGCTGACTCAGGAAGCGATTATCACTGCCCTTGGACACTCATTCTTTACGCTGTCGCTGGGTATGGGCGCGATTATGGCTTACGGAGCCTATATGCCAGCGAACTCCAGACTGGGTAAAACCATTCTTACCGTAGGCGCACTGGATACACTGGTGGCTCTGGTCGCGGGGCTGGTGATCTTCCCGATCGTTTTTTCAAATGGTCTGGAGCCTGGTGCGGGTCCGGGACTGATGTTCCAGACATTACCTATTGCGTTTGGTCAGTTGCCTGGCGGCATTGTAATTGGCACGGTGTTCTTCGTATTGGTAGCGATTGCAGCCTGGAGCTCGGCTATTTCATTGGCTGAGCCTGCTGTTGCCTGGGCGGTAGAGAAAGGGTTCAGCCGTGGTCGTGCCACGATCGCCGTGTGCGCGTTGGCCTGGGTGATGGGGTTGGGTACTGTGATGTCATTCAATCACTGGGAGAACCATCAGTATTTCGTTACTGTGTCAGGAGTCGATGCTGAAGGTGACGTGCAGCAGGATGACTTTTTACTGTACGCGGATGTCGCCGTTTTGAAGGAAACATTGGGCTCAACAGGTGGGCTTGAGTACGAAGTGAAAGGTAAAACCTTCTTCGATGTACTCGACTTCCTGACGACGAACATCCTCCTGCCAGTGGGCGGTGTGCTGATATCTCTGTTTGTCGGGTGGTTTATGACCCGCAGAGCCATTGCAGATGAAGCACGTATGAAAAGTGAGCGGCTGCTTACTCTCTGGCGCTTTATGATTCGAGTTGTATCGCCGCTCGCGGTATTATTCGTGTTTTATCATGGCCTTCTGTGAGGCCTTAATGATGTGCCCTATTGAATTAACAGTTGGTTGAGTCAGATGACCCGAATATCGCGAAGCGCGCTTGTTTTACATACCGCAGAGCAAATGTTTGACCTGGTGAATGACGTGCGTCGGTACCCTGAATTCCTTCAGGGCTGCGAATCGACGCATGTGATCGATGAGTCTGAGGATTTTATCGAGGCCAGGCTAACGCTCGCCAAAGCCGGTTTTGAGCAGAGCTTTACGACGCGTAATGAACTCAATCGCCCGGAAACGATGAAAATCAGTCTGGTTGAAGGGCCATTCAGCAAATTCACCGGTACCTGGCACTTTCAGAAGCTGTCTGATGAGGCCTGCAAAGTAACGCTTGAGCTTGAGTTTGAAATGGCCAGCCGAATTGCCGGAGCCGCCATGGGAGCGCTATTTAAGCAGGTAGCCGGAATGATGGTCGACGCGTTTGTTAAGCGCGCGAAGGAAATATATGAGTGACGAAAAAATTCAGGTTGAGGTGGCGTACGCCTTGCCTGATAAGCAAAAAATTATCGCGATTGATGTCGTGCCGGGCACAACCATGATTCAGGCTGTTGAGGCATCCTGCATCGTGGACGAGTTTCCAGAACTGGATCTGAGTGCCGCCAAGTTTGGAATTTTCGGTAAGGCAGTGCGTTCGCCTGACACTGAAGTACTGAAAGCAGGGGATCGGGTAGAGATATACCGTCCCCTGATTATTGATCCTAAGCAGGCGCGTGCCAATCGCGCTGCCAAGGCAAAGAAAGCCGAAGGGTAATTACTCTTCGACGGTCGGGATCGTCGGGTTGCGCTCTTCAGGCGGCACTTCGCTGGTCTGGTTTTCTTCGCTGAACTCTTCGGGCGGAATCTCACCACTGTAGTGGCTGTAAAGCGCAGCGTCGTCGAAATGCAACGTAACCTGATAGCGTTTGGCGATTTTATCTCTCACTTCGAGGGTGTAGATGTAATTCCAGCGCTGATCTGAGAATGGGTTTCTGGCGACAGGGTTGCCCATCAGGTAAATGACCTGACGTTCAGTCATGCCGGGCTCCAGCTGATCCAACATGTCCTGGGTAACGATATTGCCCTGTTGAACGTTGAGTTTGTAGACACCTGGGAAGGTACAGCCGGAAAGGGTTGCAAAACCCAGTAATCCGGTCAGAATTAAAGCTCGCATAGTCAGGGTTAAATCCGGGCATTAGTTATTAAGAATGGACGGGATGATACCTGATCACCCCATCCACTGTGAAATGATAGAGGAATACCGTGTCAGAACAGAACATGGAACTTCGTAAAGCGGGCCTGAAGGTCACGCTGCCCCGAGTCAAAATTCTCAGTATTCTTGAGAGTAACCCAGAAGCGCACATGAGTGCTGAAGACGTGTATCGTTCATTGATCGACGCGGGTGAAGACGTGGGTCTTGCCACTGTTTATCGTGTACTGACTCAGTTTGAAAGTGCGGGTCTGGTTGAACGTCACAACTTCGATGGCGGCCATTCTGTATTCGAACTTGCACGTGGAGAGCACCACGATCACATGGTGAACGTCGAAGATGGCACCGTGATTGAGTTCTCTAACGAACAGATTGAGCGTCTGCAGCACGAAATTGCTGAAGAACATGGCTTTGATCTGGTTGATCACAGCCTGGTACTGTACGTTCGTAAGAAGTGACGTCAGGCTATTATTAGCAAGTACAATCAAAAAGAGCCGCAATTGCGGCTCTTTTTTATATCTGTTTATACCTACTGATACGTTATGAGCCAGACGCCTTAAGAACCTGCCATGGCCAGCATTTCACCCGCATGAGCCAGTGTCTGTTGAGTGATTTCAACGCCGCCCAGCATGCGCGCCAGCTCTTCTTTACGCTGAGAGGTACTTAGCGTGCGGATGCTGGTATGCGTCGCAGAATCACCACTGACTTTACTCACCTGAAAGTGATTGTGCGCCTGTGCCGCCACCTGAGGCTGATGGGTCACACACATAATCTGGGCCTGGCCACCAAGTTCGCGCATCAGGCGCCCAACACGTTCGGCAGTGCCGCCGCCTACACCTACGTCGACTTCATCGAAGATCAGGCATGGGGTATGAGACGTTGCTGCAGTGACGACCTGAAGCGCCAGACTGATTCGTGAGAGTTCGCCACCGGAAGCCACTTTAGCCAGAGGGCCAGCAGGCATTCCTGGGTTGGTCTGCACTTCAAAGCCAACAAAGTTCAGCCCGTGGGGATTCAGGTCGTCCTCAGACAACTCATCACAGCGGGTTGTGAAAATGGCTTTGCCAAGGCCAAGAGAGTCGAAGTGACTGCTTACTGCGTTACTCAGTTTGTTGGCCGCTTTCTGACGCTTAGCAGACAGCTGCTGAGCGTCTTTCAGACAGATCGCTCTGAGATTGGCCACTTCTTCTTCCAGTGCTTCAAGGTCATCGTCCGACAGGCTCATGGCTTCCAGTGTCGCTTCCTGTTCCTGCCAGTGTGCATATAGCGACTCCGGCCGGATCTGATGTTTGCGCGCCATGCTGTACAGTTCACTCAGGCGAGCATCGATCTGCTGCAGACGATGTGGGTTCATATCGATGTTATCAAGATACCGCTGCAGGGAGCTGGCCGCTTCGTCCAGCTGAATCTGTGCCTGATTCAGCATGTCCCGGACTTCGTCGAGCAGGGGGTGTGTATCGTTGATGTTATCGACCTCCTGCAGTGCCCGATGAATCATCTGGCTGGCAGCATCGTCGCCGGAGTCTCCACCGTTGCAGACGATCATGGCCGACTGGCCACAGATCAAGGTGTTCTCTGCACCGGATAACCGTTTTTGCTCGAGCTCCAGATCGTTGAGCTCGTCTTCTTTCAGGTCCAGTTCGCGCAATTCACTGACCTGATACTCAAGCAGTTGTCTTTGCGCCAGAAGTTCGCTGCTGGATTCGCGCAGTGTCTGTAAGCGCTTCTCTTCTTTCTTCCAGGCTGAAAATCCACGACGAACCGTCTCTGCGAGCGGGTTTAACCCTGCATAGGCGTCCAGGATGTCGCGGGCGGCGTCTTTCTCCAGCAACCGTTGATGTGCGTGTTGCGAGTGAATGCCGATAAGGTGCTGGCCAAGATCACGAAGGTCAGCAGCGGATACTGGTCGGCCATTCACATAGCCTCGCGAGCGACCTTCTGCAGAAATGACCCGACGAAGTATGACGTTATCGTCGTCGGCGGGGAGTTCATGCTGCCTGAGCCACTCCAGAGCGGCGGTATTGGTAGAGAACGTAGCAGCGACATCGGCTTTATCCTGCCCCTGTCGCACTGCTCCGGCTTCTGCACGTTGCCCCAGTGTCAGCCCCAGTGCGCCCAGCAGAATAGACTTACCGGCGCCGGTTTCACCGGTGATAACCGTCATGCCTTGAGAGAAATCGAGCTCCATATGCTCGATCAGGGCAAACTGATGAATCGACAGTGAGGTCAGCATACGACATCCTCTGATCTGAATGTATATACAGTGTTTTTATATACAGTATCGATTCCTGTCAAGGTGTTTTCCAGGATCAGGGATTGAAAACAGGGGTTGAACTGCCAACGGCCGGCCCCATATAGCCGACAGCGATATGAATTAAGACCGATGACAGAGGTGACTGATGTCTGAAGAACAGAAACCCCAGGAAGAAATTCTGGAAGAAGCTGCCGAACAGGAAACTGTTGAAGACACTGAGGTAGAGGCAGAAGCCCCGGCTGATGCTGAGTTGGAAGCTGCCCGTGCGGAAGTGGCAGAAGCCAAAGATCAGGTCCTGCGTGTGCAGGCTGAAATGCAGAATGTTCGCCGTCGTGCAGAGCAGGACGTCGAAAAGGCGCACAAGTTCGCTGTCGAGAAGTTCGCCAACGAAATGTTGACCGTTGTCGATAATCTGGAGCGCGGTCTGGCTGCAGCGCCGGAAGAAGAAGCGACCAAAGCGATCCGTGAAGGTATGGAAATGACCCTTTCCGGCTTAATCAGTTCGCTTGAACGCTTCAAAGTTGAGCAGGTAAACCCGGAAGGCGAGCCTTTCAACCCAGAGCTACATCAGGCAATGAGCATGGTCGAAAATGCAGAGCTGGCGCCGAACACAGTGATGGCAGTAATGCAGAAGGGCTACACCCTGAATGGCCGTCTGTTACGCCCAGCGATGGTGATGGTCAGCAAAGGCGCCGCTCAGATCGACGAGAATGCCTGATAAAAAGTATGGAATAAGGTCTTGAAAGCAAAAAACGTGACCTTATATAGCTAACAACGACAGATAACGCTGTTTTTACAAAGTTTCAGATAGCCGCAGCAGGCGGCAAATTGGAGATTCAATTATGGGTAAAATTATTGGTATCGACCTCGGCACCACTAACTCATGTGTTGCGATTATGGACGGTGACAAGGCGCGTGTTATTGAGAACGCCGAAGGTGATCGTACAACCCCTTCTATCATCGCTTACACCGACGACGAGACTCTGGTTGGTCAGTCTGCAAAACGTCAGGCTGTTACTAATCCACAGAACACGCTGTTCGCAGTTAAGCGTCTGATCGGTCGTCGCTTCAAAGACGACGTCGTTCAGAAAGACATCAAAATGGTGCCTTACAAAATCATCGAAGCGGGCAATGGTGACGCTTGGGTTGAAGTGAAAGGCGATAAGTTTGCACCGCCACAGGTGTCTGCAGAAGTTCTGAAGAAAATGAAGAAAACTGCAGAAGACTACCTGGGTGAAGAAGTGACTGAAGCAGTAATTACGGTTCCGGCTTACTTCAACGATTCACAGCGTCAGGCAACAAAAGACGCCGGTAAAATCGCGGGCCTCGAAGTCAAGCGTATTATCAACGAGCCAACTGCAGCGGCGCTGGCGTACGGTATCGACAAGCAGTCGGGTGACCGTACTATCGCGGTATACGACCTGGGTGGTGGTACATTCGATATCTCTATCATCGAAGTTGCGGACGTAGACGGCGAGAAGCAGTTTGAAGTTCTGGCGACCAACGGTGACACCTTCCTTGGTGGTGAAGACTTTGACCTGCGTCTGATCGAATACCTGGCGGACGAATTCAAGAAAGAAAGCGGTATCGATCTGCACAACGACCCGCTGGCCCTGCAGCGTCTGAAAGAAGCCGCAGAAAAAGCGAAAGTTGAGTTGTCTTCAAGCCAGCAGACTGACGTAAACCTGCCGTACATCACTGCTGATGCGTCTGGTCCTAAGCACCTTAACGTCAAAGTGACCCGCGCTAAGCTGGAGTCGCTGGTAGAAGAGCTGGTTAAGCGTTCACTCGAGCCATGCCGCACTGCACTTGCGGATGCTGATCTGAGTGCGTCAGAAATTGACGAAGTCATTCTGGTGGGTGGTCAGACCCGTATGCCAATGGTTCAGAAGGCGGTTTCTGAGTTCTTCGGCAAAGAGCCACGTAAGGATGTTAACCCGGATGAGGCAGTTGCTGTCGGTGCATCGATTCAGGGTGCGGTACTGTCAGGCGATGTTAAAGACGTTCTGCTGCTCGACGTGACTCCGCTGACCCTCGGTATCGAAACCATGGGTGGCGTAGCAACCCCAGTGATTGAGAAAAACACCACGATTCCGACTAAGAAATCGCAGGTATTCTCAACCGCAGAAGACAACCAGACCGCTGTGACTATTCACGTGGTACAGGGTGAGCGTAAGCAGGCTGCGCAGAACAAGTCACTGGGTCGTTTCGACCTGGCAGACATTCCGCCAGCAGCACGTGGTATGCCACAGATTGAAGTGACCTTCGACATCGACGCTAACGGTATTCTGAACGTAAGCGCGAAAGACAAGGCGACTGGCAAAGAACAGTCCATCGTGATTAAAGCGAACTCGGGTCTGAGCGACGAAGAGATCGAGAAAATGGTGTCTGACGCGGAAGCAAATGCTGAAGCGGATAAGAAGTTCGAAGAAATGGTTCAGGTTCGCAACACCGCAGATGGCCTGATCCACGCGACTCGTAAGACACTGGAAGAAGCGGGCGACAAAGCGACCGATGATGAGAAATCAGCCATCGAAGCAGCCATCGCAGACCTGGAAGAAGCACTGAAAGGCGACGACAAAGACAACATCGAAGCCAAAACCAATGCTCTGACAGAGGCGTCTTCATCTCTGGCTCAGAAACTGTACGCAGAGCAGGCAGCACAGGCGGAAGCCGCAGGTGGTGCAGAGCAGGCGGACAGCAGCGCTCAAGATGATGATGTAGTGGATGCTGAGTTCGAAGAAGTAAAAGACAAGTAATATACGGACCTGGCTGCGTTGCTATCGCGGTGTTGGAAAAGAGTTCGGAATGCTCATGTATGACTTATACACTGCGCTTCCTCACTCTTTTCCGCCTTGCGCTAGCGGCCTCGCCGACGGTCCGGAGACTGCGTGACGAGTTTTTGTTACGCCTTTGTCAAAGTAAGAACAGTGGACGCGGCAACCAGTTTGCCGCGTTTTACTTCGTAGCGGAGCTGCGAAGCGGTTTTAATTAACAGGTGAATCATGTCCAAGCGGGATTATTACGAAGTTCTCGGTGTTAGCCGGGATGTCGACGCGAAGGAGCTGAAGAAGGCTTACCGTAAACTGGCGATGAAGTACCATCCGGACCGTAACCCGGATGATAAAGATGCAGACGCTAAGTTTAAGGAAGCGACTGAAGCCTACGAAATTCTGGGTGACCAACAGAAGCGTGCCGCGTACGACCAGTATGGTCACGCAGGTGTCGACCCGAACGCCGGTGGCGGTGGTTTCGGTGGCGGCGGTGCTAACTTCAGCGACATCTTTGGCGATGTGTTCGGTGATATCTTTGGTGGCGGCGGTGGCCGGGGCGGTCGCGGTGGCCCACAGCGTGGTTCTGATCTGCGTTACACCATGGAGCTTTCTCTCGAAGAGGCCGTGCGCGGTATCGAGAAGAAAATCCGTGTACCCACCCTGACAAGTTGTGAAACCTGCGATGGCTCAGGAGCCAAGCCAGGTACGTCACCTAAGACCTGTGGTACCTGTGGTGGCGCGGGTCAGGTGCGTATGCAACAGGGCTTCTTCTCTGTGCAGCAGACTTGTCCGACCTGTCGTGGTCAGGGCACTATGATCGAAGATCCGTGCAACAGCTGTCACGGTCGCGGAGTGAAAGAAGAAACCAAAACGCTTTCAGTGAAAATTCCACCGGGTGTCGATACCGGTGACCGTATTCGTCTGTCAGGTGAAGGTGAAGCAGGTGCCATGGGTGGGCCAGCCGGTGACCTCTACGTTCAGGTGTCGGTGAAAGAGCATGAGTTGTTCCACCGGGATGGTCGCAACCTGTACTGTGATGTGCCGATCAGCATCGTTGATGCAGCGCTTGGTGGCGAACTTGAAGTGCCAACCCTTGATGGTCGTGTGAAACTGAAGATCCCAGCGGAAACACAGTCAGGCAAACTCTTCCGTCTGCGCGGTAAAGGCGTTACGCCAGTCCGTGGTGGTACCGCCGGTGATCTGCTCTGCCGTGTGCAGGTAGAAACGCCAGTGAACCTGAACTCAGAGCAGAAAGATCTGCTGATGAAGTTTCAGGAGTCGCTGACGGGAGAAAAGCATTCGCCACAAAAAAAATCCTGGTTTGAGGGGGTTAAACGCTTCTTCGAGGACATTTGACCAGACCTGCCTGCATCGTCATTACGGCGTTAAAAGAGGCCCGGAAATGCTCATGTATGACTTATACACTGCGCGTTTCCGGGCCTCTTTTGCCTTGTACTGACTTCTTCGTCAACGGTCTGGCGTCGTAATTTGTAGTAGCGCACCCCATGCGCGACACTCTGGCCTTTCCCGCGCTTTTCCTTACCTCATGCCTTCGGTATCCTTAGGCCGTCTATTTATCCTATCTACAAAGCAGAAGAATAATGACCCGAATTGCTATCACCGGTGCTGCCGGTCGTATGGGGCGTGTGCTGATCGAAGCCGTCCACAATGATGAAGCTGCTGAAGTCGCAGGTGCGATCGTTCTTGAGAATGACCCTATGGTTGGTGTTGATGCCGGTGCCATTGCTGGTCTGGCCACGACCCTGGACGTGAAGGCTGTCACTTCGGTCGAAGAAGCAATCCCTCACTTCGATGTACTGATCGATTTCACGTCACCAGAGTCGACCATGGCGAATGTCGAACTGTGCCAGAAGCATGGCAAAGGCATTGTGATTGGCACGACAGGACTGACCGATGAGCAGAAGTCCAAGCTGAAAGCCGCCGCTGCGGACACCCGGATCGTTTTTGCGCCGAACTACTCAGTGGGTGTGAACCTGTGTCTGAACCTGCTGCGCATGGCAGCCAAGGTGATGGGTGAAGACAGTGATATCGAAGTGATCGAGATGCACCACCGTCATAAAGTCGATGCGCCATCCGGTACTGCACTGCGCATGGGCGAAGTCGTTGCAGAAACCATGGGCTGGAATCTGAACGAAGTGGCTTGTTACGGCCGCGAAGGCCAGACGGGTGCTCGCCCACACAAGCAGATTGGTTTTGAAACCATTCGCGGCGGCGACGTGGTGGGTGATCACACCGTGATGTTCGCCACCGACGGCGAGCGTGTCGAGGTAACGCACAAAGCGCAGAGTCGTATGACCTTTGCTAAAGGTGCGGTGCGGGCGGCTAAGTGGCTGACCGAGCAGCCGGCGGGGCTTTACGATATGCAGGACGTTTTAGGCTTCTAAGCTGACCTCCTGAACTTGCCCATGCGGCGTTAAAAGTCAGCGCGGAATGCTTATGGTTAACTTAGTTACTCCGCTTCCTTGCTGACCTTTTTCGTTTGATCAGCAATCAATCGTCGTTCGGGTCCAGTGGATCGCTGTCGTCGATATTATCAAGCTTAGCCAGCAGGCGACGTAGACCGTCTTTGTCCTGAGCGACGCTAGAAAGGTCGTCTACAGAGGCGTCACTGAAGTCACGTTCGCCATCTTCAAGCAAGTCACGCATGCCGCTCAGTGTCACGTAGGGAGCACGGCTTGATACCGCGTTGGCTAGCCATGAAGGCAGTTTACCTGCAAGGTCAACGAAGGTGGTGAAGCGTACTTTCGTCATATCTTCGCCAAGTGGCGTGATCTCAAACAGGTTCGAAAATTCGCGGATCTTCACCATGTTGTCATGCTCTGGAACAGCCTCGTCTACGTTACGGCTGCTGATGTAAATCACGTCGTTCTCGATCCACGATTTGCTTTTGATCGTTACGTAGCGGGCAGCGACGGGCCATACGCCCTTGTATTCCATGTAGCTGTATTCCGGCGGGACAGCCGCGCTGTCGCGACAGAAGTAGACCCACTTGTGCAGGTCTTCCGGTGTATCGATGGTCAGCAGAATATTCAGCGCGGGCTCGTTAAGAATCACTTCACCGCGAAACTGTTTTACGTCTGCGCCCGGGATTTCACGGCGCCAGGTTGAGACCTCGCCCACGTCGTCGCCTGAGGACGTGACTTCCCATGGGATGGAATCATCGATTTCTGTGACTTGTGGTTCAGCGTGCGCACTGAAAGGTATGGCCAGTAGCAATGCAGCGGCCGCCGCACAGGAAAACATTGCGCGTTTCACGGTATGAGTCTCTTGTTGTGATAATTTTTAATAGGTTAACCCCGAGAGGCCATGCTATGTAAGGTTGTTCTGGGCCGCAAGCGGAGAACACGCCACGTGTGTGGCGCGTTATAACCCTAGGGGTCAGGCGGGGCTAACCCCAAGAGTGTGACTGAAGCCTCTTGATATGAGTTCGCGGATGGCAGACTCGTCTTCTGTGTCAGGACTGAAAACCATCATTACCAGCATATGGGCATTGCCTAAGGCCCATCGGGCCCGGTCATGAGCGGGCAGACCGGGAGCCAGCCGACCGTCATTAACGGCATTTTGTATCTGTGTTTCTATCAGAGACATCATCTGGTTCTGAAATGTGAGATAGCGTGGCCATGTATCTTCACGAACCGAAGAACTCCATTCCAGCCATATCTTAAAATAGTCTGGATAGGTCTTACACGTCTGAATGATAGTGGTGATGCAGTGGTCAAGAACCTCTGCAGCACTGCCTGGTTTCTCGACGGAGGAAAAAGAGAGGTCGATGAGGTAATGTTCAACTTCGTCCAGTACTTCATCTACCAGAGCTTCACGGGTATTGAAGTAGTTGAAAACTGTAGCAACTGAGACTCCGGCCCGTTGAGCGATTTCAGTGTGCCCGGCCCGGCCGATACCGCGAAGAGCAAACACTGAGATAGCGTCTTTCATCAGTAGTTGTTTGCGCTTGGAAGGATTCAGTCTGCGGCGGACGTGCGCTTCTCCATGCATGGTCTGGCCCCGTGTTTAATTATTTTCCTGATGGGTCATCAAGTATGGGGCAAGGCTGATAAAAAAGGGAATACGTTAATAACAAAACTTATACAATAGTATTAGTTTGTATCAGGGCTGTAACTCTTCGCGGAAACGTCTGGTGGGATTAGCTCACGTGGACAATCAGTCAATATTTCTGTATCATCCCGCGCAATTTACGTATGTACAGCGGACGCCAGTCTCGCACTGTCAGAATTGATCCGAAAGCGGGATGGAGTCATAAAAGTCACCATCCCGCTTTTTTACGGCTCACACATGGGCGACGAAGGCATCAACACGCTACGTACGCTTTCCAGTTTTATCGCAAAGTTCGGGGAACGAGTCTTGTCTACGCCAGCAATTCTAGCTCTTGAAGACGGCAGCATCTTTAAAGGTACCAGCATCGGTGCTGAAGGTCTGTCTGTAGGGGAAGTGGTCTTTAACACCTCCATGACCGGTTATCAGGAGATCCTTACCGATCCTTCTTATGCCCGTCAGATGGTGACTCTCACCTATCCACACATTGGTAACTACGGTACTAATGATGAAGATGCAGAGTCGAATGAGGTTCATGCTACGGGCCTGATCATTCGTGATCTGCCACTGATCGCTTCCAGTTTCCGTAACCAGAAAGCGCTTGATGTGTACCTGAAAGAACACAATGTTCTGGGTATCGCGGACATCGACACACGCCGCCTGACCCGCATCCTTCGTGAGAAAGGCTCTCTCAATGGCTGCATGATCGCACGTGAAGACGCGCACTCAGACGCGGCTATCGCCGAAGCGGTCGAAGCTGCTAAAGGCTTCCCGGGTCTGAAGGGCATGGACCTCGCTAAAGAAGTCACTGTTTCAGAGTCGTATAAGTGGACTGAATCAGACTGGACGCTGGGTCAGGGTTACGGCCAGGTCAGTGATCCTAAGTTCAAAGTCGTGGCATACGACTACGGTGTGAAACGCAACATTCTGCGCTTATTAGCAGAGCGTGGTTGTGATCTGACCGTCGTACCGGCGCAGACGCCCGCGTCTGAAGTGCTGGCAATGAATCCGGACGGTATCTTCCTGTCCAATGGCCCGGGCGACCCTGAGCCGTGTGATTACGCCATCAGTGCGATCAAAGAAATTCTTGAAACTAAGATCCCTGTGTTCGGCATTTGCCTCGGGCATCAGTTGCTGGCTCTGGCGTCCGGCGCCCAGACTGAAAAAATGCCTCACGGTCACCACGGTGGTAACCACCCGGTTCAGGACATCGAGACGGGTCGCGTGATGATCACTGCTCAGAACCACGGTTTTGCTGTGACTGAAGCGTCACTTCCTGCGAACGTGAAGGCGACGCACAAGTCGCTGTTCGACGGTACTCTGCAGGGTATCGCGTTGACGGATCGTCCGGCATTCAGCTTCCAGGGTCACCCTGAGGCGAGCCCAGGTCCAAAAGACGTTGCGCCACTGTTCGACCACTTTATTGAATTGATTGAAGCTGCCCAGGCCGCGAAGTAACAGAAACAGGAAATACCGAGACATGCCAAAACGTACAGACATACAAAGTATTCTGATTATCGGTGCTGGTCCGATCGTTATCGGTCAGGCCTGTGAGTTCGACTACTCAGGGGCACAGGCTTGTAAAGCACTGCGTGAAGAAGGTTACCGGGTTATTCTGGTGAACTCTAACCCAGCGACCATCATGACTGACCCGTCGATGGCCGACGCGACCTATATCGAGCCTATTACTGTCGAAGCCGTCGCTAAGATCATTGAAAAAGAACGTCCTGACGTACTGCTGCCAACCATGGGTGGTCAGACTGCACTGAACTGCGCTCTGGGTCTGGAATCTGCGGGCGTACTGGAAAAGTTCGGCGTAGAAATGATCGGTGCGAACGCTGACACCATCGATAAAGCGGAAGACCGTGACCGCTTCGATAAAGCCATGAAGGCAATTGGCCTTGAGTGTCCACGTGCCGGTATCGCGCACAGCATCGAAGAGGCACGTGAAGTTCAGAAAACTCTGGGTTTCCCCTGCATCATCCGCCCATCCTTCACCATGGGTGGCACCGGTGGTGGTATCGCGTACAACAAAGAAGAGTTCGAAGAAATCTGTACCCGTGGTCTGGACCTGTCTCCGACGAACGAGCTGCTGATTGATGAATCTCTGATTGGTTGGAAAGAATACGAGATGGAAGTGGTTCGTGACAAAAACGACAACTGCATCATCATCTGTTCTATCGAAAACTTTGACGCGATGGGTGTTCACACAGGTGACTCCATCACTGTCGCGCCAGCACAGACGTTGAGCGATAAAGAATACCAGATCATGCGTGACGCCTCCCTGGCGGTACTGCGTGAGATCGGTGTAGAAACCGGTGGTTCTAACGTTCAGTTCGGTATCAACCCGAAAGATGGCCGTATGGTCGTGATCGAGATGAACCCACGTGTATCCCGTTCATCGGCATTGGCATCGAAAGCGACCGGTTTCCCGATTGCTAAAGTGGCGGCCAAGCTGGCTGTCGGTTATACGCTCGACGAGCTGCAGAACGACATTACGGGCGGAGCGACGCCGGCGTCTTTTGAGCCATCGATTGACTATGTCGTAACTAAAATTCCTCGCTTCACCTTCGAAAAATTCCCACAGGCTGATGGTCGTCTGACGACTCAGATGAAGTCTGTGGGTGAGGTGATGGCGATCGGCCGTACTCAGCAGGAGTCTCTGCAGAAAGCCCTGCGTGGTCTGGAAGTGGGCTCTGTTGGTTTCGACCCAATGGTGGATCTGAAAGACCCAATGTCCCGCGACAAGGTTATTTCTGAACTGCGTACGCCAGCGTCTGAGCGTATCTGGTACGTGGGTGATGCTTTCCGTCTGGGTATGTCGGTTGAAGAAGTGTACGAGCACTCTGCGATTGACCCTTGGTTCCTGGTGCAGATTGAAGATCTGATCAAAGAAGAAGAGGCCGTGGCGCAAAGCAGCCTGCAGGCGCTGAATGGCGACCGCATGTTCCGCCTGAAGCGTAAAGGTTTCTCCGATGCGCGCCTGGCGCAACTGCTGGGTGTCACTGAAAAGACAGTCCGTAAGCACCGCCATAAGCTGAATATCCATCCGGTGTACAAGCGTGTGGATACCTGTGCGGCAGAATTTGCGACTGACACCGCCTACATGTACTCAACGTACGAAGAAGAGTGTGAAGCGAATCCGTCAGATCGAGAGAAAATCATCGTTCTGGGTGGTGGTCCTAACCGTATTGGTCAGGGTATTGAGTTTGACTACTGCTGCGTACACGCGGCACTGGCGTCGAAAGAAGAAGGTTTCGAAGCCATCATGGTCAACTGTAACCCTGAGACAGTATCGACCGACTATGACACGTCAGATCGCCTCTACTTCGAGCCGGTGACTCTGGAAGATGTTCTGGAAATCGTTGCTAAAGAGAAGCCTAAAGGCGTTATCGTTCAGTACGGTGGCCAGACACCACTGAAACTGGCTGACGAGCTGGAGGCGGCAGGTGTACCTATCATTGGTACGTCACCAGAAGCGATCGACCGCGCTGAAGACCGTGAGCGTTTCCAGCAGATGATCCAGCGTCTGGGTCTGAAGCAGCCGGTGAACGCGACCGTGACTTCTACGGAAGAAGCGATCGCTAAAGCGACTGAGATCGGCTATCCGCTGGTAGTGCGTCCATCCTATGTACTGGGTGGTCGTGCGATGGAAATCGTGAACAACGAGAAAGCGCTGCGTCGCTACATGACCGAAGCCGTTAAAGTGTCTAACGACTCGCCGGTACTTCTGGATCACTTCCTTGATCGTGCGATCGAAGTTGATATTGATGCCGTATGTGATGGTGAGCAAGTTGTTATTGGCGGCATCATGCAGCACATTGAGCAGGCGGGTATTCACTCTGGTGACTCAGCATGTTCATTGCCTCCATACAGCCTGGCGAAAGACGTGCAGGACAAAATGCGCGAACAGGTTGCGGCAATGGCGATGGAGCTTGGTGTTGTCGGTCTGATGAACACTCAGCTGGCGTATCAGGATGGCGAAATCTACGTGATTGAGGTGAACCCTCGTGCCTCCCGTACGGTTCCGTTCGTGTCTAAGTGTATCGGTACTTCACTGGCAGCGATTGCAGCCAAAGTGATGACAGGAAAAACACTGGCCGAGCTTGGTTTCACCAGCGAAATTGTACCGTCTTACTTCTCAGTAAAAGAAGCGGTCTTCCCGTTCAACAAGTTCCAGGGTGTCGATCCGATTCTCGGCCCTGAAATGAAGTCGACCGGTGAAGTGATGGGTGCAGGCAGCACCTTCGGTGAAGCTTTCTTCAAAGCTCAATTGGGTGCAGGCGCATTCCTGCCGAATGAAGGTCTGGCGTTCCTGTCAGTCCGCGACGCGGACAAAGAAGGCGTTGTCGAAGTAGCGAAAGGTCTGATCGCATGTGGCTTCAAGCTGATCTCTACCGACGGTACTTGTCGTGTACTGCGTGAAGCAGGCGTTGAAAGTGCCCGCGTTAACAAGGTGAATGAAGGTCGTCCACACATTGTAGATATGATTAAGAACGACGAGATCGCTCTGATCGTGAATACGACAGATGGCCCTCAAGCGATTGTTGATTCTGCTGACATTCGTCGCAGCGCGTTGCAGCACAAAGTTTACTACACCACCACACTGGCTGGGGCAGAAGCTGTTGTTGAAGCATTGCGTTCAGAAGGTCTGAAAGAAGTTCGTCGTCTGCAGGAGTTGCACGCTTCGATTTAATTCAGTCGAAGTGCGCTATTCCGATATCGCGAATGACATAACGACATTAAAAATAATATCCAGATGCCCGAAGTAACGGACTTCGGGCATCTTCTATAGCAAGGGAGTCAAAATACGATGCAAAAGTATCCTATGACTGTCGAAGGTGAAAAGGCTCTGCGTGATGAGCTGAAGCAGTTAAAAACAGTTGAACGCCCAAAGGTTATTCAGGACATTGCTGACGCACGTGAGCACGGTGACCTGAAAGAAAATGCTGAATACCATGCGGCACGCGAACAGCAGGGTTTTATTGAAGGTCGCATTCAGGACATTGAGGGTAAGCTTTCTAATTCCCAGGTAATTGATATTAAATCAATTCCGCACAGCGGTAAGGTATTGTTCGGTACGACGGTAACCATCATCAATGTCGAGACCGACGAGGAAGTGGAATACCGGATCGTCGGTGATGACGAAGCCGACATCAAAAATAATCGTATTTCTGTATCCTCGCCGATTGCTCGTGCATTGATCGGCAAGGAAGAGGGGGACACCGTTGTGGTGAATATCCCAAGCGGTACGGTTGAATATGAAATCGATGAAGTGAAACACATCTGAGGCGTGTTGCATCAGGTTCTGTATTTCACGAAAGAGCCCGCAATTGCGGGCTTTTTTGTGTCTGAAATTTACGTTAGCGAGCCCCCAGAAAGAGCTTAGCGAGCAGACGCTGCCAATTTCAGAACCTGCCAGTAGCTTGGCGGGGGAGGGGTGATGTTTTTTTCCTGCATCAGTTTATGCAGCTCGGGCAGTTGCCAGAACGGAACTGAAACCAATGCGTGGTGTTCGATATGGAAATTCACATGGCATGGTGCAAAGAGTGCTCTGGTAAGCAGGCCTGCTCGGGTCGTTCTGGTATTTCTCAACATATCTCCAGTACGTTCTGTTACTGCATGTTCGGCGATGGCTCTGACACGAATGCAGAAGGGGTAAGTGAAGAAGTAGGCGGCCCACCAAAGTGCAAAAAGTTCTGTCAGGTTAAGGCTGAATGTGATTGCGAAGAATACTGTATGGAATATCAGAGTGCGTCGGCTATTGATAAAAAATGCGCGCAAGTGATCGCGTTTCTGCCAGCCCGGACGCTCCAGGCGGTCGACGACACCCGTAACGTTCCAACGAATCAGTTCGGCATTCATCATTGCCAGGCCAATCAGTGACTTCAGCCCTGTCTGGCCGGTGAAATCCCGCATGAACTTACGCATCAGGGATTTCTGGGTAGTAGGGAAGCCTTCAATCAGAGGAAGGTCGACATCTTTATCTGTCCCGGTATGAATGTGATGTTGGGCATGATGATGCCGGTACTTGAGCAGGTCGAGATAGACAGGGGCAGCACATAGCCAATGAGTTACTGTGTCATTCAGCTTTCTGTTGGCGAATAGAGTCCGGTGGGCACCCTCGTGAGTGAGGATGGCCAGGGCGAGTATACGTCCACCCAAAAATAAGAGGCACAGCGCAACCAGGGGGATGGACCAGTAATTCAATATATCCATGGCTAACCATGAGAGGCCCAGCAATAGGAAAATAGCGAACCAGCATTTGGCTACACCGATGGCGCCCTGGAGATCAGAGCGCTGCTGTAGCCGCCGGATAGTGTCTTCGCCAAGAGCATCGTTTAGCCGCTGCCGCGCAGATTCTCTTAGCAGGCCGGTTTCGAATAAATCTCTGTCATCTTTCATATGTCACACCAGACCTGGTTTTTTATTATAAATATTACGGTATATGGCATTTTGAGATGAGTCTAGTAATTATTCCTTTCAGGCTGATATGTTAGTATGTGATCACAACAAGATAAGAACCCCCTATGCCTGACTCCGATAGTCCGTACCCCGCAAAGAAACTAATTCTGAACCTTGTTAAAGAGGCGCAGCAGCCCATCTCTGCGCAGGTGATGGTACGTATGGCAGAGCTTTTTTCTGTTGAAGCAAACAATGTCAGGGTCACTCTGAATCGCCTTGCGCGACAGGATCTGTTGGATCTGACTGAGCGTGGTGTGTATGTGCTCGGCCCTGCAGCGCGGCATCTGGCTGAGCGTCAGAGTGCCTGGCGGCGTACAGAAGACAAAGTACGGCCGTGGGAAGGACAATGGATCACTATCTACACGGCGCACTTGGGGCGGCGTGATCGGAAGATGCTGCGCCAGCGCCAGAGGGCAACACAAATGCTGGGCTTCAGTGAGTTCTATCAGGGGTTGCTCATCCGGCCTGATAACCTGCAGGCTTCTTTAGCTGATCTTACTCAACAGCTGTTCCATCTCGGGCTGGAATCTGAGGCGTGTGTGTTTCGCGCAGACGGTTTTAATGAGGAGTCTGAACCTTCACCGGAAGCACTCTGGCCGGTTGCAGAGATCAATGCCCGTTATCGAGCAAATACAGAAGAGATGCTCAACTGGCGGTCCTCATTTGAGAATAAACCGCTGGATGTTGCTGCACGGGAATGCTTCCTGATTGGTGATCGGGTGCTTCGTGATATTGCTTATGACCCTCTGCTGCCAGAAGAAATTGTGGATCAAGGGGCCCGCAGTGAGATGGTAGCGACCATGGCCGACTTTGACGACCTGGGTAAGTCTATCTGGCGCGAGCTGATCAGCCGTTTTATAGCAGATCAGGCCTAAGTGGCCTGACCTGTTTTCTTTGCCTGGCGCTGGAGTTACGGGCAGCTGACGAGATCTACGCCCAGCTCATCCGAACCATCATCCGCTTCAATGGCTTTCATCATTTTCTGCAGGCGCTTGCCGGCCTCGCGACGCTTCATTGCTTTGTTGTAGCGTCGAACCTGAACATCGTCTTTCAGTTCCAGCGGTGGCAGTGGCGTTGGTTTGTTGTTCTCGTCCATGGCTACCATATTGAAGTAGCAGGTATGAGTATGGCGGACGGTTTTCAGTTTAATGTCTTCGGCGATGACTTTGATGCCGATCTCCATCGAGGTGCGGCCAACGTAGTTGACCGTCGCGAGACAGGTGACCAGCTCACCAATGTGAATGGGCTGCTTAAACAGTACGTTATCTACAGAAAGGGTGACGGCATAGTGGCCGCTGTATCTCATTGCGCAGGTGTATGCGACTTTATCGAGAAGTTTAAGTAATTCTCCGCCGTGCATGTTGCCGGAGAAGTTGGCCATGCCGGGGGTAACCAGCTCGGTCATTTCGGTCTGGATAATCTGACCCATGAATCTTACCTTGGTTTAGACAAGCGTTCATTTTGTCAGATTATCCGATATTTATCAGCGGCTTCGTGCTAACGTCGCCTTTGTCGTACAAGAAAAAGATCAGGCAAATAAAAAGCCGCACATGTGCGGCTTTAAGGATCGGGCTGTCAGGCGTTATATTTTCTCGACTAACAGGCTGCCGACTGAGTAACCCGCACCGAATGAGCAGATCAGACCTTTCTCTCCACTTTCGAAGCCGTCTTTGTGGCGGTGGAAAGCGATCAGAGAGCCAGCAGACGCTGTGTTTGCGAACTCATCAAGAACGATCGGTGTCTCGTTCGCTTCAGGTTCACGTCCAAGTAGCTTCTTGGCGGCAAACATGTTCATCGTCAGGTTAGCCTGATGCAGCCACATGCGCTTGAGGTCGCTGGCCTCAAGGTGGTTCTCACCTAGCTGTTCTGTAATGAAGCCGGTGACCAGGGGCAGTAACTCTTTGAAGACTTTACGTCCATTCTGGCGGAAGTAAGGACGGTCTTCTGGTAGTTGGTCGTCACTGAAGTTGTGATCGGTGTAGTTCCCATCACAGCGAATGTTGTCAGAGAAGGTGGTCATCTGTTTTGTGTCGAGTACACGGAAAGCGTAATCGGCGGTACAGGTTTCCTCGAGTTCCATCACCACAGCGGTCGCAACATCACCGAAGATGAAGTGGCTGTCGCGGGACTTCAGGTTCAGCTGAGGTGAGGCAAACTCAGGATTCACCACCAGTGCGCATTTAGCTGTGCCTGCTTTCAGGGCCGCGTAGGCATTAATCATGGCAAACGTCATGGTTGAACAAGCGATACCCATGTCGTAGGCGAAGCCTTTAATGCCCAGTTTCTGCTGAACTTCAACTGCAGCGGATGGATAGGGGCGCTGATGATTGGTCGTACCCATAATCACCAGATCAATGTCTTCAGGCTTTTTATTGGCCTGCTCCATCGCTTCACGGCCTGCAGCAATCGCCATGGTCACTGTTTCAGGCTCATCACCAGCCAGTGCTGGTTTGAACACTGGGGCCATATGCTCAGGGTCCAGCATGCCTTCTTTGTACATCACGTAGCGTGACTTAATACCTGAAGCTTTCTCGACGAATTCACTGCTGGATGATGGCAGGGCATCAACATCACCTGCTTCAATAGCAGCAGCGTTGTCGGCGTTAAACTTTTCGACGTAGGCGTTATACGCTTCGATCAGTTCATCGTTGGAGATAGTGTGTGGCGGAATAAAGAGGCCTGAGCCTGAAATAACAATGTTCGACATCGCTGCTTAACCTTTTTTATTTTGCATTATCCCCGCTGCGGGCTCGGTATCCAACCTCTGCGCGGGCACGGTGGTTAACTTGTCCTGATTTGCGGCGCTCAGCGCTGCAGGTTCGACAGAGCTGGCTTAGCTTTCGGGTTTCTGCGCAGAAGCAGGGCGGTATTACCGATCTGCTGTACCAGCTCTGCTGCGGTCTTTTTCACCAGTTCAGTGATAACCGCTTTTTTAACTTCGCGATCACCTACTGATACTTTGATTTTTATCAGTTCGTGATCATCCAGAGCACGGTTCAGCTCTTCCATGACGCCTTCGGTGAGGCCATTGCCAGCTACAGTGACAATAGGATTCAGGGTATGGCCAATAGATCGGTAGGCCTTCTTCTGTTCGTTGCTTAACGCCATAGGGTTCGGTCGCTCGACTTTAGGGTGTAAAATATGGCCAAAGTATACCTCAGGTGCATGAGAATAACTGCACTCTGAGTGCCTCGCAGACGTAAAATTACGGAGTACATGGCCTTATGGCGCGCTCGAAATCCAGTGCTGACTGGTTGAAAGAACACGTTGATGATATCTGGGTTCAGAAAGCACAGCAGGACGGCTATCGTACGCGGGCCAGTTACAAGCTGATTGAACTGGATGACAAAGACAAGTTGATACGTCCGGGATCTGTGGTGGTTGACCTCGGTTCTGCACCGGGGGGCTGGTCTCAGGTGGTTGCTCAGCGGGTTGGTGAGAAGGGTCTGGTGATCGCTTCAGACATTCTGGAAATGGACGCTATCGCAGACGTGACCTTCATTCAGGGCGACTTTACGACCGAAGAAGTTTACGACCAGCTTGTCGATGTCATCGATGGGCGACCGGTAGACCTTGTAATCTCAGATATGGCCCCCAATATGAGTGGTATGTCGTCTATTGACCAGCCCGGCGCTATGTACCTTGTAGAGCTTGCGTTGGATATGGCGCGTCAAGTGTTGAAACCAAACGGCAGTTTCGTAGCCAAAGTGTTTCAGGGCGAAGGCTTCGATGCTTACCTGGCTGATATGAAACAGTCGTTTGCGAAAGTAATGATTCGTAAACCTAAGGCATCCCGAGCGCGATCGCGCGAGGTGTATATCGTCGCTAAAGGTTTTCGTCCCTGACCATTGGCTGCTAAGCTAAGCAGAGTGATTCCGGCCGCGTGGCGGTCTGTACGAGTAAGGTGGTGCCTCACATGGCAAAGAATTTCGTTTTATGGGCTGTTATCGCCGCTGTGCTGATGATGGTATTTCAAGGGCTCAACCCGGTAGATCGCAGTAACAGCTGGTCCTACTCGGAGTTCATGAAGGCTGTCGAAAGCGGTCAGGTCGAATCAGTGACTATCTCCGGGCAATCCATCAAGGGGACTTCTCGTGGCGGGCAGGCATTTGAGTCTGTGTTACCCGCGTTCGACGATAAGCTGATGGATACGCTTCTGGTTAATGACGTCGAAGTGATTGGCGAGAAACCAGAGAAGCAGAGCTTCCTGTCTCAGTTGCTGCTGGCGTCACTGCCGATCCTCATTATTATCGCGGTGTTCATGCTGTTTATGCGCCAGATGCAGGGTGGCGGTTCTGGTCGTGGCGGCCCGATGGCCTTCGGCAAGAGCAAAGCCAAGCTGCTGAGTGAAGACCAGATTAAGACGACCTTTGGTGACGTTGCTGGTTGTGACGAAGCCAAAGAGGATGTGAAAGAGCTGGTTGAGTTCCTGCGTGAACCCGGCAAGTATCAGAAGCTGGGCGGTAAGATCCCTCGCGGTGTTCTGATGGTTGGTCAGCCTGGTACTGGTAAAACACTGCTGGCGAAAGCGATTGCTGGTGAGGCTCGTGTACCTTTCTTTTCAATTTCCGGTTCTGACTTCGTCGAAATGTTCGTCGGTGTCGGTGCCTCCCGTGTACGTGACATGTTCGAGCAGGCGAAGAAGCAGGCTCCTTGCATTATCTTTATCGACGAGATCGATGCTGTAGGTCGCTCCCGTGGCGTAGGTATCGGCGGTGGTAACGACGAACGCGAACAGACCCTGAACCAGCTGCTGGTTGAGATGGATGGCTTCGAGGTTAATGACGGCATCATCGTGATTGCTGCGACTAACCGCCCAGACGTACTCGACCCAGCGCTTCTTCGTCCGGGCCGTTTTGACCGTCAGGTTGTGGTCGGTCTGCCGGATATTCGCGGTCGTGAACAGATTCTTCAGGTGCATATGAAAAAAGCACCTGTGGCAGATGATGTGAACGCATCTCTGATTGCTCGCGGTACTCCAGGCTTCTCGGGTGCAGACCTTGCTAACCTGGTGAACGAGGCCGCTCTCTTTGCAGCTCGCGCGAATCGCTCTGAAGTGACGATGGAAGAGTTCGAGAAGGCAAAAGACAAGATCCTCATGGGTGCCGAGCGCAAAACCATGGTCATGTCTGAAAAAGAGAAAGAAAATACGGCGTACCACGAGGCTGGTCATGCGATTGTTGGTCGACTCGTGCCCGAGCACGATCCGGTCTACAAAGTATCTATCATTCCTCGTGGCCGTGCCCTTGGTGTGACTATGTTCCTGCCAGAGGAAGATCGTCACTCAATCAGCAAACGTGGTATCGAGAGCAACATCTGCTCGCTCTACGGTGGTCGTATCGCCGAAGAGCTCACACTGGGCAAAGACGGTGTGACGACAGGGGCCTCGAACGATATTGAGCGTGCTACAAAGTATGCGCGTAACTATGTTACTAAATGGGGCCTTTCAGACAAACTGGGTGCTCAGCTGTACTCTGAAGACGAGCAGAACGGTTACCTGGGTAACTCAGGTGGCGGTCAGATGGCTCATCTTTCTGACGATACTGCGCGCTCAATTGACTCTGAAGTTAAAGAGCTGCTTGATCGTTGTTATCAGCGTGCGACTCAGATTCTGGTCGATAACCGCGATAAACTGGAAATGATGAAAGACGCACTGATGGAATACGAGACAATCGATTCTGATCAGATCGACGACATCATGTCTGGTACCAAGCCGCGTCCACCAAAAGGTTGGGGAGACGGTTCTGGTGGCTCACCGGCGATGCCGGCCGAAGAGCCTGCGGAGAAAGAATCCCGCGACATGGCCAGTGATGATGACGACGTTGCTGGAGAGCCTGCTGGCGAACGCCAGTAATCACTTAAGGCTCTGATGTCTCTAACAGGCACCGGTTTCCGGTGCCTGTTTTGTTTAAATTCCCTCGTATGATCTGATCGGACCTTCCTGTGAAACTATCTTGTGGTAATCGCACTCTCGATCTGGGTACAGCCCACGTCATGGGTATCCTCAATGTCACGCCAGACTCCTTTTCCGATGGTGGACAGTTTAACCAGCTGGATAAAGCCATTGCTCATGCCGGGAGTATGGTCGCTGAAGGAGCCACCATTCTCGATGTGGGCGGTGAATCCACCCGACCGGGTGCTGCCTCAGTATCTGTCGCCGAAGAGCTTGAGCGAGTAGTGCCGGTTGTTGAGCATATCGCCGCCAGGCTGGATGTTGCGATATCCGTCGATACGAGTACCGCAGAAGTTATCAGAGAGTCTGCAAAAGCCGGCGCACACCTTATTAACGATGTACGTGCGTTGCGAAGAGAAGGTGCTCTAAAGGCCGCTGCAGAGACAGGCCTGCCTGTATGCCTGATGCATATGCAGGGAGAACCGGACACTATGCAGAAGAATCCCAGATACGATGACGTAGTGCAGGATGTCAGGAACTTCTTAAGGGAGCGCATTGCTGCCGCTCAGGCCGCAGGCATCTCCTCTGAACAGATTCTGCTTGATCCGGGATTCGGATTTGGTAAAACGCGTATACACAACTACACGCTGTTGAATCGCCTTGAACAGATCGCAGCGCTGGGATACCCATTGCTGACGGGCTTATCCCGTAAACGTATGATCGCTGATGTGCTTAACGCCAGCGGTGACGCTACCGAGCGTGATGATGCCAGTGCGGCAGCAGCAACCCTTTGCGCTATGAAGGGCGCACGCATCATCCGGGCGCACAATGTTAAAAAGACCTGGGAAGCTTTGCAGGTCGTGAACGCAACCCTGAGGGAAGGGCATGAGTAGAAAGTATTTTGGCACCGATGGTATCCGTGGACGGGTCGGTGAGGGGGCTATTACCCCTGAGTTTGTTATGCGCCTTGGTTGGGCTGCCGGTAAGGTGTTTGCTAAGCGCGGAGTGAGCCGCATACTGATTGGTAAAGATACCCGTATTTCAGGCTATATGTTTGAATCAGCTTTGGAAGCCGGGCTGTCGGCTGCTGGTGTTGATATCGGTTTGTTGGGGCCTATTCCTACGCCAGGCATTGCATATCTCACACGTACTTTCCGTGCCGATGCCGGCATCGTCATTAGTGCCTCGCACAACCCTTACTATGACAATGGCATTAAGTTCTTCTCAGCTGACGGTACCAAGTTGCCTGATGAAGTGGAACTTGAAATTGAGAGCTATCTGGACCAGCCGATCGAGTGTGTTGAGTCAGATAAACTGGGTAAGGCTGTCCGCATCAACGATGCGGCGGGGCGCTATATCGAGTTTTGCAAAGGTACGGCAAATTCTCTGAATCTGCGTGGCCTGAAGCTGGTACTGGACTGCAGTAACGGAGCAACCTATCAGATTGCTCCAGCAGTATTCTCTGAGCTTGGCGCAAGCGTTACCACCATTGGTAATACGCCAGACGGTCTTAACATCAATAAAGATTGCGGTTCTACCTCGCCTGAGAAACTTCGTGCTGCGGTTCTTGAACAGAAAGCTGATCTCGGAATCGCATTCGACGGTGACGGTGATCGGGTCCTGATGGTAGATCACACTGGCGAACTGGTCGATGGCGATCAGTTGCTTTACATCGTCGCCAGCCATGCTGCTGAGCAAGGCCGGTTAAATGGTGGCGTGGTTGGTACTCAGATGAGTAACCTCGGTCTTGAGCTGGCATTGAAAGAGCAGGGTATCGATTTTGTACGTGCAAAAGTCGGCGATCGCTATGTGATGCAGAAACTGGTTGAGCATAACTGGCGCTTCGGTGGTGAATCGTCCGGGCATCTTCTTTGTCTGGATGCGAATACCACCGGAGACGGTATTGTTTCAGCGCTGCAGGTACTGGTTGCTTTGCGAGACACCGGTGTAGGTCTGCGTGAATGGACTGAACGTATGATTAAGATGCCACAGACCATGATTAATGTGCGTCGCCAGCGTGATCTTGATGTGATGGCTGATGAACGTGTCCAGCAAGCGCTTTCTGCTACGGAGAAAAAGCTGGGTGATCGCGGCAGGGTGTTGTTACGTCCGTCTGGTACAGAGCCGCTGGTTCGCGTGATGGTCGAGGCTGATGACCCAGCGGTAACTCAGTTGCTGGCGCAGGAGCTGGCTGAAGAAGTGAGCAAGGTGCTGGCATAGGCTGAAGTAGCCAGCGCTGCCCATCTTGTTTCAGACGAGCTTCTCAGATAGTATCTGCGCTCTTTGAATTTTGGGGTGACACATGCGTCGCATATTAGTAGCCGGAAACTGGAAGATGAACGCGTCACGCGCTCAGACTGACACTTTAATTACGGGGCTCCGTAATGCCGGCGAACTCACGTGTGACCTGGCTGTGTTTCCTCCGTTTCCGTATCTGAGTCAGGCGATCTCTGTCGCTGAAGGCAGCCAGATCAGTGTTGGTGCACAGAACTGTGCAGAGGCGGACAGCGGTGCGTTCACTGGTGAAGTGTCGGCAGAAATGCTGAGCGATCTCGGTGCCAGTATGGTCATTATTGGTCACTCAGAGCGCCGGACTCTATACGGCGAGACTGACGACGTTGTTCTGCGCAAAACACGCAAGGCACTGGATAATGGGTTGATTGCTGTTGTCTGTGTTGGAGAGACGCTGGAAGAACGTCAAGGCGGAAAAGCCGAAGAGGTTGTCGGGGCTCAGATGTCTTTGCTGATCTCTGAGCTTACAGATGCCGATTGGAAAAACGTAGTGATCGCTTACGAACCAGTATGGGCGATCGGTACTGGCGAAACAGCAACACCAGAGCAGGCGCAGGCAATTCACGCGTTTATTCGTGGATTATTGACTGAACGGAGCGCAGATCTTGCTGCTGCAACTCGCTTGCTTTATGGCGGAAGCGTAAAAGCTGCAAATGCGGCTGAATTATTTTCACAACAGGATATCGACGGTGGTCTGGTCGGCGGGGCATCCCTCGATGTAGATGAATTTCTCGGTATTTGTCGGGCATAAGGGCTCAGGATTTTTATGGAACAGATTATTCTCATCGGTCACATCGTCATTGCTATCGCGATTATCGCTTTCGTTCTGATGCAGCAAGGTAAGGGGGCTGACGCTGGCGCTTCGTTTGGTTCAGGTGCATCTCAGACTGTATTCGGTTCTGCTGGTTCTGCCAATTTTCTGAGTCGTACTACAGCAATTCTCGCTACCGCATTTTTCATTACCAGTCTGGGTTTGGCCATTTATGCCAAGCAAAAGGCCTCTGGTGCAGATGAAGCAGGAATTCCTACACTGGAAGTGCAAGAAGTACTTGAGCAAGACACCCCAGTTGTGGAAGAATACGCGCCGTCTGAAGATGACGCTCCAGAACTGGACGCTTCTGCTGAAGCAGATAGCCCGGTTGTGGAAACAACGGAAGAAACGACTAAGTAATTTCTTCCCCTGTGTGCGGATGTGGTGGAATTGGTAGACACGCCATCTTGAGGGGGTGGTGAGCAACGCTCGTGCGAGTTCGAGTCTCGCCATCCGCACCAACTTATTCCGATGATCGTGACTCAACGGTCATCTGAGAAAGCGGACCAGGGTTCGCTTTTTTTATTGGCAGCGCGTATAATGCGGCTGCTTATTTGAAAAGCCCCTCACGTCAGGGGCTTTTTAGTAGCTGGCATTCTGAAATTGTTTGTTTATGGATGCTCAGTATCACAGGAATCTGCTCTGCAGGTTCCGGTCTGCAAAAGGCAGTAGCGGACTGGGCACATGTTGCCCAGTTTTTGTTTGTGGCGAGAGCCAAATCCCCGGGAGAATTTGTCGTGGCAAAAGAGAGTCTGTTAAACGAACTGCTCGGTCCGGTCGTTGAGTCCATGGGATATACCTTCTGGGGGCTTGAATATATCTCCCAGGGTAAAGACACAGTATTGCGTGTGTTTATTGATCACGAAAACGGTATCACCGTTGATGACTGCGCTGCAGTCAGTCGTCAGATCAGTAGTGTGATGGATGTAGAAGATCCGATCTCTCAGGTTTACAACCTGGAAGTGTCATCCCCAGGTATGGATCGTCCTGTGTTCACACTCGAGCAGTACGCGTCATTAGCAGGAAATATTATCGACGTACGTTTGCGCATGGCGTTTGACGGGCGGCGGAAATTCAAGGGCCAATTAATTGGTGTGGAGCAGGAAGACATCGTTCTTCGCGTAGACGATAACGAATACCTGTTGCCTATTGAGCTGATTGAAAAGGCTAACGTTGTTCCACAATTCAAGGATTAAGGTTGCAAAGCGAGGCTAGAAGATGAGCAAAGAAATTCTCCTGGTCGCGGAAGCGGTTTCCAACGAGAAAGGCGTTTCCAGGGAAATTATTTTTCAGGCGATCGAATCGGCGTTGGCCGCAGCAGCGAAAAAACGTTACGAAGATGAAGAGGCCGTTATCCGTGTGGATATCGACCGTAAAACTGGCGACTACGAAACTTTCCGTAGCTGGCTGGTTGTAAGCAATGACGTGGTACCAGGTCTTGGTGATGAGCTGACCCTGGAAGAAGCACACGAAATTGATACCAACCTGCAGCCGGGTGATACCTACGAAATTCAGGTAGAAAACCCTGACTTCGGTCGTATTGCCGCACAGGCCGCAAAACAGATCATCGTACAGAAAGTTCGTGAAGCTGAGCGTGCTCAGGTCGTTGAACAGTACGAACACCGTGTCGGCGAGCTGATCGGCGGCACTGTGAAGAAAGTTACTCGTGACAACGTTATTGTCGATCTCGGTAATAACGCTGAAGCATTGATGCCTAAAGATCAGTTGATTGGTCGTGAAATCATGCGTATGGGCGATCGTATACGCGCCATTCTGTTTGATATCCGTCCGGAAAATCGTGGTCCTCAGCTGATGCTGAGCCGTACTGTGCCAGCCATGCTGATTGAGCTGTTCCGTATCGAAGTACCTGAAATTTCAGAAGAAGTGATTGAAATTAAAGGTGCTGCACGTGATCCGGGTTCGCGCGCTAAAATCGCTGTGAAATCTAACGATAAGCGAATCGACCCTGTTGGTGCTTGTGTGGGTATGCGTGGTGCGCGTGTTCAGGCAGTAACCAACGAACTGGGTGGTAACGAGCGTATCGACATTGTTCTGTGGGACGACAACCCAGCGCAGTTGGTAATCAATGCAATGGCTCCGGCTGAAGTTGCGTCGATTGTTGTTGATGAAGAAACCAACTCAATGGATGTTGCCGTTGCAGAAGACAATCTCGCTCAGGCTATTGGCCGGGGTGGTCAGAATGTTCGTCTGGCTTCTGAACTGACGGGTTGGGAAATCAACGTCATGACGGAAGAAGACGCCATCGAGAAACAGAACGAAGAAGCGTCCGGCTTTATTGAAGGCTTTATGAACAGCCTCGATATCGACGAAGACTTCGCGACACTTCTGGTGGAAGAGGGCTTTACGACCCTCGAAGAAATCGCCTACGTACCTATGGAAGAGATGCTCCAGATTGATGGCCTCGATGAGGACATCGTGACAGAGCTGCGTAATCGCGCCAAAGATGTGTTGCTGACCCAGGCGATTGCGTCTGAAGAAGTGCTCGAATCAGCACAGCCGGCGGAAGACCTTCTTAATATGGAAGGCATGGACAAGCATCTGGCATTGGTTCTCGCCAGCAAAGGTATCTGCACGATGGAAGACCTTGCTGAGCAAGCAATTGATGACCTGCTGGATGTCGAAGGGATGACCGAAGAAAAAGCGGGCGAGCTGATCATGACTGCCCGTAAGCCTTGGTTTGAAGGCACTGAATAATCACTCGCCCGGTATAGGAGAAACGTATGGCAGATGTAACAGTTAAAGAGCTAGCCGACGTGGTAGGGACGAGCACAGACCGCCTGCTCTCCCAAATGAAAGAAGCGGGCCTGCCTCAGAGCGCTGAGACTGACACTGTAAATGACGAGCAGAAGCAAAGCCTGCTCGCATTTCTGAAAAAAAGTCACGGCGAAGCTGACGCTGAGCCAAAAAAAATCACTCTGAAGCGTAAAGTTACTACGACTTTAAAAACAGGTCAGGGTGGTAAGAAAGCGGTTAATATCGAAGTGCGTAAGAAGCGTACTTATGTGAAACGCGAAGAAGTTGATGTCGCGGCTGAGAAAGCCCGTCAGGAAGAAGAAGCGCGTATCGCTGCAGAAAAAGAAGCGGCCCTGAAGGCTCAGGCTGAAGCTGAGAAAGCGGCAGCAGAGGAAGCGGAGCGAGCCAAGGCGGCTGCAAGCAAAGCTGAATCAGCGCCAGCGGCAAGCGAGCCTGCACCTAAAGTTGAAGCGAAAGAAGCGCCTAAGAAGAAGGCGGAAGCAAAACCAGCTCCAACGCCTGAAGAAGATGCAGCGCAGAAACGTGCGGCAGCAGAAGCAGCTCAGCAGCGTGACGATCATCGTAAGAAGGCTAAAACGCCAGAGCGTAAGCGCACTGACAAAGATAGCCGCTTCGATAACGAAGACAATAATGGCGGGCGTAATCAGCGTCGACCAAAAGCTAAGCTGAAGACTAAAGGTCGCAGCAGTAATCGTAATGCGAATAACGAGCATGCGTTTACTAAACCGACTGCGCCAGTGGTCCGTGAAGTTGAGCTGCCTGAAACCATTACGGTTGGTGACCTGGCATCCAAGATGTCTGTGAAAGCCGGTGAAGTGATCAAAGAGCTGATGAAAATGGGTGTTATGGCAACCATTAACCAGCCTCTGGATCAGGACACTGCGACTCTGGTCGTCGAAGAAATGGGTCATAAAGTATCTAAGCTGATCGCAGACAACCAGCTTGAGCAGGATGTCACTGAAGCCGTCAACTATGACGGTGACCAGACGACCCGTGCACCGGTTGTTACCGTGATGGGTCACGTTGACCACGGTAAAACGTCACTGCTGGATTACATCCGTAGCTCACGCGTAGCGTCAGGCGAAGCGGGCGGTATTACCCAGCACATTGGTGCATACCACGTTGAAACAGATCACGGCATGGTGTCTTTCCTGGATACACCGGGACACGCAGCGTTTACCTCAATGCGTGCCCGTGGTGCTCAGGCAACAGACGTCGTAATTCTGGTGGTTGCAGCCGATGATGGCGTGATGCCGCAGACCGAAGAAGCCGTTCAGCACGCTAAGTCAGCGGGTGTACCTCTGGTTGTTGCTGTTAACAAGATGGATAAAGAAGGTGTTGATCCGGATCGTGTTAAAAACGAACTGTCAGCACGCGATGTTATTCCGGAAGACTGGGGCGGTGACGTGCCGTTTATCCCTGTCTCTGCAAAAACGGGTATGGGCATCGAGACACTCCTCGAAGCGGTACTTCTACAAGCTGAACTGCTTGAGCTGAAAGCGCACTTCGATGGCCCGGGTCAGGGTGTAGTGGTTGAGTCACGTCTGGATAAAGGTCGTGGTCCGGTTGCAACTCTGCTCGTTCAGAACGGTACTCTGAAGAAGGGCGACGTTGTTCTGGCTGGTACCTGTTACGGTCGCGCTCGTGCGCTGCTGGATGAAAACGGTAAGCAGACTGACTCTGCAGGTCCGTCTATTCCAGTAGAGATCCTCGGCTTGAATGGCACCCCGGATGCTGGTGACAACTTCATGGTTGTCGAGAACGAGAAGAAAGCGCGTGAAGTTGCTGAGTTCCGTGAAACCAAGCTGAAAGAACAGCTTCAGCAGCGTCAGCAGGCCGCGAAACTGGATGCACTGTTTGCCGGTATGGCAGAGGGTGAAGTCGCTGCTCTGAACGTGGTTGTTAAGACTGATGTACGTGGTTCGCTCGAAGCTATCGTGTCTTCACTGCAGAAACTCGCAACTGACGAAGTGAAAGTAAACGTTGTTGCCTCAGGTGTTGGTGGTATCACCGAAACTGACGCCACCCTGGCCGTTGCGGCGGGTGCGGTACTGTTCGGCTTCAACGTCCGTGCCGATAACGCAGCGAAGAAAGTTGTCGAGAACAACGATGTGGATATGCGCTACTACAGCGTTATTTACGATCTGATTGATGACGTGAAACAGGCAATGGCTGGTCTGCTGGCGCCTGAGCTGCGTGAAGAGATCGTCGGTATTGCTGAAGTACGTGACGTATTCAAGTCGCCTAAGTTTGGTCAAATTGCTGGCTGTATGGTGACCGAAGGTACGATTTACCGTAACAAGAAGATCCGCGTACTGCGTGAAAACGTGGTGATCTATGAAGGTGAACTTGAATCCCTGCGTCGCTTCAAAGACGACGTTCAGGAAGTTCGCCAGAGCACAGAGTGCGGTATCGGTGTGAAGAACTATCAGGACGTTCGCCCAGGCGATCAGATTGAAGTCTTCGATGTGAAAGAGGTTGCACGTACTCTGTAATCACGAGTGTGTGAACCATAGACCAGAGCCCGGCCATGCCGGGCTTTGGTGTCTCTGGGCGATGCCCGGAACCCGCATTTACCAGGCCGGAAAGCTGGCCTCAGAGAGATAAAAATGCCTAAAGATTTCAGCCGTACTTCCCGTCTTGGGGAGCAGATCCAGCGCGAAGTTGCGCAGATGATCCAGTTTGAAATGAAAAATCCGAAGCTGGGTATGGTGACCCTGAATTCGGTCAAGGTCGCGAAAGACCTCGGTTATGCCGACATCTACTTCACCGTGATGGGTGCAAAGGGCGAAACCGACGCCGAGATTCGTGCCAACACCAGCAAGATTCTGAACGAAGCCGCAGGCTACCTGCGTTCTCAGCTGGCCAGAATTCTGACCACACGTGTTACGCCACAGCTGCGTTTCCATTACGACGAGACGCTAGAACGTGGTCATCACCTGACGGGCCTGATTAAACAGGCACGTGCAGCAGATGACGCGCGTCATCCAGGCGATGCTGCGAATGACGGGGACGACCGTCAGGACTGATATGGCGCGTAGAAAGAAGGGCCGGGATATTTCCGGCATCCTGGTGGTGAATAAACCGCTTGGGCTCAGTTCCAATCAGGTTCTGCAACGCGTAAAGCGCCTGTATAACGCCAACAAAGCAGGGCACACGGGGGCGCTGGACCCTGAGGCCACCGGTGTCCTACCCATCTGCTTAGGTGAAGCCACCAAGTTCTCACAGTTACTGCTCGATTCAGATAAAGGCTACGACACTCGCGGAGTGCTGGGGCAGGTGCGCAGTACCGGGGATAAAGAAGGCGAGATTCTGCAGGAGCGTCCGGTCCCCGAGCTGAATACTGAAACAATCGAAACTGTGCTCAGCCGGTTTCGTGGTGACGTCGAACAGGTGCCGCCGATGTTTTCCGCGCTCAAGATGGATGGTAAGCCGCTCTATGAGCTGGCACGTCAGGGGATGTCGCAGGAAGAAATGCGCGCTGTCGCTGAAAAGAAGCGTCGCGTTATCCGTATCCACGAATTGACCCTCAGCAGCTACACTCCGGATTCACTTAGCTTGAGTGTGCGTTGTTCCAAGGGCACCTATATCCGCACTTTAGTGGAAGATATCGGCGAAGCTCTGGGTTGTGGTGCCTTCGTTCAGGACCTTCACCGCACGCATTCCGGGCCATACGACGAAGCCATGTCTCATACGCTTGAAGAGCTGGAGCAGATCGTTGAGCAGGGTGGCGAAGACAAAGGTGCCCTGGACGCACTGTTAATGCCTCCTGAAACCGCCTTGCCAGAGACCTGGCCGGAAGTGTCACTAACCCTCGCCGAAGCCGCACGGTTACTGCAAGGACAGGCGATTAAGACTGGCTTAACGGATAACCCTTCTGTACAATTATGGGCCGTTGAATCTGGGGTTCGTATTCTGCTTGGCATTGGCCGGGTTGAGAACGGCGCCATCCGGTCACAGAGACTGATGCAGGTGAGCCTGCCAGATCTGGCCTGAAAAGATTTAACCGTCACATAAGTGACACCGCATACCACTGTAAATGTGCACGGTGGTGATGTGATTTTTTGCACATTAGACGGAGTAAAGAACATGGCACTGTCTGCTGAAAAGAAAGCCGAAATCGTAAAAGAATTCCAGACCGCTGAAGGCGACACTGGTTCTCCTGAAGTTCAGGTTGCACTGCTGACTTACAACATTAATGGTCTGCAGGGTCACTTCAAATCGAACAAGAAGGATCACCATTCACGTCGCGGCCTGATTCGCATGGTTAACCAGCGTCGTAAGCTGCTGGACTACCTGAAAGGCAAAGATGCAAACCGCTACCTTGAGCTGATCAAGAAGCTGGGTCTGCGTCGCTAAGACAGCAAGATAAGGGTCGCCAAGTGCGGCTCTTATTTTTTGTGCTTCTCTGACTCTGTAAATTAAGACCATCCTGCGCAAGCTGTGGTGCCAACCCCGTGTATCAAGTAATCCACGGTGGTGCTTCTAACCATTTATCTTCTTTCGGGTTGTATCGATCGAAGGTCAATGCTTAGAAGCACCGGCAGTGACGTAGGGAATTTACTGTATACATTTAAGGAAAGACTGAATGAGCAATATCCCTGTTGCTAAGACAAAAACCTTCGAATTCGGCGGCCAGACCGTCACTCTCGAAACTGGTCGTATCGCCCGTCAGGCAGACGGCGCTGTGCTGGCCACCATTGGCAAGACTCAGGTGTTGGCGACTGTTGTAGCCGCCAAAACTACTAAGCCGGGCCAGGATTTCTTCCCGCTGTCTGTTCACTACCAGGAAAAAATGTACGCCGCTGGCCGTATCCCTGGTGGTTACCTGAAGCGTGAAGGTCGTCCTTCTGAGAAAGAAACACTGACTTCTCGTCTGATTGACCGTCCTATTCGTCCTCTGTTTCCGGAAGGCTTCCTGAACGAAGTTCAGGTAATTCCAACCGTAATGGCCTCTGAAAAGGGTGTTGATCCGGATATCTGTGCAATGATCGCTGTATCTGCGGCGCTGGCCGTGTCTGGTGTACCTTTCAACGGTCCTATCGGTGCAGCCCGCGTTGGTTTCACTGACGAAGACGGTTACATGCTGAACCCAACTGATGCGCAGCTCGAAGAGTCTCTGCTGGACATGGTTGTGGCGGGTACTAAAGACGCCGTTCTGATGGTTGAATCAGAAGCTGACGAGCTGACCGAAGACGAAATGTTGGGTGCGGTACTGTTCGCACACTCATCTTTCCAGAGCGCGATCACTGCGATCAGCGAGTGGACTGCTGAGCTGGGTGTTGAGCGTTGGGACTGGACTGCGGAAGCCCGTAACGAAGCGCTGTACAACGCTGTTAAAGAAGAAGCTGCGGCTGGCATTGGTGAGGCTTACACCATCTCTGACAAGATGGCTCGTTACGCTAAGCTGGATGAAGTTAAAAAGGCAGCCGTTGAAAAACTGGCAGCGGCTGAAGGCGAAGAAGGCTTCACTGCTGACGAGATCGCCGAGATGGTTGGCGAACTGAAGTACGAAGTGGTTCGTAACCGCGTTATCGAAGGCCAGCCACGTATCGACGGTCGTGACAACGACACCGTACGTCCGCTGACCATCGAAACAGGCGTTCTGAAAACGACTCACGGTTCTGCGATCTTCACCCGTGGTGAAACTCAGGCGATTGTTGCGACTACACTGGGTTCTGCCCGTGACGCACAGATGATCGACTTCCTGCACGGTCTGACAACCGATCCGTTCCTGTTCCACTATAACTTCCCTCCATTCTCTGTGGGTGAAGCGGGTCGTATGGGTTCTCCAGGTCGTCGTGAGATTGGTCACGGTCGTCTGGCCCGCCGCGGTGTTCAGGCAATGATGCCGACTCAGGACGAATTCCCATACACCATCCGTGTTGTATCTGAGATCACTGAATCTAACGGTTCGTCTTCTATGGCGTCTGTGTGTGGCGCATCTCTGGCGCTGATGGATGCAGGTGTGCCGATCAAAGCCCCTGTTGCCGGTATCGCTATGGGTCTGGTTAAAGAAGGCGAGCAGTTCGCTGTACTGACCGACATTCTGGGTGACGAAGATCATCTCGGCGACATGGACTTCAAAGTTGCTGGTACTGACGAAGGTATCACTGCGCTGCAGATGGATATCAAGATCGAAGGTATCACTGAGCAGATCATGGAAATCGCTCTGGAAAAAGCCAAGGCTGCACGTCTGAGCATCCTGAACGACATGAACAAAGTGATCGCAGAGCCTCGTAAAGAGCTGTCTGAGAACGCTCCGACCATGTCTACTATGAAGATCGCCTCTGACAAGATCCGCGACGTGATTGGTAAGGGTGGCGCGACTATTCGTGACATCACCGAGAAGACTGGTGCTTCTGTTGATATCAACGACGACGGTGAGATCAAGATCTTCGCGACTGACAAAGCCAGCGCAGATGCAGCGGTTAACATGATTGAAGGCATCACTGCGGATATCGAAGTTGGCGTTACCTACGAAGGTAAAGTCAGCAAGATCGTTGATTTCGGTGCCTTCATTACCGTACTGCCAGGCAAAGACGGCCTGTTGCACATCTCTCAGATCAGCGAAGAGCGTGTTGAGAACGTCTCTGACTACCTGAGCGAAGGCCAGACCGTTAAGGTTCACGTCATGGACGTTGATCCGAAAGGTCGTGTGAAGCTGACCATGAAAGGTGTTGAGCAGTAAGTTCTGCTGAACGTCTGAAAAAAGCCGCTCAATCGAGCGGCTTTTTTTATGAGAAGATTATGTGATTACTGCACTTCATCCTGAGAAGCAGCGAAGTAATTCAGGCTGCCCCGGTTACCCGGAGTGCGGTCGACGACGGTCAGAGTATAAGTGCCGCTGATACCGTTAGTGGTCGTAGCATACTGCCCGGCAGTGCCAGCCACCGAGGTACGGCTCATGGCTGTTTGCGTACCATCCGGCGCTGTCAGCGTTACACTCAGCTCGTTGTGGTTACTGTGATTGATTACAACGTTTACCTGCCCGTTTTCACCACTATTGCCAACATTCAGGGAGATCCTTGAAACCCCTTCGCGGGTGAAGAACCACCAGTAACGACTTGCGTCATTGAGCGTGACATTGGTAGCACCGCCATAGGTGATTGTTTCAATAATGGGGTCTGGATCTACCGGGTCCGTTGGGTCGGTCGGATCCGTCGGATCGGTAGGTTCACCATCGGTCACGGCCAGTAAGGCCGCATAAGCATCTACCAGACCCGTGCCGCAGCCATCACAGTTTCCAATGAAAGGACGAGCCGTATCCTTCAGAACATCTTCAATGGCCTGAGGCGTGAGGGATGGATTGGCTGAGCGAAGCAGGGCAACAACCCCCGCCACCTGAGGCGCTGCCATTGATGTGCCCTGATATTTTGCGTAAGCCGCGCCTGCACGTCCCTGCGATCCACTATCAACAGTACTGAGGATGCCATCACCGTTGCCACCACCAGGTGCTGCGATATCAACAACATTGCCATAGTTAGAGTAGCTCGCCCGGCTACCGTCGACGCCAACGGAGGCGACGGTGATAACATTATTACAGTTCGCAGGAACTGAACCTGACGCGTCGGTGTTTTCATTACCGGCTGCCACGACCACCACGGCTCCTGCCGCAGTGGCTGCATTAATGGCATCCTGCATAAAGCCCGGGCAGCTGCCCGCACCGCCTAGAGACATATTGATAACATCTGCCGGGTTGTTGTTTGTTGGCAAGCCAGCAACAGGCAGGCCAGCCGCCCACTGCACACCATCGGCGATATCAGAGAGTGATCCGCCACAGGTGCCCAGAACGCGTACCGGAACATGTTTAGCCTGAGGCGCTACGCCAGTGATTCCTAGACCATCATCAGCAGAAGCGTTGGCAATACCGGCGACATGAGATCCATGCCATGATGAGTTGCTGGAATAACCACAGGTCCAGAAAGTGGTGTAGTCTCCTTCGTCAATCGCATTGCTATCACGACCATTGCCATCCCGTGCGCTGCTTGAGCTACTGATCATGTCGTAGCCGGGGAGAAGGTTGTCGTTCAGATCGGGGTGAGGGACATAACCTGTGTCTGCGACCGCGATCACTGCACCGGCACCCAGAGTGATATCCCAGGCGTCCTGGGCATTAATACCTGCCGCAGCACTGAATAGTCCCCATTGCTGACTGAGGTACGGGTCGTTCGGTACCAGGTTGGCCTGAACCTGTATATCCGGCTCTACGGCTTCAATCAGGTTGTAGCGCTGCAGCGCTTCGATCAGGCGGGTGTTGTGGTCAGGAAGATTAATTACCCAGCGGCGACGGTCTGCCATGCGGCGTTTAACGGCCATCTCAGGGAACCACTTCTGAAAGCGTTCCCCGGCATCGTCTTGCGCGACTCTGGTGGTTACGACGTATTGCCCAGCCTGTGCAGGGTTAGCCCCCAGTGCCACTAATGCAGCCAGAGCTGCAGGCACATACTTTTTCATTGTCATTATCGTGTCCTGTTTTTCTTCGTTTTAATTCCATTGCTCAACCCAATATTCCACGCTATTCGAATGCGCATGGCAATGGCATGACGTGCCACGGTTAAGGTGTTAGTGTGTACGCGTGGCGTTCTGGTTTATCCGATGCTGAATGCGAACACAGTGCGACAAGCTTTATAATTGCGTTCGTGATTTTTGCGTTAAGGCCAGATGTGCTACTACACTTATATAGCTGTCTATCATGTCTCTTCGATTGTTCGAAGGCACAACAATAACAATCTGGTTCGTACCGGCATGAAAAACTCGTCAAAACCCTGGTTACTTGGTGGCATCCTGTTGCTACCGGGGGCGCTGATTGCGCTCACTATGCAGTTCCTTTCACCTGAGCTGTTGTCCTCAGATCAACATCAGTCTATTCGTGTCCTGTCTGCATTGCCTCCCTCGGCAGCGGGTGAGGCTGACCTGACGGATATTGGTGGAGATATCTGGTCCAGGGCCTTGAAACCTGTAACGTATACAGAGCGGATTCGTACCGATGAAATGACTGGCAGCCTGACCTTGCAGGTGCTCAAGTACAGGTTCCGCCGGAATCAGCAGATCGCTGCACGGATGCAGTTCGCCCCTGAGTCTGGTGAGCCGCCAAGGGGCTCACACATGTCTTTGGCAGTGACAACCCGTCAGGGAAATTACATCGCTGAGGCAACGCCTGAATGGATCACCACGGGTAACGGCACCGTTGGCAGTGCAATGATTACCCCTGAAGCAGGCTGGCCGGATCAGTTGACCCTCGTTCTGACTCTCAAGGCACCAGAACGTTTACCGATTGAGTCCACGGTCGACATTGAACTCTTCAATCCCAAAGTGCTGATCAAGGGCGTCGGTAATATCTCAAGCGAGGGGGACGAGTGGTTGATCCCTATTATGGCTGAGGTATTCGAGCCTGGGGTGGTTGTCGTATCGGCTCGTTTGCTCGATAAGACAGGTAATCTGGTGACTCATATCCATAGTCGGGGACATTTTGACGAAAGTGGAACTCTTGAGGTCCGGTTGCGCAAAAAGCTTATCGAAGCATCGATGCTGGACGAAGGACTACTGATGACGGATATTTCAGTACGTCATATCGCAGATTCACTTAATGCGGACATGGGCTGGGGAGATTCTGCTCAGGGCAGTTACAGGATTGATCCTGTGTCAGCGCAGTAGTACCGCATCAGATGTACAGGTCGAGCAGTCGGCCTCGATTGTCTTCTACTGACATAGCCGCGACCTCGCCATAGGCTGAGGTTGGTCCAGCTGGTTTTTCACGCTGAAGGCTGTTTGCCATGGCCTCAAGATCGGCTTCATCCGGTATTGCCGGGATATATTCTACCTTTCTGCTATTTTCTCGCTCGTCAATAGTCTGCGTGCTTTGTCTGCGCGCAGAAGTCTCCCCCCGTTCATTATCCTGAACGGGAGGAACAAAGACGGGAGGTAGAATCGTATTTGAAACCATAGCTCAGAGTTTAGCTGGTTTTGACGAGCTGGTGCACTGACTTGTCAGTCGGGTATGCGAATAACGCCCTGCATGTAGTGATAGGTGGTTCCCGTGATCCTGACCCGGCTATCTTTCAGGTCGAGGCTGAGTTGGCCGCCTCGCTGAGATATCTGTCGGGCCTGCAGGCGGTTCTTTCCGAGTTTTTCGGCCCAAAGTGGGGCCAGCGAGCAAAAAGAAGAGCCGGTTACAGGATCTTCGTTAATCCCCTGCCGCGGTGCAAAGAAGCGGCTGACGAAATCAATGCGACCGTGCTGGGCTGGTGCGGTGATGGCCAGAGCAAAGCAATCCAGCTCGGCGAGAGCAGCGAAGTCGGGTGTGCAGTCCTGCACTGCTTTTTCATCCTTCAGAACGGCGATGAGGTCGCGGGACTGCAGGAGCTCAATGACTTCCGTGTTGAGTATTTTACTGACCTTGTTCAGTAATCGTTTGCCCGTGACCGCCTCCGGCGCACGCTCTGGAAACTCAAGACAATAGCGGACAGGAGACTTTTTACTCAGCACGGTGACCGATATATCACCCGCCTGGCAGGTCATGGGAAGTTGTTCTCGTGTATCCCCCAGAATCTGATGGATCACATGGGCTGTCGCCAGCGTTGCGTGCCCACATAAATCGACTTCGCTGGTCGGCGTGAACCAGCGTAAGTGATAGGTGCCGTCTTCCTGTTTAACAAAGAATGTCGTTTCGGAGAGGTTGTTCTCGGTAGCAACTTCCTGCATCTGGCGATCGTCCAGCCAGTCATCAAGCGGAACAACAGCTGCCGGATTGCCACTCAGGGCACTTGAGTTTTTCAGAGTAAAAGCGTCGATCTGAAATATAGGGAGATCCATGCGCGGTGTTCCAGAGAAAATTCGCAGGCATGCTATCACGGCGACTCGTTTAACGGGAGCAGTAACAGAAGAGGTAACGGGAGCGAGTCAGGCTCCCGGGAGTATTATTAATCAGGGATTAGCCTTTGATGGCGACACCGACGGGCAGTTGCTCGAACCAGCGCAGGAAGTCAGCAACGTGTGGTGGCTTGAACAAGCGGCCATGCTGGGGCGCCATGATCTTAATATCGAGTGCACTTACCCGACGGATCCAGTCGTGTTTAGCGGCATCGGAGGGCATCCAGCGCTGGTGAAATTTTTTCATTTTCGGACCGTGCCGCTCCATGCTGTCTACCCACAGCGGGGCTCCGGGTTCTTCGAGGGCGGCACCGACGTCACCGCTCATCAGAATGCCGGCTTTAGCATCCCATACATGAAAATTACCTGAGGAATGCAGGTAGTGCGCGGGAATGAATTGCAGCTGAATACGCCCGAGCGTAATTGTCATGCCTTCATCCGGAATCGCTTTATACGTGATGTTGTTCATACCAAAGTGGCGAATAAAACTTTCCCATAACCATGGAGAATAGAGTTCCGCATTCGGTAGAGCCTGATCCCAGAGCCCGAGAGATGAAATAATGTCAGGATCCTGATGAGAGGCGAACAATTTAGTGATGCCCTCGGCCGGGACGTACTTCAGCACGGAGGACAGCATAGGAGCGAACAGCTCAATACCACCGGGATCAAGGAGAATGGCCTCGTTCCCGCTTTGAATCAGGTATTGGTTGGTATCAATGATGCCATCTGGCTTACCTGGATCACGCGCGAACATAATCCAGCGGTGATCGCCATCTTCATACAAAACGGTGGCTAGCATGCTATTTTCCTTTCCCTGTGGTTCTGGCTGAGCAGACTGTTAGCGCGATTAAGATGGGCTGCAATCCGGTCTGCTGTTTTACGGATGTTGTCGGCAATTACCTCAAGCTGTTCACGGAAATCGCCCGCGGTAGCCGCTTCTACGTGGCTGGAGGTTGCAATCAGGTTTGCAGTTCGAATGTGTTTGTAACTCTCATCGATCTGGCCAATCAGGTCTCTGAGACCGATCTGGAGTTCGTGATTCAGTGCGTCGAGTTGCTTATCGCATTGATTAATATGCGGGCGGATAGAAGCAAGGTGCTCCGGCTTCTGGGCTTCAACCCAGCGAAAATGTGCCATGGCGTTATCCGAATGCCAGGCTGTTACGGCCTGAGTCGATAGTTTCTCAGCGTGATGATTGATCACCCTCGATTGCGAGATAATGGCACTGGCGAGTTCTTCAATAAAATCCGTGATCGCACGGAAGCCAACAGTCTTACTCCCGGCACGAACCGCCAGCGCCCTGGCATTCTTTGCTGTCAGGGCCAGACCTCTGGCTTCTATCATTGCCTGGTGCAACTCGGCGGATACGCTGGCTGCAATTATGAATACTGGCGCGGCCACAATCTCTCTCCATCAGGTGGGTATTCCCACTAAGCTTAGAATAGATTCTGAATTAGGGTAGTTCTGTCCCTGCAGCATTTGTTCGCAGCCAGCCTCTTATCCTTCGAAGTACGGTATTGCTGTCGGCAGAGGCACTGCTGAGGTGAATTTGTTGATAACGGTCGTGATGGCGACGCTTCATTGCGCCCATTCTCTGTTTGTCCTGCCATGAAGAGGACCTCGCCTCTGCGGTAAGGATATCGAGCACGGGAACTTCCAGCGTTTCCAGAACCTGAGAGAGACGCAGAGGGCTCAGAGGGTGTTCTCTCGGATCAACCAGAACCAATACCAGACCGTTTGAGTTTTCAGTCTCACGTTGTCGGGTCTGTACGGCATTCGCAGCCCATACGGCACTGTCACCATGAGCGATAACGACATTGTTCAGCTGGCCGCGGCTGGCCAGATAACCCAGGCCGGAGCGAATGCGCCCGGCAATGCCTTCGGTGTAGGCTTTGCGCTTCTCTTCAGCAGTCAGCCCTGGGGTGGTTTCAGCAGCAGGCGTATCGTCCTGAGAAGTCCCGTCCTGAGAAGGCGCTTGTGATGCGGCTTCTTCCACATCCGTTTCTTCGGTAGCAAGGTTCTCGGCCGGTTCCTGATCTGGCTCAGCATCGGATTCTTGTGCAGTTTCTTCCGTGTTTTCTTCAGTGCTGTCCTCTTCAGAGGGCGGGGCCTCGGGCTCTGTGGGTATACGCACAGGCAGCCGCTCCACTGGTGCGGTTGGCAGTTCAATTGCCAGCGTGGTCCAGCCATAGTCAGTCAGTGCCTCCCGCAGTGGCGCAACCAGTTCGGGCCAGTGAGCATGTTGTTCGATGTCGTGAAGTATCAGTGCGCCACCCTGTGGCCTACCGCTTTGTTCCCGTAGGAATAGTCCATGAAAAGAGTCGGGTCCGGCGACGAGGGTCACAACCTCATCCGAACGTTGAAACAGCGCCAGGTGCTCAATGATGCTCTGGTGTCGTTCTGAGTCGGGGTAAGGGACCGCCCGGACAGGTGCGACGGGGGCAGGACTTCCGGACTCATCCGTTGCCTGTTCTGCCGTTTCCTCCGGCGGAGTACTTTCATTCTCTTCCTCTTCACTGAACGCCGGCAACGAGACGGCAATCAGGAGTAGGCAAGTGGCAAAGCAACAGGCAAACATTGGTTTCATAGCGTCAGAAATATCGCGAATCAAGGACATACATGAACAACAGCAAGAACCGTTCCCCAATACAGAATGGTACGAGGGCCGGATGGCACAGGAAATGGCCTGGTAAATGGCATAGGAGAGGGAGAGCACGTACAATAACGCCAAATTCACTGCCCCCTGGAATCCAAGCCCATGAAGGAATGTCTGATTGCCCCGTCTATCCTGTCCGCCGACTTTGCCCGCTTAGGTGAAGAAGTCGACAACGTTCTGGCAGCCGGTGCCGATGTCGTTCATTTCGATGTGATGGATAACCACTACGTTCCGAATCTTACGATTGGCCCTATGGTGTGTAAGGCTCTGCGTAATCATGGCGTGATCGCGCCCATTGATGTTCACCTGATGGTCAGCCCGGTTGATCGCATGATCGCGGATTTCGCCGAAGCGGGAGCGACCTACATCACCTTCCACCCTGAAGCTTCAGACCATATTGACCGTAGCCTGCAGTTGATTAAATCCGCCGGCTGTAAAGCGGGTCTGGTATTTAACCCGGCAACGCCGTTGCATTACATGGACTACGTCATGGACAAGCTCGATGTTGTCTTGCTGATGTCAGTTAACCCAGGGTTTGGTGGTCAGTCTTTTATTCCTGCGACGCTGGACAAGTTGCGCGAAGCACGTAAAAAGATTGACGAGTCAGGCTACGACATCCGCCTCGAGATCGATGGTGGTGTGAAGGTCGACAATATTGGTGAAATATACGCCGCTGGGGCGGATATGTTCGTTGCCGGTTCTGCGATCTTTAATGCACCAGATTACAAAACCGTCATTGACGACATGCGTGCGGAAATCGCCAAAGCGGGCAGCTGATCCATGTTCAATGCAGACGTCTGCGCTCTGACAGGCGATGGTCAGCCGCAGCTGGTACTGCTTGATCTGGATGGCACTCTGATCGACAGCGTGCCTGATCTGGCAATAGCAACCGACAATATGCTGGTGGCACTGGGTCGTAAGGTGGCGGGTCCTCAACAGGTTGCAGATTGGGTAGGTAACGGTGCGGATATGTTGGTGCGTCGTGCGCTCGCAGAAGGAAACGAAGACGCCGCATTAGCGCTTGATGCTGATCAGGTATCGACCGCGCGACAGTATTTCGATGACGCGTACCTGAAATGTCTTCATCACGCGACCGGCGCGTTTGCCGGTGTGGATAGGTTTCTGCAGACCATTGAATCCAGAAAAGTATTGGTGACGAATAAACCGCGTCTGTTTACTGAGCCCCTGATTCGTTCTCTGGGCTGGCAAACATACTTTGCTTTTCTGCTTTGCGGCGATGACCTCGCTGAAAAGAAGCCATCGCCTGTTCCGGTTCTGCATGCCTGTAAAGAAACGGGCATTAAGCCTTCTCAAACCATCATGATTGGTGACTCCCGCCATGATATTGCCGCAGCGAAAGCGGCAGGCGTTGCGACGGTCGCGGTGACCTACGGGTACAATCATGGCGACGATATCCGTAACAGCGCTCCGGATCTGGTGGTCGACTCATTGAGCGAATTACTTGTTTAGGTAAATCATGACCGAATCTCTCCAATTTCTTTCAGATTCACCGTTACTCGCGGCATTAATAGCGGCTTTTGTTCCTGCTACATTTGCTTTGGGCTGGTTGTTGCGTGAGCGTAAAGCAGCGTCCGACAAAGAAGCGTCAGCGCTGCAGGTTCAGCAACTGACGGCGGACGCAGAGCGCCTGCGCGAAGAAAAGTCCGTGCTGGCTGATCAGCTCAATGCTGAACGGTCGGCTCGTCAGGAAGCAGAAGCCCGTGCCAGTGATTCCGGGCTGGCGCTGGCCAGAGAGCAGGAAAAGCTGTCTGCACTATCGCGTCAGGAACAGCTACTTGAGAAACGACTGGCAGAGCTGGATTCAAAATCGGCACAGCTGCAAGTTCAGCTAAGTGATGTTCAGTCGCGGCTGGCGACCGAACAGGAGGCCCGACAGCAGGAGCAGCGCAGCGCCGATGAAAAGCTTGCGGTTATTAATGAGTCACGTGAGCAGCTGCTAAAAGAGTTTGAAAATCTGTCACAAAAAATCTTTGAGCAGAAAACCAAGCAGTTCAGTGAGCAGAGTCGGCAGGGCATTAATGCCTTGTTGAATCCTTTCCGCGAACAGCTCGAAGGACTGAAGAAAAAAGTAGAGGACGTGTATGTATCCGACGCTAAAGACCGTGCGTCCTTGCAAGCACAGATCGGCGAACTGCATAAGCTGAATCAGCAGATGAGTGCAGAAGCGCACGCTCTGACAACCGCGCTGCGCGGTGAAAAGAAAAAGCAGGGTAACTGGGGCGAGCTTGTACTGGAAACGGTGCTGGAAAAATCCGGATTGCGTGAAGGCGAAGAGTTTGTTCGCGAGCAGTCACTCAATGACGACCAGGGTAAGCGCTATCGCCCGGATGTCATTATTAATCTACCGGACGATAAACACATTATTGTCGATTCTAAAGTCTCGCTGAATGCCTATACCGATATGGTCAATGCCGAAACGGACGCCGAGCGTTCGCAGTATGCGCGCCAGCATGTTGAGGCCATCCGACAGCATATCCGCACTCTGAGCGAAAAAGCTTATCAACAACTCGAAGGTCTGAACTCGCCGGATTTTGTGTTTCTCTTTATGCCGGTAGAGCCTGCGTTTATGGCTGCATTCGAGCAGGACGATACTCTGTTTAATGAAGCGTTTGAGCGTCGGATTGTTGTGGTGACGCCGACAACTCTGCTGGCAACTTTGCGCACGGTAGCCAGTATCTGGGCAATTGAGCGACGTAATAAAAGCACCGAAAAACTCGCCGACCAGGCCGGTAAGATCTATGACAAGCTGGTGATTGTTGCTGAGCGGATGGAAACCATGGGACGTCAGATCAACACAGTTCAGAGTACCTACGACGACACCTGGAAAGCACTCAAAGGCGGACGCGGAAACCTGATTAATCAGGCGGACCAGTTCCGTAAGCTAGGCGTCCGGGCTAAGAAGGAAATGGCAAAATCGCTGGTAGAAGAAGCAAATGCTGAACATGAGTTGCATGAGGCTCAGGCTTTAGAGTCGACTAAACCAGAGTTTAAAGAGTCAGGTCGTCAGTCTGGCTCTGGCTCTGGCGCTGATGAGGATGACTTCTCCCTGACTTCGGCACCTTCAGAGAAAGAGACGTCAGACTCATGAGCGAAAGAGACGATATTTATACCCGGCCGCATGAATCGGTAGCCGACTTTGAGTTTAACAGCGCAGTCGCCCGTGTTTTCCCGGATATGATCAAACGCTCGGTACCCGGATACGCTGAGACCGTGGCGATGTCGGGCATTATTGCAGCCCGCTATGCGCAGCCGGGGACGAACTTATATGACCTGGGCTGTTCTCTGGGGGCGGTGACTCTGGCCATGCGTCATGCACTGAAGAACAGCGATTGCAGAATCATCGGTATTGATAATTCACAGTCTATGCTGGAACGCGCTGGACATTACCTTGCTCTCGACGATGATGGTCCAGAGGTTGACCTGATCTGCGCCGATATTTGTGAACATCCGATAGAAAACGCTTCAGTAACTGCACTAAATTTTGTTCTGCAATTTATAGAACCTGAAAAACGTCTGAGCCTTCTCTCGCGTATTGCAGAGGCTACCTGTGACGGTGGCGCACTTATTCTGTCTGAAAAAATAGCATTTTCAGACAGTGAACAGAGCATTCAGGATACTCTGCACCATGATTTTAAGCGTGCTAACGGCTATTCGGATCTTGAAATAGCACAGAAGCGCAGTGCCATCGAAAACGTACTGATTCCTGAAACTGAAGAAGTGCATCGTGACCGACTGAAAGCAGCTGGTTTCTCTCAGGTGATTCGCTGGTATCAGTGTTTTAATTTTGTTTCTTACCTCGCTGTTAAATAAATAGTTAAATAAAAAGCTAAATAAATCGATAAAAAATGACTGCCGCCGACAACTCTTTGCTGCCATGGTTTGATGATGTTCACGCGTTTCTCTGTGAAGGGAAATTCAGCCCGTGGGGCAATATTCTGCGCGAACAGTTACAGACGTTTCTTCATGATAAAGAACACGGCGACCAGGCGAGATGGCTGGAGGCGCTGGATAGACTCCCAGCAATTACACCAGAAGCGTGTGACCTCACATCCTATGATCTTGCGTTGACCAAAACTCAGCTTGATGATGCACAGCGCGATGCTGTGGAGCAGGGGCTGCGCGGCCTGATGCCGTGGCGTAAAGGCCCATTCCGCTTCTTTGATACCTACGTCGATACTGAATGGCGGTCAGATTGGAAATGGGATCGGGTGGCTCCGCATCTTGCCCCCATAAAAGGGCGCAATATTCTCGATGTCGGCTGTGGTTCTGGCTACCACATGTGGCGCATGCTGGGAGACGGTGCCGGGCGGGTGATTGGTATTGATCCGTCACGCCTGTTTTTAATGCAGTTTCAGGCGTACAAACGCTACGCAGAACGCGCCCATGGGACGTTAAGCATCGATCTCCTGCCGCTACGTATGGAAGACGTGCCACCACGACTACGCGCGTTTGATACCACCTTCTCTATGGGGGTGCTGTATCACCGGAAATCCCCGATTGATCACTTGCAGGAATTACGGGATACATTGCGCCCGGGTGGCCAACTGGTACTCGAAACTCTGGTGATAGATGGTGAGCTGGGTGAAGTACTGATGCCCGAAGATAGGTATGCCATGATGCGTAATGTCTGGTTTTTGCCTTCTGTGGAAACACTGCTTTTATGGTGCCGCCGCGCGGGCTTAAAGAACCCCAGGCTCGTAGATTTGAATCAGACGTCGCTGGAAGAGCAACGCAGCACTGACTGGATGCGCTTTAATTCGCTGCCTGATTTTCTCGATCCGGAAGATCGTAACAAAACGGCGGAAGGCTACCCGGCCCCACTGAGAGTGGTCGTTCTGGCTGAGAGTTAAACCCGGTTTTACTCATTACCCTGAAGGTAACAGGTGCGCCTCTGTAATGGGGATAAACCGGTCTGCGGCGTCGATCAGAGACTTTGCCGTCAGAGCCTCAACGCCGACTACCCAGCATTGCGCACCGTCTCTTCGGGCACGTTTCAGCGCCAGATCAAAATCTCCGTCACCAGATAACAACACGATGATATCTGACGACGGAGCGGCATCCAGCAGGTCGATGGTAATACCGACGTCCCAGTCGCCCTTAGCTGAGCCATCGCGTCTCTGAATATAAGGCTTCAGGCGCACGTGAAAGCCAATGTCTTTCAATATGCGCTGGAAGTTCATCTGCCCGGCATCGCCACGATCAATTGCATACGCGACGGCGGTATGAAGTTCACGGCCCTTTATCAGCTCATCCCACAACGCCCGGTAATTAAAGTGACGCCCGAATTCCTGCCGGCAGGTGTAATAAATGTTCTGTACGTCTGCAAACAGGGAAATTCTGGATGTCATCTGAAGGCCATGGTTAGCGAATATGGGGAGTCAGGATATCAGGCTTTGACCATCGCAGCTCCATTCTGGCTGATATCAAAGGTCTGAGCCGCAACGTGACGGCGGGCCCATATCTTCTCGTGGAAGTAGTACCCGACTGTGTTAATGGCGGGCTCCACGATAGCGATTGCCCCACCAACAATAAAGCTGCCACTCAAGGCGTAAGCCACAGAAAAGGCAATGGCGAAGTGCATAATGGCAAAGCTGATAGTCTTAGTCATGAGGCTGATCTCGCTGTAGGTTGCTTTAAGAACTTTAGAATAGCACTTGAGAATCATTATCATATTTGATCTTATCCATTATCCCGATAGGTGTTCGCTATCACGAAAGTGCTTGACCGATACCTCCAAGGGTGTATACATTTGTATGCAAACAAGGAAAGCCAACCTCAAGGAGAGTAGGGTGCTCAATAAATCCCAATCCATCAGCGTCAGACTGTCTCCGGAAGATTACGCGTATCTTATGCGTATTGAGCAAAATGGTGCTGTCACCCAGAGTGAAAAAGTACGCGAGCTTATTCGTATGGCTCGGGAGCAGGTCGGCTCCGAAAGTTTTGCCCGAGCCTACTTGTCGTCTTCAGAAGTAGCAGCGCCGATCCTTGCAGAATGTAAATCTGACCCTGAATCACGCAGTGATGTTTGTGAAGCCCTGCTCGCTGGGGTAGCAGAGACCGCAGCTTGCGTACAGGCCACGATGCGTGATGATGCCTTTCTGAGAAACCTGGAGCAGAGATTACTCCCTGTAGCTGAGCAATTGGTTAAGCAACTGCTACCTGCTCTGATATCTGAACATGCTAATCGTCTTGAAGACGTCGATGTCGACCGTAAACAGCGGCTTCTTCATTTGATTGAAACTCTGACTGAATAGATTAACGACACACTGAGGAATACATTATGCCGGAAGGATACATCGCAAGAATCGGGCGCCTGGTAGCAGCATCCGCAAATACCCTGATCGATTCGTTGGAGAATGTCGCACCCGTTATGGTAATGGAGCAGACGATCCGCGAAATTGACGAAGCCATTGAAGAAGTCAGGCAGCAGCTAGGCAAGACAGAAGCAGCCCGTTATCTCAGCAGCCAGTCTCTGAATAAAGATAACGCCCGCCATGTTGAGCTTCAGGAGCAGATTGAAATTGCCGTCAACGAAGGTCGCGATGACCTTGCAGAAGCAGCGATCGCTCGTCAGATGGACATAGAGGCCATGCTTCCGGTGGTTGAGAAATCAATTACTGATGCCGATGCTGAAATTGTTGAACTGAATTCTTACATTCAGGCTCTGCAGGCGAAAAAGCGTGAAATGGAAGAAGCGAAGGAAGAGTACCGGAAAGCAGAAGCGCAGGCTTCTGGTGAACCCGGTGTTCCAGGTAGTAGCGAACCCTCCCGCCGTTTAGAGAAAGCTACGGCAGCGTTTAACCGTGTGATGAATAATGCCGGTGCACCGGGCGTCAGTGGAAATCAGGATGCTGCTAAGTTAGCCGAGCTGGAATCACTGTCGCGCAGTAACCGTATTAAAGAACGTCTAGCACGTATTAAGTCGGAATCGTAAATGGAATTTCTGCTCGCCGATAATAATTTCCCGTTCAGTGTCGCTTTGATGCTGATGCTGATTATTGCTCTGACTGAAGGCGTGTTGACGGTCATCGGTGCGGGTATGTCCGAAGCGATAGACAGTCTGCTTCCCGATGTTGAGTTTGATATTGACGGGAATATCAGTTCGGGAGGGGTACTGACCAGTTTTCTTGGCTGGATTCGTTTCGGGCAGGTCCCTGCGTTAGTACTTCTGGTTATCTTTCTCGCTACTTTTGGGCTTGCCGGGTTGGTTCTTCAGTCAGTTCTCGAAAGTATCCTGGGCTTTACGTTACCCGCATTAATTGCTTCGCCCCTGGCAGTCGTTGCTGCGCTACCAATGGTGCGTGGATGCAATGGAGTATTAGCTAAAGTCGTTTTCAAAGACGAGACGGAATCTATTTCCTCCAGCACCTTTGTGGGTCGCGTTGCGGTCATCACCATAGGTGAAGCTCGTCAGAATTCTCCGGCGGAAGCCCGTTTTAAGGATCGTCACGGCACTACCCATTACGTCATGGTCGAGCCAATGGAAGACGTTGTTTTTAAACAGGGCGACAAAGTACTCCTGGTCGAGTCTGCTGGGGCGACGTTTAAAGTGATAGAACCTGCTAACCCGAATCTGGGGCAGGTATAAATATTAGTGAATCCCTCATAAGGAATTGAAGAAAAATGAGTAATCTTGGTTCAATTATTTTTATTTCAGTAGTGTTGTTTGTTGCGCTGCTGGTGGTCGGTATTATTTTTTCCCGGTTATATACCCGAGCGTCTAAAGAACGGTCTTTTGTTCGTACTGGTATGGGCGGACAAAAAGTAATTCTGAATGGTGGGGCAATGGTATTACCGGTACTTCATGAAGTGATTCCGGTAAATATGAATACCTTGCGCCTGGCTGTATCCCGCAAGGAACAGCAGGCACTGATTACTAAAGATCGTATGCGTGTTGATGTTCTGGCTGAATTCTATCTGCGTGTAAAGCCAGAGAATGATGCGATCGCAAACGCCGCTCAGACACTGGGTGCGCGCACGCTTGACCCTGAAGCTCTGAAAGAAATGATCGAGGGTAAATTTGTTGATGCTCTACGCTCCGTAGCGGCTGAAATGGAAATGGCCGAGCTGCACGAGCAGCGCAGCCAGTTCGTTCAGAAAGTGCAGCAGGTCGTGAGTGAAGACCTGTTAAAGAATGGTCTGGAGCTCGAGTCGGTATCGCTCACAGGGCTGGACCAGACTCCGCGTGAATTCTTCCAGCAGGACAATGTGTTCGATGCCGAAGGTCTTTCGAGAATGACCCGCTCCATCGAAGCACGTCGTAAGGAGGTGAACGATGTAGAGCAGGAGACCAGAGTTCAGATTGAAACCAAGAATCTGGAGGCCGAACGCCAGCGTCTCGAAATTCAGCGTGAAGTCCGTTATGCACAAATGGATCAGCAGCGTGAAATTGAAAATCGCGAAGCACAGCAGCAAGCGGATATCGCAAAAGAAAGAGCAGACAAAGAGCGTACTGCATTGCAGGCTGAGATCATTGCAAAACGTGAGGTCGATGAATCCCGTATTGAAGCGGAGCAAACCACTCGTCTGCTGGAAATTGAGAAAGAGCGTCGCCTCCGTGAGCAGGAAATTGAGCGTGAACGCCAACTGGAAGAGCGCGAAATTGAGAAACAGAAATCTCTGGAGATTGCTCAGCAGGAACGTGCCATTGCCGTTGCTCAGAAATCGAAAGAGCAGTCGCTGGCTGATCAGGAAGCTAACGTAGCCCGCTCAGAAGCAGTAAAAGCCGAAGAGAAAGTAACGACTGCGAAGCAGGTAGAAATTGCCGAGCGTGAAAAAGAGATCGAACTGATCGAAGCCAAGAAAGAAGCTGAACGTCAGGCGACGGGTGTGAAAGTATCAGCCGAAGCTGAGAAATTTGCAGCCGAAGACAAAGCCGAGGCGCTGCGCTTGCAGGCACAGGCCGAAGCAGATGCGATTCGCGTCCGGGTTGAAGCTGACCGTGAGAAATACATCGTAGATGCAGAAGGTCAGCGTGCAATGAATGAGGCACTGAACAGCCTCAGCGAAGCACAGATTGCACTGAAGCGTGTATTGAGCCTGCACGAGAGTCTGCCAATGATTATCCGTGAAAGCGTCAAGCCTCTGGAGAATATCGACGGTATGAAGATCGTATCAATCGATGGGCTCAGTGGTTTGGGCGAGGGTGGCCACAAAGGTATTCTGAGTGCAGACAAAGAAGCCGGACTAAGCTTACCTGAGGCTTTGGTCGATAGCGCCCTGAAGCATCGCGCCATGGCACCTTTGGTAGATTCACTGTTAAAAGAAGCCGGTGTGAATGATCTGACGGCAGATCTGAACTCCTGATTTCTATCCTGTTAACTGACCTGCCAACTGGCCTGCACTGCAGGTCAGTTAGCGCGGCAGTTAGACTGGCATTCAGATAAGCAAAGTCCGCTACAGGCTTGAACCGGACGCTTGTTTTATCTTGTTAAAAAATGCTTCCCTCGAGCGTTCGCGCTTTACCGTATCGAAGACGGATTTAATCGTCTCTGAATGCATCGAAAAATAGTGCAGCCATTGTTTCAGCCTGTCCGTGAGCTGCTTATCCGTTAAGTGTTCCAGAGATTCTGATAGTTTCTCCAGCAATCCAAGGTGTTGCTGCCATGTCATGGGCTCATAGCCGGGTTCTTTAATCACCCGCGCCAGATCAGGCGTGGCTACCAGACCCCGTCCAATCATCAAAAGATCAGATTCACTTTCCTGTTGGCATTGTTGTGCCTGCTCAGGCGTCCATATTTCACCATTGGCGAGTACCGGAATATCAACCACTTGCTTGATGTCGGCAATCCATTTCCAGTAAGCCGGTGGCTTATAGCCTTCTGTTTTCGTGCGGGCGTGAACCGTTAACCATTGAATCCCTCCCGAGGCGAGTGCAGATGCATTCTCAAGTGCAAGACTCTTGTCTTTAAAGCCCAGGCGCATTTTAGCACTGACAGGGATGTGCGCTGGCACTGCATCGCGTACCGCACTGGCGATGCGATTCAGGAAGTCCGGGTATTGCAGTAATACAGCGCCGCCCTGGCTGCGGTTGACAGTCTTTGCCGGGCAACCAAAATTCAGGTCAATGGCAAGGGCACCCAGCTCAGCAGCTTTTGCAGCATTGCCTGCCATGAGTTCAGGGTCGCTGCCGAGCAGCTGGACGTGGACTGGTGTGCCTGCGAGGGTGCGCCCGCCGTTGTGTAATTCGGGGCAGAGACGGTAGAACACTTTCGATGGAAACACTTGTTGCGTCACACGGATGAACTCTGTGACGCAATGATCAATGCCGCCTACGGCGGTCAGCAGCTCCCGGAATGTTCCATCCATCAGGCCTTCCATCGGCGCCAGAGCAATATAAGGGCGATGAGTATCTGTGAAAGGCAGGGTTCCGGTAAACATTGATCTGTCTCGGGGAAAGTGTTGTTGAGTGGCGCGCGAGTATACGCGAGCTGTCAGCGCATATGCTACCGCCGACCAGTGCATGAGCGGCCTGTGGCCGTTTTGGGCGGTTGCTTTGGCTGGTCAAGTTAAGTACTCTAGCGCAGCTTGCCGGACTCCGTGGCAGGACGTTTTATGTCTGCCAGACGGATACGGAGAGATCCACAGAGACCAATTTGAGGAGCGCCTGCATGGCTGAGCCAAGCATCGTATCACAAGGTCTGGAGCTGATGATTTTCGGTATGGGCGTCGTATTTGTCTTTCTGACAATGCTGGTGTTCGTTACTGGAGCCATGTCCAGAATTGTGAACAAAATTGCTCCTGAGGTAGAAGTGCCAGCGGCTAAACCAGCCCCAGCGCCACAGACCACAGGGGTGGATCCGCAGTTGTTAAAAGTATTATCTGCGGCAGTAAAAGAGCATCGTGCCCGCCAAAAGTAAGGCGCGATATAAGAAGAACTCAACGTTAATTAACAACGTTTACGGAAGAAAAGGCCATCATCCATGACCGATTCTAAGAAACCATTAGGTATTACCGACGTCGTCCTGCGTGATGCTCACCAGTCTATTCTGGCGACCCGCATGCGTATCGATGACATGCTCCCTATTGCTGAAAAACTCGACCAGGTTGGTTATTGGTCACTTGAGTCCTGGGGCGGCGCAACATTTGACTCCTGCATCCGCTTCCTCGGTGAAGATCCATGGGATCGTATCCGCGAATTCAAGAAAGCAATGCCAAAGACCAAGCATCAGATGCTGCTGCGTGGTCAGAACCTGCTTGGCTACCGTCATTACGCTGACGACGTGGTTGAAAAGTTTGTAGAGCGTGCGGCTACCAATGGCGTAGACGTTTTCCGTGTGTTCGACGCAATGAACGACCCGCGCAACCTTGAGACAGCATTGAAAGCTGTTAAGAAACAAGGCAAGCATGCGCAGGGTACGCTGTCTTACACCACCAGTCCGGTCCACACTCTGGATTCCTGGATTGATCTGGCAAAACAGATCGAAGATATGGGTGCTGATTCCATCGCCATTAAAGATATGGCCGGCATCCTGACGCCGTACCAGGCTTACGAGCTGGTATCTCGTCTGAAGTCACAGACTGACCTTGAAGTTCAGCTGCACGCACACGCGACAGCGGGTATGTCTGACATGACCATTCTGAAAGCGATCGAAGCGGGTATTGACCGCGTTGATACTGCGATCTCTTCTATGTCGATGACCTACGGCCACACGGCAACAGAATCTGTTGTTGCGGCATTGGCGGGTACGGATCGCGACACAGGGCTGGATCTGTTGCTGATCGAAGAAATTGCTGCTTACTTCCGTGACGTCCGTAAGAAGTACGCTAAGTTTGAAGGCGCACTGCGCGGCACTGACAGCCGTATCCTCGTTGCTCAGGTGCCAGGTGGCATGCTGACCAACATGGAAAACCAGCTGCGCGAGCAGGGTGCGTCTGACAAGTTCGACGACGTTCTGAAAGAAATCCCACGCGTTCGTGAAGACCTGGGGCATATCCCTCTGGTGACTCCAACGTCTCAGATTGTTGGTACTCAGGCAGTACTCAACGTTCTGACAGGCGAGCGTTATAAGTCTATCTCGAAAGAGACTCAGGGTATCCTGAAAGGCGAATACGGTGCGGCTCCTGCGGCAATGAACGCTGAGCTTCAGGCTCGTGTTCTGGATGGCAAAGAAGCCATCACCTGTCGTCCGGCTGATCTGATCGAAAACGAACTCGATAAAGTGATCGCTGATGTCGATAAGCTTGCAGCAGAGAAAGGTATCGAGCTGTCTGCCGACAAGATCGACGATGCACTGACCTACGCTATGTTCCCTCAGATTGCGCCTAAGTTCCTTGAGAACCGCAATAACCCAGACGCGTTTGAGCCAGCTCCAAAAGGCGCTGATGAAGACACCTTCACTGTGACTGTTGATGGCAACGAGTACGTTGTTAAAGTTGACGACGGCGGTGACGTGACCGACCTGGCTCCAGTGAATGGCGCGCCGATGTCGTTCGGTGGTGACTCAGGTAACGCTGGTGCTGCGACGTCTTCTCCAGTTGCTGCGGGCGGTGGTGACCCTATCTCTGCTCCACTGGCTGGTAACGTCTGGAAAGTACTGGTTCAGCCAGGCCAGGCTGTGAATGAAGGTGATGTCGTTATCATCCTTGAAGCCATGAAGATGGAAACTGAAGTGCGAGCACCTCGCGCGGGTACCGTCGGCAGTGTGACAGCCACCGAAGGTGCTGCTGTGAAAGTGGGTGACACCCTCTACACACTGGGTTAATGGGAGCTGACTGATGGAAAGTTTACTCCGCCTCTGGAATGACACTGGTATCGCCCACATTGAGGGTGGTCAGGCGTTCATGATGCTGGTTGGCTTCGGTATGCTGTACCTGGCCATCAAGAAAGGTTTTGAACCGCTTCTGCTGCTGCCAATCGCAGTTGGTACTCTGATGGTAAACATCCCGAGTGCTGGCCTGGGTTGGTCTGCGGCTGAAGGTGCAATCCGTTCTGCTGATCCTGCATTGCTTGCTCAGTTCCGAGACCTGTTCGGTCTGGCGGCTGATGCGACTGTGCACAATATACTGGATGCGTATCACAGCGCAGAATCAGCGCTGTACAAGAAGGCGCTCCTGTTGGGTAAAGAAGCTGGTTTTGAAAATGGTATGCTCTACACCTTCTACAGTGTGACAATCGCCAGCGGCGTTGCGCCTCTGTTGATTTTCATGGGTGTTGGCGCAATGACTGACTTTGGTCCGCTTCTGGCTAACCCGAAAACACTGCTGCTCGGTGCTGCTGCTCAGTTTGGTATCTTTGGTACCGTTGCTGGGGCGGTGCTCCTGACCGACGCTGGTCTGATGGACTTTACCGTTCAGCAGGCCGCTGCGATCGGTATTATCGGTGGTGCAGATGGCCCAACCTCGATCTTTATTGCATCTAAGCTGGCTCCTGAGCTGCTCGGTGCGATTGCGGTTGCTGCGTACTCATACATGGCGCTGGTTCCTCTGATTCAGCCTCCGATTATGAAGGCTCTGACCACAGAAGCTGAGCGTAAGATCCAGATGGAACAGCTGCGTACGGTGACAAAAGGCGAGAAAATCGTCTTCCCGATCGCGGTACTGATTCTGGTTGCACTGTTGCTGCCTTCAGCAGCACCGCTGCTGGGGATGTTCTGCTTCGGTAACCTGATGAAAGAATCTGGTGTTGTTGAGCGTCTGAGCGATACCGCACAGAACGCACTGATCAACATCGTGACCATCTTCCTGGGTCTGTCAGTAGGCTACAAAATGAGCTCTGACGCCTTCCTGAATGGCAGCACTCTGGCGATTATCGTTCTGGGTCTGGTTGCGTTCATGGTAGGTACTGCGGCAGGTGTTCTGATGGCTAAGATCATGAATGCTTTGTCCAAAGATCCAATCAACCCACTCATCGGTTCTGCAGGTGTTTCTGCTGTACCTATGGCGGCACGAGTGTCGAACAAAGTGGGTCTGGAAGCCAATGGCCAGAACTTCCTGCTGATGCATGCGATGGGCCCGAACGTTGCGGGTGTTATCGGTTCAGCAGTTGCGGCAGGTGTGATGATCTCGTTCTTCGGATAAGACTCACAACCCTGCAGTTTAAAAAACGGCACCTTTTAAGGTGCCGTTTTTTTTGCCTGTTGTTTGTACTCAGTACGGTCCAGTAGCTACTCAGAGGAACCTCGTAGTGTGCTTTGCGCTCTCAATGGTGAGAGATTAATGGAGTAGTTACATGACAGAGCTTGAATGGACACAAATGTTAAATCACTTTGTGCACCTTGGGATTGCCTTCTTACTGGCCGTACCGGTCGCTGTAAACCGTGAACTCAGAAGCAAAGGTGTTGGCCTGCGCACGTTTCCTCTGGTGTCTGTGGCGTCCTGTGGGTATATGTTGCTGGCGATGCAGGTTTACAACGGTTCCGATGCTGAGGCACGGGTGATGTATGGGCTGATTACCGGGATAGGTTTTATTGGTGGTGGTGCAATACTTAAGAACGGCAGTAATGTGTCAGGTACAGCAACGGCTGCGAGTATCTGGAACACTGGAGCGATTGGTGTCTCCGTGGCGTACAGCTATTACGAAATTGCGATTACCCTGTCGTTGATTAACTTTCTTGTATTGCAGTTTGGTGGTGTGATCAAGCAGGAGACCAGAGCGGTATCCCGAAAGGACGCCGAGCGTGACGTTGAAGAGTCCCAGCGTGCCGCGAAAGAAGGCGAGTAGGGGCGTCGACCAATATCAGGGCTGATCAGTTATTTCGACGGGGTAGCGGAAACAAAAAAGCCAGGCAGGCGCCTGGCTTTTTCAGTTATGCGGGCGTTTACTCGCCGATCTTCAGAGTGCTTAGCACTTCTGAACGGATACGACCAAGGAGTTCTGCATCGTTTTTCAGGGACTCGCCGTAAGAAGGAATCATTTCCTTCAGACGCTTATCCCAGCCTGATGCCATCTTCTCAGGGAAGCAACGCTCCAGCACTTCGATCATCGCCTGTACTGCGACGGATGCGCCCGGAGATGCGCCAAGAAGAGCGGCCAGAGAGCCGTCTTTGGCTGCAACGAGTTCGGTACCGAACTCAAGTTTACCTCGACCGCTGGCGTCTTTCTTGATGATCTGAACGCGTTGACCGGCACGGGCCAGTGTCCAGTCGCCGGCTTTGCAAGCTGGGTAGTAACCGCGCAGAGTACCAACGCGCTCTTTATGTGACTGGCGAACTTCGCTGATCAGATACTTGGTCAGGTCCATATTGTTAAAACCTACATCCATCATAGGCATCAGGTTGCTGACGCTGACAGATTTAAGCAGGTCAAACTTAGAGCCAGACTTCAGGAACTTCATTGTGAAGCCGGCGAATGGGCCAAACAGCAGGGCCGGCTCACCGTTGATAATGCGTGTATCCAGGTGAGGTACTGACATAGGTGGCGCACCAATCGCAGCCTTGCCGTACACCTTAGCGCTGTGCTGAGCAACGATCTCAGGGTCTTTGCAGACCAGCCACTGCCCCGATACTGGGAAACCACCATAGCCATCAGCCTCGTCGATACCTGAAGCCTGCAGGAGTGGAAGAGCACCACCACCGGCGCCGAGGAAGACGAAGTTAGCCTGAATGGTTTTCGATTTGCCTGACTTGCGGTCTTTCACGCGAACGTGCCAGCTTCCGTCTTTAGAATGGTCAAAATCGTTGACTTCATGATTCAGGCAAAGAGTGAAGTTGTCGTCGTTCTGGAGGTTCTTGACCATGTTACGGGCCAGTGAACCGAAGTCGACATCCGTGCCGTGGGCAATGCGGGTTGCAGCAACTTTTTCCGAAGGATCGCGATCCTTCATAACGAGCGGCATCCATTGTTCCAGTACAGCTGGATCTTCGGAGTACTCCATCTCTTTGAACAGATGGTGAGCGCTCAGCTTTTCATGGCGGCGACGCAGGAACTCAACGTTCTCCTCTCCCCAGACAAAGCTGAGGTGTGGCGTTGTATTGATAAAGTTCTTTGGCTCGGGCAGGCCGCCTTCGCGTACCAGATAGCTCCAGAGCTGAAGTGAAATTTCAAAGTTTGCGTTGATCGACAGTGCCCGGTCGATTTCGACATCGCCATCGGCGGTTTGTGGCGTGTAGTTGAGTTCACAGTACCCAGCGTGTCCGGTGCCAGCGTTGTTCCAGCCGTCTGTACTTTCGTGTGCTACGTGGTCGAGGCGTTCAACCAGGGTAATTTGAAGGGATGGGTCCAGTCTGCGTAGCAGTGTGCCCAGGGTTGCGCTCATTGCACCGCCGCCAACCAGCAGTACGTCGACCTTTTCTGTCGTCATTCGGGAATCGCCTTTAATTCAGATACTCTTTCAATGCAGGCAGAAGACCGGGAGCAAGGGGTGTCCTTATTAGCCAGCTTCTGATCCGATACAGAACGGGATATCCGTCTGAACCTGCTCGTCTGTATGAAGAGAATAGACCTGAAAATCAGGCCTGGGCCAGTATCGTGTCTGCACTGGCTCTACATAACATATGTCTTTTCATTCGCTCGCGAAAATACCCGAAAACCCTATACGGGTCAATTGGATAGAGACTTTGTCAGGCTTTGACGACTGGCCCTGAGGCACGCTTCTGAAGCGGGTTTCCGCACCCATTGTCATGCGTTGGAGAGTGTCAGGAACCTTGATCAGCTCCCCCCATCTTAAGAATGACCAGAACGTCGGGCGTAATCGGCCATAGAGGGGTGAATACTCTGTGTCATGCGTTAGGGTGAAATGAGAGGAGGACACTATGTCGTTGAAAAATGCCGTACAACTAATTGCCTATCCAGACCGCATAGGTAAAGACCTGAAAGACCTCGCGGGCTTCATGGAACAATACCTGAGCACTGCGGTGGGTGGCGTCCACATACTGCCGTTTTACCCGTCGAATGCCGATGCTGGCTTTTCACCGTTAACGCACAAAGAGGTTGATCCGGCGTATGGCGGCTGGGCAGACATTGAGCGGATCGCAGCACAGTTCGATATCTGCGCAGACCTGACAGTGAATCACATCTCTGACGAATCGGAAGAATTTAAAGACTTTCTGCAGAAGAAAGACGAGTCGAAGTACTCTGAGCTATTTGTCCGCGTCGATAAAATGGGCGAATTTTCACCGGATGACATGGCGAAAATTCATATTCGCAAAGAGAAAGAACCCTTCCGTGAGGTCACCTTTGCGGACGGCTCAACAGAGCGTGTCTGGTGTACTTTCACCGAGCAACAGATCGATCTTAATTATGAGGCGGATGCTACTTATGAACTGATGGAAGATTACATCGGTTTTCTCGCTTCAAAAGGTGTAAAACTCTTTCGTCTCGATGCCTTTGGCTACACGACTAAACGCGTGGGTAGTACCTGCTTTCTGGTAGAGCCTGATGTTTACCGTAATCTCGATTGGGTGAACTCCGTTGCGCAGAAACACGGAGCGCGCTGTTTACCCGAAGTCCATGACCACAGCAGCTATCAATACGCGATCAGTCGGCGCGATATGCATCCTTACGGCTTTGCTCTGCCTCCTCTGGTGCTCTTCTCGCTGCTTGATGCCAACAGCGTCTATCTCAAGCACTGGCTACGTATGTGTCCGCGCAATATGGTGACCGTGCTGGATACCCACGATGGTATCTGTATTCCGGATGTTGAAGGTGTGCTGCCGGAAGAGAAAATTGCTGCTTTGATCGATAACCTGCAGCAGCGCAGTGCCGATCCGATTATGCGTAAGTCAGCCGCGAATATTCACAGTGTTGGGGCGATTTACCAGATTACCTGTACTTTCTATGACGCACTGATGCAGAACGACGACGCCTACATTGCAGCGCGGGCGATTCAGTTCTTTACGCCGGGTATTCCCCAGGTCTACTACGTTGGCTTGCTGGCCGGTGTTAATGATGAAGAGCTGATGGAAGAAACTGGCGAGCTACGTGATATTAATCGTCATTATTACAGTCTCGAAGAAGCGAAAGAATCACTCACCAGCCCGGTCGTTAAACGCTTACTGAAGCTGATGGAATTCCGCTCTAACTATCCGGCATTTGATGGCCGATTTGAGCTGCATTCAAGTAATGACAGCAGCGTTCATATGGCGTGGCGTCACGGTGAATACTACTGTGAGGTTTTTGTAGATCTTAACTTTAATACTGCAGTATTAAGCTATCTTGATACGGAGACACTGGAAGAAGTGTCTGTCACCTGCTGATCTCTCTGGATCAGAAATTATTCGTTAAGGTATCGCATGCTTAAACAACTCCGACCGGTTCTTTCATTGCTGGCTGGAGTAAGCCTGTTGCTTCTCGGCAGCGGCCTGCTCAACACCTTGCTGGCAGTGCGGGGCAGCGAAGAATCCTTCAGTGATCAGGCCATGGGTTTGATCATGTCGGGTTACTTCGTCGGCTTTTTTGTGGGCACCTTTCTCGCGCTGCCACTGATCCGGCGAGTGGGGCATATCCGTACCTTTGCGATGTGTGCAGCCGTGGGTTCTGTATCTGTACTTCTCCATGATGCGTTTGCCACACCCTGGGCCTGGGGTGGGCTGAGAATCCTGACCGGAACAGCGCTGGTGATTCTCTACACTGTGATTGAGAGCTGGCTGAATGCAACCACACCGCCGCAGAACCGCGGACAGGTGTTTGCCGTCTATATGGTGGTGAACCTCGGGGCATTAGCTGTTTCTCAGCAGTTTATGTCGCTGGCGCCGGCGTCCAGTTATCTGCTTTTCGCACTGGCATCGGTATTGGTGACGCTGTCTCTGGTGCCTGTCACAGGTACACGCTTTGGCCCTCCAGAAGTCCAGCAGGTTAAACGCCTGGGCATACGTTTTCTTTGGCGCATTGCACCTCTGGCGATCAGTGCCGCGTTTCTCTCGGGGCTGGCGATGGGGGCATTCTGGGGGATGAGTGCGCTCTATGCCTCACGGATTGGGTTGCCCACGTCAGAGGTAGCGACCTTCGTTACAGCGGGCATCATCGGTGGTGCTCTACTGCAATATCCGGTGGGGCGCCTGTCCGACAGGTTTGATCGTCGCCGTGTACTGGCGGGGATTGTTGGCGTAGCTGCTGTGTCTGCGTTGCTGATTATCCCGGCGTCGTTTGCCTCGGTGGAATTTCTTTATGGCGCTATCGCTTTGTACGGCGGGTTGGCTTTTGCAGTGTACCCCGTGGCCGTTGCTCATTTGATTGACCATCTGGAAAGCGGGGACATTCTTCCGGGGGGCAGTGCGTTACTCTTGGTGCACGGTATTGGTGCAGCTATTGGACCAGCACTGAGTGGGCAATTGATGTCCATGACCGGCGCAAGTGCACTGCCTGTGTACTTTGCCGCAGTTCAGGGCACTCTGTTCCTGGTGGCGGTATGGAAAATGCATCAACGACAGAAGGACGAGACGACAGGTGAACCAGCTCAGTTCGTACCTATGGTAAGAACGACGCCTACTGCTCTGGAAATGCATCCGGATGACAGTGAGCAATCGCCAGATCTGACTCCAGATGTAACACAGGGAACAAGTGAGGAATCAGACATTCATGAGGAGGATAGGGAACCACCTCCGTCTCAGGCAGCTCAAAGCTGAAAAGCTCCGGCTGTTACTGATTGTACTTCTACAATCGCCCGGTGATACCAGTCGCCCTGACCCGGCGGTACTCCGGAGCATCTCACAATCGCGGTCGCATACTGGTTATTAATTAACCCGCACTGCAGTCGGCAGATCATCGCTGATTGAAATGAGAGCGGTGCGGACAGCGGAGATAATTATGCTACTTGCAACAGATCTTGATGGAACCTTTCTTGGTGGCTCGCAGGAGCAACGTCAGCAGCTTTATCAACTGATTGCTGCGCATCCCGATATTGACCTTATTTTTGTGACTGGCCGGGGGCTGGAATCGGTGATGCCATTGTTGGCAGACCCGACTATTCCACAACCGGAATACATTATCTGTGACGTGGGCTGTACCGTCGTTGATGGCGAGAACCTTCATCCGGTGGTGGAAGTTCAGGGCCGCATTGATGATAAGTGGCCGGGCGAATACACCATTCATGCGGCCGTTGAGCATATTGAAGGTCTGGTGCGTCAGGATGTACCTCAAGAACGTCGTTGCTCTTATTTTGTCGCGCCAGACGTAATGGAAAAGCATCGAGAAGAACTGGAGAAAATCGGCGAATCACTGAATTGCGATGTGCTTTATTCCGCAGATTTGTATCTCGACTTTTTACCGCGCAATGTGAATAAAGGCTCGACGCTGACGGCACTGGTCGAGCACCTGAAGCTGGATAAAGCCGATGTCATGGTCGCAGGTGATACCCTGAATGATCTGTCGATGTATGAATACGATTTCATTGGTGTATGTGTCGGCGAGTCTGAAAAAGGTTTGCTGGAAGCTACCGAAGGCCGTGCTCGTGTTTATCATGCCTCTGCACCGGGAGCTGGCGGTATCCTTGAGGCTATCAGTCATTTTGGCTTCTTAGGTGTTGAGGGGATTGATGCCGAAGGGCGCGATGACATAGAGCCAGGTGCCTCAGATCTGGTGATTGTTTACCACCGCCTACCCTACGAAGAATATATCGAAGATGGCGAAATGAAACGCCGTAATCACCGCTCACCGAATGGCATTATCCCGACGCTTGCCAGTTTCTTTAAAGACGGAAGAAAAGGCGCCTGGGTCGCCTGGTCTATTACCGATCCGTCTTTGAAAGAGTTTGAAGTTCATACCGAAGTCGACAAAGAGCAGTATCCGAATTTAGTTGCGGCGCGTGTTGGGCTGACGAAAGAAGAAGTCGACATTTTTTATAAGCGCTTCTCCAAAGAAGCTTTCTGGCCAACCCTGCATACCTTCTGGGAGCGTGCGACCTTCGTTGAAGATCACTGGAATGTGTTCTGTGAGGTAAACCGTAAGTTCGCTGAGCAGACGGCAAAAGAAGCTGCAGAAGGGGCTACTGTCTGGCTGCATGACTACAACCTCTGGATGGTACCAGCGTATCTGCGCGAAATTCGCCCGGATTTAAATATCGCCTTTTTCCACCATACATACTTCCCCTCGGCTGACGTCTTTAACGTACTGCCATGGAGAAAGGAAATTGTCGGTAGTCTGTTGCAGTGCGATTACATTGGCTTCCACATTCCACGTCAGTCAGAAAACTTTATTGATGTGGCAAAAGGTGTCATGCCGTTTGAAGTGACGGAAAAATCAGGCTGTGCTCCACGTTTCCTGACTTATGGTTGTGCCGTAGGTCTGGATGAAATGACCACAGAAATTAAAGTCAATGATCGTACGATTCGTCTGGGGGCGCATCCCGTTGGGCTGGATCTGAAACGCGTGGATAGCGCGTTAGAAAAACCTGAAATTCAGAATCGCATGAAAGAACTGCGTGAAGAACTACACGGAATTAAATTGGTTCTCTCTGTCGAACGCCTGGATTACACCAAGGGCATACCGGCGAAGCTTGAAGCGTTTGAGCGCTTACTCGAAGATCACCCAGAGCTTCACGGTAAAGTCACTCTGGTGACCGTTTGCGTACCGGCAGCGAAAGAAATGACCGTGTATAACGAATTACAGAATGAGATTGAACAGGCAGTGGGTCGAATTAATGGCCGCTATGCGCATGTCGGTTGGACGCCCGTTCAGTTCTTCTTCCGTGCTGTTCCGTTCGAAGAGCTGGTGGCCTACTACGCAATGGCCGATGTAATGTGGATTACGCCACTTCGTGATGGTCTGAATCTGGTCGCGAAAGAATATGTGGCGACCCAGGGTAAAACTGAAGGCAAGGGCGTGTTGGTGCTGTCTGAATTTGCCGGTGCCGCTGCCGAAGTTAAAGGTGCGGTATTGTGTAACCCGCATGATCCGGCGGAAATGGCAGATACCTGCTACTTTGCATTATCGATGCATCCAGACGATGCGGCGGCACGCATGAATGAAGCCTATGACGTTGTCAGTTACTACGATATTGCTCACTGGGGTCAGGACTTCCTCGACGAGGTAGCCGACAGTGCCCGTAAGAATGGGCGTGGCAGTGCTGACCTGACGGTTGTCGCATGACAACTGTTTTCCGTCACTGCTTCGCAACTCGCCGTGAACACATCCATGTAGGCTCGGTTATGGCATCCATGCCATAAACGGTTGCTCAGCAGAAATGGAAAATAAGATAACCCTGCGCGGATGTCGCGGTGTACCAGAGATCTCTGGAAGGCGTCTCGTGACCGTATGCAGCAGGGATGCTGCATTCGAGACTACAGGGAAGTACTCGTGTCGTGTCATGAGACACATTTCAGTGATCTGGCTTGATTGCGATGTTTATATTGTTTCCCATCACTGCTTTATAACTCGCCGTAAATACATCCATGTAGGCTCGGTTATGGCATCCGTGCCATAAACGGTTGCTCAGCAGCGACGGAAAACAACATACCTTTATGCGGATGTCGCGGTGTATAAAAGATCGCAGGGAAGCGTCGCGTGACCGTATGCAGCAGGGATGCTGCATTCGAGACTACATGGAAGTACTTGTGTCGTGTCACGGGATGCAATCCAGTGATCTGTCTACAATGTGATTTATAACTTGTTTCCCATCACTGCTTCACAACTCGCCGTGAATACATCCCTGTAGGCTCAGTTATGGTATCCACGCCATAAATGGCTGCTCAGCAGTGACGGAAAACAACACATCGATGTCAATGAGCTGAATCTGGTGGGAGCAGCGCTCAGGCTGCCCATATCTGTTTGATATTCACGAACTCGCGAATACCGTGAGGCCCCAGTTCACGTCCGTAACCGGATTTACCTATACCTCCACTAGGAAGTCGGGGATCGGTTTTGACGATCCCATTGATGGCTACCTGGCCTGCGTTTAATTCGCGAGCGGCTCTTTGTGCGCTGGTATCACTGCCGGTCCAGATACTGGACCCAAGGCCATATTCGGTATCGTTGGCAATGACCAGTGCTTCATCGAGGTTCGCTGCTTTGCAGACGGCCAGGACAGGGCCGAAAGTTTCTTCCCGGAAGACTGCCATCTCAGAAGTGACGCCAGCCAGAAGAGTCGGTGGATAGAAGAAGCCCGGCATATCTGGTTTCTCGCCGCCCGTTAAGCACTCAGCGCCATCCTGAATGGAGCGCATCACCTGACTGTGCAATTTGTCGCGTAAGTCTTCGCGCGCTATAGGGCCAATACATTGGTTTTCCTGCGAGGGATCTCCCAGTTCGAGTGCGTCAAAACGTTCGGTTAATTCGCGGCAGACGTCGTCGTAAACGCCAGCTTCAACGATGACACGCTTCGCTGCGATGCACGACTGGCCCGCATTAATCATGCGTGACAGTGTGATGACGTCACAGGCCTTCTGAACATCAGCATCGTTAAGAACAATGCAGGGGTCTGAACCACCCAGTTCAAGAACGGCGGGTTTCAGCCCGGCAGCAGCGCGTGCTGCGACTTTCTGACCGGCGCCACTTGAGCCAGTAAATGAAACGGCTTTAATGCCCGGATGGTCGATGGCATCACCCACGAGTTCGGTTGTGATGGGTAAATTCTGCATAACGCCATCGGGCAGGTTTTTCTGGAAAATTCGCGTTAAACAGGCGGCAGATTCAGGAACGTTTGGGTCGGGTTTCATCACGCAGGTGTTGCCCGCCATTAACGCCGGCGCCAGAAAACGCAGGGCCAGCCAGACTGGTGCGTTCCATGGAAGAATCCCTAACACGGTGCCCAGTGGCTGGTGGCAGACGTAACTGTCGGTGGCGTCGGATGCCAGTGTCTCCGGCTCCAGAAAGGCTTCTCCATTATCGGCGTAATATTCCGCGCAGAAAGCAGATTTTTCCACTTCGCCCAGACCTTCGCGCAACGGCTTGCCCATTTCTTTTGCCATCAGTTGCGCCAGCTCTTCTTTTGACTCGCGCATCTCGGCGGCAATATTGATCAGGCACTTTGCCCGCTCGCTGTAGCTCATCGCCGCCCAGGCTGGAGCTGCTGCAACAGCTTGTCCGACCGTGTCTTCGGCTTCTGCCAGTGTCAGTGTTTCAACTTCAGGCAGGGCAGTGCCGGTTGTAGGATTAATTGGATTAAGCATGGTCATTCCTCCTTAGGCTGTCGCGTCGCTTTTACTGGCTACTTCTTTGCTATTTTCACCGGTGGATGACTTACTTTTTTCTCCTTTTTTTGATCGGGCAGTACCAAGATCAATGGCTGCATTTTTGTGTGTTTCTTCAGGCTTTACAGTAAAATCCCGGTCCAGCGAGAAGAAAGATTCGCAACCGTCTTCTGTGACGTGAATGGTGTCTGAAATACCGCAGGTTTTATCGCCATCTACGCCCCACATCCACGGGATCAGGTGGAAGGTCATACCTTCTTTAAGCACAGTACCGTCACCTTGCTTCAGGCTGACGATATAGCCTTCATCCCAGCTTGGTGGGAAGGCAATACCAATTGAATAGCCTGAGCGGGTTATCAGGCGGGCCCCCACGGTATTATCTGAAATAATATTGCGCACCAGGTTATCAACGTCCGACACTGTCATGCCGGGTTGAACGATGTTGTGCACGGCATCTAGCGCCTTTTTCATGGTCTCCTGTGCCTGGTACATAGAGTCGGGCATATTACCCAGCATGACGGTACGCATCATGGCCGTGTGGTAACGGCGGTAGCAGCCACCCACTTCAAGAAATACATGCTCATCGGGCTGAATAACACGACCTTCCCAGGTCGCATGACCGATCATGGTACGGGGGCCGGACGTCACGTAAGGCATGACCGAGGGAAATTCACCACCGGCGCAGAACATGGCTGCGCTGATGGCAGCACCGACTTCATTCTCGGTGGCACCGGCATGACAGGCTTCGATACCTGCGACCATGCCGGCTTCGGTAGCGACGGCCGCTCGTTTCATGATTTCGATTTCGGCCCGTGATTTACACACCCGTCCTTCTTCAACAATGCCAAAGCAGTCGAGGAGCTTTCCATCTTTAAGTGATGTGTGAATGACATCCTGATGGTAAGCCGGGAAAAAGTAACTGTTACGCTCATAGCCAATACGCTTATTTGCGAGCCCAAATTCGCGCAATGCATCGACCAGCATCTGAATGGCATCACCCGTATCCGGGTACGGTCGTGTGACCTCCACCCAGGTTCGGGCAATAACGTTCGATTCTTCGAGTGCGCGCGTAATCATGAAAGGTTCTTTTTCGAGCGGTACTACCAGGGCCTGAAAAAAGCTGTACCCTGTGGTCTGGTAGTCCGTCAGGTACATGATATTTTCAGGGTCAGAAATAACGACGGCATCCAGGTGTCGTTCCTGAATCCGCTGGCGCAGCTCTTCGATCCGGCGCACGTACTCTTCGTGCGGGAAAGTCATATCATCACGTTCAATCATGCGGCTTTCTCCATAACGCTGCGGACAGATTCAGTCAGAATTTCCAGGCCTGCAATTAAGTCAGATTTTGGGATGGTCAGCGGTGGGATAATTTTCAGGACTTTGCCTCCCGTTCCGCAGGCCGCAATGATTAATCCTTTTTTAAAGCATTCCTGAACCACGGCAGCACTGCGCTCACCGGAACCCATGTCCAACCCGAAGATCATGCCTTTGCCACGTAATTGCAGACTTTTATCCGCGTGGAGCAGTGGCTGCAGGTATTGATCAACCAATACTGATTTATCTTTTACTTCCTTCATGAAGTCGTCATCCCGGAAATAATCGAGGGCAACCTTACCCGCAACGAAGGAGAGGTTCTGGCCTCGGAAAGTCCCTGTGTGCTCACCCGGCGACCAGTGCTTATCCAATTCAGGGTGGACAAGGTTCATCGCCATCGGCGTACCGATACCACCGACCCCTTTTGCCATGCAGACGATATCCGGCATCACGCCCAAATCATCGAAGCTGAAGTAATTACCTGTACGACCGCAGCCGACCTGAATATCGTCAATAATCAGAACCGCACCGAGCTCTTTTGCGAGGGCGGCGACACCTTTCATCCACTCTTTTCCGGCGACATTCACACCACCTTCCGCCTGAATGGTTTCCAGTAAGATGGCCGCAGGCTTGGCCATGCCGCTTGAGGTATTGAGATAACGCGCACGAAGGTGATCGAGAGCTTCAAGGCCACATCCCTGGTTACAACCACTGCAGGGAACTTCGCAGCCAAAGGCTTCGTGGCGGACGTGATTGAGTGGTACGCCAGAGGCGTTACGGAAATACTCGTTTGCTGTAGCAGCCAGCGATCCCAGCGTCATGCCGTGGAAACCCTGGCTGAAGGCCAGAATTTCGGTTCTGCCGGTGGCACGTCGGGCGATTTTCATCGCAGCTTCTACCGCATTGGTTCCGGTTGGCCCCATAAACTGTATGCGGTGCGACATATTGCGCGGCTCAAGAATCAGATCCGTGAAGGTCTGCATAAACTCAGCTTTTGCGCTGGTCTGCATGTCCAGACTATGAAGTACGCCGTCGTTTTTCATATAGTCGATCATGGCGTTAATCATGGCTTCGTTATTGTGGCCAAAATTCAGCACACCTGCGCCAGCAAAGAAGTCGATATATTCCTTGCCAGTATCATCGGTCTGGCGTGCGTTTTTAGCGGTCGTAAAAGTAACAGGGTAAACGCGGCTGTAGCCGCGCACATTTGATTCGCGCTGCTCAAAAATAGTCATGAGTCTGATCCTCTCGTTAATAAATGTTGTTATCGGAGTGGATTGGACCTCAGGGGGGAGTGCGCATCCCAGTTAAACGACAGAACCAACGACAAACATCTTCGATCAGTCGGTCGTTGAAGTCGTAATGTGGGCTATGGCATGGGTAAGGGTTACGGCGACCATCGTCGCTGCCGATCAGTGCAAATGCACCGGGAATTTCCCGTAGATAGTAGCTGAAATCTTCTGAGGCCATGACCGGCATCGGTCGGCCATGATCAAGCGCTTTGTCGCCATAAAGTTCAGTCCAGGCAGCGCGTGCTGCCTGTGCCTGTGCCGGATGATTAATAGTGGCCTGGTAGCGCCCGTGATGTGTTACCTGGCACTCAACACCATAGGCCGCTGCCGTATTTTCTGCGGTCATCGTTATCGACTGATTGATCAGTTCACGGGTTGCTTCGTCAGGCACACGGATGCTGCCAGCGATGGTCGCACTGTCAGCCAATACCGTAGGGGCGCTACCGGCGTTAAACTGGGTAATGCTGACGACGGCGTTTGCCTGGGGCGGTAAGCGGCGGCTGACCACTTGCTGCATGGCGACCACGATGGCAGAGCCGGCTAATACCACATCGTTGCAGACTTCCGGTTGACTGGCGTGTCCACCTTTCCCTGATAAATGGATATCAAACGTACCGTTACCGCACATGACCAGTTCATCAGGGCAGGCCATGGAGCCATAAGGAAATGCGGGCCAGTTGTGCCAGCCATAGATTTCGCTGACGCCTTCGAGTGCGCCCTCGCGAATCATCTCACGGGCACCATGACCGCCTTCTTCGGCGGGTTGAAATAACAGGATAACCTGACGGGATAGTTCGCTCTCGTGCAGTTTTAACCAGCGAGCTGTGGCCAACAGAACAGCGGTATGGCCGTCGTGACCACAGGCGTGCATACAGCCTGAACTGGTCGATGACCAGTCGGCGTCGGTGTCTTCATTGATGGGCAGTGCATCGATATCAGCGCGCAACGCAATGGCAGGGGTTGAACCCTGTTCATTCAGTACGGCTACCGTGCCGGTTGTTGCGCATTTTTTCCAACGTATTCCAAGGTCAGTGAGGACGGTGCGGATTTTTTCTGCTGTCGCATGCTCTTCCCAGCTTAACTCCGGGCGCTGATGCAGTTCGCGACGAATATTTTTCGCGAAGCTTAATGTCTCTTGCCAGTGGTCAGACATAAAGTCTCCTGCCTGTCATGAGAGAGCACTCTTGTACTCTGTCAGCGAATTATCGGCTGATTTTTTTCAATGCCGTAAATTCTTCACTGCAACGTGCAGGCCACTTTTTTAACTGTTTAGGGGGCTAAATTTTTTATCTTTTGAAATCTGAATTTAAAAAAATATTAGTTTTCAATCGCTTGTACTTCAGAAGCTAAAGAAGAATTAAATCAAAGCAGCGGAATCTGTTTAGGCCCCAAAACAGTTCAAACGTCTATCTGGGGCTGCTGATGTAACCTTGTGGTGCATGTGCGCAATATCGGGGCAATGTTTGAGGTGACGGGTAACAGGGGGGATTTTCATTGGTTAACGCCTCTATTCACGCCAGAGTAGACAAGGGATACGTCATATCTGGCCAACCGGTTGAAGGTCTGCAAGCGAAGGAAGTAGCATCATTGATCTGTGTGAAAACACACCATAAAAATAATGATAAATATCTGGGGTTACTATGAACTTCCGTAAAACAGGCCTGACACTGGCGTTTGCGTCAGCGGCGGCCGTATTCTCTGCACCAGCGTCGGCTGGTTGGTTCGACTGGCTCTTTCCTTCGCCTCCTGCTGAAGAGGAAGAAGAGGTCGTTGTTGATCAGCCTGACTACTCTGATGGTTTACGTCCGGCTATTTTCGTAGGTAATAACTGGGACGGTACCATCGATGTAATCGATGGCGACAACTACGAAATCCTGGGCCGCGTTAACGGGATTCCTGATTACGAAGAGCGTATGGAGGAAATCAAAGCTGACTTCTGGCGCTACACGGTATTTCTCGGTATCCGTCAGCTTATTGGTGAAGGTAACGACCAATACGTGGATGACATGTATAGCACTAACGATGGTGAGCTGCTGATCGTATCGCGTCCAAGCTTTGCTGATGTCGTCGCTCTGGATCTGGACAACGGTGAAATCGTCTGGCGTTTCGAAGTTGATGGTGTTCGCTCCGACCACATGGCGCTGTCTCCAGATGGTACTCAGGTAGCGGTATCGGCGTCTACGGGGAGTGTTGTTCATCTTTTGAATGTGTATACGGGTGAAGAAGAAGGTCGCTTCCCCACCGGCAATTCACCGCACGAAAACCTCTATTCGGATGATGGTAAGTATATTTACCACTCGAGTATTGGTTTCGTGTTTATGCCGTTTGATGGCAAGGTTCTGCGCGATACTACGCGTGGTGAGCGTAAGTTCATCGTGTACGACACAGAAGCCGAACAGATCGTTAAAGATATCGACATTAAGGCGAAGCTGGAAGAGGCTGGCCTCGGTGATCTGAGCCCGTCGATTCGCCCGATGGCACACACCAGCGATTATCGCTTCTTCTATTTCCAGTTGTCGTTCCTGCATGGCCTGGTTGAGTTTGATATGGAGACGGAAACCATCACGCGTCTGGCGGAGCTACCGAATATGGTTCCTTACCTGCCTAAGGTTTACTACGTGAATGATTCTGCGCATCACGGACTTGCGATGAGTGCAGATGATTCGGCTCTTTGTGTAGCTGGCACCATGGATGACTACGCGGCGATCGTTGACCGCGAAACGTTCGAGTACACCATTCTGGAAGGTCTGGGTAAGAAGGCCTACTGGGCAGTATCTGACCGCAGTGGTGAGAACTGTCTGATCTCCTGGAGTGAGACTGATCAGGTATCTGTTATCAACTACGCGACTCGTGAAGAGATCAAGCGCATTGATGTGGGTAACCACCCTCAGCGTATCCGTGAAGGTATGTTGAAGGCAGACTGGTTGTCTCTGTACTGATCAGTCAGCCCGGCTCCTCACGGAGCCATTCCTAACATAGAAAAGCCCCGTCAGGTGAACCTGACGGGGCTTTTTTAGTACGCGATAGACTGATCAGTCGTCGTCTTCTTCCAGCTGGGACTGCTGGTAACGCTCGATGCCGATCTTATCGATGAGGCTCAGCTGGGTTTCAAGCCAGTCGACGTGCTCTTCTTCTGATTCAAGGATCTCGTTCAGCATGTCGCGGCTGACGTAGTCTTTGACCTCTTCACAGTAAGCAATTGCATCACGCAGGTCGGGGATGGCCTTCATCTCAAGCTTTAAGTCACACTCGATCATTTCTTTGGTGTTTTCGCCGATCATGAGACGCCCCAGATCCTGAAGATTGGGCAGGCCTTCCAGGAATAGGATGCGCTCGATCAGGACATCTGCGTGTTTCATTTCATCAATTGACTCGTGGTACTCGTGATCTGCAATCTTCTTGAGTCCCCAGTCTTTGTACATGCGCGCATGCAGGAAGTACTGATTGATGGCCACCAGTTCATTGGCCAAAATTGTATTGAGGTGTTCGATAACCTTAGCGTCGCCTTTCATTGCCAGCGTCTCCCTGTGAGTGAGTATGACTCTATTCTGGATACTGATTTGGTCTTGAGTCAAACGATTAGGGAGCTTTGGGGTGAAAAAAATAAGGGACTGAAAACGATTTAGTTTTCAGTCCCTTATTTGGGCTTTCTGCTACCATGAATGAGAGGTATTCATGGCTTAATGTAGGTCGAAATAGTAACGAATCTGGTTACTCAGGCTGACTCTCAGGCAGCCGAGAAAAGGTGACTCATCTGAGCGGCAGTCTGCTTGGCTTCGTTAAAGATGGCCTTGGCATCACGAGCACATTTGCCGCACTGACTTCCGAGACCTGTGCACTCTTTCAATTGGCTCATGCGGGTAGCACCTTGCTCAGCAGCAGCAACGATGTCGCGGTCAGTCACTCCTTTGCAGATACATACGTACATTTAAGCTCACCTGAGTTGTTGTTAAGAAACTGATGCCAGTATAAATACGAATTACTATCAAACGCAAGTTTTTTAGGAGTAAAAGTGCGAATGATTTGTAACAACGAAGCTTCGATTGAAAATTTCAGATCAGGATTCGGAGAGAAGGAGAGATTTACTGACAGCAATGTCAGCCAGACGCCGCTTGCTGAGTAAAGATCAATTAAAAAACGAACAAACGTTAATAGGGTCACATTTTCTGGTGTACACTTGTTTAGAATAAGTGTTGTCAGATGTGGCTCTGATTCATTGGGCTCGCATCCGCGCTCAGGGAAGGCACTGCAAATAATAAAAATACGTTTTGGTGCGCAACAGCATGTTGATGTCGAACTTTTTCCCAAAGAATTTGCGGGCTACTGAAGAGTACGCAGACGAGAGAACTCTTTCGCTGATGAAGAGAGCGATTGCAGGAGCTTTTGTCGCATTGGGCTTCAGCATTGCCGCTCTGTCTATGGTTGCTCTCCGTACGGGTTGGCCCCACTGGGATATCGTATCTGCCCTACTGACTTTCTACCTGGTGCCTGCAGCCTACGCCTACCGTTACATTCGTACGCCGGAAGAGCGGAGGCGCCCAAGGACAGCAAGGCGCAACCTGCTCTACATGTCCATCGCTATGGTTACGCTGTGGAGTATCGTGGGCATGATTATCCTGCCCGGGCTGGATGCCGATACCCGCCTTATTGCGGTGTCTATTTTTATTGTCGTTGTGTATGCGCATTGCCTGCCGTTTGCCCTGTTTCCCTTAATCGGCATGGCGTTGATGGCTCTCAACCTGTTGCCTTTGGCTATCCAGCTGACCTTACTGAATCACGACTCAGTCATAGCCTTCGGACTGTGTGGTGTAATGTTGCTGTTCATGGAGGTGGGGGCTTTCAGCTGGCTCCATCGCAAGGACATGCTCGCATTCAAGAAAAACGAAGTCGACGGCGCTCCTGATCAGGAGCCCGATATGTCAGAGGAGGGCTTTCGTAAGCGCCTCGTCTTCTCTCTGCATGCCAACAGCACCCCCGCAGTAATGATGCAGGCGGTTGCCGCCTTCTTTATGGTCATTACCCTCAGGGTTGAAGCATACGAAAGCCTGCTCTGGTGTTGGTTGCTGGGTTATCTGTCGGTACAGACGTTGCGGACTGCGGGATTCCTGGCACATGTTGAAAACCCACAAAGGCTGCGTCTCCGGGATTGGCGTTTGCTCTTTGGTGCCGGCGTAGTTCTGAATCAGCTTGCCTGGTACAGCTTACTGATACTCTTCCATGACATCATGAGCGGTTTCAGTCTCGGTGTCGTCAGCGGTATGTTCATCGTCATTGCCGTGATCAGTACGGTGGGTATTACCAGCGATCGTCTTCTGCTCTACCTCAACAGTGCTATGTGTCTGGTGCCGCCGGTACTGATCCTGTTCTCAGGTGAAGAGGTCTGGTCGATGGTGTCTCTGGGAATGCTGGCTTCTGTTTCCTTATTGATTGTGGTTGAGAACATCCACCGGTCAGCACTGCATTCACAAAAAGGTCGTCTTCTTCAGCGCCTTACCGAATTTCGTTCCCGTGAAATGGCCGAACTGAACAATGATCTGACGGATGCACGCGAGCGTCTGACTGAGGTTAATGCGAACCTTGAGAAGCAGATCGAGGAGCGCACAGAGGAACTTAACTATCAGGCCACTCACGACATGCTGACCGGCCTCGGCAACCGTTACTATTTCTCACGTAAGGTCAGTGAAGCGCTGAAAGAGCAGAATGATGAGCAGGCAGGTTTTGCTGTGTACCTGCTTGATCTCGACCGCTTTAAAGAGGTGAACGATGGTCTTGGGCATCTTGCTGGTGACCATGTACTGCGCGTCATCGCAGCGCGTATTGCAAACGCTTGTGGCGATCAGGTGATCTGTGCTCGCTGGGGAGGTGATGAGTTTGTCATCCTGGAACGTCGTGATGTCTCTGAAGTTCAGGTTGAAGAGTTCGCTACCCAGCTGGTCGCTGAACTTCGTAAACCTATAGATCTTGATAGTGGCCCGGTGTCTCTCGGTGCCAGTGTCGGTATTGCGCTTTGCCCTGAGCACGGAACCAGTGCAGAGCAGCTCCTCGAACACGCCGATATTGCGGTCTACCGCGCGAAATCACGGAAAACGGGCGTATCTGTTTACGATGATAAGTGGGGCCATGAAGCATCCGAGCGATTGCAGCTGGTGCAGGCCCTTGGCTACGCCATTGATAACGACCAGATCGAAATTGCTATGCAGCCCTTCGTATCCGTAGAAGATGGCAGCCTGACCGGTTTCGAAGCACTGGCGCGTTGGCACGATAATGTTCGCAATGTTGCTATCAGCCCCGGAACCTTTATTCCTCTCGCAGAAGAATCCGGTTTGATGCCTGCAATGGGACGTATGATTCTTCGTAAGGCCTGCCAGACGCTTATGAAAGAGGCGCCTGAGTCTGATTTACGTGTGGCGGTGAACATTTCTGTGATGCAGCTGAGGCAGCACGATTTTGTCGACGATGTTGTGTCTACACTGGCTGAGGCCAATATGCCCGCAAGACGACTGGAGCTCGAACTGACGGAATCTGTGTTTGCTGGTGATGTACTTCAGATCCGCCAGGTTCTGAGCACTCTGCGTAATCTCGGTGTGCGCATCTCTATCGACGATTTTGGTACAGGCTATTCATCAATCAGCTACCTGCGCGATTTCCCGCTGGATACTCTGAAGATTGATCAGTCCTTCGTGGCTGGTCTTAGCAACGGTGGTGAAGGGCTCTTTTCGAGTATTGTCTCGCTGGCGCATGGTTTGAAACTGTCGGTTATTGTCGAGGGTGTTGAGAATCGCCATGACCTCGATAAAGTCCTGTCACTGGGTGGCGAAGAGATACAGGGGTATTTCTTTGCTCATCCTATTGAATCAGACAAGTTGGGTGATTGGTTGGAGAAGCACAGTTCCCGCCCGTTCTCTATGAAACGGCGCCATCTGTCGGTTGCTGTAGATAATCACTCTGGATAATAAAAAAGCCCGCGTACGCGGGCTTTTTTATATCACCGGAACTCAGTCTTCGTAGTTCTCAATCGCAGGGCAAGAGCAGATCAGGTTGCGGTCACCGTATACGTCATCGATACGGCCTACCGTTGGCCAGAACTTATGAGCACCCAGCTCCTTCACAGGGAAAGCAGCGAGCTCCCGTGAGTAAGGGCGCTCCCACTCTCCGGTCACGACTGCCGCGGTATGTGGTGCGTTCTTCAGCGGGTTGTTCTCGGCATCCAGAACGCCGTTCTGCACGGCATCAATTTCAGCTTTGATTGCGATCATAGCGTCAGCGAAGCGATCTATCTCGGCTTTGCTTTCAGATTCCGTAGGTTCGATCATAAAGGTACCCGCTACTGGGAACGACATGGTCGGTGCGTGGAATCCGTAGTCCATCAGACGCTTGGCGATATCCACTTCGGTGATGCCGGTTTCTGCCTTAATCGGGCGCAGATCGACGATACACTCGTGGGCAACACGACCGTTCAGGCCTGAGTACAGAATCGGGTAGTGCGCAGAAAGGCGCTTCGCCAGATAGTTAGCTTTCAGTAGAGCGTTCTGTGTTGCTGTACGCAGGCCTGAACCACCCATCAGGGTGATGTACATCCAGCTGATGGTGAGAATACTGGCAGAGCCATACGGTGCTGCAGAGACTGCACCGTTGCCTTTAGATGCGTCATCAATCGGGCGTACCGCGTGGTTCGCCACGAACGGTGCCAGGTGGGCGGCAACACCAATCGGGCCCATGCCCGGACCACCACCACCGTGCGGGATAGCGAAGGTCTTGTGCAGGTTCATGTGGGAAACGTCTGCACCGATAAAAGCTGGCTGAGTCACACCCACCTGAGCATTCAGGTTAGCGCCGTCCATATACACCTGACCGCCGTGCTGGTGGATCAGGTCGCAGATTTCTTTCACGCCTTTCTCGTACACACCATGTGTCGAAGGGTAGGTCAGCATCAGACACGACAGCTGATCAGACAGCTCTTCCGCTTTCTTCTTCAGGTCGTCGAAATCTACGTTGCCCTGTTCATCACACTCAGTAACAACCACCCGCATCGACGCCATCTGTGCCGATGCCGGGTTAGTACCGTGCGCCGAACGCGGGATCAGACAGACATTACGGTGACCTTCGCCGCGGCTTTCGTGGTATTTCTTGATCGCCAGCAGGCCCGCGTATTCACCCTGTGCACCTGAGTTAGGCTGCATACAGATGGCATCGAAGCCAGTGATATCACGCAGGTAGCCATCCAGTTCAGAAACCAGTTGCTCGTAGCCGGGGGTCTGTTCCTTCGGTGCAAACGGATGGATGTTTGAGAACTCAGGCCAGGTCACCGGGATCATCTCGGTGGTGGCATTCAGCTTCATGGTGCAGGAGCCGAGCGTAATCATCGAGTGATTCATCGCCAGGTCTTTGCTTTCGAGACGCTTCATATAGCGCAGCATCTCGTGTTCGGTGTGGTATTTGTTGAACGTCGGGTGCTCCAGGAAGCTGGTCAGGCGTTGCAGACCTGCGGGCACGCTGTCTGAGCCAGCTTTGACCACGACCTCGTCGAGGTCGTAAACATCAAGTCCGTGGTCAGCGCCGAGGAAAATATCAAAGAGTTCGGCGACATCGCTTGCCGTGGTCTTTTCTCCCAGTGTCACACCCAAGGTGTCATTACCCAAACCGAGTGCTTTATCATCACGGAGATTGACTTCCCGGTCTGTAGCGCGCTTCAGAACATCTTCACGATTGCTGACCTTAAGCGTTAGGGTATCGAACCAGGTTGTGTTGAGAAGTTCGACGTTTTTGCTCTTCAGGCCTGCTGCCAGAATATCGGTCAGTCGATGAATGCGGTTGGCGATGGTCTTCAGACCAGTCGGGCCGTGATATACCGCGTAAAATGAACTGAGGTTTGCGAGCAGCACCTGTGCAGTACAGATGTTGGAGTTCGCCTTTTCACGGCGGATGTGCTGCTCACGGGTTTGCAGAGCCATGCGCAGCGCCTGATTGCCCTGAGCGTCGATAGATACACCGATAATACGGCCCGGAATAGAACGCTTGTAGGCATCCCGGGTCGCAAAGAAAGCAGCGTGTGGTCCGCCAAAGCCCATGGGAACACCAAAGTGCTGAGCGTTACCGAGAACGATGTCCGCACCCATTTCGCCAGGGGCTTTGATCTTGATGAGAGCCATCAGGTCGCTGGCAACCGCGGCCAGAGCGTTCTTTTCATGCAGGGCGCTGATGACATCTGTGAAATCAGTGATTTCCCCCTGACGACCCGGGTACTGGAATAGTGCGCCGAAGACGTCATGGTCTGCCGCTTTCTCAGCAGGGCCAACGATGATGTCCCAGCCGAAGGCTTCTGCGCGAGTACGGACAACGTCGATGGTTTGTGGCAGGCACAGCTCATCAACATAGAAGGTGTTTGATTTGTTCTTGCGGACTGAACGTTTCGCCATGGCCATGGCTTCAGCGGCGGCGGTGCCCTCGTCAAGAAGAGAGGCGTTTGCCAGTTCCATGCCGGTGAAGTCGATGATCATCTGCTGGAAGTTAAGCAGTGCTTCCAGGCGACCTTGAGCGATTTCTGGCTGATACGGAGTGTAAGCCGTGTACCAGCCTGGGTTTTCCAGGACATTGCGCAGGATGACCGGAGGCATGATCACATCGTGATAACCAAGTCCGATATAGCTTTTGAATACTTTATTCTGTGCAGCGACAGACTTCAGGCGGGCCAGAGCCTCGGCTTCGGGGGTGGCTTCTCCGAAGGACAGGAATGCATCGCGCAGAATGTCAGCGGGGACAATTTCGCTGGTTAGTGACTCAAGAGAGTCGGCACCAACGGCAGCCAGCATGTCTGCCTCTTCACGCAGGTCATAGCCTGCACCGTCCGAGGCAATATGGCGACTGACAAAGTTATCGCGCTGTTCCAGTTGTCTGAGAGAAGGAGTACTCATGATTGAACCTGAATGTAAAAGTATCGGCTATATGGGCTGGTGCCCACGCTATATAAGAAGGTAAAACGACAACGCAGAGGAGGCCTCTGCGTTGTTTTAAGCGGGGTCAGAGTAACGTATTACTCACACGCTGCAGCGTAACCGTCCGCATCAAGAAGCTTGTCCAGATCTGCAGCATCCGCCAGCTCCATTTTGAAGAACCAGGCGTCGCCGTATGGGTCTTCGTTTACTTTTTCTGGAGCGTCAGCAAGATCGTCGTTCACAGCGATGATTTTACCGGCCAGAGGAGCGTAGATGTCCGACGCAGCCTTTACTGACTCAACCACGGCAATGTCCTGATCTGCGGTAACTTCGCTGTCTACTTCAGGCAGCTCTACGAAGACGACATCGCCCAGCTGATCCTGAGCAAAGTCGGTGATACCAACAGTGACTGTGCCATCGCTTTCAAGGCGGATCCATTCGTGGGAGGCAACGTATTTCAGATCTGCAGGGATGTTGCTCATGGGGTTTCTCCAGTTAAAAATTTACGATTTATCTCAAAATTGTTTTTGGCCGTTGCGCACGAACGGGAGCTTGATCACACGAACGTCCGTCAGTTTGCCACGCAGGTCTACCTGAGCGGTGTCGCCGGTTGCTGCCGGTACCCGCGCAATTGCAATGGAATACTGTAAGGTTGGCGAAAAAGTGCCGGAAGTAACTTCACCTTCACCGGCGCCTTCCACGACGACTTTCTGGTGAGAACGCATCACGCCACGGGTTTCCAGAACCAGACCCACCTGTTTCATGGCAATACCGGCTGCTTTTTCAGCTTCCAGTGCAGCCCGACCAATAAAGTCGCGACCGGCAGGTTCCCAGGCAACGGTCCAGCCCATACCGGCAATCAGTGGGCTCACAGATTCATCCATATCGTTGCCGTACAGGTTCATCCCCGCTTCAAGGCGGAGGGTGTCGCGGGCACCCAGGCCGCAGGGTTGGACGCCAGCTTCACTCAACTGCTGCCAGAAATCGGCGGCGTCTTCTTTCGGGATCATAATCTCAAGGCCGTCTTCGCCGGTGTAACCTGTGCGGGCATAAAACCAGCCGTGCTGTGGCAGACCCTGGAAGATCTTGAGACCATCGATAAGCTCGGCGGCTTCCGGACGTACCTTCTGAACCATGCCCAGTGCCTCAGGCCCCTGAACAGCGACCATCGCCATTTCAGGGCGTTCGGTGAGGCTGATATCAAAGCCTTTGGTATGGGCCGTCATCCACTCGAGATCTTTCTCACGGGTGGCACAATTGACGACGGTGCGAAACCATCCGTCCATGCGATATACGATCAGGTCGTCGATCACACCGCCGTCGTTGTTCAGCATGCCGGTATAGAGTGCTTTGCCGGTTTCTTTCAGTTTGTCGACATCGTTGGCGAGCAGCTTCTGCAGATAGGCTTTGGCGTCGGGCCCGCGAACGTCGACGATTGTCATGTGCGAAACGTCGAACATGCCAGCGGCTTCGCGCACTGCGTTGTGCTCCTGAATCTGGGAGCCGTAGTGGATGGGCATATCCCAGCCGCCGAAGTCTACGATTTTGCCGCCAGCCTCTAGATGGCAATCATACAAAGGGGTTTTTTTACCCATGTCAGATCCTGATACGTTTGGACGCTCAACGTCCTGAGTTCGGTTGACGACAGAGGTCAACGAAAAGGCGGCAATTATAGCGCTTTAAGAGGCGTGGTTCACACAAAAATGCGATTACGGCACGGGAGCGCCGTAATCCGGGGAGGTATCAGCTGGCGTTGGTGCGATTATCCGGAACAGGCATACCCTGCTTGGCATGGGTAGGCGAGAAGCCGCACCACTTTTTATACGCCTTAGAGAAGTTGGCAACGCTTGAGTAGCCCAGTAATTCAGCGACCTGGCTGACGTTGTACATGCGACGGCTGAGCCAGAAGCTGGCCTGCACCAGGCGCATGTCAGCAAGGAGCTGCTGATAATGGGTTCCTGCTTCCTGAAGGCGACGTTTGCAGGTTCGTTCAGTCAGTCCGAGTTTCTGTGACAACTCATTCAGCGTCGGCGGGTTGGCAAGATCGTTGCGTAACAGGTTTGACGCTTTCTGCGCGACCAGATGCGCTGGGCGAAGTGCGCCCTGCGGCTGAAAATTGGCCGTACGGATAATGAGTGCCTGAGTCAGGAACTGCGAAGGCAGGCGTACCGCGAAGTAAGGAGCACCGAAGGTCACCTTCATTGGCGCGTACTTGGCAAATTCTTCAACGTGCTCAGGCTCAGAATACGGCAGAAATACGGAAAGCTGATCCGTAAGCCCCTGGAGCAGGTTGCTACCAACCGTATAACCGAAGGCAAGCAACAGCTCTGAAAGTTCAGGAGAAGGAACCCGGGTTGGGTCCTGCTTCCAGAAGAACTCGCAGTGACTGACCTGGCCATCATCAAGAATGTGGAGGTCGAACGGTCGCTCTGTAGTACTGATCTGAGCACACATTGACTGGAACAGTTCTAACAGGTTGCCGGCGGTGACCTGGTTCTGCATCGCCATGATCTGACCGTACTCAAGGTAAACTTCGGGCAGCTTTGATGAGAGCTCGCTGTCACTCAGAGTCTTGAGAACCTGAAGAAGGGCGGGTGTACTGCTCTGGAGTCCTTCTCCAGCAGCAGAGAGTTTTGGGGCTGACTTACGCAATTCCTTCTGAGGCATCAACCTGCGCAGGGTCTGTAGAGTCTCTGCGTGCGGTTTTAACGAATACATCTGGAGATTATCTACTACTTTGTTATTAGTGGTGAGTAGCGCCAGAGTGCGCGCAGGTGTCCCATGACACAATGTCATTTTACGCAACATGGTCTCTCTAAAATGGCGCAATATAACTTTTGGTGGTGATGAGGTCAGAAACGACGCGGCTTACCAATATCCTTGTCAGTAAGCATTTAGATTTATAATTGATGGTAAAAAATGCGCCAATGTTGATATTAGGCCCATAATGGCTGTGCTTGGCATTTCAGGCCGGGGCATGATGTGGCCCCTCTGGCAAGAGTGATTAAGTCGTGCGTGAAGCCCCTTGATCATTGGCAGCAACCAGTGCCGGTGTGAAGAGACTGATCACTTTCCAGCCATTTTTAGGCTCAAAATTACTACCAATTTTGCTTGTTAAAACCTTGCCTTCTGGTGTGATTGCGAATAAAGGAATGGCATCTTTGCCGTTTTGCTGTTGAAAATCATTCCAGGTAAATTCGCTGCTCAGTCGGGTGGAATGCAGCTCGGCCCCCTGCGCCAACATGCTGGAAAATTTGCTGTACGTCAGGTCTTTGCTGAACAGATACTGGCCACGGTGCTCTTCACCATCGATATGCATTTCGGACAGTCGCGCATCGACCGATGTGCGCAGTGCATAAATGTTGTGCTGGCCAAATTCATTGCCAAAACGCATCCCTGCAACTGTGTTTATACTGCGCTCCGGTGATAGACCAAGGAGTTTTCCGAGACCAACCAGATCAAGACGCTGCTCTGCGTATTCAGAAACGGGGTTCCCGTAAAAGGTGCGCAGCCCGTCCATGCGTGCCGCACGGATGTTGTCCCAGTTTGAATCCGTGAGAAGCACATCCACTTTGTTCTTTTTAAGTTCCAGTGCAATGGTTCGGGCGATGTTATTTGCCCCAACGATCAGGAAACCGTTGGGTGGTGGCTCGGCAACTCCCAGCCAGCGGGCCATCATGCGCGAGGTAGCACTCTGAAGAACAACCGTGCCAAAAATCACGGAGAAAGTAAGTGGGACGAGTATGGCGGCTTCCGTTTCCCCGGACTGCTCAAGCTTGATGGCGAAGAGAGCGGAAACGGCAGCAGCAACAATACCTCGTGGAGCAATCCAGGACAGCAGAGATTTCTCTTGCCAGCTGAGTGTACTGCCGATGGCTGAAACCCACACAGACAAAGGTCTCGCGACGAACTGCATAATGGCGAGCAGTGCAAACGGCATCCAGCCCAGTGCGATCAGGTCATCGAGTGTCAGGCGAGCGGCCAGAATAATGAAAAGTCCTGAAATCAGTAGAACCGTCAGGTGCTCTTTAAAGTTAAGAATTTCGCCAATGCGGATATCCTTTTGATTTGCCAGCCACATCCCCATCAGCGTGACTGCAAGCAGACCCGATTCGTGAGCAAGCATATTGGCAACGCTGAAGCTCAGAAACACCATAGTAAGGGTGGCCATGTTCTCCAAGTACTCCGGAACCCATCGACGTTTCAGAATAAAACCGAGAATCCAACCCGCAGCGAGGCCGAGTACCGTGCCAGAAGCGATAATTTCAACAAACGCAAGCATCCCGCTTACAGCGCCCTGAGCCTGACCCTGAGCCACGATGAATTCGTATACGACGACCACAAGCAGTGCACCAAGCGGGTCGATCAGGATGCCTTCCCAGCGCAGAATGTTACCAACGTCTGCGTTTGGGCGAACGGTTCTGAGCATGGGTACGATGACGGTCGGGCCGGTGACTACGGTGAGGGCACCAAAGAGGATACTGAGCTCCCAGCTCAGTCCGAACAGGTAATGGGTCGCGATGGCGACGACCGCCCAGGTGATCCCCGCACCTACGGTAATCAACCGCTGTACGACGCCTTTTTGTGAGCGTATTTCTTTCAGGTCGAGGGTGAGACTGCCTTCAAAGAGAATGATCGCGACCGCCAGAGATATCAGCGGAAACAGCAGGTCCCCGAAGAGTGCGTCTGGATTGAACTGTTGAGTCACAGGCCCAATCAGTAAACCGGAGGCCAGTAGAAACAGAATCGCTGGTAACTTTACGCGCCAGGCTAACCACTGACTGGCGAACGAAATCAGACCAATAAACGCAAACGCAATGATGCCACTATCGAACACGGTGTTTCCTTTATATGAAGCGGTGAGAGCGCTTGATTGTAGCGGCGCGCTCTAACCCTGTACAACGCTTATACGTCGTGGCTTAGTCGGTCAGACGTAGGGTGGGGCGGAACAGGTAAGGCTGTGGCAGGTCTGAAGGCACGGCGGGAACTGGGCTGGTGGCCAGAATTGCGCGGCGGGCCCACTCATCGGTTGCTGAATCACCACTGCTGACAATCACGTCAACGGCGGTGATAACGGCTCCGTACTTAATAGTGACCTGTAAGCGGACGTCTCCCTGGATACCCGCCGGATGCGCGGGCAATTTCTGGTTCAGGTGAGCCATGAGGCGCTCATAGTACTTCTGCTCGACCGGATCGCTGAAGCGTTGATCGTCGCCGGCAAACCGGGCTTGTTCAGATGCCGTTGATGAGGTGATGTTGGCAGCAGGTTGTTCTATAGTCCGCACTTGAGAGTCTGGTTTTATTGAATCTGGTGTTGGCGAAGACTTTACCGAGGGAATTGGTTCCGGAGCATCAGGCTTTTGAGTGATTTCAGAGCTGGCCGTTGTGGTGATTGTGTCTGGTGTAGCGGGTGCCTGAGGCTTCACAGGCTTTTGGGTGGCCAGAGGCTCTGTGGCAGTTTCTGGTTCTCTGGCAGGTTCTGGCGTTTCGGCAGGCGCAGGTTCTGGAGGTGTCGATATGGGCTGACTGGGCGTCGATAGCTCACCACGTTGCTCATTTTTGTTTGCGCGTTCAGGGACTTCCGTTCTCAAGGTAGCGAGTATAACCCGAGTGGTTTTTTCGTCTGTTTCCAATCCAAGGTCTGGTAGAAGGATAAGGTGCAGCCCCAGCGACAAAGTGAGCGCCAGCCAGAATCGACGTCGCGCCCAGAGTGACTTCGCTGAGTGTCGGCCCCTCATGCCAGTACGCGAGCGTCGAATCCAGCTTCTGAGAGTATGTACGCTGCTGCTTCAGCGCGCCCACCACCTGTTGTTACGTAGATAAAATCACGCTCCAGCGACTTCAGTGCTTCCCGAAGCTTAGATAGAGGGACATTACGAGCGCGCAACACAGGTGCTGCGCTTGCTTCCTGTGTATGCCTTACATCGAGGATGATTACTCCGGTGTCTGCTTCATCAATCAGGGTCTCGAGTTCGTTTTCACGGATATAACTCAACACTGGCTTTTTCAGTAGGGGGTCAAAGTCTTCTTTTGAGAGTCGAGCGAGTGTTCCGGCCGACGTCATAGTCACGCTGGCATTGCGCGGTAATTCACTCACCAGCGCATCTTCACCGAAAAGATCGCCGGGGCCAAGGGCGGCAAGCGTTTCTTCTGCCTGCTCTGCTTTGCGTGTGACCAGTGCACCGCCTGTTTTGATTACGTAGCAATGTTCACCAATTTCACCTTCACGGATAACGACGTCTCCAAGTGATGCGGGGAGTTCTTCAAAGCGCGAAAGTAGCTTCTGGATATTCGCGGGTGGAATCCGGGTAAAAAGATCTGAGGTGATCAGTCTTTCGAGCCAGTCGCTTTCTTCATCGTGTTGGCTACGGCTTTCTGACTGGCGGAATTCAGACCAGGTTGAAATCAGTTCAAGATACGCACGCTTTACCGATACCAGCTGGCAAGGCGTTCGGGTAATGCCGGTGTAGCGATGCACGACATGTGTGTTATCCAATGCCATGAAGTTTTCATCGCTGTCGGCATCGACACCATTGATATTGAAATCATCGTCGGCGAGGTCGATACCGCCGCTGAGCAGGAAGTGGCATTCGTCGTCAGACTGGCCGCGTTTAAACAGAATTTTTCTCGCGGGAAGCGTGTGCTCGCGGAAGTGAGGCGTCAGTTCTTCAATGATGTCTTCGGACCATTCATCGAAGGGGATGAAATGCTGCAGTCTTTTACTGAGCGGCGTTTCCATGAAATCTCTGTCGATTGTCTCTTTGATATTCTGAAACTATAGCAAGCTGCCGTAACTTCGTCACTGTAACCGGTCAATCCGGCCAGTGCAGACGGTCCGACACCTGTTTCAGTGAGTCCTCATCGAAAGGATCAATACCTCGAATGTGGGGTATGGTTCCCAGATGCTGTATACCGCGCTGGTGGAACCATTGTGTCAGATAGCGCAGATTTTCCTGCTGGGCTTCCATATCCGGATCGACAGAATTAGCGACCCATCCTGCAACCACTAATCCGCGTTGACGAATCGCCTCAACGGTCAGGCAGGCGTGATTGATGCAGCCGAGCTTAAGACCGATGACCAGTATCACCGGCAGGTTCTGGCTGGCAGCAAAGTCGGCCAATGTCTCGGTGTCGTTGAGGGGAACGAGCCAGCCTCCGGCGCCTTCGATCAACTGCAGTTCGGCGGTCTGTGTTAAGCCGTTCTCGCACGCTGCGATCAGTGAGTGGCAATTCAGGCTCAGGCCCGCTTCTTTTGCAGCAATATGAGGCGCAATGGCTGGCTCCAGCGTGATCGGGTTGTGGACCTCATACGCGAGGTTGCCTGACGAGTATTTCTGATGAAGAAGCGCATCCCGATTTCTGAGCCCGTTGTCTGTCTGGTCAGAGCCTGAAGCAATTGGCTTCAGACCGAAGCTGGTGTGTCCGTCGAGAACAGCTCGCTGCAGAAGTGCTGCGCTGATCAGTGTTTTGCCAGCGTCTGTATCGGTACCTGTCAGAAAATAGCGCTTCATGGTTTTGGCTCTGTAGGGTGTTCTGGGTGTGCCGCGGCATAGATCCAGAGCACTTCGTAGCTCAGTGGATAGGCGGTTTGCCCCATGTGTTGGGTAGTCGGATAGTGCCTGCTCAGTGCCTCAATGGCTGCGCGGCCGCCCAGGCCAGTCCGGCGGCCTGCGTTCACATTGGTCGCGCCTATGGCTTTCAGGCTGCGTAGCAAGTCAGGCACGGAATCGTAGTATTCGGTCAGGCAGTCCTGCTCAAAGACAATGTCTGTGAAACCAGCCTGCGTTAACGCATGGTTCAGACGTTCGGGAGCTTCGAATTCATTCACATGAGGGTGATCATCAATCGCTCTCCAGGCCTGCTGTAGCTCTTTCTGAGTGCCCGGGAGTAAGGTTGCTATGGCAATACGGCTCCCCGGTTTCAGTACTCGTCGCCATTCTTTGAGTGTTTTATCCGGTGCTTCGCTCCATTGCAGCATCAGGCTGGAGATCAGGCCGTCTGCCGAGCAGTCGGGTAGAGGAAGGTCGTCCGCATCGGCGAGCAGCAGGTCAGTCTGAGGATCTGTGTGATTGGCGGCGGCTTCTAACATGCCTTCGGCGAGGTCGATTCCGGTAACCTGATTGGCACCTTTTAAGCGCAGGTGCGGCAGGGCGACGCCGGTACCACAACCGATATCGAGCCAGTGTCCTGACAGTGTGGGCAGTTGATTGAGCAACGCCGTGACAGCGCGCTGCTGAATGCTGGCGGCGTGATCATAACTCTGAGCGGCACGACTGAAATGCTGCGCGACCTGACGTTTATCGCGGCGCGTCATGGCATTTCCTCTGGTTTGGCTGATTCATGCTGTAGCTGCTCTGCCAGCTGATGCAGCCTTTCCAGTAAGTGATGCTTACCTTCTGTCGTAAGAAAGAAGGCATGGCTCTCTCCCGGGCTGAGTTCAACAGGGGGCATCTGAGAAGGCTTCAGCGCGTCTGCGTGACCGTACAAATGCAGGCTGCGGGGTGAGGGGGGAAGAACTTCGTACCTTAGCCATTCAAGTGTGCGGTTAAGCTCGCTCTGTACGAGGTGTTGGCTGCTCTTTAACTGCTTGATCAGGGAACGTGCTTCAGAGCTGCCCTGCGCACACAAGCCGGTGAAGCGTTTCAGTGTTGTCTCTGCGTTCGATGTTAAAGACTGAGAAAATGCTTCAAAGTCTTCTCTCAGCATACCCTTGCCGGTCTCATCTGAAAGAAAGCGCTTGCCTGTTGCCAGGGTGACAAGGAACTGACTTTTAGTATCTGCTATGCCACCGAAGGCTGCGGCTGCAAGTGCGCCGCCCAATGACCAGCCTATCCAGATGGCAGATGAGCCTTCGGGGTTGTCTGTACAGGGTGCGGTCGCCGCAAGTTGTGATGCTGCAGCTTCGAAGCTGCAATCATTACTGAGGTAGTCGGCTCCCCAGTGATGCCCGGGCAGTGAGTCGAAGAAGGGCGCGAAAACGTCAGCGCGGAAGCTCCAGCCGGGGAGCCAGAGCCAGTTCAGGTCGCTGCCTTGAATAGACTGGAGCTTTTGCCAGAGCGGTGTCATGACTCATCACCTGCAAATGCTGATTCAAGCGACGTGAGCAGAGTCTCGATATCCTCGGTTGTATGAGCAGCGGTGAGGGTGACACGCAGGCGGGCTTCTCCCTGCGGAACGGTAGGTGGCCGTATCGCGGAGATCCAGATGCCCTGATTTTTAAGTCGGTCACTGATGCGCAGAGCCCTGTCGCTGGCGCCAGTCAGCAGTGGCTGCACCGGGCTTTCTGAGGCCATCAGTGGCAGTCCCCGTGCTTTGGCGCCACTGCGGAACTGCTCGATACGATCGGTCAGAGCCTCGCGCAGCTTGTTGTCTTTCGCCCGCTCAAGATTCCCGAGCATTGCCTGAGCAACGGCTGGTGGCATTGCTGTGGTGTAGATATAGGAGCGCGAGAACTGAATCAGATACTCAATGAGCTCTTCACTACCGGCGACAAAGGCTCCGTATCCTCCTAGCGCCTTACCCAGAGTGCCTATGTACACCGGCAGGACATCCTGTGAGAGGTTGAAGTGCTCTCTGACTCCCTGACCATGCTGCCCGAGAACACCGATGCCGTGCGCATCATCAATCATCAGTAAAGCGTTGTGGTGCCGGCTGAGTTCCGCGAGTCTGGCAACGTCTGCGAGATCGCCATCCATACTGAAAATACTGTCGCTGACGACCAGACAATCACCGGTAGCAGCTTCAAGCAGCTCGTTCAGTTGTTGATAGTCGCAGTGGCGGTAACGGGTCATTTTAGCGCGACTGAGCTGAGCGCCGTCGAGCAGCGAGGCGTGGTTCAGTTTGTCCTGCAGTATCAGGTCACCCCGCTGAGCCAGCGCACTGATGACACCAACGTTGGCCATATAACCTGTGGAGAAGAGTAAGGCTCTTGGGTAACCAGAAAACTCCGCAAGTGCGTCTTCGAGATCATGATGAGCACGCGTGTGGCCGCAAACGAGGTGGGACGCGCCACTGCCAAATTGCCATTCCTGAGCAGCGCGGGCGAGGTCTTCGCCGCCAGTATTGGCCAGGCCAAGATAGTCGTTGCTGCAGAAATTCAGCAATTGAGAACTTCCACATGTCACGTGTGTGCTTTGCGGAGATTGCAGCGTCTGCCGTTGGCGCAACAGGTGTGTCTCTTTTCTTTGCTGAAGAGCAGACGCAAAACGGTCTTGCCAACTCATAGATAACTCCGCCAGTAAGTGCCCGTATCTTATTCCGTCGTGATCAGTGGTCAACTGCGGATCAGTAGTCTGGTTTACAGGTGGCATAAAACTGCGTCATCCTAAGGCCTGACGGGAGTACAGCCAGAATCTCAGGAGAACACATGACCTCTCATTTCATACAACCCGACCTTAATTATGACCGTGAGCATGTCTGGCATCCGTACAGTTCAATGACTGATCCTGGGTATACCTGGCCGGTGGTCAGTGCTTCAGGGGTGCGACTGAAACTTCAGGACGGTCGGGAATTGATTGATGGCATGTCGAGCTGGTGGTGCACGGTTCATGGCTACAATCATCCGGTATTAAATGCGGCGCTGAACGAACAGGCTGAACGGATGAGTCATGTCATGTTCGGCGGTCTTACGCATGGACCGGCGATTGAGCTGGCACGGCGCCTTGTCGCTCTGACGCCCGACGGACTGGAAAAAGTGTTTATTGCGGACTCCGGCTCGGTGTCGGTCGAGATCGCGATTAAAATGGCCATTCAGTACCAGCATGCACGGGGTGAAACGACAAGAACCCGCTTGCTGGCACTGGAGCGCGGTTACCATGGCGACACGCTCGGAGCCATGTCTGTCTGTGATCCCAAGCGGGGAATGCATCACCTCTTCAGCGGTATTCTGCCCGAGCAGTTTTTCGTTCCTGCGCCTCAGACGCGGTTTGAAGAAGAATGGAACCCTGATGACATTGCGCCTTTGAGAGAATCTCTCGAAAAGAATCATAAGAGCATTGCGGCCCTGATTCTTGAACCCGTTGTTCAGGGGGCAGGGGGCATGCGCTTCTATCACCCAGAGTATCTGCGTCAGGCACGCGCCCTATGTGATGAGTTTGGTGTTCTGCTGATCGCTGATGAGATCGCAACGGGCTTTGGACGATCCGGTAAGCTGTTTGCCTGTGAATATGCAGGTATCAGCCCTGACATTATGTGCGTCGGCAAGGCCATTACCGGTGGGTACATGACGCTCGCGGCGACACTGGCGACTACCGAAGTCGCAGAGACCATCAGTCGTGGTGAGGCCGGCTGCTTTATGCATGGGCCAACCTTCATGGCTAATCCGTTGGCGTGCCGTGTTGCCTGTGCCAGTCTTGATCTGCTGATGGAGAACAACTGGAAAGAGCAGGTATCAGGAATTGAGCAGGGACTTAAGACGGGTCTGAGTCGAGCCTCTGAGCTGAATGGTGTCGCGGACGTGCGGGTATTGGGCGCCATCGGCGTAATTGAACTGAAAGATCCGGTCGATGTGAAGCGACTTCAGCCTGCCTGTGTCGATCGTGGTATCTGGGTGCGGCCCTTCGCACACAACTTCTATGTTATGCCGCCATACATCATGCGTGACGGCGATCTTGCTTTCCTGACCAGTAACATGGTTGGCGCACTGGCCCAGACTCTGGGCGAATAACTGGACCAGGGCCAGAAGGTAAGCCTTAGATTTGATTATCCTGGCGCCCCTGGTTCAGACATTGCCTGTCTGGGGGTGTTCTTTTTGTGGTTCAGCTTGATCGTCGGCAGCTGGGGCGTTTTCAGCTGCAGTATTATGGTCATCGTGATGACGATGACGCGCCTGGCTTTGTGAAATACCCGCCGTTACTGCAAAGCGCATGGCATCTTCGACTGACCAGTCAACGTACGTAAGACGGTCTTCCGGTAGAAACAGCGTATATCCACCCACCATATAGCTCATCGGCAGATAAACGGGCAGCAGATTATCGGCATGGACACTTTCTGATACTTGTTCTGGGACGTGATCTGCGGTCACGAAGCCTACAAGCTGACCAATCCCAGGCATTTCGACCAGAACCACCTTTTGTGCTTTTGGCTTGTCGCCGTCAAACATGGCCGCGAAATCTTTAACTGCGCCGTACAGGGTTTTTACCAACGGCAATCGCAGAAATGCGTCTTCTACATACTGATAGACCCAGTTGATTGGATTCAACTGGAAAGCCAGACCCACCGCAAGCAGAGTCACGAGCATAACCACGACACCCATGCCAGGGAAAAGAACCAGATTAGGGTGAAGTAATTCTAATGCACGGATACCGAGGTCATTGAGTGAGGTCAGTGCTGACCATAACAACCAGACGGTTACCAGCAGTGGCAGAAGCACCATGGAACCTTTGATGAAGGGCTTAAACAATAACTGTTTCATTATCAGCGGCACATTCCTTGGGGAGTCAGAGGAGTGTAAAACGTCTAACCCCGCATTGTCCCTATGTTTCCGGCGACTCTGGCGAATTTTCAGCAGAAACATGAATGTTATCTTTCCCAACACTTCTGACAGGCCATAGCAGCCCTAAGAACTTAAGTTTGTTAGTGGTCACTCTCATATAATAAAATTGTCTAAAACCGTGTAAGTGGCTACTAACTTAACAAGTTACTTTAACTATCAAGCGCAGGTGGGGTGCTTCGTTTGGGTTTTATCCCCCACTTACTCCCACCATTTCCCCCACCTTGGCTAAGTCCTTGTGTTTATTAAAAAAAATAGGTGATTTCACACCATTCAAACGCTTGCAAAGGGGCAGTCTGATTCCTATAGTGTCTAATTGTGGAGAATAGTGGGTAATTGTGGGAAATTGGTGATGTTAGTACTTACCCACATGGATTAAGGACGGACGCATGTTTCGCGGTTTAAACACGATCAATCTGGACGCCAAAGGGCGCCTGGCGATCCCGGCTAAGTTCCGGGAACGCCTGGCGGTGCTTTGTGGTGGCCATATGGTTGTGACGATCGATACCGAAGAGCGTTCTCTACTTATCTATCCCGTCAATGAATGGGAAGAAATCGAAGCGAAAATCACCTCCCTGCCAACGTTTGACCCGCGTGCACGTCGTATTCAGCGCTTGCTCGTTGGTCATGCTACGGATGTAGAAATCGACGGCAGTGGCCGGATTCTGCTTCCGGCTGCGTTGCGTGAGTACGCTGGCCTTGAAAAAGAAACAGTTTTGATCGGTCAGGGTAAGAAGCTGGAGCTATGGAGTAAGGACTCCTGGGAAGGTACCCGGGATGAATATCTGGAGCAGGTGAACGACGAGAGTCAGCTGTCCGAGCAAATTATGAGTATTTCCCTGTGACCATTTCGCCTGAGTTAGCACATACCACTGTTCTTCTGCATGAAACGGTGGACGGATGCGTAACCGACCCAGATGGGACTTATGTTGACGGCACATTTGGTCGGGGTGGTCACAGTCGTCAGCTGCTCAGCAAATTGGGTGATCAGGGGCGTCTCATCGGTTTCGATAAAGATCCTCGAGCCATTGAAAGTGGTAATGAACTGGCGGCTGAGGATGGGCGCTTTCAGATAGTGCAGTCCAGTTTTGCTGATATGAAGTCTGCGCTTGCTGCGCTGGGTATTGAGAAAGTGAACGGCATTCTTCTGGATCTGGGGGTTTCGTCCCCACAGTTAGATGATGCTGAACGCGGTTTTAGTTTTATGAAAGACGGCCCACTCGATATGCGCATGAATCCTGACGCTGGAATAAGCGCTGCAGAGTGGGTGGCTACAACGCCCGAGGCTGAGATTGCCCGAGTACTGAAAGAGTACGGTGAAGAACGCTTTGCGAAACGCATGGCAAGAGTGCTCGTTGAAAAGCGTAAGAACGAAGAAATTAATCGCACGCTGCAGCTCGCAGAAATTATTAAACATGCAAATCCCGCATGGGAAAAACACAAACATCCAGCGACCCGTGCTTTTCAGGCGATACGAATCGCGGTGAATAACGAGTTGGGTGATCTGGAAAATGTCCTGGCTGACAGTGTCGATCTTCTCCTGCCTGCTGGGCGTTTGTCAGTGATTAGTTTTCACTCTTTAGAAGATCGCATGGTGAAACGCTTTATCCGTGCGCAGGAAAAGGGAAAGGAATTACCACCGGGCCTGCCTGTAATGGAAGATCAGCTCGGCAAAACAATGAAAAAAATCGGCAAGGCAATTATGCCGGACAGGGATGAAATAGATCGTAATCCACGCGCTCGCAGTGCGGTATTGAGAATCGCTGAGCGCCTGGCATGACATGGGGAAGTGCAGTGCTCTGGGGCGCGGTGCTTATATCTGCAATATCGCAGTTAAGTGTCGTTACCTGGAACCGGGATTTACTACAGGTATGGCAAAAAGCTGATGCTGAACGTCAGGCAATGGCAGAGGAGCACAGTCGTCTGGTGTTGGAAAAAAGCACACTAACGGCACATGGACGAATAGACACGCTGGCGCGTAAGCGTCTGGGTATGAAAGAACCAGAACACACACGGGTTTTCCGCTGATGGCACATGAACAACAAGAGTTGAAAGAAGGTATTCAACGCTGGCGCTTCGCGCTGGTGCTGGGTGCGTTTGCTCTTCTGCTTTTCGTTGTTGCTGCGCGCCTGGTTATGTTACACACAGTGGAGCAGCCGTTCCTGTTTGAGCAGGGCGAAAAAAGAACCGTACGCAGTGAAGTTCAGCCAGCCTCTCGTGGAATGATAGTAGATCGTCACGGTGAACCTTTGGCAGTCAGTACGCCTGTCACTACGCTGTGGGTAAACCCTCAGCAAGTAAATACTTCGGAATTATCTCAGGTAGCCCCTCTTCTTGAGATTAATGCCGCAGAACTGAAACGTCGTGTCGAACGTGCGCAGCGTCAGGGGCGTAGTTTTTATTTCGTAAAGCGTCAGGTTGAGCCTGAAATTGCCTCTCGTGTTCTCGGTAAAAAAATTGCCGGTTTATATGGCGATACTGATTACCGTCGTTACTATCCTGCCGCTGAAGTTACTTCTCATACGCTGGGTCTGGTTAATATTGACGGCAAAGGTCAGGAAGGTCTTGAACTTGCCTTTGATGACTACCTGTCTGGAAAAGAAGGGTCCCGTCAGGTCGTAAAAGATCTTTATGGCAATGTTATTAAACAGCTTGGTGTAAAAGCAGTCGCTGAGCCGGGCCATGACCTGCAACTGACCATCGATCTGCGTCTGCAGTATATTGCCTATCGTGAATTAAAAGCGGTGGTGCAGTCACATAAAGCGACGGCTGGCAGCGCAGTTATGCTGGATGCAAAAACTGGTGAAGTGCTGGCACTTGTCAGTCAGCCATCATACAACCCGAATAATCGTGCGGATCTTAAACCGGGCAATATGCGTAATCGTGCGGTAGCTGACCTGGTTGAGCCGGGATCAACGATGAAACCTTTCACCGTGGCCGCCGCCATCGAAAGTGGCCGCTATTCACCAGGTACCAAAGTAGATACCTCTCCGGGTTGGATCAGAGTTAAGCGAAAAGCGATTCGTGACCATCGTAATTATGGTGAGCTGGACCTTACGGGAATTATTACTAAATCAAGTAACGTTGGCGTATCGAAATTAGCACAGGATCTCGGCGCAGATTCTATGTGGCAGTTTTTCGATCTCGCTGGCCTGGGGCGCCCCGGCACATTGGGCTTTCCAGGGGAAGCCGTGGGGAGTATGCCTTACCCCGAACAAATGGATGACCTTCGCCTTTCGACCGTATCTTATGGATACGGTCTTTCCGTATCTCCGTTACAGCTTGCAGAATCCTACACCAGCTTTACCGATGGCTGTCGCGAGCATGTTTCTTTGCTGATGTCGCAAGTGGGTCAACAGCCCTGTGAGCGCGTTATGTCAGAGAAAACCGCACGCCAGATACTCGATATGCTGGGCACAGTTGTTGGTCCGAAAGGAACCGGTAAGCGTGCTGCTGTTGAGGGTTATCTGGTTGGCGGAAAGACTGGTACCGCTCATAAAGTGGGTCGTGGAGGCTATGAAGATTCTGAATACACTGCGGTATTCGCTGGTATTGCCCCGATCTCGGACCCAGAGCTTGTCCTGGTCGTCATAGTCGATGAACCTCAGGGGAAAGAGTATTACGGCGGCGAAGTTGCGGCGCCGGTTTTTGCCCGCGTTATGGAGCAGGCTTTACGCTTACGTCAGGTAATACCGGATGCTCCGGTTGAAGATGAATGGCTGCAGGTTGCTGGAGGTTCAAGATGAAAATCTCTGAATTAACCGCTGGTACCATGTTTATGCCACCTGAGTGGGATCGGGAATTTAATCACATCCATGCCGATAGCCGAGATATCAAACCCGGCGACTTGTTTATTGCGCGTAAGGGACACTCGTCTCACGGACAGGAATTTATCTCTGCTGCAATTGAAGCCGGCGCAGTCGCTATTTTTTCTGAAAATGCAGAAATGTTCCGTTGTGAAGCTGGAAACGTACCGGTTTTCCCGGTATCTGAATTAGAAAAGCAATTGCCGGGCTGGCTCAAGAAGCGCTATCCGGGTTACGAGTCGCTGACTCTATACGGCGTGACCGGAACGAACGGAAAATCATCCGTTACTCAGTTTATCGCCCAGCTGGCCGCCGCTAACGGTAAACGCTGTGGCGTTATCGGTACGCTGGGCAATGGCTTTTTCCCTGATTTTGAAGAAACGAAAAATACGACACCTGACATATGTGTTGTGTACCGCTTGCTCGATCAGTTCGCACAATCTGGTGCTGATTCTGCTGCGCTTGAAGTGTCATCGCATGGTCTGCATCAGGGACGTGTTGCTGGGTTGATTTTCGACGTTGCTGTCTTGACTAACATTACCCAAGACCATCTCGATTATCACGGTGATATGGCAAACTATTTTGCCGCAAAGGCAGCACTTTTTGATAAAGATAAAGCGAGATCGGCCGTTATAAATATTGATGATGAGTATGGTGCTCGTCTGATCAATATGCCGACTCTCTGTGATCACTATCTGACACTTTCCTCTAAGAAAAACATCAGTGCGGATGTGGTTTTTCATAAGGTAGTCGCTACAGCGGATGGCATGAAAGCGGAACTTCAGACTCCTTGGGGAACGGAAGATGTTTACTTACCACTTCTCGGCGAGTTTAACGTTGCGAATCTGGCTGCTGCTGTTACCGCCTTGGCTGTGACTGGTGAAGATTTCGGTAATTTGTTGATTAAAGCTGAAACTCTACAACCGGTAGCCGGTCGAATGGCGCTCTACACGAAACCGGGTGCATGCAAAGCGGTTATCGATTTTGCCCATACGCCAGATGCTATTGGCGTTGCGATAAAAAGCCTCGCTCCATTGAGTAAATCGTTATCTCTTGTCTTTGGCTGCGGTGGTGATCGCGACAGAACTAAACGGGCCCCTATGGCTAGTGCCGCATCTTTGGCTGATAACGTTTGGCTGACAGATGACAATCCCCGTACTGAATCTGCGGAACAAATTTTTAACGACGTTTCTGATTCTCCAGACGCGTCGGATTTTACGTATATGCATGACCGCGCTGCGGCGATTACTGCTGCTATCGAAGCCACACCAGAAGATGGTGTTCTGTTGATTACGGGTAAAGGTCATGAGAATTATCAGGACATCATGGGCGTTAAGCATAATTACAGTGATGAAGCAGTGTTGCTGTCACTAGGTTACCAACGCGCTGGAGGTGGATATGCTTCGTAATCCTTCTCTGGCAGAAATTGTAGAAATTACGGGTGGAGAACTGCTCTCAGAAGGTGCTCACGGACAATGTCTGGCGGTCTCTACTGATACTCGTACTATCCAGAAAGGCAGCCTGTATATTCCTCTGAAGGGTGATCGTTTCGACGGCCATAACTTTGCTGAAAATGCTCGTGAAGCCGGTGCTCTGGCAATGCTGACTGAACGCGAGCTGGCCGTTGATCTGCCTCAGATAAAAGTAAAAGACACTCTGCTTGCTTTGGCGGATATCGCAGCGTGGCATCGTGATCAGTTTAATGGGCGAGTCGTTGCAGTAACCGGAAGCGCTGGCAAGACAACCGTTAAGCAATTGATGGGGTCAGTATTAAATCAACGATATAAGACCCTGATTACACAGGGCAATCTGAATAATCATATCGGAGCCCCACTGACTCTGTTGTCCCTGCAGCCGGAGCATGAGGCTGCAATGATTGAACTGGGTGCCAGTGCTGTGGGAGAAATTGCCTATACCGCACGCCTTACCCGCCCTGAAGTTGGCATTCTGACCAACGTGGTGCCTGCGCATCTCGAAGGGTTTGGCTCGATTGACCATATTGCATTGACCAAGGGCGAGTTAATTGATGCCGTGACGCCATCGGGCACCATGGTACTCAATGCCGACGATCATTATTTCACTCAATGGCTGAGTCGTGCGACTGCTCTCAACGTTATCTCTTTTGGTTTCAGCGATAGAGCTGATGTTACTGCTAAAGATATCTGTGAGTCGCTGACGGGAAGTGAGTTTACCCTGGTGCTTCCAGACGAGTCGGTCTCTGTTTCTCTTTCGCTGTCTGGTTTGCATAACGTTCGTAACGCATTGGCTGTCGCTGCCGCAGCATCCAGCCTTGGCTTTTCATCAGTCGAAATCAAAGCAGGACTTGAGCAGTCTGCTGCTGTTGCAGGGCGTCTTGAGCGCTGCGAGGGTCAGCGAGGTCAGATTATTTTTAATGATGCTTATAACGCAAATCCTGAGTCTTTCTGCGCTGCTATAGACGTTCTTAAACTGGCAGAGGGCCGGCGAATACTGGTCATGGGAGACATGGGTGAACTGGGCGATGCTGCGACTGAAATGCACGTCCGGGTGGGGAGCTATGCGAAGGATCAGAATATTGAATGCCTTGTAGCGACTGGCGCTTTGAGCAAGTCGGCGGTAGAGGCATTCGGTGACAACGGACACTGGTTTGAAAGCCGCGAAGCCGTTACTGAATTTCTAACAAAAACAACTAAAAGCGGCGACACCTTGTTGGTCAAAGGGTCCCGTAGTGCAGGAATGGATCAGGTGGTTCGTTCGCTGGCAGATAAAGAGGAAGACTGACTATGTTGCTATGGCTGGGTGAATGGCTTGCACAGTACCACTCCGGATTCGGCGTGGTAACTTATCTGACGCTGAGAGCAATATTTTCAGTAGGTACAGCGCTTGCGGTTGCGCTGCTTTTAGGACCGATAGTTATTCGAAAATTACGCGAATATCAGATTGGTCAGGCGATTCGTGAGGTTGGCCCTAAATCTCATCTCAGTAAAGCGGGCACGCCAACCATGGGCGGTGCATTAATTCTGTTGTCTATTGCCCTGAGTACATTGCTCTGGGGGGATCTCGAGAACCGTTACGTCTGGTTAGTGCTGATTCTTACACTGGCCTTTGGTGCGATTGGCTGGGTGGATGACTACCGCAAAGTTGTGGAAAAAAATTCCCGAGGTCTGCCTGGTCGCTGGAAGTATTTCTGGCAGTCGGTTCTGGCACTGATTGCCGGTGCATATCTCTTCTACAGCGCACAGTCTCCGCAGGAAACTCAGCTGGTTGTTCCATTCTTTAAAGACGTTATGCCACAGCTGGGACTGATGTTTGTTGTGCTCACTTATTTTGTGGTGGTCGGTTCCAGTAACGCGGTAAACCTGACGGATGGTCTTGATGGTCTGGCCATTATGCCGACAGTGATGGTGGCTGCAGCATTGGGTGTATGCGCCTATCTCGCAGGGAACGTTAACTTTGCAGACTACCTGCACATTCCTTACATCGCTGACTCTGGTGAGCTTGCAGTATTCTGTGCGGCGATTGTCGGTGCGGGTATCGGCTTTCTCTGGTTTAACACCTATCCGGCTCAGGTATTTATGGGGGATGTAGGTTCTCTGGCGCTCGGGGCTGCATTGGGGATTGTTGCAGTGGTTATCCGACAGGAAATCGTTCTTTTCATCATGGGCGGTATCTTTGTGGCAGAAACAGTTTCGGTCATTCTGCAGGTTGCTTCATTCAAGCTTACCGGCCGTCGTATTTTCCGTATGGCGCCACTGCATCATCACTTTGAACTTAAAGGCTGGCCTGAACCACGTGTCATTGTGCGCTTCTGGATCATTACCATCATTCTGGTATTGATCGGCCTGGCAACGTTAAAAATTCGCTGATTGCGAAGGTATCAACTGAAATGACGACAGCAACCGTGAACACTAAACACTACCTCATCGTTGGCCTTGGGCTGACTGGGTTGTCGTGTGCGCGTTTCTGTCAGTCCCGTGGCTATAAATTCAGCCTGTGTGATACACGAACTGAGCTACCAACCATTGAGAGCATCCGTAGCGAGTTTCCGGGCGTCGAAATTGCTTTGGGGCTCCCGGATGTCGAAACGCTCTCACAGTATGATGAATTGGTGGTCAGCCCTGGAATTAATGTAAATACTCCTGTTTTTATTGCTGCGGCTGAGCGCGGAGTCACTATTTCTGGAGATGTTCAGTTATTTGCTGAGAATCGTACCCAGCCAGTGATTGCGATTACCGGTTCTAATGGCAAAAGCACGGTCACCAGTCTTGTAGCGGATATGCTGAACGCAGCAGGAGTAAAAGCGGCAGCCTGTGGGAATATTGGTGTTCCCGTTCTGGATCTGTTGACGGAACCCGCCAATATTGATGTTTATGTCGCAGAGCTTTCGAGTTTTCAGTTAGAAACTACGCGGAATCTGGGGGCGGAAGTCGCGGGTATCCTGAATATCTCGCCAGATCACATGGATCGTTATGCTGGTATGGCGGATTATGAAAGAGCCAAACAGCGTATTTTTCAGAATGCTAAGCATGCAGTGATTAACGGCGATGATGACCATACATTACCGGCGCTGTCTGTACCTCAGTCTTCCACAAAGTTTTCTCTGCGTAGTCCGGCCAGCAACGACTTCGGTATTACCTACGAGGGTGATGAACTGTGGTTGGCCCATGGTAGTGAGCGTTTGATTAAAGCGACGGAGCTTTCCATTCGAGGTATGCACAACGTTGCTAATGCGCTGGCTGCTCTGGCCTTCATCGACGCATTGAAGCCAGATCTGAATATTAATCTGAAAAAATGTCTCACTGGCTTGAAGAACTTCAAAGGCCTCGACCACCGTTGCCAGCATGTGGCCTTACTGAAGGGCGTTGAATACATCAACGATTCAAAAGGTACTAATGAAGGCTCTACCGTTGCTGCGATTCAGGGCCTTGAGCCAGTTACCTCGGGTGACCTTTGGTTAATTGCCGGTGGCGAAAGCAAAGGTCAGACGTTTGCGGAATTGGCAGCTGCCTGCGAGAAGCAGGTGGCCGGTGTTTATCTTTACGGTGCCGACCGGGCGATTATGCAATCTGCGCTGCCAGCGACAGTGGTAAACGGTGTATTCAATACTCTGGCCGAGGCATTGGCTGCAGCGAGTGAGAATGCCGCTGCAGGGGATACCGTGCTCTTTTCGCCCGCATGCGCAAGCTTTGATCAATTCCGCAATTACGTTCATCGCGGTGAATTTTTCCGCAGCTGTGTGGAGGCATTGTCATGAATATGGATGCACTCCGTTGGCAACAGAACAGTTCATTATTTTACCCATGGCTAGCCTTGTTGGTACTTGGCTGGTTGATGGTCGCCTCGGCATCGACAGGTATTGCTGAGGACTACACGGGTAATCCTGCATATTTCGCAATTCGACATGCTGTCTATCTTGCTGCTGGAATCGCAGTCGCGTTCGCAACTTCTCAGATTTCTATGGCACGTTGGGCTAAGTTCGATGGCTTGCTGCTTCTTGCCGGCATACTCGGATTGATACTGGTCTTTGTGCCGGGTATTGGCCACGAGGTAAACGGCAGTCAGCGTTGGTTGAATCTGGGCATTATTAAAATTCAGGCCTCAGAGCTGGCGAAGGTCGGCGCAGTTTTTTATGTCGCCGGGTACCTGGTGCGTCGGGAAGATGAAGTGAAAAGTCAGTGGTCGGGCTTCCTGAAACCACTGGGTATTTTAGGTGCGATGGTTGGCCTTTTACTTATGGAGCCTGACTTCGGTGCCGTCGTAGTTTTGCTTGGAGCAGCCATGATCATGCTGTTCCTTGGAGGCGTTAAGGCCGGGCAATTTTTCCTGCTGACGTTTGCCACCATTGTGATTGGTGTACTGGTTGTGGGAAGTGAAGATTATCGGGTTAATCGTCTGCTTGCGTATCTCAACCCATGGGCGCCTGAACATGTCTACGGTACGGGCTATCAGTTGACACAATCATTGATCGCGTTTGGTCGTGGCGAGTTATTTGGGGTTGGTTTTGGTGAAAGTGTTCAAAAACTATTTTATCTCCCCGAGGCACATACCGATTTTGTTTTTGCGATCTGGGCTGAAGAAACGGGTCTGATTGGCGGACTGGTTGCGCTTGGTTTGCTGGGCTATCTGGTTGCGTGTATCTGGAATATCGCCTGGGAAGCACAGAAGCAGGGGCTGATGTATGCCTCGTACGTGGCTACCGGTCTTGCTGCGCTTCTTGGGCTGCAGATTGTTATTAATCTCGGCGTAAATACAGGCCTCCTTCCGACCAAGGGCCTTACTCTGCCTTTCTTCAGCTACGGCGGTAGTAGCTTAATGATGTGCTGCGCCATGGTGGGTATTGTCATGCGTGTCACCTATGAAACTCAATTGGCACGTCAGGGGAATCAATCAGAACAGGAGGACGAAAGTGAGTAAAGTGGTCCTCATGATGGCAGGGGGAACCGGTGGTCATGTTTTTCCGGCACTTGCTGTTGCCCATGCGCTAAAAGAGCAGGGATATGAAATCCATTGGTTAGGAACATCCGCCGGCATCGAAGCGGACCTCGTGCCTGCTAATGGATTTCCTTTACATACGATTAATATTGCGGGGCTTCGCGGTAAAGGGAAGCTCGGTTTGATCGGTGCTCCACTTAAAATAATGAAAGCGGTCGCTCAGGCGCTTTCGGTTATTCGTAAAATAAAGCCGCTTGTGGTTGTCGGACTGGGTGGTTATGCGACAGGGCCTGGTGGAATTGCGGCCTGGCTGAAGGGAATTCCTCTCCTGATCCATGAACAGAATGCATATGCGGGTATGACTAATAAGCTGTTGCAACGTTTTTCGGCCGTCACGATGCAGGCATTTCCCGGAGCCCTTGATGGTGCACTTGTCACTGGAAATCCGGTTCGCAAAGAAGTCGCTCAGATTCCTGCACCCGATGTGCGTGAATTCCATGAAGGCAGATTACGTGTGTTAGTGGTCGGTGGCAGTCTTGGTGCCGTTGCTCTGAATAATGCGGTTTTCGAAGCCATGAGCATGCTTTCTCCGGAGCAGCGCCCGGATTTACGACACCAGGTTGGCAAAAGAAATATCGATGAAGTACAGGCTATGTATGCCGAGTCAGGTGTTGAAGCGGAAGTCACGGCTTTTATTGACGATATGGCCGCTGCGTATTCCTGGGCTGATCTTGTTGTGTGTCGTTCTGGCGCACTCACTGTTTCAGAAGTCGCAGCGGCGGGTTGCGCTGCCATCTTCGTTCCATTTCCGTATGCCGTTGATGATCACCAGACAGTTAATGCTCAGTACCTGCAAAAAGAAGGTGCTGCGATTATTCGTCAACAGAACGAATTGACGCCTGGCTGGTTGTCGCAGCAATGGTTACAGCTCGAACAGGATCGTGCTTTGTTGCGCGATATGTCGATTAAAGCTCGTGGGTTAGCTATGACCGATGCCACAGAGAAAGTTGTTGAGCAGGTCAGGAGGTTTGCACGTGAGCAATAAACACCCCTCAGATTTAGTGAATATGATTCCAGAAATGCGCCGGATTCGAGTAATCCATTTTGTGGGCATTGGCGGTGCTGGTATGTGCGGTATTGCTGAAGTGCTGCTGAACCAGGGTTACCGGATTACAGGGTCTGACCTGAAAGACTCTGTCGTAACTCAGCGTCTCCAGACTCTTGGTGCAGAAGTTTTTATTGGTCACAAAGAAGAGAATATCAGCGAAGCAGATGTACTCGTAGTATCTACCGCGATTGACGAGTCAAACCCCGAAGTAAGCGCTGCACTTGCGCGCCGGGTACCGATTGTTCGTCGTGCAGAAATGCTGGCTGAGCTGATGCGTTTCCGTCATGGAATTGCAGTTGCCGGAACACACGGTAAGACCACAACAACCAGCCTTGTGACCTCTGTACTCGCTGAAGCAAAACTTGATCCTACGTTCGTTATTGGTGGCAAGTTGAATAGCGCTGGTGCGAATGCCCGTCTTGGATTAAGCCGTTATCTGGTTGCCGAAGCAGACGAAAGTGATGCGAGCTTCCTTCATCTGCAACCTATGGTTTCTATAGTCACTAATATTGATGCCGACCACATGAGCACGTACGGCGGTGACTTTGAGAAACTAAAAAATACCTTTGTTGAGTTTCTGCACAACTTACCTTTCTATGGTCTCGCTGTTGTTTGCATTGATGACGACAATGTCAGAAGTATTCTGCCAGGCCTGAGCCGTCAGGTAACAACCTATGGTTTCTCCGATGATGCAGACTATCGTGCTACAGATCTCAAGCAGGACGGTATATTCACCAGTTTTAATGTTCATCGCTCGGGTAAAGAAGAACCTCTTTCAGTTCGTATGCGGATGCCGGGAAAACACAATGTTCTGAATGCGCTTGCAGCGATTGCTGTTGCCGAAGATGAAGGTGTTGATGAGCAGTCAATTGTACGTGCGCTGGAACAATTCGAAGGCGTTGGTCGCCGCTTCCAGATAAACGGTACTGTGCCGCTGGGAGATGGCGATGTCATGCTGGTAGATGATTACGGTCATCATCCTCGTGAACTTGAGGTCACTCTTGATGCTATTCGCAAAGGGTTCCCGGATCGCCGTCTGGTTATGGTATTTCAGCCCCATCGTTACTCACGTACCCGTGATCTCTATGAAGATTTCGTTCGTGTTCTCAGTGATGCCGATGCGCTTCTGTTGATGGAAGTGTATCCGGCCGGCGAAAAACCGATCGCAGGCGCTGATGGCCGCTCAATGTGCGGCACTATCCGTCAGCGCGGTCCTGTTGATCCGGTATTTATTGAGCGCGATGAATCGCTCAAAACACCTCTGCAGACAATACTTCGCCCCGGCGATCTCTTGTTAACTCAGGGCGCCGGCGACATTGGCGGTATCGCGGTAAATATCGCTGAAAACCTGAGTGACTGGTTAAAGGAGGTTGACGCGTGAGCATCGAATCTCTGGGAAAAATTGCCGTATTAATGGGCGGCACCTCTGCGGAGCGGAAGGTTTCATTACGTAGCGGGAATGCCGTTGCTGATGCACTTGAGAGTGTGGGGGGCAACGTTGTTCGTGTCGATATTCAAGGGCATGCCATCAGTCAGCTGACTGAACTGGATTTTGATGTTGCCTTTATCGCTTTGCATGGCCGTGGCGGAGAAGACGGAACTATTCAGGGTGTGCTTGAGTGGCTTGATAAACCATACACAGGCAGTGGCGTCATGGCGTCTGCTCTCGCAATGGATAAGTGGCGCACAAAAATGATCTGGATGGCGGCTCAGTTACCGACGCCAAATGCCTATTTATTAGATGCGAGCTCAGACTGGGTAGCGATCAATGAAGCTCTTGATGCTAACGCTATTGTTAAGCCCGCCCGCGAAGGTTCAAGTATTGGTATGCGGCGCGTGCACAATGCAGAAGATCTGAAATCAAGTTATGAATTTGCCAGTGAATACGATGGTCTTGTGCTGGCGGAGCGCTGGGTTGAAGGGCGCGAATTCACAGTGGCTATTGTCGATGGTGAAGCATTGCCCGTGATTCAGTTGCGTACTTCCCACGAGTTCTACGACTACGACGCTAAATATCAGTCGAACGATACTGAATACTTATTGCCATGTGGCTTGAGTGAAAGCGAAGAGAAAGCGCTTCAGTCCCTCGCACTCAAAGCGTTTGATGTGCTTGGCGCAGCCGGGTGGGGACGTATTGACGTAATGCAGGATGCTGATGGTGCTTTCTGGTTACTTGAGGCCAATACAAGCCCGGGTATGACAGATCACAGCCTGGTTCCCATGGCAGCAAAGGCATCAGGTATGGACTTTTCTGAGTTGGTAACTCGCCTGCTGGCGGAAGCGGTGGAGCGTCATGGCCACTAAGAAGGCAGCAGCACGACGCGGCGCTACGAAAAAGGTCGAAAAACAGCCTAAGCGGAAAATTCAGCTCAGGTTGCCGGCCTGGATGTCGGTGAATACGCTTGGCTGGGCGGTGCTACCCGTTGTTCTACTTGGTTTGTTCTTTGGTGGACGCCAGATGATGGATCAGTGGCTGATTGAAAGGATCGAAGTAAAGGGAAATCTGGTTGTCTGGTCACCTGATGATATTAAAAATCAGGTCAGTTGGGTGCTTGGAGATGGCTTTTATTCTGCGGATCTTAATTCGGTATATGACAGTATTTTAAATATGCCTTTGATACACAATGTACAGGTCAGAAAACGCTGGCCAGATCGTATTGAAATTAATGTATCTGAGGATATTCCCATGGCGGTTTGGAATGGGAGTCAAATAATTGGAATTAATGGCGATTTAATGTCGATACCTGAGCATTTTAACGTCGATAAACTGGCGGCTATAGATGGAAATGACGAATATCTCGACGAATCCATTAAGAGCTTCCGTTTAGTACAGCAGGTAATGGGTGGCAGTAATATTAAAATTCAACGCCTTGATATCTCTGATACAGGGTCGATGAGTCTTCACTTAAGCAATGAGTGGGATGTTTTTATTGGCAGCGCTCATCTTGAGAAGAGAGCCTTGAGGCTGAAGAAATTACTAACAGGGCTGCCTGCTGACGAAGTCAGTGCAGTTGATTTGAGATACGGAAAAGGCGCTGCGATTCAGTGGCGTACTGAGCAGGAGAAAGGTTGATGAGCACAACGCAGCAGAAGCGAATGCTGGTCGGGCTGGACATAGGAACTTCGAAAGTCGTCGCGATCGTTGGTGAAGTAGACGTCGACGGCAATATTGAAGTTGTTGGTCTTGGCAGCTGCCCAAGTCGCGGTCTGAAAAAAGGCGTCGTAGTGAACATCGAATCTACGGTTCATTCGATTCAGCGTGCGATTGAAGAAGCCGAACTGATGGCTGGTTGTACTATCCATTCTGTCTATGTAGGCATCGCTGGAAGTCACATTCACTCAATGAACTCTAACGGGATTGTTGCAGTAAAAGATCGGGAAGTAACACCGATGGATATCGAGCGAGTTATTGATGCCGCGCAAGCTGTAGCGATACCGCAGGACCAGTCGATCCTGCATGTCCTGCCCCAGGAATATGTCGTCGACAGCCAGGAAGGAATTAAAGAACCTGTTGGTATGGCAGGTGTCCGCCTTGAGGCCAAGGTGCACCTCGTGACAGGGTCAGTCAACGCTATTCAGAATATTGAGCGCTGCGTACAGCGCTGCAACCTCGAAACAGACGACATCATTCTGGAGCAGTTGGCATCGAGTTATTCGGTACTGACTGACGATGAGCGTGAGCTTGGCGTTTGCATGGTCGACATCGGTGGTGGCACAACGGATATCGCAATTTTTACTGAAGGTGCAATACGTCACACCGCTGTTATTCCGATCGCCGGTGATCAGGTAACGAATGACATTGCCATGGCATTGCGTACGCCTACTCAGCATGCCGAAAAAATTAAAATGAAGTATGCATGTGCGCTTACACAATTAGCCAAAGCGGACGAAACTGTGAAAGTGCCCAGTGTGGGAGACAGACCGCCACGGGATCTTTCCCGTCAGGCTTTAGCTGAAGTTGTTGAGCCTCGTTACGACGAACTGTTTACCCTGATTCAGGCGGAATTAAGACGCAGTGGTTTTGAGGATCTTATTGCCGCTGGGGTTGTCCTTACAGGTGGCACTTCGAAAATGGAAGGTGTCGTAGAACTGGCCGAAGAAATCTTTCATATGCCAGTTCGTCTTGCTCGTCCTGTGGGGGTTTCCGGCCTGTCAGGAGAGATAGATAATCCGATTTATTCCACCTCGGTTGGGTTGCTTTTATATGCTGCCGGACAGGAATATAAAAAATCCCGAAATAAAGTGGTTCAGGAAGATAAAAAAAATCCATTTGGCCGCATAAAAGAATGGATTAAAGATAATTTTTAATATTAAATATACTCGCGCGGAAAATAGGAGATAATGCTATGTCTCATACAAGAGAAGGTGATATGTTCGAGCTTGCAGATGATGTGCAGCAGAATGCAGTAATAAAAGTAATCGGTGTTGGTGGTGGCGGCGGTAACGCTGTTCAGCACATGGTCGAAAGCCAGATTGATGGTGTCGATTTTATTTGCGCTAACACAGATGCTCAGGCGCTGCGTAATGTTGATTCTCGTTCAGTAATTCAATTGGGCAACGGCCTGACCAAAGGTCTGGGCGCGGGTGCGAATCCGAACGTTGGCCGTGAAGCGGCAATGGAAGACCGTGAGCGTATCGCAGAAGCTCTGCGTGGAGCAGACATGGTATTCATTACTGCAGGTATGGGAGGCGGCACCGGAACCGGTGGTGCTCCAGTAGTTGCAGAAGTTGCAAAAGAACTCGGTATTCTTACCGTAGCGGTGGTAACCAAGCCATTCCCGTTTGAAGGGAAAAAGCGCATGGCAATCGCTGGTCAGGGCCTCGAACAGCTTTCTGAGCATGTAGACTCCCTGATTACTATTCCAAATGAGAAACTCCTTTCCGTTCTGGGCAAAGGTACGTCTCTTCTTGATGCCTTTAAAGCGGCGAACGATGTCCTTCAGGGCGCGGTTCAGGGCATCGCCGATCTGATTACCCGTCCAGGTATGATCAACGTCGACTTTGCAGACGTACGCACTGTTATGTCTGAAATGGGACAAGCGATGATGGGCACCGGTAGTGCGACTGGTGAAAACCGTGCACGCGAAGCCGCTGAAAAAGCCATCGGCAGCCCACTGTTAGAAGATGTCGATCTTCGTGGCGCCAAAGGTATTCTGGTAAACGTAACTGCTGGCTTTGACCTGTCACTGGGTGAGTTCAGTGAAGTGGGTGAGACGGTTGAAGAGTTTGCCTCTGAAAACGCGACTGTTGTTGTCGGTACAGTGATTGATCCTGACCTGACTGACGAGCTGCGTGTGACTGTAGTTGCAACTGGTTTGGGGGAATCTCAGGTAGTTGAGGAACCAAAGCCGACAAAGGTTGTCGATAATACGGCTCAGAGCCGTGCACCTGAAACCTCTTCAGACTATCGTGAGCTTGATCGTCCGACGGTTAGCCGTCAGGCGGGCAACGCAGCTCGGAAGCTGGACTCAGGCGAGAACCCGGATATGGACTACCTCGATATCCCAGCATTCTTGCGTCGCCAGGCTGATTAACAAACACACACTGGCGTGTTAGTAATCTGCTGGTATAATAGACGGCAATTGTACGATAAATGTTCAATAATGTCAGGAATGTCCAATGATAAGACAACGCACTCTTAATAACACCATCCGCGCGACCGGCGTGGGGCTGCACTCAGGTGAGAAAGTTTACCTGACGCTGAAGCCTGCCCCGGTGGATAGTGGCATTATCTTCCGCCGCGTTGATCTTGATCCGATCATCGACATTCCAGCGACTGCCTTGCAGGTAGGTGAAACCACCTTGTCTACAACGCTGGTCAAAGACAACGCGAAAGTCGATACAGTTGAGCACTTGCTTTCAGCAATGGCTGGCTTGGGTATTGATAATGCGATTGTTGAACTGAGCGCGCAGGAAGTACCTATTATGGATGGTAGTTCTGGCCCGTTCGTGTTCCTGCTGCAATCTGCGGGTATTGCTGAGCAGGAAGCACCGAAGAAGTTCATTCGTATCAAGCGCAAAGTTGAGGTGCGTGAAGGCGATAAAATCGCTTCATTTGTGCCTTATGAAGGTTTCAAAGTGAGTTTCGAGATTGATTTTGATCACCCTGTTTTCCGCCAGAGTGTTCAGACTGCCAGTCTTGATTTCTCATCGACTTCTTACGTCAAAGAAGTTAGCCGCGCTCGCACATTTGGCTTTACCAAAGACCTGGAGTACATGCGTTCTAAGAACCTGGCTCTGGGAGGTAGCGTTAAAAATGCGATCGTTGTAGACGATTATCGTGTACTCAATGAAGATGGTCTGCGCTACGACGACGAGTTCGTTAAGCACAAGATCCTGGATGCGGTTGGTGACCTTTACCTTCTTGGTCACAGCCTGATCGGTGAGTTTGTTGGCCATAAATCTGGTCACGGTCTCAACAACCGACTCCTGCGTGAGCTGCTTCAGCAGGAAGATGCCTGGGAATTTGTTGAGTTTACAGATACAGAAACCTCGCCAATCACTTACATGAGACCTGCTGCTGGTTAACGTAAGTACACAAATCTGGCTTGTTTCATTGTTTATCGAGGCCATACTCATGTAATCATCGCTAACAGGATGGTTTATGATATGGCCTTACTTGTATTTGCAGCTTTAAGATTTGCAAATCCAGAAGGTGGCAAAAGCCAGAGTAAGGTACAGATTCAGTAGTCATTGTATCCATGAACATTATTATTGTTGGCCGTCGCCACGGTGAATCGAGAAATATCAAACTGACCAGTACGGTGAAACACCTGTTACTGGGTCTTTTGTTTGCCCTGCCTATGGCAATGGGTGCTGCGGGCTATTGGCTTGCTGAGCGCCTGAGTGGTGATATGGCTTTGGCCCCAGATGCCGCTAAAGCCTGGGAGCGCGATCTCGTAGAGCAGCGTGAAGAGCTGCAGGCTTTAAGGCATTCTGCAGAGCAGGAAATGGCTGCGCTTACTGTGCGGCTGGCTGAAATCCAGAGCCGTGTTATGCGTATTGATGCGGTAGGCGAACGCCTGGTTGATTCTGCTGGCCTGCCAACAGACGAATTTGATTTTGGTGTTGCCCCATCGGTGGGTGGTCCTATTGCTGCACCAGAGAGCAATTATCAGGTTCCTGAAATCTCTAACGCGATTCAGCAACTCGCAGATCGTATTACCAGCCGCGAGCAGCAGCTCGATATCCTTGATGATCTCTTCGCAGCTCAGAAACTTAGCGAAGATACCTTCGTCGCAGGGCGACCGATCACTAAAGGCTGGATGTCATCGCGTTATGGCTACCGTGCGGACCCTTTTACAGGTCGTTCCGCGTGGCATGCAGGTGTCGACTTTGCCGGTAAAGACGGCTCTGACATCGTCGCAGTGGCGGCAGGTGTTGTCACATATTCAGGTCCACGCTACGGCTACGGTAATCTGGTCGAAGTGAACCACGGTAACGGCTACAAAACCCGTTACGCGCATTGTAAAGAGATCAAAGTCAGTGTCGGTGATATCGTTCGCAAGAGCGATGTGATTGCACTGATGGGCAGTACTGGCCGCTCAACTGGTCCGCATGTACACTTCGAAGTCTTCAAAAACGGACGCAGCGTCGACCCTGCTGCCTACATTCATCGACGTCCTCGCTGAATAAAACCCTCTCCCATCTTGTCAACACCCCGGCAACTCAGTAGCCTTTAGCACTTTGCTTTACGCTATGCCCGGGCATCGTCGTACCAGAATATTTTACGGACAGACACAACCTCATGATTGGTAACATTTTCCGCAAAGTTTTCGGCAGTAAGAACAGCCGTGAACTCAAACGTATGGGCAAGATCGTCGCCCGCATCAACGCGCTCGAAGAAGGCATGAAAGCACTCAGCGATGAGCAGCTGGGTGCAAAAACAGGCGAATTCCGCGAGGCTATCCAGAAAGGTAAGTCGCTGGACGATCTCCTGCCCGAAGCATTCGCTGTTTGTCGCGAAGCCAGTCGCCGCGTAATGGGGATGCGCCATTTCGACGTCCAGTTGATTGGTGGTATCTCGCTGCATGAAGGGCGTATCGCCGAGATGCGTACCGGTGAGGGTAAGACCCTGGTAGCGACACTGCCTTCTTATCTGAACGCGCTGACGGGTAAGAGTGTTCACGTTGTGACCGTGAACGACTATCTGGCTCGCCGTGATGGAGACTGGAACCGTCCACTGTTTGAATTCCTTGGTATGACCGTAGGCACGGTCGTTCCGGGCATGGCGCCACAGGACAAGAAACCACAATACGAGTGTGACGTTGTTTACGGTACCAACAACGAGTTCGGTTTCGATTACCTGCGCGACAATATGGCGTTCTCCAAAGAGCAGAAAGTTCAGCGTGACCTCGCCTTTGCCATTGTGGATGAGGTCGACTCGATCCTGATTGATGAAGCGCGTACGCCACTGATTATCTCTGGTCCGGCGGATGACCATTCAGAACTGTATCGCCAGATCAACGAGCTGATTCCTCAGTTGCGTCAGGGTGAAGCATCCGAAGATGACAGCCAGCCAGTTGACGGGCATTTCTTTGTAGATGAGAAAAGCCGTTCTATAGAACTGACTGAAGAAGGTCATGAGTTCGTAGAAGAAATGCTGACGAATGCCGGTGTTCTGCAGGAAGGTGACAGTCTTTATTCTGCGGGTAACCTGAGTCTGCTGCACCATGTGCATTCGGCCCTGAAAGCGCACGCCGTGTTCCAGAAAAACGTCGACTACATCGTTCAGAACGGGCAAGTGGTCATCGTTGATGAGCACACCGGGCGTACCATGCCAGGCCGTCGCTGGAGTGAAGGTCTGCACCAGGCCGTAGAAGCGAAAGAAGGTCTGAAGATTCAGGCAGAAAGCCAGACGCTGGCTTCAACGACGTTCCAGAATTTCTTCCGTCTGTATGACAAGCTTTCTGGTATGACGGGGACAGCGGACACCGAAGCGTTCGAATTTAATCAGATTTACGGTCTGGATGTTGTTGTTATTCCGACCAACCGTCCGGTTCAGCGTATTGACTATAACGATGTGATTTATGCTTCTCAGCGTGAGAAGCACGATGCAGTCGTTGAAGAAATTCGCGAGATTACCGCTCAGGGTCGACCTGTTCTGGTCGGTACCGCCTCGATTGAGTCGTCAGAATACATCTCTGGTGTACTCAAGAAAGCTAAGGTTGAGCACAACGTTCTTAACGCGAAAGAAAATGAGCGTGAGGCTCAGATCATCGCTGATGCGGGTCGTCCGGGAGCGGTAACCATCGCAACTAACATGGCCGGTCGTGGTACCGACATTATGCTTGGTGGTAACTGGGAATCTGAGGTTGATGCTCTCGATAACCCTGACCCTGCAACGATTGAGCGTATTAAAGCGGAATGGAAGGAGCGCCATGATGCGGTGCTTGAAGCCGGTGGTCTGCACATCATTGGTACTGAGCGCCATGAATCCCGTCGTATCGACAATCAGCTGCGTGGTCGTGCTGGTCGTCAGGGTGATAAAGGTTCAACGCGTTTCTTCCTGTCTCTTGAAGATAGCCTGATGCGCATCTTTATGTCTGACCGCATGCGTAACATGATGCAGGCACTGGGCATGAAAGACGGTGAATCTATCGAGCACCGTATGGTGACCAATGCTGTAGAAAAGGCACAGCGTAAAGTTGAAGGACGCAACTTCGATATTCGTAAACAGCTGCTTGAATATGATGACGTTGCCAATGACCAGCGCCGTGTTGTCTATGGTCAGCGTAACGACCTGATGGAAATGGGCGATATTTCTGACGTCATCAGTAACATCCGAGAAGATGTTGTTAATGAAGCCATCAGCGATTACATCCCACCACAGAGCTTGTCTGAACAATGGGATATTGAAGGTCTTGAACGTCACCTGCTGGCTCAGTTCGCAATTGAGCTTCCTGTGCAGAAGTGGCTGGATGACGACACGAAGCTATACGAAGAAAATCTCCGTGAGCGTATCCTCGACGAGATAAATAAAGCCTATGCGGAAAAAGAAGCGACCATTGGTGCTGAAACCATGCGCCAGGTCGAGCGTCAGATGATGCTTCAGGTGCTCGATAATCTCTGGAAAGAACACCTCGCGACTATGGATCATCTGCGTCAGGGTATTCATCTGCGTAGTTACGGACAGAAAAACCCGAAACAGGAATACAAACGTGAGGCTTTCGGACTGTTTGAAGAGCTGCTCAGTAGTATCAAACATGACACTATCCGTGTGCTGAGCCACATTCGTATCCGCCGCGAAGAAGAGATCAAAGAAGAAGAAGAGCGCCGTCGTCTGGAAGCAGAAGCGCAGATGGCACGCGCGCAATTCCAGCATGAAGACGCAGATTCTGCACTGGGGAGCGATGACGCACCCGCAGCAGAAGGCGAAGACCAGGCCAAGCCCTTCGTACGCGATGGCGACAAAGTGGGTCGTAATGATCCGTGCCCATGTGGCTCGGGTAAAAAATACAAACATTGCCACGGCAAAATTGCCTGAGGATAGATTGATCGAAAATGGCCGTTAATTTCACTGTTTTTGAAGATTTTGCAGTTGTAAAAGGTGTTCGTCTGGGCGTTGCTCAAGCAGGAGTGCGTAAGAAAGACCGCGACGACATGGTGATTTTCGAACTGGCAGAAGGCACTGAGGTCGCCGGGGTATTCACGACGAATGCTTTCTGCGCTGCCCCTGTGCATATCTGCCGACGCAATCTTGAAAAGGCGAGCCCGCGTTATCTGTTGGTCAATACCGGTAACGCGAACGCAGGTACTGGCCCTAAGGGCTTTAAAAACGCTGAGCTTTCTTGCGAGATGCTAGCAAAAGCCACAGGCGTTGCGCCTGAACAAGTACTGCCATTCTCAACCGGCGTCATCGGCGAGCCATTGAATATGGAAGCGTTTGAACGTGGTATTCCTGCAGCGCTTGAGAACCTCACCGAAGCCAACTGGGCACGCGCGGGTCGTGGCATTATGACCACAGACACACTGCCTAAAGGCTACAGCAAGCAGATTGAAATCGACGGCAAAACCGTGACCATTACTGGCCTGTCAAAAGGCGCGGGTATGATCATGCCGAACATGGCGACCATGCTTGGTTTTATTGCAACGGACGCAAAAATTCCGGCTGCGGTAATGCAAGGCTGGGCACGTAAATTGGCAGATAAGTCTTTTAACCGTATTACTATCGACGGTGATACCTCTACTAATGACTCCTGTATGCTGATGGCAACCGGGCAGTCTGGCGTTGTGGTAGATGACAGCGACGAAGGCAGTAAAGCGGGGGAAGCCGTATTTACTGCACTGGAAGAAGTCTTCCGCGTATTGGCGCAAGCTATTGTGCGTGATGGCGAGGGCGCGACCAAGTTCGTCACTATCGACGTAGAGAGCGCTGCGAGCCAGAAAGAAGCTTTAGATGTCGCTTACACTGTCGCGCATTCTCCTCTGGTAAAAACCGCGTTATACGCCTCTGACGCTAACTGGGGACGTATCCTGGCCGCAGTAGGGCGCTCTGGTGTTCAGAACTTCGATCTCGATAAAGTACAGATTTATCTGGATGATGTTCAGATCGTTGAAGACGGTGGACGTTGCGACAGCTACACCGAAGAAAAAGGTGCAGCCGTTCTGGCACAGTCTGAATTCACCATCAGAATTCAACTCGGGCGCGGCGACGTCAATGAGCGTCTCTGGACGTGTGACCTGTCGCACGAATACGTTTCAATTAACGCCGACTATCGTTCCTGATTAAGCGGTTTAACTTATGAAACAAGTGCATGTTGCTGTTGCCGTGGCGGTCGTTAATGAGGATATCCTTATTGCACGACGTCCGGACGACAAACATCAGGGTGGCCTCTGGGAGTTTCCCGGAGGCAAAGTTGAAGCCGGTGAAACGACCGCTGATGCTCTGGTGCGTGAACTTGATGAGGAAGTCGCACTTCCCGTAACAACAGAACACATGTCTCCTCTGATGGAAATTCCTTTCAACTACTCGGATAAATCCGTTCTCCTTGAAGTGCTATGGGTCGACGTGCCTATGAATAATGCACTGCTTGCCCATGGTGCAGAAGGGCAGGAAGTCTGCTGGGTGCATTACTCTAAGCTCGCAGATTTCCAATTTCCTGAGGCCAATGGACCGATTCTTGATGCGGTTTTAGCTCGGCTGGGCTAAGCCCGTTGATGTCATTCCAGAAGCTTTTCAAAGTGATGTCAGTTGGGTATGCTCCCGCAGTATATATTTCGTGAATTTTGCAAAGGGTCTGTCACTTATCCTCGATAGACAGGCTCATGACATCGACAAGGGACTGATAACATGGCTTTGGTAAAAACTACTAAGGGATTAGAGCTTGGTACTCCAGGCATAGGAAAAACGCTCATTTTGGCCCCAAAATACGAGGCCGCAGGTCAGATTTTGGACAAGGCTGCCGAGGATGGCCACTACTATCCTATGATGGCAATGAAGCAGCTCCGCGCATTATCAACCGGGTTGAGCGGCAAAGATAATGTTTTTATCCCCAATATTAATGACTTCAAAACTAATAGCTTTCAGAAAGTAATGGTATTTGTGCCTGGCATCGTGGCCATGGTGGAACGCCGCTCAGATGATAAGCTAGTCATATCGCGGCTGGACTTGAGTGAAGATTACGACCGTATTGCGAGAGAAATCAAGAATAAGCCCGGTGTCTACAGCGTTAAGAAAGATCAAAGCAAGCTCAGTGTAGAGTATCGAGAAAGCAACTCTATTACTGATAAAGAAAACAGATGCGTGGTGATATCGAGTGATTCGTACAGTGATCCTCTTAAGGCGGCAAGTGAAGCACAACAAAGGTTGAAACCTTTGTTCGGAGATCAGGTCGCAAAGTGGTGTGATTTCGATCTGTTTTATTCCCCGGCTGGTGCTAAGCACAAAGGCATGCGCAATTACAATGCGGCATTGAATACCCAAACGTACGCTTATGCAGGATTGCTGGCGGATGCGATGGAGAGAGCTAAAAACCAACAGGGGGTGGCATGGGCTTCTGAGCGTTACGGATCTATCGTGCTTACTCAGGCACTCATGACCTTAGCCGCAAAGAACCTTTCCTTCAAAGAGCAAGGGCATAGCGTAAAAATGAGGTGGTCAAAATCAGATCCGCAAGATGCCTATAGTGCAGCGATGAAATTAGGTATGGATCCAGATAAAAGTCTGATGAATAGCGGGCTGCGCGCTAGTTTAAGTGCTGCACAGGCGAACTACGCACGAGTGATGGATAAAAATGATGACTATTCATGGCAGGATTATGGCGCGGAACTAGTTAATGGCACCATGACGGCCAATGGTTTAGTGAGTGCCGGATTGCTTCTCGGGGGAGTTGTTGTGAGTTCCCCAACGTTGACTACAGCCGGTACCGTGACTGGAGCTGTGGGAGCAATAAAGTTTTTCTATGATAAAGCGAGTCAGAGCTGGGGGCGCGGATGAAGAAGATGCTGGATTGGCTAAGATTCTTCCCCTTTGCTAGCTATAATCAGTTTGCTCGACCAAATATCGAAGAGATTCAGGGGCCTTATTTTTCTAAACTCAGGGATAACTCGTGGCGTTTTGGAGATACTTCTTTTCATTTTAGAGCGCCGTGGGCTAACCCCATATTGGGTTTCGATGGTCTGGGCCGTAGTGTAAAGTCTATGACTCCGGGCCGTCGGAATATATTCACAGGACGCTGGCAGCGTGTATATGGAAGCTCTGGAACATCTCCCAGGATTAAGGATCAATGGTGGTTTTATGCGAAGGATTGGTACTTTGTTGGCCCTTGGTTTACTGGAGAAGAGGGACGTTTAACAGCGACTGCAGTATTGATTGATACCCATCAAGATGATGACTTAAGTGTTTTTCACTCTAAGGTATTTGAATCGACGGTGTGTGATTTGTTTGATTATGCATACGGCTATCGACGATCAGGTCAAAAGCCGCACTATCGGGCCCCGCTAAACTGGCACCTAAAGGCACTCTCTACAAGCATTCAGGCCATCGTATGTGATCTTCACGAGATTCATAATGGCGGCATAGATAATCCTGAAGTAATACGTTCTGTGTATTTTCCTGTGTCTGCACACCAATTTGTTGAGATTAGCTTTTCTTTCATCGGGCTGGATATACACGATGAAGTCAGAGCTAAGCCGATTTTTGCTTTGTGTGACTCAATTATCGATTCAATGCGGTTAGAGGTTGGTCAATCGACTCAAGCCGAGTGGGATAAGGTACAGGAAACCTGCCCTGATATGACTCTGTCTGACAGTATGGGCGAGTTCAAGTGGCCTCTGTTTGAGAATGAAGCGGATAATGAGCCTGATGAGAAGGATATTACTCCAAGTGGCGAACCAAATAGGGTGACCTTTAAGTCATAATAGTCCAATAGATTATGTTGCTAAAAATCGTATAGCGCCATACTTTCTTAGGAATTTTATGTCTGAAGCTATATTCAGAAGTTTACTGATCGCCGCTGCTGTCTTCTTTTCGGTATTCTTTGCTGTCGTCGTGATTCCCCCTCTGGTTGCCAACCCGGATATTTGGGGGGCATTTGCAGCGGGCTTCGTGAATCCGTATTCCAGTGGATACTCCACAGATGTTCTTGTGTGCTGGTTTGTACTTGCCGTTTGGGTTGTATATGAAGCTAAGGCGTATTCAATTCGTCACGGATGGATTTGCCTGCTTATTGGTATTGTTCCCGGTGTTGCGGTTGGTTTCGCTCTTTATCTTTTGCTTCGGAGCAAACAGCTTAAGCAAACAATCAAAAATGAATAGATGCTAGCCAGAGTAGCCCATAGATATGACTATTGAATATAAGATCAATGCCCCCGTTACCACAGAGCAGTTCCTGAGGGTACTTGAAACGTCTACGCTCGGGGAGCGCCGCCCTGTTCAGGATAGAGCCCGCATCGAAGGCATGATTACCAACAGCAACCTTGTGGTTACTGCGTGGGTTGGGGACGAGTTAGTCGGTATTGCCCGAAGCATGACGGATTTTTATTATGCCTGCTATTTGTCAGACTTGGCGGTGAGCAGAGATTATCAGGCGGCAGGGATAGGTAAGGAGCTTCAGGCTCTGACAAAAAAGCAGTTACAACCTGGCTGTAAGATTATATTGATTGCCGCCCCCGCAGCGAATACTTATTACGAACACATAGGTTATCAGAGCAATTCACGTTGTTGGGTGTTGGACTCATAGTTTATTCAGCGGCCGCCCTCTAAATTAAAAGAAACTATTTCCTTCTTAGCCTCTCCTATATTCGTTAACCTATACAAAACCAGTACAAGTGACATCGGAGATAGGGCAGATGAATACAGCGCAGGCGTTGATCAAGAGTCTTGAAGCAGAAGGTGTTAAGTACGTTTTCGGTGTGCCCGGAGAGGAAAATCTGGCCGTTCTTGAGGCGATCCGCGATTCTTCCCTTGAATATATCGTCACCCGACACGAGCAGGGTGCTGCATTTGCAGCAGCAACCATTGGACGCCTGACCGGAAACCCTGCAGTTTGTCTTACCACGCTTGGCCCGGGTGCAACCAATGCCGTGACAGGTGTTGCCTATGCCCAGCTGGGCGCGATGCCGTTTATCCTGCTTACCGGTCAGAAGCCCATCCGCCATAGTAAACAGGGCGCTTTTCAGATTATCGACGTGGTTGATCTGATGGGGCCGATCACTAAGTTTTCTAAGCAGCTCGTTGAAGGTTCCATGGCGGCGGCAACGGTCAGAGAGGCCGTGAGGCTGGCGACGGAAGAGCGTCCTGGTGCTGTGATGCTGGAAGTGCCAGAAGACATTGCCAGCGAGAAAATTAAATACCGCCCCCTTCCAATTTCTAAACCACGACGCCCGGTGGCGGAAGAAAAAGCAATTGAGCATGTGGTGTCTTTGCTTGAGAAGGCGACCCGCCCTATCCTGATTGTCGGCGCAGGCAGTAATCGAAAACGTACTTCACGAATTCTTACTGAGCTGGTTCAGACCTACGATATCCCTTTTGTACCGACGCAGATGGGTAAGGGAGTTATTTCAGAATCCTTGCCACAATACGCCGGCACGGCAGCATTAAGTAGCGATGATTACGTGCACAGCACCATCGAGAAAGCTGATCTGGTTATTAATATTGGCCACGATGTTGTAGAAAAACCGCCGTTTATTATGACGGGGGAGCGCCCGGTGGTTCACATTAACTTCGAGTCGGCGGAAGTGAACGATATTTACTATCCGCAGTGTGAAGTCATTGGCGATATCGCCAATGCCATCTGGCAGATTACTCAGGCTTTAAAAACGAAAGATCTGAGTCATTGGGATACGCAATTCCACAAAGAAGCAAAACAGAAACTCGATGATTGGTTCGAACAGAGTGTAGCTTCCGCTGAAACTATCACCCCTCAGGTGCTCGTTAACGCGACCCGTACGGGTATCGATAACGACGGCATCCTCACGCTCGATAACGGCATGTACAAAATCTGGTTTGCCCGTCACTACGAAACCTATATGGAAAATACTCTACTGCTCGATAACGCGCTAGCGACGATGGGCGCGGGGTTACCATCAGCCATTGGTGCGAAAACCATATACCCGGATAAGCAGGTCGTCACCGTGGTTGGCGATGGCGGTTTTATGATGAACTCGCAGGAACTCGAGACTGCCGTACGCATGAACCTTGATTTGGTTGTGGTTATTCTGAATGACGAGTCTTTGCAGATGATTCGTTGGAAACAGGGTAAAGAGGGGCTGCAGGATTACGGACTCGAATTTAATAACCCGGATTTTATAAAGTACGCTGAAAGTTACGGAGCCAAAGGTCACCGAGTAGCTACGGTGATGGAGTACAAAGAGACCCTGGATCTGGCGTTGAAGAAAGGCGGTGTACACGTGCTGGATGTCGCGATCGACTACAGCAAAAACTCGGATGATCTGGTGATAAATCAGTCCTGAGAAATGTAGCTGGCGATCAGTCAGTAAAGGCCCCAAGAAATGGCAGTACCGATAAACCTATGATCGCTGCAATGGCGATCAGGGTTAAGATAAAACTGGTCGGGCGCTCATAGAAGCGCTGACTCATGGTTGGTATCGGGTGCTGCCGTACTTCTTCCAGCCAGTCTTCCTGAATTTTATCGAGAAGAACTCGGGCGCCGGTGTAGTCGTCTTCGTTTTTTAACCAGATGGCTGCAAGTGAAATACCCCAGCGGCCTTGATTGGTTTCGTAGTAATCAATGTTGGCTTCATCCAGACGCTCGCGAACAAAGTTTGCTTCTTCTTCGGTTACGCCGTTGAGCTTAAAGAGCAGTTTCGCCACGACCTTTCCTTTGAATAAGGATTGCAAGTGCAATCAGGGTGAATGCGAAACACAGCAGTGGCAATACACCGATTTTCATATACAGGGTTTCGCCCGTGCGACGCTCTGCAACCGAGCTGAAACTGGTGCGTTCACTGACTGGGATACGGTCTGTGATTTCACCTTTGTGGTTCACCAGTGCTGAAATACCTGTGTTAGTCGAGCGCAGAATCCAGCGGCCGGTTTCAAGTGCCCGCATCTGTGCCAGCGCCATATGTTGCTTAGGTCCGAGTGAATCCCCAAACCAGGCATCGTTGCTGATGGTTACCAGCAGGTCGGCATTCTTTGCGGTTTCCAGCACCAGGTCTGGGTAAGCAATTTCGTAGCAGATATAGGGAGCGACTATGGCCAGTTCGGTTGAGTCACCTTGATGCACGGTGACTTTCAGCAGGTCCTGATCGATTTCACCGGCGCGGAAGCTGGACATAGGCAGATCAAAAAACGGAATGAGGCCACGGATCGCACTTTCAAGCGGAATATATTCGCCAAACGGTACCAGTCGTTGCTTGTGGTAAACGCCTTCGCCATCACCAAAAGCGATGATGCTGTTGTGGTATTCGCCTTCTAACTCGGTACCGCGTGGCCAGCGAAACGGAATACCAGTAATGACAGTGCTGTTATTTTCCTGCAGCTCTTCGGCAAATAATTCCATGTAAGGCTGATAGCGTTGATAGAGCAGAGTGATTGCAGTCTCTGGCCACAGAATCAGATCATTACCCAGCAGTGGTCGGGTATCTGCCTGATAGCGATCGATGGTCGGGAAGATTTCTTCGTTTAGCCATTTGCGGTTCTGTTCCACATTCCCCTGAACGACACCTACGGACATAGTGCCGGTCGCGTGGGTCCAGTTAACCTGCTTCAGTGCGTCGCCCGCTGGCCACAGTAAAAGGGGCATTAAATACACCCAGTTGCGGGTCTGCACGACAATGACCAGTGAGGCCGCTGTCAGAGCCAGAATAAACGAAATAACGTAAGCACCTGACACTGGCGCCCAGCCGGACAGCCAGGTAAAGAGGTGAGCGTCGCCGGCGTACAACCAGGGGAAGCCGGTTAAGAACCAGCTTCGACACCATTCCTGTAAGAGCCAGAAGCTTGCGAAACTGAATGTCGCCAATGAGTGCCCACTGAGTTTCTGACGTAACAAAAACCAAAACCCGGGGATGAGTGCGAGAAAGCCTGCAAAGAGAGCGACAGCCGGCACCGCTAACCAGGCGGGTGTGCCACCGTGGTCATGCATGCTGACGTAAATCCACGAGACCCCTAAGCCGAACTGCCCAAGGCCGAACAACCAGGCGCGCTTAAAGGCGGCTTTGCCCGTGTCGCTTTTCTGCAGCGCATAAAACAGAGCGCCAAGGCTGACGAGGCCCAAAGGCCACAGGAAATAGGGGGCGAGCGCAAACGGAAACAGCGCGCCTCCCACTAGGGCGGTCCATGATGGCAGGGCGGCGCGTGTGAACATAATCGGGCTCAGTCGTCGGTATGAACTTCAAGCAGGTTAATCTGACGGCTGGTGCCGTTGATCACACGGAATTTCATACCCTCAATGCGGATGCTCTCATTACATTCAGGCACCCGGCCGAAATGATGTGTGACGATGCCGCCAATAGTATCGAAGTCAGCGTTAGGTAGCTTCGCATCCAGCGCTTCGTTGAAGTCGCTCAGTGGCGTCAGTGCTTTTACGGTGTAGATACCCGGATCGACTTCTTTGATGTTGTTTTCTTCGTCGTCGAAGTCGTGCTCGTCTTCGATGTCGCCAACGATCTGTTCCAGAACGTCTTCAATCGTCACCAGACCTGCAACGCCGCCGAATTCGTCGACCACAATGGCCATGTGGTTACGGTTCGAGCGGAATTCGCGCAGCAGCACGTTAAGGCGTTTGCTCTCAGGAACAAAGATGGCCGGGCGCAGAATATCGCGCACGCGGAAATCATCGGCGTTGTCTTTAACCACCAACGGCAGCAGGTCTTTGGCGAGCAGAATACCGCTGACTTCGTTCGGGTTTTCGCTGATCACAGGGAAGCGCGAGTGCGCTGAATCGATAATACGTGGCAGGTACTCTTTCAGGCTTTCGTTTTCCTGAATGGAGGTCATCTGCGAGCGAGGAATCATGATGTCGCGAACCTGCATGTCTGAGACTTGCAGCGCGCCTTCAATAATAGTGAGCGTTTCGGTGTCGACGATGCTGCGGTCAGCCGCTTCTCGTACGATGTCTTTCAGGTCCTGCCGGGTGCGTGGTTCGTCCGTAAACAGGTCGCTTATTTTTTCCAGCCAACTTCGGGGTTGGCCCGATCGGTCTTCGCTCATGATGCCTCTTTTCTCCGGATGGGATACGTCAGACCGGAGGTAATTTCCTATGTGTAAACTGCTTACTCAGTATCCGCAGCGTATGGGTCGGGATAGCCGAGCGAAGCCAGCAAGTCGCGCTCCAGCGCTTCCATTTCTTCGGCTTCGTCGTCCTTTATATGGTCGTACCCCAGTAAATGCAAGCAACCGTGGATTACCATATGCGCCCAGTGGGCTTCGGTTGTCTTTTCCTGTTCTTTTGCTTCCTGCTCAACAACACCGACACAGATGACGAGATCACCCAGTAACTCAAGCGGTATGCCCGGGGGCATTTCAAAAGGAAACGACAGCACGTTGGTGGGCTTGTCTTTGCCGCGATACTCACTGTTCAGAGCCTGACTTTCTTCTTCGTCGGTCAGGCGAATGGTCAGCTCGGGTTCCTCAAAATCAGTACGGCCTTTAAGAGCAGTGCTTGCCCATAGGGTGAGCTGCTCTTCGGTCGGCAAGGTATTGAGGTGCTCGATACTTTCAGCAAGCTGAACATCTAACAGCAGGTTCATTCGCCGTGATCTTCGCTTGGATGACTTGCCTGAGCAGCGAGTGCATCGGCCTTGGCCTGCGCTTTTTCAGCAGCGCGGCGCGCGTCTTCTTTCTCGTCGTGTTTGTCGTACGCATCAACGATCCGCTGAACCAGTGGGTGGCGTACTACGTCACGGTTATTAAAGCGGGTGATGCCGATGCCTTCGACGCCGTCGAGCACTTCCAGACCGTGTTTCAGGCCCGAATACACACCTCGCGGCAGGTCGACCTGGGTGATGTCGCCGGTAATCACGGCTTTAGAGCCAAAGCCAACCCGGGTCAGGAACATTTTCATCTGTTCTTTCGTGGTGTTCTGACTTTCATCGAGAATCACAAACGAATGGCTCAGAGTCCGACCACGCATGTAAGCCAGTGGGGCGATCTCAATCTGATTGCGTTCAATCATCTTGGTAACGGCTTCAAAACCCAGCATCTCGTACAGAGCGTCATATAACGGGCGCAGGTACGGATCAATTTTCTGAGCCAGGTCACCGGGCAGGAAGCCGAGCTTTTCACCGGCCTCAACCGCAGGGCGCACCAGCAGAATACGTTTCACATCATCGCGCATCAGGGCTTCAACGGCGGTGGCAACGGCAAGGAAGGTTTTGCCCGTACCGGCCGGGCCTATACCGAAGTTGATGTCGTATTTGCGTACCTGATCCAGATACTCAAGCTGGTTCTCGCCTCTGGGCTTAATCACCGCCAGTGGAGTCTTGATGATGCCTTTGTCGGCGTCGTAGGTGCGCTTACCGCGCTGCGACGGCCGGGCACTGTCTTCCTGTAGAAACAGGTGAATCAGGTCGGGGCTGATTTCAGTGCCTTTGCCGGTTTCTTTGTAGAGGCGCTGCAGTAAGTCGGCGGCACGTTTGGCCGGGCCGACTTTGCCCTCGATCTGAAAGCGGTTGCCGCGATTAAAAATGTCCAGCTCGTAATGATCAGCAATCTGCTTGATATGTCCGTCCAGATTGCCGCACAGGTTTGCGAGACGACTGGCGTCATCCGGCTCCAGAGTAAAACTCACGGCATGCTGTTTAGCGGTCGGTTCAGGGCTTGTGCTGCTTTGCTGCTCGTCGGACAAATTGACCTCGATATGATGGTTGATCAGTACGCTTGCGACGCGTCAATGATGACGCCACGCAGGCTGTTCGGGTAGGCATCTTCAATGCTGACCCGGACGAATTTTCCGATCATAGACTGATCGTCACACTTAAAGTTTACCACCCGGTTGTTTTCGGTGCGGCCTTGAAGCTCGCCTGGGTCTTTCTTAGACACGCCAGTCACCAGAATGACTTCTTCACGTCCGACCATGCGGCGGCTGATCTGCTGTGCATTCTGCACAATACGGTCCTGCAGTATCTTCAGACGTTGCTTCTTCAGTGATTCGGGGGTGTCATCATCCAGCTGCGCTGCTGGGGTACCAGGGCGGGCGCTGTAAACAAAGCTGAATGAGGTGTCAAAACCGATCTCGTCGATCAGTTTCATGGTGTCGAGAAAGTCTTCTTCCGTCTCACCCGGGAAGCCGATGATAAAGTCGGATGAAATTGAGATATCAGGGCGCAGTTCGCGCAGACGGCGGATCTTATCGATATAAAGATCAATTTCGTGGCCACGTTTCATGGCTGCAAGAATGCGGTTAGAGCCGCTCTGAACCGGCAGGTGTATGTGGCTGACCAGCTCAGGAACTTCCGCGTAAACCTCGATCAAGCTGTCGCTGAACTCGACCGGATGAGACGTTGTAAATCGGATGCGGTCAATGCCATCGATTTCGGCTACCTGAGTAATCAGTTCGGCCAGGTCTGCATAGTCATCATCGCCCGTGTCACCCTGATAGGCGTTCACGTTCTGCCCAAGCAGGTTAATTTCACGCACGCCCTGAGCTGCGAGCACTTCACATTCTTTCAGCACGTCAGCCAATGGGCGGCTGACTTCTTCGCCGCGGGTGTAGGGTACGACGCAGAAGGTGCAGTATTTCGAGCAGCCTTCCATCACTGACACAAACGCCGAGCTGCCTTCAGACTTAGGGGCAGGCAGATGATCGAACTTCTCGATTTCGGGGAAAGTGACGTCCACAACCTGAATCGCATTACTGGCCTTGTTCACCATCTCTGGCAGGCGGTGCAGCGTCTGTGGGCCAAAGACCATATCCACAAAAGGCGCGCGTTTCATGATGGCGTCGCCTTCCTGGGAGGCCACACAGCCGCCGACGCCAATCTTAAGATCCGGATTGGTCGTTTTCAGGTTCTTCCAGCGGCCCAGTTCATGGAAGACTTTCTCTTGTGCCTTCTCACGGATAGAGCAGGTATTCAGCAGAATGACGTCAGCCTCTTCAGGGTTGTCCGTGACCACCATTTTATGGCTTTCACCCAGCATGTCGGCCATACGTGATGAATCGTATTCGTTCATCTGGCAACCGTGGGTTTTGATGTAAAGCTTTTTCGCCTGTTCAGTCATACTGCTGTGTCTGGTCGTTCAAAAAAAGGGGCGACAGTATACAGCCTCTGCTCACTTATTCGCCAGTGCTGAGACTGAGAAAGCCGGGTTGTCGCCCCTGTGAATCCGTGGGTCAGCGCTGAATTACACCTTCAATTTCTTCAGCCAGCTGACGCGATTGCTCATCCATGGGCAGGTGACGGATATCCGGGTATTTCAAAGCGACAGCGATGTTGTATAACCAGCGCTCGATACGCAACACCAAGGCTTCAGCATTGTCTTTATCTGCGTCCAGAACCTCATTGCTCATTGCCAGAATGATCTGGGCATGGTCGGCAGCGGTTTTTGCTGCTTCCCGCTGCGCAGCGATCTCTGCGTCAGCCCGGGGGGCTTTGCTGATGAGGTCTTCTGCGGAAGCCAGCGCTGTTGTTGCTGTGCTGAAACTGCGCGGGATCAGCTTTTCTGCACCCGCTTCACGCATAGCGGCAATCCGGTTCCGGGTCTGTTGTAGCTGGATAAAACCGATGGTACGGACTTCAAGGTCGTGCATATCCAGCAGAAGCTGGCGTTGTGTCTGGCTGGCGCTTGCTGGTGCGCCAGTGGTCTCTAAAGTCCGGATAATACCGTCGAGATCTTCATTGACCGCGCGATACTCACTTGGGTAATAGGTATCGGCGCGGATACTGTTCAGAACCTCGAGATGCGCCAGAGAGGGCGCAAGGGTCTCTCTGGCAACTAAGGTGTGATCCTGCGCCTTCTCAAACGTAGCCAGGGCCGTTAATGCCAGTTCTCTGACTTCGTTGTCAGCTTTGCCTTTGTCACGGGCCTGCTTCGCATCGTTGAGATAGTCGTTGGCAGAGTCAGTCATGGCCGGTGCAAAGCGGTAAGTTTCCTGAGCTTTGGCCTGGCTTTTCTGCTGTTCGGCCTCTTTGATCAAGGTCGCCCCGGAGCGCACCGTACTGACAGCCTCCCGGCTGGCACGGTCCTGAATTCTATCGAGCCCCTGTGGCGTTGAGGCACAACCCGCCAGAACCGTTGTGGCGAACAGAACTCCAATGAGCGGATAACGGGTCATAAGAACAATCTCCATCGGCAGACCTTGATTACGCTAGAAATGGACGCAGTCTATCATGGAGCACAGAGCGGCTCTGCTTTAATCAGCGCTGCCCCGGCAGAACAGGAATATGCAGGGAGTTCCCGACGGCCTGTTATGACCGCTTTGACGCCTCTCTGTGTGAACTGCAGCAGCTTTACACAATATGGGGCTTGTGTCGGAAGGTGACGGTTGCTATACATTCAGACAGGTGTTGCAGAAAGGGGGACACGGCTCAGACTGCCTGTTACAGGCCAAACCCGATCCAGGTGAATAAGGAGTTGACCTTATGAACGCAGAAATGCAACCGCTTTACTGGCGTATTCAGAATAACGATAACTCAGGCTTTGACGCGGTCAGTCTGCTGATGCCAGCGGGAGAAGGCGAGCCAGCGACTCTCGTACCTACCGAAGTTAGTTTTTGCTCCCGCCGGTCTGGCACGCAAGCAGTTGATGTGCGCTGGACGGACGAAGACTCCGACCTGTTCCTGCACTTGCTGGAACGTGTATCCGATGACCATGCCGATGAAACAGAAGAGGGGATGGTTCTGGATATCAACGATGGTGTCGTTCAGGGGATTGTTCAGCTCGTCGCACTTGCACGTTTTAAAACACCCTGGCCCAGCGATGATCTGGTTGCCGGTGACGTGAACACTGTCCGCGAAGACATCGAAATCGGAGATCTGGTTGCTATTCACACCCACTATGGATGTCCGATGGCAATCGTGGTCGGTATGGATTCTATTGATCTGACGTGTATCTTACTTGAAGACATCGAAGCAGAGGGCGTTTCGATTGTCCCTGAACACAGTGTCTTTGTGATTAACCGAGACAGTGCATTGCCGCCAGCCTTTGCTGAAAGCGATACAGGGGAAGACGCCGTATTCCATTAATTAATTGATTGGTAATGGAATACGGGAGAGGGCTGTTTATTTTGCAGCAGCCCCTTCGCTGTTGCGGGTGCGCCGGCGTTCGAGCGCAATATTGCCAATCAGGTCGTAGTAGTCAGTACTCGCAGTTGCCTTGGCTGCGCGTCGCATAGACTCATTCGCTGCGCTCGTGCTAGCTGGTGTCTGCTTCTCTGCATCAATCAGTGCTGTAGCCATCTTACTCTCCTGAATATCAGTCGCGTTTCTCTATTGCTCCCCAGCATATGCTGAGCAGCATTTCGTCGGTCACTTCCGTGGGTACCGCACAGGGCGCGTTACGATCGGTACGTAACAGCGTCGAAATTCCGCCGTACACAAATACCCCCAGGACATCGTCGGGGATATCTTTAATCAGTCCTTCTTCCCTACCGCGCTCGAACAGAGGATCAATCTTCTCTTTCAGGCGACGCTTTCCTTGTTCCTGCAGCTCACCACGTATTGCAGGGGCAACGCTTAACTGATCAAGGAGCAGGGCGTCTCGGGGAACTTCACGCATGTAGTGATATAGATTGAGCCACACGCTGTTCAATTGTTCCCTTACGCTTGCGTTTTCATCGACATCCTTCAGGCAAGCGTCTGAAAAACGCTCCATCAGGGTCAGGTAGACATCTTCTATCAGCTCTTCCTTGGTTTCGAAGTAACGGTAGATAGTTCCCGCGCCACAACAGGCTTCTTTGGCAACCATTGAAATTGGCGTTGCCTGAAGGCCGTTCTCTGCAATCAGATCGCAGGTGGCGGTGATGATAAGTTCGCGTTTATCCATTTTCTTCATAAAGCGGAATGAACGTTCATTCTGATACTCCTGAGCAATTTACTCAAGTATTGATTGTTGCTTGTATGCATCAGTCTGTTGCGGATGCGTGAATGCCGCTCTGACTTGCCTCTGATTGGCTGGCTTTGCGAGCGAAGAGCAGAAATACCAGTGCGAGAGAGGCGGTCAGCAGGGACACCTCCATCATCGGTACTGGCGTATGGTCGTGGAGTTTTCCCCATAGGAGTCCCGCGAGAGCGCCGCCACTGAACTGTATGACGCCCATCAGTGCCGTGGCTGACCCTGCAACCTCACGGAAATACTGCATGACGGTGCCCATGGTATTGGCTGTGATCAGGCCCAGAGAGCCGACATAGATCATCAGTAGCGGCAGAACCACAGGGAGCTTGAAGTGAGGCGACAGAGCAAGTAGCAGTAGCGCCAGTGCTGACGCGAACTGCAACAGAATTCCTGCGGTCAGCAGCCGCTGCGGAGACCAGTAACGGAGCCAGAATATATTCAGCCGGTTCATCAGCATGATGACAATGACATTCGCACCGAATAACCAGGGGAATGTCTGCTCGTTCTGTTCAAAGTGTTCCAGATACAGGTACGGCGATGCGGTGATAAATACAAACATGCCACTGTATGCACTTGCCAGCATCAGAATATACCGACGTGCGACGCGGTGCTTCAGGACAGTCGCATACCCCGCCCACGGCGAACGCTTAATCCTCCGGTGAGGAGGGTGGCTCTCAGGAAGTTGCCAGACCAGAATTCAGATAAGAATGGCGGCGTAGGCACTGAGAATACCGAAGATACTTCTCCAGCCGCTGAAGGTCAGTACCAGAGATCCTAACAAAGGCGCAGCGAGTGGAGCGGCCATCATGATCATGGCTACCATAGACAGTACTCTGGCAATGTCAGTGCCATCGAAATGGTCACGGACAATGGCGGTCGAGTTCACGACGGCAAGTCCACCGCCTATTGCCTGCAAGCCGCGGAGCAGTAACAGACCATCAAGAGAACTTACGTGGGTCAGAGCAACGCTGGCGATGCCAAATAAGGTTAAGCCCAGAAAAATGACTGGTCGGCGGCCAACGCGGTCAGAGAGTGGGCCACCCGTAATCTGACCGAGCGCAAACCCAAGCAGGAAGGTGCTGACAGAGAGCTCGACATGATGAATGTCACTGCTTAACGACCCAGCCATGGCTGCCATCGCGGGCAGGTACATATCGATGGAGAGCGGACCAATGGCGGTCAGCATGGCCAGCAGAAGTGGCAGTGGTAGTCGGAATGCAGGAGTCGTCATAAATCACCGGGCAGTTTACAGCCTCTAGTCTAGTTGTTTCGCTGGTGAATTAAGAGAGTGGGAAAATGAATTGATTGTTCCAATAAGTTTGGCTTCCGGGAGAACCCCTGAAGCCAAACCTTGATAAACGACTTTTGCGTTGATCAGACGTTGAAGCGGAAGTGGATAACGTCGCCGTCTTTGACGATGTACTCTTTACCCTCTAAGCGCCACTTACCGGCTTCCTTCGCACCGTTTTCGCCGTTGTACTCAATGAAGTCGTCGTAGCCAACCACCTCGGCACGGATGAAGCCGCGCTCAAAGTCAGTGTGAATCGCAGCGGCCGCACGCGGTGCCGTTGAGCCTACTTTGATGGTCCAGGCGCGTACTTCTTTAACACCTGCGGTAAAGTAGGTCTGTAGGCCCAGAAGTTGATAACCAGCGCGGATAACGCGGTCCAGCCCCGGTTCTTCCATGCCCATCATTTCCAGGAAGTCGGCCTTTTCGTCGTCTTCCAGTTCTGAAATTTCGGCTTCAATCTTGTTGCATACCACGACCACTGAAGCACCTTCTGATGCAGCGACTTCGCGTACTGTATCCAGATAAGGATTATCCTCAAAGCCTTCTTCTGAAACGTTGGCGATGTACATGGTTGGTTTGGTGGTCAGAAGATGGAATTGACGTGCAACACGTTTCTCATCGTCGTCCATATCCAGCATGCGCGCGGTTTTGCCTTCTTCAAAATGAGGAATCAGCTTCTCAAGCAGGGCCTTCTGAGCGATGGCGTCTTTATCACCACCTTTCGCGGTGCGGGTGACTCGCTGCAGCTGTTTCTCACATGAATCAAGGTCAGCCAGCACCAGCTCAGTATTGATGATGTCGATATCGGCCGCAGGGTCTACCTGATTCGCTACGTGAATAACGTTGTCGTCTTCGAAGCAGCGTACAACGTGCGCAATCGCGTCTGTTTCGCGGATGTTGGCCAGAAACTGGTTACCCAGACCTTCACCTTTTGATGCACCAGCGACCAGGCCTGCGATATCGACGAATTCCATGGCGGTTGGAATGACTTTCTCAGGGTTAACGATCGCTGCCAGTGCATCAAGGCGTGGATCGGGCATGTTCACCATGCCAGTGTTAGGCTCAATGGTACAGAAGGGGAAGTTCTCTGCCGCGATGCCTGATTTGGTCAGAGCGTTGAAGAGTGTTGATTTACCGACGTTGGGCAGACCAACGATTCCGCATTTAAAGCCCATTTCTGTATCCCGATCGTATGTTTGGTTGGTGTATCTGATTACTTGTGGCGGGTATTTTACCCTTTAAAGCTGTGAAGTCGATTCATAGCTTTCGGCAAGTCACCGGCGATCGCATCTGGCAGTACACGTATTGCCTCATCGATGACACTGTCGATGGCTTGTTGTTCTGCTTTGCTGGCGCGTCCCAGTACATGACCGGTGACCAGATTTTTATCACCCGGGTGACCAATACCGACCCGCAGGCGATGGAAATCTTTCTGATTGCTCATACGAGCGATGATATCGCGAAGACCGTTCTGTCCACCGTGACCGCCTCCGGTTTTGAACTTGGCAACGCCAGGGGGCATGTCCAGTTCGTCATGGACGACCAGAATTTCGCTGGTTTTGATTTTGTAGAAGTTCGCTAATGCGGCTACCGCCTGACCACTGCGATTCATAAAGGTCGTTGGCATAAGGAGATAGCATTCCTGACCGCCAATGCGCCCTTTGCCAGAGAGTCCGAAGAATTTTTTGTCTGGTGAAAGCGTGATGCCTTCCTGTCGGGCGAGGCGTTCAACCAGCCAGAAACCGGCATTGTGGCGGGTGTTTTCGTATTCTGCGCCTGGGTTGCCAAGGCCTACGATTAAGCGAATTGGATCAGCCATACAATGTCCATTCGATATCAGTGTGATAAATAGCAGACAATAAAAAAGCGGGGACAAGCCCCGCTTTTCTCTGAGCGCAACGATTACTCGTCGCCGCCTTCAGCTTCAGCGTCTTCAGCTTCGTCTTCTTTCGAACCTTTAGGCTCGATTACAGAAACAACTGAAGTATCGTGTTCTTCACCGTGTGACAGTGCCAGAGACTCAACGCCTTTAGGCAGTTTCAGGTCAGACAGGTGGATTACACCGCCAACTTCAACGTCAGCCATGTCGATTTCGATGTACTCTGGCAGGTCGCCAGCGGCACATACGATTTCAAGGGTGTTCATCTGGTGCATAATCTTACCGCCGCCGAGCTTAACGCCTTTACAGGTGTCTTCGTTCAGGAAGTGCAGTGGAACGGTAGTAGTGATCTTAGAAGACTTGCTTACGCGCTGGAAGTCAGCGTGCCAGATCAGGTTCTTCGCAGGGTGACGCTGCAGATCCTTCAGGATTACAGTTTCGTCTTTTCCATCAACAGACAGAGTGATCATTGAGCTGTAGAAAGCTTCTGATTCCAGAGCTTTGTTCAGTTCATTCGCCTTCAGAGTGATAGGCGTAGGCTTACGGTCGTTACCACCGGCTTTACCGCCGTAGATGATTGCTGGAACGCCGTTCTCGCGACGCAGGCGGCGGCTCGCACCTTTCCCCGCATCTTCGCGAGTTACAGCAGACAAAGTGAAGTCTGACATAGTGATTTCCTCATTTCAGGATGTAAAAACCGCCGGAGTTTGCGACCAACGCCGGCGGTCGTTATAGCAACACCTTGTGGTGTTGCCGATAATCAGTTCGTTGTTCTTAAGCTCGCGGCTTAACGGAACATCGCACTGATGGATTCTTCGTTGTTTACGCGACGGATCGACTCTGCCAGCAGACCTGCAATGGTCAGTTGGCGGATCGTGCCGGTTGCGCGGGCGGCTTCAGACAGAGGGATAGTGTCAGTCACTACCAGCTCGTCGAGCTCTGCACTGGCAAGGCGTTCAATCGCGGGCCCGGATAGTACAGGATGCGTACAGTAGGCGACAACCTTTTTCGCACCAAATTCTTTCAATGCTTTCGCTGCCTGACACAGGGTACCGGCGGTATCGACCATGTCATCGACCAGAACACAGGTACGGTCTTTCACATCACCGATGATGTGCATGACTTCAGATACGTTCGCTTTAGGGCGGCGTTTGTCGATAATCGCGAGGTCAACGTTAAGCTGCTTAGCGATCGCCCGTGCACGAACAACACCACCGATGTCTGGTGATACAACGATCAGATCTTCAAAGTTCTGACGTTCCATATCGTCCAGCAGGATAGGGGAGCCATACACGTTATCCACAGGGATATCGAAGAAGCCCTGAATCTGGTCAGCGTGCAGGTCAACAGTCAGAACACGGTCAATACCAGAACCTGACATCATGTCAGCTACGGCGCGCGCAGAAATAGGCACACGAGCACTGCGTGGACGACGATCCTGACGGGCGTAGCCAAAATATGGAACAACGGCTGTGATACGGCTTGCGGATGCACGACGCAGACCGTCGGCCATCAGCAGCATTTCCATCAGGTTGTCATTGGTTGGTGCGCAGGTAGGCTGCAGGATAAAAACGTCTTTACCGCGAACGTTTTCATTAATTTCGACGGTTATCTCACCATCACTGAATTTGCCCACGGTGGCTTCGCCAAGGGAAAGATCGAGACGCTCGACGACGAGCTTAGCCAGTTCCGGATTTGCATTACCGGTAAATACCATCAACTTAGACACAGTCGTCCCCTTGATGCAGTGATTTCAAAGATGGAGGAGATAGAATTGGCTGAGGTGGCAGGACTCGAACCTGCGAATGACGGGATCAAAACCCGTTGCCTTACCACTTGGCGACACCCCAGCATTTAAGACGGTCTGAATAATACCTTATGCGTCGTTGAAAGGTTAGTTCCTTTCGCAACAAAGGCCACATACTCAGCCGGTAACTGGTCAGAAACCTGTCTGGCTTCTGTCTCAGAACCGAAGCTTGAAAATATGCAAGCTCCAGTGCCCGTCATCTTAGCAAAGGAAAATTTATTTAGCAAATTCAATGCTTTACCTATTTCTGGGTAGAGCATCGTGACGACTTGCTGGCAGTCATTTCTGCCCCCTTGCCTCAACGCGGTGCGAATATTAATGACCTCTGTATCCCGGGTCAAGCCCTCGTGTGAGAAAATTTTTGCAGTATTTACATGTACTTGCGGACAGACCACCAGAAACCAGGGTTCGTCGAGCTCTGGCACCGGGGTCAGGACTTCACCAACGCCTTCGGCAAAGGCCGCTTCGCCGCGGATAAATACGGGCACATCGGCGCCAAGCGCCAGCCCCATATCTGCCAGCTCATCAAGGCTCAGGTTGAGCTGCCATAGGTGGTTGAGCGCGAGCAATGTGGTCGCAGCGTCTGAGCTTCCGCCACCCAGCCCGCCTCCCATGGGCAGAATCTTCTTAAGCTGAATGTCTGCTCCGGATGTTTCGCCGGTCGCACGGGACTGCAGCAGTCTTGCCGCTTTGATTATCAGATTGTTTTCGAAAGGAACGTCATCGATGGCGGGGCTGAGAGTTAACTCGCTATCGTCGCGCACCCGGAACGACAGCTCGTCGCCATAGTCCAGAAATTGAAACAGGGTCTGCAGATTGTGGTAGCCGTCCGCCCGACGTCCGGTGATATGCAGAAACAGATTGAGCTTGGCAGGCGCAGGGAGAGTCAGCCACTTGTCGTCGTTTCGCTCAGTCATGCAGAGTCCACTCACGGATAGAAAAGGTAAAACGGAAATCGTGGCCACTCACTTTGACCAGACCCGGCAGCCAGTAGCCATTCTGATTTGAGTAGCGCTTGTAGGTGATGGTCCAGCCGTACTGTTCCATGCGTGACAGAAGGCCACTCTCGTCGTACTCAGTGTTGGCATTGCCGTTCGGACTGGCCTGGCCTTTTACCCAATAGCGGATATCAGACACCGGAAAATTCCAGCCGAGATAGAGCAACATCAGTTCTTCCGGTGATTCGGCATGACGAGGTTCGTCCCAGCCGGGAAGAGTGAGTGCAGCGGAGCGTTTATCGCCGGTCAGTCGTGTTGCTCCCTGCCCGAGTGGGCCGGCGATATACAGATCAAACTCGCGTTGATTCTGTTTCCAGTCCATGTAGCCAGTCGCGCTGTCATCGGGTGTGATAACCGACATTTTGCCGCGGACCTGCCAGTGCTGAACGTCATTAAGACTGTCTTGTAGAGCATCACTGCCTCCCTGGGGAAGAAACGAAGCACAGGCTGACATCAGCAGAATTGCGGCCGCAAGAGGCAGCCGGGTAAGAAAACGAAGCATGTTATAAATCCGACGGGTCGACACCAAGGCGTTGTAAAGTCTCATTAATGACCTCGCTCTCTGGTTCGAGTTCAAGCCCCTTTGCCCAGATGTCATAAGCAGATTCTTTATCGCCGGTAGCCCAGTACCATTCGCCCAGATGCGCCGCGATCTCGTGGTCGTTCATACGGTTCCAGGCATCAAGTAGAAGAGGGCCAGCCTCGTTCAGCTTACCCTCACGAAAGTACAGCCAACCGAGGCTATCTATGATGGCCGGATTGTCGGGCTGGAGCGCAATGGCACGTTCAATCAGAGGCTCGGCTTCATCAAACCGGTCGGTTTTATTGGCAAGGCTGTAGCCCAGTGCGTTAAGTGCTTCGGCATGATCCGGGTTCTGTTCAATGATCTGGCGCAGATCACTTTCCAGCAACGCCATATTCCCGAGTCGCTCGGCCAGCATGGCACGCGTATAGCGCAGGTTGGTGTCTTCTGGTTCGGCTTTCAGGGCGATGGAGACACTCTCGAACGCCTCCTGTTGGCGTCCGGCTTTGATTAAAATATCCGTTTCAAGGCGACGGAGCTGCCCCGCGTATTGAGGGAATTCGGCACTGCGTTCCTGCAGGTAGCTGGTGGCCGCATCAGGTCCCTGCTCCTGATTGAGAAGCTGCGCAGCAGCCAGTTGCGCAGGCAGGAACTCGCGACTGTCGCCAATCTGGCGGTAGTAACTGATCGCCAGATCTGGATCATTCTCACTGGCAGCAATGCGCCCCAGGTAATAACTGGCTTCTGATTGTTTATCACTGCTATTGAGCAATTCACGCAAAAGCGGTTTTGCTTCACTGTAGTTTTCGAGTTCTTCCTCGAGCAGTGCCAGCGAGAGAATGATCTGGTCGTCGTTAGGATATTGTCGGTTGATGGCAGCAAAGGCATTGCGTGCCTCACGAACGTCACCTGACTGCAGGAGCATGCGAGCGCGTAACACCGCGATCTGTTTGTTGTCGGGGTGATCATCCAGCAGCTTATCCAGCCAGTCGATGGCTTCATCAACGCGCTGATTACGAGCCAGAATACGTGCCTTCTGAACAGCCGCCGGCAGTAGCCCCGGCTCAAGTTTCAGGGCCTGATCAATGCGTTGGATAGCAGCATCATCCTGCCCCAGAGACTGGAGTAACAATGCCTGACCGTACACGAGATTACCGCTTTCGGGATAGGTCGGCGTCAGTGCGTCGAGGGCATCCAGCCGCTCACTGCGTATAACTTCATCATTGGATAGTAAGGCAGCTGCATAGAAATCAAACTGCGCCACGCCAGTCATTTCGTAAAAGCGGGCATAAAGGTCGAGGCTTTGATCAAATTCTTTGCGGCCCAGAGCAACCTGAGCGGCGGCCTGCACCGCGCCTGGGTCATCGGGCTCTACTTCCAGCCATATCTCAGAGGCTTCAGCGGCAAACCCTGCGGCGCCAATGTACTGAGCGATACGCAGAGCACGTTCCGCGACATTAGGATCGCGGGTTTTGCGGGCCTGATCGAGATAATGAAAGAGCGCAACGTCGTAGCGTTGACGTTGTCCGGCCATCTCAGCAACCAGCAGTGAATACATGGTATTTGCCGGAATGGCTTTGTACTCGACAATTTTTTCCGGGGGCGCAGTAGCAGGCTCCTCGGGAGACTTTGAATTCAGTGAGGCGCAGGCCGCGGTAACAGCGGTCAGGCCCAGTGTGAGGAGCGTCCGTCCGACGCGCCAGAACTGTTCAGCGTTGGCCATGGTGTGGTTTATCAGCAGATCCGGTATGCAACTATGTCGTTATTTAGGGTTACTTGGACAGGTAAGTCAAAGATTTAGCGGGAAAATTCCCGTATGGCTGTTTATAATCGCGGCTTTTAGGCGAGGAACTCTGGCGGCAGAATGAGTATCTGGGCATTGGGCATTAACCACAAAACCGCTCCTGTTGCTGTACGCGAACGGGTGGCGTTTGATCCTGCCGGTATGCCTGATGTATTGAAAAACCTTCGCGCCCTGGATTGTGTCTCTGAAGTCGTTGTTCTATCGACCTGTAACCGCACTGAAATTTACTGCACCGCAGACGATCGCTGTCCTGATCTGATCGGCCACTGGCTTGAACAGAATCAGGAGATCGGCCGCACGGACCTTGAAGCCTCTCTTTATTCTCTCGAAAACGACGACGCGGTATCGCACACCATGCGCGTGGCCAGTGGTCTGGATTCGCTGGTACTTGGCGAACCACAGATTCTGGGCCAGATGAAATCGGCATTTGCAGTGGCTCAGGAGGCCGGCACGGTCGGGTCTGAGCTAGGCCGTCTTTTCCGTCAGACATTCTCAATCGCTAAGCGTGTCCGTACTGATACTGCTATCGGCCAGAACCCTGTTTCAGTCGCTTTTGCGGCTGTGCGTATGGCGCAGCATATCTTTGCGGATATGAAAAATAGCCGCGCCTTACTGATTGGTGCAGGTGAAACCATAGAGTTAGTTGCCCGACATCTTCGCCAGGCGGGTGTTGAGCACCTGACTCTGGCAAATCGTACGCTGGCGCGCGCACAGACGCTGGCGCAAGAGTTTCATGCAGAAGCGGTGTTGCTGGAAGATATCCCCGTGGTGCTGCCGGATGCTGACATCGTGATTTCATCGACGGCCAGCCCACTGCCGATCCTTGGCAAAGGGATGGTTGAGAAGGCGCTGAAAAAGCGCCGTCACAAGCCCATGTTTATGGTCGATATTGCAGTACCACGCGATATTGAAGCAGAAGTGGGTGAGCTCTCTGACGTTTACCTCTACAGCGTTGATGATCTCAGGGACATCATTGAAGAAAATGTCCGTTCGAGAGAGGATGCTGCTCAGCAGGCGGAAGAGCTGATTGAAGCTGGCGTTGAGCATTACATGCGCGAGCTGAAAGCGCTCGATGCCGTCAGCACTCTCACTGACGTGCGTAGCTACGTTGAAACATTACGGGATGAGCAGCTTGAGAAAGCTCTGAAGCAGATTCAGAATGGCGGAGACCCCGAAAAAGTTCTGCGTACGTTTGCTCATACGTTCGGCAATAAAATGCTGCATAAACCCATGACGGCTCTGCGCCGTGCTGGCGCCGAAGGGCGTCGTGAAGTTCTCGACTGGAGTCGCGAACTGTTCGATCTGGATAACTCAAACGAATGAAACCTTCGATACTGCAAAAACTGGAAAGCCTCAGAGACCGCTACGAAGAGGTTGGACACCTGTTGTCTGACCCTGACGTGATTAGCGATCAGGATAAATTCCGTAATCTTTCCAAGGAATATGCAGAGCTGGAAGAAGTCGCCAAAGCGTATTCAGATTATGAACAGGCAGTCTCTGATCAGGAAGAAGCGGAAGTACTGGCCAGTGATGATGACCCCGATATGCGGGCCATGGGCCAGGAAGAGCTTGATTCCGCCAAGGTCGCGATTGCAGATCTGGAATCCAGAATTGAAATTCTGTTGTTGCCAAAAGACCCGGATGACGGCCGCAATGTGATTGTCGAAATCCGCGCGGGTACCGGCGGCGATGAAGCCGCAATTTTCTCCGGTGACCTCTACCGTATGTACACCCGCTTTGCTGAAACCCAGGGGTGGCGTACAGAAATGATGAGCGCCAACGAAGGCGAGCACGGTGGTTTTAAAGAGGTGATCGTGCGTATCAGTGGTACCGATGTGTATTCACGTCTGAAGTTCGAATCCGGCGCTCATCGTGTCCAGCGTGTTCCAGAAACCGAAAGCCAGGGGCGCATTCATACCTCGGCCTGTACCGTTGCTGTGATGCCTGAAGTCGAAAGCGAAGATGAAGTCGACATCAACAAAAACGACCTGCGTATTGATACCTTCCGCGCTTCCGGCGCGGGTGGTCAGCACGTAAACAAAACAGATTCGGCGATTCGTATTACTCACTTGCCCACGGGCGTTGTGGTTGAATGTCAGGATGAGCGCTCGCAGCATAAGAATAAGGCCAAAGCCATGGCTATGCTGGCGACCCGCCTACGCGACGCCCAGCGCATTGCCGCTCAGGCAGAGCAGGCCGCCACCCGTAAATCCCTGGTCGGCTCGGGCGATCGCTCGGAGCGTATCCGTACCTACAACTATCCTCAGGGCCGGGTTACCGACCACCGCATTAATCTGACCCTCTACAAGCTGGATGAAATCGTACAGGGCGATCTGTCACCAGTGATTGAACCTCTGATTCACGAGCATCAGGCCAATCTGCTGGCTGAAATGGCGGGGCAGTGAGCAGCGTTAGCGACTGGCTGGCTCGGGCTCAGACTTCATTGACCGACAGTGAGTCCCCTCGTGCGGATGCAGAACTGCTGCTGATGCATGTGTTGGATGTGAATCGCGCCTGGCTTTATACATGGCCAGAAAAGTCGCTGACAGAGTCGCAGCAAGACTCGCTCAACAAATTATTAGCCCGCCGTATTGAGGGGCATCCCATAGCGCATCTTACGGGTGTCAGAGAGTTCTGGTCCTTACCGCTCAGAGTTGCACCTTCGACACTTATCCCAAGGCCGGATACAGAAACTCTGATTGAATGGGTGCTGGATCTTGATCTGCCAGATGCCGCAAGGGCTATTGATCTTGGTACCGGCACAGGCGCGATTGCGCTGGCCATTAAAAGTGAATATCCCGCCTGGTCTGTTGAAGCCGTGGAGTTCGATGTCGACGCCTATGCGCTGGCGCAGAGCAACGCCTCGCGTCTGGAGCTTGATGTTCATCTGATTCATGGCAGCTGGTTTGAGCGCGTCAACGGCCACTTCGATCTGATTGTCTCAAACCCGCCTTATATTGATCCTGATGATAACCATCTCGCTGAGGGCGACGTGCGTTTTGAGCCTGCCTCGGCACTGGTGGCTGAGCAGTCAGGGCTGGCGGATCTGTTTCATATTATTGATCACGCTCCTGACTATCTGAAACCTGACGGCTGGTTGTTGCTGGAACATGGGTACGATCAGGCTGAGGCGGTGTGTGACTACTTACGTCAAAGAGGCTTCGTGAATGTACAGAACCGCTGTGATCTGGGCGGCAATCCAAGGATCAGCGGTGGGCGAATGCCGGGAGTGCCTGAATGAAGGATGATCAACTGCTTCGTTATAGCCGCCATATTCTGCTCCCTGAGGTAGATATAGAGGGGCAGGAAGCCATTTCCAGAGCGACGGTTGTAGTCATAGGGCTGGGTGGTCTCGGATCACCGGTGGCGCTGTATCTGGCTGCATCCGGAGTTGGACATCTGATTCTGGTAGACGACGATCAGGTTGAGGTTTCAAACCTGCAGCGGCAGGTGATTCATGACACGGCCTCAGTGGGGATGAGCAAGGTAGCGTCTGCGGCACAGCGCTGTCAGGCGGTTAATCCGGACGTAAAGATATCCTGCTATGTTCAGCGTGCCGACTCTGAGTGGTTGAGCCAGCAGGATTGGTTGAGCTCAGAGGACGGGTTAAACGGACAGGGCAGTTCACATGACGGGCTGACGGTCATCGTCGACTGTTCAGATAACGCCGCGATCCGTTACGCGATCAACGAAGTCTGCTTGCAGAAGTGCATCCCCTGGGTATCCGGTGCCGCCGTTGCCCTGAATGGCCAGGTCGCTGTGTTTGACCCGCGCCAGCAAGGTTCGCCCTGTTACCGGTGCCTGTATCCATCGTTGAAAGATGACACTCTAACCTGCTCGGAAAACGGAATTCTCTCTCCAGTAGTGGGAGTCATAGGGACGACTCAGGTGGTTGAGGCGTTGCGCCTGATCGTCGGCTTTGGTTCTCCACAGCACGGTTATCTCCGAACATATGATGCCGGCACAGGGGACTGGCAGCGCTGGAAAGTGCCAGCTCGTCAGACCTGTTCGTGCCACAGCGATAACCTCTAACTTCCGTTCCCACCACAGAACTTCTGTCGCCTGGCTTCTCTGCCTGTTCTTATACTTTATTACTATATGGTTATTTTAGAAAATAGGAGTAATCTAAAAGGAAGTACTGAATCCGGAGGGACTCTCATGGCACGTGTAGTAATTCTTGGCGCAGGCACCGGCGGAATGGCTGGTTCTTATGAAATTCGTGAGTTGTTGGGCAAAGAGCATCAGGTCACCGTCATCAACGAGCGCGAGGATTTCTGGTTCGTCCCGTCTAATCCTTGGATCGCTGTGGGTTGGCGCAAGCGCCCGGATACCAGTTTTCCCATCCGACCTTATCTGGAAAAGAAAGGCATCGAATTCATTGCCCAGGCGGTGACGGCAATTAATCCGGATGAAAACCAGCTGACCCTGGCCGACGGATCAACTGAAGCCTACGATTATCTGGTCATTGCTACTGGACCTAAGCTGAACTTCGCTGCGGTTGAAGGTGCTGGCCCTCACGGGGGATTTACACAGTCTATCTGCGCGCTCGACCACGCAGAAACCTGCCTTGATGATGTTGATAAATTATCGAATGACCCGGGTCATGTGATCGTTGGCGCGATGCCCGGCGCTTCTTGCTTTGGCCCTGCGTATGAGTACGCCTTTATCCTCGATAAAGAACTCAGAAACCGTAAGGTACGGGATCGGGTTCCAATGACTTATGTAACCAGTGAGCCTTATATCGGCCATTTGGGGCTTGGCGGTGTTGGTGACTCGAAGTCGATGCTTGAGAGTGAGTTACGTAATCGTCACATTAAATGGATTACCAACGCCAAGGTAACCAAAGTGGGTGACGGCGTTATGTATGTCGAAGAACTGAACGATGACGGCTCACTGAAAAAAGAGCACGAACTGCCATTTAATCACTCCATGATGTTGCCTTCATTTGCGGGCGTTGATCCTGTTGCTGCCGTCGAAGGGCTGTGCAATCCGAAAGGGTTTGTTCTGATTGATGAGCATCAGCGCAATCCAAAATGGAGCAATATTTATTCGGCGGGTGTATGCGTCGCAATTCCTCCGGTTGAGGAAACCCCTGTGCCGACGGGTACGCCGAAAACCGGGTACATGATTGAATCTATGATGACGGCCATTGCGCATAACTTAAAAGCTGACATCGAAGGGGGAGTGGCAGATGCCAAGGGCACTTGGAGTGCTATCTGTCTTGCGGATATGGGCGATACCGGCGCGGCGTTTGTCGCGATTCCTCAGATTCCCCCAAGAAATGTCACCTGGTTCAAAAAAGGAAAGTGGGTGCACCTCGCCAAAGTCGCGTTTGAAAAATACTTCATGCATAAAATGAAAACAGGTTCATCTGAGCCCGTCTTCGAGAAATATACCTTGAAGGCGCTCGGGATTAATCGATTAAAAGATTAGCGCCAGCGCGCCTTACTGGTAAAAAGAAAAAGCCCGGAAATCAATGATGGTAATTAGCTAGGGTTATCAACTAGGGTAATTAACCAAGTTGGCAACCGGGCTTTCTTTTTTCTGTTTACACCTATCTGCGGTGCTCAGAGGTTGAGTTCACGCGCAATGTCTGACCAGCTCACCAGCTTGTAATTCTGGTTTTCCGTGGGCATCACATTTCGACCATCCTGAACGACCAGCAAACCATCCGGATAGTTACTTCCGAGGGCTGCTGAGGTTACGTCGAGTCCGTCGGTTTCCGATGCTCCATCAATTCCCGCGGCGGCGTTCATTGCGATGTTAAACCGGCCAACATACTCATAAGGCGCTTCACTTGAATAAAGCACGTAGCTGTCGTCGCCCTGACTACTGACCACCAGATAACTTGTTTCGGTACCGTGATAAATGGACATGCCTTCGACATCGGCAACGAGGTTGTCATCGACTTCAATGATCAACTTCGGGTCTGGTGCATTATCTGCAGAGATGGATGTCAGCCAGACCCCGGCTGCCTCTTCGCCGACAAAAAGGCGATTGTTTTTATCATCGGCAACGCAGCCTTCTGGTTGAGAAGGAAGAGCGAACTCCCTTATCCGCTTCGCTGACCAGATGTCGTTTTCAGTAATGATTTTATACTGCTCGTAGCGACCGTCCTGATCATTAATAAAGACGTAAGTGCCCTGATTGGTCTGAGCCATGCACAGGCCGTAGACATCATCCAGTTGGGTTTTTATATCACTCACCCAGGAAACGTGCCCTGAAGTCTGATCGATGGCAAACAGGCTGATGGCGCTCAGGTCCCGGTGACTGGCGGCGGCGATATCAACGACCTTGCCGGCAAGTTCCTGATTGTAACGGACATCAACGTTGTTCAGACGTCCATTGTCCAGCCTCTGTTTCAGCTTACCCGTTAAGTCGTATACATCCAGGCCATACTGTTTATCGGTGCCCAGAATCAGGCTGGCTTCTGCACCATTGCTGTTTACCCAGATAGCCGGATCATCTGCGGCGTCACCGGCAGAAATAACGCGCGATGTTTCAGCGGTTGGTGTGACCGAGTGCGTTACCGGGACGTCAATAGGTGAAATACCAGTCAGTGGAAGAATGCCTTGATAAAGCTCACCTGATGCATCGTCAAACGCTGAAAAATGCACCTCTTCACCGGAGGTCCAGGCGCGGAAAGTTTCAATTTCAAAACCTTTATTCAGCACCCACTGTTGTAGTTCTGCGGCGCTGGTGGGCCCGATTGCGTAGCTACTGATATAGCGTTCGCCGGTGCTGGCAACGATCAACTGATTTCCAACGAGGGATAACGCGCCTGCATTTTCCGGAAGCTTTCCATAGGGCGCGACCAGGTCGACGGCTGTGCGCGAATACGGTGCTTCGGCAGAAGCGGCATATGCCCAGACACCCATGCTCTCTTCACTGACGTAAAGCGTATTAAGATCATCACTGACGACGCAATTTTCTGTTTCTGGCGGCAGAGGTAGCGTGCGGATTTCTGTCAGCACATTTTTCTTGTCGATATTCAATACGTACTGACGTGCGAGATGGTCGTCGCCGAGAATAAAAAGCTGTGTGGTCTGATTATCGGGCTGGTAAAGGCACAGTCCCTCAACCGCAAAAGATAATGGCTGGGATGAAACGGTCTGCTGTTTACCGAGATGATGAGCGACCAGGGTTTTAGCACTGTCGTTGACAGTGACTACCAGGTCACCACGCTGGTCGCCATACTCTGCACGAAAGTTGCCTGTGAGGCTTTTATTATCGAGCGTCAGGCCGTTGTTGGTGGTGAGAATCCAGCTCTGCGAGTGTAACTGCCAACCGGTTTCCGCTGTGATACCTGTTGCGTGAACGTTCAGGCTAGCGGGATTAGAAGCTGAAATATTATCGGGTGCCTCTGAGTAACTCGCACATCCGCTTATAAAAGCAGAGCTTATTGCGGTGGCTGTAAAAAGCATTTTCAGCTTAGTTTGGTGTGCTTTCATGGTGTATCCGTATCAGGTATTCGGGAGACAGGTACCGGCCTGCATCAGCTTGGGCCGGCACCTGCTTTTGCGTCATTGCTGACGCAGTGACAAACGATCGGTGATCAGGAATCAGAAGTTAGTGAAGCGAACACCCAGACGATAGGTCGGGCCGTAGTCTTCGTACTGAGCGTTGTAGCGCTCTTTGTTCTGATAGCTGTAGTAAGGCTCGTCAGTCAGGTTGGCGATCTCAAAGGTCACTTTGAGGTTGTCGGTTGCGCTGTATGCTGCGTTCAGATCCATCTGGGTCTGACTGCTCTGATAAACGTCTGACAGGTCGTTCTCCAGGCTATTCACCTCGGCCAGATATTCTGACTTGTAGTTGGTCGCCAGGCGTACGCTATAAACATCGTTCTCGTAACCCACGATGAAGTTACCGGTAACGTCAGACTGGTTCGGCAGTTGAATATCACGCTCGGTCAGTTCGCCGTCAACAAAGCCACTGACAGTGGCATCACTGGAGGTGAAGGTTGCGTTCGCGCTCATCAGCAGACCGTTAAACGGTGCAGGCAGGCTGCTGAACTGATGGGAAAATGCCAGCTCGAGGCCTTTCAGTTCAGCGTCGTCACCGTTCTGGAAAGTGATGACTTCATCGTAGTCTTCGTAACCGGTAGAGCCCGCGATGTCTGATTCATAGATAAAGTTACTGATGTCTTTATAGAACAGGGCTGCAGAAACGACGCTGGTTGATCCCATGTAGTGAGAAATGCCCAGATCAAAGTTGGCTGATTCAAGCGCATCCAGTTCTGGGTTTCCCATTTCAGCTTCTTCGCCGTCGTCCGTGAAATTAGGACTCATCTGTTCAAAGGTCGGACGTACGACAGCATTGGTCCACGCGGCACGCATCTGGGTTGAACGGTTGATATTCCAGCGCGTCAGGAGTGCCGGTAGCGTGTGGCTGTAGTCGTTGTCCGTTTCGGTGCGGATCAGCTCATCGTCTGTGGTCAGAGCATTGCCTGCCAGTTCGGTGTCAGTCATTTCATGGCGGACACCTGCGATCACATGCAGATCATTGGTCACATCCATGCTGCCCATCAGGTACGCGGCCGTGATGTTCTCGTTGATGCTGTAATCTGCGAGAGTGGACTCTTCTTCGTCGTAGGCTGCATCGCGATCAAGGCCTGACATCAGGTTACGAACAGAGTCTTTGTTGATACCCGGTCCAAACTGGCCCAGAGAGTAATCCCGATCGCCCTCTGCATAATCGGCCATGCTGGTGGATACAGCGCCGAAGTCCTCGTAAACCCAGACGTCACCGTCCTGAGTTTTACGACGTTTGACTGCTTTTGCACCGCCCTTAAGAGTAGCGAAACGTTCGTTGATCAGCAGGTCGCGGCTGATGTCGAGTTGAGCCTGACGCTGAATGTCTTCAGTCAGGTTACTTTCAGATTCAATTTCAGTGAGCTCGAACTGCGCCGGGTCATAGAAAGCGGCGGGGCCACTGACAACAGGGCGTCGACTGTTACCGAATGACAGGCCGGTAATGTCATCGCTGCTCTCAAACACGGCGCCCGCGATGCCGTCTGGCTCGTCTTCAGAGGCCTTACTGGCCCCCAGCTTATATTCAACAATCCAGTCACCGAGGAAATGCTCACCGCCTACAACGGAAGACATAATGGTCTGTGTTTCTTCCCGGTCTTTAAGCTCACGGGCAACGGCACCATCAATTTCTGTACCTGCAGTTACGCCTTCGGAAAATTCACTGACAATCGCCAGACGTTGTTCTTCATCGGAAAAACGGCTGTAGAGATTGTTCATATAAAAGCGGTGATCTTTATTCAGTTCCAGCTCAAGGTTCAGTGCGGCACCGACACGTTCGCGATTAATGCTGTACTCGCGCATCTCGATTTCATCCAGTACCGCAGGGTCTTCTTCAAGATCCCAGCCGCCGCCGGTTTCAACGTTATCCGAGCCGAACTTTCGGTCATCCCAGCTCAGGGCCAGGGCAACGCCCAAGCGCTTTTCACCGTCCAGCTCAAAGGCATTACCTGCCGAGACGGCCAGAGACGGGTTGGTATTTTCGCTTTGCTCATCGTAAGCCGCTTCCGCTTTTGCTGTGGCAAAGGCGCCTTCTTTATCGAGGGCAGAAATACTTTTAATGTCGACGGTACCGCCAATGGCATTGGCATCCATGTCTGGAGTCAGCGTTTTAGTCACAGTAAGCGAGCTGAGCAGAGTCGATGGAATAACATCCAGTGCAACTGCACGGCTGCCAGCTTCTGGTGCTGGTACCTGAACACCGTTGACTGTTACCGCATTCAGTTCAGCGCCGACACCGCGGATGCGGACGAAGCGGCCTTCGCCCTGGTCACGTTCAATAGAAAGGCCAGGAATACGTTGCAATGCTTCAGCGGCGTTGGCGTCAGGGAGTTCACCAATGGCATCGGCATCGACAGCACTGATGGTGTTATCGGCAAAGCGCTCGCGCTCCAGTGCACGCTGCATACGTGCTGCCTGACCAACAACGACAATTTCGTCATCAGCATTTTTTTCTGTCATTGATGGATTCTGATCAGCCAATGCCTGGCCAGAACTGAGAAGTGCGATTGCTGCTACCAGCGGCACCGTGCGAAATGTCATGAGATTGCTCCATTCATGATTTTTTTGAGATAGGCATGAGTTGGGCAGACCCTAAAAATGAAATGTGACAGTGGCGTGACGGAATACATCCCGCGCTTGATGTATGCCTCGGAAATGGGCCGTTTAAGTATGCAATTGAGCTGTTATGACCAGCGCGAATAATGATCCAGTGAGCTGCAATGGCTGGATTTGAGTGGGTATGTCGCTATTACCTGCTGCTCAGAAATACTATTTTTCGATTCAGGCGCATTCTGAGTGAGCTGATCTGACCCCCGACGTTTTGTCATATTGTTCTGGCAAACTAGTCCGTCTGTTTTAGCGTCTTTTCTAGCGTTTTTAAAAGATCTTTCTAGCGTCTTTAGTGGCGGGCTATTCCGGGAGCTATTAATGAATTCACTGCTGCGATTACATACACGAAAATTATTTCTTGTCGGTTCTATGGCATTGCTTCTGACCGGTTTATCGGCGGGCCTGGGGGCGCCCAAAGGCATGGCTGCGATTGACTGGGTAGATGTTGTGGGCGAGGGGTCGACCGCGCTGGCATTGGTTATCTGGTTACTTATGGTACTACGCAGTCGCCCGGCTGGGCGCGTGACGAATCTTCTGACGCTCGGGCTGGGGTTTATGTTTCTGGCGATGTGGCAGGATACGTTGGATGAGTTCTTCGCGTTGGCCGGCACTCAGGCATGGGAGAGTGCAGTGGAATCCGTACTCATGCCGATAGGGTTAGGGCTACTGACGTACGGTTTGTGGCATTGGCATAAAGAACAATTAAGTATTCGTACACAGTTACTGAAACGTGAGCAGGTTTTCCGGGATCATCTCTGGTTAGATGGTCTTAGCCAGGTTGCTCGTTTCGAGCAGATTGAAGCGACACTGGCATCCGACTGGGCAGATGAGCAGGCACATCAGGTCGCTCTGATCGTCGAGTTGCATGACTTTAACCAGTTTGAGCGACGTTATGGTTATCGTGAGGCGGACCGCCTGTTGCGTGAGACCGGTGAGTATCTGATCCTGAACCTGCGCCAGAAGGATCTTATCTGCCGGGTTGCAAGAGATCGCCTCGTTATTCTGATGCCCCATACCCGCCCCTCTGAAGCCCGCGATCTGGCGGTTAACCTGCGCACAGCCGTGGAGCATTTCTGTTTTCACTTATCCGATTCAGACCAAAGGGTCGAGCAGGTGTTAGATGTCGGTATCGGTGTCCGACAGCCAATGGATGATCCGCAGGCCTTGGTTAAACGCGCAACAGACGCATTGCAGAGTGCGGTATCAGGAACCGGTATGAGCCTGGTGTCATGAGGCCTACGATTATTCATAAGAACAACGAATCCGGCGCTCATACACGCAGAGGCGGTTGGCTTACGGCTGAAGATAAGTATCTTCAGGCCTGCTACCCCATGGCTCAGCTTCTGGATCTGGCGCTGGCATCGGATGTGCCTCAGCACAAGTTGCTTCGTGGTACTGGCATCTTCGTGGAAGACCTTGCCTCACAAGCGCATATGAATGGTGGTGTCCGGTTCAATGTACGGCAACTGGCGGTTCTTGCGGACAACATTGCCCACTACCTGCCTCAGGATGAAATAGCATCGCGCTGGGGAGCTCGACTTTGGCCGGGTTACGCGGGCCCTTTCAGTCAGGCGCTTGCGACGGCAACGGATCTGGGCGATTTTCTGCAGATACTTTGTGAGTTCAGGCACTGGCTGGCTCCCGGGCTTGTGCCATGCATGAGTCAATTTAACGGTTATCGGGTACTTCATTGGCAGAATGTTTTTGGGTTGAGTCCACGCGCGGAGAAGTTGCTAAGCGAAGCTTATATGACAGCTCTGGTTTCTGTGACCCGCGAGCAGTGTCAGGAAAACAATTCTGGGTGGATCTGTTGCCCCGGGCAGTGTGATGCAGCACAACTGCGACGTATGCGTGTCTACTGTGGGGAGGAGACCACTGCAGGAGCAGGGGGCTGCTTTATGGCGATCCCGGAGGCTTTCTTATCGCGTCCCTGGGCCACTGGATCTCCACGGATTCGTGATATGGCGATCGCCCAGGCGAAAACACTGATGACGGGTATTCCGGCAGAGTCGTTTGCGGAGCAGGTTGCAAGCTATCTCTCACATAGGTTTCCTGAGCTTCCATCGTTGTCGGACACGGCCAGTTACTTCGGAATCAGCAGCGCGACTCTTAAGCGTTATCTGGCGGTCGATGGGATGCGATATCAGCAAGTCGGGGATCAGATCCGTCTGAGATACAGCCTCGAGCTGATGCACTTTGAGTGCGGGAGTAACGAAGATATTGCAGACGCGCTGCGGCTGGGAGATGGTGCCAATTTTCGCCGTAGTTTTCGTCGCTGGACGGGGATTTTACCGAGTGAAGCAAGGGAGGCACTGAGCGGCAGATTACCCCCGCTCAATGTTGAACGTGACTCTAGCTATTCTTCACCCAGTTATTCTTCAGCCAGTTATTCTTCACCGAAGAGCGCGCAATCGATCAGATCGCACAGGCAGTGAATCACGACCAGGTGAACTTCCTGAATGCGGGCTGTGACATCACTCGGTACCCGGATCTCTACATCTTCAGCGGTCAGCAGTGACGTCATATGACCGCCATCTTTCCCTGAGAGAGCAACGACCACCATATCGCGTTCATGCGCAGCCTGAATGGCCTGAACAACGTTACTTGAGTTACCACTGGTTGAGATAGCCAGCAGTACATCGCCGGGATTGCCCAGAGCACGAATCTGTTTGCTGAAGACTTCGTTGTAGCTGTAGTCGTTAGCGATTGAGGTAATCGTGGATGGATCAGTCGTCAGCGCAATGGCCGGAAGGCTGGGACGTTCACGCTCGAACCGGTTCAGAAGTTCAGAAGAGAAGTGCTGTGCGTCACCCGCAGAACCACCATTACCGCAGGTAAGAATTTTTCCGCCACTGATCAGTGCATTAACCATCATCTGTGATGCATGCTCGATATAGGGTGGCAGCTCTTCAGCGGCGAGTGTTTTGGTTTCGATGCTGGCGCCGAAGTGGCCGATAATACGATCTTGCACAGACTAACTCCCGAATAAACCTGTCGCCATCATAAAGAAAAAGACGCATTTCAGAAAGCGTCAGATATCCACTCAAATATTACGGGGTTACCGCTGGCGGAGATAACATCAAAGCGGCAGTCAGGCTCGCGATTTCCGTAATGCTTCTGGAGGTAATGCAATGCAGCCCGGCGCAGGCGCCGTTGTTTCTGGTAGGTGACTGTCTCAGCACCTGAGCCATGCTCTTCGGACTGGCGATAGCGCACTTCAATAAAAACCAGAACCTCGCCATCCCGCATGATCAGGTCGATTTCACCACCTTTAATCAGGTAGTTACGGGTAACCTTCCGAAGTCCTTTCTTTTGCAGAAATTTCTCTGCTTCGAGTTCCACCGCAGTGCCTTTGCCCCGCGTTGTGGCTCGCGTTTCTGAGTTAAACCACATAAGCCCTCCATGGCGTATGATCAGAATCAGTCGTCGGTGGTTTCCGGACCTCTGCTCTCAGACAGTTTTACCGGCTTACCGCTACGGAAACGAGTGCAGTCAGTACTGCGATGAATGCGTCGAGCATTATCCAGCGTCAGAGCACCAGTATTGCCATAAATACGGCTTTCAGGGAAAGCCTCAAGCTGTTTAACACGGGCGACCAGACGGAAGGCATCGGCACCCATCGCATACAATCGTGTGAATCCGCCCTGACCACCAGTGACATCGTCGACTTCAGCTTTCAGTGAGGTGTCGTGCAGTAACCAGGGAACATCGCAGAAATAGATGCCATTAAGGTCGCGGTCTTTACGTACATCAACTTCGCCTGAGAATACATGGGACGTTGCGTAGACAGGCAGGTCTCCGGCGAAATTAAAGGCCAGTGTTGGTTTAATCTGACGCGCCTGTTCTGGCAGCGCGACAAGGAACAGCCAGTCGGCGTCCTGACGGCGGCGGGGTTCAAACTCTACTGGTTCACGCATCAGACTGCGTACCGTGCGGTAACGATTCTTACTGCTGTCGACATTCAACAGGCGGCTGATCGCTGGGTTGTAGTCCTGCGCGCGGCGAGGGTACTGAAGTGTTTCTTCGATTTCTCCACCGAGCTCCAGCCAGCGCGCTTCAAACGCGGCATAAATACGTTCGCCCCAACCGCCCTCAGGAATCATCACCAGAGCGCGGCGATGACCGTCCTGCCAGGCTTTTTCAGCAATCTGAATAGCCTCATCTTCGGCAGCAAGACCAAACTGAAACAGCTCAGGTGGCAGAGTCGAGAATGGTGTTGCCTGTTTGCTGCCGTAGTTCAGGGCCAGTGTGGGCAGGGGCAGAGTAGTGCGTTCTTCAAGTTGCTGCACATCCTGCTTATCAAGCGGGCCAACCAACCATTGGCTACCTGATTGAATCGCCTGCGCGTAGGCCTGATCGACAGACTCCATACTAGTTGCGTCGATGATAGTGACCGCAGGGGCAGGGTAACCTTTACCCAGGGTTTCGTAGTATGCGGCCATAAAGCCGTCGCGGATGGCTTTGCCCGAGCTGGCGAGTGCGCCACTCAAGGGTAATAACAGGGCAACACGCTGTGGACGTGATGCCGCCATATCTTCGAGAAGTGCCAGAGCGCCGGGAAGCTGGAATGAGGCCGGATGATCCGGGTTCATGAATTGCCACTCTTTTACACCAGCAAGTTGCTCATCAAGAGTCAGCTGGTGGTCACGGCTAATGGCTGCCAGAGTCAACCAGGCTCCGAAGCGTGTGTCTGGGGCATTGTCAGCACGTTGCTGAAGTTCTTCAGGCGCCAGGCGCTGGAGGTCGTCCCAGAGCTGGTTGTAATTCTCTGTCTGCTTTTCACCCTCGAGCACAGCAGATATGAAGTCGCGTTCGCGGGCGGCAGCGAGGAACTCGCCGTCGGCCTCAAGGATCTGGGCAGATATCAGAGTCGCGCGGTATTCCTGTTGTTGGCTGGCGTAATTCTGCAACATTTCGAACTGCTGCAATTGATAGGCCGCGGCCTCAATGTTCATTGCGCCAATCTGACTTTCTGCCATCAGCAGGTGCCACTCTGCGCGAGCGGCTGGCGACAAGCTGCTGACATCCAGTTGTTGCAATTGCTGGCTGGCGTTGCCAAACTCGCCCGATTCGGCCATCTGGCGCACAGCCCGCAGTTGTTGCTCTACCTCCGGGCGGATTTCTGCGCCGGGGGTAGTCGTTTCATCCGGGGTCGTTGCACACCCCGACAGGCCCGATGCCAGAGTGGCAACAGTCAAAGCTGGAAGCAGGAATTGCGACCAGGTTTTCAGCAAGCGTTTTTCAGATACGGTGTCCCGCATGATTTCTCATCCGACCAAAGCTCAGAGTGGCGTTCTGTACGTCGTCGCCACCCCGATTGGTAATCTGGCAGACCTCAGCGAGCGCGCTGTCAGCGTGCTGACTGATGTCGATGTAGTAGCCTGCGAGGATACCAGACATACGCAGAAATTACTGCAACACCTGGGGCTGCGCAAAGTGATGATGTCGGTCCATGATCACAATGAGCGGGACCGTATTTCTCAGATCGCCCAGCACCTTACCGATGGTCGTTCGATGGCATTGGTATCGGATGCAGGAACGCCACTTATCTCTGACCCGGGTTACCCTCTTGTTCAGGCACTGCGCGAACAGGGCTTCAGCGTGACGCCTGTTCCGGGCCCCAGTGCCCTGATTACGGCGTTAAGTGCTGCGGGGCTACCGACCGACCGTTTTCTTTTTGAGGGCTTTCTGCCGCACAAGGCAGGCGGGCGTCGTGAACGTCTGGAACCTCTGGTGAATGAGACGGCCACTCTGGTGTTTTACGAATCCAAGCACCGCATTCTCGAAACACTGACCCTTATGGCTGAAGCGTTTGGCGACGACCGTGCGGCTTGCGTCGCACGTGAACTCACCAAAACGTACGAGAGTTTTTATCACGGTACTCTCCAGACTGTTCGTAAGCAGCTGCTGGCCGATGACGATCAGACCAAGGGAGAGTTTGTTGTCATGGTGGCAGGGAACCCAGAGCCTGCGACGGCAACGGCGTTCGACACCGACAAACTCTTCCGTCTGCTACTTGCAGAGTTACCACCCAAAAAAGCCGCTGCCGTTATCGCGGAGCTGACGGGCGAGAACAAAAAAGCGCTTTACCAGCGGGCTCTTGAGATTCAGGGCAAGGCCTGAGCCTGCCGGTACTGGGGTATCTGCTGCTGGGGTATCTTTTGATCACTGGTCTTTGCACAATCAGGATAACGTTTGTTCAGGGTTTGTGGGTACCATCACAAACAGGGTCATGAATTGCTCACGCTCGCCCCTGCTGAAAGAGGAAGCCAGTTGTCCGGTCGTTAACTTTACGACGACGGTGTCTCGTTGAGTATCAGTAGCAGATATTCTGCTCTCATCATTTAGTCAAAGGGCCTGCGGGCCCTTTTTTTATGGCTGTACTTTGCCTTTGTGCGATTGTTTACATGTAAACTAAATAATGTTTATATGTGAACTAGTTTGCTGGTTTGAGATAAATGATCATGGATAAACGACTCTTTTTCCTGATGAATATGGCGCAGAAGAAGTTGTTCCGCTTTATGGATCAGGCGTGCGAGAAAGAACTTGAGGCGTCTATGACTCAGATGGCGGCGTTGATGGTGATTGCCAGCAAGCAAGACTGTCAGCAGAAAGACGTCGCGCAAACACTGGAACTGAATAAATCTGCGATTACGGGTCTGGTTTCCCGTATGGAAAAAAACGGTCTTCTGGCGCGAGCCTCGTCGACAGAGGATGCGCGTGCCGTGGTGCTCAGAGTCACCCCTGATGGCCAGGACAAGTTAAAGCGGCTCCAGCCGATGATCGCGACGATGAACGATATTTTTTCGGATGAGTTCAGTGACGAAGAGATGCTGACCATTCTTCGTTTCTTAAATTTTATTATGGCCAGGTTCTGATGGAGGCAACAGTGATTGATCAGGTGAAAGAAAAGAGCGCGGAAAAGCAGGCTGGCAGCGATCCAGAAATCGTGAAAGTACCGACTCCCGCTGGTCACAGCATTACCGCCCGTGTTTTCAGGGCGGCTGCGAGTGATGTGAAAGGCGTATGTGTTATTGCTCCTGCAACCGGGGTGGCGCAGTACCTGTACGATGACTTTGCTCATTGGCTGACTCTTCAGGGGTTTGAGGTCGTGACCTACGATTACGATGGAATCGGGCTCTCAATCCAGTCTCATGTGAAGCACAGCCGCAGTGACAAATTGAGCTGGGCAAACAATGACAGTGTCGCTTTACTGGAGTTTGTTAAGGCGAGATTTCCGGAGCTGCCACTGACCTGGATCGGTCACAGCGTTGGCACGCATATTCTCGGTATGATGCCGTCAACAAGAGGCATTGATCGTGCGATCTCTGTCGGCGCGGGTACAGGCACCTGGTGGATGAATGCAGCGCCTACTAAGCGTGTTGCCTGGTTTCTCTGGTACGGGCTGGTGCCCGCGACGGTGCCGCTATTAGGCTATTTCCCTGGCAACCGACTCAAGGTGATGTGTGACCTGCCGAAGGGCGTCATTATGCAATGGCGACGTTGGTGTCTGAGTGGCGACTACTGTATTGGCGTCGAAGGTGACTGGTTACGCCAGCGATTTGCCGGGGTTACCTGTCCGATCAGCTGCGTCGCCTTTACCGATGACGATATGATGTCGATGGCGAACGTCGATAAGCTGCACAGTTTCTTCACCGGTGCTGACATTACCAAGGTGGTGGTCAGCCCAGAAGAGATTGGTCAGAAACGTATTGGTCATATCGGCTGGCATAAGCAGAAGTACCAGACTCTCTGGGAGAAGGTTTTTACGCCTCTGTTGAACAACTGAGATAAGAGCGAATAGCGGAAATAAGAGTGCGACAGCAATCGCTTTCCGTTAAACTCCGCGCCGGAGTCGGCCAGACAGTCGCTGCCTGCGCAAGCAGGGGGAGGAAAGTCCGGGCTTCATAGGGCAAGGTGCCAGGTAACGCCTGGGGGGCGTGAGCCCACGACCAGTGCAGCAGAGAGTAAACCGCCGATGGCCGCTTTTGCGGATCAGGTAAGGGTGAAAGGGTGCGGTAAGAGCGCACCGCGCGTCTGGTAACAGTTCGTGGCACGGTAAACTCCACCCGAAGCAAGACCAAATAGGTTCCCTGTTACCCTTGAGGTACAAGGCGTGGCCCACGCTGGGAACGGGTAGGTCGCTTGAGCCTGCGAGTGATTGCAGGCCTAGACGAATGACTGTTTAACACAGAACCCGGCTTATAGGCCGACTCCACTCTTTAAAAGACCCCGCTTGTTCACGCAAGCGGGGTTTTTCTTTTACAGTATGCCCACTTTTTGAAGACACAGGCCGCTTATGCTGTTTTTCTGGTTTCAACAGGACGCACTTTCACTGCACTGGGGGGCACTCTTGCTCGCTGCCATTCTGGTTAGCGGTGTGTACCTTGACGCCCGGCTGGGAGAGCCATCGAAGTTTCACCCGCTCGTGGGTTTCGGTCGCTGGAGTGGAGTGCTGGAGCGAGCGTTAAACAGGCTCCCGGGAGCACCGGGTTATATCCTTGGTGCAATCGCAGTCGTCGTTGCGCTTTCGCCTTTGGTTCTGATTATTGGTTTGTTGCAGGCCTCTGCGTCGCTGTCGCTGATGAGCGCTTGTTTGTTGCAGCTGGTGATTCTTTACTTGTGTATTGGCTGGCACAGTTTGCAGGAGCATGTGTCTGATGTCTGGCGCAGTCTGGCGACGGACGATCTGCCAGCGGCCCGCGAAGAGTTGGGCAAAATCGTCAGCCGTAATACGCAGGTACTGGATGCCGACGAAGTTGCCCAAGCCAGTATCGAGAGCACGCTGGAAAACTCCTCGGATGCGTTATTTGCGACTTTATTCTGGTTTCTTATTGGTGGCGCCGAAGCCGCCTTACTGCACCGCTGGGTTAATACGCTGGATGCCATGTGGGGTTACCGGACAGAGCGCCACTTTTATTTCGGCTGGGCTGCGGCCAGGCTGGATGATGCCATGGCGTGGTTACCTGCTCGGCTGACGGCATTGTCATTTGTCTTTGCCGCAGGCGAACATCGTCAGAAGGCACTGGATTGCTGGAAAACTCAGGCCAAATATTGTGACAGTCCAAACGGCGGCGTGGTGTTGACCGCCGGCGCAGGAGCGCTCAACCGAAAATTAAGTCAGCGCGCAGACTATCAGGGCACCATAAAACAGAAGCCCGTGATGGGCAGTGGTATGCCTGCTGGCGTGGATGATATTCCACGTGCGATTCGCCTGGTCAAACAGGCTCTGCTCATTCAGTTGTCGTTGATGGTGTTCTGCTGCCTGTCATTGCATTACGTCACTGGTGTAATGTGAAGAAGCTGAAAACAGCGATCAAACCGGCTGCCCACGGATCTGACCTTACGCGTGCAATAGCGCGGTATGGTGACAAAGACTGGCTCGATCTTTCGTCCGCGGTCAGTCCTTATAGCTGGTGGACTGACAACCCGGACGATGCTCTGGTGTCGGCTGTAGAGAGCCAGGCACTGCCTGAGGTAAAGGAGAGCCTCCGCGAAGCAATCGTAGCTTACTATGGTGAGGCGGGTCTTCCGACTGCGGGAAGTCAGGCGGCTATTCGCAGCTTGCCTTTATGCTTCGATGAATGTGCTGTGTGGGTTGTTCGTGGCAGTTATGGGGAGCATGCATTGAGCTGGGCTATGCATGGCCATCATGTTCAGCAGAAAAGTATTGAGGATATCCGCCACTCGTTACAAGCGGGTGATGCGCCTGATGTCCTTATAGTGGTGAATCCGGATAACCCCACTGGCTATTACTTCCCTAAACCTGAGCTACTTGAATGGGCTTTTGTTCTTGAAAAGCGGGGAGGCGCGTTGATCTGCGACGAGGCCTTTATGGACGCCACTCAACACCTCAGCTTGCTCGGAGAACACCGGCCAGAGAATACTATCGTTCTGCGCTCTTTGGGTAAGTTTTTCGGACTGGCGGGTATCCGGTTCGGTACGGTATTCGCAGAACCTGACATGTTGGCCACGCTCTCATCGTACCTTGGGCCCTGGGGGCTATCGTCGTTAACACTCCGGCTAGCAGAGCAAGCTTTGATCGACAGAGCCTGGCAGTCCATGCAGTCTGATCGTTTAAAGGATTTACAGGCACAGATGTCCCATGCGCTCAGTCGCAGCGATGCCTTCGCTGGTTGTACGCCATTATTCCTGACGTTACGTTCAGAATGTCCGCTGATTTGGCAGGATTGCCTGGCGAATGAAGGGATCTGGACGCGTGCTTTCCCAGATGAAGGGCTGTTACGACTCGGGTATCCGTTGTCGGATCAGGTCAGTCGTACATTGGACGGAGTCTTGGCGCTGCCTGGGCTCAAAGCATTCCAGTAAGCCCGATATACATAACTCTCCAGGCGAGATACTAAATTACGTCAGTCGAAGGGTTAATAATTCCCGATCATCTCTCAAATTATTTCTCATAATAAAACGGTCTTAACGCTTTTATTCTGTCTCTTATACTTTTTACAGGGTCGCCGAAAAGTGGAGCAGAATCATGAATAATCACATCGTTGTAATTAACTCTCCGAAGTAGAATCGGGATATCTATTTCCGGCGGTTTGTTGAGCAGATACGCCAGAATAAAATGCACCGTAAGACACCGGTCGTACTACTCAATACTGACTATCCGGATGGGCTACCATCTTCTTTAACCGGCTTAGGTATCCACCTTGTGCTATCGCATGAAAGAACACGGCTTGGCTTTCCGTGTGATTGTTGAGTGTGTTGAGGATGAAAATCGCATCCGTATGACGAAGTTGGGCGTAAAGTCGGTGATTCGTCCAATCCGTTCATATCCGGAGATTCTGGTTCGTGCTATGGAGTCTCCTGGATCAGAATTGATCATCGAAGATATGTTCACTCACGATAAAGATCATTTCGTCCGCTATCCACTTTGGTTAGAAGGTGACTGCTGGCGAGATGTCGTGGCAGCGATGATGATGTCTAACATTGGAACGCTACTGGCTTGTATCGGTAAGGGGGGGCGAAGTGAATATTCACCCAGCGGCAGATGAACGGGTATTCGGACAAAGCCTTATCATTATGGTCAAAACAGAATACATACCGAGCGAAAAAGAGGTACAGGAAGCATTCCGGAAATTCAACAGCAGTGATATGAGCGCATAACTGGTTGGACTGATGATCTGACGAGGTGGATTGGCTAGACTACGAATAACATTCATCAGTCATCATTCAACCAAAAGTCAGGGAGCCAGAGATGTCCATATCAAAAACAGGCGAAGCCGGTACTACGTCTAAGCGTAGTATCGGTGCATTCATTTTTGGTCTGATGTTTCTTGGCCCGGCAATCGGAATATTGCTCTTTGGTCCTCTGGATACACTCCGTCTTCACGTTATGACTTCTGGCTGGACACAGATTTCAGCCACGCTTCAACGTATTGATATCGAATACCATCATGGTGATACAACGACGTATTCGTTAGAGGGGCTCTACAGCTATCGCTTCAATAACCGTGATTATTCAAGCAACCGTATCAGTTACTACGAATCTCCGGACAACATTGGTGACTGGCATGCAAAGACTGAGAATAAGATTCGCAGAGCCTCTGCCAGTCAGGTCCTTACCGCCTGGGTGAATCCGGATAATCCATCGGAAAGTTATCTGGTCAGGGATATCCGATGGGAAAAAATTGGTTTTATGATGATTTTTGTTCTTGTCTTTGGTGGCGCAGGGGCGGGGATTATGTTGTTTGGGCGCTATTCCGCGCGTCAGGCAGATGTCGCATCAGGTGTAGTTTATTCAGGGCAGAACCTGATGCACTGGGTGCTTGGATTTATGTCGATGGTTTTCCTGTTGATCTCATTGCCTGCCGTTCTGAGCTTGCCTTCTGAATTCAGATCTGGAAATCATGCCATTCTTCTCGTCCTCTTATTTCCTTTGGTCGCTGCTGGCCTGGGTATAGCTGCGTACAGGTCGCGGAAAAACTGGTTGTTTTACGGACGCACGCCTTTGTATCTGAACCCTGTACCCGGGCAGGTACAGGGACAGGTCGGCGGGACTCTGAAAATCAACAAAACCGGTTTGGGGGAGCGTTGGAATGTCAGATTGAAATGCGTCCGTCAGACGCGCTCCAGCGGTAAAAACAGTTCAACGCGTGAAACCTTGTTATGGCAATCCAGCACGCTGCCTGAAGTCACAGAGAGCGACGGTGAAACATGCCTTAATTTTGTGTTTAACCCTGACCCGGAACTTCCTCAGAGTTATCGCAAAGGTCGTAAAGCCGTTATCTGGCGGGTAGAAGTCGAAGGCCCTACTGAGCCAGTGAAATTCCAGCGCCAGTTTGTAGTGCCCGTTGTAGAGGGCGCCGCCAATAGTACTCTCGACATTTCCACCGAGCATCAAAGTAAAGCATCGCGCAGCCAGGTCGCCGCCGCCGAGGCCGCGCTCAGTCAGAACCTTGATATGACGCTGAGCGGTGATGACTTTATTATTCATAGTGCCGCAGGGCGACATCTGTCTTTTTTCCTCATTTTTATGTTTGCCGGAATCGCCTTTGCAGGGGCAGGGCTCTTTATGTTGAATCAGGCGGCCACCGAGGGCGTTACCCTGTACTTTATGGGCGGCGTATTCTTTCTTGTGGGGACGCCGATGGCCCTGGGTGGTTTGTTTGGGCTTGGCCGGTCACTGGAGAGCCGATGTGAGGATGGCAAGATTGAAACCGTGCGCTACTGGATGGGAAGGGCGCTCTGGCGCCGCAGTACCGAATTCAGAAGTGCTCAGCAACTCGAACTTAAAGCTGCGGGTAGTTCGAGCACAGGCAACAGCACAAAAGAGTATTTCCATATCCGGATTCGTGATGGTCAGCGTAAGGTCCGTATCGCAGAAATGATTGAAGGGCGCGAAGCAGCAGAGTTACTGATGGACAGGCTTCGGGCCAGTCTCATCTCTGATGAATTGATCGGTTGAGCCTTGTCGGTTGAGTTTGATTGGTGACCCGATCTCCGGCTTCCGCTAAACTATACAAAACTGATACAGACAACCATCGTTACGACCTGTCTTTGTGGAGAATCATTTTGGATAAGCCCCCATTCGGCGTTCTTATTGCCAACCTCGGCACCCCGGAAGCACCGACTGCAAAAGCAGTGCGTTCTTACCTCAGAGAGTTTCTCAGTGACCGACGTGTCGTCGATGTACCGCGTCTGCTGTGGTGGTTGATTCTTAATCTGGTCATTCTCGTTATCCGCCCACCGCGGGTAGCAAAAGCGTATGCCAAAGTGTGGGGCCCTGAAGGTTCCCCCCTGATGACGATTTCGCGTGCACAACAGCGCGCATTAGCAGAGGCCTTAAAAGCGGAATACGGTCAGGACATTCCTGTGTCGTTGGCCATGACCTATGGCAAGCCCACGATGGAGGATGCTGGTCGGGAGCTGCGTAAGGCCGGTGCGGAGCGTCTGGTTATATTGCCGCTGTATCCGCAGAATTCCTCGTCGACCACGGCGGCAGTACATGATCGCTACTCCAATGCGATGGCGCCTTGTCCGCACGTTCCGGCTGCTCGCTGGATCACCGACTATCACGTTCACCCGGGCTACATAGGCGCTCTGGCGAATTCCGTGCGTGAGTATTGGGCTGAGCATGGCCAGGGTGACCGACTGATGATGTCGTTCCACGGCATTCCGCAGCGTTATGAAGATCGTGGTGATCCGTACCCAAGCCAGTGTCGGGCGACGGCTGCGGCACTTGCCAGCGAATTGGGTCTGAACGACGAACAATGGATATGCAGCTTTCAGTCACGCTTCGGTCGTGAAGAGTGGGTCAAACCGTATACCGATCACACGTTAGAGGACTGGGGAAAGGCCGGCGTAGGGCGTGTCGATGTTATCAGCCCGGCGTTTGCGGCAGACTGTCTCGAGACGCTTGAAGAGCTGGATATGGAAAACCGCGAAACCTTTATCGAAGCTGGCGGGAAGGACTATCACTATATTCCCTGCCTGAATGATCGCCCGGATCATATCGGTATGATGGTCTCTCTGGTCAAAGAAAATGCGTGTGGCTGGTTCTGAATTCTGTTCAGAGCTGTCTCTTTCGGTAAGCCGATCGTGTGTTTTGATCATGGTTGTCCTTGCTTCTTTATGCAAAGATGCGGCAATCATAAAAGGTAAACAGCGATGAGAGATCACAATAAAGTCTTAGTTGAAGTGCAGGACCACATTGCCTGGGTGTACCTGAACCGCCCGGAAAAGCTGAATGGTCTGGATCTGGATATGTTCCATGGTCTGGTCGCTGCGGCGAAAAAAATACGTAAGGATCGTAGCATTCGTGCGGTGATTCTTACGGCGAAAGGTGAGTCATTCTCTGCAGGGCTCGACTTTAAGGCGGTGAGTAAAAATCCGTCGATGATCCCTAAGCTGTTCCTTAAACTCCCCTGGACCAAAATGAATCTGGCGCAGCGCATTGCGCATATCTGGCGGGACCTGCCAGTACCGGTTATCTGTGCGATTCATGGCAATTGCTTTGGTGGCGGAATGCAGATTGCGCTCGCCGCGGATTACCGCATTGCGACGCCGGACGCCAACCTCTGCATTATGGAAATGAAATGGGGCCTGATTCCTGACATGAGCGGTATGGTGACGCTATCGCGCCTGACCCGTGTCGATATCGCCCAGGAGCTGACCATGACGGGCCGTCAGTTCAGTGCTGAAGAGGGCTTCAGTTACGGTCTGATTTCTAAGCTGGCGGACGACCCTCAGGCAGAAGCCCTGGCGTTGGCGCAAACCATTGCGACGAAATCTCCGGATGCGATTGCAGCCACTAAGTATCTGTTCAAGAAAACCTGGAAAGCGGATACCTGGAAAGCGCTGCGTTGGGAACGTTGGGTTCAGACTCGTCTGTTGGGTCGCAAGAATCAGCAGATCGCAATGAAGAATGGTCTGGCGGGTAAGGGCGCAGAGCCGAAGCCATTCAGAGATCGCAGCAGCTTTAGGTAAGTCCTTCAGATAGATAGACAGAATTGGTTCCCCGGAGCGGATCAGGTTCCTTCCTGAACGCCTCATCATCAGGCCATCGCGTCTCCGGGGCTGCGTCATAAAACCTTATTTCTGTTAAGGGATTATGACGAGCTCTGTTTGCTTTAACCTTCCCCTAAGAAGCCACCGGTCTGGTGCGCCCACAGTTGCGCATAGATGCCGCCCTGTGCAAGCAGTTCTTCATGCGTTCCCTGTTCGGCGATTTTGCCGTCATCCAGTACGATCAGCCGGTCCATTGCCGCGATGGTCGACAGACGGTGAGCAATGGCGATTACAGTTTTATTTTCCATCAGGCGGTAGAGGCTTTGCTGAATAGCCGCCTCTACTTCTGAATCGAGCGCTGATGTTGCTTCGTCCAGAATCAGAATCGGCGCGTCTTTCAGCAGCACCCGGGCAATAGCAATGCGCTGACGCTGACCGCCGGAGAGTTTGACACCGCGTTCGCCGACCTGAGCGTCGTAGCCCGTGTTACCTTCCGGATCGTGGAGATCACGGATGAAGGCATCTGCTTCAGCTTTGCGGGCAGCGTCGAGTACTTCTGCGTCACTGGCATCAGGCCGACCGTAGAGGATGTTGTCGCGTACGCTTCGGTGCAACAGGGAAGTATCCTGCGTCACCATGCCAATTTTTGATCGCAGACTCTCCTGCGACACCTGACTGATGTCCTGTCCGTCGATCTTAATCTGTCCACTATCGATGTCGTAGAAGCGCAGCAGCAGATTAACGAGTGTGGATTTACCTGCACCCGAGCGTCCAACCAGACCGATCTTCTCACCGGGTTTGATAGTCAGGTTCAACGCTTCAAAAACCGGGTAGCTCTTGTCGTCAGCGCCTTCGTATGAGAAGTGCACATCATCCAGAGCGATCTCCCCGTGTTCTGCATTCAGCTTTGGCGCATTCACTGGGTCGGTAATGGTCTGTGGTTTCGCCAGTGTGTTCATGCCGTCAGCCACTGTGCCCAGATTTTCAAAGAGAGAACTGATCTCCCACATTATCCATTGCGCCATACCATTCACGCGTAGGGCCAGACTGACTGCAATCGCAATAGCGCCAACAGTGATGGCGCTGTCCATCCACAGCCAGATAGACAGGGCTGCGACGGTAAAGGCCAGCAGGTAGTTGATCATATTCACTGAAAAGTTCAGACCGGTGGCCAGGCGCATCTGGTGATATACCGTACCGAGGAAGCCATCCATGCTGTCACGGGCGTAAGACGTTTCCCGCTCTGTGTGTGAGAACAGTTTTACCGTCTGAATATTGGTGTAGCTGTCGACAACACGCCCTGTCATAACACTGCGGGCATCCGCCTGCTCTGTCGCAATTTTTTTCATGCGCGGCACAAAATAAAACTGAATACCTATGTAGGCCGCCAGCCAGACGACCATGGGCAGCATCAGTCGCCAGTCTGCTGTGCCAATCATCACCAGGGCTGAAATAAAGTAGACGAGGATATAGACCAGCACATCCAGCAGCTTCATTACAGTTTCCCGGACTCCCAGCGCCGTTTGCATCACTTTGGTGGCAAGGCGTCCGGCGAAGTCGTTTTCATAAAAGTTCAGACTTTGCTTGAGCAGATAGCGGTGCGCCTGCCAGCGAATGCGCATTGGGTAATTGCCGAGCAATGACTGATAGGTGATCAGGGCATGCAGTAATACGACGACAGGCATGGCGACCAGCACCACCAGGCTCATGAGCAGCAGTTTGGTGCCTTCGCTGGCAAATAAGGTGTCTGGGCTTTGCGTGGATAGCCAGTCGACCAGGTCACCCATAAAGCTGAAAAGGGTGACTTCAAGTATGGCGAGCATGGCGGTCAGACACGACATGGCCAGCAATGAGCCTTCCAGTCCTCGGGTGTAATGGCGGCAAAATGCATAGAGTCCCTGAGGAGGTTGCTCCGGATGTTCGGGAGGAAAGGGATTGATGCGTTTTTCAAAAAAGCTGAGCATAGATGTCCAGAGCCGGAGTGGAAGAGTAGTGCGAAACAGGAACCTTAACGGTTTCTGGGAGTCATTTTAACCTGAATTGTGCTTGCAGGCTCTGGCAGAGTCTGTTGCACTGGAACGGACAATCCGCCCTACGTGATTTTCTCATCGTAAGGGTAAGAAAATTTCACTGTACTGTTATTATAAATCCTCTATCTTTGCGCGACTTCAAACGCACAGCAGTCTGACCCTAAGGAGGTAGCGAGCCTGATGTTGACCCAACCGGAAGCCTATTACGACGCCGATACTTTTGCCCGCATTAAAGCGGCTGCAGATCAGCAGGAAACGCCTGTTCTGATCGTGGATACCAAAACCTTCGGCGAGCAACTGGATCACCTGATGGCTTGCTTCCCTTATGCAAACACCTACTACGCGGTGAAAGCGAATCCTGAGGTAGCAGTGCTGGAAATCCTTCGTGACCGCGGCTGTAACTTTGACATTGCCAGCCGTTACGAGCTCGACAAGGTGTTGTCGCTGGGTGTGGGTGGTGACCGAGTCAGTTTTGGTAATACCATCAAGAAGATTAAGGACATCCGTTACGCCTACGAAAAGGGTGTGCGTCTGTTTGCCTCGGACTCAGAAGCCGATCTGCGCAATCTTGCAGAAGCTGCTCCGGGGTCGAAAGTGTTTGTGCGCATTCTGACCGAAGGCTCTCAGACCGCAGACTGGCCACTGTCGCGTAAGTTTGGCTGCCATGTAGATATGGCCATTGAGCTTTGCATTATGGCGCGTGATCTTGGACTGAAACCGTATGGTATTTCGTTCCATGTTGGCTCTCAGCAACGCGACATTGGCGCCTGGGACTCTGCGATCGCTAAGGTGAAGTGGATCTTCGAGCGCCTGAAGGAAGAAGAAAACATTGAGATGAAAATGGTCAACCTTGGGGGCGGGTTCCCGGCGAACTACATCAGCCGCACCAACCCTCTGGAGACCTACGCAGAAGAGATTACCCGATTCCTGAAAGAGGATTTTGGCGACGAGCTGCCTGAAGTTATTCTCGAGCCGGGTCGATCACTGGCTGCGAACGCAGGTATTCTGGTCAGCGAAGTGGTGCTGGTCAGCCGTAAGAACCGTACCGGTCTGGATCGCTGGGTCTACACCGATATCGGTAAATTTGGTGGCTTCGTAGAAACGATGGACGAGGCGATCAAGTATCCACTCTATGTGGAAAAAGACGGTGACACTGAAGAGGTGATTATTGCAGGCCCGACCTGTGATTCGGCTGACATCCTGTACGAACAGTACAAGTATGAACTGCCACTCTCTCTCGAAGCCGGTGATCGTATGTACTGGTTCTCCACCGGCGCGTACACCACCACCTACAGTGCGATTGAATTTAACGGTTTCCCTCCGTTAAAAACGATCTGCATCTGATCGCTCCTGTAAAAAAAGAAGCCAGGCGCACAGCGTCTGGCTTTTTTTTATCACTCCGCTGACCCATATTCCGTTGTACTTCAGGGATTCGCAGAGAGTTGATCTTCGTTGACTGCGCTCCGCAGCACAGCCGGCTTATTTCCAGCCAATCTCAGTTACTGCGGCGACACGCAAAATAAATCGCCCTGAAAACATATCAGTTACGTGACGATAGGTAGATTTCAGGGCTCGATTTTGCTCTGACGGTCGCGCGGCGCCTTTATTGTCTGGCGCCGCCTGAATGTCTGCTGAGCCCAGCAAATGAAGCTCTTATGGAGAAACGGATATGAGAGTCAGCTGGGCTATAAATCAGTTTTGACGACTCATTACAGCAACAAACATGGTATCGGAATCGACATCCGGTGCACCGAGCAGTCGCGAACTTTCCAGAGCAAAGTCAGCGTGATTTTTCAGAAAGGCTTCCACCGCATCTTCGTTTTCTTCGGTCAGCCAACTGCACGTCGCATAAATCAGCTTACCGCCATGTCGAACGGCCTCACTCGCATTGTCCAGTAGCTGTTGCTGTAAGCCCATCAGCTCTTTGAGATACGTATCGCTCAGGCGATTGCGGGCATCCGGGTTACGCCGCCAGGTGCCGGTTGCTGTGCATGGCGCATCAATCAGGACTTTATCGAAGCCCTTCTGGCGGGCAATTTCTTTGGGCAGGCGTAATGGCGCTTCGCCATCCCAGACAAAGGTACGGATATTGGCAATGCCAGCGCGCTTCGCGCGTTTCTTCAGTTCAGTCAGTTTAAATTCTTTCAGGTCGGTTGCGACCACGGCGCCTTTACCACTCATGCCGTCGGCAATCGCCAGAGTCTTTCCACCGGCGCCTGCGCAAGCATCCCAGATCTTCTCGCCGGCTTGCGCATCAACGGCGGCAGCGATCTGTTGACTGGCAAAGTCCTGCACTTCAACACGACCTTCTTTATAGGCGTCGGTCTGTTGCACACCGAAACCGCCGGTGGCACACAGCCCGTGTTTGTTCAGGTTAACTTCTACGCCTGCTGCTTTGAGTTCATCGCACAGGGCTTTGACGTCCTGGCTTGCAGCCGGGCGCAACCAGAGTGGTGGGCGGCTCTGCTGCATACGGATAAATTCCTGTCGCTGCTTATCATTCCAGCCAGACAGTTCTGCGCGGTGTTCTATCGCACTGGCGAGCGAAGCGTCGATACCAAACCAGATGTAAGCCAGCGGCGAATCCGGATTCTTACGAACCCAGGCGGCGGTATCGTCGACGGTGGTTTTGCGGCTGCCAGCCTGCCAGTCTTTCGGGATGTACCACTGAGAATAGCTACGGCGCTGAATCCAGAACCAGAAGTTATTGCGGCTGAGGTTTTCGGCCTGTTCTGGATTCCATTGTTCAGTCCAGGCCTGCCAGTCCTGATCAAGGCCTCTTTCATGGATTAACTCCAGGGCGCAGGCGAGTTGCCGGAAACGCAGTGCATGCTGCATGGCACTGCCGAGTTCCAGAGGCATGGTTTCGCGGAAGCGCTTACGCCAGCTGGCTGCTTCATGCTTGAGCCAGCGATCAAAGTGCGCGTTAGCGGGTTGGCTTAACCATTTCAGCCAGAGCGTATGAAGCTGGTTGTAGTTGATCAGTAAGGGCTTGTCGATCATAGGTGTCTCCGGCCGGTGAGAATGGCGGCGCAGTATACCCGAAAGTGATCAGCCCGTACTGCCTTGTCTGTATTGGCTCGGGCTGGCGCCGGACCAGTTTTTAAATGCTTTGGCGAAGTTACTTGCGTCGCTATAGCCTAGCTGGTCTGCAATCTGATCCACCGACAGCGTAGTATCCTTCAGCAGGCGTTGCGCTTTGCTATAGCGCAGCTCATCTTTGATCTGCTGAAAACTGCGCTCTTCGGCTTTGAGTTTTCGGTTCAGGGTCGCGGCCGACATAAACAGCATATTCGCGACATCCTCCACGGTTGGCATCTCTGCCAGGTGATCGTTAAGTATCTCTCTGACTTTACCCGCCATGGTGTTAGTCTCGGTCACCTGTGTCATCGCCTGGGTTAGTTCCTGCTGGGCAAGATCGGCCAGTTTTGGATCAAAGAAGGGCAGCATGCCGTCGAGTGCCTTGCGGGGCCAGGTCAGGCAATTAATAGGGGCGCCAGTGTATACGGCGCAATTGGGCAAGATATCCTGGCTGGATAGGTCACCACGGCAGGCAATCTGAATCATGCTGCGCGCGTTACGTGACTCGGCAGGTACAAGAGTACGGCAGATGGTCTCGACGCTGGCCAGAAACGCCAGAACCATAAAAAATCCGGCCCGGCTGTCGGGAATACGGGTGGTGATGTAAAGGTGACGACTACTTTTGTCGGTTTCGCGACGCAGTTCAAACAGCTGCACGCGGGTTTCGATGAACTGTTCTACTTTACCCGCTGCATCTTCCATGGTGGCACTGTATTGGGCCGCGTAGCCCAGTGCGCCATGCTTGGAGAGGGTCATACGCTTGCCGAACTCCAGAGCAGCGGACAGGTCCACGTGCTCGAGGAAGTTGTCGATCAGTAGCAAAGCGGACTCATGTCCGATCTGCACGCTGGGCATGAACATCAGGTTTTCAGGTAGTCCGGTGCCCTCCAGGAGCGCAGACATGGGGATGCCACGCTCAAAGGCCATCTCGCCAAGCAGTATAAGGTAATCAGACGAGAGTCTGTGCTCACCCGATCCGATGGTTTTAGTCGTCATAGATACCAGATGCCAGTTTTGAACCACAGGGTGAAAGCATTGCACCCCAAAATATCCGGATCAGTATGTCATAGTGATTGCATGTCAGGTATGTGAATTCTGGCCAACGATACAGAAATTAACAATTCGTGGACGGGCTTCCCTAAGAGGGTGATCGTATGACTAATATTAAGAATAAATCTGCACAGGTTGAGATCAAACCGCGTCGCATGGCGTTCGATACTGAATCGCCGATGAATAAATACGCTTTTAAAAATAATTCACTGATCAGCACCTTTTTCTATGCGCTATCGGCGCTTTTCCCTGATGGTGAACGGTTCTTTATTCACTCCGTGCGTAACTACCGCGACGACATCAAAGACGAGACTCTGAAGGAGCAGATCCGTGGTTTTATTGGTCAGGAAGCTCACCATGGCGTATCGCATGAAGCGTTAAACCAGGCAATTACCGACATGGGCTTTCCCATGGATCGTATCGTCGGCCGCTTGCACAAGCGCGTTGATTTTCTGAAGAAATTCAGCCGCGAACGTCAGCTTGCTTTGACGGTTGCCATGGAGCACTTCACAGCGTCATTGGCGGAATTTTTGCTCAAGAATCCCGAAATACTCGAAGATGCAGATCCGACGGTTCGTAAGATGCTGCTGTGGCATGCTGTAGAAGAAATTGAACACAAGGCTGTCGCGTTTGATGTGTATCGTGAGCACGTAAATGATGAGTTTATGCGTAAGCGGGTGATGGTGATTTCTATGATCAGTCTGTTTTCTCGTTTGGCTATGTATCAGGTCTGGCTACTGCGTTCGCAGCGTCACTTTCCAAGCTGGAGAGAGTGGAAAGAAGCCGCAGTATTTTTCTGGGGTAAGAAGGGCGTTCTTCGCGATAACATGAAAGGATTAGCGAAGTTCTTCAAAACCGGTTTCCATCCATGGGATATTGATCAGAACTACCTGATTGAGAACTGGGAAGAGAGATACCCCGATATTGCTGCACTGCAGGTGAATTAATCTGCCGAACGATATTGTTTGACGACGCCCGGCAATGCCGGGCGTTTTCGTCTGTGAGCAGCTCAGGCATAATGCCGCCAGATTTAATTCTGTGGAGCGCTTATGAAGCACGATTTCTGGCACGAACGTTGGGAAAAACAGGAGATTGGTTTTCACTTGAGCGATACCAATCCCGCCCTTACCAGTCACTGGCATACCATTCCTGTCGATCTAGGCGAGCGTGTTCTGGTACCACTCTGTGGGAAGTCGGTAGATATCCTATGGCTGCTGCGTGAAGGCTATCAGGTAGTAGGCGTAGAGTTGAGTGAAATTGCGCTGGATGCACTGGCTGAGTCGATCGAAGAGACCTTCAGTCTGGCGGTCGATAAGCAGCAGGTGGGTAACCTCATCCTCTACCGGGCTGCAGGTATTCTGCTGATTTGCGGTGATTGGTTCAGCCTGACTTCATTTGATACTGGGCCAATCGATGCGGTTTATGATCGTGCAGCACTGGTCGCAATGCCTGAAGAGATGAGGGCCGACTATGCCAGCCAGCTGCTGAAGGTGTCAGAAAATGCACCTCAGTTGCTGGTTACGTTTGAGTACGACCAGAACGAGATGTCGGGACCGCCGTTTGCTGTGGATCAGGCACAGGTTGAGTCGTTTTACGCCGATGCGATGAACATTGATCTGATGGCTGATAAAGACTGCCTGGTTGATGAGCCCAAGTTTCGCGAGCGTGGCCTCTCTGCGTTGCGTGAAAAAGTGCTTCGCCTCACGCCAAAGGGCTGACCTCGGTAATTACAATGCTCTGGTCGGAGGGATAGCGCCAGCGGATGTTCAGATCCCATAGACGCACGCCGTATTCCCGTTCAGGATCATGCGCCTGGTAGGCTGGGCGTGGGTCCTGAGCCAGGCACTCCTCAATAACAGCAATGACATTCTCGTTGAGTCTGGCGGCTTCTGTAGTCGCCTGTCGACGGGCTTCTTCGGACCAGCTCACAGTGAGCGGTTCTGGTGCTGAAGGCGCTATCGCATTTGTCGCATCAGGTACAGAGTCGGTGTAGGGCACGTAAGGTTTTATATCGACAATGGGGGTGCCGTCGAGAAGGTCTGCGCCCGAAACCAACAACGTGGTGCCTTCTATTTTCTCAATTTTGACCAGTGACTGGCCCAGTCCGTTGGGGCGGTGCGTACTGCGTGTCGCGAATACCCCAATGCGCTGATTACCACCTAACCGTGGCGGACGGACACGCAGTGATTCCGGGCGGCTTCCAACACCATGAAAACAGAATATCAGCCAGATGTGCGACACCCGCTCCAACCCCTGTAGTGCTCCGGGGTCGTCAAACGGTGCCTGTAACTCTATCCGGGTGAGTACCGAAGGTGCCAGGCCGGGTTGACGAGGGATGGCAAACTTCTCTTTGTAAGGGGATCGGGCTAACGCCAGAATGTCTAAAGTGGGCATACAGGTCTCCGTTGGCGACTGGCAGTATACCGCTTTGGCGTGAGTGACGGGACTTCCCCCGGTAGCTGGCTCTTGTGGATACTCCTTTAATCGGTGAATTGCGTTATCATCAAGCCCGGACAGTAGTTTGTCCCTCTGAAATTTTTGTTGATTGAATAGTTAAGGATCAGAACCTATGAGTGGTTTGCAGGATCGAGTACAGGATACGAAAGAGCGCTTTCAGGACTGGATGGCAGATCGAAAGGACGCCAAAGGTGGTTCCGGACGTCTGATCGTCTGGCTGGTGGTGTTATATCTTCTGGTTGCGCTGGTAGTAGGTATGTTCTGGTCGCAGGAGCCGGAGACATTTAACGTACAGGCGTCAGCGAATACGCGGGCAGAAGAAATGGGTGTTCAGCCAGTTCGTGGCTTCACCACTACCGCTACCCTGATGAAGATCACCGAAACCATGCTTTACAAGCCGGGTGGCTATCTTTCGAACGATATTTTCCCGCCGGGGGTGTGGCTGGATAACATTCCTAGCTGGGAGTTTGGTGTACTGGTTCAGGTACGTGACTTCTCCCGTGCACTGCGCAAAGACTTCAGCCGCTCGCAGAGTCAGTCGACGGAAGATAAAGATCTGGAAATTGCTGAGCCGCAGCTGCATTTTGACGGTAACAGCTGGTTGGTCCCTGATTCCGAGGGTGAATACAAGCGTGGCCTCGAAGCTCTGCAGTCTTACCTGACCCGCTTGTCTGATCCAAATGAGCCGACGGCGCAGTTCTACGCACGTGCGGACAATCTGCGTCAGTGGTTGCTGGATGTTGAAACCCGCCTGGGTAGCCTCTCTCAGCGTCTGAGCGCATCGGTAGGCCAGCGTCGTCTCAATGAAGATACAGGCGCGACTCCTCTCCCTTCAGAGGAAGAGGTAAGAACTCCGTGGACTGAGGTTGACGATGTGTTCTACGAAGCGCGCGGCACTTCATGGGCGCTTCTGCACCTTATGCGTGCTATCGAGGTAGATTTCCAGGAGGTTCTGGAGAAGAAGAACGCGTTGGTTGGTCTACGTCAGACCATCCGCGAACTGGAGGCTACTCAGGAAGCGCTCTGGTCTCCAGTGGTACTGAATGGCAGTGGGTTCGGTGTTTTCGCTAACCACTCGCTGGTACTCGCGTCTTATATCTCCCGAGCTAATGCGGCGATTCTTGACCTTCGTGAGCTGCTTGCTCAGGGTTAATTGCTGACCTCTACAGATGCCGCACGCCTTGCGGCATCTGTTCTTAACCCTCCCAAAAGTAAGAACTCTTCTACATTTCAATAAGACACATGGCGCATTTACGTTTTGTTGTCTGGTTTTGTTGGCCTGTTTGTGCATAACTATGTGCTAGGTGGCCCTTTCTGCCTTGACGGAAGGGAATCACGATTGTCCCGGATTTGGACCTTCAACATTGAAAGCACTCATAACAATAATTACGAGCGCGTGTTTACTGGTTGCCTGTGGAGGTGGCTCTGGAACGTCAGACGATACTCCAGCTCCACCGGATACCGCACCAGCTACGCCAGAAGAAACCGTAGATACCGACGATGATGGTATTCCTGATTCTCAGGATGACGACATCGATGGGGATGGCGTGCGCAACGCCGAAGACGCTTTTGTATTTGACGCCGGCGAATGGGCGGATAGCGACTTTGATGGCATCGGTAACAATGCCGACGCAGACGATGATAATGACGGTTACTCCGATAGTGATGAAGTCGCGGCTGGCTCTGCCCCCTTGGATGCGAGCGATACGCCGGCAGATCTCGACGGCGACTTTATCCCTGACGTTCTTGATGACGATATAGACGGCGACGGTGTTCTGAATGATTTAGACGCCTACCCTTACGATCCAGAAAGGAGTGAGCCTGATGTTGTTACTGAGCCTACCGAACTGGACACTGAACTTCTGGCGCTTATCGCTGACATTGGGTTTGATCCTTCCGAGCTGACAGATCGTATAGTCCCTCAGCCGGGAGATGCGTTGGTCGAGCTGGGTAAGGAGCTGTTTTTCTCCAGATCTCTCAGCTTTGGTGATGATGTTGCCTGTGCGAGTTGCCACGACCCGAGACTTGCTGGAACCGATAATCTCAGTTTGCCCGTCGGCGTTGGCGCTCATAATCCGCTGATTGTCGGGCCTGGGCGCCGACATGATGGGAACTACTACATCGACCCTAAAGCTGACTTTGGTCCGAACGTACCTCGCAATAGTCCGACGACCTTTAATATTGCTTTCTATGACCGAGCTATGTTCTGGGATGGGCGTATTGAAACCATCGAGTACGATCCGGGAGACCTTTACTACGTAGGTGTCGATACTGGTGCCCCGAATGGTGAAGGTCAGTTGATGCGAACACCGGACAGCCAGTTCCGTGGACCAGATAACAAGGCTGGTCCCAACCTGACTGCTGCTCAGGCACGCTTTCCGGTAACTTCTGTGGTTGAAATGCGCGGCTTTGATCCTGCCGCAGGTCTTACCTCATACGATACTCGTGATCTGATTGCAGAAAAATTGCTTGATCGTGGTTGGGAAGGATACTTCCGCGATGCCTTCAACGATTACATTAGTCTTGATAGGAAGCTGATCACTTATGACCGCATAGCGATGGCACTTGGCGAGTATCAGCGCTCGCAGATTGCACTGGATTATCCGTTCTCGCGTTATGTTGACAGTGACATTAATGCGATTTCTGAAGAGGCAAAAGAAGGTGCGCTACTCTTCTTTGGCGAGGGTAAATGTTTCGGCTGTCATGCAGGTGCTAAGTTTTCCGATGAGCAATTTTATCCCTTGGCAACGCCACAGATAGGGCGTGGTAAAAATGTCTTTTCTCAGGACTTTGGTCGCTATAACACGGTACCGGATGTATCAGATAAATTCGCTTTCCGTACTCCTAGTTTGATTAATGCCGAGCTCACATTCCCCTATATGCATGCCGGCTCTATCGCGACACTGGAAGAGGCCATACGTTGGCATTTCGATCCGGTAGCACAACTTGAAGGGTATGATTATAGCCTTGATCATCTTGCCCAGTTTGCTGGCCTCAATATTAATACAAGCGGCCACCAGGCTCAGGTTCCGGCAATTTCTGCGGCTTATCAGCAATGGCGCTCCAATAAGTCACGTAGATACAATCGTGTACCCAGTGTCGTCTCGAGCGAGAAAGTCTCACAGTATGCGGCCTTTATTCGGAGCTTGACTGCCGATTGTCTGAAAAGCAGCGTTTGCGTCGAACAATGGATGCCAGATTACACATCGGTCGACCCCGATGGGTTCCGGCTTGAACCAGAGTTCTCCTTCTTCGATAACACTGCTGTTTTTGACGTATTTCCTCCTGCTCCAGGAGAATCAGTTGCCCCAGTCTTTCCTGATCTTTCTGAGATAGAGCCAGCTAATATATCGTCCTGTGTGGCAATGGATGTGGATAGTCGCCCGGAAATTGATCTTTCTGTTGGCTTCAGAAAAGTAGTCCTTTCCGGGTTGAATGAGTCACACAGAGTTGGGCCAGAAATACTCGACGATATTGTCAGTACTGCGGAAGTTGCCCTGGTGATAGGTTCTATCGCTTCCGCAGATATTGATGGTGATTGTGATTTTGATCTCGCCATTGGACTTGGTAAAGAGAAAGGTATTCAGATATATCTCAATGAAAACGGACGTTTCTCGGAAGCTCCGGACAACTTCGGTATCGATAGTTCGGGTGATATAGCGGCCTTTTCGATGACAGACATCAACGGTGATGGTTGGCCGGATATTCTGGTTGGGCACGCATACGAGCCTGACAGCAAACTTTGGCTGAATAATGGGGGCACGGGGTTTATTCGAGTTACTCAGTTTGGTTACGACACAGTGCGCACTACCCATAATGCATCATTCGCGGACATAGATAATGATGGCGACCTGGATATATTCAGTCACAACTGGGATTTCATGAGAACGGCAGAGGAAATACATCTCTGGAAAAATGATGGGCGAGGGCTTTTTGAGCCATGGCAGGATGACGTGGTTTATGGTGCCTTTGGTGATCGCGATTACACATTCGCAGCGAATTTTGCAGATGTGAATAAAGACGGAAATCTCGATATCCTTGTTGCGGCTGATTTTCAGCGTTCACAAGTGTTTCAAGGTACCGAGTCGGGCGAATATATCAACGCAACCCGAGCCAGTCGTATTACCGACTATAACGCAATGGGAGCAGCGGTGGGTGATATAGACAATGACATGGATGTGGATTGGTTCGTAACAAACATTCAGATTCCTTTGCCAGGATATGATCCACTGACGAACCGATTGTATCTGAATCAATCGGTCGAAGGAGAGGATATTGCCATGGAAGAAATATCTGATTCTGCAGGTGTGGCAAACGGTCTATGGGCTTGGGGCACTTGCATGAAAGACTTCGACAACGATGGCTGGCTCGATATCTTTCACGTTAACGGCTACGGATATTCAAATACGACATTCGATCACCCTCTGTTCAATGTTTTGTCCTGGGTTGGTTTTAATGGCGTCTACGACTTGTTGGGAGCCAATGCTCAGGAGTTGATCAGTACTCTTTATGGGTATTTCGGAGACTTTTCTGGTGTTAACACGAATCTGGGGGGAAGTTACCTGGATGAAGGCCAGTTTGTTGAAGAGCTCGAAGCACTTATCGCTGCCTCAGAAGAATTAAGCGAGCGCGTTGGCGTTGATTCAATCATTCTTGAGAACTTCTACGGTACACCGGCCAGACTGTTTATGAATAATCAGGATGGCACCTTCCGTGAGGAAGCTGCATTGCGTCATATTGATGATACTGGTGAAGGCCGGGGAATTGTCTGTAATGACTTTGATCGAGATGGCGATATCGACATCGTAATTATGAACCACAGTGGATTTCCATCGTATTATGAAAATCATTTCCGTCGTTTAATTACTGCGGACGACAACTTCCTGAATGTAAGACTGCGTGGGGTAGGCGGTAATCAATTCGCTTACGGTGCCAAGGTATATGCGACCAGTGAAACACTCAACCAGTACCGGGAAATGCGTTTTGAGAATAATTACATGTCCAATAATGCACCAGAGCTACACTTCGGCTTAGCAGGCGATGACGCTGTCAGCGAACTGCGAGTTGAGTGGCCAGGCGGGGAAGTTACCATTCTGAGTGATGTTCCGGTTAACCAATTCATGGTTATTGAGCATCCATCCTATAATGACTGATATGTAACAAATCCGTCATGAAGCTGTAGTAAATTCGCCTCCGTTTCATTCTCGGGGGCGTGCGCCCCCAGTAATTACCGGGGGAATCATGAGTTTTAAGCGCCTCATCAGTACGGCCGCGATCACCAGTAGTTTCTGCTTCGCGACAGCGCATGCAGCAGAAGTTGTCTTTTACATCTCTGAAGATGGCGGCGCGGCTGACGCCGTATCCGTTTCTGTTAATGGCCAGCGCCGGATAGTCAATCCTCAGGGCTTTGTTACCTTTGAACTGCCTGCTGACAGTTACACCGCTGAATTGTCGCAATACGGTGCCTGGGTAGGAGAGGCTGATTTCACCCTCGAAAATGACGACTCTTCAAAAGATGTATTTGTCGAGATTTTAGGTGGCGAAGCCATTGCTGAAACCAGTTCGTCTGACGCCGCTGGCGGTGTAATCAAAGGTCAGTTGATATCCAACGAAACAGGTGGCCCCGTTTCAGGTGCACGGGTATCTGCGGCAGGTACAGAACTTGGTGTGATTACTGACGACGATGGCAATTTCTCACTCGAATTACCGCGCGGTAACTACACCCTGACTGTTGCTCATCCAAGCTATCAGAGAGCTGAACTTAACGTTAATAGCATGCCTGGCGTACCGGTTGACCTGAATGTTGAGGTCGGAATGTCCGGGAATGGCGTCATCGAAGAGGTTGTTGCGGTTGGTACTTATGTCGCAGACTCTGCAACCAGTCAGGAACGTGATGCCAGCGCGGTCCTGGATTCGATTGGCGGCGAACAGATGTCTCGCTTTGGTGATTCTAACGCGGCTTCTGCGTTGAAGCGTGTGGCGGGCGTGACCATTGCAGATGGTAAATACGTCGTCGCTCGTGGCCTGAATGAACGTCATACATCGATTCTACTGAATGGTGCCTCATTGCCGAGTCCTGACCCATCCCGTCGGGTCGTACCTCTCGATCTATTTCCGTCCAGTGTGATTGATGGAATCGACGTTCAGAAAACGGCCACTCCGGATGTATATGCAGATTCAACGGGTAGCACAGTCTCTTTGAGTACTAAAAAGTTCCCTCTGGAATTTGAAGGGAAGCTGTCTCTGTCTTTGGGGTATAACGATAGTGCTACCTTTACTGAGCAGGAATTTATGCAGGAAGAAGGTGGAGACTTTTTCGGCTTCGGTGCAGATGGCGATAGAGCGCTGAATCAGGATGCTAAAGAGTTCAGTAGTGAGAGCCTGCTTTTTAATCCTGAACTTGGTAAGAACCTGGTTGCAGAGTTGCCTGACAATCTGAATACAGAAGAACGAAACGTCCTACCTGATATTTCTGCAGAGCTATCTATGGGGGATACATTTTACGACAACGGTAATACTGCATACGGTTACCAGGCATCTGTCAAATTCTCTAACGAATGGCAAGTTCAGGAAAGAGAGTCCGATACCAACCTGCTTGGAGAGGATGGCGAGCTCAACGTTGATGACTCATACGATGAAACACGGACAACTAACGACGTGAATCTTGGGTTTGGACTGAGTTTAGGAATGCTCTCGGGCATACATGAAGTCACCAGTAATACCTTATTGCTTCGTCAGACCCACTCGGAAACCAGTGTTAAACGTGGGACAGGTGGAGACCAGGATCGTGAGGGAATTCTATACAATATGGACTGGTTGGAGCGCCAGCTGTTCATGCAGCAGTTCACAGGCGAACACTATTTTGATCGTTTCCTAAAAACGACAGCGCAATGGCAGATAAGTTTTTCTGAGGCTGAATTGGATAACCCGGATCGGCGTCGGTATACCTATGAAATTCCTGCTTTTGATGAGGGGCTGGATGACTATTACCTTTATTGGAGTGAGGTAAAGCGAGAGTACAATACGCTTTCTGATTCGATCACAGATTATAGTGTCAGTTTCGACTCTTCTCTTTTCGAGTCGTCCACAAATTACCTGACAGCAGACTATGGCTTCTCAGCTTTTACCCGTGAGCGTGAAGCTGATGGCACGACGCTTGGCTACGATGCAAACAGTGGTCTGGCGGGTGACTATATTAACAATTTCGATATCGATCAGATCGTAACCGAAACCATCGCCGCCGATGAGCTTAGCCTTCTCAATCAGACCGCAGGTTCGGCAGACTATAATGCCTCATGGGATATGACGGCTCTGTTTGGTGGTATCGAGTATGAACGCCTTGAAGTCTTCCGGGTCAATGCGGGACTTCGTAGCGAGTCCTCTGATATTTCAGTACAAACGTACGAGTCTAGTGCTCAGGATCAAAGTAACCCCATTTATGCAGAAATCTCTGACTCTAATGTGTATCCATCAGCTGGTTTAACAGTTTTTCTTGGCGAGAGTGTTCAGCTTAGAGGTGCCTGGTATCAGACTATTAACCGTCCAGATTTTCGTGAACTCGCTAATGCGCAGTACGTCGACCCCGATACTGGCGACAATATACGAGGCTACCCTCTGCTTGAAAGTGCGGAGATTACCAATATCGATGTTCGTGCTGAATGGTACATGAGTGAAAATGAAAGCATTAGCCTCGCTTATTTTACCAAGAACTTTGACAAGCCAATCGAAAAGACATTACTGACCGGTGGATCGGTATTCTCATACCGTAATGGGGATACTGGTACCATCAATGGTGTCGAAATCGACTTCAGGTCGGAATTTGATCTCAGCAGTTACTTAATGTTTGTTTCGGGAAATCTATCTTTAATTGATTCTGAAGTAGATATTGCATTTCGCTCACGAGCTATGCAAGGGCAGCCCGATAGTCTGGCGAATGTTCAGATAGGGCTTGATGATTACGACAGTCAACAGAAATTCACACTGGTGTATAACTATCATGGTGAGCTACTGTACTCAGCAACTCAGGCCAATAGCAATTCACCGGATATTATGGAAGATCCGAGAGGCGAGTTAAGTGCGAACTATTCAACAGAAATTGTACCGGATCTTACGTTTAAAGTGGCTTTGAAGAACATTACAGATGAGCCCGTCAGTCTCACACAAAAAGGTGAAAACTATCGCTCCTATCGTAAAGGGCGTGAGGTCTCTGCCGGTATTTCGTTGGTTTTCTGATAAAGCGTTTTATAAAAAATCCCGCATTCGGCGGGATTTTTTTTATCTTTCATAAAAGTGTCACACAGTGGCCATAGCATGTGTCTCGTCAAGTTCTTAACCAGATTAACTAACCAAGGAATTACCATGGAACTTAAAAAACTTCTTGTTGCTATGACTGCTGTTTCTGCAGCTATGCTGACAGCGTGTGGCGGCGACAGCTCTTCATCAAATAATACAACTACACCAACTACGCCTACTGTTACTGATAACACTTGTAGCGTTGGTGTTGGTAAAGAACTGGATACTACTTACTCCGTTGATGGTGTGGATATGCCAGTATGTCTGCTCAGTGGCAGCATTCTGACTGACGCAACACTGACTACCGACTATGTGTACAGCATGACTGACTACGTTACTGTTGGTGATGGTGCAGGCGAACTGACTTCCTACGATGCTCCAAGTGAAGTAACTCTGACTATTGACCCAGGTGTTGCTTTCCGCTCGACCTCTAAGGGTACTCTGATCATCTCTCGTGGCTCTAAGATCAATGCCAACGGTACTGCAGAAGCGCCAATCGTTATGTCTTCTATTGATGACAACTACGAAGGCAATAAAGAGTGGGGCGGTCTGGTAGTTCAGGGTTTCGCTAAGAATAACCAGTGTGCGAATGAATATGCAGCGACTCCAGAAGAAATCTGTAATACAGCTGACGAAGCTGATACCGGTTTCCATGGCGGTAACGACGATGCTGACAACAGCGGTTCTATTTCTTACCTGATCGTTGCTGAAGGAGGTTACGAAGTTGTTGCTGATAGTGAAATTAACGGTATCACTATGCACTCAGTGGGCTACGGCACAACTGTAGAAAACGTTATGGTTTATAACAATTACGATGATGGCATCGAGTTCTTCGGTGGTTCAGTAAATGTTAAACACCTGATTCTGGTCGACAATGGTGATGAGTCAATCGACTGGGATGACGGCTATCGCGGTAACATTCAGTTCTCTCTTGTTCGCCAGGGCGTAACCAATGCGGGTGACAATGGTATCGAAGCGGATAATGCTGGTCTGAGCAACACAGCTGAGCCAGTTTCTAATCCTACTCTTTCAAACATCACTTTCCAGACTGCTTCTGAAGGTTCTGCATACCTGATGCGTGCGAAGGTAGGTACCTACGGCACTCTGACTAAGATTGCTGCCGATAACTATGCCAAAGCATTCCGTATCGCTGATACAGAGACAACTGTTGTATTGACCGACTCTCTGGTTGAATATACAGGTATGGATGCAGAAGATACTCTGCGTCTGGAAAATAGCGCTACAGAAGGTCAGATCACTGGTTGGGGAGCAAGCTCAACTTCCGACAACGTTGCTCTGGGTAATGCTTTTGAAGTAACCGGTGGCAATGGTTCAGTAACTGCAAGCACAGCGACTAGCGCAAATGCTTCTACAGGCTTCTTTGAAGAAACTGACTACATCGGTGCGGTTGACCCGACTGTTACTGCTGCAGAAAGCGCTTGGTGGGCATGGGCAGCTGACGTAATCCCAGCAGCCTTCGAAACTGAAGAATAAGTCACTTATTCTTGCGAGATAAACGGCACCTTCGGGTGCCGTTTTTCGTTATACGACAGCGATATGTAATTTTCTTGTAGCAATTCTGCAATGTCACAGAATTGTCATCTTTTCTTCGTATTCTTCTCGCGAATTCAGAAACGCCGGTTTCCGGCCATTCTTTTTAATTGGGTATTTAACATGGCAACAACCAAACGCCAGGCGTCGCGCCTTCTGAGCGCTATCGCTATTGCTGGTATGAGTTTTACAGGCGTCGCCTCCGCTGCAACGCTGGATGACGCAGTTGAGCAGGGTGTCGAGCGTGTAGAGCAGGCACAGGCTTCTCAGCAGACCATCGATTCTATCGACAAAGACATTCGTGCTACCGAGCGTGATTACCGTGCACTGATGAAAGAAATCGAAGGCCTGAATGTCTATATCTCTCAGCTGGATCGTCAGCTGGACGCTCAGGCAAAAGACCTGGCAAGTATCGATAAAAGCATGAGTCAGGCAGCGCTGGTTGAACGCCAGATCACTCCTCTGATGCTACGCATGATTGATGCTGTTAATCAGTTTGTGGCAGCAGATGTACCTTTCCTGAAAGAAGAGCGCATGGCGCGTGTTTCCAAACTGAATGACCTGATGGGGCGTTCTGACGTTACCGCGGCTGAGAAGTATCGCAAGGTGATGGAGGCCTATCAGGCAGAGATCGAATACGGCCGTACCATCGAGTCATATCGTGGTGAGCTGGAAGGCGAAACGCCGCGTGAAGTCGACTTCCTGCGTATTGGTCGTATCGCTCTGGTGTACCAGTCTCTGGACGGACAGGAGCTGGGCATCTGGAATACGAATTCCAACAGCTGGCAGCCTCTGGCGCCAGAGTATAAGAGCAAAGTGATGGCGGGCATCCGTATTGCTCGTGAACAGGCTGCGCCAGATCTGATTAAAGTTCCGGTTGCTGCTCCTATGATGGCTCAACAGGAGGCGAACTGATGAAACTCCGTAATCTATTCCTTGGCGGTGTATTTGCACTGGCAATGCCGCTAGTTTCAGTGGCAGAAACAGCCAACCTTGATCAGCTTCTGAACCTCGTAAAAGAAGGTCAGGCACGTGACAACGCTGAATTTGAACAGCGTATCGCTGAATTCCAGGGCTCAAAAGCCAGGCAGGAGCAATTGGTTCGTGATGCGATGGTAGAGCGCGATCGTCTTGAAGCACTGAGTGCTGATAAAGAAGAGCAGTTCCGTGATAACGAACTGATCGTTGCCGAAAAGCAAGCGCAGTTAAATGATCGTCTGGGTAGCCTGAAAGAACTCTTCGGTGTGCTGCAGCAGGTTGCTGGCGATACCAAGAGTGTTTTCGAAGGCTCTGTTATCAGCTCTGAACTGCCAGGTCGTGAAGCATTTTTGACCGACCTTATCCGTGTTGCAGGCGCCACCTCTGAACTGCCATCCATTGAGCAGCTTGAGCGCCTCTGGTTTGAGATGCAGCGTGAAGCGACTTATAGCGGCCGCATTGCAAGCTACAGCGCGGATGTTGTGACGCCAAGTGGTGAAACCACTGAGCAGCAGGTTGTTCGTATCGGTGGATTCAACGCGGTTTCTGACGGTAAATACCTGAACTGGGACATTGAATCAGCGCGACTGATTGAGATGGATAAGCAGCCGGGTGCACGTTACACCGATGGAATTACAGCTCTCGAATCTGCGAGTGGAAGTGAATTGACCGGTTTCTGGATTGACCCTTCACGTGGTCAGTTGCTGAAAATTATGGGCCAGTCCCCAGAACTGGGTGACCGTGTCGATCAGGGTGGTGTGGTTGGTTACATCATTCTCGCATTGGGTGCCGTGGGTATTCTGCTGGCTATCTGGCGCATGATTGTTCTGAACATCGAAGCAGGTCGTATCAACAAGCAGATGAAAACTGAAACTGTTGATGAAAAGAATGCGCTTGGTCGTGTGATGGCTGTATTTAATGCAAATAAGAAAAGCGATACAGAAACGCTCGAATTGCATCTGGGTGAAGCCATTGCCGCAGAGATTCCTCGTCTTACACGTGGTATCGGCTGGATCAAAATCATCTCGGTGGTTGCTCCGCTGCTCGGTCTTCTGGGTACGGTGACCGGTATGATCGATGTGTTCGAAACCATGTCGCTGTTCGGTACGGGTGACCCGAAACTGATGGCGGGTGGTATTTCTCAGGCGCTGGTGACTACGGTATTGGGTCTCGTTGCGGCAATTCCATGTGTCTTCCTGCACACCCTGACCAACAACCGCAGCAGTGCACTGATCATGATTCTGGAAGAGCGCGCCACCGGTATTCTGGCTCGCCAGTCTGAACAGCAACAAGCGAAAGCAGCCTGATCATGATGTTTGGTGAAGTATACGAACCGGTATATCTGTTCATGGAGCGTGGAGGCGACGTCCTCTACGCCATCTTCGGACTGATTCTGCTGCTCTGGTTGTTTGTACTGGAGCGTGCCGGGTACTTCGCATTTTCTCACCGCAACGCGATGCAGCGTGCGGTGAATGAATGGGAAGCTCGTACCGAGCGTAAATCCTGGGCAGCACATCAGATTCGTGAAGACCTGATTGCCTCTCTACGCTCAGACCTCGAAGCGAACATGACCACGATCAAAATGCTGATCGGCATGGCGCCTCTGTTTGGTCTGCTCGGTACGGTTACCGGCATGATTGAAGTATTTGACGTTATGGCATTTTTTGGCAACGGCAGCCCTAAAGCAATGGCTTCCGGTATTTCTAAAGCCACGATTCCAACCATGGCTGGAATGGTAGGTGCCCTGACGGGAGTGTTCGCTCAGTCGATGCTTGAGCGATACATCAAACGAGAAAAAATCCGTATCGAAGATCGTCTGACCTTTGATCATTAATTCGGGAAAAAGATTATGAGACGCAGTTTTTCTGCCAGTCAGCAAGTAGAAGCCGAGGGCGAGATTGATATCACCCCGATGCTGGACGTTGTATTTATTATGCTGATCTTCTTTATCGTGACCGCGTCGTTCGTTAAAGAATCAGGTATTGAAGTTAATCGTCCTGATGCGAGTACCGCGCAAGCGAAGCCACGCGCAAACATTCTGATCGCCATTAATGAAAATGACGAGATCTGGATTAATAAACGCCGCGTTGATGAGAGTCAGGTTCGCGCAAATATCGAGCGTCTGCATGCTGAAAATCCGCAGGGAACCGTTGTGATCCAGGCGGATGAAGAAGCGAAGACCCGTAAGCTGGTGGCAGTGATGGATGCTGCACGTCAGGCCGGAGTCTATGACGTCTCACTGGCTACAGAGGCGATGTAAGATGCCGGTTGTTGTCCGTTTTGGTGGCGCCCTTGCTGTCGCATTCGTCGCCACCATCGCTGTCTTCTGGATGATGCAGAGCCTCATCAGTACCGGTGGCTCAGTCACCATGCCGACTGATTATGGCCGTATTCAGAGCTTTGTGATGAATGAGCCAGACGATGAAGTACAGACGAAAGATCGTCAGCCTGAAAAGCCACCTGCACCGCCGCAGGAGCCGCCACAGCCAGACATGGTGAAGCCTGAGTTTAATTCTCAGAATGCGGCTGATTTAGCACTCGGTGCACTGGATATCTCTGCAGATCTTGCTCTGGATGCAGGTTTGAGTGGCGCAGGCAGTGACGGTGAGTTTATGCCGATTGTTAAGGTGGCCCCGACTTACCCTCGCCGTGCTGCCCAGCGCGGAATAGAAGGCTATGTTGTTGTCGAGTTTACCGTGACCTCACTGGGTACAGTGACCAATCCGGTAGTGCTCGAAGCTGAGCCTCCAGGTGTATTCGATAAGGCTGCGTTGGATGCAGTTAAGAAATTTAAATATAAACCCCAGGTAGTTGAGGGAAGTGCAGTAGATGTACCCGGGGTTCGTAACATTATCCGCTTCGAGCTGGATAAGTAACGTATAAAACTGGAGTGAGTGTTTTATGAGAAAGTTACCGATAGCATTAGTAATGAGTGCATTGTTAGGGGGCGTCCCCCTCCTGGCCGTGCAGTCTGTATCCGCCGCTGAAGAAAGCGCAGAAAATTCGCAGGAAGAAGCCTCAGCAGGCCCTCGCGTGCGCAGAACTATGACGCTGCGTGAGATCGTATTTGAGAAGCTCGAAGAAGCGCAGCAGGCCGCTGATGCCGGTAACTTTGACGAAGCCTTGCAGACACTCGAACGATTGGAAAAGCGGAAGCGTAATTCATACGAGCGTGCAATGACGCACAATATGTATGCCTACGTTTACTCGACTCAGGAAAATTACGCTGCGGCCATCCCTGAGTACGCAAAAGTAATTGAAATCGACAACGCGCCAGACAGTCTGAAGCAGACGACCCGTTACACGCTGGCAAAACTGTACATGTTGCAGGAGCGTTATGCAGAATCTCTGGCGACCATTAATGAGTGGATGTCACAGTCAGACAAAGTGAATGCAGACGCCTATATGTTCCGCGCACAGGTCCAGTACCAGCAGGAGAAGTATGAACTGGCCGGTGATGATATTGCGACTGCGATTTCAATGCGCGAAGAAGCAGGGTCTCGCGTCACCGAAAGCTGGTTGCTGTTGCAACGTGCGGTGATGTTCCAGCTGAAAGACTATAAAGGCCTGGCAGTCACTCTTGAGAAATTGGTTGCGACCTATTCGAAGTCTGAATACTGGATGCAACTGGCTGCGGTCTATAATGAGCTGGGTCGCGAAGACGAGGAGCTGGCGACGCTTGAAACCGCCTATGATCAGAAGCTTTTTACTAAAGAGTCCGAATATCTGAATTTTGCTCAGGCACTGCTGAGCCGAGAAATTCCGTATAAAGCTGCGCATGTGCTGGAAGCCGGCATGGAGGCTGATGTCGTCGAGAAAAGCGCGCGAAACCTGTCGTTGTTGGGCGATGCCTGGATGCTGGCTAAAGAATACGACAATGCGATTGTTGTGATGACACAGGCAGCGGATGCATCTGGTGAAGGACGCGATTATTTCAAGCTCGCGCAGATCTATACTGAGCGTCAGGAATGGAGTAAGTCACTTGAATTCAGTAATAAAGCGCTGAACGCGGGTGATCTGAAGGCACCTTATCAGGCATTAATTATCAAAGGGCTTGCTCAGTACAATCTGGATGAACTGGAGTCTGCATCTATTACTTTCTTTAAAGCTGCATCGTATCCGGCGGCAGAGAAAGTCGCTCATCAGTGGCAGGAATATATTGAGAGCGAGCAGCAGCGCCGGGAGTACATTGCTAACGCTGGCTAAGACTGAAAAGTAAGCTTAAAAAGTCATGAAAAAAGGGAGCCGGCAGGCCACTGCTGTCCCACAGTTTTGGGATCATATAACGAGCCTCATCTGAGGCTCG
>CAJWBH010000003.1 GCA_913019975.1 Thalassolituus maritimus | reverse complement strand
TCGGAGTCAGGCTTTTTCATTTGCTGTCCCAAAACTGTGGGACAGCAGTGGCCGGCAGGCTCCCTTTTTTATAACTATTTTTAATGACTATTAAGGCTGGTTTCTTACGTTAACGCTTTGGCGTCCAGGCCCAGATCATCTCAGCAGTCACGCTTTCAGTTCCTTCGGCATCTTTCAGGACGACAGGTACACTGATGTCGCCTCTTTCTTCATTCCTGAGTCTTTCAAGGTCTGCATCACTGAGCGTGGCAGTGGCTGTAAGATCACCCTTAGTGCGCTTAAGGTAGGTGAGATTCATATTGCGAATCACCAGTACGCGGCTGTCTGGCACGTTCATGGCTGTTACAAAACCTGTCGCTGATTCGGCAGCAAGCGCCATCGCAGCGGCATGCAGAGTGCCGATGTGGTTGCCTACCTTACGACGCTTTTTGATCTTAACGACACATTCATTATTAGTCAGTTTTTCTACGCGACACGATGCTGTTCCTGCGAACGGAATGATTTTTCCGATGATAAAAGAGCGTGCGCCGGTTCTCCAGCCAGCGGGCAGGCTATCAAGTTTATTCATCACTCGGTTCAGACGGTTCATAGTTATCTCCTGTCGGGCACAGCCATCATTGGGTATGACTGCGGATGCTTTTTTTTACTCGATCGCCATATCTGATCCAGGCAATCGGGCAGTTCATCTTCGCTCACTCTATTAAAGCCAGCGTTTTCATAAAACGGAATTAATTCGGGTAAAGGGAACAACCAGACCGGCTTCTCTGTGGTACGCAGTATGTAGCAGCAGAGCTCTGACGCCATTCCTTGATGGCGATAAGCAGGCAGCGTGCACAGATTGCGGAGAAGCCAGACCTCTGAATGGTCCTGAAGCCGGGTCACACAGCAGCATCGACCGGCTCTGAAGCTGGCATACAAAGTGTCATCTGGGCTTGCCCGGCCACTGTATTGCGCCGCCTTGTACAAAGCATTGGCTTCCGCGACAGTGGCCTGTCTGAAGTCAGTCAAGCTTGCTGATAAATGAACTGATGGTCTCTGCACTGGCAGATGGATCTTCAAGCATAGGCACATGGCCTAGGTCCGGATAGATTTTCACTTCTGCCTGTGGAATTACCTTTTTGAATTCCGCCACTGCTGATACATCCAGAACGCGGTCTTTCTCTCCCCACATAATTAATGCTGGCATATTTACGTTGGATGAGATCATTCGCTTCATTTCGTTCTGGTCCATGCGCTCACGGGTTGCCAGCATATCGTCGAAGATTTCTCTGTTCAGAGGCGCTCGCTCTACGGTTTCACGTATAAGTGCCGGGCGGATAGGCCAGGGCAGGGGCGGCTGCTTTTCCAGAATAAGGTCCATACGGTACTCGAACGATGCTTCATCGGTAGCAATTAGCGGATTATCACCAGCTTCGAGTTCAGCAAAAAACTGGCTCTGGTTTTCACCGTCCAGACCAGCAGAATCTATCAGGATGAGACTGGCAATATCTTCTGGAAAACGTGCTGAGTAAATAGCACTGATAGCACCACCCATGGAGTTGCCGATGATATGGAATGGCCCGAGGTTGAGGTGTTCGGCCAGTGCCTTCAGGCGCTCGGCCTGACGTTCCAGGTCATAGCTGTCTGCCTCGCTCGATTTGCCATGACCTGCGAGGTCTGGTGCGATCAGGTAATAGTTATCCGGTAACTTATCCGCAAATTGTAACCAGGTACTGTTGTTGGCAGAAAAGCCATGCACCAGCATCAGGATAGGGCCATCGCCCTTGCGGATCAGATAATTCATCTCGATGTCTGCAATGTCAGACTTTTGCTCATCCAGCCCGGCTTTCCATTCGCCCAGGTCCAGAGCTTTCTGATAGAGCGAGTCCTGCTGTGTTGCGGTACACGCGATTAATACGTAAGCGGCAGCAACAAGCGTTGCTGCTCGAAGAATATTGAACAAAGGAGTACTCCGGTCAGTGTGATGCTAAAGCGTTTGCCAGTGAACGAACGTCGTCGATGACGTCCTCCAGTTCGTCGCCAGCGATCTGATAGCCAGGCTGGCAGACAAGGAGCATGCCAGCTGCCCATTCGATGTGAAGGTGCGGATGGGCCAAAAGCCAGTTTTGGACATTTTCGGTCAGAAGCGGCCGTATTTTGTGAACAGGAAGTCCGTAGATTGGCTGCTCGGCAAGAGTGTTGGGTAGGTCCTCATGCTCAAGCCGGCTAATGGGCTTACCCTTGTCAAAGCAGTGGGTGCTTTCCCGGGCCAAGGGGCTGATCATGAGTCGGGCGTCTGTACTGATAGGGCAGGGCATAATGATCAGTGTTTGGACGGTGGGTGCTCGTCCGGTCAGACGAGTGAAATCAAACAGTAGGACAGTTTCGTCTTCGATATAGTTGGGGACGTAGCGGGGGTCTCCGGTAGACAGAATCTGAAATCCGGCTTGCCGAATGCCTGTGCTCAGCATGCGCCAGGGCTCGAAGCTCATATTCAGTCGGTCTGCGGCTCCTGCGAGTTCGGCCCGTCGACCGGGCTTGGCGAGACTGAACAGCCAGATCAGAATCCCGGCAAATGAAAGCAGAAGAACGAGCGCAGCAAATATCGTAGTCATGGGGGCAGTGTACCCCAATGTCAGCCTGAGTTCGTGATCAAAAACCGGAGGATAGGGCTGCCTGCGTCTCTGACTGTTCAGTCGCGATGTCGTCCAGCTCGAGAGTTTCAGTGTCTGCTGCAAGACCAAGTCGCACAAAAGCGCCCACCTGGCTGGTATCTGTATTGGCCAGAGGGTGATTGGTGCCCGCGTAGCTTTGCAGGGTAGCGACCTGAATCAGGTCAATCAGGTCAGGCTCGTCACGTTCGCGTTCGAAGTTGAGGTAGTCGGTAGTCACTGCGATCAGTTCGGGTGGAAAGTCCCAGGATTGAAGTACTTTCTGACCCAGCTCCTGATGCAGCTCGGCAATGGCATGATCCAGTGAAGGACCACCATGAATCAGGGAGCCAGATTGTTCTGCGTAGGATAGTAAAGGCAGTGTACCAATCTGATGAACCAGTCCTGCGAGGAGCGCCTGATCGGGAGGCAATTTAGTGAAGTGGCGCGCCAATACCTGAGCCGAAGCAGCAATTTCTGTTGCGTGTGACCAGCATGCGCGCATGCGGCGGTCGATGGCATCATTGGTTGCCTGGAACATCTGCTCCATGGCGATACCGACGACCAGGTTGCTGGTAAAGTCGATCCCCAGGCGTGAGATCGCCGTTGTAACATCCGTGATGGGCACCATAGTTCTCACCATGGGGCTGTTGGTAACCCGCAGCAGTCTTGCACTTAATGCAGGGTCTTTTGTCAGGGCTCGGGCCATGTCCTGAATGCTGGCATTTTCATCTTCAGCGATGTCCCGCACCTTCAGAGCAATTTCTGGCAGTGTTGGGAGAATCAGCTCGTCTCTGGCAATCATTCCCTCGATATCTTCTCGGGTCTGCTGGATCAGTTGGCCAGTCATGCGGGTACCTCTGCGTATGTTAAATGGTGAAACGCAGAGGACGCCGGTGCACCTGTTTGTCTGGGGCTCGCTTATCCGCGTTCGTCTTCAGTATAGAAGACTCTGCGCAGAGTGATTTTCCGGTCCCCACATTCGCCCTCGAGTGTTTCCTCGTCACTGCTTACCACGGCCAAACCGATGAATTTGCCATCACGGCATACGCGGGTGGCCAGCTCACCTTTGGCTTTACCATTGATGAGAACATCCGCCATGATGTCAGGAAGATCAGTGGCTGGTTCCACCCGATACAGGTGACGCTTACTCTTCCCTAAGTATTGCAGGCGAGCGACCACTTCCTGCCCGGTATAGCACCCCTTACTGAAGCTGATGCCGTCGTGGGCCTGCCAGTCGCAGTACTGTGGTATCCAGGCTGCGGATGATAAAGGTTGTACCCAGAGCCAGCCTGAGCTTACGTCTGCCGCGTGCCAGGCCGATTCAGAGACAAGCGGATAATTGCTGAGGTAATCGTCGGTCAGTGCATCGGGCACCCAATATTCGCAACGACCGTCTGGCCAGTTCAGTTGGCGTACATCCCCCTGACGCACCGATTTGTCGCCTGAAGCAGTGTTCAATTCGCCAATGATTCTGAGATTCTCTGTGACACTCATAGTTGCTTTGAAAAAGACGGCGTACTTTTTCAGGTGATTCACCAGAACCTCTGCCTGAAACGAAGGAAGCCGTAAAATAAATCCGGTGTCGGATCGCGCAGCGATGAAGTTAGCGATCATGCGCCCTTTTGCGTCGCAACAGGCGCCCGCCTGCCACTGCTCGCTGGTGACACTTTGCATGTCGCAGGTGAGTTGCCCCTGTAGGAATTTTTCACTGTCTGGCCCGTCTATCTGTAGCAGCGTAAACTGGCTGAGCACGGTTCTCGCCTCGCCCTGATCACTTAGGGTAGGGCTTCCGTTAGCAGGAATAAATCCCTGATCGGTGATCTGGCCGAATGTGGCGATGGTCTGAGACATGATGACTCCTTGCGGGTGGGGTAGGGACTACTGCATATGGAGGCAGAGTGTATGTGATTTCAAGGGCTGGTGTGAGACTTCGTACTGACCTTTGTTATAATGCGTCCCCCTGACAGAGGTGAATCAGAAGATGACTGAAGAAAAAGAAATTCAGGCAAAGCGGGCTATCTGGCATAGCCGCCGTGGCATGCTGGAGCTTGATGTATTGCTCTTACCTTTTGCTCAGCAACAATATGCGCAGCTGAGTGATGATGATCAGTTACGATACCGCAACCTTCTCGACAAGGAAGATCCGGATCTCTTCACCTGGTTTATGGAACATGCCGAACCTGAAGATCCCGACATGAAACGTATCGTTGATCTGGTGCTGGCGTTTGCACGCCAACCGCGCTGAGTGGATCATACGGCCGTCCGGGCTTCAGCAGCGTGTTGAAGTCCTGACCTGGCTGTCAGCAACGTTATTGCTGGTCTTTGCTCTTTTGGGAACGGCTTTCTGGGACTCGACAAATTATGCCTGGAGTCTGCTGGCCGTTGTCCCTCTGGCGCTCACGGCCCGGGCGCTCTTAACGAAGCGTGCGCCACAGCTTATCGGAAAAAACGCTGATGGTTGGTGGATGTTTAAGGAGGGAGAGAAAGTACCACTCCGGTTTCATTCCGGTAGCATTCGCCGCCGAAAACTGATTGTACTGGTTTGGGGTTTCTGGCCCTGGCAGGTGCTTGTCATAAGGCCCGACTGCTTTTTAAGTCGCGAGCCCTTCAACCACCTTAAATTCGAGTTGTATGGCAGTATCTGAACGCCCACGGTTCAGATTACAGGCTACCCAGTTCGCTGATGTATTTGGACATGAGCACGGTATCAAAGGCTCTTGGCAGTGCCTCAGGGTAGTCCCGACTGTAGTGCAGGCCACGGCTCTCTTTACGCATCAGTGCTGAGCGGATAATAACGTCGGCCACGTCAACCAGGTTACGCAGTTCCAGCAGGTCGTTGGTCACTTTGTGGTTGGAGTAAAACTCCTGAATCTCCTGACGCAGTAGTTTTACACGGTGCTTGGCCCTGACCAGTCGCTTGGTCGTACGGACAATCCCCACGTAGTCCCACATAAAGCGGCGCAGTTCATCCCAGTTGTGCGAAATCACAACGTCTTCGTCAGAATCTGTGACCTGGCTTGAATCCCAGTGTGGAACGGGGTCAGGGGCAGGGATCTGGGCAATCTGAGCTTCAATGTCTGCCGCAGCAGCCCGGGCGTATACGAGACACTCAAGCAGAGAGTTGCTGGCAAGACGGTTTGCACCGTGCAGGCCGGTACAGGCGGTTTCTCCAATGGCGTAGAGCCGATCAATATCGGTCCGGCCTGCGTTGTCAGAAACTACGCCACCACAGGTGTAGTGGGCCGCAGGGACAACCGGGATAGGGTCTTTGGTGATATCGATACCCAGCTGCAGGCAGCGATCATAAATAGTCGGAAAGTGTTCGCGTATGAACTCAGCGGGCTTGTGCGAGATATCCAGAAACAGGCAATCGGCGCCCAGGCGTTTCATTTCATGGTCGATAGCGCGTGCGACGATATCCCGGGGAGCCAGCTCGGCCCGTTCATCGAATTTATCCATAAAACGCTTACCGTTTGGCAGCAGTAGTTTGCCGCCTTCGCCGCGCACGGCTTCGGTGATCAGGAATGAACCTGCCTGGGGGTGATAGAGGCAGGTGGGATGGAACTGATTGAACTCCATATTGGCAACACGGCAGCCCGCTCGCCATGCCATGGCAATGCCGTCGCCTGAGGCACCGTCGGGGTTGCTGGTGTAGAGATAGACTTTGCTGGCACCGCCCGTAGCCAGCGCGGTTGCTTTGGCGGTGACTGCATCGACTTCGCCGGTTTTCTTATTCAGAAAGTAGCCGCCGATACAGGCGTGATGTTCAAGCCCTAGTTTGTCCCCGGTTATCAGATCAACCGCGATGTAATCATGCAACAGAGTAAGGTTCTTTCTCTCTTCTGCCTTCTGCAGAAGCGTATCAGAGATTGCATGGCCGGTAGCATCGGCAGCGTGGATAATCCGGCGCGCACTGTGCCCACCTTCCCGGGTCAGATGAAACTGATCCTCGCCATCCTTGGTAAACGGAACCCCGAGGTCGATTAACCATTGTATAGCTTCTGTAGAATTACCGACGGTGAAGCGCACGGCGGCTTCGTTACACAATCCTGCACCAGCTGTGAGCGTGTCAGCAACGTGCGCGTCGACACTGTCCTCTTCGTCGAGTACGGCAGCGACGCCGCCCTGCGCCCAACGTGTTGAACCGGCATCCATGGAGTCTTTACTGATGATCGCGACTTTCAGGTGCTCGGGCAGCGACAAGCCCAGTGTCAGGCCCGCGGCGCCGCTACCTATAATCAAAACATCAAAAGTCAGTGTCTGGCTCATGCACACAGGCTCCAGTGGTGGTAATCTCAGCTAAGCCTTCTCTCAGGCGCTGGCAAACAGGCCGCACTATAAATCGCCGGAGGCCCGTTGACAAAGAAACTCGCTCGTCACGGAACTCGTCGAATTCTGGGTGGTCTATCGGTGTGTATGTCACGAAGTGTCAAGATAATGAACTATCTGCTCTGAGACACACCGAACTTATACAGCCACTAACGGAGGGCAAGGTGTGACTCGTTCAACTAATGTTGCAGAGAAGCAACCTACAGATGCAGGTAACCAGATGACCGACCAACCAGCTTCAGACCAACAATTGGTCGCGCGGGTTCAGAAGGGTGACCGGCGGGCATTCGACCTGCTGGTGGTGAAGTACCAGCATCGTATCCTTTCTTTGGTAGGTCGGTTTGTTTCCGATCATGCTGAAGCTCAGGATGTGACGCAGGAAGCATTTATCAAAGCGTATCGGGCGCTACCCTCTTTCCGCGGAGATAGCCAGTTCTATACCTGGATGTACCGGATTGCGGTGAATACCGCTAAGAATCACCTGATCAGTCGTGGTCGTAAGACGCCGACTCAGGACATTGACCTCGACGACGCTGCTTATTTCGCAGACGAGGCCAATATGAAAGACGTAGAGACGCCGGATGGTCTCCTTCAGAGAGATCAGCTGCGCAAGGTCGTATTTGATGCGATCGAAGATCTGCCAGACGAATTACGTCGTGCAGTGACCCTACGTGAGCTCGAAGGGCTCAGTTACGAAGAGATTGCAGAGGCAATGAATTGCCCGATAGGGACAGTAAGATCCCGAATTTTCCGAGCGCGGGAAGCAATTGAAAAGAAAATGCGGCCGTTGCTCAGCGCGACTGCATAAATGCTGGATGGGTGTAGTTTATGAAGAACCGGATAAGGGAGTCTCTGTCAGCTCTCTGTGATGGCGAGTGTGACGAGCTTGAACTGAGACGTGTATTGAATCACGTCGAAAATGATGCTGAATTCCGAGAGCAGTGGGCAAACTTCCACCTGATCGGGGCAGCTATGCGCGGTGAATCCGTTGACACCGTTGATCTCTCAAAAGGGATTTTGCAGGCCATAGAAGGTGAGCCAATGGACGAAGTTCCGGGGGCTGGTCAGGCGAGTGCTTCAACAAGTGCAGCGGCGCCTGACGTTGAAACCTCTGACGCCACGCAGCCCAAAGCGTCCGTTTTGCCGGGCTGGATGGTATCAGGTGCGGTTGCTGCTTCGGTGACCATGGCGGTTCTGTTGGGTGCGCGAGTGCTTTCCGTGCCTGACGTTACGGTTGGTTCTGCTGATATGACGCTTGCCAAGGCGGAAGCTGTTCAGTCAGTGCCTGCGGTGATGCCTCAGTCTTCTGTTGCGGCTGCTTCAGTGGCTGCTGACACTCAGATGTCTGCTGCAGAACTGGCAGAAGCTCAGGAACGCCTGAAGCAATATGTGCTCGAGCACGAAGACCAGGCCTTTGGTATGGAAACGCATCAGGCTGTGCCATATGCACGTGTCGCAAACTTTGGCCAGGACAGCGGCATCCGCGAGCGCGTCCGGGCTGAAGTCAGCGCTGGACCTGCGCCAGAGTAATTTATGCTCGAGTCGTTAAGCACCCGATGTTCCACCGCGCTTTTGGCGGTGGGGCTGACGTTCGGGGTGTCTGCGAGCGCAGGCGACCAGAAAGCGTTAAGCTTAATGTCAGACATGAGTGAGGCTGTTCGCTCTCAGAGTTATTCAGGCAGCGTAATGTTTGGGTCTCCCGCTCGCTGGGAGTCGGCCCGAATCCAGCAAACCTATCGGAACCAGGGATTGGTGCAAAGGACAGACTATCTGACTGGCCTCGAGCGCTCTCAGATTCTTGCCCACGATGAAATCGTATGTATTCACGAGGGCCAGCATCAATCGGGTATGACGCCCGACGTCATGAAGCCGTTCGGTCATAATTTCCCTTCATCTCTTTCAGCGCTCGATCAGAGCTACGATTTTGCCCTCGCCGATCTTCAATCAGAGCGTGTCGCGGGTCGCCAGACGGTTTCTATCTGGATAACCCCTGAGCGTCCTGACCGTTATGCTTACCAGATCTGGTTGGACAAGGCCTCTAAGCTGCCGTTAAAAGCTGAAATGACGAATGAACAGGGTAGAGTGCTGCGACGCTATCAGTTTGTGAGTCTGGATACAGAATTTACCATGCCAGACAACGAGTCTAGGGCTGCTGATGTCGGGCACACCCTCCAATTCAGTAAGAAAAATAGCGTTGATGTGAGTCCTGAGTCGGACTGGTTCCCATCCTGGTTGCCCAAGGGGTTTCACATCCAGCAGGCGATCGAGTCTGATGATAATATTCGCATGACCTTCTCTGACGGGCTGGCTTCATTCTCTCTGTTCGTTGATCGTGTCGGGCAAGGCAGGTCGTCCTCATCCCGTGTCAGTCGACAGTGGGGCCCGGTTTCGGCTACCGTAGAAGATATTCTTACGCAGGATGGACAGCGCGTTCGCCTGAGCGTCGTTGGGGAGCTCCCTCCTATGACGCTCGATAAAGTATTGGATTCTGCGATTCCTTCGTACTCTCTCAGTATGAAGTGAAACACGCGACTGCGGCCTCGTCCGGCGTCCTCCCGATTGTAGAAAGCTGTAAAGTAAGGTCATAAATGTGAGTCAGGAAGTTGTTCAGGTCGTCGGAACAGGTGACGATGGTATCTGGGTAGAAGGTGTTCAGCAGAGCGCCTGTGGTGCGTGCAGTGCGCGCGCTGGATGCGGACAGCATACGCTCAGTAAAATGGGCAAGCCTGTTCGCTTGTGGGTGCGTACGAACGACTCTTTCAAGGTCGGAGATCAGGTCACGGTTGTGCTTCCCTCCGGGTCTCTCGCCATCAGCGCTCTGGCTATGTACGGATTACCACTATTGGGACTTATTCTGGGGGCCGTTATCGGATTTCAGGGTGGTTCTGAGTCGCAGTCGCTTCTCGCCGGGGGGTTGGGGCTGATCCTTGGGTTGCTCGCCGCACGCCAGCTTGGCAGGAAAATGCAATCTGAGTGGCAGCCAACCGTATTGAAAAAAACACACTCTACCGCAATAAATATAAACGGAGTTTCTGAATAGCGGAGATAGCCCTCGATGAAAATGACATTGGCGATTAAACATTCGCTGAGCCTTCTGACTTTCTTTTTAGCGGTGTCGTGGACTTCGGCACATGCAGACCTTCCGGATTTCCGTGATCTGGTGAAGGAGACCTCGCCCGCGGTGGTAAACATCAGCACCGTCCAACATGCCCAACAGAAAAGTGCGTTATCCGGGCAATATGGTATGCCAGACGATATGCCAGAAATATTCAGGCATTTTTTCGGACGTCAGTTCCCTCAGGGGCCTGTGCCGCGCCGTGACAGCAACTCCCTGGGGTCTGGCTTTATCGTCTCTGATGACGGTTATATCCTCACCAACAACCATGTTGTCCAGGGTGCCGATGAAATCATCGTACGCCTGAATGACCGTCGAGAACTTGAGGCCGTACTAATTGGTGCTGACCCAAGCTCTGATCTCGCTGTGCTGAAAGTAGATGCCGATGATCTGCCGACGGTAGAGCTTGGTGATTCCGATAAGCTTGATGTCGGTGAATGGGTTGTCGCCATTGGTTCACCTTTTGGGTTTGATTATTCTGTGACTGCCGGCATTGTCAGTGCCAAAGGGCGAAGCTTGCCCAACGAAAACTACGTGCCCTTTATTCAGACTGACGTTGCCATTAATCCGGGGAACTCTGGTGGTCCTCTCTTTAATCTTGAGGGGCAGGTCGTAGGCATTAACTCCCAGATATACACGCGCTCGGGCGGCTTTATGGGGGTGTCATTTGCGATCCCGATTAATGTTGCAATGGATGTCGCAGAGCAGCTCAAGAGCAAAGGTAAGGTCAGTCGTGGTTGGCTCGGTGTGGTCATTCAGGAGGTCAATAAGGATCTGGCTGAATCGTTCGGACTTGATCGTGCTGCTGGTGCTCTCGTCGTTCAGGTAGTAGACGGTAGTCCGGCCGAGAGTTCGGGCCTGGTCAGTGGCGATATTATCGTGAAGGTGAACGGTAAGGACGTTCAGCTTTCGTCAGACCTGCCACATCTTATCGGCCGTTTACGGGCCGGTGATACCGCGAAGCTCTCGGTGGTTCGAGCAGGAAAGAGAAAGACCATTGATGTTGAAATCGGTGCGCTACCGGAGTCTGATGATATTCAATTGTCATCGAATACCCCACCTGCAGAGCGTAAGAGCAACCGGTTAGGGCTCGTCGTCAGTGATATTCCTGCCGGTAAGAGTAACGAGCAGGGCGTTGTCGTCACTGATGTGAATCGTGGTCCGGCGTCCATGTCGGGCGTGGTCCGCGGTGATGTTATTACCATGATCAATGGTCAGCGCATCAGTTCGGTGGCGGATTTTGAGCGTGTCGTTAAAGACCTGCCAAGCAATCGCAGCGTGCCGATGCGTATTGTTCGCCGGGGTCAGGCCTCCTTCATACCGCTTCGGGTGAACTGACCCGCGCATGATAGACAGGGCAGGGGCTGACAGGCCCCCGTCATTCATAGCCTTAACCCGGTCCTTCAGGTAAAATCATCCGATTGAATTCACAACCGGATGATTATTCTGTGAGCCAGCTGGACCACATTCGCAACTTCTCCATCATTGCCCACATCGACCACGGCAAATCTACTCTGTCTGACCGCTTTATTCAGGTATGCGGCGGCCTCTCCGATCGCGAAATGCAGGAGCAGGTTCTGGACTCCATGGATATTGAGCGCGAACGTGGCATCACTATTAAGGCACAGAGCGTCACCCTGAACTACACCGCACGGAACGGTGAGACGTATCAGCTCAACTTTATCGATACCCCAGGACACGTCGACTTCAGTTATGAAGTGAGCCGCTCACTGTCTGCCTGTGAAGGTGCTCTTCTGGTGGTTGATGCAGCACAGGGTGTTGAGGCTCAGTCCGTTGCCAACTGTTACACCGCGATTGAACAGGGATTGGAAGTCCGCCCGGTACTGAACAAGATGGATCTCCCGCAGGCCGACCCGGATGCCGTGGCTCAGGAAATCGAAGACATTATCGGCATAGATGCGACCGACGCAGTGCGTTGTTCCGCTAAGAGTGGTCTTAACGTCGAAGACGTGCTCGAAGACCTGGTCGCCAACATCCCTGCTCCCGAAGGGGATCCGGATGCACCGCTGCAGGCTTTGATCATCGACTCATGGTTTGACCCATACCTGGGCGTTGTATCGCTTATCCGTGTCAAGAATGGCTCAATCAAGAAAGGTGACAAAATTCGCCTGAAGTCGACCGGTAAAGACCATATTGTTGATGATGTAGGTTACTTTACGCCGAAGATGACCAAGCGCCCCGAGCTGAATACCGGTGAGGTGGGTTACCTCTGCGCCAGCATTAAAGATATTCATGGGGCGCCCGTCGGTGACACGATTGTGTCTACCAAAAACCCGGACGTTGATGCCCTTCCGGGTTTCCAGAAGGTTAAGCCGCAGGTATATGCGGGTCTATTCCCTGTGTCGTCGGACGACTACGAAGCCTTCCGTGTTGCGCTTGATAAGCTCTCACTGAATGACGCTTCGCTGTTCTTTGAACCTGAAAATTCTGATGCGCTGGGCTTCGGTTTCCGCTGTGGCTTCCTGGGTATGCTGCACATGGAAATTATTCAGGAGCGCCTCGAACGTGAGTACGATCTGGACCTTATCACTACTGCGCCGACGGTAATCTACGAAGTCGTTACCCGTAAGGGCGACGTCGTCAATGTGGATAACCCATCGAAACTACCTGATATTGGCTCCATCGATGAAATGCGTGAGCCGATCGCCGAGTGTAATATTCTTGTGCCTCAGGAATACCTGGGGAATGTTATTTCTCTGTGTGTCGACAAGCGCGGCGTACAGGTCGATATGCAGTACACCGGGAGTCAGGTGTCATTACGTTACGAAATTCCTATGGCTGAAGTGGTCATGGATTTCTTTGATCGTCTTAAATCAGCGAGCCGTGGTTTTGCTTCTCTGGATTACAGTTTCCTGCGTTTTCAGGAAGCACCACTGGTTCGTCTGGACGTTCTGGTAAACGGTGATCGTGTGGATGCACTGGCAGTGATTATGCACAAAGACAGCGTGCGTCGCCGTGGTAACCTCCTGACTGAGAAAATGAAAGAACTGATCCCTCGTCAGATGTTCGACGTAGCGATTCAGGCCGCTGTAGGCAACCAGGTGGTTGCACGTACGACTGTAAAAGCACTGAGAAAAAACGTGACGGCCAAGTGTTACGGTGGTGACGTGAGTCGTAAGAAGAAACTGCTGCAGAAGCAGAAAGAAGGTAAAAAACGGATGAAACAGATCGGCAGTGTAGAGATTCCGCAATCGGCGTTTCTTGCTGTCCTCAAAGTGGATGATTAAATATGAAACGAAACCAGCACGGTATGACAACAGCGACTGCGCTGCTATTAATTCTGATTGGCATCGTATTGCTGCGTGCCGTGATGGTCATCGTTCCTATCTATTTTGATGATACCGAAATCGGTATCGTTCTGGACAATATGGAAGAGAGCGGCAAAGTGAACGCGCGCAGCTCTGAGCGCTCAGTGAAAGATGAACTTGAGCGACGCCTCCGTAATAATAATATTCAGGTTACGACGGACAAACTGATCGTTAAACGTGACCGGAATACTCTGACCATCGACTGGACTTACGAAAACCGAGGCCACTTCCTGGCGAATATCGATTTCGTACTTACCTTCCAGCACCAGAAAGTTATCACCAGTGAATAATCCCCTGTTAAAACTCTCTCAGCGCCTCGGCTATACCTTCAGTGACGAGGCGCTGATTAACTTAGCGTTAACCCACAGAAGCCTGTCGGGAACCAACAACGAACGTCTGGAATTCCTCGGTGATTCCATCCTGAATTTTGTTATTGCCGAAGCACTGTTCCGTAAATTTCCTCATGCGAAAGAAGGCAAGTTGAGCCGCCTGCGAGCGAGACTGGTAAAAGGTGACACGCTGGCGGAGATCGCGAAAGAATTCGACCTTGGTGAATTTTTACTTCTGGGTTCTGGCGAAATGAAAAGTGGTGGGCACCGCCGTGATTCGATTCTGGCCGATGCAGTGGAGGCAATTATTGGCGCTATTTATCTGGATTCAGGGCAGACGTCTGCATCAGAACGTATTCTGGCGTGGTATGAGTCGCGGCTGAATGCACTGACTCTCGAAGACCCGATTAAAGACCCTAAGACCCGCCTTCAGGAGCATCAGCAGGCCAACCGTCTGAGTTTGCCGAAGTACACTGTAGTCAGTGTCGGTGGGCCCGGTAATGAACAGGTATTCACGGTCAGCTGTCGCATTCCACAGCAGGAAGATGTTGTCACGGCAGAAGGCTCAAGTCGCCGGGCTGCTGAGCAGGCTGCTGCTCAGGTATTTCTGAAACGTCTTGGGCTTGAGGAGTCAGCATCATGAGTACACGCACTGGTTTTGTGGCGATTGTTGGTCGTCCGAATGTTGGCAAATCTACGCTGATGAACCGGATTCTCGGCCAAAAGCTTTCTATTACATCCCGTAAGCCGCAAACGACTCGTCACCAGATTCTGGGCATTCTCACAGAAGAAGATAGTCAGATCGTTTTTGTTGATACTCCCGGGATTCATAAAGCGCATGATAAGGCGATTAATCGCTATATGAACCGCGCAGCCACAACGGCGGTAAAAGACGTTGATCTGGTGGTGATGGTTGTCGATCGGATGCGCTGGACTGATGAAGATGAAATGGTGCTCCAGACCATTAAGCAGCAGCGTGCGCCGGTGATTCTGGTCGTGAATAAAATCGATTTTGTACGAGATAAAGACGAGCTGCTTCCTTACCTCGAAGAGCTTGCTGGCAGGCACCCGTTTGATCAGATCATTCCTCTGAGCGCGAAGACAGGCCATAACGTCGAACGTATTGAACACCTTATTCGCAGCTATCTGCCTGAAAATCCATATTTTTACCCTGAAGATCAGATTACTGACCGCAGTTCACGTTTTCTTGCCGCCGAATTGGTTCGCGAGAAAATCATGCGACAACTGGGGGATGAGTTACCGTACGAAATGACGGTCGAGATTGAAGAATTTGCGCACACAGGAACGCTGATCGAAATCAGTGCGCTGATCATGGTCGAGCGTCAGTCGCAGAAGCGCATTGTGATTGGTGATGCAGGTTACCGCATAAAACAGATTGGCATCGAAGCACGCAAAGATATGGAATCACTGTTTGACTGTAAGGTCATGCTGAATCTCTGGGTAAAAGTGAAATCCAACTGGTCAGACGATGAAAGGGCTCTGAGAAGTCTGGGGTACGACGACCGGGAGATATGAAGCACTGGTGGCTACTGAAACGTGAGCCACTGGGTGGCGGCTCGGACTGGCTTTGTACCTTATTCACGAGACATAGTGGGCTGGTCAAGGTCGTTTGCCGTGATGCGCAGTTACCGGAAATACACCAGCCATGCCGTGGTGAGTGGCCTGCCAGTGGTGATCTTCCCAAACTGAAGACCTGCGAAGCAGATCCTGCGCTTGGGTTGTCCGGTGAGGCACTTGTCTGTGCTCTCTATATGGATGAGCTGCTGACGACCATTCTCCCTTTAAATGACCCTTCCAATGAGTTATTCGATTTATACTCAACCATACTTTCGAATTTAAGTAACAACGAGAGGATCGACATCTGGTTGCGTATGTTCGAACAGTGTCTTCTCAGTCATTGCGGACAGGGTATACACTGGACGCAGACGACTCATGGTGCTCCCGTCATCGCCGGAACCCGTTATCTTTTCCGTGCCGGAGAGGGGCTGATTGAAGACCCCGATGGTTGGAATGGTGAAATCCTGCTTGCCATTGCTGAGGGTGAGTTCCGTCAGCAGGGCGCTCTGGCCGTCGCTCGTCAGGTATTGCGTATTGCAATTGATTGCGCAGTTTCCAGACCGCTTATCAGTCGTGAATTATTAATACATCGTTCCTGAAACAGGATAGAAATATGACCAACACACGCGTTTTGCTTGGCGTTAATATCGATCACGTTGCGACACTCAGACAGGCTCGGGGAACCCGCTACCCAGACCCGGTTCAGGCCGCTTTTATAGCTGAGCAGGCGGGCGCGGATGGTATTACGATTCATCCTCGAGAAGATGCCCGTCATATTCAGGTTCGTGATGTCAGGATGCTCGCGGATACGCTTCAGACCCGGATGAATCTTGAGATGGCGGTTACTGAAGCCATGATTCAGCTGGCAGAAGAAGTAAAGCCCGAAGCCTGTTGTCTGGTGCCAGAGAAGCGGGAAGAACTGACCACCGAGGGCGGGCTGGACGTTCTTGCCCAGGAAAACACGATCAAGGATGCGGTCGCGCGCCTCGCCGCCGTGGGGGCTGAAGTTTCGCTCTTTATTGATGCTGATTACGAACAGATTGATGCGACGGTTCGTACCGGTGCTCCGGTGATCGAGTTACATACCGGCGGTTATGCTGATGCTGAGACTCCTGCGGAGCAGGCCCGGGAGCTTGAACGTATCCGCGATGCAGCGGCGTACGCTGCAGGTAAAGGGCTGATCGTTAATGCCGGGCATGGATTGCATTATCACAATGTCGAAGCCATCGCGCAGATCCCGCAGATGAATGAGCTGAATATTGGCCACGCGATCATCGCTCAGGCGCTTTTCAGCGGTCTGGAAGGTGCGGTGCGCGACATGAAGCAACTGCTCGTTGAGGCGCGTGCCTGAGTGGTTGATCGCCCTGTACCCGGTTGTACTGCGCCCGGATTTTCTGTAGCAGGGGGAGAAACTCTGCTTACAGCCGCTGGCGTAGGTACTGATTTACTCGCTGTGGGCCGAATTAAAGAGGCCTATGAACGACACTCCGAGCGGCTTGTAAAACGGTTATTGACGCCTGCCGAACAGCAGGTATTTTCAGAACATCCTGATCCCATAAATTATCTGGCTAAAGCGTTCTCTGCAAAGGAAGCATTGGCCAAGGCATTGGGAACGGGTATTGCCTCTGGTGTCAGTTTTCAGGATTTTTCTATTCAGCGTGATCGCGCTGGCAAACCACTGGTACACGTCAGCGGTCGTGCTGAAGAGATTATGCGATCAGTCGACGAACGGGCCCAATTATTATTGAGTCTGAGTGACGACGATGGCTGGGTTCAGGCATTTTCAGTATTGGCTTTGGTACCAGACGCATCTTCAAACTGAGCTTGCCAGTCATTGTCTCCGGCCCATTTTAATAAGCGTTCCGTTTCGGTCATCAGCACCCTGAGAAGTTCTGGATACGCTTCAGAGTTCTGTTCTTTCAGACAGGTTTCAAATGCTTCCAGTGCTGATCTCAATGCGGGGACGCCACAGTAGCGTGCTGCACCGTGTAGCTTGTGAGTTGCCTCCAGAAGCTCGGGCATTTTTTCTTCTTCCCATAGCTCCAGAATCACGTCTTTTTCTTTACGCAGCATATCGATCAGCATACTGAACATATCGGTTGCTAATCCGGGGTTTCCGTTAGCCTGATGCAAGGCCAGTTCTGTATTGAAAATGCCGGTTGCTGCCGGAGCTTCATGTCGAAGTGGCGGGCTCTCTTCGCTGTCTGCTTTAAAACCGGTCCAGCGCTCAATAATCCGTGCCAGTTGTTCCATGGATACTGGTTTCGTCTGGTAATCGCTGAAGCCGTTCGCAATTAATGCCTGACGTTCGTCGGACATCGCGTGGGCGGTGAGCGCAACGATAGGTAGATTGCGTTTACCCGGCAGCTTCCGGATGCGGGCGGTTGCTTCATTGCCTGACATCCCTGGCATCTGAATGTCCATCAGAATCAAATCCGGACAGTCACGGGTTGCCATGGCTACCGCATCAAAACCGGAGGGTGCCTGAAGAGTATTTACGCCGAGCTCATTCAGTAGTGTCACTGCTAGTTTGAGGTTTGCTTCGTTGTCATCGACGGCCAGCACTGTCGGAACTTCTTGAGGTGCTGGTGTATCGGGCGCCGCCAGTGGCTCGACATTATGCCCGCATAACTGCAACACCTGTCTGACCAGTTGTGTCTGGGTGTAGGGTGCAGTGAGCAGAGGTGTCGTTACTGTGGCGCGCATACGTTCAGGCAGAGCGTTCCTGCTGATATTCAGAACGGGAATCCCCTTACCGGAACAAATTGTCAACCACTCGTCCATTCCTCCCTGGCTGATCATATGGCGATCGCAAAAAATGATCGCGACATCCGTCTTTTTTTCACCACAGGTAACAGGAACTTCGGCAGGACTATGATATTCCTTCAGGGTTGCACCGCGTTTTTCCAGCAGCTCAATCGTATCTCGTGATGGTGCGCCGTTCGGGTTGATCAGGGCAATTTTGCAATCGGCCAGCGATTGAGGAAGTTGGGCATTTTCTTCATCAATTTCGGCTTCGATAGTAAATGAGAAGGTCGAGCCTGCACCTTCGTCACTGTGTACCCGTATATCGCCGCCCATAGCTTCGACCAGAGCGCGTGAGATAATCAGCCCAAGACCTGTTCCGCCATACTGACGGGCAATGCCAGGGTCCGCCTGAGAAAATGCCTGAAACAGGCGCGCCTGTTGTTCTGAGCTGATACCAATACCTGTATCTGCAACATCGAACTGGATACTGATATGACCGTTTTTCTGTTGAATCGGAACGACACTGATCGACACGCCGCCTTCGTGAGTAAATTTCACGGCGTTACTGCAAAGGTTGGTGAGTACCTGCTTGAGACGTAACCGGTCAGAAACGATCAGGTCAGGCATATCTGGCGAAATATACTGGTAAACCTCAATGCCTTTCGAATAAGCATTCGGTGTTAGAACCTGAAGTACCTCTTCTACAAGATCGCGGAGGTCGAAGTTTTCTGCCTCCAGAATCAATTTTCCGGCATCAATTTTGGAGAGGTCGAGAATATCGTTAATGATGTTGAGCAGGTCTTCTGAGGATCGACGAATCGTATCAACGTACTCGCCCTGGCGCTCATTTACCTGAGTTCGGGCAAGCAGGTCGGAGAAGCCAATGATGCCGTTAAGTGGCGTTCTGATTTCATGGGATACGTTGGCCAGAAACTCGGATTTTGTGCGGCTTGATTCAAGCGCATTGCGGTGCTCAATCATCAATTCGTGGTTGCGGATTTCCAGCTCATCAATGGTTTCCTGACTTTCGCGTGCAGACTGCTCCATCGAGTGTTGGTGCTCAATATTGGCTCGCTGAATGGCGGCAGCCATCGCATTGACGCCTGCGGCGAGATCCTGCAGTTCACCGGTAGAGTTAACGTGAATTCGGGTATCGAGTTTACCGCCTCGAATTTCGTTCAGGGCGTTCAGGATGTCCTGTACCGGGCCTGAGATATTACGGCTGATCCGTATGGCGAAAAACGATCCTAACAGCAGAACAACCGCGATAATTGAAAACGAGGATGCAAGGAGCTGGTATTGCATCAACCGGGTATTGCTGTTCGACAGTTCTATTTCTGCCCAGCCCAGAAGGCGCAATTCGGTATCCTGAGCCTGAGCATAAAATTGCTCTGTGAGCTGATCTGAGATCACCAGATTCTGGGCAAATATGGGAGCTTTTACCCTGACAGAGCCTGTTGTTCTGGCAAGCTGTAGCTGATTTTCCTTCAGCTCTGTGGCACTTATCCGGTCAGTTATCATACGTGGCCCCGAGTGAGCCAGTAGGTTCATCTCTTGGTCAAACATATTGACGGCACGTACGTCCCTTTCTTCGAGCATATTGTTAGCAATGTTCTGAAGAATCCCCGTGTTTCCGGTCATAACGCCGTACTCACAGGTGGGCGCCAGTTGTTTGCCCATGGCCAGGGCGCGCGCCTCGAGAAGGTCACTAAGGTCGGAAGTCCGACCAACGATAAAGAACATCCCGAGTACCAGCGATACCATGACACCGGGCAGGAGTGCCATCAGAAGGATGCGATTGCGGATGCTCCAGTTATTCATACGGGCGTGTCTGATAAAAATCCCAGAATATAGGGCAGACTGTCATGGTGCAAATCTGACATGCACTACCTCCGGCTCTTCGTTAGAATAGCGCGCCATATGCATACGCCTGATTTCCGGAGTACCTATGACTGATCCTGTTTATCCTACCATCGCAGACTGTGTTGGTCAGACTCCGCTGGTACGTTTGCAGCGGATGCTCGAAATCGATAACGGCAGTCAGGTTTTGCTTAAGCTTGAGGGTAATAATCCCGCGGGCTCAGTTAAAGACCGCCCGGCGCTGTCTATGATCCAGCAGGCGCAGGCGCGCGGGGACATTAGTCCGGGCGATACCCTGATTGAAGCAACAAGCGGCAACACAGGTATTGCGCTGGCCATGGCTGCCGCCATCATGGGGTACCGGATGATTCTTATCATGCCCGATAACGCCACGATGGAACGTCGCTGGTCGATGGAGGCGTATGGCGCTGAGCTGATACTGGTGTCGAAAGAGGAGGGTATGGAAGGTGCCCGGGATCTCGCTCTCAGGATGGAGAGCGACGGTAAAGGCGTGGTGTTGAACCAATTCGGTAATCTGGATAACCCTGAGGCGCACTATCAGGGTACCGGCCCTGAAATCTGGCAGCAGACGCATGGGCGTGTCACCCACTTCGTCAGTTCCATGGGTACAACCGGAACGATCATGGGGGCATCACGTTACCTCAAGGAACAGAATCCTGATATCCAGATCATCGGCCTGCAACCATCGGATGGTGCGGCGATTCCGGGAATACGTCGCTGGCCTCAGGAATATCTGCCGACGATTTTTGACAGTCAGCGCGTCGATACCGTGAAAGACATCAGTCAGGATCTCGCTGAAAATACGATGCGTGAGCTGGCGCGTCGCGAAGGTATCTTCTGTGGCGTTTCATCAGGCGGCGCGGTAGCTGCCGCGATAGATATTGCGCGTTCAAACCCAGGGGCAACCGTGGTGGCGATTGTCTGTGATCGCGGTGATCGTTATCTGTCATCCGGTGTCTTTACGACATCTTGAATCGAAGAAAAATGCCCCAATTTAGTGCTTCACGAGATTATCTGCCTCAGGCATTGATGCGGTTTTACTGAATAAATAATAACGGATGGAAGACGCGTGAAGCAGTCAGGAAAAGGCCGTGAACTCAGCCTGATCATCGACAATCTGAATTCTGAAGGGCAGGGAGTTGCCCGCTCTGGGCGCGATGTCTATTTTGTGCCGGGTGCACTGGTCGGTGAAAAAGTCCGGGTGCGTATGCTCGAGCGCAGTAAGAAAATCTGGCATACACAGCTACTGGGGATTGAGGGCAATGAGTCTGAAGCCCGTCGCACTCCAGACTGCCCTCACTATCAGCGCTGTGGTGGTTGTGATCTTCAGCATATGCAGTATGACGCTCAGGTTCTTTTCAAACAGAGCCGGGTCGAGCGCGAGTTCGGACGCCAGAAGGTCCCGGTCGATAGCTGGGCAGCTCCCCTTACCAGTGAGGAGTGGCACTACCGGCGCAAGGCGCGTCTGGGCGTACGCTTCAGTAAAGAGCAGCAGAAGAACTTTATTGGTTTCCGCGAGGCTGCGAGTTCTCACCTCACCGACATCGATCGTTGCATTGTGCTGCCTGATCATCCTGCACTGGGCTGGTCCGAGTGGCGTCAGGTGATCAATTCACTTGAGGCTGCTTCACTGATTACGCAGATTGAGCCGCTCTTGGCAGACAGTGCTTTGGTATTTATCCTTCGGGCGCTGAAGCCGCTCTCTGGAAATGATCATCAGGTTCTGATTCAGACCTTTGAGCGTTGGCAGGCAGGCTCTGATTTGCCTTTGCAATTATGGGTACGCACAGAGAAACATGCTTCACCTGTGGCTTTGTGGCCGGATAACCCCGACGAAATATGGCACGAAGTTGATGGTCTGAAGCTGCGTATTCAGGCCGACGACTTTATTCAGGTTAACCGCAGCATCAACCAAAGCATGGTGGCTCAGGCGCTGAAGTGGTTGGAACCGGCAGAAAATGAACAGATCTGGGACTTATTTGCCGGGCACGGAAACTTCTCTATGCCCCTGGCAAAGCGCTGCAAACAGGTTATTGCCGTCGAGGGCCAGCAGGCTATGACGGACAGCCTTCAGGCGCAGGCAGAGAAATTGGCCCTTTCTTTGCAGACCAAGTGTGCTGATCTATCGGCATCAGGCACCCTTGAATCACTACCTGAGCCTGATGCTGTGTTGCTCGATCCGCCACGCGCTGGTGCAGACACAGTCATGACGGAGCTGATTCGACGAAAAGTTGGCAGGATTCTTTATGTATCCTGTGATCCGGCGACTCTGGCACGGGATCTCGCACAACTGGTACCCGCGGGTTATGAGGTTATTAAGGCAGGAATTATGGATATGTTCCCGCAGACGCATCATGTCGAAACCATGGTGCTACTGAAGTATCGGGGAAAATAATGGTTAAGGTACGCGAAGATCATCCACTGTTGCATGACGGTTCACTGGATATAGATCGCTGGTTAGAGGAAATTTCTCATACTTCTGATCTGCACAATCCCGAGGAATTGCGTGAAGCGCTGGAGCTGGCAAAGAAGTTGTCAGACGAAGCGATTGCAAACCGCACATACTGGTCGATTGACAGCGTCCAGATGGGTATCGAAATGGCGCAGACATTGATTGATCTGCGCCTCGATAATGCGTCGATCATTGCGGCGATTCTTTATCGTGCTGTCCGTGAAGGTCGTCTTGCACTTCAGAAAGTAGAGCGACAGTTTGGCCAGGAGGTCGCGAAATTAATTGAGGGTGTGCTACGGATGGCTGCTATCAGCGCTATCCAGAATTCCAGCGATGAAGTGGTACTCGGTCAGCGTCAGGCGCAGGTAGACAATCTGCGTAAGATGCTGGTGGCTATGATTGATGATGTCCGTGTCGCACTGATTAAGCTGGCAGAAAGAACATCAGCCATTCGCGCTGTAAAAGATGCGCCCGAAGAAAAGCGACGCAAAGTTGCAGAAGAAGTTTTCAATATATATGCACCCCTTGCACATCGTCTTGGTATTGGTCATTTAAAGTGGGAACTCGAAGATCTTTCTTTTCGTTACCTGCAGCCGGATGCCTATAAAAAAATTGCCTCTCTAATTGATGAAAAGCGACTCGCGCGCCAGGACTACATCGATAGTGTTGTTAAGACATTGCGCGATGAACTGACTGCCGCAGATATTCACTGTGATGTCTACGGCCGGGCTAAGCACATCTACAGTATCTGGCGGAAGATGAGCCGGAAGAATCTCGATTTTTCGAAGATTTATGATATTCGGGCAGTGCGGATTCTGGTGCCAGAACTCAGGGACTGCTATGCAACCCTGGGGATCGTACACTCACTATGGCGGCATATTCCGAACGAATTTGACGACTACATTGCGAACCCCAAAGAGAACGGATATCGCTCCTTGCATACTGCGGTGATCGGCCCTGAAGGCAAAGTCCTTGAAGTCCAGATCCGCACGAATGCGATGCACGAAGATGCAGAATTGGGTGTTTGTGCGCACTGGTTATATAAGGGCACAGACATCAGTGCAAAAGATCAGGGCTACGAGCAGAAAATTGCCTGGCTGAGACAGGTGCTCGAGTGGCAGGAAGATCTGGATGACTTACCGCGATTCTTTGGTGAATTGCGCAGTGATATTAACCCTGACCGTATATACGTGTTTACCCCAGACGGTCACGTCGTTGACTTACCGACTGAGGCTACCCCGGTCGATTTCGCCTATAGGGTTCATACTGAAGTCGGTAACAAATGTCGGGGCGCGAAGGTCGATGGCCGTATCGTTCCTCTCACGTATCGACTGAATACGGGCGAGCAGGTAGAAATTCTTACACATCCAGCTGCACATCCAAGCCGGGATTGGTTATATCCGGACTCAGGGTATATTCATACTGCGAGAGCCCGGGCAAAAGTAGCGCACTGGTTCAAGCTTCAGGACCGCGACAAAAATATCGAAGAAGGGCGCCAGCTTGTCCTGCATGAAATGGACCGTCTGGATCTCGTCGATGAACCGCTTCACGATGTCGCACGCCAACTTAATATGAAAGCGGTTGAAGACATGTTTGCCGCAGTCGGTGCGGGTGATCTGCGTCTTGGTCAGATTATTCATCAGTTGCTCAAACAAGCGGACACCAATACGCATCGCCAGCAGGAGTTACCACTGCTGCGTCGTCACGAAGCCTCAAAGTCAGATGCAGCCGATGATGTATTTATTGAAGGGGTTGGTAACCTCATGACGCAGATGGCGCAATGCTGCCACCCCGTGCCGGGCGATGATATCCGAGGTTATGTGACTATCGGTCGTGGGGTCACGGTCCACCGTAGTGACTGCGAAAACCTGCTGCATCTTGCAGCGGTAGAATCGCGTCGCGTGCTGCAGGTGAGCTGGGGGCGCCGCCCTGGCAAATTGTATCCGGTAGAGATGGTCATCAGTGCCTATGACCGGACTGGCCTGCTCAGTGATGTCAGTGCGTTGCTTGCAAACGAAAAAGTGAATGTTGTTGCGGTGAATACGCGCTCGGATCAGGGGGACAATACTGCCTCCATGAGCCTGACTGTCGAAGTGGATAGTCTTGAGCGACTCGCACGGGTCATGAATAAAATTGAGCAACTTCCGAATGTAGTGAAAACCCGTCGCGTGCGGGCAGGAAGCTGAAATGGCTTTTTCTGTAAAAGACCTGACTTACGTAATGAGTCGTCTGCGTGATCCTGACACGGGTTGTCCCTGGGATATTAAACAGGATTTCGCCTCCATCCTTCCGCATACACTGGAAGAAGCGTATGAAGTTGCTGATGCCATTGAACGTGAAGATTGGTCGCATCTCGAAGAAGAGTTAGGGGACCTACTTTTTCAGGTCATCTTTTATGGTCAGATGGGCAGTGAAAAACGATACTTCAGTCTGGAAAGTATTGTTGATCGTCTTGTTGCTAAGTTAATCCGTCGCCACCCGCATGTTTTCCCAGAGGGAACCATCGATAGTCATCGAGCGCCCGGCGAGGACCCGGACGAAGAATGGATTAATCAGCGTTGGGATGAAATAAAAGCGGAAGAAAAGGCTCTGGCACCGCAGAATACAGAGAAGACTTTGCTATCAGACGTACCTGTCACTCTGCCCGCAATCACGCGCGCTGTTAAACTTCAGAAGAAAGCATCGTCTGTTGGATTTGACTGGCCTCAGAAAGATCCCGGGGTTGTCGATAAAATCCGGGAAGAGCTTGATGAAGTTATCGTCGAATTAGATGCGGGTAATAATGCATTACTGGAGAAAGAAATCGGGGATCTTCTTTTTGCCGTTGTGAATCTTGCACGGCATCACAAAATAAACCCTGAGGTGGCGCTGCGTGGCACTAACGAGCGATTCCAGAAACGATTTGATGTTGTTGAGGAGGCCTCGACCATCGCCGGTGGTTGGGAGAACATGACCCCCGACAGCATGGAATCCGCCTGGAAGAAGGCCAAGCGACTTACTGATTGAATTTACTCAGAGCACAGAAAGCAGCCTTAAGCTGCTCTCTCTTCTGTACTTAATTTGAAGCCTGATTAATGTCTGTCTTCAGACAGCACTTCCCGGTACTTGCGTGCTAACTCAAGAAAGCGAGGGGTCAGCCCAATATCTTCATACAGAGGAAAGCCATCCTCGTCTTCAGCAACCACCTTGTCCCCCGCGATGTAAGGAAAGCCCGACGCCATGTCATCCAGTGCAGCGCTGATCAGGTCCCGCAGAATCTGTTCCTTCGACATTGAAGGGAACATTTCAGCCAGCGCCTCAATACGGGCAGCGTCATTAACACTTAACGGCAAAGAGTAGCTTTCCTCGGTCAGTTCAGCTCCAAACTCAGAAGCCCAGTGTTGCATTAGTTCATTCACTTTCACGTCATACTCCTCACGCTATTGCCTATACTGTTCTGGCAATAAAGTTATGGCAAAAGTTTCTGTTTTTTTCATCCTCTTCTGGAAACTTTGGCAGGGAAATAAATCTGAGCGATGGCGAGCGACCGCAGTGGCCTTGAGTTTCCGCGGATTTAGCGCACACTGAAGTATCCACTTTTTACAATCTACTTACGCCGTCAGGGCAAATCAGAACCGGTCAGCACGCTGTGTGGGCCACAGGGAGATGATAATGAAAGAACTCGACGCGCTGCTTCGCGATAAAGTAAGAATGCTGGGAAACGCGCTGGGCAATACCATACGTAATGATCTCGGTGAAGACACGCTGGCCCAGATCGAGACGATCCGTAAGCAGGCTAAACGCGCCCGTACCGGTGATGAAAACGACCGGGATAAACTGCTCGATCTGCTTAAAGGATTGTCTGATGATTCTCTGGTGCCGGTGGTACGGGGCTTTAATCAGTTTCTTAACCTGGCCAACCTTGCTGAGCAACAGCACGGCATCAGCTGGCGGCGGGAGGATGTCGGTGAAGAGAGCACCGATACCATGTTCCCTGACCTGATTAAACGCCTTGTTGAGGCCGGAATCGAAGGCGAAGATCTTACCTCCAAAGTGGCAGCGGCTAATGTCGAGCTGGTACTCACCGCACACCCTACGGAGGTCACTCGCCGTACCCTGATCCAGAAATACGATGAGCTGTCGCACCTCCTGCAGCAGCGTGATGATCTTCATGACGAACATCCATCACTGGCCTCGATTGAAGAACGTATCTCCCGATTGATTAACGAAATCTGGCACACCGATGAAATTCGAAAAGTTCGTCCGACGGCGGTTGATGAAGCCAAATGGGGCTTCGCGGTCATAGAAAACTCTCTCTGGTATGCCATTCCCGAAATGCTACGCAGCATGAATATAGATTTGATGGAAAGAGGCGCTCCCGCCTTACCGTTGGACGCTGTGCCCGTGCGCTTTTCGTCATGGATGGGGGGAGATAGGGACGGGAACCCGAACGTTACTTCGACCGTCACTGAAGAAGTGCTGTACCTGGCTCGCTGGATGGCTGCTGACCTTTATCTGAGAGATATCGAGCACTTGGGTAGTCAGCTCTCTATGTATGCTGGTACTCCTGAATTTAAAGCAAAGTATCCGAGTCATGAGCCATATCGTGAATGTCTGCATGGTTTGAGAACCCGCCTGGAAAACACCCGGGAATGGGCGCAGGCAAATGTTGATGGCGAAGTCTGCGAGCTTGAACCTCTGCTTGACGACGCTGAATTGGTCGAACCGCTACAGGCCTGCTACGACAGCCTTGTAGGGAGCGGACTGAAATCCATCGCCGATGGTGACCTGCTCGATACTTTGCGCCGTTGTGCCTGTTTTGGACTTGCACTTGTTCGTCTTGATGTCCGCCAGGAATCAACCCGCCACAGTGCCGTACTCGCAGAAATCTGTGATTTTTATGGTTGGGGTGATTACCTTGAATGGTCTGAAGAAAAGAAACAGGAGTTTTTATTAAAAGAGCTGACTTCCCGGCGCCCATTGATCCCCGAGTTCTGGGAGCCGTCTGATGAGGTTGCGGAAGTATTGGCGACGACACGCATTCTGGCGCAGCCGATTGGTCGAGGGGTGTCCTGCTATATCATTTCGATGGCCAGTGAACCGTCTGATATTTTATCCGTCGCACTGTTGTTACAGGCCTCTGGTGTCCGTCACAAATTACCTGTAGTGCCTTTATTTGAAACCTTGTCTGATCTTGAGCAGTCAGGCCCGCGAATGGAAAAGCTGTGGCAGGTTCCCTGGTATAGGGAATACAGCGAATGCCGTCAGCAAGTCATGATTGGGTACTCAGATTCTTCCAAAGATGCAGGTCAGCTTGCCGCGGTCTGGGCTCAGTATCAGGCACAGGAGATTCTTTCCCGCGTCGCCGACGAACAAGGATATTCACTGCGATTATTTCATGGTCGGGGTGGTACGGTCGGTCGCGGAGGTGGCCCTGCTCATCGGGCAATTCTGGCTCAGCCTCCCGGATCTGTGCGCGGAGGGCTGCGGGTAACTGAACAGGGTGAAATGATACGTTTTAAATTCGGTTTGCCCGAAATCGCCGAGAGAAACCTTAAAATCTATATATCTGCTGTGCTTGAGGCTAACCTTTTACCGCCTCAGGCGCCTGTCAAAGAATGGCGGGATACCATGAGCGAGTTAGCAGAGGTTGGTGTGGGGTCGTACCGCGCTATGGTACGGGATAATCCAGACTTCGTGAGTTATTTCCGTGCTGCTACCCCCGAGCAGGAACTGGGGAAATTATCGCTTGGAAGTCGCCCTGCAAGAAGACGTTCCGGTGGTGGAATTGAAACCCTGCGTGCGATTCCATGGATTTTTGCCTGGACTCAGATCCGTTTAATGTTGCCGGCATGGCTAGGAGCAGATAGCGCACTGGAAGATCAGATACAGCGTGGCAAGCTCACGATGTTACGGCAGATGTATTGTGAATGGCCATTTTTCAGAACCTATATCGATATGCTTGAAATGGTACTCTCGAAAGCAGATACGGCGATCGCAGGTTACTACGAAGCGTTACTGGTTGAACCCGATATGCAGCCACTCGGGAGTCTGTTGCGACAGCGCCTGGGTGATGTGACCGCACTGGTATTACAGGTGAAAGAGCAAAGCGAATTATTGGAGCACAATCAGAGTCTGCAGCAGTCGATGCAGGTACGTGATCCATACACAGATCCTTTGCACTATCTTCAGGCGGAATTGCTCTACCGTGAGCGCCAGTCCGCTGATGTGGTCAGTACAGAAGTAGAAAAAGCTCTGATGGTAACCATGGCCGGCATTGCTGCCGGCATGCGGAATACGGGCTGATTGCCCGTATTCTCTGGCTCTCAGAAGGCCTCGACCAAGGTCGTGCTGGTTGTACAGGTGATTTCATCTAGAATCACTTGAGCAATAGCTGGCTAAAGAGTAAGGTTAGGCCTATTTTTCTCTCTGGCTGATCAAATTTTAAACAATAATGAACAGTCCAGTACCGATTTTGTTTATCGAGGAGCAGGCTCATGCGCGTCATTCTTCTAGGGGCTCCGGGTGCGGGTAAAGGTACCCAGGCCCAGTTCATCTGTGAAAAATTCTCAATCCCCCAGATCTCAACAGGGGATATGCTGCGAGCTGCAGTAAAGGCAGGTAGTGAACTTGGCCTTAAAGTGAAAGAAATTATGGAAACAGGTGGGCTGGTATCTGACGAGATTATTATTGATCTGGTAAAAGAGCGTATCCAATCTGACGATTGTGCCAATGGTTTCCTGTTTGATGGTTTTCCTCGCACGATCCCTCAGGCTGAAGCCATGATCGAAGCTGGTGTTGATATCGACTATGTTGTCGAAATTGATGTCGACGATGAAGAGATTGTTAAGCGTCTGAGCGGTCGTCGCGTTCACCCGAACTCTGGCCGTGTATACCACGTGATATACAACCCTCCAGTAAATGAGGGAAAAGATGATGAAACTGGTGAAGATCTGATTCAGCGTGATGACGATCAGGAAGATACAGTGCGCAAGCGTCTCTCTATATATCATGACCAGACAGCTCCACTGGTAAGTTTCTATAAGAAACTGCGTGAAGAGAAGGGCGAGTCGGCTCCGGAATATGTTCACGTTCCGGGTGTAGGATCTTTGTCTGATATCACTGAAAAAGTAATGAGCGCCTTAAGTTAAGTTCTCAGATTACTTTTATAAAAGGAGCCGAAAGGCTCCTTTTTTGTTTCTGTACGTAAACTTCTGAGCTTGAACACAATACCAGTCTTAGTTCTTCCCCAGGGTAATGTACCGCCTTATTTGATTATACGGAGATACTCGTCCATTACGGGTACGTATTCATCAATTAATCGGAAGCAAATGATTTACAAGCGGTCAGTGAGTTAACTGCAATCCATTCTGGTGCATTCTGGTCGTCAATGATCTGCTCATGGCCCAGAAATATTTTTCTTGTTTGATTAAGTGTCTCGCTCTGAAATCTCCTCATTTGGGCCAGATATGCATTCTTATTTTAAAAAATCGAGGATTTTTTTGTTTTTTTTATGAAAAATACTATTATTCCGTCGGTTACTTTATATACTGTATTGCAGTATGAAGATTTACTTATGCGAATTATCGCTAAGAAGTAAGTCCACAACGAATCGGGGAATCACTGATTATCAGCCCCACCGCTTTTATAAACAGGTAAGTAAAAGAGGAAATACCTATGGCTAAAACTAAAGCACCTGCCAAGCGCGGCCGGAAGCCTGCGGCGAAAAAGCCGGTTGAGTCTGCGGTACCTGCTGCTGTGGCAAAGGCAACGAACGCCGTTGAAAAAGCGGTGGCAGCTCAGTCCAAGCAGAAAGAACGTGTCACTGCCGCTGAAACTAAGCTGAAGCAAGCAAAAGTGAAAGCTGCTGGTCCAAAGGCCACTGCCGCGACTAAGCGTTCAGTAGCGACTGCTACTAATGCGGTCAAAACTCAGAAAGAGAAACTCTCTGAATTGACGCAGAAGGTTGCTGAAGCCAAGAAAGACCTCAAAATTGCAGAACTGAAAGCCCGCATTGAAGCGACTGCTGCGAAGGCTGAAGAAACTGTTAAAAGTTATGCTAAGACACTGGCTGATAAAGCAGAGGCCGATCTCGAGAAAGCTCTGACTAAATTTGCTACTCAATGGCGTAGCAAGCGCGATAAACAGGACGCCCGTAAAGTTAAAGCTCGCACTACTGCAGAGAACAAAAAAGTAGCTACTGCTTCTAAGAAAATAGAATCTTCGATTAAAGCACTTGAAGCTAAGCCAGCGGCCAAACGTGGTCGCCCTGCAAAAGCGGCTGCACCAGCGAAAGCAACGACTGCTCCGAAGAAGCGCGGTCGTCCTGCTAAGGCGACAGCACCAGCAAAAGCTGCACCGAAAAAGCGCGGTCGCCCAGCTAAAGCGGCTACAGCAACTAAGGCAGCTACCACCGCAGCGCCAAAGAAGCGCGGTCGTCCAGCTAAGGCGACTACAGCCAAAGCGGCACCTAAAAAAGCAGCTGCTAAGAAAACAGCAGCCGCTAAGCCGGCGGCAGCACCTAAGAAACGGGGTCGTCCAGCTAAGGCAGCGACGACAGCAGTGAAAGCACCTGCTAAGCCAGCGGCAGCAAAGGCAGCGCCAAAGAAGCGTGGTCGTCCACCTAAGGCAGCAGCTTCGAAGCCAGCAGCGCCAGCACCAGCCCCAGCTGCTGAAGAGAAGAAAGATTCTTCAGAATCTTAATTCTCCGCTTTGTGAAAGAACCCGGCTCGTCCGGGTTTTTTTATGCCTGACGTTCCTCGCTGTCCGACAGTGAGCTGCGGCATTCTCCCGCTGAATCCTGATATACTCCCCGCATCATTGATCGGTGGTATTCAAATGTCTGTAATTCTCACAATCGACGCATCTTCCTCACTCTGCTCTGTTGCGCTGAATATCAACGGCGAACTGGTCTGGAATACAGAAGAACAGCCAAGACGTCACGCCCAGCGTCTGCTCCCGATGATAGACGATATTCTGGCTGATTCAGGTATTTCCAGGCATCAGCTTGATGGTCTGGCGTTTGGTCGTGGCCCAGGGTCATTTACCGGAATACGGATTGCCGTATCTGTGGCACAGGGGCTTGCTTTAGGATTAGATCTTCCTGTCTGTGGTGTATCGTCTCTTGAGACTGTAGCACTCGCTGCTGCTTCAAATGATGAGACTGCAAGCAAGGTGCTTGCGATTATGGATGCACACATGGGAGAGGTGTTCTGGGGGCAGTTCGACGTTATAGATGGAATGACTCAGGCCGGTGGTGTTGAGCAGGTGGGGTCACCGGAATTATGCCTGACGCAGGCAAGTGAATTCGGAGGGCTGCTTGCTGGTGATGGCCTCAGCTTAGCGCCTTTTAGTGAGTTGAATTCAGCATACGCAACGATTCAGCCGGAAGCTCGCGTCATGGCAGCACTGGCGGACCGGGAATGGAATAATGGCAATTTCGGCTCACCCGATAATCAATTACCGGTATATCTGCGTAACTCTGTTGCATGGAAAAAGCTGGATGAACAGCCAAGCCTTCTGAAGCGAAATTAACATAGGAAGTTATTACCCGTGGATCTACTCGAAATTATTGTCCTTGCAGTATTACAGGGCCTGACCGAATTTCTTCCAATCAGTAGCTCTGCGCATCTGATTCTGCCTTCCCGCATGTTGGGTTGGGAGGATCAGGGGCTCGCATTTGATGTGGCTGTTCATGTTGGAACACTCGCGGCTGTTATTATCTATTTCCGTGCAGAGATTATACGTCTGTTACAGGGCTGGTTAACGACCGGCTTTACCCGACACCCCAATGCCGATGGGCGGCTGGCGTGGTACGTCGCGTTGGCAACTATTCCGGCAGGGCTTGCTGGTTTATTGCTGAACGACTGGATTGAGGTGAATCTTCGTTCTACGGCGGTAATAGCAGCGACTACCATAGGCTTTGGCATTCTTTTGGGGGTTGCGGACCGGGTCCGGCACGGCCGAGCAGGCTTAGGGGAGATGACACTCCTGATGGCGATGGTGATCGGCGTAGCTCAGATATTCGCATTGATACCTGGCACATCCCGATCGGGTATTACCATTACTGCGGCGCTTCTGATTGGCATGCAGCGTGTCGATGCCGCGAAGTTTTCATTCCTTCTGTCGATTCCATTAATTCTTGCAGCGGGTGGTTTAAAGACGTTGGAGTTGGCAGAGCAGTCGACCGCTGTTGACTGGCAGTCGCTGATATTAGGTATTGTTATTTCTGCGGTCAGTGCGTGGATTTGTATCTATTACTTCCTCGCCTTCATTAACCGCATTGGCATGATGCCATTTGTAGTTTATCGATTAATTCTTGGCGCTGTTCTGCTTCTGTTTTTCGTATAAATATGACCGAATTATACTGCGCTTCTGATTTTGCTCCTCACCTGCACGAGTTCGCCGACGCGTTTGGATTAGGTGTCTCAACAGCGAACATGCCTCAGAATACGGAGTATCACCTTCATCATGATGGGCATGCTCTGGCCCTGGTTCGTGGAGATTCCCCGAAGACCAGAGTCGTGGTTGATTTTTGCGCTGGCGCTACAGCGCACAGACGTAAGTTCGGCGGCGGAAAAGGGCAGGATATAGCAAAGGCGGTCGGTGTCAGTGCGGCCTATATTCCTACCGTGGTCGATGCTACCGCGGGCCTTGGACGCGACTCTTTTGTGCTTGCGACACTGGGCTGTGACGTCACGGCTATTGAGCGTCAGCCTGTCGTTGCAGCGCTGCTTCAGGATGGTCTGGGTCGCGCCCGCCTGGATCATGAAGTCGCAGAGATTGTTGGTCGTATCCGCTTAGTTCATACGTCTGCTCATCAGTGGCTTGCTGCACAGGCCAAGAACTCAGTTGATGTCGTCTATCTGGACCCTATGTTTGACCATGACCCCAAGCAGAAGGCGGCTGTCAAAAAAGATATGCAGGCATTTCGTGAGGTTGTTGGTCAGGACACCGATTCTGATGACCTGTTGGGGCCGGCATTAAATGCGGCGCGGTGTCGGGTCGTAGTGAAGCGTGCGCGAAAAGCGCAGCCCCTTGCAGGGCGTGCGCCTTCATACAGTATTACGGGTAAGTCGAACCGGTTTGATGTGTACGCTCTGGCCAGAGTAGAGGCTCCGGCCTGAGAGGCATCAGCCTTACAGGCTGATCAGGATCGTCTGCCTGAGGTTGGCATCCAGCAGATTTTCCAGTATTGCCATCAGCGGATTCAGGTCTTCGTCGAAAGACAACATGTCGTCCTCCCCACAACTGATCATACCGCTCTCAATCAATTGACGTATAAGTGCACGGAACAGAGCTTTATCAAAGAACTCAGGCGCGTTAATTCCGTACAGCAAGCTCAGACGTTGAGCCAACAGTGTCGATTGTTCTTCCAGCTGTTGCGCCGTCAGGTTTCCACTGCCCTGATGCTTCAGGCGGGAAATCGACAGGAAATAACGCTGCAGCGTTTGTGAAATCGGGTCTGCCAGACTCTGCAGCATCGGCAGGTTGTCGCCATCAATGCGGCAATGATAACAACCGTCACTCACTTCCAGATAGCCGCGCTGCTCCAGTACATCCAGCCAGCTGTTAACAGCTTGTTCGAGAGTGTCTTCTGTCCAGTGAAGGAAGAGTTCTGCTTTCAGGAATGGATACAGGGCCTGACAACTTTCGAGGATATCCGCCTGAGTGCAGCGACGATTATTGAGTAGCAGGCATGCAATCAAAGATGGTAGTGCAATGATGTGGAGAACATTGTTGCGGTAGTACGTCAGGGTAACCGCCTGGCGCTCATTCGTCTGAATCAGGTCGCCCATGTCGTGCTTGCTACGGGAAACCGATCCAAGCTCTTCGGCGTGGGCAAGCCAGTCGCTCGCATGTCCGTCAGGTAAAACCGTCATATCGGAATACGGAACCATGGCCAGCAGGTCACGATAGGCTTCCATATGACGCATCAGCTGATTTTCATCCATGGCCTGGCGGGGCGACGCAAGAATAGCGAGTGCGATCAGGTTGATAGGGTTAACCGAGGCTGCGCGGTTGATTTCGGTGACAACGGTAGTGGCCAGCTCATCAACCAGTTCCGGTGCCCAATCAGGGCGATAGTTACATGCTTCGTAGTCCTGATTACTCCAGCCTGGGTGACGCTCTTCAAGGTATGGTGAGAGATGTATCGGTTCGCCAAAGGTAACGTTGACCTTACCAAACGACTTCTTGAAAGAACGCAATGTGCCCAGTACGTCGAGAAGGCTTTCCTTCTTTTTCGCTTTTCCGCGCAACTCACCAAGATAGCTCTTTTCTTCGAATACTTTTTCATAACCCGTATACACAGGCACGAACACCATTGGCTTTTTTGAGTCGCGCAGGTATGAGCGAACCGTCATTGCAAGCATCCCGGCTTTCGGGCTGAGGGTACGGCCGGTACGGGAGCGGCCACCTTCGACGAAATATTCTGACGAATATCCATGGGTAAATACCGAGTGCAGATATTCATCAAAGACGGCTGCATACAGCGGATTACCACGGAAAGTTCTGCGCATAAAAAATGCACCGCCGCGGCGGAGTATCGAGCCAACCACTGGCATATTGAGGTTAATACCCGCAGCAATTTGTGGAAGCTGTAGGCCATGGTGGTAAAGAACGTAAGACAGTAATAGATAATCGATGTGGCTTCGGTGGCAAGGAACATAGACGACAGTGTTGTCTTTGCCGACTTCTTTTACCTGCTCGATATTGTGGATAGCCGTGCCGTTGTAGATTTTGTTCCACACCCAAGTCAACAAAATATCCAGGAAACGAACGTTGGTATACGAAATATTTGAGGCAATTTCATCCGCGTATTTAAGAGCTCGCTTTCTCAGCTTCTCGCGTTTTAAGCCGTTCTCTTTCATTTCACTTTCAATGGCGTGACGGACCATTGGGCGATTCGGGATCTGATGAACCAGTGTGCGTCGGTGAGACAGTTCTGGGCCCAGTACCGATTTTGTTACCTTGCGATTGTGAACACGCAAAACACGGGCGAGTTTACGGGCGACCAGCTCCGGGGAGGTTTCGCCTCCCGCCAGTTCGCGTAACGACAGGGGCTCGGAGAAATGAACAAAGGTATTACGCCCGTTAAACAGAATCGCAAAAAAAGTCATCACGCGGCCGCCTAGGCTACCTGCATTCTGCAGCCAGATACGAAGGAAAGAACGTTCGCGCTCCGGTGAACGTCCCCACATAACCCGCACGGGCATCACCTGAATGTCACGACTGTCATCCGCAAGCATCCATTCAGCTTGTCTCTTCAGATGACGGGGAATTGTAGCGAGCCCATCTTTGCGGAATGGATTTCCGGGGCGGCGATAAATGCCGAAATAAGGATTGCCAGGTAAGGTACCATTCAGCCGTTGCTGAAATGGTGCCTGCCAACCACGCTCGGAGACTTCTTTGTTAATAACAATCTGCTCGGCATATGAGGGATAGAGCATGGCGTAAATAACGGGCTGCACTGGGTCCAGTTCGATCTTGTCTTTATCAGCACCAATAATCTTTGTCTTGACCAGCTTATAAAGCAGCTTCTGTTGCCACTGATTGATTCGGATACGTAATTTTCGGATGACGCTCATAGATGAACCTGTAAAAAAGAACCATTTCAGGCGGCGGATTATATGTTATCCACGTGACAATTACTGGTGCTGTACCGCCAATTAATAGTGCGGTGGTGGCGGTTCGTCCGCTGGATTTGCAATCCCGCTGTCGGTTGTCTGGATTTGCTCCATGCGCCGATACATATGCTGCAGTGCTTCTTTTGCTAACCGGAACTCTGCTGATATGGTCGCAAGTTCTTTATTCAGAGTCTCCACCGTATCCTCGAGATATGTAATCCGCGTTTCAAGTTGAGTGACTCTTTCGGCCGCAGGCGGCAATTTATTTTCCATGATTGCAGTCTCCATGCGCTATCGTGTTGATTTTTTTGGTTAATTGGGCTTTCATAGCCCACTTGTCAATGGTCTGCGACGGTATTTTTACGTATATCGGGCATCCCGTCTCTGGCCGGCATAATAACAACGAGTGATTCGGGATAACACATGGGTAAGTTAATGGTTCGTAAATTAATCGTAGCAGTCGTATTTGCAGTAATAGCGCCGTTTGTTGTCGTCGCGCTGATTGCAGGTCTGGCTAAAGATATTCAACTGGCTGGTGGTGCTGCCACTAGCTTCTCTACTCTGCTGAACTCAGAAGGCATGGCGGTCGCACTGATTGTTATGGCAATTCTGGCATTCATCATCAGCTTTGTGTCTGCTCAACTGGTTCCGGCGCGTCGCCGTCGCCAGCGCAGCAGTGGCACTATGGTTGAGAGTGACGTAGAAGATGGCCGTGAGCGTGGCGTCGTTAAGTGGTTCAACGTGAAGAAAGGCTTTGGCTTTATTACCTGGGACGAAGGCGAGGATGTGTTTGTTCACTTCCGCTCTATCCGTGGTCAGGGGCATCGCTCCCTGACCGAAGGTCAGCGCGTTAAGTTCAGCGTTGTTCGTGGTGAGAAAGGCCCTCAGGCGGAAGATGTATCGGCGATACGCTGAGTCTGATGAGTATAAAAAAGCGGCTTGAAGCCGCTTTTTTTGTATCTGTCTTCAGCCCTGATATGGGCTACTGGATCTTCTCTCGATGAAGCGAGAGCTCGTCGCAGCTCTGCGACTCGCACAGCCAGCAAAGCGTAATTTTCAGATGAGACCAGAGCATAGGCTTACCTCCTTTCTATAACTGCAGTATAGACAGGAGGTTGTACTGTGCTCTGCACTGACCTGAAAGTCAGGCGACTAAGCCAACCAATCTCAGAGTTTCAGAAGAGATTTAAGCAGTCGTGGGTTCGCTACTGCAATGTTGGCTGGTGCAGAAACACGCGGTGCGCCATCAATGGCTGCAAGCAGGCAGCCCGCTTCTGAGGTCAGAAGAGTGCCGGCATTCAGTGCGATGGCGTCGAGATCAGACACCAGTGCCGCCTGGAAGCGGTCCGCAGCAACATAAGCCATGGTCAGAATGCCCGAGCCAATAGAGCGTACGTCGTAGTTTGATTCCATCAGGCGCATTACTTTCGCGCGCTGGTCAGCCGCGTTGTCACTCAGGCCCATAGGCTGAGTGAACGCAGTAATTGCGTCGGTCAGGGTAGTCACGCCACCACAACGGATGCGGCGACCATTAAGTTGGGTGCCGCGACCACGTGAAGCGCTGAACTCATCACCATTCATTGGGTTGAGGACAACGCAATGCTCAGTGCGGTCTTTGTGCAGGCAGTTGATGATGATAGCAAACGCCGGAATACCTACGCGGAAGTTAGCGAGATCATCGATCACACAGATCTGCCACACTGGCTGACCTTCTTTGCCGGCGTTGAAACCGGTTTCGCGGCCTTCGAAGTTATCGTCGGCGAGTGACTTCTTCAGCTCGAAAATAATGCTCTTTTCGAGACCAATGGTGCAGTCAGCAATAAACTTAGCTTTTTCCTGATCAGTACTCTGAGCAGCATCAAAACGGTCAAGACGACGAACCAGATCCTGACCGGCGTTGCGCGCAGCGCGCAGCGCCAGATTCACCATGGGTTGCATAGGGTATTCCTGTTGCTTTAAAGAACGTAAGGCAGGGCGACAGACCCAGCCTTTAAAAAACGGCCGCGAAGTATAACAGCGTAGAACTGGTTGGCGAAGTCCCTTTTGCGCTACACTCTCGGCCTTTACATTCCTACCACGTCGGGTCTTACATGCTGAACAGAATCTGTGTCGTGATGGTTAACACCACACACTCCGGAAATATAGGTGCAGCGGCACGGGCGATGAAGAACATGGGGCTCAGTCGCCTGCTGTTAGTAGATCCGATAGCAAGCATCGATGAAGAAGCGATTCAGCGCTCTTCCCGCGCTGAAGATATCCTTCACAATGCTGAAATTCATCCGACACTGGAAGGCGCGATCGCGGGTTGTGGCCTGGTGGTTGGCACCAGTGCTCGCAGCCGCAGCGTCCCGTGGCCACTGATGACGCCGCGCCAGTGCGGCGACCGGGCGGCTCAGGCAGCAGCAGCGGGGAATGATATCGCGCTGGTTTTTGGCCGCGAAAGCCGTGGCCTCACGAATGAAGAGCTCCATCTGTGTAATGCACACGTGCATATTCCAACGGATGAGAACTTCTCTTCGCTCAATGTAGCCCAGGCGATTCAGGTCATGGCGTACGAAATGCGCCTCGCACTGACCGAGGTTGAAAACGCTGAAAGTGAGCAGCGGTGGGGCGTGGATTGGGACTACCCCATGGCAACGCATGATCAGTTGAACGGTATGTTGCAGCATATGGAGCAGACTCTGGTTGAGATTGGCTTCCTTGACCCCAATACTCCCAAGCAACTGATGACGCGTGTGCGCCGGCTTTTTCAGCGGGCGGCTCCGGATCGCATGGAAATTAATATTCTCAGGGGCATGCTGGCGGCCATTCAACGGCGTACAGATCCCTCAGAGTCTGATGAGAAAGGGGATAAGGCTTGAGTATCCGTCAATTGCGCGATGATATCGCATGTGTGTTCGACAGGGACCCGGCGGCACGGAATACCTTCGAGGTACTCACCACCTATCCGGGCGTCCATGCGATCATGCACTACCGCCTGGCCAACTGGTTATGGCGCCGCGGCCTGAAATGGTTCGCGCGTGTGCTTTCTACGTTCAGTCGCTGGATGACGGGAATCGAGATTCACCCGGGCGCAACCATTGGTAACCGCTTCTTCATTGATCACGGCATGGGCGTGGTGATTGGTGAAACCGCTGAGATTGGCGACGATGTGACCCTTTACCATGGTGTGACTCTTGGTGGCACAAGCTGGAATAAAGGTAAGCGTCACCCAACCTTGCACGATGGTGTTGTGGTCGGTGCAGGCGCTAAGGTGCTAGGCCCGATTACTGTAGGCGCTGACGCTCGTATTGGTTCTAACGCTGTGGTGACCAAGGACGTGCCTGAATCTGTCACTGTGGTGGGCATTCCAGGGCGTATTATCCGCAAGGCGAGTACGGATGCTGAGAACCGCCGGCGGGAAATGGCTGCGAAGATAGGGTTTGATGCGTACGGTATGACCGATGATATGCCCGACCCGATCGCGCGCTCGATCCACAACCTTATGGATCACATGCATCACGTCGATAAGAAAATCGACAATATGTGCCGGGCGCTGAGTAACCTTGGGGATCACAGCTGCGAAGATGCACTTCCTGAGCTGGAAGAAGAAACCTTCGTCAGCCTGCATGAGCGCCTCGAGGCAGAAAGAGAGAAGTCCTCCGGAGACTGACAAAAGCTTTCGCAACATAGTTGACTGTTTTAGTCGGAAATACGCATAATCAATCCAGTACTAACGAGGTGAGATTATGCGTTTAACGACTAAAGGCCGTTATGCTGTGACAGCAATGCTGGACCTGGCTATCCATGCACGTCAGGGGCCAGTCAGCCTGAACGATATTTCCGGTCGTCAGGGAATATCTCTGTCATACCTCGAACAGCTGTTCGCCAAGTTGCGGCGTAATGGTCTGGTATCCAGTGTGCGCGGGCCGGGTGGTGGTTATCAACTTAGCCGTGCTGATGCTGAGATTAACGTTGCTGAGATTGTGGATGCGGTCAACGAATCCATGGACGCCACACGCTGCAACCGCAAAGGTGACTGTCAGGATGGCGAAGAGTGCCTGACTCATCATTTGTGGATGGATCTGAGCGATCAGATCCACAGTTTCCTGAAGAACATATCCCTGTTTCAGCTTATTGAGCGTCGTGAAATCAAAGACATCGCCAGTCGTCAGGAGCGTGGAGTCCGCGACCGTATCGATAGTCTGTTGATTACCGACAGCATGGACACCAGTCGCTCGGCTTGACGCCAGAGATCCGCTGAGGACAATGCGCGTTAAAACCCAGTGATGCGGATACAGCAATGAAATCAATTTATCTCGATTACGCAGCGACGACTCCCTGTGCTCCGGAGGTCGCGGAAGCAATGACTGCCTGCCTGACTCTGGACGGCAACTTTGCGAATCCTGCGTCACGTTCGCATCGCTACGGCTGGCAGGCTGAGCAGGCGGTAGAGAATGCCCGTGGCCAACTGGCCCGTCTGATCGGCGCTGATACCCGCGAAATTGTCTGGACGTCGGGCGCGACTGAAAGTAACAATCTGGCAATCAAAGGCCACGTCGAAGCGCTTCGACGCGAACAGCCGGATACTCCACTTCACATCATCACCTCCGCCATTGAACATAAGGCGGTTCTGGATACGGTGGCCTACCTTGAACGTTGGCACCAGGTTCACGTCAGTTACCTTACGCCGGATGCGGATGGCCTTATTCAGCCGTCGCAGGTGGCGGATGCTCTGACCGACAATACGTGTCTCGTCACGCTAATGGCGGTTAACAATGAACTGGGCACAGTGACTGACATTCCAGCGATCGCGAAGCTACTCAAAGGTCACAAGTCTTTGCTGCACGTCGATGCAGCCCAGGCCGTTGGTAAAATGGCTGTCAATGTCAGTGACTGGGGCGTTGATATGATGTCCTTGTCGGCGCACAAGTTTTACGGCCCTAAGGGCATTGGCGCTTTGTATGTACGTCGCGACCCTCAGGTGCCTTTAGTCAGTCAGATCCATGGTGGTGGGCATGAGCGTGGCATGCGCTCAGGCACTTTGCCAACGCATCAGCTGGTGGGCTTTGGCGAGGCTGCTCGCCTGGTCAGTGAGCAGCTGGTGACCGATGAAGCACGTATCCGCGAATTGCGTGATCGTCTCTGGGCAGGAATCTCATCACTGGGTGATGTCTGGGTGAACGGTGACCTTGATGCGCGTGTCGCTAACCATCTCAATGTGAGTTTTGCAGACGTGGATGGTGAAATCTTGCTTGCCAGCCTGGCGAAAGTGGCCGTGTCTTCCGGCTCTGCCTGTACCTCGGCGAGTGTGGAGCCATCCTACGTTCTGAAAGCAATCGGACGCAGTGATCAGTTGGCTCACGCGGGTTTGCGAATGAGTGTTGGCCGCTACACAACGGAAGAAGAGATCGACTTCGCGATTACTGAAGTTTCGCGTGTTGTAAGCCTCCTTCGTAAACAGTGAGTGAGTTGCGGCATCCTTTATACAACTTTCATAGAAAGGTGCGTATAATCCGCGGGTTTTGAACCCTAAACACACACAAACACCTACTTTGGAGCTAAAAAATGGCTGTAGAACGCACTCTGTCCATCATCAAACCAGATGCTGTTGCTAAAAACGTAATCGGCGAAATCCTGACTCGCTTTGAAAAAGCTGGCCTGCAGGTTGTTGCTGCTAAAATGCTGAAGCTGGACGACGAAAAAGCTGGCGGTTTCTACGCTGAGCACAAAGAGCGTCCTTTCTTCGGTGATCTGGTTGGTTTCATGACTTCTGGTCCTGTTGTTGTACAGGTTCTGGAAGGTGAAAACGCGATCGCTAAGAACCGCGAACTGATGGGTGCGACTAACCCTAAAGAAGCTGACGCTGGCACTATCCGCGCTGACTTCGCTGAAAGCATCGACGCTAACGCTGTTCACGGTTCTGACTCTGCTGAGTCTGCAGCACGTGAAATCGATTATTTCTTCAATGCTGAAGAAATCTGCGCACGCTAAGTGATGCAGTGGGGCAGTAGCAACGCTTGCTGCCCTGTTCACCCTGCCGGCTAGCCCGGTGCTGTACTTCAGGTATTCCAACATGTCCGACACTTCAGAAAAAACCAACCTGCTGGGCCTGTCACCTGCGAAGATGGAAGAGTTCTTCCTGAGCATTGGTGAAAAGAAATTCCGTGCGCAACAGATGCTGAAGTGGATTCACCAGTATGGCGAATCGGACTTCGAAAAGATGACGAACATGGGCAAGGCGCTGCGCGCAAAGCTGGCAGAAGTCAGTGAAATTGTCCTGCCTGAAGTCGTATATGAAGATTTCTCAAAAGATGGCACCCGCAAATGGGTGATGCGTATGCCGGGAGGCAGTGCCGTCGAAACCGTTTATATCCCTGAGAAAGATCGTGGCACCCTGTGTGTCAGTTCGCAGATTGGCTGCGCACTGGACTGCAGCTTCTGCTCCACGGGCAAACAGGGCTTTAACCGTGATCTGACTGTGGCAGAGATCATTGGTCAGCTTTATGTTGCCGCCATGAGTTTTCATGAGCCAGGTGAGCGCCGTGAACGCCGCATCACGAACGTCGTTATGATGGGAATGGGTGAACCTCTGCTCAACTTCGATAACGTTGTCGACGCCATGAATCTGATGATGGACGACAACGCTTATGGCTTGTCCAAGCGTCGCGTCACGCTGAGCACGTCGGGCGTTGTCCCTATGATTGATAAGCTCGGTGATGTCACGGATGTCTCTCTGGCTATTTCTCTGCACGCGCCTAACGATGAGCTGCGCAATACACTGGTACCTCTCAACAAAAAGTACCCGCTCAGCGAACTGATTTCTGCGACTAATCGTTACCTTGGCAAGTTGCCAGACAAGCGTAAAGCCACGATTGAATATACCCTGATCGACGGTGTGAATGACGAGATGGCGCACGCCGAAGAACTGGCTGAGCTGATGAAGCTGGTGCCGTGCAAAATTAACCTGATTCCGTTTAATCCGTTTCCTAATTCAGGGTATCGTCGTCCGAGTAATAACCGCGTATATCGCTTCCGTGATTACCTTATCAGTCAGGGCCATGTGGTCACTATCCGCTCTACGCGGGGGGATGATATCGACGCGGCCTGTGGTCAGCTGGTCGGTAAAGTAGAGGATCGCACGCGTCGTAGTCAGCGTTATATTGATGCCGTTCAGATTGACAGCGAACAGGGAGGTCGAGCTTCGTGATGCCAGTATTCAGACTATTGACAGCTATCACACTGGTAATTGGTTTACAGGCGTGTGTCACCGTCGAAGAAAGTCGTTTCAGTAAAAAAGCGTCTCCTGAGAAGGCCGTTGATAATTACACTCAGCTTGGCCTTGGTTATTTGCAGAAAGGCCGGCCTGACTGGGCGCGTGATCGTTTACAGCGGGCGCTCGAAATTAATCCGGATGACCCACAGGCAAACGATGCTATGGGGTTGGTCTGGCAAACCGAAGGCGAGCTTGATCTGGCGGAAGAATCATTCAAAAAGGCGCTGCGAGAAGACCCTGACTTTACGCTGGCCCGTCACCACCTTGGTCGCCTCTATGCACGCATGAAGCGTCATAAAGAAGCGCGCGATTTGTTGTCCGAGGTTGCTAACGACCGTTACTACAATAACCGGGTTGGTGCATACAACGATATGGCCCTGAATTTCTATCGTATGGAAAATTCTCAGGGAGCCATCGAGGCATATAGTCAGTCGCTGCGTCTGGCCCCTTATAACGTCGATGCGCTGGTCAATATCTCAACTCTGTTATTTGAGGCTCAGCGGTATGACGAGTCTCTCAAATATTTTGATCGCTTTGATCGTCTGGTCGAACGTGATCAGACCGAGCATACAGCGCACAGCCTGTGGCTGGGTATTAAGTTACTGACGATCCATCAGCAGACCTCACGAGGCGTTGCGCTGGCGGCTCAATTGAAACAACGTTTTCCGCAATCTGAAGAATATCGGATGTATCAGGAATCTCTGAACGGTGCTCAGTCATGAATAAAAACATGGAAAACCCGATTAAGCGCAGAAAAAGTCGCAAAATCTGGGTGGGCGATGTCCCGGTAGGTGGTGATGCGCCTATTGCGATTCAGACCATGACGAATACAGAAACGACGGATGTTGCTGCAACCGTAGCTCAGATTCGCCGTGCGCAGGATGCCGGCGCAGATATTGTTCGTGTATCCGTCCCTACGATGGATGCCGCTGAGGCGTTTGGTGAAATCCGCAAACAGGTGGATATTCCACTCGTCTCAGACATTCATTTTGATTATCGCATTGCGCTCCGTGTTGCAGAGCTGGGCGTCGATTGTCTGCGCATTAACCCGGGTAATATCGGTCGTGAAGATCGTGTGCGCGCGGTAATTGATGCGGCGAAAGATAAAGGTATTCCGATCCGCATTGGCGTTAACGCGGGCTCTCTCGAAAAAGACCTCCAGAAGAAATACGGCGAACCGACGCCAGACGCTCTGGTCGAATCGGCTATGCGCCATATCGATATTCTGGATCGTCTTAACTACCCGGATTTCAAACTGAGCCTGAAAGCGTCAGATATTTTCATGACGGTGGCGGCGTATCGCAAAATAGCGGATCAGATTGAGCAGCCTCTGCACCTGGGTATTACCGAAGCGGGTGGTTTGCGAGGTGGTACGGTGAAGTCCTCTATCGGCCTTGGTTTGCTTCTTTGGGATGGTATTGGCGACACTATTCGCGTGTCTCTTGCTGCTGATCCGGTAGAAGAAGTGAAGGTGGGCTGGGATATGCTCAAGTCACTGAAGCTGCGCTCCCGTGGTATTAACTTTATTGCGTGCCCAAGCTGTTCACGTCAGAACTTTGATGTGATCAAAACCATGAACGAGCTGGAAATGCGCGTCGAAGATATCCGTACCGATATGGACGTTGCTGTCATTGGCTGTGTCGTGAACGGACCGGGCGAAGCCAAAGAAGTCGATCTGGGTTTGACTGGTGGTCAGCCGAATCTCGTATACATCGATGGTAAACCAGCTGGCAAACTGACCAACGACGGTCTTGTCGATGACCTGGAGAGAATGATCCGGGAACGTGCGGCGACCCTCGACGAAGAACGCAAAGACCTGATTACCAGCGTTAAATAACTGGAACAGGCAAAAAAGAGTTAAACATGGCAAAGAAAATTCAGGCAATCCGCGGTATGAACGACATACTGCCAACACAGAGCCCGGTCTGGCAGTATCTTGAAGGCACGGTAAAAGATGTACTGGCTGGTTATGGATACGACGAAATTCGTATGCCGGTGCTGGAGCAGACGGCGCTGTTCAAGCGTTCTATCGGTGAAGTGACCGATATCGTTGAAAAAGAAATGTACACCTTTGAAGACCGTAACGGCGACAGTCTGACGCTGCGTCCGGAAGGCACGGCCAGTTGTGTGCGTGCGTGTGAAGAGCACGGTCTTCTGTACAATCAGACGCAACGCTTGTGGTACACAGGCCCCATGTTCCGCCATGAGCGTCCACAAAAAGGCCGCTATCGCCAGTTTTATCAGATTGGTGTTGAGACCTATGGAATTGCGACACCGGATATCGACGCCGAACTGATTCTGATGACTGCGCGTCTGTGGGAGCAGCTGGGTCTTGCTGACTCGGTAACGCTGCAACTGAACACACTGGGTAGCAATGATGCGCGTGCGCGTTATCGCGATGCACTGGTTGATTACCTCAGCGCGCGTAAAGACCAGCTGGATGAAGACAGCCAGCGTCGTCTTGAGACTAACCCTCTGCGAGTGCTCGATAGTAAAAACCCGGAGACCCAGGCTCTCTTGGCTGATGCGCCAGAGTTACATGACTATCTGGACGATGAGAGCCGCTCGGATTTTGACGCCCTGCGTGCGGTACTCGACGCCGCTGGTGTAAAGTACGAAATCAACCAACGCCTGGTGCGTGGTCTGGATTACTACTGCAAAACCGTCTTTGAATGGGTAACGGATAAGCTGGGTGCACAGGGAACTGTCTGTGCCGGTGGTCGTTACGACGGGCTGGTCGAGCAGCTGGGCGGTAAGCCAACACCTGCGGTGGGTTTTGCCATGGGTGTTGAACGTCTGATATTGATGCTGGAAACGCTCGAAGTGATTCCTGCTGAAGTGATGCAGACTGTGGATCTGTACGTATGCGGTGTCGGTGAAGGTGCGAGTCTTGCGTCACTGATGCTGGCAGACAGCCTGCGTGCTGAGCAGCCATGGTTGCGGGTACAGACCCACTGCGGCGGTGGCAGCTTCAAGAGTCAGATGAAGAAAGCAGACAAGAGCGGTGCATTGTTTGCGCTGCTGTTGGGTGAAACCGAGATCGCTGAAAAGCAGGTGACGGTGAAAGACCTTCGCGGTGAAGCAGGACAACAAACCATTGCCCAGAGTGAACTGGGTCAGTGGCTGACAGATAACCTGAGCTGATTAACAGACAATAAAAATAGCTTGTCGGAGACGAGATAATGACCGATTTAAGAACGGATGAAGAACAGGCAGAGATCATCAAAAAGTGGTGGTCAGAAAACGGCACCAGTCTGGTATCAACGGTTGCTGTTGCTATCGCTGGTGTGGTTGGTTGGAACTACTGGCAGGACAGCAAGCAGGCGACCGGTGAAGCGGCCTCTGCGGTATACACTCAGCTGGTTGAACTGGCAGCTCAGGAAAACAGCGACGCAACTGCCGATATGCAGCGTCTTGCTGAACAACTGAAAACAGACTTCAGTGATACTGCATACTCTGATTTCGGCAGTCTCTTTATTGCACGTATTGCCGCAGAAAATGGTGACTATGAAGCAGCGGCTGCTGAGCTTCAGGCGCTGGTAAACGACGCCGATGCAGAGCCGGTTAAGCTGGCCGCGCAAGCGCGTCTGGCGGCTGTGCTGACACAGCAGGGTAAAGCGGATGAAGCTCTGGCAGCATTGCCAGAGAAAGCTGATCCAGCCTTTGCTCCACAAATTGAAGAAGCGCGCGGTGACGCTCTGTTCCGTAAGGGCGAGCTGGCCAATGCGCGTGATGCCTATCTGCGAGCTATGGATGCTGCACAGGCGTTGGGACAGAACAACAGCATTCTGCAGCGCAAAATAGATAGCCTGAATACACCGGATACTACTTCCTCTGAGGACGCCTGATGCATTTGCGCCACTGGTTTAAGTCTCTTTTAATCACTGCATGTGCGGCGGCTCTGGCGGCCTGTGCATCCACCAATGATCGGGTATTGCCTGATGTGTCTGGCGAAGCAAAGCCGGATGTTGTCTGGCGTATCAATCTTGGTGAAGGGCCGGGGGTTACTTACACCCGTCTCAAAGCAGCGGTTGATGGTGATACCGTGTACGCAGCGGACACCGGTGGCACGGTAACGGCAGTTGAGCTGGCGTCGGGTGACCGACTCTGGACGAAAGACCTGGAACAGCCAATTCTTGGTGGTGTCTCTTTCAGTGATAATCAGTTATTTGTCAGCCTGCGGGAAGGCACTCTGGTTGCTCTGTCAGCAGAAGATGGGTCAGAGCAGTGGCGCGCTATGCTGCCAAGTGAAGCTGTGGCGCAGGCGGCTGCCGACGATCAGCGGGTATTTATCCAGACGGTTGATGGGCGCGTTACGGCGCTTGAGCGTGATAATGGCGCTCAGGCCTGGTCCTACGAAGCGGGTATGCCGGTTCTTTCGGTACGGGGCACAGGTACGCCGTTAATTACAGATCGTCTGGTGATTACCGGATATGCGACGGGCAAGCTGGTCGCGCTCGATAAAGTACTTGGTATTCCGCGCTGGGATATTCGTCTCGGTGTACCTGATGGTCGTTCTGAACTTGAGCGTCTGGTCGATGTTGATGGGTCTCCGGTGTCTGACGGGCGCATTATTTTTGCGGCTGCGTACCACGGCAACGTGGCAGCGGTCAGCGAGATGGGGGAGACCATCTGGCAGGAAGAAGGCTCAACCTACACCAGCCCTGAACTGGCACTCGGCAGCGTTTATCTGACGCTCGACGATGACAGTATCCAGTCGTATGACATGATGACGGGCGCTAAGGCCTGGTTGCAGACTGAACTGATGGGACGTGGCCTTGGCCAGGTAACAGCTACCGGGACCTATCTGGCCGTTGGCGATGAAGAAGGTTACGTTCACTTCATCAGCCAGGTTGATGGCGGTATCGAAGGGCGTATCATGCTTCGCCCGCGACCTCTGCATATAAATTATCCGCACCAGCCTGAGGCAACTAACTGGCGCCTCTCCCGTGGCCGCGATTTTGGTATCCGCAGCAATATGCTGGACACAGACGAAGGCCTTCTGGTGTATACCAATGCCGGCGATCTGGCGCTGATCGAACTGCGTTAATGCCATCCACTTTCTTATCTGAGGTTTCCTGACATGGTACCTGTTATCGCTCTCGTCGGACGCCCGAATGTTGGTAAATCGACGCTCTTCAACCGGTTGACCAAAAGCCGTGACGCGCTGGTGGCTGAAATCGCAGGTCTTACCCGTGACCGTAAATACGGTGAAGGGAAAGTGGGTGATCATCCTTTTATTGTGATTGATACCGGCGGTATCAGTGGACAGGAAGAAGGGATCGATTCCGCAATGGCGGGCCAGAGTTTTCAGGCTATTCAGGAAGCGGACATCGTATTCTTTCTGGTCGACGTCGGCGCAGGTATCACTGCTGGCGATCGCATGATTGCAGATCACCTGCGTCGCAATGGCAAAGCAGCCTATCTGATTGCTAATAAAATCGACGGTAAAAACCCCGACATCGTTCTGGGTGAGTTCTTCGAGCTGGGTATGGGGGAACCCCTGCCTATCGCTGCGGCACATAACCGTGGCATTTCGGCGCTGATTGATTACGTCATGGACGAATTAATCGAAGAAGAAAAAGTCGAGCAGGAAGAGACCGGTTACTACTACGAAGAGGGTGAAGAAGAAGTTCATCACGAAGAGCTTGATATTAAAGGTATTAAGATCGCCGTAGTCGGGCGTCCGAATGTTGGTAAATCCACACTTGTGAATCGCTTTCTTGGCGAGGAGCGGGTGGTCGTCTATGACGAAGCCGGCACGACCCGAGACAGTATTTATATTCCCTACGAACGCCATGGTCAGGAATATACTCTGATCGATACAGCGGGTGTCCGTCGCCGTAAGAATATCTCCGAAGCTGCTGAAAAGTTCTCGATTATTAAAACCCTGCAGGCCATTCAGGACTGTAACGTCTGCATACTCGTACTGGATGCACGCACGGGCATTGTCGAGCAGGATCTGCACATGCTGAGTTTTGTACTGAACTCAGGCCGCGCTCTGGTCATCGCCATCAATAAATGGGATGGCATGGATGCAGACGACAAGCAGCGTGTAAAAGACGAGATTGATCGTCGTTTCGACTTCCTGACCTTTGCCGATATGCACTTTATCTCAGCCTTGCACGGAACAGGCGTGGGCCATTTGTACGAGTCCGTTGATCAGGCTTATGAGTCGGCCATGGCGAAATGGCAGACCAACATGCTGACCCGTATTCTTGAAGATGCGATCGCGGCGCACCAGCCACCGATCATCAGAGGGCGTCGCCCGAAACTGAGATACGCTCACCAGGGTGGCTCAAACCCGCCGCGTATTATCGTGCATGGCACTATGGTGAATGAGCTTCCGGAAGATTACCGACGTTACCTTGCCAATACGTTCCGCCGTGTACTCAATATTTCAGGTACGCCGATTCGCTTCGAATTCCGCCAGGGTGATAACCCGTTCTCTGAGAAGAAGAAAGAAGTACGACATTCAAGTAAGCGCCGTGCCCAGGCCGTAGAGCGCACCGACAATAAACGTCGGATTAAGCGTGATAAAGCGCGCAAGCAACTCAAAAAGTCCTACCGTAAGCCCGGCGGCTGACACTTGTTAATCCGTGCTGAGGGAGGCAATATAAGCTCTCTTAGTGTGGAACGTGTCATATGCATAACGTTGTTATAACAGCCTTTCCGGGTGCCATGTCATCTGCTATCGCAGGTGTTGCAGACCTTCTGGTATCTAGTGGCGTGCTGTGGAATGTTATTCAGGGCGAACCCCATGAGCGTTATTTCAGCGTAAGAATTGCCTCCGAGGACGGTCAGCCAGTCCGTTGTGTGAATGGCATCGAGATCTCGGCGCATATGAGTTTTGCTGAAATCGATCACACAGATATTCTGATCGTTCCTACCATTGCTGTTCATATCAATGACGTACTGAAGAAAGAGCAGGCACTGACGGAGCTTCTGCGCAAAGCAGATACGAAGGGTTGGACGATCTGTGGTAACTGCACCGGAAACTTTCTGCTGGCCGAATCTGGTGTGCTCAATGGTCGCAAAGCAACCACGCACTGGGGGTATCGGGATACCTTTGCAGAACGCTATCCCAGTGTTGAACTGGCGGCAGATCAGTTAATTACCCGGGATGGCGATATTTACTGTGCAGGGGGCGGGCTTGCCTGGTTCGACCTCACGTTGCACCTGATTGAGCGTTTCGTAAATCACGAAGTGGCAATGCAGACGGCAAAAGCTTTTGTGTTTGATTACCGCCGCGATAGTCAGCTTTCTTATTCGCTGATGCGTCTCGCTAAGCCTCACAAGGATGACCGCATCAGCGAAATCCAGGAATGGTTGGATACCCACTACGCCGAAAAGGTACTTGTCGAAGAGCTGGCGGCTCAGTTTGGTATGTCCAAGCGAACACTTATCCGGCGTTTCAACAGCGCTTTGGCGATGTCTCCTAACGCCTATATTCAGACAGTGCGCATCGAGGCGGCACGAAAACTTCTGGAAGAAACCGAGCGAACGGTTGATGTCGTAATGAACGAAGTGGGCTACGAAGATGGCAGCTCCTTCCGGCGTCTGTTTCGTTCTAAAACGGGTCTTACGCCAACCGAATATCGACGCCGTTTCAGCCGTAGGTTGTAACCACTGATGAGCAGTGAACATACACCCCGTAGAAAAGTGATCCGCAACCCTGTCGTCAGGCATCTGGTGTTGGCTGTGGGCTGGCTGAGTGTCGCTCTTGGGTTTGCCGGAATATTTCTGCCAGTACTTCCGACAACGCCCTTTCTCTTATTATCTGCTGCGTGCTTTGTGCGTACCTCTCCACGGTTTTATCAGTGGCTGGTTGAGCACCCAAGACTTGGGCGTTACCTCATTTACTATCTGGATGGGAAGGGGATGCCACTGAAAGCCAAGGTATACACTTTGTTGCTGATGTGGAGCATGCTCCTGCTCACCGCCTTTGTTATTCTGGAGCGCCCTATGTTGCACTATCTTCTTCCGGCCATTGGGTTGGGGGTCACGGTTTATATTCTGCGGCTGCCAACGCTGAAAGTAGTGCCAGAAGCTTCAAGCGAAAAGAGTTAATACCATGCTAAATATTTTAAAAGTACATGCTGACTGGATCAGCTTTGTTCTTCTCGCCATCCTGTTTGTCGTGTTTCCGCAAATCGATCTGGCGGTCAGTAGCTGGTTCTATGACCCGGCTTCTGGCGAGTGGTGGGGCAGTGATAGCGCCGTGGCAGACTCGATTTATGGCATTTTCCGCTATATTCCTTATTTCCTGGTACCTGTGCTGCTGTTTTCTGTGATTGCCGGATTCTTTTCCTTTGGTCCAGATAAGGCAAATCGCAAATTACTTACTTTTTTGCTGGTCACCTTGCTCGCGGGGCCAGGTATCCTGGTTCATAGTGTCTTTAAGGAAGGCTTCGATCGCGCTCGCCCCAAGAACGTCGAGCAGTTTGATGGGCACAAAACCTTTACACCAGCTTTTGTTATTAACGAGACCTGCAGTAAAGGGTGTAATTCATTTGTCAGTGGCCACGCTGCCATGGGCTTCTGGTTTATGACGCTCGGTTGGCTGTTCAGCAGTCGCAAGTGGTTCTGGGCCGGGCTGGTTACCGGTGTCGTTTTAAGTGCGACACGTATCATTCAGGGGGGGCACTTTCTGAGTGATACACTCTTTGCTGGGTACGTCTGTTATTTCACATTCCGTCTGTGTGGTTGGTGGATTCTTAGACAGAGCAAGCCAGCGATTTGAAAGCCGTAATAGATTAAGAATTTGATTCCGCCATTTTTAAGAACTGGCGCGAATTGTTACTGATCTGGCTATATTACACCTGTATAACGTTTGTATTACAGACTAATATCAGTACAAAGGTTCTGACATAGGGATCTTTATCTCCACTTTTAAGCCCGGTTCCACCGGGCTTATTTTTTCTTCCTCATTCCTTTTCTCTCTATTTATCGTCCTACGCAATGTCATCTCCTGCGCTTCAGCCTGGCGTTTTCGCGTGTGCAATCAGCGTTCAGACTTTTCTGGTGGTATAAAAAAACGCCGGACGAACCGGCGTTTTTAAGCGAGAAGCTAAGCATTACTCAGCTTCAATACCGACAACCAACCAGGGCGCATTGTCGTCACGGAGGTCGCGTTCAAGATGCCATACATCGAAGATACCATCTTCAGATTTTTCCAGATCATCTTTGCAGCGGCCACGGAACAGAACACTGATTTCGCGGTGGGTTGGCGTCTCATCAGCGCGCACAATTTCTGCGTTAAGGTCCAGAATTTCCGTCTTTGGCGGAACCATCAGACGGTTGCGTTGAGCGGCCAGTGCATCGTACAGCTCAGGGCTAACATACTCACGAATCAGGTCGAGGTTGCCGTCGTTCCAGGCTTGTTGAACAAGGTGATAGTGCTCCAGTGCGCCTTGTGTGAAGGCTTCTGCATCAAAGTCAGCAGGCAACGACATAGGTTGATCAGGAGCCACGGTTGCACTCGCAGTCTCGTTCGCTGACTGAAAGCTCTGATGAGTTGCCGGACCGTGCGCCGCGGCGGCTGCCTGGCGCTGCTGAGCTTGCCCGGCTCCACGCAGAAGGCGAATGATGACGAACGCAGCAAGACCCAGCAGAAGGATGTCCATAATCTGAATGCCTTCGAATGCGCCGCTGCCCAGCAGGTAAGCGAACAGGCCACCGGCCAGCAGGCCGCCCATCATTCCACCCATCATACCGCCTTTGGAAGGGGCAGCCTGAGTGTTACCTGAGGTTTTGTCTGACTGCTTTGCCGGCGCGCTGCGTTGCTGCGTAGGGAAGCTTTTCCCAAAGCCGCCGCTACCAAACCGTTTCGCGTGAGCTTCACTCACTACACCTAAGGTCAGCAGCATGGCCGACAATACCGTGATTAATGCTTTCATTACATTACCCTCATGCCCGGTTGGGCGCCGTCGTGCGGTTCAAGTAGGTAGATTTCGCTGCCGCCAGGGCCGGCGGCAAGCACCATGCCTTCTGACAGACCAAACTTCATTTTACGCGGAGCCAGGTTCGCGACCATTACAGTCAGTTTGCCTTCCAGGTCTTCTGGCTTATAGGCCGCTTTAATACCTGAGAATACGTTCCTGGTTTCGCCATTGCCAATATCCAGAGTCAGCTGCAGAAGTTTGTCTGCACCATCAACGTGGTCGGCTTTGATAATTCGGGCGATTCGCAGATCGACCTTGGCAAAGTCCGGGAATTCGATAGTGTCAGCGATTACTTCATTGCCATCTTCTCTGAGCTCTGGCCCTTTGTTCTTGGCCTTCTTTTCAGCTTTCTTATCTGCTTTTTTGTCGGCTTTCTGATTTTTTGCAGCCGCTGCGCCACCGTTCTCTTTTTCGAGTTCGGTTTTTGTTTCTTCGAGAATGGCGGTGACCTTGTCCATTTCAGCTCGAGCCAGCATAGGCTTGAACTTATTAATCGCATGGCCAGTCAGGATGCTGCGGCGATCTTCCCAACCCAGTGATTCAAGGTTGAGGAAGGCTGCGGTTTTATCAGCAAGTTCAGGCAGCACTGGTGAAAGGTAGGTCATCAGCTGACGGAAAAGGTTCACCGCAACAGAGCAGACTTCCAGTACTTCCTGTTCGCGGCCTTCTTCTTTCGACATGGCCCATGGCGCTTTTGCCTGAATGTATTCGTTGGCACGATCAGCGAGTGTCATGATTTCTTTCATGGCGCGGCTGAATTCGCGCTTCTCATACAATTCTGCGATCTGGTCGCCGGCGTTAATGAAGTCATTCACCATGGCTTCCTCAGCACAGTTCTCACTGAGTACGCCACCGGACTTCTTGATGAAGTTCGCGGTGCGGCTGGCAATGTTGATCAGCTTGTTCACCAGGTCGGAATTAACGCGCTGGACGAAGTCTTCGAGGTTGAGATCGAAGTCATCGACGCTGCTACCCAGCTTAGCGGCAAAGTAGTAGCGCAGATACGTTGGATTCAGGTGGTTAAGGTACGTACGTGCCTTGATAAAGGTGCCACGTGACTTAGACATCTTGGCACCATTAACAGTCACAAATCCGTGAGCGTTGACGGCGGTTGGGGTACGGAAGTCTGCAGCTGACAGCATGGATGGCCAGAACAGCGCGTGGAAGTTAATGATGTCTTTACCGATAAAGTGATAAACCTCGGCATCGGAATCCGGCTTCCAGTAATCATCGAAGCTCAGATCCTCGCGGCGATCACACAGGTTTTTGAAGCTCGCCATATAGCCGATTGGGGCATCAAGCCAGACATAAAAGTACTTGCCTGGTGCATCTGGAATCTCAAAACCAAAGTAAGGTGCATCACGGGAGATATCCCATTCCTGCAGCCCCGAGTCCAGCCACTCTGACAGCTTGTTAGCGACTTCGTCCTGTAAGGTGCCAGAACGTGTCCATTCTTTCAGAAAGTCCTGAAAATCCGGCAGTTTAAAGAAGAAGTGCTCGGACTCTTTTTCTACTGGGGTAGCACCTGAGATAACAGAGTATGGCTTCTTCAGTTCGGCTGGGGTGTAAGTCGCGCCGCACACCTCACAGTTGTCGCCATATTGATCTTCGGCATCGCACTTAGGGCAGTTACCCTTGATGTAGCGATCTGCCAGAAACAGCTCTTTAACGGGATCATAAAGCTGTTTGATGTTGCGGGTAGCGATATGGCCTTTGTCGCGGCATGCTTTGTAGATAGTCGCAGACAGTTCCCGGTTTTCTTCACTATGAGTGCTGTGAAAATTATCGAACGCGATCTGGAAGTCGGCAAAATCGGTTTCGTGCTCGGCTTTAACGCGGGCAATCTGCTCTTCAGGGCTGATGCCTTCTTTCTCAGCACGCAGCATGATGGCTGTGCCGTGGGCGTCATCCGCACAGACATAGGTACACATGTGTCCGCGCGCTTTCTGGAAGCGGACCCAGATGTCTGTCTGAATGTATTCCAGCAGGTGGCCAAGGTGAATGGAGCCGTTTGCGTAGGGCAGGGCACTGGTAACTAGTATTTTGCGAGCGTTCTGATCGGTCATGACAATTCGTTTCGGTGGCTCTGAAAAAGTGGGGTCATATTGTAGCGGCTCCGCTGGGGCAGTTATACCCCAGCGGCATCGGCGGACATTCGCAGGTCAGAAAAACCTGTCAGTCGTCGTCGCGGATATTCGGGTCAATCGTTACTTTGGCACTGCGTATCGTGTTGTCTTTGATCTGCATGATTTCAATACGGTAGCGGCCAATGCGGAGGCAGACGGGAGATTCAGGAATATGCTCCAGGTACTCGACGATCAGGCCGCTCACGGATTTTGGCCCATCAATCGGTAATTCCCAGTGCATCGACTTGTTTACATCGCGGACGAAAGCGGTGCCATCAATGATGAAACTGCCGTCTTCCTGCGGATGAACATCCGGCGAGCTGGCTGCGGCAACATCGGTCGTAAACTCGCCGACGATCTCTTCGAGAATGTCCTCGAGAGTGCAGATGCCATGAACATCACCGTATTCATCGACCACAAGTGCAATGCGACGCTGATACTTCTGAAAGTTAAACAACTGGGTATGCAGAGGCGTGCTCTCAGGGATGAAGTAAGGCTCGCGCGAAAGCTTTTCGATGTCTTCTTTCAGGTATTCACCGGATGAAAGAAAGCGGCTGATATTCCGGGTATGCAGAACGCCGACGACATTGTTGATGTCTCCGCGGAAGACAGGCAGGCGCGTGTGTTGCGTGGTACGCAGCTGCTGAATGATGTCGCTCAGCGGGTCGTCGAGGTCGATACCCACCACTTCGTTTCGCGGCACCATAATGTCGTTCACCGTCATCTTCTCCAGGTCAAGAATGGAGATCAGCATGTGCTGGTGACGTTTCGGTATCATAGAGCCCGCTTCGCGGACTACGGTACGCAGTTCTTCGGTACTCAGGTTGTCTGGTGTCGCATTGGCGACATCAACACGAACCAGTTTAAGCAACCAGTTGGCAATAGTATTAACAAACCACACCGCTGGATGAAGCGCCCATTGCAGCCACAAAAGGATCGATGAGGCCGGGAAGGCGATTTTCTCCGGCGCAATCGCTGCCAGAGTCTTCGGTGTCAGTTCTGCGAAGATCAACACAATCAGGGTGAACAGTATGGTGTTTACGAACACCGCCAGATCCGGATTGTCCGGCCATAGCCGCTGGCTGATGATGGTTGCTAAGGCAGCCGCAGCAAAGTTCACCAGATTGTTGCCGGTGAGAATGGTACCGATCATCCGGTCTGGCTTCTCAAGAAGCTTAACCGAGCGCATGGCTCCTTTGTGCTTACTCTTGGCGAGGTGGCGCAGACGGTAGCGGTTGAGAGACATCATGCCGGTTTCAGAGCTTGAGAAGAAACCTGACAACACGATTAAAAGAGCAAGTATGCCGAAGAGCACACTCAAGGGAACGTCGTTCAAGACGGTGTCCTATAACTGATACGATTCCGCCATCATAGGCACTGACGTTAGGGTGTCAAGCGGCTGGCTGACCGGTCTGAAGGCTCAGGCCCGGTCGAGCACATACTCCAGTACAAACTGAGTACCAAAGTAGGCGAGAATCAGAAAGCCGGTGCCGGTCAGAGTCCATTTGCTGGCGACGGGGCCGCGCCAGCCAAAGCGGTATCGACCGAAGAGCAGAGTCGCAAAGACAATCCAGCCGACCAGTGAGAATGCCACTTTATGGATCAGGTGTTGACTGCTCAGGCTCTCAACGGCTGGCAAGCCAACAACGAAAGAGGCGGTCAGCAGTAGCATCGCCAACCACAGAATTTCGAATAACAGGGCATCCATGGTCTGCAGCGGCGGTAGGGAGCGTATTAGGCCCCGGGTCTGATGCTTCCGCAGGTTTCTGTCCTGAAGAATAACCAGAATTGCCTGCACCGACGCGATGGTGAACAGGCTGAAGGCAACGATCGATAGCAGTATGTGCCAGATCAGCGCGTAACTAAGGTCGGTTAACAGTACCTGATGCTGGATCACAGCCGCCAGTACGGCGACAACCGCCCCCATCGGTAGCAGGCCAGTGAACAGATTGTCGACGGGTTTGCGCCAGGCTGAAAACAGAAGAAGCAGGGTAATAATCAGTGCGATCAGCGAACCGACCTGAAACATGGCCATATTGAGAGCATGTTCACTGACCAGCGTGACAGACAGTGATGCCAGGTGCAGAAGTGCGCCAATTGATGCAAAGCCCAGCAACAGGCCTCGCTGTGGTGCTTTGCTGCCCTTGATGACAAGTAGCTGGCGCAAAGCGGCAAACAGATAAAAACCGGCAGCCGGTACTGCCAACGCTAATGCTGTCATGAAACTTCCCCAACACGAATAGCGCCAGTGTCGCATAAGGGGCCACCTCAAGGAAGTGCAATCATGCCAGCCCGGGCTACTTGTAAAGCTGCAGTGTTGCAGCATTGGGAACCTGAGGGGCAACGCGGTATACTCACCTACTTATTTATTTACCGTCAGACAGAGTCATCAAGATGTTTGAAAGCCTTACCGACCGCTTGGGCAGTGCCTTAAAAGGCATTACTGGCCAGGCGAAGCTGACCGAAGAGAATATCAAAGGCACCATGCGTGAAGTGCGCATGGCGCTGTTGGAAGCCGACGTGGCCCTGCCGGTCGTAAAAGATTTTACCGCGCAGGTCAAAGAGCGTGCTGTCGGTACCGATGTACTGAAGAGCCTCAACCCTGGTCAGGTATTCCTGAAAATCGTCCATGAAGAACTGCAAAGTGTCATGGGCGAAGCCAACGAAAAACTGAACCTGGCGACACAGCCTCCAGCCATCGTGATGATGGCGGGTCTGCAGGGCGCAGGTAAAACAACGACCGTTGGTAAGCTTGCGAAGTATCTTGCTGAGCGCGAGAAAAAGAAAGTGATGGTGGTTTCTGCGGACGTGTATCGTCCTGCGGCGATCAAACAGCTTGAAACTCTGGCGAATGAAGTCGGTGCTGGCTTTCACCCATCGACGGCAGATGAAAAACCGATCGATATCGCTAAAGGCGCGATCGATGCTGCCCGCCGTGGTGCGTACGATGTTCTGTTGGTGGATACCGCGGGTCGTCTGACAGTCGATGAGCAGATGATGGGTGAGATCAAAGATCTCCACGCTGCTATTACGCCGATTGAGACTCTCTTTGTCGTCGACGCGATGACAGGTCAGGACGCTGCGAATACAGCCAAGGCATTTAATGATGCCTTGCCTCTGACCGGTGTTGTACTGACCAAGGCAGATGGTGATGCGCGCGGTGGTGCAGCTCTGTCAGTGCGTCATATTACGGGTAAGCCGATCAAGTTTATGGGGATGGGCGAAAAGACCGACGCGCTCGAGCCTTTCCACCCTGACCGTGTTGCTTCACGTATTCTCGATATGGGTGACGTTCTCACCCTGATCGAAGAAGCAGAACGTAAGATCGATAAGTCGAAAGCCGACAAGCTTGCCAAGAAACTGAAAACAGGCAAAGGCTTCGATCTGGAAGACTTCCTTGATCAGATTCAGCAGATGAAAAACATGGGCGGCCTGACAGGTATGCTGGATAAGCTGCCGGGTATGGGTAACCTGGGTGCTATGGCCAAGCAGACGACCGCTGCGGAAGGCCAGTTTAAGCAGATGGAATCCATCATTTTCTCTATGACCCTTGATGAACGCCGCTTCCCGGACAAAATCAACGGCTCACGCAAAAAGCGTATTGCAGCGGGTTCTGGTACGCAGATTCAGGATGTGAATCGCGTTCTGAAGCAGCACAAGCAAATGCAGAAAATGATGAAAAAGGTCACGGCCAAAGGTGGCATGAAGAAAATGATGCGCGCTATGGGCGGCATGGGAGGACCAGGTGGTCCGGGCGGTGGTGGTATGCCGCCGGGTGGGATGCCTCCTATGATGCGCTAAGCAGCTGGCCCGAAGCTAGCTGCGTTGCAACAACTGTGTTGCAGAGTTTTCCGGAATGCTCACGTATTACAATACGCTCCGCTTCCATAAAATTCTGCGCCATGTTGTTGCGGCCTCGCTGACGCTTCTTCATTTCATAGATATATCCCGCTCCGAATATCACTTATTTTCTGACACAAGGTGTCGCCTATGTGGACCCAGAAAACCATCCAGTTAAAAGCTCGCGCTCGCGGCTTTCATTTAATTACCCGTGAGATTGAACAGGCGTTGCCTGAGCTTGCCGATGTTTCCGTTGGTCTGCTTCATGTGTTTATTCAACACACCTCAGCGTCTCTGACAATTAACGAAAACGCTGACCCGACAGTGAGAGTGGACTTTGAAGAAGTGTTCAGCCGGTTGGTGCCTGAAAATCAGCCATACTACAAACACAATGACGAAGGCCCTGACGATCTGCCCGCCCATATTAAATCCAGCTTACTTGGACCATCTCTTACCATTCCAGTGACGAATGGCAGGCTCGCTCTGGGGACTTGGCAGGGAATATACCTGTGCGAGCACCGTGATTACGGTGGTAGTCGTCGGTTAGTACTTACTCTGCAGGGAGAGTAGTGCCGGAATCGAATGATCAGGCACTTTCAGTTGTTCTGGCTTTGTCGATCTGAGCCTGAATCTCTGGAGAGAAGTCGATGCGGATGGATTTGATGAAATCGAAAAGGTCGTTTTCAGCCTCAAGTAGCATGGCGTCGCTATGCCCGTCGGGTAGCTCAAAGTTGTAATCCCCTGTGTCTCCTTCAATCATCAGCAAAGTATTTGAACTAAGCGGAGTAACGAAACACAGATCTGGTGGACCAAGCTCAGCATATCCTGTACGCATATATGCCCAATGGATACCATTTGATTTAAGTTCCACGGCTTCATCAATTGAACTCGGAAATACAAAAAAATCTGGATTGAAATCATTTTCAATCAGTTTTTCTTTAAGGTGATCTCTTATCTCTATTAAGTAGCGCTTTGCATCATCCACGGATAGCCTTGTCACAGTGGCACTCGCTTTACTGACCTGAAAGATTTGTACCATGAGATGGGTAGAAGATAGTTCTAAACCGGAGCTCTTCCGGTAGTATTGAAAAGAACTCCTCATAACACGCTTATAAGACATCCAGTCTTCTGACGGTACATCGTACGTTGCATGGTCCGACAGTGAGCCAATTTCTGTGTCACAGGACTTGGTTTTTTCTATGCTCGCAGTCGGAACAGGGATGTATATGCTGGCAACGTCCGTAGTGAACGTGAATATTACCTGGTCCGAGAAATCTGGTCCTGTAAGAAGTTTTACCATGCCAGTGTCCCAGTTAAATTCTTAACGTATTCAATAAAGCTGGATTTTATGCTTCCAGTACTTGAGTTGTAGTTTGAGAGGGCCGTGTTTGAACCTGATCCAGCTTTGGCCAATGCCTCCTTCAGATCGGTATTAGACGAACTTATTTCTGATGATACTTTTGCCGATGCCAGCGCTCTTTTATTATCGGTGAATTTACCCTCTATTTTGGCACCTCGGCGCTGAAATGCATTAACGACCTGAGCGGTGTCAGCGACGGGGTTTGTCAGTATAAAGTGGTGTTTATCTAGTAGATTGGGTAAGTGCTCTACGGCTAATTGCAGTAACTTAACCGTGTCACCCTCGATCTGCCATTTTATCGGTTTACCATTACTACGGTGCTTCTGTGTTTCACTTAATACACTAGCAAGCTCTTTCGCAACCACGGCCGGGCGCATGGCTCTTGAATCCGGTGTCATCCATAGCCCCATCTCATTCTCAATCGCAGCTGGAATATAGAAAAAATTAAAACTGTTTGGAACCTCCCAGCCGTCAACCCCGGCAAGAGTTTGAAGTACCCTTGCTGCCCGCGTTGCTTTTGCATGCGCTTTGATAAAGCCTTGCTCGTGTTCAGCAATTTTCGTGAGTACCTCAGCTGATTTACCTTCAAAGCTTTGATATAGCCCAGCTTGGTCTTCACCTTCTTCAGAAGCCCGTTGAACACCTGTGATATACACCCCGGCAGGAGTTTGATTGTCTTCAGAGCCTTGATGAATCTGATAGTAAATCGCCAGCTTGCCAATACTCTCCATATATTCGAATGGCGTACCTGTGTTCTGGTTGGCAGTGACATTGCCACCTAAAGCGCCCAGCTGCTCAATTTTGGAGGTCATTTGTAATGCGCTGGCTTCATCCGATTGAAAGGCATGAGCAAACAAAGGCGCCAGAGCAGCGTCGATAAATACTTTGCGGCCTCGGTTGGTATTGGTGTTCTTTGAAAATGGAATAAACTGGCGTGTGTCGGCTTTGCTGCCCAGAGTGTAGGCGAGTTTACGGCGGTGATGTACGATCATTGACACTATTGAGGCTCCCTGTCAGCTTTGCTGTCCTATTGGTGTGCAAGAATACCAGTCGGTCTGGCCCCAAACAACACACACTCAGGATTCGTTGGACGTTTTTTTGCAGAGCAACTTCTTATGAGACTGTTAAATTACGACACTCTGGATATCGTCGGTTTTGCGGGCGTGAGAGAACGCATTCTGGTGATGGACTCGCGTCAGTTCGGATATCAGAAGCGTGAGGATACCTGGGAGGGCTTGGGCCAGTTAATGTATCTTGCGCACGCGTACTTTAAGCCGGGTGGCAGCACTGGGCGTCATCAACACAGCGACATCGATATTGTCAGTATCGTTACCCGCGGGCGTCTTCATCATGAAGGCTCGGCAGAGGTACAACCGGATAGCGTAGCTGAAGACAGTACTCAAGGCTTAGTCGAAATTAAAGCCGGGCAGGTTATGGTGCAACGCTCGGGAAAATCCGGTTTTATGCACAATGAAATCAACCCAGATGCTGATATTGTGGGTATGGTACAGCTTTGGCTTCAACCGGCAGGTAGCGTTTCCGAGAGGGCGAGCCAGACTGTCATCGATGTTGGTCGTGGCCTGACAACTGTGTATCAGGGTATAGATACCGAACTAAGTATCTCTTGTCTCATGGAAAAGGAACTGCTGTCACTTCAGGACGGCTGGCTTTGCTACTTATTTCAAGGTGAACTGGAAGCAGGAAATCATACGATTCTCCGCGGCAGTCTTTTCTATCCTGATGAAGGTGAGTATCTGGCCAAAACCGATGACACCCGATTACTTATAGTTAAATCTGTTTTAGCGGAATAATGACTCCCAGAAATAATGAGGACAACAATGTTCAGAACTCTATTGATGCTATGTGTGTGTATTGTACTCACAGCCTGTAGCGGCACACCTTCAGACACCCTGATTGAAGAGTCTGTTGCACAGCAGAAGACAGTCAGCAATATGATTCGCGTGGTAAGTGTAGAAAAGTTAAATGGCTGGAAGGATCAGGAGTTTTATGTAGCCGATGTCCGCTATGAGTTGGAATTTCTGACCGACTATAAAACCTTCAGTGAGTCTTTAAAGGACGAAACCCCAGATTCTCTGGTGGGCAGTTTCTTTAACGGTTTCGGGTTGCTTGCACTATCAATGCAATATGGGAAATTCGAGAAAGGGCAGAAAGTAACTGAGCGAGCCGAATTTCGTTTTCGTGATACTGAAAACGGCTGGCAGTTGGCTGATTAAATGAGGTGCAGCATCACGACTCTGTGATGCTGCTCTGATGAACTTATATTAATTCCATCAATGCTTTCTTACTGTAATCCGTCAGTTCGTCAAAGCGACCTTCACGAACTTTTATAACCCACTCAGGGTCTTGCAGCAGGGCACGGCCTACAGCGACGAGGTCAAACTCGTCATTGCCCAAGCGCTCGGCCAGTTCATTAATGTTGCCGTGGGCAACGCCCGATGCATCAATCATGTCGCGTTTATCTTCATCAATAAAGCCGGCATTCAGACCCACACTGCCGACAGTAATCGCAGGCTTTCCGGTCAGTTTTCTGGTCCAGCCAGCAAGATTCATATCAGAACCTTCGAATTCTTTTTCCCAGAAGCGACGAGTAGAGCAGTGGAAGATATCAACGCCAGCATTTACCAGCGGCTTCAGGAACGCATCAAGCTCTTCCGGCGTATTGCACATGCGTGCGCTGTAGTCTTGTTGCTTCCATTGAGAGAAGCGGAAAATAATCGGGAAATCAGGCCCGACCCGATCACGGATTGCCTGAACGATTTCACAGGCAAAACGGGTACGTGCTACCTGGTCACCACCGTACTCATCATCGCGCTGATTTGTTCCTTCCCAGAAGAATTGGTCGATCAGGTAACCATGAGCGCCGTGAATCTCAACCGCATCAAAGCCAATGCGTTTTGAATCTTCAGCGGCTTGAGCAAAGGCTTCGATGACGTCGTTGATATCGTCTTTTGTCATTGCGACGCCGGTTTCGCGACCGGGCTTGAACAGGCCCGATGGACTGTAGCCGGGCACGGATGGATCAGGCTCGGTACCTTCTTTGCGGACAGCGCCCACGTGCCATAGCTGAGGAGCGATTTTGCCGCCCTTAGCGTGCACAGCGTCTACCACTTTCTTCCAGCCGGCTAAGGCTTCTTCACCGTAGATAAATGGAACGCGGGCATAGCCGTTTGCGCCTTTATGTCCGACACAGGTGCCCTCGGTAATGATGAGACCGACTCCGTTCGCTGCACGTCGTTCGTAATAGGCGACGTTCAGGTCGTTAGGCACGTTTCCCGGCGAGTAGGTGCGGGTCATGGGCGCCATGACGATACGGTTGCTGAGTTCGAGCTTGCCAAGCGTTATCGGTTGAAACAGTGCATCTGTGGTACTCATGAGGGCTCCGTTTTTTGCTGTTATCGGTAGTGAGTGATGGCACTCTGACATTGGACTCTAACACTGCATTCCCGCCCGGTATCGAGCTATTTGTGCCATATAAGAGTGAGGTGATCTGAAAAACACTGTTGCGAATGCGTTCGGGACGGTTACGATGCCGGCGTTAAACAGAGAGTTAACCGGACAAGTGTGAAACTGAGAAAATATGAAACTGAAAAAAATCGATAAAGCACGTTATCAGGAGCGTCGTTCACGCATCCAGTGGGCAATGATCGCAGGCTTGTTCGCAACGAGTCTGGGGTTCGCAGAATTATACCGTTATCTTTTTGTCGGCGGAGAATCCAGTCTGGCGCTCAATGCTGCGGGGGTGGCGACCGGCGTAGCCATCGTTACTTTCGTGTTGTTCAGGCTTCGCGATACGCCGTATTTCGATGAGGTTAATTATGTCTGGAAGCTTAAACAGGAGCTGAACCGGATTTATCGTAAGACGAAACCATTGGATCAGGCGCTGGAAGCGGGCAGTCGCGACGCGTTGATCATCAAGTTGTACAGCCTTGAGGGCTCGCGTCAGGTATACGATCTTGATGACAACACTCTGACGATGTCTGAGCTTGTTAAACAGTTGGATGAGTTGAAATCCCGCATTGAAAACGAGGCGCCGGGGGTTACCCATGACGACTACCGGCCCGAACTGTTAGAGCGGCTGTCGTGACCGCCGCGCGGGTGCGTAACGCCGTCAAAGCATGTAAACTACGCCCAATTTTCTGAGCACCAGTTTAGGTTCTACAACCATGATGAAATATATCTCCACGCGCGGTAATGCGCCGGAACTTACTTTTGAGGATGTCCTGCTGACAGGGCTGGCGTCTGATGGCGGCCTTTACGTACCAAAGGAAGCACCGCACTACACGCTTGAAGAGATCGAATCATGGCGTGACCTGCCATACACCGAGCTGGCGCATAAGATTGTTTATCCGTTTGTTGAAGGTTGTGTTGATTCAGATGCCCTGAAAGGCATGCTCGAAGACGTATACAACAACACTAACTTCGGTCACAAGGCGATTGCTCCGCTGCAGCAGCTGGATCATAACGAGTATGTTCTTGAGCTGTTTCACGGCCCGACGCTGGCGTTCAAGGATTTCGCACTGCAGTTGCTTGGCCGCTTGCTTGATTACGTGGTAACGCGTCGTCAGGAAAAAGTCGTAATTATGGGTGCGACGTCGGGGGATACCGGTTCAGCGGCCATCGAAGGCACCAAAGCCTGCGACAATGTCGATATCTTTATCCTTCACCCATATGGCAAGGTATCAGAAGTTCAGCGTCGCCAGATGACGACCGTTGAAGGTGACAACATTTACAACATCGCCATCGAAGGTAACTTCGATCAGGCTCAGGACATGGTCAAAGCCAGTTTTGGCGATCAGAGCTTCCTTCGTGGTGAGCGCAAACTGGTTGCGGTCAACAGCATTAACTGGGCACGCATCATGGCCCAGATCGTTTACTACTTCTATTCAAGCCTCAATCTTGGTGGTCCTCTGCGTCCTATGGCGTACTCTGTACCGACCGGTAACTTTGGTGATATTTTCGCGGGTTACATGGCGCGTAAGATGGGCCTGCCGATCGAGCAGCTGATCATTGCTACAAATAACAATGATGTACTGCACCGCCTGATGAGCAAGAATCAATACGAAGTTCGTCCTCTGAAGCATACGATCACACCTTCTATGGATATCGCGGTGTCCAGTAACTTTGAACGTCTGTTGTTCGACCTGTACGACCGTGACGGTGCCAAGCTTGCTGGCCTGATGGCGAAAATGAATGCCCGTGATGATGTTGTCTCTCTCGACGAAGATAAATTGGCGAAGGCTCGTGAACTGTTTGACAGTCTTGCGGTCGATGAAAAGACCACGGTTGAAACAATGCAGCTGGTCTTTAACGAGACAGGCTATCTGCTTGATCCGCACACCGCGATTGGTGTTAAGGCTGCGCGTGAGTGTCGCCGTAACCCGAATATCCCGATGATCACACTCGGTACTGCGCATCCGGTGAAGTTCGAGGATGCCGTAGGCCGTGCAGGATACGAGATGCCAGCGCTGCCACATCACCTGACGGATCTGATGGAGCGTGAAGAGCGTTTGTCAGTATTGCCAGCAGATCTTGAAACGGTACAGCAGTTCATCGCCGACAACACGTTCCGCGACTGATCAGAAATATCCGTATTGAGCGCCGTCGTTTGGGTATCGGCCAGCGGCGGCGTTTTTGTGTCAGTTGTCTACGAATTACACAGGAAGGCTTATGGAATATCAGTTACTCAGTGAGTACCCACAGAGCTGGATTTTTCGTCACCGGGAGTTGCCTGTGCCACAGGAACTACTGGATGATATCCGCCCTCTAAGTGAGTCATCAGCACTGGCATTCTGGCGTCAGCAGATCAGCAAAGAGGCGACGCATGCGGCGCACTTCATGAATGATGACTGGCCAAACCGGAATGGAATCTGGCATGAGAAAGCCGAGTGGCAGCCTCGTTGGGAGTCTGATGATAACTCGCTTCCAGAAGAACTCGATTTCGGTGACTGGGAAAATAACACCACGGTGTTTTTCTGCTACGACTGCCACAATGTCATCCAGACGACCTGGGGCACGTTCAGGCAATGCTGGAAGAACTTTCTGTTCTACGACGACGAACCTCTGCTGCTTGGCCGCCGCCGAATGCAGGTAGCGCGCTTCCACTCTGATGGCACCTTTGAAACAGGTGTTCGATGAACGGAAACGGGTGTTCGGTGAACGGAAACGGGTGTTTGGTGAGTGATTCCGATCATTCCGTCGTGAATAAATTCTGTGATTAAATGCTGGCTTCTGTTTTACCGGGAATACGTATGCGCTTTTATGCGGTAGTCATTGTTGTTTTCTTAACCTCTTTAACCGGGTGCGCTCACTGGCCCAGTGCTGAGCACCGTAATGTTACCCTTGATGGCGTTGAGGTGTTGTTAGAGCAATACTGCCAACCCGCGCAGAGTAGTGATTCAGATTTTGATGACATGCAGCAATCGCTAAAGGAGCAGCAGCAGCGCCTAGAGACCCTTGCACACTCGATCGATCGCCTGGCTCAGCGTCCTGTCTCTCAGGTGCCTCGCCCAGCCCCTGCTCCGCAGTGCCAACCCGCACTGATGAAAGCGACAACGGATGCTGATAATAAAGTCGTAGTCGGTGCTACTGAGTGGGTATTCCTGTCGCCTCCCGGGCGCTACTTGTCGGCCCGGGTTGATACCGGGGCGGAGACATCCTCCATCAGTGCCCGCAATATCGTGCGTTTCGAGCGCGACGGTAAGCGCTGGGTCTCATTCGATCTGGATACGGGCAACGCCGATAACGACATTCACCTTGAAGTTCCGTTGGAGCGAAACGTCCTTATCCGTCAGGCATCCTTTGATGACGTCGACCGTCGCCCGGTGGTTGTCTTCGATGTGAAACTGGGTGACAACCTGCATCAGCCGACTGAATTCACGCTTGCTGACCGTTCACGGATGTCTTATCCGGTGCTGCTTGGTCGCTCCTTTTTGAAAGACGTCGCTGTCGTTGATGTCGGTCAGGAATTCATTCATCCCCGTTCTAAACAACGCTGAAATACTCAGGTCGCTAATCTATGAAACCCGCCTCTACTCTGAGCTTTTATACACTGATCGTATTATTGGTTCTGGCTGGGGTCTCTTTGATCCTGCAGCGGCACTGGGTCTACGAAGTTCCTTTAATTCACGGTGAAACGCAGACGGTCTGGTCGGTTGAAGCCCTGGTCGAGTTTGAAGCCGGGGATCAGCCGGTGAAGGTGTCGATGGCGCGGCCCGCTGATCAGCCGGGATTCACCTTGCTGCGACAATCTGGTGCTTCGCCGGGGTATGGCCTTAACTTCGTAGACGGCCCCGACCCCCGCGCAGAGTGGACCATACGTCGCGCCAATGGAATTCAGCAGCTCTACTTTCAGGTGGATGTGCTTGAGTCGGACATGGCTCAGTCTGAAATTATTACACCGCCTGTATTGATGGAACCTGACTGGCAGGAGCCTTACCGCAGCGCTATTTACCGTCTCTCTAAAGACGCCTGGGACGCATCGTCGGATAACTTCAGCTTCGCCCGCGAGCTGATTAAGCGTCTGACGGAAGAAGAGTCACCGCAACATATTCAGTTGCTGAAGCGTGCATACAACGGTCGCTTGCCGAATCTTCTGGCAGAAGTACTGAATAACTCGTCTGTGCACGCCAGTGTCGTCTATGGTCTGGAGCTGGAAGACCGCCGTCGTCGCCAGATGCTGACGCCGTTATTGCGCGTCTGGGACGGTGACAGCAGTAAAGTATTCCGCCTCTACGAGATCAAAGACGAACGGCCTCTGGCGGATGACGAAGAAAAGCCGCTGTTGCTTTGGGAGCAGCGCGGCGCGCCTGTGCTTGATGTGATTGGTGGTGAAAATTCGCGTATTCGTTTCTCGATGCTGCGTCGCGAAGAGTCGACCTACTCGGCGCTGAACGATAGCCTGCCGCTGCAGTCTTCTCTGCTCAACTTCTCGATACATAGCCTGCCGGTGGCTGAGCAGGCGATGTTCAAAACCATCCTTCTGTTACCGGTGGGCGCTCTTGTAGTGTGCTTACTAAGAATTCTTGTGGGCATCCGGACCTCCGGAACTTTTATGCCTGTTTTGATTGCTATTGCCTTTATGCAGACTTCGCTCGGCACCGGCATCGTCGGCTTTATTCTTGTTGTTGCCGCAGGGCTGGTGGTGCGGGGTTATCTGTCCCGCCTGAACCTGCTACTGGTGGCGCGAATATCCGCGGTGATCATATCGGTCATCGCGATCATCAGTCTCTTCAGCGTGCTGTCATACAAGCTAGGGTTAACCGAAGGACTGAAGGTGATGTTCTTCCCAATGGTGATACTGGCCTGGACGATAGAACGTATGTCGATCCTTTGGGAGGAAGAGGGTGGCCGCGAGGTGATGATTCAGGGCGGTGGTAGCCTGATCACCGCCGTACTGGCCTACGGGGCGATGCAGCATCCATTGATTCAGCACCTGACGTTTAATTTCATGGGTGTCCAGTTCATCGTACTGGCGTTGATACTTCTTCTGGGTTCATACACCGGGTACCGGCTGTTTGAGCTGCATCGCTTTGCGGTACTCAAGCGTTGAAGTTTTTACCGTCACTTATTGCCCCGTGGGCACTGTCCCGCTTTGGTATGCTGGGGATGAACGAGCGCAACCGACGCTACATTGGTCGTTATAACCCACGTAGCCTGTTCCCACTGGTGGATAACAAACGTCTGACCCGTACCACACTCAGTTCGGCGAATATTCCCATGGCTGCTCTTATCGGGGTGGTCGATCAGCAGTCTCAGGTGAAAAAAATTGCCAGCCTGGTTGAAGGGCGTCAGGGGTTTGCGATTAAGCCGTCGAAGGGCAGTGGTGGCAAAGGTATTCTGATCGTTACTCACAAAGATGGTGATGAGTGGGTTAAAGCCAGTGGTGGGCGTCTGACGGTCGAAGATCTGAAACGCCATATTTCAAATATTCTCTCGGGCTTGTACAGCCTTGGCGGAGCAGCGGATGTGGCACTCATCGAGTCTCTGATCCATCAGGCACACCATTTTGATGACTACACCGTTGAAGGTGTCCCCGATATACGGGTTATCGTTTGCCGTGGATATCCGGTCATGGCGATGGTCCGATTGTCGACTCACGCGTCGGATGGCAAGGCGAACCTGCATCAGGGGGCTGTTGGTGTCGGTATTGATATCGCCACGGGTGAAGCTCTGGCAGCCGTTCAGCACGGCCAGTTATTAGAGAATCATCCGGACACGGGTAAGCACCTTGGAAAGCTGGCTATCCCTGACTGGGAGGCTTTGCTGGTGATGGCTTCCCGCTGTTATGACGTAACCGGGCTCGGCTATCTGGGGATTGATATCGTCGTAGACCGTGATCATGGTCCGTTGTTACTGGAACTGAATGCACGGCCGGGGTTGGCCATTCAGTTAGCAAATAATGCCGGTCTGTTGCCGCGTTTACGGCGTCTGGACAAACTGACGGCTGCGGATACGCGTCTTCCACCGGAAGAGCGCGTGAGACGCAGCCGTGAGTGGTTTGCTGATGAATCAGTCTTCGATAAGACTATCCAGTCCGGAGTGAAGCTCGCCAAGTGACGCCAGGTCACTGTAGGCTTTGTTCACATTCATACCGATTTTGTCTGCCACCTGAAGAGGGAAGCCGGCAACGATCTCATCTTCCGATAAGTTCTGGTCATGGGCCCTTTTCAGGTACCTGGCGATATAAATGATGCCCGCTTCTTTACTGTATTCTTCAGAGTTCTCAGGCAAGTACTGCTGGGCAATAGCGTTCTGAATGATTTCCGGGAATTTCCAGCGCTTGGCCAGTTCAGCACCTACATCGGCTGAGTTATAACCAAACTGACCGTTTTCTAATGTATGACGCTTCGACGAGCTCATGGCTTCAGTCTGGTCGATACTGGCGGCCTCTTTCGGGTAGAACATGCGGATAAGCAGGTTACCGACCGAATGCATCATGCCGCAGGTGAAGGCGGTGTCTTTGTCTACCTCGGGAGTAAATCCTGCAATCCACTTCGATAGTTCAGCGATGCTGAAGGCGTTTTTCCAGAAAGCATTCTGGTCGAATCCTTCGATTTTTGAGAATGCGCTGGTTACCCCGGATGCCAGCACCATAGTGCGCAGTGTGCCGAAGCCAAGAAGCATGACAGCATCCTGTGGCGTAGCAACAGTGCGTGGTACACCATAATGTGCAGAGTTCGCAAGACGGAGGACTTTGGCAGTCAGCGACTGGTCTTTAGCTACTTTGCCGCTGATGTCATCGATGTTCAGGGAGTGCTCGTCTCCTCTGAAGCTTTCCATCAGTTCCTGAACGACGCGGGGGATATGTGGGAGCTGCTTAGGTTCAGCGAAAATTGAGGCCATGTTCATAGTTATACTTCCTCTCGAGTAACTGCTGATAAGCATAGGCGAGGCTCCAAAATCTGCTTGTGATTCAACCGTTAACTTTCGTTAATGGTAAACTTCGGGGCCTCAAATACGCACCGGATCTGGAGAGTCGACATGCAGTCAAAACGTATTGGATTTATCGGTATGGGCCTGATGGGAGTGCCTATGAGCCTCCGGCTACATCGGGCGGGCTTCAGTGTTTCTGTCTGGAATCGCAGTCCGGATAAGTCCAAGCCACTGAAAGAGCATGGCGTACGGGTATGTGAACACTTACATGAGCTGATTTCAGGCTCCGACATCCTGATGACTTGTGTAACAGACACAAGTGCGGTGCGCGCCATTGTCGAAGGGCCCGGTGGAATAACAGAGCAAGGTCGTGATAGTCAGGTACTGATTGATTTTTCCAGCATCGACCCACAGGCGACTCGTGAATTGGCAGAGGCTCTGCTCAGTAAAACGGGTATCCGTTGGATAGACGCACCTGTCTCCGGCGGCGTTGCGGGTGCCGAGCAGGGCACACTGGCGATTATGGCAGGCGGTGACGCCGCGTTGATCGATAGTATGCGTCCTATACTCGAGCCTTTGTCACAGCGCGTCACGCACATGGGACCAACGGGGTCCGGGCAAGTCACTAAAATCTGCAACCAGATGATCGTCAGCTGTAATGTGCTGGTTATGGCCGAAGTTATGGCACTGGCTGAAAAGTCCGGCGTTGATGCGAAGCAGATACCCGAAGCATTGAAGGGCGGCTTCGCTGACTCTATCCCTCTTCAGTTGACCGGCCCACGGATGGCAGAGCGTGATTTTGATCCGGTAAAGTGGCATGTGAAAACACTGCTGAAAGATCTGGATATGGCAAACGCATTAGCGAAAGATTCCGCCAGCGCTGTACCTATGGCGGGGCAGGCGGCTGAGTTGATGCGTCTGCATGCTACGCAGGGCAGTGCTGAGCGCGACCCTTGCACCCTGATAGAAATGTACAGCAGCAAGGACGAAGAGGCATGAAGCTGACGGCGAACCTTTCACTGCTCTACACCGAGCTACCTATGCTGGAACGCTTTGCCGCAGCGGCTGAGGATGGCTTTACGGCGGTAGAAATCCAGTTTCCTTACGACACGCCGGCGGATGAACTCCGCAGAGCGCTCGATGACACAGGCCTTGAGTGCGTACTGATTAATATTCCCGCCGGAGACCTGATGTCAGGCGGAAAGGGGCTGGCTTGTGTTGCTGGTCGGGAAACTGATTTCGAAGCGGCCTTGGCCGAATGTGTTGAATACGTGCGGGTGTTGCGACCTCGTTACGTTAATGTACTGGCCGGTCGAGCTGCAGACGAAGAGAGATCTTCTGCTCTGGAAGTGTTGAGTAGCAATGTGCAAAAGGCGATAACACAGCTGGCGCCATTGGGAGTTCAGTTGACACTCGAGGCGATCAATACCTTTGATATGCCGGGCTTTCTCATCTCTTCTTTTGGAGACATGAGACGCTTTACCGAAAGTAGTGACGGGGATATCCGAATGCAGTTTGATATCTACCACATGGCGCGGATGGGGGAGCCTGTAGAATCTCTGCTGACGACCTATGGTGCTCAGTTGGGTCATATCCAGTTTGCCGATGTGCCAGGTCGGCACGAACCCGGGTCTGGCGAGTTGAACTTTGAGCGCCTGTTTGCTGCCGCGGAGCAATCTGGTTATCAGGGCTGGTATGGTGCTGAATACAGACCGGAAGATACTACCTCCGCAGGACTTGGGTGGATGAAAAAGTATCAGAACAGGTCGAACTGATCGTCTTTGCTGCCGCGTGGGGGAACCGGGTCAGGCTCTGAAGGTGATTCAGCCTCTGGCGGCTGCGACTCTGCCGTCTGGCCTTCGCTTTCGTTGGCGGTAACTTCAGCGGCTTTCTGTGCTTTTTGGGCATTCTCCTGCGCGATCTTCTCTGACAGAGTATCTGCCAGAAACAGGTCGAGCTGGGAAATGTCTGTTTCTTCTTCGGTAACTTCTTCGCCCGGCCCCGCCAATATTTTCAGGCGACGTTTCTCGCAAAGATTAATAATAAGTTGCTGTTGAAACGGAGTGAATTCATTCCAGTGGAAACGTTCTTTGCGGGAACGCAGGCAGCCTTTGCAATAACCCTTGTTATTGGCTGTGCAGACACCCCGACATGGGTTAGGAATTGTGAAGAGTTCACCCTGATCTAACATAAACAGACTTGTCTTTGTTTTGTCACAGAGTACCAGCATTTGGGCTGGTGTCGAGCGGGAAGCTCTGGGGAGGAAAATGCGGGCCCGGAATCAGACCGGGCCACAGCAATTATTCGGCAGGAGTTACGTTTTCTGCCTGAGGACCTTTCTGACCCTGAACCACTTCCATGGTTACGGCCTGGCCTTCTTCCAGTGAACGACGGCCATTGCCGTTGATTGCACTGTAGTGAACGAAAACGTCTTTTCCGGAATCCTGAGCGATAAAGCCGAAGCCTTTCTCGTCATTGAACCATTTGACTGTGCCTTGAACTAAATTTGCCATACTTTTTTCCTGAGATATTGTGCTGATTACATCAGCGGGCTTGCTATGTTACGGCATTAGTCAATCACTGGCCGGGGCTTCCGGAAGGTCTTTCTATAATGCCCTTATCGACCAAGATGCTTCATAAATTCATATGCTGCACTCGTCAATCGGCCTCCCCAAAAACGAGAGACGCGGTCATAGTATCCCAAGATTCCGTGCATACCAAGCGGTTACTGAGGAAATATCCCGTGGTAAAGAGGCCTCTTTGTATAAGTTTTGTATTAATTGTCGTCTTTGCTCAAAGCGCGTCGGATCTGACGTTCAGTCCGCCATTTCCAGAAGGCTGCCAGAACAGCACCAGCGATATTCTGCCAGACGCTGAATAGAGCGCCGGGTAGGGCAGTCAGAGGGCTGAAGAAGCTGTTGGCCAATGCGACGCCGAGCCCTGAGTTTTGCATCCCTACTTCCAGTGCAATGGTCCGCGCTTCGACTTCGGTGTTACCGTTCCAGCGTGCAATCCCGTAACCCGCGAGCAAGCCGATTAAGTTGTGCAGGACGACGGCCAGAATCAGCGAGTGACTTATTACCGCCAGTTCATCAGCATTGCTGGCAACGATCACTGCAATGATCAACAGAATGGCTCCGGTCGCGAGTGCCGGCAGATATTGGCTGACGCTTTTCTGAATGGCAGGTAGCCAGCGATTAACCAGAACACCGGCGCCCACGGGGAGAACAACGATCTTAGCGATCATCAGCAACATGCCGACGGTGTCGATATCAATGATACCGCTATGGGCCAGCTCTTCTGTGTAATTACGTCCGTAGAATGCAATCAGAAACGGCGTCAGGAATACGCCCCATAGGGTGGATGCCGTGGTCATGGTGACAGAAAGTGCGACATCGCCCTTGGCGAGAAACGTCATAACATTGGATGCTGTGCCACCGGCGCATGCGCCAACGATGATAAGCCCAACAGCGACTTCCGCGGGCAATGCAAAGAGAAGTGCGAGTCCCCAGGCGATGAGAGGCATTAGTCCAAACTGTAGAATGATCCCGAGGGCGACAGGCTGAGGCTTTTGCCAGATACGTCTGAAGTCGCTGAAGCGCAGCGTTAGCCCCATAGAGAACATAATGATGGTCAGAAGCGGTACAATGGCGCCGGTCAGCCCAAGCAATGGCTCAGGACTTTGCCAGGCCAGAAGACTCACGATAACAGCCAGAAATGGAAAAGCGCGCTCGGCATTAAGCATAGTAATGTCTCCGGTATCAGGTGGGCGGTTATATCGGTAATTGTGTACAGGTGCAAGAGCGCCTCCAGCCTCGAACCTGAGCGCTGCGACAGAAAATTTTTTAACTTTCGGTGTTCCTAAGGAGCTATTTTGGATATTCAGTTCAGCGATAAAACCCCGGTAGAGCGTTACCACTTACTGGTGCAGTCAGTGATCCCACGTCCGATTGCATGGATATTGACTGCCGAGGAAGACGGCGGTCTGAATCTGGCTCCGTATTCTTTTTTCGCGCCTGTATGCTCGGCGCCACCGACTCTTGTCGTCTCCATTGGTCAGAAGTCCGCAGGGACTGAAAAAGACAGTTACCGTAATCTCAAACGCTCGGGTTGGTGCGTCGTCAATATCGCCGATGCCAGCCAGGTGGATTCGTTAAATATGAGTTCAGCGACACTGGCTGCCGGTGTCAGCGAAACCAGCAGTTTTGATATCCCTGTCGAGCCGCAGGAAAACTGGCCGCTTCCACGGGTGGCCGCGGCTCCTGTTGCTTTTCTCTGTCGCTACCAGCAGCAAGTTGATCTTGGCGCCGGGCCTCAGCATGTTGTCTTTCTTGAGATTGAGAGAATGTTTATTGATGAAGGTGTGGCTGCCGACGTCGATGGGCGTCTCAAGCTGGATTCTGAGTTGCTGAATCCTCTGGCGCGGTTGGGCGGGGCTGATTACGCTGCCCTTGGTGAGCGAATGGTTCGTCCGCGCCCGGAGTGAAACTGCAATTAGAAAATGTGTGGCTACAAGCAAAAACGCCGGATTAATAATCCGGCGTTTTTTCTTTAATCGACCTGAGTAAGCGGGATCATCCGAGCATCCCGTGCCTTACCGTAGGCTCGCATCCGCCACAAGCAGAGGGCAATGAAAGCTACGCATCCGGCAATCCAGCTTACCGCAGTTGCTGGCGTACTGCCAAGCTGTCCCAGTTGGTAAACGATGACGGCCGTTGTATATGCCAGGCCGGTGCTCCAGCCAGTCACAAACAGCATCCAACGCATGCCTGATTCACGTGCCATCGCCCCGAGGGTGGCTACGCATGGCGTATACAGCAGTACGAACACCAGATATGAAAAGGCGGCCCACTGGCTAACAAACAGCACTTCCATGGTATTGAAGGTCGCATCCTGAACGCCTTGCTCTTCACCCTGATCTGCGCCGATAAGAGAAAGGCCCAGAGGGTCGAGCAGCGCGTCAGCAAGGCCGGCAAGATTATCAGGAATGGTCATTGTCGCTTCCGCCAGACCGCCCCAAAGGTCGTATTCTGTAGCCTCTGCTTCAGCAGGCGAATAAAGCGCATCCAGTGTACCGACGACGGCTTCTTTGGCGAAAATGCCTGTGATAATACCGACGGTTGCAGGCCAGTTATCTTCCTGTACACCGAGCGGGGTAAAGGCTGGTGTGACTGTGCGGGCGATGCTGGACAGTATTGATTTGTCACTGTCTTCATTACCGAAGCTACCGTCAGTACCGAAAGAATTCAGGAAGCTGAGGATGACAACCACAGTGACGATCGTTTTACCCGCGCGCAGAGTAAATGAGCGCAGACGCTCCCAGGTTTTCAGCAGAACGCCCTTCACCGTTGGAATATGGTACGCCGGGAGTTCCATAACAAACGGCGTCAGCTCGGGTTTAAAGAGGGTATTTTTCAGTGCAACGCCGGTCAGCATTGCCATCACAATCCCCAGAATGTAGAGGCCGAAGACCATCAAGGCTCCATTTTCGCTGAAGAAGGCCGCAGCGAAGAGAGCGTAAACACTCAGGCGGGCACCACATGACATAAAGGGTGCCATCGCAATCGTTAGCAGGCGGTCTTTCTCAGTATCCATAGTGCGCGCAGCCATCACCGCCGGTACGTTGCAGCCGAAACCCACGATCAGAGGAACAAAGGATTTTCCGGGCAGGCCTACGCTGCGCATCAGCCGGTCCATAACAAAAGCGGCGCGCGCCATGTAACCGGAGTCTTCGATGACAGAAAGGAAGAGATAGAGCCCGGCAATCACGGGGATAAAGGTAGCTACTAGCTGGACACCACCGCCGAGGCCGTCGGCGATCAGGGTCGATAACCACTGCGGCGCGCCGATGCTGTCCATGATTTCGTGAGTACCATCAACGAACACAGTCGCAAAGGCGATATCAAAAAAGTCGATAAAAGCTCCGCCCACATTAATAGCGAACAGGAACATCAGATACATCATGAAGAAGAAGAAGGGGATGCCAAGCCAGCGGTTGAGAACCCAGGCATCAATTTTTTCAGTGATTGATCTACCCTGGCTACGGATCGTGAGGGCATCTCTGAGAAGTACTTCAATGCTTCTGTAACGGCAGTTGGCAATCAGCACGTCGATAGGCTGTGCGTGAGCTTCTTCGAGCTTAGCTCTGAGTTCGGAAGCCAGCTGTGCCGTTTTTTGGCGGATCTCGCTGTCGAGAGGCTGTAATGAATAGACATCACACTCAAGCGCTCGAAGAGCAGTCCAGAATGGGTTCGTCACGTGCCCTTGCAATTGCGCCTGAAGTTCATCAATGGCGACATCCAGATCTTTATCCGGTCGTACCATCGGAGTTGCGACCGTCGGATGTTCAAGCTTATGGGCGATGGTGCGGCAGAGCTCCGGAACCCCGACATTGTCTGAGGCAACGATTGGCACAACAGGGACACCTAAGCGTTGCGACAGGACCTGACAGTCGACGTGAATACCTTCGCGCTCGGCAACGTCGATCATGTTGACTGCGCAAACCACAGGCACGCCCATGTCGAGCAATTGTGACGTCAGAAACAGATTGCGGTGCAGGTTAGTGGCATCAAGAATATTGATAATCAGGTCAGCTTCGCCGCTCAGAGCAAATTCCCGGGCGATTTTTTCGTCCGTCGAAAGCTCTTCATCATGACTGTCGAGAGCGTAAGTGCCGGGCAGGTCGACAAGCGTATGCTGGCCGTTGCGAAGGGTGAGTACACCTTCTTTTCGGTCGACGGTTACGCCGGGCCAGTTACCCACTTTCTGACGTGAGCCTGTCAGCGCATTAAAAAGAGTGGTCTTACCGCAGTTCGGGTTACCGATGACACCGATGGTCGCGCGTTGAGTCAAAGTAGATCTACCTCAATGATGGCTGCTTCTTGTTTCCGCAGGCTGACAGATGCACCACGTAACTGAATCTGAATAGGATCGCCGAGTGGCGCCAGGCGCATAACCTGGACTTCGGCACCGGGCATGACACCCAGCGCGAGGAGTTTTCGCCGAAAGTTGGTTTCAACGGCCGAGAAACCTGTGATCGTGGCTTTGGCGCCAACGCTTGCCTGATCCAGTGTGGTACTGGTCATGAATTCTGATCTCGGGAAATGGTGCTTAATGATAATTCTTATCATTAGTGTAAGCAAGCCGGAGCCTGATGTCCTTAAAGCAGACAAGACTTTACAGAGCGGAATATAGAAATACTACTTCGCGAATATTTTAATATATTTGCCTTAAACCATTTATTCGGTAGTATGGCGCACCCTATATATCAGCGGGCATATATATCCAATATGTCTGCAAATGATAGAGCACCCCTATAATATCTTTTAATCAGAGGTTACCGCGTGTCTGTATTTGATCAGGACATTGATAAAAAAATTCGTCAGCACCAACAGCAGATTGCTGAACTGGAGCAGTTGAAGAAAGATCAGGAAAAAAAGATCGAAGGACTGAAAGAGTTTGATGTAGCGATCAAGCGTTTGTGCAACCAGAACGCTCTGACTGAAGACGAGCTTTATGTTTCCCGCTCTGAGCAGATTGAAGCCTGGTTGGTGGGTATGGCAAAAAGCGAATCGCCATCGTCTATTTATAACAACCTGAAGCGTCACTTCGAGAAGACGCTGAATCGCGAAGCGAAGAAAGGCGACAAGAAAGCGTCTTCACTGCCTAAGCCTAAACTGGCTGTAGGTACATATCGCAATCCAGCGACTCAGGAAAAAGTCGAAAAGATTAAGCGTAACCCTCGTCAGCTTGACCAGTGGATTGACGAACACGGTATTCAGATTGTCCGCACCTGGAAAATTGACTGAGCACCGTCGTTAAATAAAAAAAGGGCACCTTATTCAAGGTGCCCTTTTTTTATTGGCGCTTTATTGAGAGGCGCTGTATTTATAGCCTTATGCTATCCGTAAACGCAGTGCACGTTTGCTGACATCAATTTCCTGCACTTCGACTTTCATTGCCTGGCCAAGAACAAAGCGCGCTTTGTCGTTGCTGTGAGCAATGGTTTTGCTGTCGAATTTCCAGCCGCCTTTGGTTTTGCGGCGGTCGATGACACCGTCGATACCAGAATCGTTCAGGCGTACTGTAATCGAGCTGCTGTTCATATGAACAATGGTCGCATCGTAGAGTGTGCCTTCTTCCTGACGGCTCAACCATTCAAGTTTCAGCCACTGCTCCGACAGGTTAGAGGCCATACGTGCGCGATTCTGACGGTCCTGGATGTTACTGAGCTGTTCGTCAGTAAACGCAGGCGGCGTTTCGTTATTCAGAAGTGCACGGACAGTGCGGTGAATCAGCAGGTCATTGTACTTGCGCAGCGGTGAAGTGAAGGTGGTGTAGCAGCTGAAGCCGAGCCCCATGTGAGGGGAGCCTTCGCGGCCAAATACGCTGCGGTCCATCTGGCGACTCAGAATTGTACGCAGAGGCAGGTCAGTTTCTGCTGTGGTGGCTTGCTGCAGTAACTTAACGTAGCTTTCGAGTGTTGTGAGGTCTGGCTTTTGCTCGAGGCCCAGTTGTTCTTTTAACAAAGCAGCGGCTTCGCCGAGGCGCTCGGTACGGATACCGCTCTGCTGAATAAACATACCGGCGTTCTGGCTACGGAGCCACTCGGCAACGCTACGGTTACAGACCAGCATGCACTCTTCGACCAGCTTGTGCGCAGCATTGCGCTCGATGCGTACAATCTCATCGACTTTACCTTGCTCGTTGAGCACAAGCTTGTAGTCAGGGCGGTCTTCCATCACCAGACAATTAGCCTGGCGCCACTGGTTCAGTGCGCGGGCGCAATCTGCGAGGTGCAGTACGGGACCGTGCAGTTCGGCTGGAATGTCATCACAGCCGCTGTCGATCAGCTGAGCAACCTGAGAGTAGGTAAGTTTGGCCTTGCTCTCGATGATCGCGCTATGCAGCTTGGTTTCTTTTACACCCGCGTCAGCATCGAGGCGAAGCTCTGCCACCATCGCCAGACGTTTTTCTCCGGCCTGCAGTGAGCTGAAGTTTTCAGACAGCTCAGTTGGAAGCATAGGCACGACGCTGTCAGCAAAATATGCTGATGTCGCACGTTTCGCTGCTGCATCTTCCAGAGCTGACCCTGCCTGAATCAGTGCGTCAGGGTCGGCAATAGCCACCCATAATGTCCAGCCATCGCTGTGAGCTTCTGCAAACAGAGCATCATCGATATCGCGAGTGCCTGCAGAATCGATCGTGACGAAAGGCAGATGAGTAAGATCGGTGCGTTCAGCGGCCTGAGTTTCAATCTGGCTGGCATCAATCTCATTGACGGCCTTCACTACTTCTTCACTGAATTCGTTATCGAGACCAAAGCGAGCCTGCATAAAGAGACGTTCGATATTAGGCGTTGTCTCTTTCCCTATGATCCTATCTATGCGTGCCTGGGCTTTTCCCTTAGGGAAGGGATGGCGGGTCAGTGTCGCTGAAACGAAGTCACCGTCTTCAGCGTTCAGGCGATCCTGTGGGGGAACGAAGATCCAGCGGTTCAGTTTGTCGTGGTCCGGGTCAATAAAGTGACCTTTGCCGCGGACAATATAGCGGCCACAAAAGGTCTTCAGTTCGGACTCGAGCAGCTTTTCAATGATCGCCTGCTCTTTATCATCGCCAGCCGGTTCGACCCGGAAGTCGATGGTATCGCCCGGTAAGACTTTTTCCATTTCGTCGGGGGAAAGGAAATAGCTCTTCCCTTCATCGGTGCCGACAAAGCCGAACCGACCGTGGCTTCCACGCACCAGGCCTTTATAGCGAGGGGTGTTATCGTGGATTTCCTGCTTCAGTTGTTTCAGCTGCGTAAGTGCGTTCTTATCAAGCATCCGGAGGGACTCTGGTCTCAAAAAGCGGCAAGTTTACTGGAATTGTGTCCGGGCTTCGAGTACTCGTCGCCTTCTGATCCGGATCTCAGAGTTTCACTTATGCACGATAGAGTGTGACGCGGCGGAATTCGTCTAATTCATCCAGATCAGGAACGGTAAAAGAGTCGAAGGCCGAAACAGATCGGTAGGGTGGAAAGTCGAAGTTTCTGATCCGGGAATCGGCAACTAGCACGGAGGGTGCCTTTTCTCTGAAGACATCAAGAAATGCCAGATTTGCGCGATCATAAAGTACATCGGCAGCGATCAGCAGGTCAGCATCTTCCTCCAGCGTGAAAATATCGTCATGCAGTTCAATTGTCACCTGATTGAGTTTTGCGTTGATCGCGCAGGATTCCAGGGCATCCGGGTCAATGTCGCAGGCGATAACCCGTTCAGCACCGACCATGGCGCAGGCAATGGCAACCACGCCGGAACCTGCGCCAAAATCGATGACGGTTTTATTGCGCACCCATTCTGGGTTATCGAGAATGGCCCGGGCGAGAACCTGACCACTGGCCCAGCAGAAAGCCCAATAGGCTGGGTAAGCCTGAATCTGTAAAATTTCTTCCTGAGTAAAGGCTCGTCTCATGGATTCGGGTTCAACTAACCACAGAGATATCTCCGGGCATTGGGGCAACTGTTGGGTAGTGACCTGTGCCTCCGAATGCATTTTCTGAATGAGTTTGTTGAGCTGATCACTCATGGCCAGCTCGCTCCGGGCGAAGGTTGATCGTTTGCCCGGGGCAGGCTATCTGATACCCGGCTTTGCTCAATTCGGCCCCTGCAGATTCATCAGCGTAATGGTATAGCGTCAGGCGTTGACAGATATCCGGGCGGTATTCCCGGGCGAGATCAGCGAGCCCGGTATGAGAGGGGTTGGGGTCAACACCGCAGTCGTGGAACAGCTTTTCTTCGGTGCTGACCACGTGATGAAGTAGTTCAGGCACAGGGCGGGTATCTCCGCTGTAGAAAAAGACGCCGGGCAACTGCAGTGCAAAGCTGGAACCGGGGCCGTGATGGCGTGTCGGATAAATACGGAAGTCTTCCTCGCCATAGCGGAAAGCATCAGAGACCGGACGTAATTGAAATGACTGCCAGAAGTCGTGGTCTCCTTCGGCCATCTGCCCCGGGTAAGTGGCCAGTCGCTGATGCAGCAGAGTAATCAGTGATACGGGAACAAACAGTGGAATGGGGGGCGCATTCCTGAGGCGCGCCCGTACCGTGAGAATTTCAAGGTCAGCAATATGGTCGAGGTGGCAATGCGTCAGAAATACTGCTGATGGTAACTGCCCGTTATAGTGTTCGGCATAGGTGTTCAGAGTGCCGGGGCCGCAGTCAATTAACAGCAGTGGGCTGCCGTTTTTTTCCAGTACGGCAGCCGATGAGCCCACCGACAGGTTGCCACCGCTGCCTGTACCGGTGAAGAATAGTGAATATGATACGGAGTTCCGGGTCATGATACTCAGCCAGTTTTTCAGGAGGTTATCGCTGATGTGGCGTCCGAAGTTAATGCAGATACCAACAGCACTGGAGGCTTTGCCGGGGCGGAAGGAAGCTATACCGGTCGAGCCTGAACATTTTGTTAATGGTCGTAATATTACCGGGCCTTGTCCACCGGGCCTGAAAGAAATTATCGTCGGAATGGGCTGTTACTGGGGTGCTGAGCGACTTTTCTGGCAGTTGCCGGGGGTGGAAGTCACCTCTGTTGGTTATGGCGGAGGTCATACCCGCAACCCGACGTATGATGAAGTGTGCTCTGGCCATACAGGGCATGCCGAGCTGGTAAGAATTTGGTTTGATCCTGCGGTAATACCCCTGGAAGCCATTCTTAAAGTCTTCTGGGAAAATCACGATCCTACTCAAGGCATGAGACAGGGTAATGACGTGGGTACGCAGTACCGCTCAGCACTTTACACGGACAGTGATGATGATCTTGAAATTGCGAAGGCAAGCCGTGATAAGTACCAGCAATTACTGAGCGCCGCGAGCTACCCTGAGATCACGACTGAGCTGCGCTCGAACGTAAGCTATTTCCTCGCAGAAACGTATCATCAGCAGTATCTGGCGAAGAATCCGAACGGCTATTGCGGCTTAGCGGGCTGTTCTGTCGGTTTTCCAGAGGCGTGAATATCAGCGCATGAAATCAGCCGGAGAAGCTTCACTGCAATGGTTTGATGCTCACTGCCATTTCGACTTCGAGGTGTATGAAGGCCGTCGGGAAGGCGACTGGGCGCAGGCGAGTGCTGCAGGCGTTGCGGGTGTCATGATTCCCGGTGTCAGTCGCGCTCTGACAGAAGCTTTGATGAAAAGACCGTCGCAAGGCTGGAATCAGCATTGTCTCGCAGGTCTGCATCCATACTGGTGTCATGAACACCACTCCTCTGATCTCAACTTTCTTGAGCAGGCGCTTAAGCAATTGAAGTCAGCAGCCGTTGGTGAGGCAGGGCTGGATGTTCATCTGGCCAAGTCAGGTCAGGTAGCTATGGAAACTCAGTGGCAATGGCTGCAGCCGCAAGTCGAGCTGGCGGAACACTTGCGGTTGCCACTGGTATTGCATGTCCGGGGAATGCACGACGAGCTGTGGTCGTTTCTGCGTCGCCGGAGTTTCTCGTATGGCGGCCTGGTACATGCGTTTTCTGGTAGTGAGCAGCAAGGGCGCCGCTGGCATGAGCTGGGCTTCGCTCTCGGAGTGGGAGGGGCCATGACACACCCTCGTGCGCAGCGCCTGAGACGCACGCTTACGGCCTTGCCCTCTGAGGCTCTGCTACTCGAGACCGATTCGCCAGATATGCTTCCCGCATTCCTGGGTGGTCGGGTCAATGTTCCGGCGATGATTCCGCTTTACGGTGCCATCTTAGCGAGGTTGCGCAACATGGACTCCTTGTCTGAAATTGCCCAGATTCAGCAGCAGAATCTGTACCGGATTTTTCCTTTGCTTGCGGTAAATTCGTCTGAAAACTCAGCTTTTAATAGTCTTAAGGACTGACAATCCGACCGAATGAAAGGGGCTGAAAAGATCCCTTGCTGGGCATGTTTCAGAGGCGTAGCTTGGTTCGCCCGGTCTCTTAAATACGCCCGGATTAGTCCCCGGACCAGACTTCAGTAAAGAGGCCTTAACCAACGCCGCGAACCCGTCAGGGAGGGTTGTTATGTTCTCCAATCACATGTTCGGTCTGTTGTACGATGCGCGCCGCGAGTGGCGCGAAATCAGCCGTGAACCCGAAGAAACCATTACTCAGGTCTACGTTAAACACGCGCTACTGCTGGCGATGATCCCGCCGTTTGCTCTGTTCACAGGAACGACCCAGATGGGCTGGAGCTTCGCAGGGCAGGATCTGGTATTCCTCAGTATCGGCAGTGCTGCAGCGATTGCAGTGGCATTCTATATCAGCCTCTTGCTGGGGCTGGCTTTGATGTCATTTATTATCCACTCTCTCGAGCATGCCTTTGGCACAACCACCAGCTACGAGCGATGCCTGCTACTGACGGTCTATACCGCAACGCCGATGTTTCTTGCCGGTGCAGCTGGATTCTTTCCTGTGTTCTGGTTCGACGCCATCGTTGTCGGTATTGCCGCAATGTATAGCCTCCATCTGCTGTTTACCGGTGTTCCTGTGTTTATGGACATCCCTGAAAGTAAGGGCGCTATGTTCTCTTTCATGGTTATGACAGCAGGCATGTGTATGTTGGTTGGAGGTATGGCGATCACTGTCATCCTCTGGGGGCTGGGAATGAGCCCTCAGTATATTTTGAGCTGAGTTCCTGCCGCTGAATTATCCGTTTATCGCTTTCGCCTGAAAGCGGTTACACTGCTTGCTGATGTTTTGATTAGTGGCAGTGTGACGTGCGTTTTTTCGCCTGTATTTTTTGCAGTGTGCTGGTGGTTGAAGCGCCTGTTCTGGCCAATGAGCTTCCTTCTGATTTTGATGAAATGCCAGCGGACCTGCAGACGGTTCTGCTGGATTTTTTGTCACCGGATCAGGCTGAAATCTGGGGTGAGGATGCACGCCAGTCGGGCACACACACGCTCGTCCGTTATCTGGATGACTACCACACTCAGGTCGAGGTCGATTTTGCCGGTGGTCAGGTACGTGTAGAAACCCGGGGCGGGGACGAACCGCTGCAGCAGTTGCGCCAGGCAATTGTGAGTATCCTTCTTACCCCTGCCGACCCTCGGCTTGTAGACCTCTATACCGCAGCTGATTTTGGTCTCACTGGCACTCCTTTTCTTTTAGGTCAGGTCTTAGATCAGGAAGGCAAAGAAGTCGGTACACAATGGCGGGCACAACGGTTTGCCGATTATCTGATTCGCCAGAAAGTGAATAAGACAGGGCGCGGTTATCGGGTTCAGATCTCCATGGTGCGCCAGCATGAGGTGGTCGCAGCACGCGGTGTTGCCGAGCAGGTTCGATTCGCTGCGCAGAGATACCAGATCTCTCCCGCACTGATCTACGCAGTGATCGAAACAGAAAGCAGTTTTAACCCATTCGCGGTTTCACATGCTGGCGCGTTTGGTTTGATGCAGGTTATGCCCCGTACCGCCGGCCGGGATGTTATGCAGAAAATCTATCGTCGCGACACGGTGCCGGGGCGCTCCTTTCTGATGGATACCAACAACAATATTGATTTCGGTACGGCCTATCTCTCCATTCTGCGGGATAACTATCTGCGTGGTATTGAGGATCCGGTAGCGCGCGAGTACTGTATGATCGCAGCTTATAACGGCGGTGCCGGGCAGCTGCTGAAAAGTTTTCACCGGGACCGCAAAGAAGCGATGCGGCGTATTAATCGCCTATCTGCAGCGAAGGTTTATCAGCATATTGTCAGACGCCATCCAAAGGCAGAAACCCGCAACTACCTGAAAAAAGTCACTGAGAGAAAACGCAAATATGCCTCCCTCTGAAAACACCCCTTTTGCGCGTGAGCTGGAACAGCTGACTGCGTCTCTGGCCTTGCCGGGCGCACGTTTGTCCCGGCGTTGGTTGGATAACGAACTGCTGGCGCTGTGGCTGTTAGAGGTTGATGATCATCTCAGTCTTGATACTCAGGCGATTGGCCGTTTCTGGCAGCGTTTGCCCTTCTGGGCCTTCGCATGGGCAGGTGGGCGAGCACTGGCCAGCTACATCGCCAACAATCACCATCTTGTTGAAGGGAAGCGCGTTCTCGACTTTGGTTGCGGCTCCGGCATCGCCGGAATAGCCGCGGGCATGGCCGGAGCCAGTGAAGTCTGGGTTGCCGATCTGGACCCTAATGCCTTGATGGCGACCCGGGTGAATGCCGCATTGAACGGAATTGATGTGCACGTGGTCTCAAACGGAGAGGACTGGCCTGAAGTCGATGTCGTGCTGGCGGCGGATGTTCTGTACGATATTTCGAGCAGCGACGATCTTCGTGCGCTGACTTTATCTGTCCCGGAATGGTTGCTGGCAGAGTCGGAAAAAGTAGCGCCGGATTTTGTCGATCTTCAGTGCCTGGACTCAATCGTAACATCGACGTTACCTATGATTGGTGATTTCGATGAAGAGGTTCAGATTGGCATTTATTGTCGGAACCACCAGGTAATACTTAATTGATACTAAGGATAAAAAGAATGCGATTTTTTACTCTTCTGGCGGCGTTAACACTCACTGTGCCGGCGTATGCTGAACTTACTAAAAGTCAGGTAGAGCGCTGGGTGGCAAGCCTTGAACCCGTGCAACACTGGATTGAAGAGAATCAGGATAAGGTCAACAAACAGGATCTTATGAAGCCCGGTAAAGGCGGAATGTCAGATATGTTCGACAACGCCCTGACTGAGCTGGAGAAGGCCGGTATTGCGGATGACTTTGAGTCTGTCGTAAAGAAGCAGGGCTATGATTCCTCAGAAGCCTGGGCGGATGACTCAGGTGAGATTACGCTGGCGTACCTGGCAACCACCATGGAAGGGAAGATTCCAAGCCGCGCAGCAATTGAAAAGCAGCTGAGTCAGGTCGATGCCAGCCCGCTGCCTGCCGCGCAGAAAAACATGATGCGTAACATGCTTGAAGGCACGTTGTCGATGATCAGCGAAGTTGAAAATGTACCCGCAGGCGACAAAGCACTGATTCAGCCCTATATTAAAAAGATTGAACAACAATTTGGTCACGCGCACTGAAGGACGGGGCGTGGATACTGACCGGAGATATTTCGATCAGATAAGGGGCTGCTGATGAGCTATCGGACCGTAGGTGACATTCTTGAGTTCAGCGAAGGGCTGCATCGACACGCTTCTGCTTTGTACGAGCGGTTGCGTGACGACACCCAGCGTGAGCGCGTGGATATGATGCTTAAGTTGCTTGCTGATCACGAGCAGCGCCTGGCAACCGCACTTGAACGTTACCGCGACGGAAACAAAGCAGCAATACTCAGCGAATGGCACCAGTTTGAAGCGGCGGACGTCGCCGACATAGTGATGGATGCAAGAGAGCTACACATGGATATCAGCGTCACTGAACTGGTTCAGCTGGCGTTAAAAGTGGACGATTATCTGATTTCGGCGTATCAGCAACTCGCGGCCGATGCATCATCGGCCGAAGTCAGAGCACTGTTTGAGGATCTTGCCAATCTTGAGCAGGCAGAAAAGATCAGCGCCGTGCGAGCGGCGCTGTCCGTTGATGACTGGTAATCAGTCGGCATTCTCTTCTTCAAGCACCTGAGCAGTGCCCGCTAATTGTTGACGGCGATAGGCGGCAGGGGTAACTCCAGTCCACTGTTTGAACGCTCGTTCAAAACCTCGACGGTCAGAAAAGCCCAGGTCCAGTGCCAGCTGCTGTACATCCGTGCGTGCGGACTTTAATGCCACTTTCGCTTTTTCGAGGCGAACCTCGCGAACCAGGGTCGAGAACTGACAGCCTTCTTCCTGTAAACGGCGGGTCAGAGTACGGCTACTGGTGCTCAGTAGTTCAGCCACGGCATCTTTTGTCATCGGCACAGTTTCAGGCCACTGATACAGAATGTGCATCACTCTCTGGCTGAAAGTCTTGAGGTTACTGAACCTCGCAAGTGCTTGCTCAGCCTCACTCCGTAGCATTGAAAACAGCTGTGGATTCGCATACGCGAGCGGGCTGTCGAGATGCTTACTGGAAAAGCTTACCCAGTTCTCCGCCTGATTGTATTGCACAGGCACATCAAAGAACCGCTGCAGACGATCTTTATGCTGAGGCGGTGGGTGCCGGAATCCGAGACCCTGTATCTGATAGTAGCTTCCACCGATCGCCTGGCCAGCCGTATGGATGCCCGATGCGATAAATTCAGAGCGCGTCTGGCTACCAAAAGGCGTACCCTCGGTGACGTAGAACACGATTTTGATGGAGTCCTGGCCGATAAAGAAGTCCGGTGCCCGGCTATCACTGATTAGGGCGTAATAACGGCGCAATACCGCTAAAGCTTCTCTGCCGGTCTGGCAGCTACTGATCAGGAACCCAAGCAGATAAAAACTCGGCGTCTCAAGGCGTTGGCCTGCGGACAGTCCAATCGCTGGATCGTCGAGGAGGCGGGATGCCTGCTCAAGTAACTGATCAAAATGGTTGATCGAAATACGCTGTGTTGCACTGGTGACTGATGGTGCGTCCAGACCCAGGGAACCCAGCAATTCTCTGCTGGAGATGCCTTTGCTCTCCAGTAGGCGCAACAGGGGCTGTAATGCCGCCGTCGTCATAGTATTGGCTGGACTAGTGCTCATAGGGTTCAGAATGTCTTTTTATTTTTCTTATTTTTGTCGGTGCCGATACAACCTACCTGAAGTGGCGCATCTGACCCGACTCTGAAAGTGTAAGTTATCACCAACCTGCGATTGCACCAATAGCCGTTGAACAAAAAATCACCGATTTGTCATAATTTTCCTGTCTCTGGCACCATTTGTGTCATCGGTGTTGACACATGATGGTACCGGGCGTAATATGCGCAGCCTCTGTCGCGGGGTGGAGCAGCCTGGTAGCTCGTCGGGCTCATAACCCGAAGGTCGTCGGTTCGAATCCGGCCCCCGCAACCAACAGACTTAATACTGTCATCAGGACATGTTCAGATTGTTGGTTACAGCAACTCAAACCTTACTGCTCAAGAGTTGCGTTTTTGTCAGAGTTATGTCGCGGGGTGGAGCAGCCTGGTAGCTCGTCGGGCTCATAACCCGAAGGTCGTCGGTTCGAATCCGGCCCCCGCAACCAACAATTAAGCCAGCCAGTGAGCTGGTTTTTTTGTGCCTGAAATCTAGTGCGGTTGCCGACCTTGCAGTCGTCGAGCTAGGCGCCCCCATTCGAATCCGGCCCCCGCAACCAACAATTAAGCCAGCCAGTGAGCTGGTTTTTTTGTGCCTGAAATCTAGTGCGGTTGCCGACCTTGCAGTCGTCGAGCTAGGCGCCCCCATTCGAATCCGGCCCCCGCAACCAACAATTAAGCCAGCCAGTGAGCTGGTTTTTTTGTGCCTGAAATATATTGCCGGTGCCGACCCCACAACCATTTCCTTGTTACATCTGTTTCTTCTCACTGACACCCATGATATTCCGCGTTACCATGGTTTGCCTTGGTGTTGATTGGCGATTTTTCATGGCGAAACGTATCTTTATTACCGGTGGTGCCCGTCGTTTAGGTAAAACGTTAACCGAACACTATCTGAGCGAAGGCTGGTCGGTCGTTGCTCATTACAATACCCGCAGTGAGCTTGATGAACATCCCGGTCTGACCCTTCTGCGAGCTGATTTATCCAACCCCAGCGACATAGCCCTTTTGTGTCAGCAGCTGCCAGAGCATGGGCCGTTCGATGCTGTTATTCACAATGCTTCGTGTTTTGTCCCGGACAGCGCTGCCTCTGATCTGGCAAGCCATGTTGCGCAGCATCAGAATGTTCACGTCACCGCCCCAGTGATGATTACCGAGGCAATCGGTGACAGTTGGGCTGACAGCGCCTGCATGATCAGTATCAGTGATATTTATGCAGAAATTCCGAATCAAAGATTTTCGGTGTATTGCGCAGCAAAAGCCGGTTTACAGAACTGGTCATTGAGTATGGCTCAACGTCTGGCGGGGCGTGTGCGGGTGAATGTTATTCAGCCCGGGCCGGTTCAGTTTCTGCCAGAACACGATGAAGCATACCGGCAGCGGGTGCTGTCGCAGTCTTTGATCGGCGAAGAGCTGGGCTATGGTGCGATCGTTGACGCCTGCGACTATCTGATTAAAGCGCAGGCGGTGACTGGGTCAGTTACCCGCGTTGATGGTGGCCGCTTCGTTGCTAACCGTTACGATCAGACGTTTTCTGCCTGATTCCAGGTCTCATAGACTTCACGGTAATAACTTTCTTCTGGTGGTGTCTGCTTCAGAGCAGTAGCACCGCTGTCTGCTTCCTGCAGAATATCGATATCTATGGTGCGGTCACGTGTCTTTCGTGCCGGTGACTTCGGTTCCCGGCCCAGCTGCTCCTCAATCCGTTGCAGGCGCTGTTTCAGCATGGGGGCTGGCAGGTTGCACTCGAGAATAATGAGCTGGTTGCCAAAGGCGTGCGAGAAGGTTTCCCCAACTGGCTCGGTAAAGACTGCAGGTGACTGTTCGACGATGTCGCCAACGCTGTGAAGAGCTTCGACTGCCTTAGAGAGATGCTCTCTGGGTTCAATATTACTGCCAAGCCCCAACAGAAAATATGCCATACAGTTCACGAGTCCTAATAAAAATGTCGTAGTTGTAGCGTCAGCTACTTTTACTGCGCGTACAAACGCGCTATCAATATGGCAAACATAATAACAACATGGAAGGGCATAGATATGTCTGGCTGGATGCCATATTTCATCGCGGTGTTGCTGATACTTGGCGGCATGCTTCCTGTCTGGGCCGCTACGCAGCGAGATGAGATGCCACCTCAGTTGATGCTGGCGAAGCGTTTTCAGGGCGCAGAGGCGCTGCCTTTATATGGTGTGAGTGAGAAGTACGATGGCGTCCGTGCATTCTGGGATGGCATCTCGCTCGTTACTCGCAGTGGACGGGTGATTGACGCTCCTGATTGGTTTCTGGCGCAACTGCCTGACGAACCGCTGGACGGGGAGTTATGGCTGGGGTACGGCCGTTTTTCGGAAGTCAGTGGCCTCATCCGTCGCAACGACAGTGACAGTAGTGAGCTTTGGCAGGACGTCCAGTACAGAGTATTCGATCTGCCAGAAGTCGCGGGTACATTCGATGAGCGCTATCAGGCGCTTCTTGAACTGATTGGTGATCCCTCAGACATCGCGGCCAATGACAATCTTCAGCCGGTTGAGCAATTGCGGATTTCTTCTGAGAAAGAGCTGGATGCTCTTTTACAAGAGGTCCTTCAGCGAGGTGGAGAAGGATTGATGCTTCACCGTTGGGATAGTTTTTATTTTGCCGGGCGTAGCAGTGACCTGTTAAAAGTGACTCCGCTTGAGGATGCCGAGGCGATAGTGACAGGATATGAGCCTGGCCAGGGACGCCTGAAAGGCATGATGGGCGCACTCAGAGTACGCCTGCAGAACGGGCGTGAAATGTTGCTGGGAAGCGGTTTTTCAGATGCGGAGCGGCAGGCGCCTCCGGCTTTGGGGGCGCGCGTACGTTTTACTTTTCGGGGGCTGACTGCTGATGGGTTACCTCGGTTTGCGAGCTTTGATCGGGTGCGTCCGCCCGAGTAAACTAACCGCTTTCTTTCATTTCGGAGATTCTGATGTCGAGCCAGGCGCCGCAAATTCGAGTCCGGCAAACAGATACTGAACAGACTCTTCCTGACCTCCACCCCGTGTTATCCCGCGTTTACCAGAGTCGCGGTATCGCAACTCCTGATGATCTGAATCTACAGTTAGCAGGCCTTGTTCCTTACCATGAAATGCTGGGTATTGATGGGGCGGTTTCTGCTCTTATGCCCGTTGTTACTCAAGGGAAGCGCCTGCTGGTAGTGGGCGATTTTGATGCGGACGGAGCAACCAGTACGGCGGTGGCCCTGAGGGCACTCAGAATGATGGGTGCTCCGAATTTAGATTATCTCGTGCCTAACCGGTTTGATTTTGGTTATGGCCTGTCTCCCGAGCTGGTTGAGGTTGCAATCGAGCGCCGCCCGGATCTGATCATGACCGTAGACAACGGCATTGCATCGGTCAGTGGTGTCGCTGCGGCTAACGCGGCGGGTATCCCTGTGGTTGTGACAGATCACCACTTGCCCGGAGATGAGCTGCCTGAGGCATTAGCGATCGTGAATCCTAACCAGAAGGGGTGTGCTTTCCCTTCGAAGGCTGCATGTGGTTGTACCGTTGTCTTCTATCTGATGCTCGCTTTGCGAGCGTGTTTATCTGAGGAAGGTTGGTTTGATCGTTCAGGAGCAGGCCAACCCCCGAACCTGGCGTCGTTGATTGACCTCGTTGCTCTTGCGACGGTAGCCGACGTAGTTCCTCTGGATAAAAATAACCGCATTCTGGTCGAGCAGGGGCTGCGACGTATACGCGCCGGAAAGTGCCAGCCAGGCATCCTTGCTCTGCTACAGACCGCAAAGCGGGACCATAGACAGCTGGTCTCTAGTGATCTTGGTTTTGCTGTTGGCCCGAGAATTAATGCAGCCGGGCGGCTTGATGATATGTCATTAGGCATTGAATGCCTGCTGACGGACGATTTTAACCGGGCAATGGACATTGCGACTGAGCTGGACGCTTTTAACCGGGATCGTCGACAGATTGAGCAAGCAATGCAGGGAGAAGCACTCGCCTTACTCGAGCGGATGGATGCCAATCCGGCTGACGGTTACGGTGTTTGTCTGTATCACCCTGAGTGGCATCAGGGCGTAATCGGGATTCTGGCGTCGAGAATTAAGGAGCGACTGCATCGCCCTGTGATTGCGTTTGCTCGTGGAGAAGCGGGTGAGATAAAGGGCTCAGCCCGCTCCATCACCGGTTTACATATCCGTGATGCGCTCGATCGGGTGGACCGGATGGCTCCGGGGATCATCGTAAAGTTTGGTGGGCATGCCATGGCCGCTGGACTGACGCTGGCTGAAGGTACCTTTGAACGCTTCTCTGCGCTGTTTGATGACGTGTGCAAAGCGATGCTCAGCGAGGACGCTTTGCAGCAAATACTGGAAACGGACGGCTCGCTTGCATCTGCAGATTTCAATATGGCACTCGCGGAAGCACTGCGTCTGGGAGGGCCGTGGGGACAAGCATTTCCTGAGCCTCAGTTTTCCGGAACTTTCCGTCTTGTTCAGCAGCGTCTTGTTGGTGGTAATCATCTGAAGCTTGTGCTCCAGCCTGAGGGAACCGATCAGGCGATTGATGCTATCTGGTTTGGAATAGACCCTTCTGTGTGGCCGGATCACTCGCGCGAAAAGGTGACCTGCGTTTATCAGCTCGACATTAATGAATTTCGTGGCGAGCGGAATCTACAATTACGGGTTGTTCACATGGAATGATTCATTAACGCCTTCAGGGAGGAAGGTATGAAGTTACCAATCATAGTGTTAGTTTTTCTTGCACTGCCGACCAGTGCTGAAATATATCAATGGCGCGACCAACATGGGCAATTGCACTTTTCAGATCGCGCTCCAGAGAACGCAGCTCACGTAAAAAAGGATTTAATACCAGTCAGTACCTACACGCCCGTGATTCCTGATATCAAAGATGAATCTGCAGCCCGGAAGGCTCGCAATCAGTCGAGACTGGAGAGTAAGAAGAGCCAGCGCCTGGCGGATGAGAAAGCCAGACTTCTGCAGGCAGATCGACAAAAGAAATGTCGGAAAGCTCGTCAGGATTACCGCTCAGGCGAAGGCCGCTACCGGTCTCAGCCCGGCCTCGATGACCTCAAGAAAGCCCGACGTCGGATTGATGCCATAAATGACCGTATTAAGTCTTTCTGCTACTGAAATTTAACGGCCGGATGCCTTGACTGTAACTGCATGTGTCGTGTGACAGTGAAAAGATGTTACGGTTTTCCGGCAAAGCTTTGTTTTGCCTGACTTTTCTTACGTTTTACTTCCGGGCTCTCTTATCTGCCTTTCTGATTGCTAATCTCAGAGTGACTGTGTGTTTTACTGAGGTTGTGGTGATGAAGTCTGCCCTGCTGATTCTCGCAGCGATTCTGATCAGCGGGGGTCTGTATTTTCTTATGACCCCCGCTAACCACATGCATATTCTACTGGTCGGAAATTCGACAGGGACGATGGCTACCCGGGATCAGGAGATGCTGTCACTAATTGAAGCCAGATTTCGCGCTAACGAATCGGACTTAGGAATAGCCTTCACATTTTCCTATCTTGATGCCAGCGTACCCACAGATCAGCTCGCGTCTGAATTTAAGCGTATTACTGATGAAGCCAGCCCCGACCTGGTGATTGGTTGTGGAGACTCATTCTGCCTCCGCCAGGTCTTACCTGTGGTCGAGTCGGGCAATCTCACATTTCTGTATCCCGGAGCGTCCGAAGGCCTGTTTGACAGCGCGTCTTTAGTGCATCTGGGTCCGGTACCTAATCAGTTTCTTTTTCCATCCCTGAGCTGGGTTCGGCAGCACCTCGGGGATACCGTTATGTATCTCGGTGGGGAAGATATCCGCTCAAGGATGTTAGGGCGCATGCTACGTCAGCACCTGTTGCCTGTTTCTGGAATTGATATGGTGACAGAGGAGTATCTTGGCACTTACGAGCAGATGCCATCGATATTAGAAAAAATCAGAGACTATCAGCCTGATGTTCTCTTATTTGATGCCTGTGACTGGCTGAATCATCCGGATTTCGCGAGCGTACTTACTAAGGCCAATATCCGTATATTTTCGCTCTGTACAGATACCCGCCAGCCTGTCGCTAATAATTACTATTTCGTAAGCCATTACTTTGATCATCCGCATAATCAGGCAAATGTAGAGTTTAAGAGCTTTATCGCTGAACGTGAAAACCGACCGGATGCGCTGAACGCAATGGCTGTTGGTGCAGCAGATCTGGTGATCTCGCTACTACGAGAAAGAAGCATGACCGCGGCAGAGATCAGTTACGCGCTGCGTGGCCGAAACCTTCTGAGCGCGGCCGGCTCACTCGCTGTTGACGTGAACGAAGAAGGTACATGGCACACTCTTTTTATCGGTCAAAGTAACCGTGGTGAGGCAAGGCTGCTATGGATGTCGGACGCTAAACTTCGCCCCGAAATGTTTCCCGGAAGTGAAGGGCCATCCGACTGGCTTCATCACGTTACTATTTACTGGAGAAATAATCGCGGACGCTACCGGACAGGGAGCATTGGGGGTAAAGCATGGCTGTAACCCCAAAAAAATTCTCTGTAAAGAATCTGGTCGATTCTGCGAAAAATTACGAATTCCCAAGTATGCGTGGCCGGTTGCTTACCTGGATGATGATAACGGCATTGATTCCCGCTATTTTCCTTGTACTGATCGGCCTTACCTATGCTGAAAAGCAACTGGAAAAACGTGCTCTCGCTGATCTGAGTGCGGCATCGAAGCGACTGCATCACGACATCAGTCTGGTTGTTAATTCTCCACTGGAAACCGTCAGAGTCTTTTCGCGATCACCCTACCTGCATCAGGCATTGAAGGATTTCTCATCCGTATTTGATAAGGATGAACTGTATTCCATGGATTATCAGGATATGCAGGATAAATACTGGGCCTATTTTTCTCTATATGCTGAGAAAAACCGTTTACGTGATTTGCTGATACTTAACCATCAGGGCGAGGTCGTGTTTTCAGCGGTACAAAGCGACGCGTACGGTGCTGACATTAAACACGTAGACTACACAGGAACCGGTATACAGGCAGCCTACAAGAAAGCGCTCTGGAAGATGGACTCCGCCATTGCCTTTTCTTCATCTGAAGCGGACGAGAATACCTTCGCTTTTCTTGCAGCTCCCGTCGTTGGGGATCGATTATTAGGCGTCATTATATTGATACCTGAGCCAGCTGAATTAGAGCGGCTTCTCTCTATACACAGCCACAGCGGGCAACTTGTTAATCTCTATTCCGAAAAAAAATCCGTAGGCTACCGCTCATTGTTTAAGGGAGATGTCATAGACCGAACTTCAGGTCTCGGCAAGCGATTATCGGGTGCCATGTTGGGGACGGACTTCAGCGGCGAACTGGATTTCTGGGAAGGCGACTGGTTGGTCAGTATACGTTCGGTTCCGGTACTGCAGTCGGTTCTTGTGCAGCGCCGTGATAAAGATGTCGTATTAGAGTCAGTCAGAGAATTAAGGTACGGAGGGTGGGGCATTACTCTGGTTGTATTGCTTCTTACCTTCGTATTGTCACGGCGCTTGTCTCATAACCTGGCCGCCCCTGTTTTTACATTAACAGAGAGCGTTGAGCGGATATCTGAGGGCGATAGGGAAGTCTCCGTCGATGTTAACAGGAAAGACGAATTAGGAAAGCTGGCTCAGCAGTTTAATCAGATGGCAGTCTCCTTGAGAGATACTCAGGCGCAATTAGTACAGACGGAGAAAATGGCCTCGATAGGACACCTGGCTGCAGGCGTGGCACACGAGATAAATAACCCTATGAGTGTCGTCATCGCCAATATGACAATGATGAAAGACTATGCTGCTACCTATGTGAAACTGGCAGAGCTGTTCTCCAGGTACCTTAAAACTCAGGGAGAGGAATCCGATGAACGGCAGGGTATTCTGAATGAGCTGGAAGCCTTCGAGAAAGAAGAGGATATTGGCTTTGTTCATCAGGACATGAAAGCGCTGTTGCAGGACTCACTGTTAGGCTTGTCGAGAGTTCAGCATATTGTCAGCAGCCTGAAACTTTTTTCTGAGCTGGATAAATCGGAAGAGGAAGACATTGACCTGAAAGAAACTCTGGAGCAGGTAGTCAGTGATGTGGCGCCATCACAAACGCGTCAGGTAGAGATTACTTACGATATTGAACTGGACAGCAAAGTCCGGGTCAAACCCGAGCAGATGCGGAGAGTGTTCTCCGCAGTAATAGATAATGCCATCAGGGCGTGTGTCGATAAGGGCAGCCTGCGAATTAAAGCCTGTCGTCAGGACTCAGTGCTGATTATTGATTTTCAGGACACTGGGTGTGGCATGGCACCGGATCAGGTGAGTCAGGTGCTGGATCCCTTCTACACAACACGTGAGGTTGGAGAAGGGATCGGTCTGGGACTGTCGGTCGCGCACTCTATCGTTGAAGCTTATGCCGGGACACTCAGTGTTGTCAGCAAAGAGGGTCGTGGTACCCGGGTTCGGATAGCCTTGCCTGAGCGCTGAGATCTGCGTCTGGATTTATCGCTCCTGCGCTTTTATAGTGGCTTGGTGGATACCCTGACTGGCGACCAACGGAGTGCAGACATGCTGTCGTTACTTGCAAGATTACTTAAAGCCCTCAATTCGGAGGCAGCTCCAGGACAGGTAGCTTTCGGCTTTGCGCTGGCTATGATCCCGGGGTTTACCCCGCTATTTTCCCTGATTAATCTCGTTGTATTACTCATCGCGTGCATTCTGAGAATTAACTTCAGTGCCTTTTTACTCGGCATTGTTGTGTTCTCCGCCATCGGCTATTTCCTCGACCCTCTCTCAGCTGATGTAGGGGAGTACCTGTTAACTCTGCCATCGCTCACTGATACCTGGACACAGTTTTACCAGAACGACTGGATGAGGGTTTCTTCCTTTAATAACACGGTCGCGATGGGTGGGCTGGTTATTTCAGTTTTACTACTGGTTCCAGTGACTCTGATCAGCCGTATTCTTATCCTGCAATACCGTAAGCGTGTTCTGAACTGGGTTAATCGTTTGAAAATTGTTCAGGCGCTTAAAGCCACTAAATTCTGGTCTATCTACACCAAGTTTGCGGAGTACTCATGACTAAATGGATTCGCTGGTCAGGTCTGGCTGGTTTTCTTGCGGTAGTCGGGCTGATTGCCGCGCTATTTATTTTCCTGCTGCCTTTTCTGATCAAGTCAGGTATTGAATTTGCGGGCACCAAACTGGCGGGTGCCAAAGTCACTCTGGACGATGCCGATGTGACACTATCTCCGCTGGGTGTTCGCCTCGAAGGGCTGCAGGTGGCAGACGCACGTGCTCCTATGATGAACCTGATGGAGTTTGATGAAGCTGTCGCTGACCTTGAATTAGCGCCCCTCATTGTCGGTAAGGCGATCAGTAATGAGCTGTCTGTTTCTAACCTGAGGTTCCACACTGAGCGCGAAAGCAGTGGTGCAATAGAGGTCGCAGAGTCGGAATCAGAAGGTGATGAATCGCCTTCTCTGAAGGAAAAGGCCTCTGAGGCTCTTCCTTCTGTCGATGAGGTGTTGGCAAAAGAAACGTTAAGCACGCCTGATGCGGGCGAGGCTCTGAAAGCTGCCTGGAACGAAAATAGCCAACTGATCGATGACGCCTTCGATAAAGTGCCGGACGACAGCTCTATAGCTCAGTATGAAGAGCAGATTCAGGCGATAACGTCTGGACGTCTGGAGTCTATCGAGGATTTTCGCGAACGCAAGCGACAGCTTGATGAGCTGAAAGAGCAATTTAAACAGGACCGCGATGCGGTGAGGGATGCCAGAGACGTCGTTCGCTCTGCGAAAACAGAAGTGTCCGCTAAACTCACCGAGCTTCGTCAGGCCCCGTCTGAAGACCTTGCCTATCTCAAGGATAAGTATCAGCTGAGTGGTTCTGGCGTTTCTAATATTACAGGGTTGCTGTTTGGTGATGACGCCGCTAATTGGGCGCGTGAGGCTCTGTATTGGTATGAAAAAGTCAAACCTTACCTGGAGTCAGACGACGGTGCAGAGGCTGATAGCGAGAAAGATGAAAAAGCACCGCGTCTGGCTGGACGTTTCATACACTTTCCGAGTGACGATCCGTGGCCTGATTTCATGATCCGCACTGCGCGACTGACAGGCCCATTTGATGGTGGTCAGTTGGTCATTTCGGGCAGGGATATTACGCACCAGCAAACAGTGACGGGTCGACCGACCGTATTTACTGCGACGGGAGAAGGGTTGCAGAAAATTGGGGATCTGGATGGTCGCCTGGTGCTGAACCATACCGTGGGCAACGCAACAGATACGCTGACTCTTGCAATCAGCGACTGGAAAATGGCTTCTCTTAATCTTGGTGTTGCTGGTGCCAGACTGGACTCGTCTCGTGTTCAGCTGGATGCAACGGCAGAAGTGGTTCGGGGCGAGCTGGATGCTGATCTCGATGCGAACGTGACCCAGGCGAACTTTACGGGTGGAGGCCAGACCCTGTTTGCCCGTGAACTGAACGCGGCGCTTCAGGGAATTAATAACTTTACTGTGGATGCGGGTGTTACCGGCACCCTTAAGAACCCTGACATTGCTTTCGGTTCTGATCTGGATCGCCAGATAAACAGCGCGATCAGCAAGCGCATCCGGGCCAAGCAAGATGAGTTCGAGCAGAAGCTGAAAAATCGTCTTAATGAGAAGATGTCAGAATATGCAGGTGATTATGCTGAGGAATTACAGCAGTTAGCCGCGATGGAAGGATCGCTTGATGATAAACTCAGTGCCTTAAAAGACCTCGCTTCAGCTGAGCTTGAAGATTTTAAAGCACAGCAAGAGCGTGAAGCCCGCGAAAAACTCGATGCTGAAAAAGCAGCTGCCGAAGAAAAAGCGCGGAAAGAGGCGGAAGCAAGGAAGCAGGAACTGAAAGATCAAGCGAAAGACAAACTAAAGAACCTATTCTGATGCAGACCCGATTACTAACACCTGAAGAATTTAAAGCCACACATTTTTCCCCTGCGCGGGTCGAGGACAGCACTCCGACTCCTGATTTCTGGATCTATGTACAGGCGATACCCGCTGAGCATTTTGGCATATTTGATTGCCGCGAAGGTCAGGTGACTCATGTCTATCGGATGGGAGATGAGTTTGAGCATGTACTGATTAATAGTCAGTATCAGGGGGTTGCTATGGTGATCGTTGTCGATCTGAGCAGCAACTCTGTACATGGTCATTATTTATTGGACGTAAATCCTCCGGGGACGCAGACCCCGGAAGAAAATGCCTGATGATCCGCTAGTGTCAGCTCCGGCTCAGCAGGCGAATCAGCCAGCCTGTCACCGGGCGAGGACTGATCTGACCTAATAGATAGAGCAGAGTGAACTGCAAGCTGACGGTGCGGTGGGTCAGCTTTCTTGACAGTTGTTTCAGTACCGCTTCGGCGACATCTTCGGCGGTCAGGTTAACGCCCAGTGCATCAATGATATGTGCACCGTGTTTTTGAGAAGTCAGCATGGGCGTCTTAACGAAAGGAGGCATGACGTCGCCGACGTGAATGCCATCCTTCCTCCACTCAAGATTCAGTGCCTCTGTTAATCCCTGTACGGCGAATTTTGACGCAGAATACACTGCAAATTCCGGTATTCCGTAGGTTGCTGAGGCCGAACTCATATTGATCACCTGACCTTCCGGTGCAGCTTTGAGGTAGGGATAGGCTTCCTGGCAGCCATTAATAACGCCTTTGATATTAATATCCAGAATCTGCTGGTGGCGTTCGCGGCTGATATCTGTAAAACGATTCACCTCAAGTATGCCAGCACAATTAAACAGAAGTCGCAGCTGTCCATGATGTTTGTTGGCGAAATCACTGACCGCCTGCTCAAAGGCATCGGCATCAGTAACGTCCAGCTTGTAAATATGGACACGATCGGGCGCCTGCGAACGGACAGCTTCCAGGTCATCCGTGAACAGGTCTGCCAGAGCAACAGACCACCCACGGTTTATCAGTGCTTCGGCGGTTGCTCTTCCTATGCCGGAGGCGGCTCCGGTAATAAAGGCGTTCATCGCATCTCCTTAATGAATTACTGTGCGGAATCCTGATTGTCTCCGGCATTCTCGGTTGCCGATGACTCACTGACTTCTGGTAGAGGATATTCCGGCACTTCAAACTGTTCCAGACTGCTGCGATCAAGCGTATCAAGCGCCGTCATATCATTGACCTGGCCACCTTTCTCGAACAACAACCAACTCCATTCGTTATTCAGCACTGCGCGGCGATAAAGATTCAGAATCTGCGTTTTAGTAATCTCTCTGACTTCGTCTGCAATCGCCTGACGTGTATCGAAGGTATAGCGTCCGGTGGCCAGATCAGCCCAGAAATTAGCTGCCTTCTCACCCATGTTTTTCGGCTTTTCAGTGAGTCGCGTAATCAGACCTTCCTGAAATAATGCGAACTCTTCATCCGACATGGTTTCCAGCTGATCTTCATAGTCCCGGAAGAATATACGGCTATGATTCATCATATCTTCTGGACTGGCAGTAGGAGACTGAACGATAAACAGCAGACCCGGTACGGATTTCTGAGGGTAGGCGGTCGCAAATACGATGTAGCCCAGTTGTTGCTCCGTGCGCATATATTGATAGTAGGGTGACGAAATCATCTGAGCGAGCAGGCCCGCTTCAGCACGCGATACGTCAGAAGTGTCTGTTCCCTGAAGGTACAGTGTCATGACTTTATCCGGGTGATCCTGAGTGACCGACTGCTGAAATTGCCCAGCAGGTGCTTTCAGTAGTTTCGAGTCTGTCTTTGCTTCGGTATTGGCCGGATAATATTTTTGAGTCAGAGTGCCAATCTCCGCAGCAGACTCTGCACTCAGAGTACCGTGGACATAGGTCGTTACAGTAATGCTGTTTCCGAGCTGTGCGGCAAAATTCTCCAGCTGCTCTTTAGTGGTCGCTTTTACCACAGGTAACAGATCTGTATCACTGAAGGATGGTTCGATTAACCAGTTCTTCAGGTCAGCCAGAGTGCGCTGATACGGACGTGCCTTCAGGTTGTTTTCAAGAGCGCGGATCAGGCTTGCCTGATAGCGCTCGAACTGCTCGTTACTGATGTTCATATTTTTCATTTCAGTAAATATCTGTTCGAGCAGAACCGGTAACTTATCGAAATAGCCGCTTACTGCGATTTCCAGCCCTTCGCTGGTGGCAGAAAGGCGATAGTTTAGCCCTGCGAGGCTGGCAGGATAACTGTAGGTGTTTAAGGCTTCAGTGACTGTCCGGGCATAGAGACGTGCGAGGACACGTTGCTCGGCACTGTCTTTAATCGCTGGCACTTTAAGATCTATTAATACCTGCGCGCGAGGAGCATCAAACTCATGCTCTGGGTAATACCAAAGCTGGTAGCCGTTATCTGATGTAACCAGTTCGGGGGTATCGGACGCTTCGCCGGGGGCCGTTTCAAGGTTTTCTGGAACGAATGGGTTGGCCTTTGGTAGGTGGAGTGCCCCCTTCCATTCAGATGTTTCTGCCTTCTGATAGTCTGAAGGGCGTATTTTGATCTCGGTCCCGTACCAAGGGTCGGTCGTATCTGTATCGACACCTGGTGCTATCAGGACGCGCAACATATTGTCAGCCGTCAGACCAGACAAGTATTTATCTATCAGCTCATCGGGAGCAGGTTCTGAACGGTAGTCACCGTAGATGGTATCTTCTACCGGGAAGATCAGCATGTTACTGCTGAGTCGAGTAGTGTAGTTGGATACAGGCCCGTGCTCCTGAAAGCGGAAGGTCATTTCATTGAGCATTCTCTGCTCTTCTTTGATGTAGTCCGGGATACCGCTGGTACGGATCAGGTCGATATATTCCATCAGGATAGAGGTAATTTCTTCCTGGTGGAGCAGGCCGGACTTGGTCAAACCAATACCGACCACCATAGTCGAAGCGTGACGGGTGCTCAGCGAGCGTCCGGCACTGAGCGATTCAGCCCAGCCCTTTTTCTTCAGTAGCGCGAGAATACTGCCATCACCTTCATGACCGATCAGATTCGAAAGTAACTGTACTGGCTTGTACTGATACTGCGAAAGAATTTCTGGCAGAGGGAACGTAAAACGAAGTTCACGTATTTCTTTGACTGGCTTTATGTGCATATCAAGCGGCAACTGTTCGGGGACGAATACCGGGACATCAGGCCGTTCGAAATGGACATCCCTTTCAGGAATATCAGAAAAAAGCTGTCGGGCTTTATTGCCTAGTTGATCAAGCTCGTAATCACCGGCGATAACCAAGGTCATACGATCTGAGGAGTAGTGTGTCTCGTAAAAGGAGATCAGCTCGTCGCGAATCTTACTATCGTCGCGGTCGCTGAGTGTGTCCAGATTCCCGGTTGAAAAATTAGAGAAAGTGAACTCGGGGTTCATTGCCATTTTCTGTGCTGAAAAAATACGGCGTCCATCTTCTTTAAGGTTAGCACTATACTCTGCGTGAACAGCGTTCTTTTCGCGATCAACGTATGCTTCATCGAACGTAGGTGAAATAAAAAATGGGGCGAAACGTTCCAGCGCACCGCTCAATTGTTCGTTATCGACATCGAAGAAATAGGTCGTTTGCGCGTAGGAGGTAAAGGCATTATGGCTACCGCCATTCTGCTTTATGAATTGTTGGTATTCGTCTGGTTCAGGAAATGGCTCAGTGCCGAGAAACAGCATATGCTCAAGGAAGTGGGCGAGGCCCTCACGCCCCTCGGGATCATCCATGCTGCCAACGTTTACACTCAGGGCTGCACTCGCCTTGTCTGCTTCGGGAGTCTTTACGAGCATCACCTTCAGACCATTTTCCAGCTCCATATAGCGGTAACTATAAGCGTCCGCAGGGCTTACGATCAGGTCGGGGGATTGCGAAATACGGAACATAGAGTATCCAAAAGCGGCCAATACAATAAGAATAAAAGTCCAGTAGCGAGGCGAGAACATGCCAACTCCTGCTGCAATGTATGTCGTTTTAATTAGTGGGCTGTGCCGTCTGCGCTGGCAATTGCCTGAGCATCGTCCAGGGAGTGTTGCGCAGGATCCAGTGCAGCGATGTGGGTAAGACGCGCACGGGCGTCCTCCAGTTCCGCGACCATCAGCGCAAATTGTGATTCAAACGCCTGATCTATAGCGTTGTAAAGAACTTTCACTTTGTCTTCTGCTTCGGCGTTGCCTCCTTCGCGGAGGGTTTTCAGGCAGGCGAGGGCGATGTTGTGGTACATCTGGTCTTTGTTCACGGGCGTCTCCTTTTTCCTCATGATACACGACCCGGCGCACCGCTATAAGCCTGCGTGAAATTCCTTAACTTTCTTTACCCCAGGGTGGCATCAGGGCTGAACCAGTGCAGCTCACTGATACTGACTTCAGGGCTTAATACACTTCCACTCAGCCAGTCGATTCGGGCTTTGTGGGAGGTGGCCAACAGCTCGGAATGTTGAATATGCCCGGCATAAATTATCATGCCTTCATCATGTAATTTCTGTAGTAGGCGTCCACCCTGGACAGCATTCCGTGGCTCTTGCATCCGTGTCAGAAACTCGGGTGCGAGAGTGATACCACCAATGGGTAGGCTAAGTATTTGTCGGGCGTTAAGGAAGCTTCGGCCGAAGTGTCGGATCATCCGTGTAATGTCATGGTGCACTAGCTCACCATGCAACAGAATATCTTCTTCCTGCTCACTGAGTAGCTGTTCTTCACTGAGTATCATAGAGACTTCAATGGGATGCAGGGCACGTGCCTGCTCCAGTGCTGGTAAAAACTCCCGAACAGACTCAGCCGAAGCATTGTGGCTGTCGAGGATAACTCTTACTGGACCACTGAAGTGAGATTGCCAGGTCGTTACGACGGTTGTTAACCAGGCGTGCCAATCGGCTTCTTTATAGTTGCCCAGTTGTTGGCTTTCGACGCCAAGGATTTCGCCATGCAGTCCGAAAACCGGGAGCACCGTATGTTCTTCTGCCGTTGAGCTTGCCTGACGGGTATTCAAACCGAGCTTTTCACGCAGCCAGGATTCATAGTCTGAATCTGAAGGGGCTTCATGGCGGGTCATGCTGGCAGCCGGGAGTCGACCGTCGGTTTCCATTGCGGCGGCGAAATCCTGAAGCTCTGAAACAGACGATGCATCACGGGCAGCAATCAGAAACTCGTTAGGCTGAGGCATGTGATAGAGGTCCTGACCCTGACGACAGATACTTTTGAGGTCAGAGAACAAACGAGCCGAAGCACTGAGGTCGTCAACCAGTTCAGCCTCAAACTGGATGTGAAGGGCGGCAGCTGGCAGCGATTCCTGCGATGACTCTGAAGAATGATCTGCGAGTGTACTCTCTACTGCCGGACTGTTGAAAACGGATGAATTCAGATCACATACGCATAAGCGATATTGAGCCCCAAGCGGACTGATAGCCATCGACGAAGGCAGTTGCTGATGTTCGTTGTCGAGGAGTGTGAAGTGACCCAGCCAGGTCGCTCCAGACTCAATCTGCCGTGTCACTTCTGCTTCAAGCGTTACTCCTGCTGCCGAACAGGCGGGCGAGAAGAGGTTGAGCCCCTGCAGATCTTCCTCCCTGATTGCCAGCGCTTTGCATAGCTGCGGGCTGGCAAGACGAATGATCCAGTTGCTGTCGGTCAGAAACGCCGCTGAATCCGTAGTCAAGGCTTGTTGAAACTGATGAACGTAACCCAGCAGGCTTTGTTGACGAACGCCTTCTTCTATATCAATGGTCAGCAGTGTGTTGTCCCATGGCTTAGCGACAAACCGGTGGACGTCACCCGCATGCCAGGCTTCGCGCAACGCGGAGTAGTCGACCTGACCAGACAGAAGCAGGCGATAGGTATATGGGGAAATTTTTCTGGCTTCGTGGCACAGAGAAATACCATCACGGCGTGGCATCTTGAAGTCTGTAACCATAACGTGGATGTGCTCGCGGCGAAGTACGTCGAGTGCTTCCTCGCCATCATTTGCTTCGAACAGGTTCCAGTCCTGAGACCTGAGCATGCGGCGTAGTGCCTGAATAATGCTGGGCTCGTCATCTACTAAAAGTACATTGATCTGCATAGTTGCTGCTTCTCCTTTTGTAGAAGTGTAGTTCGACGCTTTTTGGCTCGGAACAAGAACTCTGTAAATTCCTGTTAATTTATCCTTGCAAACGCAGAAGGCTATCTATACTGGATTTAGTGTAGTTACCTATCGAGAGATTGCTGTGAGGGAAAAACAAGCGCTGACAACAGGTGAAGTCGCCAAATACTGCGGAGTGAACTTCCGTACAGTGATCCGTTGGATCGAACGCGGACACCTGGATGCATACAAACTGCCCGGCCGTGGCGATAACCGAATACCGGTAGAGAGCTTTGTTGATTTCCTCAACAATAACAACATGCCGGTTCCGGAAGAGCTCGACAGCGGCGGACATAAACTCGTGCTGCTGGCGGACGTTGATGAGGTCTCGACAGAGATCGCCTCCTGCGTCCGGCGGGCTGGCTGGGATCTTCTGGTGACACAGGACCCTGTCCACTTTGGCTTTCTGATCAGTCAGAACCAACCGGCGGCCATCGCGATCACCCGACCGGAGTTCGAAGAGTCGGTGAGGCGTGTGGTCCGTGATGGTGACCATAAAGAGATGCTCTGCATCTCCATATGTGGCTCGGGCGATGGCGCACAGGGGCTTAAGGACGGATGGCTTCACCTGCGTTGGCCGCAGGATCAGCAACAGTTCATCCTGCAGCTGACCAGTAATCAGGCAGCGTGATGTAATCGGGCGTTCAAGCCCGTCCTGATTGTGATTTCCGGGAGCGTAACGTCAATGTACTGGACGTATGTGATCATTATTGCGCTTCTTGCTGCTGTTATGGTTCTTCTGACCCGGCTGTCTCAGCAGCGTATCTCACTTGTCGACCTACAGCGCGAGAAAGACCGCGCTGATATTCTCTGGAAACATTTTCCCGGCGTCGTCGCTGAAATTCGACCTGATGGCACTATTATGAGTGCCGGAACCGGTATACAAACCCCTGGTGCAGACCGCCTGATTAAAGGTGAACAGGTTCAGAGCTTTCTCTCGGGGGAAGCTCTGAGTACATTCAGTCAACGCCTGAAAGAATCTGTGGTTTCCCGCCAGCCCGTTTCGTATTGTCTCTGCGTTGACGCTGATGACACGATCGTACACCTGCGGAATGAACTTGTCCCCATCACACGTGATGGCCGGGTTAAGTCCTTATTGATCATCAGTAGCGATATAACTGAGCTCAAAGAGGCTGAAGAGAAGCTGAAGACCGAGAAAGCGATTGCTGAGTCAGGATACCAGGCAAAGCGTCGTTTTCTGGCCAGTATGAGCCATGAGATCCGGACGCCACTGAACGGCATGCTTGGTGCTCTCAGCCTTCTCGGCGGAACCCCCCTGAGTCCCCATCAGAAAAGCTACCTTCACAACCTGCAACAAGGCGCAGATCATCTGCTGGCTATCGTGAATGATGCCCTTGATGTCTCCAGGATTGAGAGTGGTCACCTGCAGTTGGTGAGAGAGGAGTTTGATCTGCTGGCTCTGGCGCAGCGGGTTCTGGGAATTGTCCAGGGGAAGGCCTCTGAAAAGCGGATCGCACTGCAGCTCTTCTGTGACGATGACGTGCCGGGGCGGGTTGTTGGTGATCCTCTCAGGGTCAGTCAGATTCTCATCAACCTTCTCAACAATGCGTTGAAGTTCACTGACAAAGGTCATGTCATATTGCGGCTCGTGAAGTCTGACAAAGATGGAGACAATATAAGGTTTTCGGTAGAGGACACAGGCAGTGGAATTGAGCCATCCCGGGCGCCTTACCTTTTTGATGAATACAGTGCCGCCCACGATGAGCGTTCCAGGGCGTTGGGTGGCACGGGCTTAGGCCTGAATATCTGCAAGCGCCTTGTTGAGGCAATGGGCGGTAATATTGGAGTGGCCAGCACGCCCGGTACCGGTTCCTGTTTCTGGATGAACATCCCGTTAACGGCGACCCATGAGGGAGTTGAGACCTCCACGGATCTTAAATTCCGTGACAGGACGCTCTGGGTGGCTGACTCCTACGCGGTAAATCGCTCCTTCGTTATGGGGGTTGCCGGACGCATGGGCATGAATGTGCGTGGCTTCGATCGCCTCAGGGACTGTATTTCAGCCTTGCTGTTGGATAAGCCTGACGTGCTTGTTCTGTCACGCCGTTTTTTTGCGGCACCTGATATGCAGCTTCAATATGACTCTCTGGGAGACGTCAAGTTGTGCGTCAGCTGCGATGAAAGTTTTTCTGAGAATTGGCAGCCTCCGTCTGAGCTTGTTCGTGGTGCCTGGGCCTGGCCAATAGATCATCGCCATCTGAGTTCGCTTTTAGGGCGTGTTCTTGAAACAGAGCCTGTTGGTGATCAGGTGATCCGGCCGTCGGGCACAGAATCAAAACAGGTAGTTCGTTCCTCCCTTTACTTATTACAGGTTCTTCTTGTCGAAGATAATCCTGTGAATCAGAAGGTTCTGGAGCAGCTACTGAAGCGGCAGCAGTGTCAGGTGATCGTGCGTAGTAGTGGTATCGAAGCTATCGAATATCTGACCAACAACGCTGGTACAGAGCTGGTCATAATGGATCGGCATATGCCCGGTATAGATGGCATAGAGACCATGCGACGTATCCACGCATTGCCGGGGTACGAAACTCTGCCGGTCGTTGCCTTATCTGGAGATGCTCTGGAGGAGCAAAAGCTTGAGTTTCTTCAGGCGGGAGCGATTGACTACCTGCTTAAGCCAGTGAGCCCACAGCGCCTGAAGCAACTGGTTGATAGCTTCAGGTCAGAGCATCGCCGTGCGGTATAAAGCGGTTGTCTGTTTCTGCTTTCATTTTGCGCACGATGTCTTTTTCTGGTTTCCGGCCTTGCGACTTCAGATATCGGAATATACGGATGGCTGGGTTATTTGACCCAGATTCAAAACCACTCAGCGTCTGTTCTGCGCGGATATAAAAAAAAGCGATATTAATGAGCTCAGCATCCGTCAGGTCTGAGAGAGATTGTTCCCAGTCACCCTGGCTGTTGCGAATCCAGTTCGCCGCCTGATTTCTGAGTTGCTCCGCTGCGCTAGCGGGATTGTCTGCGGCGGCTGCAAGCTGTCGTAACTCGTCGTTCGTTGGAACGTTCTCAGTCTTTGTTGTGGTCGCTGACGGGTTCCATTCACCGATCATACATTCTACTCCGCAGTTTTCTGCCGTTGCTCTGTCGTATATGGTAGCGATATTACCACAGAGCGAAACAGGTCGGGACGCAGGGCATCATGAGTGACATTGAAGAAGATCGTTATCATGACATACGGCCATATAAGGACGAGGAAGTCAGGCAGGTTCTGGAAAGATTAGGGCAGTCTTTTGAACTACATCGGGCGTTGGTGTCCTATCGCTTTGCCCGATATCCGCAATGGCTGCAGCGAATACTGGCTCGGATGGTTGGCTGGCAGCTTCGTCGCCATTTTGCACCAATGACAACCGTAGATGCCTTTCAGGGATGGTTGAAAGACTGGATAACAGCCCTGATAGACTCGACCACTGCAAATGTGGAGGTTCATGGCCTGGACCTTCTGAACAAGGGCCAGTCGTATCTTTGGCTGTCCAATCACCGCGATATTGCCATGGACCCCACGCTGATAGGTTACGCCCTTGTCTCGTCTGGGTGGCCAACAGCAAGAATTGCGATTGGCGATAATCTGCTGGCCAATCCGGTACTGGCGGATCTGATGAGGCTGAACAAAAGCTTTATCGTTAAACGTTCAGTTTCAGACCGTCGGGCACGGCTAAAGGAATTTCAGAAACTGTCAGGTTATATCCGCCACTCACTCGAGGATGGCCACTCTGTCTGGCTTGCACAAAGAGAAGGGAGGGCGAAAGATAATCTTGATCACACGGATACCGCAGTTCTTAAAATGCTGTCTCTTAGCGGGCGGGATGACCGGCTCACTTTCGCTGAAACTTTGCAGCGGCTGCGGCCAGTACCTGTATTAGTTCAGTACGAGTGGGATCCTTGTGATGTATTGAAAGCCCGCGAACTGGTGGCACTGGAGGAGAACGGTGTTTACAAAAAATCTGAAGGAGAGGACACACACAGTATTCTCCTTGGTATGAAAGGGCAGAAGGGCAATATCCGTATTTGCTTTGGGCGACCCCTGGCGATGGCTGACATGCAGGACGCGAACCTGATGGCAGCAGCAACTGACCGGGAGATTGATCTGATGAAAAAACTGTTTCCGGTTAATTATGCGGCTTTACGCTTGCTGCAGAGTGAGCACCAGCTCTATCAGGACCTGAACTGGCAGTGCCCTGTTGGTATGGAACTACCGTTGAATGAGTTGAGTATGCGGTGTTCGGGAGAGCCGACCGCAGTGAAGATCAGAATGTTAAAAACTTACGCCGCGGCATTGATCAGCCGCTTGTCGAGCCCGAGTAATCAGTAATTATCCGGCGTCTTAATCGCCGGATAATTACCAAATCTACCCGCTGCACTATTGCGCGTTCAGAAGCTCAGTAATACGAAGGTCAACGTTTGGACGAATACTGACGTCAGGGAACTCCTCAGTAATCATACGGAAGTATTCCAGTGCCTTCAGACGACTACTCTGGGAGTTGTATGGGCTCATGTAAATCAGTCCCATCTGGTAAAGAGCTTTAGATCGGATCTCTTTTCCTGACGCCTCATTCTCATAAACGATGGTGTATACGGTAACGGCTTCTTCGATGCGGTCTTCAGTAATCGCACGTTCACTCATCGGATTCAGTTCATCGTCATATGGAATGTTTGGTCTTGACAGTAATTCCTCACGATTCAGATTATTCAGAAGTTCTTTTGCTGGCACGAAAACCGGATTTTCTGCGCGTTGGTTGAGCTCTGCAAGGTGCGATTGGATGCGGCTGGAAATACGTGAAGACGGGAATTCCTGGCGGTGTTTCGTGAAAAACTCACGTGCCTTGGCGTCATCACGCTGATCATTGAAGCGATTCATGTAAATCAGGCCAATCTGGTACAGAGCTAACGATTTCATGTTATCGCTGTAATCCGGGTTGTTGTAACCCATCATGTAGGTATCGACCGCTTTTTCAGTCTGGCCGCGTGCAATTGCCTGAATGGAAAAGGTTAGTAAGTCTGGCTCGTCTCTCAAAGCCGCAGCTGCTCGGAGGCGAATGTTTTCTTCATATTTAGCGACTTCATACGCTCCTGCGCCCGCGACGGCAAGTGGTGCCGGTGCAGCACATGAAGCAAGTAAAAAAGGTGTGACGATAAGTAGCAGACGGATCAGCATAGTTATATCCCTGTTGTTGTCATAATGCCCACTGGATCAGAGTAAGCTTGTAGCCAGTCTAAATTGATGACAACGGGAAGGAAAGTCAGTTCATCGGGAAAGCGTAGATCAGCGTATCACCGATGCGGCCAGGACCGCGGCAAGAACACCGATCGAAGCCCCGGCAATGGCTGCTCGCAAAGCAGTGGATCTGACCATTCTGACGGTGGCTCGACGGTGATCCTCGAGTGCAGAATCAAAAGCCATTTTCTGAACCTGAAGCTTGCTGGTCAGTTCATCAGTGGCACGTTTTACCATACGGTCTGCGACGGCAGCGGCCAGTTTCTGGTTCGCTGTTTTAGTTCGGTTAAATAGTCGTTCAGATTCAAACTCCGCATCCAGCTCTTTCTGAACTTCGCCGACTTGTTGCTGTAGTTGGCGGCGCATTACTTCAAGCTGATGACGCTGGTGCTGCTGAAGTTGAGAGGCAGTGGTGTCAATGCCAGCGGTAATTTCTCCTTTGGCCTCCGTCAAGGCACTTCTGAGGTGCTTCTGTACCAGGCGGTCAATCTCTACTAAGGGAATAGAAGCAGTAGGCAAAGTAGTCACGTCCTTATTCGCGTCATTTGCAGCGGGCTTGTCGAGAGAGCGAATGACTGCCATGACGGCTTCCTGATCCGCTGGTTTGCAAAGAACACCGTTGGCGCCTTTCTGCAGTGCAATCCGGAAATAGTCTTCGCCGTCTTTCGACGTATACATGATGGTAGGGATGGCAGAGGTCTTGGGATTTGCCCGAATCATCTGGGTGGCCTCAAGCCCATCCATTCCCGGCATCATATGATCCATGAATATGATGTCTGGCTGACGATGCTCAAGGAAAGCTAATGCAGCTTCGGCGCTCTCGACAGTGTCGACGTTTACCTGAATGCGAGCGAGGAGTCTTTGCAGCACCAGGCGTGCAGACTTGGAGTCATCAACAATGAGGGCACTTTTTATCAGCATGGCTATATTATTGTTATGCAAAAATGCAATCTTTAGTCGATTCCATATCGAAATCAAGGATTTATTACGCCTAACTTGAACCAGGTCACAGGGGGGGAGTGTGAGAATGGCCCGGGGAGCATCAGAAATTGAATGGATCTGGCATAATAGATAAGCGAGATATCTGGCAGGGGGCCAATAATGACAGTACAAGACCATGGGCATTTAATTAAGCGGGCTGCTGTAGCGTCTCTGGTGACTGCGACAGTTCTGTTGCTTTCAAAAGCCGCGGCGTGGTCTGCCAGCGACTCGGCGAGTGTTCTGTCCTCTCTGCTTGATAGTCTGATGGACATTGCAGCCTCCCTGATCAACTTTTTCGCAATACGTTACGCATTAATGCCACCAGATGACGAACATCCTTTTGGTCATAGCAAAGCAGAAGGACTTGCTGCATTAATGCAGTCAGCTTTTATCCTTGGCTCGGCGACTATGTTGCTGCTTCATGTGATCGACCGCTTGCTGAAACCTCAGGAATTAACGGCCCTGCCGGAAAGTATTGGTGTGATGGCTTTTTCTACGTTAGCCACTGTATGCCTTGTGATGTACCAACGTTATGTCTGGCGAAAAACCGGATCACTCGCGGTTAAAGCAGACTCGGCACACTATCTCAGTGATATTCTGACTAATATTGCAGTTATCGTTGCGCTTGTCGGTGCTATGTGGGGGGTGTTGTGGCTCGATGCCGTCATTGCGTTACTCGTTGCTGCGATACTGGTGTTCGGAGTTATTACTATCGTTAAAGAGGCTCTTGCCGTACTTATGGATCAGGCACTGGATGCAGATGATGAGGCGGAGCTGATCAATATCATTAATACCACTGAGGGGGTACTGGGTTACCATGACCTGAAGACGCGCCAGTCGGGTGTGGTTCAGTTCGTGCAATTCCATCTTGAGCTTTCGGCAGATCAGTCGCTGAAGCAGGCACATGCAACCGGGGAAGCGCTTGAGCAGAGAATTCTGGAGCGTTTTCCGCGAGCTGAAATTCTGATACACCACGATCCTATCTGATGATTCGCAGTGTATTTTTAATAGTTTCTCTGTTGGTATTCTGCTCATCAGATTGTCTGGCCAGCGGCTTCGACGAGCCAACGCTTATTCCTTACGGAACCGTATGGCCCGAGAAACCAGAAACTGAAGAAGACGTTCAGACAGAAGTTACTGATGATATGGCAGAACGGTCACGTCGTTGGTTGATTGATCATCTGGATAATCTGTCGGGTGGCATCGACAGTTTTTTCGTTGATCGATTTTTTAACGATGATGTGACCGATATTCAGGGACATGGCAGCCACGCTAAATTCTCTTTTTTTACGCGTCGTGAATTGGGTGACCCAGTGGACTACAAGTTTGGAGTCAGCCTCAATATCGAACTTCCTCATACTAATGACAGATTAAATCTCCTACTGGAATCGGAAGACGAGGACGTTCGGGAGTCACAGGTATTAGAAAGCCCGGATAACGTTACCTACAGTTCAGCACTGCGATTTATTATCCAGCAGACAGAGCGTTGGAGCTCGTCGGTTGATGCCGGTATACGCTGGGGAATTCCGCCTGATCCGTTTGTACGCTTTCGGGCTAAGCGTCCCGTGTATTTTGACTACTGGAACTTCACTTTTCGTCAGGAGCTGAATTACTACACCTCAGATGGTTATGGTTCAGTGACGGATCTGACATTTGACCGTCCGATTGATACGCAGCGCTTATTTCGCTATGAAATGGAGAGCGAATATCTCCTGAATAATGATTATTTTACTCTTATGTACGGTGCTGGCCTGTACCATGAAATTAACCCTATTTATGCCTATGCGATTCTGGCAAAAGCAACGGGGGATACGGAATACGGAGCTACGTTTGACGCCTATGAATTCGGCGTGCGTCTGCGTCGACGTATTTATCACGACTGGATGTTTGCTGAGTTACATCCTCAGTATATCTGGACTCGTGAAAATGACTGGGAACCGACGCCGGTACTGATGCTGCGTTTGCAGGCTGAATTCAGACGGCAATAATTCTGCGGAAAGTCAGATTGATGCGCGGCTCTGTTACCCGTGCGCGGCGGGGAAGGGCGTGCTGCCAATCGGACTGCATGCCAGCCTTCATGATGAGCAGGCTACCGTGTTGAAGGGCCAGGCAGTGTGCCTGTCGCGTTGCTCCAGAAGGTCGTAGAGTAAAGTCTCTTGCAGCTCCCAGGCTTACAGAGGCGATCACTGGTGCTTCGCCTAATTCAGGCTCATCGTCGCTGTGCCATCCCATGCTGTCCTGTCCATTGCGATAGAGGTTAAGCAACACCGAGTTAAATTCAACGCCTGCTATTCGGGAGAGGTCTTTCGCTAACGAGGCAAGGTAGTCTGGCCAGATAACAGAAGTGAAGTCTGTTCCTGAATATCGGTAAGTATGAGGGCGATCTCCCATCCAGGCCTGCAGCCGTGGAATCGGGTGTCTTTTTCCGTAGATGGTGATGCTTGGCTGCTGCCAGGCAATGTCAGACAGCAGGCGACTCAGTAATTTATCGCTGTTCCCGCGGGATAACCAATGGGGAAAATATTCCATGCTGCCATCCGGCAGCATGGTTTGCCCGAACAGGTCACTCATCTCAGTTATCGAAGAAACCTTCAAACAGAGGAGAGGTCAGGTAGCGTTCGCCAGAGTCTGGGAGAACGACAACGATGGTCTTGTCTGCATAGGCGGGATCTTCGGCCAGGCGCAGAGCACCAATCATAGCTGCACCGCATGAAATACCCGCGAGAATACCTTCTTCGGACATGAGCCGATGTGCCATTGCCATCGAATCGTCATTGGAGACAGGTTCGACTCTGTCCAGCAATGAAATATCGAGGTTGCCCGGAATAAAGTTGGCGCCAATGCCCTGAATCTTGTGTGGTCCAGGAGTCAGTTCTTCACCTGCAATTTTCTGCGTAATAATGGCTGAGTCAGCAGGTTCAACAGCAACCGCTTCGATAGAGCTCTTCTGGCTCTTAAGGTAGCGGGCACAGCCACTGATCGTGCCACCAGTACCGACACCTGCAACGATAACATCGACGGTTCCGTCGGTATCATTCCAGATTTCCGGACCCGTTGTTTTCTCGTGGATAGCCGGGTTGGCCGGGTTTTCGAACTGTTGCAGCATAATTCGGGAGTCAGGCGACTCGGCCAGAAGTGCTTCTGCTTTCTGAACTGCCCCTTTCATACCTTTAGGACCTTCAGTCAGAACCAGGTTAGCGCCCAGGGCTTTCATGACTTTACGGCGTTCCATGCTCATGGTTTCTGGCATGCATAGGGTGACCTTGTAGCCGCGTGCTGTCGCGACAAAAGCAAGAGCAATACCTGTATTGCCACTGGTCGGCTCGACAATTTCCATGCCGGGCTTGAGAAGCCCATCCTGTTCAGCTTGCCAGACCATGTTGGCGCCGATGCGGCACTTCACAGAATGCGCCGGGTTCCGGTTCTCAAGTTTGGCGTATAAACGTGGGTGTTGCGTCAGTTTACTGATGCGGACGAGTGGGGTGTTGCCAATTGACTGGGTAATGTCGTCGTAGACCTTCATAGTTTCCTCAGTGACAATATTTCTGGTTGGGCTAAACTTAGGCCGATATGTGATGTACTAACGACAGCAAACCGGGAGAGAAGTTGCCCAGTTCCAACGTTCAGCGAGACAGCGATACCTTACGGCCCCTTGAAAGCCAGATCAATATGCTTACAAGCCTGATCGAGCGTAAAAAAGCTGGGGGGCGCTTCCCGGCAGCCCTGGAGGCCAGTTATCAATCGTTTCGTCTACGCCAGTTTTTCAGCGTGGATCTGCGTGTCATCATGTCTGGCCTGCTGGTCTTCGTGGTCTTTGGCTGGGCGGATTTCTCATTTGGAGGTGCCCAGTCAGTCATGTTGTTCAGTGTCAGGGTGCTGATCGCTGTGCTTCTGATGTTGGCTATTATCTGGATTCCCCGCAGTCGCTTTGCACCATACTCTCTCTACGCTCTGGTGGTTGGGGTGTACATATGTTTCCTTTCAGTGCTCTGGAATATATATATCGTTGATCTGCCGTGGGGCTATTTTTACCATCTGGGTATGATTCCCATGCAGGTCTTTGCTTTACTCGGCTTGCGTAGCAACTATCGCGCGATGTTTTCCTGCTCGTTGGCTATGTTGCTGAGTTATACCGCGTTTATCGTGTTGCTGCCGGGCCCTGCGGAGCTAACCGAAGTGAAGCGTCTGGCCATGGCCATGGCGCCTTATTACATCCTTTTCTGGGCGATACTCGTCATTATGGCATCCTATTTGTCGTATACGATTGAGTCTGGTACCCGCACTGACTTCATCAAAAACCGCTTATTGGCACTTGAGGCGGATAGGTTGCAATACCTTGGTAGGCGCCTGCAGCAGTTGTCGACGACGGATTCGCTGACAGGGATTGCCAACCGGCGCCATGCAGAGACTCAGCTTTCTGAAGAGTGGAGACGTTGTCTGCGCAGCAATGAACCGCTTGCGGCACTGATGGTCGATGTGGATCTGTTTAAGGCTTACAACGATCAATATGGACATCAGCAGGGGGACACCTGCCTGCGCAGTATTGCTCAGAAAATGGCTGAGTTCTGTCGGCGCCCTGGGGATGTTTGTGCGCGTTATGGCGGAGAAGAGTTTGTGGTCGTTTTACCTGAGACGACGCTGAATCAAGCCGAAGAACTGGCGCAGGAACTGTGTGAGGCCATAGCCGGTCTGAACATTCCTCATGCCCGTTCCCCTCACAGTGTTGCGACTGTGAGTATTGGTGTGGCTGCTGAGATTCCCAGAGCAGGTGAAAATTATGAAGGGCTTCTGAAGCGAGCAGACGTTGCGCTCTATCAAGCTAAAGACAACGGTCGTAATCAGGTAAAACGCCAGTCAGTCACACAGGGCTGACTGACGTTTTCCGGCAGCTACTAGCTAGCTACTACTGGCGGTTGCGCAGTGCTTCCAGGCGGGCATCTTTCTCTTCCCAGAGCTTCTGTACCCATTGCTGAAAGTGCAGGCGGTAGCTGTCGTCTGTCTCGTAGTCACCGTTAATCAATTCGGCTGGAATCGGCTTCTCTTCGACTATCACATCACAGCGTGGCATTTTTCCCTGCATAAAATCCCAGAACGTTGGAATGCCATCCGGGTAGTTGATAGTCACGTCCAGGATTGACTGGAACTGATCACCCATAGCGCTCATGGCGAATGCCATGCCACCCGCTTTGGGCTTCAGCAGGTGCTTGAAAGGCGAGCCGGTTTCGTCATGCTTCTTCTGAGTAAAGCGTGTGCCTTCGAGAAAATTCATCACGCTGGTTGGCATGTCTTTGAACTTTTCACAGGCCGCGCGTGTTGTATCCAGGTCTTTACCCTTCATTTCCGGGTGTTTCGCCAGGTACTCTTTGCTGTAGCGCTTCATAAACGGGAAGTCGAGTGCCCACCAGGCCGCGCCCATAATAGGCACCTTAATCAGTTCCTGCTTGAGGAAGAATTTCAGCAGGGGGATACGGCGATTCAGCGTGTGCTGGAGAACCAGAATATCGACCCAACTCTGGTGATTACTCAGAACGAAATACCAGCCGTTTCGGCTCAGGTTATCGGGGCGCTCTATTGTCCAGTTCATTTTCTGGGTCAGGGTCATCCAGCCTGAGTTGCAGCTGATCCAGGCATTGGCGACAGCTGCCAGTAGGTAGGTAAGGAGCTTACGTACCGGAGCGACTGGAATGATCACTTTCAGGAAGGTCAGTGGAAACAGTAAGCACGCCCAGAACAGGGTGTTAATCAAAAGCAGCAGGCTTGCAATAATGCCGGTTACGATCGGTGGCATGTCAGATACCTTATTTCTGATGTTGGGACTGAATCGCTGTCAGGGCGATGGTGTAGACAATGTCTTCTACCAGAGCACCTCGTGACAGGTCATTTACCGGTTTCGCGAGGCCCTGCAGCATCGGTCCGATACTGATGACGTTGGCACTTCGCTGCACCGCTTTATAGGTCGTATTACCTGTGTTCAGATCCGGGAATATCAGCACGGTTGCCTGTCCTGCGACGGGGCTGTCCGGCGCCTTACTCTTGGCAACGCTGGCGGTGGTGGCCGCATCATATTGCAAAGGCCCATCAACTACCAGATCAGGACGGCGCTCACGTACGATGGCCGTAGCCTCACGGACTTTCTCTACATCGGCGCCGCTCCCGGATTCGCCTGTCGAGTATGACAGCATGGCGATCCGTACCGGTATATTCATCTGCATGGCCGATTCAGCGCTCTGAATCGCGATATCCGCCAGCTCTTCCGGGCCGGGATCCGGGTTTACAGCACAGTCACCGTAGACGAGAACCTGATCTGGCAGACCCATAAAGAACACAGAAGAGACAAGCTTGGCGTTCGGGGCTGTTTTGATCAGCTGCAGAGCAGGGCGGATCGTATTCGCCGTTGTATGGATGGCGCCGGACACCAGCCCATCAACTTCATCCTGTGCCAGCATCATGGTGCCGAGCACGACGTTGTCCTCGAGCTGAGCGAGTGCCATGGGTTCTGTCAGGTTCTTATGCTTGCGGCGTTCAACCATGCCTGCAACGTACTGATCGCGGACGTCGTCCGGATTTACGATGCTGAGATCATCGGGAAGCTCAACTTCCTGCGCGCGTGCAACCTGACGCACGCTCTCCTCGTTGCCGAGCAGAATGCAGTTGGCAATGCCGCGGCTCTGACAGATGGCTGCAGCAGCAATGGTTCTTGGTTCTTCACCTTCCGGGAGCACGATCCGGCGCTTATTGGCTCTGGCATGAGACACCAGCTGGTGACGGAAAGCCGCCGGGCTCAGGCGCGGTGTATGTGGCGCGCCGATACGTTCTGACAATGTTTCAACATCAAGATGCTGGGATACCGCATTCATGATGCGCTTAACCCGCTCGGTGTCATCAACCGGAACGTGCGTATCCATGTGGGTCAGGGCGCGGGCGGTGGAGTAACTGTCGCTTTCAACACTCAGAACGGGGAGGCCGGTTTGCCATGCGCGCTCGCACAGGTTGTGCAAGGCATCGGTTGGTGTGTACCCCGATGTCAGCAACAGGCCAGCGAGAGGGGTGCCATTAGTCGCGGCCATTGCACTTGCGACAATAATGTCATCGCGATCCCCTGGGGTCACAACCAGAGTTCCCGGGCGAAGGTGGTCGATCATATTGGTCAGTGTGCGGGCGCAAAGAGTAATGCGCGCCACGCGTCGCTGATCAATGTCCCCCTCACTGATAACGTCTGCGTTCAGTGCGCGGGCAATATCAAGCGTGCGTGGGCTGAGCAGGTCAGCCTGCCATGGAATGACGCCGAGCACAGGGCAGTCATCAATACTAATCTGCTCGCATTCTTTGGCGCTACAGCCTGCCGGCGGCATGTCCGCCGGAGACTCCTCCGAGGTGGGCAGAGCGCCATGAATATCCGGTGCACCGGCTTTGTTGATAATACAGCCCATCATGCTGGCTTTTTTACCGCCAAAGAGACCGACCTGTAGCTTCAGGTCTGAACGGATCTGGCTGGCACTTTTGCCCTCTGCACTGGTGACCAGCAAAATGTCGGCACCCATGGCTTTGGCAATTTCAACATTAAGTTTGGCGGTATAGGGCTCGCTCCGGTCTGGTACCAGACCTTCGATGATCACCACATCGCAGCCTTCGGCCACCTGAGCGTGAAGGCCGACGGCATCCTCCAGAGTGCGATCCAGCATGCCATTACTGACCGACTGCTGAACATCCGCCAGTGCCATCGGTTCTGGGGTGTCGAGGTGGAGAACACTGCGGATGAGCTGAGTGGAGCGTTCGTTGGCCGAAGAACCTGGGGCGATCGGTTTCACAAAGCCGACTTTCAGGCCCTGAGCATCGAGGGCCTGAATCAGGCCAAGGCTGATGGTTGTCAAGCCGCTTTCAGTATCGGTCGGGGCGATGAAAATATTAATCATGGTCAGATGTCAGCCTGTATGTGTCCTGCGCGATCATGCGCTCTTCGTCGGTGGGAACTACCATGACCAAGGGGGTGCCCTGTTCACTGATTCGCCCGGTTTCGTTGCCGTTCGATTGGTTAAATTCGCTATTGAGACGATACGGAATGTTCTTCCAGCACGCCAGAATGCGCTGCCGAATGTTGGCCGAATGCTCGCCAATGCCGCCGGTGAATACGACTGCATCGGTGTGCGTGAAGTTGGTGCTGAGTGCAGCTAGGTGACGGGCAGTACGGAAGCAGAATGCATCGATCGCACGTCGCGCGGCTTCATCCCCCTCAGATTCCGCTTCAAGAAGAGTCCGCATGTCGTTGCTGAGCCCACCGGAAAGTCCTAACAGACCGCTTTCCCGGTTGAGCGAAGTCATCAAGTCATCGAGTGGCTGCTCCGCGGCCTTACTCATAAATTCAATCAGCCCTGGGTCAATATCACCACTGCGTGTGCCCATAACCAGGCCTTCAAGAGGAGTCAGCCCCATGGTCGTATCAACGGACTGACCCTGGCGGATTGCGCAGGCACTGCAGCCATTCCCTAAGTGAGCAATGATCAGATTGAGGTCTTCGGGCGACTGCTTTAACCGGCGCGCGGTTTCAGCAGCAACAAACCGATAACTTGTACCGTGAAAACCGTAACGGCGGACACCGTAATCTTTGTACCAGGCATAGGGTACGGCATAGAGGTACGTAGACTCAGGGATGGTCTGGTGAAATGCGGTATCAAACACAGCAACGTTGGGCACGCCCGGGAGTAATTCGCCGCAGAGTTCGATTCCCATAAGGTTCATCGGGTTATGCAGTGGTGCTAGTCCAGACACTTTCTTGAGTTCTACAATGGTTTCCTGATCCAGGGTACAGCTCTGGATAAAAGATTCGCCGCCATGGACAACCCGGTGTCCAATACCTCTGAGCCCTTTCAACTGAGCTTCCGCGGCCTTGATGAATGTTGTCAGTGCGGCACTGTGATCCATGCTACCCGAGGTCTGAAGTTCAATCTCCCCCGAGACTGACAACGAGGCTTGTTCTGTTCCCAGGCGGTCGGCATTAGCCTCTATAACCGGGTTAGTTTCTTCAGCGTTATTGTATAGGGCAAGCTTGAGAGAGGAGCTGCCACAGTTAACTACCAGTACCGAGCCTTCCATCGGTGTTTATATCTCCTGTCCGTATGTTGAGTCGGGGTTAGCCTGGCCGGATATTCTGGCTTGCCAGGTACCCCAATAATCTCAGGGTGATATCGCCGTCGTGCTGTAAAAGTCGCTCTTTATGGAAGCGGAGGCTGTAACGACTGCCCTGTGCTCCGGGCTCCGCTCGAACGATCTGAGCCGGGATATTCTTCAATTCATGTTCTGCAGCGGAAATTGTCAGGTTGACCCGTGCGCCAATTGGCAATTGCCCCTGGCTTATGACTGTTATGCCGTCGGTGGAAAGCCAGGTTACTGTGCCTGAGATACTGCGTCGCTTCAGAGGAAGCCAGTGATGACGAAACAGCGTGACCTCGATATGTGACTCTGTCATGAATCTGAGGTTTCCGGCTGATCGTACTTTCCCAATTTGTTGAATCTGATCATGCTGCGCACTTCATCTATGTATTCATGGCCTCGTTCGGAATAACTTTCGAGCCCACCTGCGACCACAGTGCCGCTGGCAAAGCCTTTGCTTTTCATTGCTTCTGAGCGGATGCGGCGTAATTCGCGATACGCGTCATGGCGGTTAATGTTCAACATGTAGCTGCGCACGCTGGCGTACGGACTTTTGAAAGAAGCCACTTCGTGAAATGCATCGCCTGCTCGCTGCTCAGGCACAATACCGCAGCCCTTGCTGAAGCACCACTGACCAAACAGATTGTTACCTTTCACGGCAAACCTTGAAGTTCCCCAGGCCGATTCGTTGGCTGCCTGCGCCATGGCGAGGCTTGGCGGGACCGGAGCTACGCGCACTAACAGGCGTTCTATCAGCTTACTGGTCTCTTTTACGTCCTCGAGTCGGTACTTTGCGGCCAACGTCTGCAAAAATTCGTTCGCTTTGTCATCCAGCTCGTCGTACTTCCCATACTCCTTTATAGCGAGAAGGGCTGAACGTTCGGCCATAATCTCCCGGTTCGCTTCATCTGCCAGGCGTTCGATAAATGAGAAGAAGGCCTGCTTCTTTTCTTTGACATTGGTGTATGAAGAAAAGTCCGGGAGTTTCTCTTTGCTGATCGTTTTATCCACGGTGAAGTCTGTTGCGACATCGGGTTGATTGCTGCATCCGGAAAATAGAAATGCCGCTATCACGAGGCCATACAGACAGATCGTACGTACGAACATAGGGAGAAACTCCTCTTAAAAACATGAACTTAGTTTATCAGGTTCCTCTGTGGGGGTTGAAGGTGCCTGTAACAATGGCCTTCTGCAAGTCACTGCTGGGGCCCGGAATAGGACAAATCGGGTTAAGGTTGACAATATCCTGACGGAAAAAAGTGCTTAACTTTTAATTTAACTGGCGTCCAGTAATTAAACGTTAAATTTTATTAACAAGGCGCAAGAATACGATATGCTGGCCGATAATATTCAAGGCAGGTTTGAGAGTTTTCAGTGCAGACAGTGAACGGTTTTGCGACTCAGACCAGCCTAACTTGGACAACGGTCGGGGCACCGGAATATGGCAACAGAACCCATTATTTTAATTGCAGATGAGACTCTGTCTGTGCAGGCTCAGCTTGGTGAAGCGCTGGGTAAGCAAGTATCGCTGGTAAGCGCGATGAATCAGGAGCAACTGGATTACTGGATCGATCAACCAGACCGCAAGCCAGACCTGTTAGTCGTAGATCAGAATTTTACCGGACAGCAATTGTCGCGCTTCTGCCATTATTGGAAGCAGGACCCTGAAACCCGTCAGATCGGTCTGATTGTGATGGGCCCTGATGATGACGATGTGGAAATCTCTTCACTGGGTGCAGGTGCTGATGCGTATCTGCGTAAGCCGCTTAATTCTCAACTGTGCCGTCTCCGGATTGATCAGTTATTGGCAGCGCGCAAAGAAATGCAGCGTCTGGAATCATTGTCTGTTACTGATGGCCTGACTGGTATCGCAAACCGCCGCTATTTCGATGATTTTCTGAAAGCCGAATGGCTGCGAGCGAAGCGTGAGGGCGGCAATATCGGCCTGATCATGGTGGATATCGATCATTTCAAAGCGTTTAACGACCACTATGGTCACCTTGAGGGCGATCACTGTCTGCAGAAAGTAGCAGCGACGCTGAAAGAGCAGGCGCAGCGCCCGCGGGATCTGGTCGCCCGCTTTGGCGGTGAAGAATTCGCGGTGGTTCTGCCATCCATTCATTTTGATGGCATGAAAGTGGTGGCGGATCGAATCCGTTCTTCACTGACAGAAGCAGCCATGCCTCACGAAGCGTCGGATACCAGTGATATTCTGACGGTAAGCATGGGACTGGCATGGGCAGAGCCGTCTTCGTCTGACAGTATGGAAGCCTTGATTGAAGCAGCAGATGAAGCCTTGTATGCGGCTAAAGCAGGCGGGCGCAATCGTTACAGCGAGACGGTTGATCTTGCTTCTATCCGGTCGTTGATGACCAATTGAAAGACAGGGGGCAATTAGCCCCACTGTCGGATTCTTCAGCCGCGCAGAATGCGGCTGAGGAAGCGGTAGTTCATATCTTCCCGGCGCAGCAGAATCATAGCGTCGGCGACTCCGAAGTCTGCATCCAGGTACGGTTCACCACAGATTTTTACGCCAATTCTCAGGTAGGCCTTCAGCAATGACGGAACCAGGGACTTACCGTCGAGTTCAGTATTGGTCGCAGGCACCGGAATTTTGGGAACAGCGCGCAGGTTGTCAGGGGTCATATGTTTTTCACGCAGATGATCCATGATGGCGTTGGCCTGCTCGAAACCACCAGATACAGGAATTGAACAACACCCCATCAGGTAGTCGATGCGGTTCACTTCCATATACTCTGCAAGGAATCCCCAGAGATAGCCAATGGCGGCACCCGTGCGGAAATCAGGATCAACACAGGTACGACCGATTTCCATGTACGTCTTGCCCGGTTTCAGGACTTTACTCAGGTCAAACTCGGTAGACGAATAGAAGCCGCCGGCGCGGGCTGCCAGGTCATTGGTCAGGATACGACTGTAGGCAACGACGGTATCGGTATCGTTGTCCTTTACGATCAGGTGCATGCAGATGTCATCGAAACGATCTTTATCGATGCCCATGTCCGCGCCTTGAACGTCGGCACCCATGTCTTCGGCAAAAACACGGTAACGGAGCTCAAGCGCCTGACGAATCTCACGCGGATCTGAAGTAATGCGTGCCACCATGCCGGTTGCTGGCTCTGTGGCTCTCAGTTGGGCATTAGACTGTGCCATGTGTTTTCCTGTTTCTTTTTTCACGCCGGAATTTATAACAGTTCTGTGACAAACGGATGACATTTCCGTGCAGAACCTTACCTCTCGTGTGGCCTGTCAGAAAGCGGCTATCCTAAGTGCATGGAGGTAATTATGAAACCTTTGTTACAGATATTTTTATTGTTTTTCTGTGCGTCTTCACATGCTGTCCCCTATATCAGTCCGGAAGCAGCGATTGAGGTACTCAATCGTGATTACGCTGGTGAAACTTTATACTGGAAACCAGCTTCCTTGCCATTGACTCTATCGCAGTCAGATCGCAGCGCTGAGGCCAGTCAGCTGGCGGAACTCTTCGACATGGAGTTGATCGGGCGTGAGCGGAAAATTTCGACTGAGGAAATAGAAAAAGGGCGCAAGCGTGTGGTCGTTGCCTGGCGTTACTACTGGTTAGATGACGCAGTTACTGGGATGCCATACGGTACGCGGCGTGTAAAGTCTCTGGTGACGATGACGGACCCGATCGAGCGCGATGCCCGATGGTTTGTCGAAGTAAATATTCGGTGGTTTGTCGACGGTCTGGCAGACTGGATCAGCGAGCCGGTCTTCAGGCGTGCAAGACCTCTCAGGCGCGCTATGGAGTCCGAAGAAAAGCCCTTTGAAGCGACCCTTTACCTTGAGTACGTCGATCACCACTGGCGTTTGTGGCAGCCAGAGTAGGTCTGGTGCCACATCGTTCGATGCATAGCTCTGGCAGGGCGATAAAGCGATTCAGATGGCCTTAGAAAACCGCGGAGTTTCGTTCTCATCCCGGTATGCATCAAACGCCATACATACCTGACGGACCATCAGGCGTCCGGCATTGGTAACACTGATGGCTTCACTTGTAACCGTCACCAGTCCATCCTTTTCCATTTCACGCAATTGTTCTGTCGAGCGACTCAGATAGGAGCGGCTGTCGATGGCAAAGAGTGTATTCAGATCATCGAACTTAACCGTCAGATGACAGAGCAGGCTCATAATGACTGTCTTTCTGATCAGGTCGTCTGTGGTTGATGAAACTTGCCGCATCGTTGGAAGCAGCCCCTTGTTGAGTTGCTCGCCCCAGTTGCCCAGGTCCGTCTGGTTCTGGAAAAAAGAAGAGCCAATCTGACTGATGGAAGACACGCCGAAGCCGATCAGGTCACAGTTACCATGAGTGGTGTAGCCCTGGAAATTACGGTGTAGCTTGCCTTTCTGTTGAGCAATGGCCAGCTCATCGTCCGGTAGGGCGAAGTGGTCCATACCTATGTATTGATAGCCCGCTTGATCGAGCCTGGTGATGGCCGTACCGAAGATGGCCAGCTTCTCAGGCGCATCCGGGAGGTCCTCTGAGTTAATGCGACGCTGAGGCATAAAACGCTCTGGCAGGTGAGCGTAATTAAAGATGGAGAGTCTGTCCGGGCGCATATCGATGATGCGCTCCAGTGTCTCGGCAAAGGTTGATCGGGTCTGGTGAGGTAAACCATAGATAAGATCAATATTAATAGACCTGAACCCCAGCGCCCGCGCGTCTCGCATCACAGCCTCAATCATTTCCTCTGGCTGAACACGGTTCACAGCAATCTGCACACGCTCGTTCAGATCCTGAACACCAAAGCTGACGCGGTTAAAGCCTAGGTCCCGTAGGGTCTTCAGGGTGTCAGGGCCCAGCTCTCGAGGGTCAATTTCAATCGAGAAATCTGAACTCTCGTTATCCTGAAGGCTGAACCTCTGACGAACGTATGTCATCAGTTGTCGCAACTGATCATCACTCAGGTACGTTGGCGTGCCGCCCCCCAGGTGCAGTTGCTCAACCGGACGTGAGCGGTCAACCAATGCCGCTTTCAGATCGATTTCACGGTAAAGCTCTGCCAGGTAGGCTTCTGCGCGGTCTCTGTGTTTTGTCACTATTTTGTTGCAGCCGCAGTAGTAACAGACGTGACGGCAGAAAGGGATGTGAAAGTAGAGCGATAGTGGTTTATCAGAGTCAGCAGCCAGCGCGGAGCGCTCACAGGCATCAGATGTCGCCGGTGTAAATTCCACCGCTGTAGGATAAGAGGTGTATCTCGGCCCGGCGCGGTTATAACGCTGGATCATCAGTGGGTCCCAAGTAAGGTGTTGCGACATGTGCTGGCCTGTTTTTTGAATATTTGAATAAGTATTGAAGAAGTAAGTGACGATGAATTAGCAGAAGAATACGCTTGCGATCAGCCGGGCATCTTGTCCTGAATCAAATCACGGGTAGATTCAAACGTCTCTTAGTCGGTTACTGATGGATGCTGCCAACAGCCTGATGAGGAATTTGGCGGGTTTGGTCTGGTGCTGGACAGGATAGTCCCTTAAAGTGTGGGGGATTGTTGAGGTTAGGCCTCTGATGGCCTTGATTTTATCAATGATTGATCGTTTTATAGTCGCTTTCCTGACTATGTACATGAAGTGCAGCGAAAAATTCTAATAAACATGCGTACATGATTGGAGCATTTGGGGTCAGCTATGCCTAAAAAGCCGTTTACACCGGAAGAAATTGCCGCGCAGCGCGAACGAATTATGGACAGCGCGTCGCACGTGATGGCTGAGGTTGGCTTTCATCATCTGTCGATGCGAAAACTGGCATCTCAACTCGGGATGACAGCAAGCAACATCTATAACTATTTTCCTAACAAAGAATCTCTGTTCGTTTTCACCCGTCGCCGCGGTTTTGAAATGGCGTTCCAGGATATTAACGAGCAGATGAGTCAGCATCTTGACCCGCGTTCGGCACTCTATAACTTTGCCGGGCACCTGATTCAGTTTGCGCAGCGCTCACCGGGCTATTACCAGCTGATGTTCCAGCCACCCAAAATGACGCTGACGGACCCGGAAGTTGTCGATCGTGACGTGCTACTCCAGGTGGATCGTCTGGCCGAAGAATGGCAGTCGCACCTGTTATCTATGCTGGCAGATGCGGTTCCGGCCATCTCTGCTGCCTCAGAGGCACGACAGAAACAACTGGCGTTGTTTTTCGTTTCGTCTCTGCATGGACTCATTGATACTTATTACTACAAAGCCCTGCCTAAACTGCTCTCAGGCGTTGATCTGATTCCTGATGATGTGGTCGAAACACACATCGGTTGGTTGCTGGCTTCCCTCGAACATCAGGCCGAGAGCATTCACTGAGGTGGCTCAGTGCTTCGATAACAGATCGGGTTTACTTGCTGCCTTTCGGTTGACCCGGAAGGCGGCCTTCTAAGCGATAAACGAAGGCCAGGATCTCAGCGATCACCTGATAGAGCTGTTCAGGAATTTCTTCCCCGACCTCAAGTTGCCCCAGCCAGGTGGCAAGTTCTGCATTCTCATACACCGGGACTTCGTGCGCGATGGCGACGGAAATGATGGCTTGTGCAAGATCGTATTCGCCGCTGGCACTGACGTGAGGGGCGTGTTCGCCATCGTAGGCCAGAGCAATGGCTTCGGTTGCGTTCAGCAGGTGCTCAGGAATCGTCATGTGTGAATATCCACCAGTGAATGTCTAATAACTGGCTGCTCGCCGGGTAATTTTCGCCCATGGCGCGCTCGCAGCTCGCCCACGTCTGCTCCGAGTAAGGTCAGGGTTTCTCGCAGTGGTCGCAATGCCTGTTGAATTTCCGACAAGGTATCTGAGGTTTCTGACCAGAAGGTCGCAGATACCGCCGGGGGACATAAGTCCAGTTCGATATCCAGCGGGCCGAGCGTTTCCAGATCAAAGTGCAGGGTGAGTTGCCAGCGCGACTGTTTCTTCTGGTCATCCTCAGGTGCGCCTTGATCGTCATCTCGTTTAAGGCACAGCAGGTCCTGCTTGATCGTGTCGTTGTCCCGCCACATCAGGGGGACCTGATACTGAGTTGTATCCTGTGTCTGCACCAGGCGAACCTGCTCGGATTCGGTCTGGGACAGGGCGGTCTGCAGTAAACGGAAGGTTTCGGGGCGCAGCCCCTCGTTGAGCGCACCTGCCAATGGATTGGTCTGGGCGCCTGATCGTGCCGCTGCCATCGTAGCGCTTCCTGTAGCGCCTTCTGACGTGGCGGCTGGGTTGCTTTGACTGCGCCCCAAAATAAACAGGAGTAATCCTTTGAGGTTATCGCCGGGAATGACCGGCGAGCTTTGCAGTGCTGAACTTGCGGTTGAACTGGCCGATGAGCTACTTAGCAGAGCGGCCAGCTGGGCGGCACTTGTCTCAGAATTAGCCGGGCCCTCAGAAGACAGTTGCTTCTGCAGTGTTTCAATCGCAGATAGCAGCGATGGCTTGGTGATCGCAGAGGTGTCGGTGCTGATGGACTGACGTAAAGACTCTGATGCGCCGTTCGCCGCTGAGCTTGCCGTTGAACTTGTTGGGGCTCCAGCGTGTGCAGAGGCCTTGCTCCAGAGCGCCTTAAAAACAGATGCGACGGTTGTCGGTGATGAAACAGGCTCACCGGACCCGGACGCAGAAGCACTGCCCTGCGGTGTCGCAGCAAGACGAAATAACTGGCTCTCGTAATTCAGTGGGCTATTGGATATGGCTTTGTGAAGGCCTGATGGTGAACTGAGTTGCGCCGCATCGGGCAGGTTTCTGACTAACGACTCGGTCGCTTGCAACAGGCTGGGCTGGCTATTTCTGTTAGCTCCGGCAGATGTCAGGTCATTTAACACGGCGCGCAGAACAGCACTGTAGTCGGGGGTAGAGGTTGTCGCGACAGAGGGGCCTCGCAGTCCCGCACTGCTACCGACTGAATACCCGTTAGATACTGAGGCTGCCTGGGTTGGAGCTTGTCCTGACAATGTTGCTACTGATCCTGACTGCAGTGAACTTCCTTGTGACCAGCCAGCACGCGCCATCAGTAGGGCTTTTATCGTATCCGGTAACGCTGCTGTGGAAGACGTTGTAGCGCCAGCGCCAGAGGCAGATGTTGGGTTCTGCTGCAGGATGGCAGAGGACGCGGTTATGCCATTGCTGGCTCTGGCGAGCTGGAGCGCGGCGGTTAACTGCAACTGTTGCGCCATCGACTGTAACTGTGAGGCCAGCGAAGCATTCCCGGAGGCCTGAGAGGCAGGGTTGGTTGATGTCTGTGACGCCTGACCTTGTGGAAGTTTAATCTCTGTAATTACGACACTGGGAGGCGTTTGCTCGGTCACCCGCAATGATACTTCGGCGCCTACCGGTAAGGGATGCGAGCTCTGAAGGTTCAGCGACTTCCCTTGAGAGGTGACTGTGATCTGCCAGTTGTTTGGGCTTGAGGGGTTTCTGTCGCGTGAGCCGTTTTCTCTGCCGTTATTCTTCGCGCTATCAGTGACGTCAGCGCTCGTCTGGCGACCGGATGTTGGAGGTTCAGAAGTACGCCGACTCGCTGTCACTGTGGCTGAAAACTCGACGTCTGATTTCGCGGAAGGGCCCGACGAAGCAGCTGACGATGAGCGCGCAGAAGAAGCCCCTGACGTTTCGCTGCGTACAGCCTTTGTCAGCGCGCTCTGTATCAGGGGCATATCAGGTGTTTTCATAGTTCACCTTATCGGCGCAGATTGACAAATCTTTATTGCGCTGGCTCAGCGTTGTCGTTGGCTTTTTCGGTATAATGCGTGCGCCAGATTTATTGATGACTCGCTGGCGCTTCACTTATTTGGCCATAGTATGGCCCGGAAATCGAGGTTCTGATGACGCCACAGCAGGGCGCCCAGCAAACATTACTCAGCGCGAGCGAACTCTATTGCGAGCGTGATGACCGTGTCCTTTTCGAAGGGCTGTCGCTGAGTATCTCAGATGGTGAGCTGATCCAGCTGGCAGGTCCTAATGGTGCCGGTAAAACGACGTTACTGAGGTTGCTGGCCGGGCTGAACCGCGATTTCAATGGGCAACTGCTCTGGCACAATGCGCCTATGACGACGGTGTACTCTGAGTATGCCCATCACCGCTTGTATATGGGACATCTGTCCGCGGTAAAAAAATCCCTGACCGCACTCGAGAATCTACGTTGGTTGACCGCGCAGGATAAAGCATCGGAAGAGGAACTCTGGGACGCTCTCGAACAGGTCGCGTTGGCGGGTTACGAGCATACTCCCTGCCTGCAACTCTCGGCCGGTCAGCAACGCCGTGTTGCGCTCGCACGTTTAAAAGTCAGCAAGGCCCCACTCTGGATATTGGACGAACCTTTTACCGCTCTGGATAAGGACGGTGTTTCATGGCTTGAGCGCGAACTGCAGTCTCACGTATCGAACGGTGGTGCTGTGATCATCACCAGCCATCACGCGCTTGAAGGTATTCCGGGATTACGCCGGATAGAGCTCGGAGGTGTCGCATGAGCCTGGTTCGGGCTACGGTTCGTCGAGACCTCTTGCTGGCTGCCAGAAACCCTGGTGAGTGGGCAAACCCGCTGATGTTTTTCCTGATGGTCGCGGCTTTGTTTCCGATGGCGGTCGACCCGAATCCTGAGTTTCTCTCAAAAATCGCGGGCGGCGTGATCTGGGTAGCCGCCTTGTTGGCGACGCTGTTGTCGTTAGACTCCCTGTATCGTGCCGATGTTGAAGACGGTTCACTGGAGCAATGGCTGGCATCGGGTGAATCTCTGTATGCGATGTCGCTTGGAAAAGCCTTGGTGCACTGGTGCATCAGCGGCCTGCCTCTGACTCTGATGTCGCCCTTATTAGGTGTGATGCTGCATCTGCCGGAACACGCCTATTTCGCTTTATTTATCAGCCTGGCCGTGGGGACCCCAGTTCTGAGTCTGCTGGGCGCCGTCGGGGCCGCGCTGACTGCCAGTCTGAGAAGCGGCGGTCTGTTATTGACGCTGTTGATTCTGCCTCTGTACGTCCCTGTGCTGATCTTTGCAGCCAGTGCGGTTTATCACGCCGGGATCGGAATGGCTTACAATGGCCAGGTTGCTATGTTGGGGGCCATGTTAGCGCTGGCTCTCGCATTAACCCCTTTTGCTGCTGGTGCAGCCTTAAAACTGAATTTATCGCGGTAACTGAATATGTGGCAGTGGCTTGTACGACTCTATCATCGACTCGGATCACCTAAGTGGTTCTATGAAATGACCGAGCGCTGGATCTTCTGGCTAGCGTTAGCGGCAGGTGGCTCGGCGATTGTCGGTCTGGTGCTTGGTTTGTTGTACGCGCCTGCAGATTATCAGCAAGGCGATAGCTTCAGAATTATCTACATCCATGTACCTGCGGCTCTGTTGGCTCAGAGTGCCTATATGATGATGGCGGTTGCCGGTGCTGTGTACCTGATCTGGCGTATGAAAATGGCCGCCTGGGTGGCGAAGGTGATTGCGCCTGTCGGTGCGGCATTCTGCCTGATCGCGCTGCTGACGGGGGCTATCTGGGGTAAACCGACCTGGGGCACCTGGTGGGTCTGGGATGCGCGCCTGACGTCTATGTTGATGCTGTTGTTTCTTTATTTCGGCGTAATGGCGCTGCAGCAGGCGATGGAGTCAGAGGAAGCATCGTACAAGGCGGGGGCTATTCTCGCGCTGGTCGGTCTGGTGAATATTCCGATCATTAAGTATTCGGTGGAGTGGTGGAATACGCTGCATCAGCCAGCCACTCTCAAGTTGACCGAGAAACCGTCCATGCACCCGGATATGCTCTGGCCACTGCTGATCATGATTGTCAGTACTTATCTGTTTTTCGCACTGGTCGTCATTTTGCGTACACGTAACGAAATCCTCTGGCATGAGCGTAAACGCCAGTGGGTTCGAAAGATTCTGGAGTCCTGATGGAATTTTCTTCGTTAGCTGAATTTATTGCGATGGGAAAACACGGTTTTTATGTCTGGCTTTCGTACGGACTGACCGCCGTGATCATCGCCTTTGTTGTGATGCAGCCGATTCTGCATCGCCGTCGTTTATTGAAAGAGCAGGCCCAGCGTCTGCGTCGGGAGAAGCGTAATGCACCCTCAGCGTAAAAAACGTCTGCATCTGATTCTGTTTCTGGTTCTGGCTGTAGCATCTGCGGTCGGACTAGCCATGTACTCACTGTCACAGAATATCAACCTGTTTCAGACGCCGACACAGATTGCTAACGGCGAAGTGCCACCGGGCCGCACGATTCGTGCGGGTGGTCTGGTCGTTGAAGGAAGCGTTGAACGCGATCAGCAGGGGCTTGGGGTTACCTTCCGTGTGACCGATGGTCAGTCTGAAGTGCCTGTTTTCTATGACGGTATCCTGCCGGACCTGTTTCGTGAAGGTCAGGGGATTGTGGCCTTGGGTGAAGTGAACACAGAAGGACTGTTTGTTGCTTCAGAGGTTCTGGCGAAACACGATGAAAATTACATGCCGCCTGAAGTTCAGGCAGCGCTGGAGCAGGCCCATCAGGACGGTAAAGCCCAGATGGAAGCAGCGGCCAAGGAGGCAAGCTACTGATGCTGAATACCGCAATGCTTCATCTGCCGGAGATCGGGCAGTTTGCACTGATACTGGCCTTCATTATGGCCGTCCTGCAGGTCATCATTCCGCTCTTCGGTGTAAACCGCGGGCAGCTCTGGTTGATGGGCTATGCGCGCCCATTGGCCGTGGGTCAGGCGCTGTTTCTGGTGATCAGTCTGGTATTGCTGGCGACCAGTTTCGTGATGGATGATTTTTCGGTTGCTTACGTGGCCGCTAACAGCAACAGCCTGCTGCCGACACCTTATAAAATAAGTGCTGTCTGGGGGGCTCACGAGGGCTCGCTGCTGCTATGGGTCACTATGCTGGGTCTGTGGGGCGTAGCCGTTGCTTTACTCAGCCGCTCACTGCCATTGGATATGGTTGCGCGTGTGCTGTCGATCATGGGGATGGTATCGGTTGGTTTTATCCTGTTTACCCTGGAAACCTCAAACCCTTTTGCTCGTATTCTGCCAAGCCCGCCGCAGGACGGTGCTGACCTCAATCCGCTGCTGCAGGATTTTGGTCTGATCGTACACCCTCCAACACTTTATATGGGCTATGTGGGTCTGTCGGTTGCGTTCGCTTTCGCACTCGCAGCACTTATGAGCGGCCGCCTTGATGCTGCCTGGGCACGCTGGTCACGCCCATGGACCACGGCTGCCTGGATCTTTCTGACCGTCGGTATTGCTCTGGGAAGCTGGTGGGCGTACTACGAACTCGGCTGGGGCGGCTGGTGGTTCTGGGACCCGGTAGAGAATGCATCGCTTATGCCCTGGCTGGTAGCAACGGCGTTACTGCACTCTCTTGCTGTGACAGAAAAGCGTGGTCTGTTTAAAAGCTGGACGGTGCTGCTTGCGATTTTTGCCTTCTCTCTGAGTCTGTTGGGGACTTTTCTGGTGCGTTCTGGCGTTCTTACGTCGGTGCATGCATTCGCATCCGACCCGGAGCGGGGCGTATTCATTCTTGCCTTGTTAGGGATATGTGTTGGCGGCTCCTTGCTGCTTTACGCGCTCAAGGCGCCGACCGTCGCCTCGGTGGGGCGGTATGACGTTGTCTCGCGGGAGACCGCACTGCTGGTCAACAACCTGTTGCTGGTGGTGATGGCTCTGGCGGTACTGACCGGCACACTGTACCCGCTGGTGTACGATTTTATGGGGCTGGGTAAGCTGTCGGTAGGCGCGGCCTGGTTCAATACCATGTTTGTTCCTTTGACCGTGGCGCTGGCGCTATTGATGGGCGTGGGTGCTATGACCCGCTGGAAGTCCGATCGTGTCAGTCGACTCGGCGGCCAGCTTTGGATCGCAGGCGTTCTGGCCATCGTGTTCGCGATTGTTGTGGCGCTGCTGCTGTCTGAGGCTGTGAACGGCAGTGTGGTTCTTGGGCTGGGTATCTCTTTCTGGCTGATCTTTGCAACCTGTGCCGATGTGTGGAAAAAATCGAGAGGCCGTTTAGGCAAAATACCTTCACTCGGTGTGAGTTATCTGGGCATGGTGATCGCTCACGTGGGTGTTGCTGTGACGATTATCGGCGTCACTATGGTGTCCAATTACAGCATCGATAAATCGGTGCGCATGGTACCGGGGCAGGTAGAAACTCTGGGTGATTATCAGTTCGAATTTACTGAAGCCGGAACGATAGATGGGCCTAACTACACATCGCAAGCGACGCGTTTCAACCTCTATAAAGAAGGTAAGAATATTGAAGTGCTGACTGCGGAAAAGCGCCGTTATCACGCCCGAGGCAGCGTTATGACCGAGGCTGCGATAGACGTCACTCTGTTCCGTGATGTTTACATCTCTATGGGTGAAGCCCTGGAAGGTGACGCCTGGGGGATGCGTCTACAGGTTAAACCTTACATGCGTTGGGTATGGCTGGGCGCTATCTTTATGTCGCTCGGTGGCTTTATGGCCGTGCTGGATAAGCGTTACCGCCGTCGTCAGAAAAAGGAGAAGCTGGCATGAACCGTCTGCTGCTATTTATCCCGCTGGTCATCTTCGCTCTGATGGGGTTGGTCTTCTGGGTTGGCCTGGGTATCGAAGATAAAACCAGTCTGCCGTCACCGCTTATCGGTAAGCCATTTCCGGAATTCGAGCTGGGTGTCGTCGAAGACGGCAGAACCCTGACAACGAAAGATCTGCAGGGGCAACCGGCCCTGGTGAATGTGTGGGCAACCTGGTGCCCGACATGCAAAGCCGAGCACGCCTTTCTGAATGAGCTGGCAGAGCAGGGCATCCGCATCATCGGAATTAATTACAAGGATGATGTGATGAAAGCACGGGACTGGCTCAAGGCTTACGGCAATCCCTATGCATACAACCTGTCTGATCCTCAGGGAAAGCTTGGCCTCGAGCTGGGCGTGTATGGCGCTCCTGAAACCTTTCTGATTGATTCAGAAGGCATTATCCGCGGTAAGCACATTGGCGACCTGAACCCTGTGGTCTGGGAATCTCTGGGTAAACAATTCGGAGAGATGCAATGAAACACTGTCTTTGGTTGTTGTGCCTGATTGCATTGCCTTCATGGTCGGTGATTGATGGGCACAAGTATCTGTTTCAGGACCCGGAAGATGCAGCACGGTTTGAGCAGCTTGCAGAAGATCTGCGTTGCCCTAAGTGTCAGAACCAGAACCTGGCCGATTCCAATGCGCCGGTCGCTGCGGATCTCCGGGACAAGGTGTATGAGCTGATGCAGGAAGGTAAGTCTGACGATGAAGTCGTGACTTATCTGGTTGATCGCTACGGTGATTTCGTTCGTTATAAGCCACCATTCCGGTTGGATACTCTGCTGTTGTGGGGAGGCCCTGCGCTTCTTTTGCTCTCCGGAATTCTGCTGCTGGCGCTGTTGCGACGTCAGCAGGCTCAGCCCGTTGCCGAGTTGTCTGCGGAAGAGCGGGCCCGCCTCGAAGCGTTGAAATCCAGTCTCGATGAGGAAAACAAATGATTACTGGTCTGATCGGCCTGTTGGTTGTACTTCTGCTGGTGCTGTTATACCCAGCCATTCGAAATGCTCAGGCTGAAGCGGCAACCCCCGGTAAACTACAGGCTCAGGAAAACCTGAGACTCTATAAAGAGCGGGTAGCTGACGTCGAGGCGATGGACATCAGTGAAGACGACCGTAAGGCTATGATGCTTGAGCTGGACCGGGAGCTGCTGGCTGCTGCGGACAAAGCGGCAGGATTTCACACCGGGCCGGGTAAGGCTGCGCGTTTTGCCTTCACATCATTTCTGATTCTTCTGTCTCTTGCGGCGACCTACTCACTGTACATGAGCTGGGGGGCTGGCAACGAAGTCCGGGCGACACAGCTACTGGAATACTCGGCAACGTCAGAGCTATCTGAAACCGAATACAAAGAATTGGAGAAGCGACTTGATTCTGCCGGTGCTCGTGACCCCGAGAATCTGGAGTGGGCGTTTCTGAGAGGGCGGCTACTGGAAGCAGAAGCACGTTTTGCCGAAGCGGCAGAAGCCTACGAAAATCTGCTGACCAAGCTTCCGGATGAACAGGTGCAGGACCGGGCGGCCATCATGACGTCAATGGTTCAGGCGCGCTTCTTCTCGACTGGGCAGCAGGCTACGGATGAGCTCTACAATACCCTGAAAGAAGCGCTGGCACTGGCGCCAGGGCAGCGTAAACCGCTGGGTTTAGCCGGGATCATGGCTTATGAGCTGGGTAATTATCAGCAAGCCATCGAACACTGGAAGGCTCTCTGGATACAGTTGCCGGAAGGCAGTATGGAAGCCCGAACCATTGCTAATGGTATTGGTCGCGCTGCTGAAGTCTTGGAAGAGCAGGGCACTCGTGTTGACCTGAGCTGGATGGTCCCTGCGCGAGTTGAAGTGTCCGTTGCGCTGGCAGACGACGTTCGTCAGCAGGTGCCAGTCAATGCGACCGTATTTGTTCTGGCGCGTAAGCTGGATGGGCCGCCGATGCCACTCGCAGTTCAGCGTCTTGTGGTTTCCCAGTTGCCGACCACGGTCGTGCTGGATAACTCGATGGCGATGGCAGCAGGCGCCAGTATTGGTGACGTTGATGAGGTGACCATTACTGCCCGAGTTTCTCTATCCGGCCAGCCAATGGCTCAGGCGGGAGACTGGCAGGGGCAGGTCTTTAATGTTCCGACCAGAGGCTCTGAGGCCATTCAGGTGACTATCTCAGAGCAGGTCAGCGGCGAATAACAAAGCCACAAAGCCAGATAGAACAAGCAAAGATCATTACCAGCGCGCGTAATGGTCTTCGGCCAGTCCCCAGAGATTGTCGATATGGATGGTCTCGTGGGGAAGGTCGATCTCACCGCTGTATCTGCCCAGGTACTGGCGGAAGTTACTGGCGGCGATGAGGGCGTTCGTGTGATCGTGATAATTCACTACCGGATCGAAGTGGAGACGTACGCTGTTGTCGTGTGATGTGACTGACCAGCCAGAGTCTGTATCTTCTCGGTTAAACTGAAAATGGACGCCGGGCATGACCGTCGGTACCCCATCTATCCATAGCGTATTTTCACTGAAGCCAGTTTCGTTCACGCCAGCAGACAGGTTCAGCCCGATCTTACGTTGATCGTTCAGGCGCCCGGAAATACTGGCCCAGTTCCAGCTGGTTTCATGGCGCATGTAGCCACCTGTCCAGTCGACACCGGCCAGTGCCCGAAGTGATTCGAGATTATAGGTGCGACCTTGCCACTGCACTTCACCCTGACACACCCGAGCATTGCTTTTCTGGGTATATGTCCAGCCACTGAAGCCGGTGCGGGTACAGACCGACATCGGGAGGTAATGCGTGCTCTCATCGATACTGGCCCGAATACTGGTGCCATCGGCCATACTGACGCGCACCTGTCGCACGCCGGGTCGGTTACTGGCTTTTATGGTCAGTCGGTTGCGGCCTTTTACGAAGCTGACGATGTCCTGATTAGGTTGCTGCCCGAAACGAAGTCCACGACGGAAGGGGCGCGTGAACCGATATTCTTTCCAGCGTTCTGCTGACTGATCATACAAATACAGAAAGGCATGACTGGCGAAACGAAGGCGCACAATAGCCAGACCGATGAACAAAGGATCTGCAGAAATAGAAACAAACTGGAACTGATTAAAGTGCTGGTCGCGCTTTTTCGGCAGGATTGGCTTTCCCATCGGGGTGCGCAGCTTGTAGTCGCGAAAATTTATATCGCTGACAGGGGTGTCAAAGCGCCCAAAAAGAGGTTGTCCATGTTCATCAATCAGGCGGTCACGCGGCGTCATCATCTTTCCTGTAGCTGTTTACGCATGCGGCTATTAAAACAGAAAAGATGGCCTGATTAGAGGTGTCTTATGAGACCTGCGTCACACCCATTGAAGTCCCTGACGGGTGTGAGGCGTATTAACGGAAGGCGGCGCGCATGGCTGCCAGAGAATCCTGGTCGGCTTTGAAGCGCAGTTTCAGGTAGACACCCTGTGCGGTGAAGTTCGCGGCAGAGAAGTCGCTGTCGATGAAGCCCGTGAAGTTATAGCCCACGCCAACCCAGGTGTTAGTGGCTGGAATAAAGCCAACGGAGAGGCCTGCGCCGTGGCTTACCTGGCCTGCTTCGTAGGCGTGTAGACGGCGACCATGGGCACCGACATCCCAGCGGTCTGTCAGGTGGTGGCGCCATTCTGCGGCCATGAAATCGGTGGTCGAGGCGTAATTATCGCCATCGTATTGGTTAAGAACACGCTTGATGCCATATTGCCCAGCGAGCTGATCGCGGCCGGTAATCATCCAGTTCAGGTGCGCATTGTTAATCAGTTTGCGGGTACGGTCAGGGGCACCGATACCGCCGATGGTGTCCTGAACCCAGCGCGTCTGCCACAGCAATGCATACGGGTTTACGCGAGGGCGCAGGGCCAGATCAAAACGCAGGTCGAGTTGGTTTGCGTAGTACTCAGTGCCTGATTCATTGAACCAGTCGACGCTGCCGCCCGCCGCCAGCGCATCGTTCAGCGGATGATACAGATTACTGCGTGCTACCCACTTATCGAGGGTCGTGCCGTTGCGGTATTCGAGGCGGTTGTTCCACTGCCACTGCTCGGTTCTGAACGCCGAGCCTGCGTGGACTGCGTGGAAGTTTTCTGTGGTGGCATCTTCCACCGGCACGCTGTTCTCAAGGTCTTTGGATTGCTCAAAGCCAGCGCTCAGGCTCCAATTATCGTTGAGTAGGAAGTCCTGAGTTAAGCCAGATACAGCAAAGAGACGGTAGTTATCATCGACTTCAACCTGTTCAATGCTTTGTTCTGCGCGTGCGCCGGCCCAAGGCGTCGCGCGAATACCCATAATAGAACGCTCCGGCGCATCATCGCTGAACCCGGTTTCGTGCTCGGCGAAAATACTGTAATTGCGTGAAATCTGGTAATCAGCGCCAAGCAGCATACGATCGTAAGCATCTGAGCGTTCAGAGATATTTGTCAGAAGCTGGCTGCTCAGGGTCAGTCTATTATTCAGGACGCGCTGGCTATAGCCCAGGCTCAGCTGATCGGTATACAAGGTGTTATCCAGACTCTCCTGCTGAGCTGCAATCAAGCCCAAAGAAACCTGTTGGTTGTCGCTCAGGCGGTGAATCCAGTCGGTCTGAGCCTGATAGCTATCGAAGCCTGTGGTCAGACCCAGACGGTGGAAGGTCATGACCTGCAGGCGGTTATCATCATTGATGTACCAGTTACCTTCGATACCTTCTTTGCGGAAGTCATTTTCGCCGACGGATGTCTGGTCCAGACCAAAGCCATCTTCCTGTTCGCGGATATACGCACGGGCATCAAATTTATCGTCGCGGTGAGAGACTTCAACCAGATGAGCGTTCGCAGTATCAGTGTTACCGGAAACCACTTCTTCAGATTGAGCAATCTCGGCTTTGACTTCGGTTTTACCGAGTTTGAGCGTCGCGTCAGCAGCGCGCAGATGACGGTCGTCTCCGCTCTGGTTCTGCGTAATCGTCGTCACGCCGGCACGAACCTTATCGTCAAGCAGCTTTACGCCTGCGCGACCACCGGCGATGTAGCCCAGGTCTCCGTCTGATTCGACTTCGTATTCGACAACGATGTACTGAGGGTTAAAGCTGTCATCGGTGCTGGCGACTGGCCCTTTGAAGTAGAGCGTGCCGTCAGAGTAATCGATTACGTAATCGACGTTACGGGTCAGGGTGGTGGTCGACAGAATGTTCTCACTGCGGTAACGGTCACGGACGATCAGGCGAACCTGCTCGCTGTTGAGTACCAGCTGCTGATTTTTCAGGCGATACAGACCAGAAGTACCATCCCCCTGAATCTCCTCACGCATAAAGCCCTGATCCGTCTGGCTGACGAAACCGGAGAATTCAGCAATGTCGCCCTGATACACGGTCTGGATACCGGTCAGTTTACGACTGTAGCGGCCAAGCTCCGTGACGGTCAGGTTGGTGTCGATATCACCAAATACTGTGTAGAAACGCTCTTTTTCAACCCGGACATACAGTTTACGGGCTGAGCTGGCATCGAGTTGCTGCTGGCTGGCGTCACCGTAGAGGGTGTAATACCGGTCTGGCTCAATGAGGCGCGCGAAAGGCTCGGCGTCTTCTTTGCCCGAGTCGTACGCTGCAGTGACCAGCCACTCGCCCAGAACCTGACCCTGAGCGAAGAAGGCCAGACGCCCGTCGTGGTAAATGTTGTCATCAACCCCGGCGGCTTTCATTGAGTCACTGTTGCCACCATTGGCGTTATAGCCGACGGCCAGATCACCCAGACCCACAAAGATCCATTCACGTTCTTTTGGCTTCAGCCAGGCGCGGATTTCGTCGGTCTGACCATTGCTGTGCTTGAAGCGCATGACCACCTCTCCCGAGCGGAAAGTCGGGGCCAGACGAATATGTGCAATACCATCCTGACCAACCTGATAGGCAGGTTTCTGCATGTCGGTCAGCGGACTGATCTCTTGTTCGCGTTGTTCACTATAGAGAGTGTATGGCTCAAGGATTTCGACCTGACCCTGAACGTTAGCGCGAATCGGGAAGCCTTCTTTGTCAGTCAGGCGCACGGCTACGACAGGTGGATTAATACCGTCGGCGACCAGCATGCTTTCGTCTTTTATAAACTCGGCCTTGGCTGGCGCTTCGGCAAAGTGCACGGTTTTCTTGATACGTTTGACGACACGACCGGCCGTATCCATCACTGTCACTTCGAAATGGTTAGGGCCAGACATCAGGTCAACACCACGCCATTGGCTGATCACCAGATCGCGGGTTTTACTACTGGTGTTGCCGTCGAAGTTCAGGGCACTCACAGGTTTACCGTTCAACGTCAGTGTGGCGCGTTGTTTCTTGGAATGAGATACCGCAATCTTGGTTGAGCTGATTGATGGGCTGCGATCCAGAGGTGGCCAGATCCACTGAGCTTCATCCGGCGCGGTACGGAACCAGTTTTCGTCATATTCAGGGATGGCCATTTCGGATGGCAGGCGTGCTGGATTACCTGCTGCTGTGGCTAATAGGCCGGTAAGTCCGGGAATCAGGGATTGTACTTTAGCGACCTGAACATCACTGCCAGCACTCGCCAGATCAACCACTGCATCAGCGTTGAGGACTTTCACTTCAACACGTCGGTTCTGTGCGCGGCCTTCGGCGGTTCGGTTTGAAGCAACAGGTTCAGAAGGCCCTCGCCCCTCAGCGATGATTTGTGAGCGTGGAATACCCAGTTCATTGGCGAGGAAATCCGCGACCGAGTCAGCACGCGCTTCAGACAGCACCTGGTTATTGGCAAAGATATGCTGCACGCGGCTGGAAATCCGTGAGCTGTCGGTGTGGCCAATCACTTTGAGTTCGAGGTTGCCGAGACCATCCAGTGCTTCAATCACATTCACCAGGTTCAGCTTATCTTCTTCCGTCAGAATGTCTGAGAAGTTGGCAAACTTTGGCGGTACGACAGGTTTCACGTTTTCTTCTTTCGGCGGCAGCACCAGCTTGATTGAGGTGCTGACCGGCTGAATCTGTTGCGGAGACTGAGCATCTGCCTGGAAGCGGGTGACCGCACGAGTGATGAGTTCACCCATGGGAGCGCGGTCACTGATGTACGCATTGAACTCAATGACGTTCTGCCATTCTTCAGGTTTGTCGTTCAGACGGTAAACGAGAGTACCGTAAGTGACCGTCGGGTCTTCAATCGCCCGGCCATCCAGTGTGCTTGAGCCAGTTTCGTATACAAGGCCCTCTGGTAGCGAAATCATGCCTGTCACATTCTGCAGGGGCAGGCCGTTGCCATCCAGTGTAAAGCGGTAACGTACCTTATGGTCAACCGGTGATGCGTATGGACGCTCGTTTATTTCTTCCGCTGTGAATGGCAGCAGAGCGTGGTCAAGTTGTTGGCGAATTTCGCCGACTTCCGGTTCGCGCATCTTCAGGAAGAAATCAACGCGCCAGAAGCTACCCGGCTGCACATCAACGAACTGGCTGTAGCTGCGACCAGCGTGGAAGCCGCGCTGCGGACACTCCATCAGTTCCATGTATGGCGGGATGGTGGCCGTGTCCATCTGCACAACGTGGGTGCCCGGAGTGACGTCTTCGATGTGCCATTCGCCATTTTCATCTGACACGACATAGGTGCCGTCTTCCATAAACAGGCGGATATCCGGGACACCGTCGACCGAGGCCTGGTTGCCTTCACAATCATCAAGGTAAATACGACCGAACAGGCGGGCCGTATCTTTGAAGAATTCATCGCGGATAATGACCTTAGCGCTGGCATCGTTTGCGACCAGTACATCGTCGTTCAGAGATACCCGGTTGACCACTTCACCTTTCGCCAGTGCTGTGACCTGCGCAACATAGGTCAGTTGCAGTCGCTCGAAGGCCTGGATGGTGGCAATGGGCAGGGTCAGGGTGCGACCGTCACGACTGAGGTCGAAGTCGACTTTCTCGTTGTTCAGGCGGGCAGAGCCTTCCATGTAGCGAAGACCGGCGGGCAGCTGGTCGACAAGAGTGACGTCGCTAGCATCAACTTCGTTGTTAACGAGGTTAATGGTGAACTTGAGGCTGTCGCCAATGCCGGCTTCATTGTAATCAGACTGCTTGCTCAGCAGCAGGCTGTTATCCAGCGGGTCAGCACCGATATCTGTGCGGAATACCTGATTGTTAACGCTGAACGTTTCGCCGCGCGAAATGCCTGTGACATCAAACGGGCCGTTGAGCGTATCGCGCAGGGTCTCGTCATCAATTTCCGAAGGCACCCGGAAGGTGGCCGGGCCTTCGATTTCAAGGAAGTAGTTACCGTCTTCAACGTACGGGAACCAGAACTGACCGGCAGCAAACTCGGGTTTCACCGCAGTGGCCTGTACACTGCCAGCCTGCATTCTACTGGCCTGAAGATTACCCGCCGGACCGCTGACAACCGTAACAGGGTAGGGCGTTACACCGTCTTCGTAGAATACCTTGTCAGTTGCTGGTAGTCCGGTATCTGCATTCATCAGAGTTACGCTGACACCGTTCACCGGGCTGCCATCGCTGGAGCTGAATACTCGGGACACCGGATTAAACAGAGTCTGAGCAGCAACGCTGTCGGCAGGGTCGGTCGGGTCGGTATAGCTTACCGAAAGCTCTGTGCCTGTCTTCACCGAAATAATACCGTCGTAGGGCTGTGTGCCCTGATTGGTATCCTGGCTCGGCAGGACGGCAGCGAAAATACCTGTATTATCGCCGGTTTCAAAAAGGGTCAGTTGTTCGGTATCACTGCCGCCTGGTGTTGTGATAGTCACAACTATGGTGTCCGGACGGGCGGGATTCAGGTTCTTGTCCTGATCTTCAACAATGATGATGACCGGCTCACCTGCACGGTAACCGAATTCATCATCCGAAATATTTACGGTGGCCGGGAAGTTAATGGTGTTGCCATTTTCATCTTCAAAGCCGGTATACGGAGTAAAGTTACCCTGCCCATCGCCATAGTCGGTGCCATTGAGAGTTAATGGCGTGCCGTCGTCATCAATATGAGCAAGACGGATATTGGCTGGGGTAGGAACCACAGGACCCGGATTTACTTCCTGAGTCGTCAGGCTGGCCGAGTCACTGCGGGTAAAGCTTTCTGCGTTGACAGAATAGGTCGCGATAACCGTGTTAGTGATCTCTGTTCCGGTTGGCGTCACTGCCGCCTGCGCGGAGTGTGCCAGCAACACAGACAACAGGACGCCCAGAGCGTGCTTGGCGCTCCGGTGCAGTCGGGTTGTCAGTGTCGGGAACAGAGATCTCATTAACATTTTCTGTCAGTTAACCTGGTTAACCATCGTTTCAGTCAATCGTTACCTGGAAGGTAATGACGTTGGTTTCCTGATTCGCAGGGTCAGCATCGCCATCGACGGTGCCCAGATTCACGGTGACTGTGTCGGTACCAGCGTCGTAGCTTGCAATTGCCGCATCGACAGCAACCGGGGTCGTTGCACCGTCCATTGCGACCAGCAGGCTGTCTGCTACGTAGGTGGTATCAGCAGGAATCGCATCGGTAACGACCACATTGGTCGCATCCGCGGTACCTGTGTTTGTCAGAGTGATGGTGTACTCAACTACAGCGCCAGGAATGGCTTTTGGATTATCCGTGCCGTTCAGAGGATCACTGATGATTGCCGATGTTTTGGTCAGGTTGCCCAGCCCCTCAAGGTTCGGGAATACCAGAAGCAGCACATCGGTGAGTATTTCCTGGTTGTCAGCGTCGGTGTCGGCGTAGACCACTTCGATGCTGGTCGCACCGTTGGCGATCGCTGCGTCGTCTTCAGAACCGTTGGTCGGATCGTTGTCGCCAGTATCCAGCTGATATGTCGTTCCGTCGATGGTTGAAGCGACACCGTTGACCGTGACTGTGGTCAGAGCGACATCTTTGTCTGCGCCATCGATTTCCGCCTTCGGTACTGTGATAAATACAGTAATTGTCTCGTCGGCTAGCACTTCTGCCGTCGGGCCGGTGAGCAGGGTATCGGCGGCGTCAAGGACTCCGGGTGTTCCATTTACAGGATCATCAACGTAGTAACTGTATGTCGTACCGGTATCGATGTTATCCGTGTAAGTGGTGCCATTAACGTCAAGAGTCGTGCCTGTTTCGTTGCCAGCAGCCACAGTGAACGACGTTGGCGAGTTACCATCGTTGGTAATCTGAACCGCAGCAATGGTTACGTTGTCAGCCTCAAGAGAGGTCTGATTGGGTTCTGTGGTCAGCAGACGCGTCAGGGCATAGTCGACTTTGATGTCGACGTTGAAAACGTCCTGAGCCTCAACAGCATCCTGATCTACTCCATTTATCTGGTAGTTCAGAATGGCCGTGTTAGTGACCTCGGTCCCGGCAGCAGTTCCGGCGGCGTGAACCTGAAACGACATTGTACTGAGTGTTGCCAGTACAACGGGGCTGATCAGTTTTACGTGCTTATTCATATTTCACCTCCAGCCTGGGATTACTTAACCCGGACCTGAAATTCGACAAAGCCAGTTGCAGACGGCGCTAAAGGCGCATCAACAATCCAGCGAATACTTTGGATATCTTTCGCACCGGCAGGGCGGATTTCGCCGTTTTCCAATACGTTCAGCTCACTCACAGGAGCAAACTGAGAACCATCCACCGACAGGGTGATGGAGGTACCTGCGCCGTTGGCACTGTTCATGATGTAAACAGTGTTTTCCGGCACAGGGTTCTTGATGGTGACGCCACTGACCGGCTCGCTTCCGGTGTTGACGTACGTGATGCGGTAGCCGACTTTGTCGCCAGGAGCGATTTTGTCGGCTTCCAGCCACTCTTCAGCCACGCTTCCGTCGTCCTGGGTAGCCATCACCACCTTATAGGGCTGTGATTCCAGGCTGACTGTGGCAAATGCCGACAAAGGCAGGAGCAGGAGTAATGTGGTCAGTAAGCGCATATGTCACCTCAATATCAGTTGATTTCAGCCTGAAGGCGGATTTCTACCGTTGTGTTTTCAGTCAGAGTGCCCAGGGTTACTGACACGTCAGAACCTGCAACGTCGACTTCGTCGTCACCGGCAAGGTCAGTTTTTGCTGCACCGTCGATCGTTACGGAATCGGCTACCAGCGTCATAGACAGTGGAATGGAGTCAGCCACGACCAGGTTGTTAACGTCGCCGTTTACCGCAGTTGCAGTAATCAGGTAAGTAACGATGGTGCCTGGGATGTCAGTCGTGCCACCGAATGGGTCAACGCGGCTCTCAATAGATTTATCCAGATCGATGTAGGCATCAGTGATCAGAGTGCCAACCACGAAGGTACCTGTGTCTGTATCGGTAACCGCAGTACCAACCACAGCGCCTGCTGGAGTGTTGGTGCCCTGACCTGGCAGCAGAGTACCCGGAGCAGCGGTTGCAGCGCCCGGCGTTGCTGATGTCGCAGTCAGTTCAAGTTCAGCTTGCTGGCCAGTCGCCGCAGTACCTGGGATGTTACCCACGATAAATACGGTGGCTGACTCGTCAGCGTCCAGTACCAGGTCAGCAGTGACTACCTGATCGCCAGTGTTGAACACGCCGTCGTTGTTGCTGTCGAGGTAAACAGTCACGCTTTCAGCGTCAAAGTCATCACCAGCCAGGTTGGCTGCTGTCAGGGTGAAGGCTTCGGTACCGTTACCTGTGTTGGTGACGGTAAACTCCAGCACCTGATTCGCACCGCCCGGCTGAGTTTCTACCGGTACTGTGTTTTCGGCTGTGACGTTAACGTTAATCAGCTCGGCAACAGTGATATCTGGTGCTGTTGCTGATGTGCTGCCAGGGTTGCCCGTTGCCGGGTCATCAAAGGTAGCGGTTGCGGTGTTGGTAATGATTGAACCTGCATCTGTACCTGCAGCCCAGGTTGCCGTAGAGGCAGCCAGGCCCGCAGTCAGCAGGGCGATTTTACTGATGGTCTTCATAGGGATCTCCTTAGTTGACCTTTACTTGATAAAAAATGCTGAATTCAGGACTGCCGTCTTCGTCCGTACCCGGCATAGAGCCTCCGAGACGGATTCGGATATCTGTTATCAGCGGATCGAAACCTTCGGCATCCGGCGTTGGCTGGTAGTCAAACGTCGTGCCGTTGTTGTTTGAGAACTCGATGTCGTCTGCAGTCGATGTCAGGTTTTCAAAATTCAGGGTCAGGGTGCTGGCGGTCGCGCCTTCTGTCAGAGTGATGGGGCTGACACTGGCGTCAGTACCAACGAAGAAAGCCGTGTCAGCCGGTAAGCTGTCAGTAATGGTGACTGTATCTGTGTCGGCGGTACCCTCACCTGTGTTAGTCACCGCCAGTTCATACTCAATCAGAGCGCCTGGAATGGCCTTAGGGTTGGCACTGCCGTTAATCGGGTCACTGGTTACCTGAAGCGATTTATTCATGGTCAGCTGCGCCGGTTGAAGCAGAGGGACGGTTACCGTCCGTACGTTAAATACGGTGCCTTCGTAGCCTTCATCAGCCCTGACGGTGAACAACCAGTCGCCGCTCTGAGCGTCGGATGCTGTGGTGTAGGGGTACTCAACTGTCACGGTTGATGGCGTGGTATTCACCGAGGACATCACAGCCAGGCTGACGGGAACCTCACCACTGGCAGCATTAATGGTCAGGCGGGTATTCGTAACGTCGTAGGCTCCAAAGGGGTCAGTGACATCTGCACGGACAAAATATGCGGTTCCAGGATTGATTGAACTGACAGGGCTGCCATCTGGGTAGGCCTGATCGTATAGCTCAACAAGATCGACACTGATCACTGTGTTAGAGGTCAGTGCCACCAATGAAATAACGCCATTATCAGAGCTGTAGACCCTGAGGTTGCGGTACTGAGGGAAGTCTGCAGAACCGCCAACCCGGCTCTGGGTGACAGCCAGACGCAGGGCATCCCCAGCGAGTAAAGGCTGGTTGCTGGAGACGGCCATATCAAACTGGAAGGTCCGCACAGAATCACTTGAGACAGTATTCGCTGCCGTCAGCAGACTCACCTGTTGGGTATCTGACGCAATGGTTGTTGAAGACCCGTTGCTTACTCTGATCAGAGAGACGGTTACGTTGTGCTGATATTCGTTGTTATTGCCCTGGCCTGCCGTCAGGTTGTTCTCGAGGCGCAATGTCACCGGAATAGGGCTGGAGTAATCCAGTTCCACATCGGTCTGGAGTGCCGGAGTCAGGGTCCATTGAACCGTCTGCTGATCATTCACTACCTGAAAACCGCCTGACGTATCGGCAATCCGGGTCAGGGTACTGTCGGGTTGCAGGTACAGGGGCTTATTACCGCTGTTGCCGAGGGCATTGTTGATAGTGACTGTGGGCGAGGTCATCGGATAATTGACCGCCGGATTACCCACAGTCGCGACGTTGGTAATGGTCTCACCGTCTTGCGCCCCGGCGGAAATAACAGCGTCAACGACAACATTCACTGTTGCCCCGGCAGGAATCGTCAGGTTACTGATCTCGACGATGCCAGTGCTATTGTCACCAGCAGGTGCAGGCTGACTGTTATTGATTGAACCACCTGGACGGCTGAACACACTGAATGAGGATATCAGCGCTGGCATCGGGTCGGTCAGAGTCACAGCGGTCGCGTTGAAGTTACTGCTGTTCGACAGACTCATGGTATAGCGCAGGGTGTCTCCGGGCAGGACCTGACCACCATTGAGATCGAGCACGCTTTTGACTGATGAGGACAGGTTCGCGTCCTGCAGCTGAACAGTAAGATCATTGGTATTGTTGGCCAGGCGGTTGTCGAAGTTCACGCCTTCAAGGCTGGCATTGCCACTGATCTGGCTTTGTGTGGTCGCCGACGTATCAAAAATAACGGTCAGGGGCGGTGCTTGATTACCGACAGGGATAATCTGATTGTAGGTACACAGCAGCTCACTGCCGCTGACTGAACAGTTCCAGTCAGTACCTGAGTAACTATCGAGCGTCAGGCCGTCATTCAGTGGGATGCGGATGACACTTCCCTGAGGCGCGTCCAAAGGACCATTGTTTGACGCGGTGAAGGTATAGATTGCATCGGCTCCGCGGGATATGCGGGCAGGTGCGCTGGTATCCAGTATGAGGTCGGAGACAGGTTCATTCGGTACACTGATGATTTCTGCAGTAAGAAAAACCAGATCCTGACCGGAAGAGTAGGTGGTTGTTACTGAGGTGTTACCCGGCGTTAGATATTGTCCTACCTGAAAGTCATCAATATCGACGCCCGGCGAGTTACCTTTGATATTCGAGAACGAATTAAACTGATTATTCGTTGGATTACCTCCATCGGTGAGGCTATTGCCCTCGAATACCAGAGCCTCATTCTGACCATTGAAGCTTTGTGAATTGCTATCGTCGCCTTCCCAGGTGATGTGCGCGTGTTTCGCGCCGAGAGATTGGGCGTTCTGCGAAATAATAAAATTATCGGGGGCTAATGTAATCGACTGCCCACGGAACGAGCGGAAGCCATCGTAGAGGTTAACCACACGTAGCGGCTCACTGGCATTTTCATAGATAATCAGAAGTGCCCAGCCACCGTATGCTGTCGCATAATCGCAGTAAGGGGTCTGTGCTCGCGTGAAATTTACACCACTGACTGTGTATGTGCCCGAGCCGTTGACCAAGCCGGTGACATTAGCGCGCGAACTATAGTAAATGGAATTAAAGCTTTGCCCCTGTTGTCCAGGGATGACGTAAGACTGCTCGTACGTATAGCCCGCAGTGACCTGAGCGCCATTCAACGTAGCCGTGTTGTCGGCGTTACCCGAACCGGACCAATACAGGTAAGCAGCTTCGACGTTGCTTCCCGCGGGAAGTGTAATGGAATCGCTTGACGAGGCCAGGGGAGTCTGACATCCATTCGTACCCTGACGGAAATGGCCACCTAATAACTCGTAATTCAGATTGCCCGCGAGGCTGTCCCGCAGAAGGATTTCGCCATTGCTCAGGCTCTGCGAGGCCACCGTAATGGGTGGAGCGGCGATTTGCGTATCGGAAGAACCCGAGCTAACCACTGCTATATTGGAGATTACAGCACCCTGTGGCGCACTGGCCGAGACCGTCGCATCTATAACAATTTCTTCGCTGCCGTTGGCGGCAACCGACATATTATTGATGACCACAACGCCAGTGCCATTAGCCCCCGCCGTCGCTGGCTGGCTGTTGTTAACACTGCCCGCAGGCTGGCGGATAACATTAAAGCCGTTTATGTACTGCGGCATATTGTCGGTGAGCGTCACGTTGTTGGCGTTGAAGCTGCTGTTGTTGATGAGGTCAATGGTGAAACGGAGAGTGTCACCGGGGTAGAGCTGACCACCATTGAGATCGATGACGCTTTTTACAGACGCAGAAAAATCCGCATCCTGAATATCGATGCTGACCGCGTCTGTGTTATCGAACAGGTTGTTGTCAAAATTGACGCCGCTGACTGTGGCTTCCGTCGTGACGCTGCTGGCGGTACTGCCTGAGGTCGACAGCAGCATGGAAAGCGGTGGCGTTGTGGTATTAATGGTCAGAGGTGAGTTATAGGTACATGTCACTTCTGAGGTGTTTGCGGAGCAACCCCAGTTCGTACCTTCGGCACTGACGAAGCTGGTATCAGAGCCCAGGGGAATGGTGACGACGCTTCCAGCAGGCTCATTACTCGGCCCCTGGTTTGTTACTGATAAGCTGTAGGTAATATCAGAGCCACGGGATACGAGGGTATCGAAGCTCTGAATATCGACCGCCAGATCGCTGACAGCTTCATTCGGGATACTGATGATTTCGGCGCTGAGGAAAACCCTGTCCTGACCAGAGGAATACGTTGTGGTGACGCTGGTCTGGCCTGCCTGCAGGAAATTACCAATCTGATAAACATCAAGGTCTACCCCTGATGTGTTCGAGCTGGTGCTATTGGAGTACGAGTTAAACTGATTGCCCGCGGGATTGCCCGTACCAGTCAGGTTGCTGCCGTTGAAGATCAGAGCTTCGGACACACCGTTGAGTGTCTGAGAGTTCCCTGTGTCACCTTCCCAGGTGATATGGCCGTGGCGACCTTGTTTCAGTGAAGGATTGTCAGAGACGATAAAGTTGCTTGGGGTAAGAGTAATTGATCTACCCCAGTAATCGCGGAAGCCGTCAAACAGGTTGACCACCCGCAGAGGCTCATTGGTATTCTCATACACCACCAACAACGCCCAGCCGCCATAGACATTGGCGACATCACAGTATGGCTGGCTGGTATCGAAGGTCAGACCGCTAACACTATAGATACCAGAACCATTGATTCGATTACTGACATCCGCGCGGGCACTGAAGTAGTTACGGTTTTCAACAACCAGACTGTAGGAGACACCCGCATTTACTGTGGCGCCGTTCAGAGACACTGTATTGTCGGCCTGGCCTGAACCCGACCAGTAAAGATACGCGGCACGAATGGTACTACCAGCCGGAATCTGTAACGCGGCGCTGGAGGATTGCAACGCCTGGCATTGGTTGAATGAGCTGCCGTCTCTCAGAGAGGCCCCGGTCAGAGCAAAGGCAATGTTGCCTGCATAGCTTTTATACAGCTCTATCTCTTTCGCATGGGAGAGGGCGCTGAAGAAAAGTAACTGAATCGTGATAACGCAGAAAACCAGAGCGGATATCCATCGGCTCTGGTTATGGTTGGCACAAGACACCCGCCCGCAAATACTAGCAGGTAGAGCCAGATTCAAATGATTACTTCCCCAAGCAATATTATGCGTCACGCACTCGCCGATGACTGCACACCGGTTAAATTGCGTCACAAATCGAAATTTTGCGTAATATTAAGGCCGGTAATGTTACGCGTCAATTAACTGATAAAGTGTTAATTAAATGAGAAATATACGTAAAAACAGTTAGTTGGCGAAGATCTCTACAACTGAGTGGTAGCTATGTTGTAATTCTGACAGTTTGGGTCTTATTGTTGCGTAAATCATCCTAATAACGGCGAGGAACTCACATTAAGATCGCTCTGTCGGGATTGGCCACTCCGGAGAACTGTTTGTCAGGTGAGTGTAAATCAGCAATATCGGGGGGGGTTTCCTGCCAGTGGTATCCGGCAAGGAGACTGGGTGTAACATAATGTAAAAAGCCCGGCACTTGCCGGGCTTTCGTTTTTCTGGGGTATTCCGACGAATCAGAAGGCGTATTTAGTGGTAAAGTAAAGACGGTTCATACTGGCTTCGTCGCCACCTTCACGTTCTACGGTGGCTGTACTGAATTCCGCGCCGTAGGTCAGTTTCGCAACGGGGGAGCGCATGACATTTACGCGTACACTGGATGCGTCTGTAACAGGAGCACTGGTAAAGGTTGCATCATCATCATAGTCTGCGGACAGCATGCCGTAGATCAGACTTGAGCGCCATTCGCTGTTCCAGTGGTGACGGTAGGAAATAAATGCAGCGGTTGTTTCACTGGCTTCGAGGTCGTCGCCTACCAGAGAGGCATCCGCGACGGCACCCAAGCCAACGTAACGGCCAACACCGCTACCAGCGGTTGCGCTGAATTTCAGATCGTCTTTACCGATCATTACTTTACCGGACAGATTGACGCCATAACCGATAGTTGTGGTGTCGTCGTCTTCAAGAGCACCGTCGTAGGTTAGTTGACGCACCAGAGCAGCAGCTACGAGATCAGCGTTGCCCGCTTTGATTTTGTAGCTGGCAGTGATATCCGGAATCATGCCGTTGTCACCGCTATCGCCGGCACCGGTTGTCTGCGGGTTTTCCAGAGCAATCGCGAGGTCGCCCATGGTATAGCGCACCTGAGATTGGCGGATAAATACGGTGGATTCACTTGGGCCAATAAAGTCAGCAGACTCAGGGAGAGCGCCCACATTCATAAAGTTTGACCAGGTTTGACCGACGAGTAAGCCGTCGTATTTGATAAAGGCATGGCGCAGGCGTGGACCGTAGGAATTCGAAACGACCTCGTTACCGCCCGCACCTTCAAAATCCAGCTCGATAAATGTCGTGACGGATTTGTCGTTGCCGACGTCCGTGACAGTTTTGAAGTTGAAACGCGACGTTCGGGCTGTCAGATCAAGCTCTGTCGTGTCTGGCTCGACTCCAGGCTGGATGGTAGACGGAACATAAAATTCCCTGCCCAGTCCGTCATTCACGTTGCCATCGGAATATGAACTCAGCATGGCATCCATTTTAATGAAACCGCCGAAGCTGAACTCGGTGTTAGCAGCATTCACAGCCATGGGTAGTGCTGCGGCCATCAGAATTAAGGGTGTTTTGCGCATGCTTACTCTCCTGATTATTGTTTGAGCAATTTCACTATGGTGCACAAAATCTGTGCAGCGGAATTAGCCAATAGTCGAAGCCACTTAAGTCGAAGGCATATATACGGTCACCAGCAAGTCTGGCCTGAAAGAGAGAACTGCTTTGGGGAATGGGTGCTTTTGTTGTCTCTTGTGACTTAACTGACTAGTCTGTGAGTAAGTAGAAATGAAGACCTGAAGTCTCAGAACGGGGCGGGCAGTTGATTATCCGGGCAAACCATCGCTAGACCATCGTCTAATTCAGGTGTGGCGCAGGATTGCAGACACTGAAACCAATCGGAAGCCGTGACAGGGCCGTGTTTTCACAGGAGAAATAATAATGAGTGATCAGCCAAAGGCGAATGAAAAGATTTACAGCGTGAAACCAGAATACGCCGACAGCGCCTGGATCAACAATGAAAAGTACCTGGAAATGTACCAGCAGTCAGTGGTGAACCCAGAGGGCTTCTGGCGCGATCAGGCTAACGACCGTATCGACTGGATCAAACCTTTCAGTAAAGTCCGCAACGTATCGTTTGATGATCACAACGTGGATATCCGCTGGTTTGAGGACGGTACACTCAACGCGGCTGCCAACTGCCTGGATCGCCACCTGGAAACCCGTGGAGACCAGACCGCTATTATCTGGGAAGGCGACAACCCAGAAGAAGATCGCACTATTACCTATCGCGAACTGCATGACGAAGTATCCCGTTTCGGTAACGCACTGAGAAGTCAGGGTGTGCGCAAAGGTGACGTCGTATGCATCTACATGCCGATGATTCCCGAAGCGGCCGTCGCCATGTTGGCGTGTGCCCGTATCGGCGCCATTCATTCGGTCGTCTTTGGCGGTTTTTCGCCGGATGCACTGGCAGGGCGTATTGAAGACAGTAATGCCAAAATCGTGATCACCGCAGACGAAGGTGTCCGCGCTGGCCGGGCCGTTGCTCTGAAAGCTAACGTAGACGAAGCCTTAACTCACCCAAGCATTCGTTCACTGGAAAAGGTCATTGTTGTTAAGCGGACCGGAGGTGACATTGCATGGCATGATGCGCGCGATGTCTGGTACGAAGATCTGGTTAAGATTGCCTCTCCAAATTGCCCAGCTGAAGAGATGGGTGCAGAAGATCCGTTATTTATTCTCTATACCTCGGGCTCGACCGGTAAGCCGAAGGGAGTACTGCACACTACAGGCGGTTACATGGTCTGGGCGTCAATTACGCACGAGTATGTATTTGATTATCACGATGGTGATGTGTACTGGTGTACTGCAGACGTAGGCTGGATTACCGGGCATACGTACCTGCTGTATGGTCCGCTCGCTAACGGTGGTATCACCGTAATGATGGAGAGTGTACCGAATTATCCGACCAGCGCACGTATGTCGCAGATCGTTGATAAGCATAAGGTCAATATTCTTTATACCGCTCCGACAGCGATTCGTTCGCTGATGGCTGAAGGTACAGCTCCAGTAGAGGGTACCAGCCGGTCTTCTCTGCGTCTGCTTGGTTCGGTCGGTGAGCCGATCAACCCTGAAGCCTGGGAGTGGTACTACAAAACCATTGGTGACGAGCGTTGCCCAATTGTTGATACCTGGTGGCAGACGGAAACTGGCGGCATCATGATCACGCCATTACCGGGTGCGACCGATATGAAGCCGGGCTCGGCAACCCGTCCGTTCTTTGGGGTTCAACCAGCGCTGGTGGACAACTCGGGTATGATTCTCGAAGGTGCTACCGACGGTAATCTGGTGATGGTTGATAGCTGGCCGGGCCAGTCACGCAGTGTTTATGGTGATCATGAGCGCTTCGTGCAGACATACTTCTCTACTTTCCGCGGTATGTATTTCACCGGTGATGGCGCACGTCGCGATGCCGATGGTTACTACTGGATTACTGGACGGGTCGATGATGTTCTCAATGTATCCGGACACCGCATGGGCACCGCAGAAATTGAAAGTGCGATGGTTGCTCACAGCAAGGTCGCAGAGGCTGCGGTTGTGGGTTATCCGCACGACATTAAAGGGCAGGGCATCTACGTTTACGTAACGTTAAATGCGGGCGAAGAAGCCTCAGACGAGCTGGCAAAAGAGCTGCGTGACTGGGTGCGATCAGAGATCGGGCCGGTGGCGACCCCTGATTTAATTCAGATCACGCCGGGGCTGCCTAAGACTCGCTCAGGTAAGATCATGCGCCGGATTCTTCGCAAGATCGCCGCCAACGAGCATGATGCCTTGGGGGACACTTCCACACTCGCTGATCCAACGGTGGTTGATACTTTGATTGATCAGCGGTTAAATCGCTGAGGTCGGCCTGAAAGGAATACCGGACAAACTGTCCGGTTTTCTGTATCTGGCCCATAATAAAAATAAATCTTTGCCGGAGTTAGCTATGCAACTAGCGCAAAAGATCATTGTTGCAGATGATCATCCTCTGTTCCGTACTGCGTTACAGCAGGCTGTCAGCCAGATAGCACCAGATGCTGAGATCGTTCAGGCTGAGTCCTTGCCGGAGCTTCAGACCGTGGTTGAAGGCCATGCAGATACAGACCTGATTCTTCTGGACCTCAATATGCCTGGGGCGCACGGTTATTCGGGTCTGGTATTCCTTCGTTCTCATTACCCTGAGATACCGGTGATGGTTGTGTCTGCCTGTGAAGACCCTGCCGTTATGTGTCAGGCGATTGATCACGAAGCATCGGGGTACATCGCTAAGTCTTCGTCGCTGGAAGAGATCTCTGCTGCTATAGGTGAGGTGCTCAAAGGGGATATTTATCTACCCAAGCAAGCCCGGCAGCATCAGCATGCACCAGACACAGTATCTATGGATCTGGCGCAAAAACTGGCAAGCCTGACGCCCCAGCAGTTCAGGGTGCTGACAATGATGTCGGAAGGTATGTTGAATAAGCAGATCGCCTATGACCTGGAAGTCAGTGAAGCGACGATTAAGGCGCACGTCACGGCAATATTTCGCAAGCTGGGCGTACGCACCCGGACTCAGGCGGTGATTGCTGTACAGACGCTCGACATAGAACGTAATGACCTGGCATCAGATCCGGTTGGTGAGGCCGAGTAAGGCCTCTATGTCTGTCTGCCGTATCAGTGTTTGGCAATGCGGCGCATCAATGCCCTGAGGGATGCCGGTCTTACAGGCTTACCGAGGAATTGATAACCATCCTGTTTCGCTTTTTCAGCCACTTGTGTGCGCGGGTCTGCAGTAATCAGAATGCCCGGAATTTCAATATCACCAAACTTTTCCCGCAGTCGCGACATCACATCCAGCCCCGTAACATCGCCGTCCAGTTGAAAATCAGCCAGCATGATGTCGGGTTTAAATGGGATATCTTCCGCATCAATTTCATTCTGGGCTGCGAAAATGTCGCAGCCCCAGCTTGAGAGCAGAGCTTTCATGCCTTCCAGGACTTCCGGATCATTATCGATGCAGAAGGCCTTCAGATGCGCGAAGCTGGCAGCCTGCGGCGTGGTATGAACTGCTACCGCCTCTTCAGCCTGAGCTGCGGTTAAGGGCAGAGTAATAGCGAAACAGGTTCCTGCTCCTGGCTTAGATGTTACCTGAATCGGATGATCCATCCGCTTTGCCATACGCTCAACAATCGCAAGCCCGAGCCCCAGCCCCTTACTGTCTTGCCGTGTGTTATTGAGACGGCGGAACTCGCGAAAAATCTCCTCAATTTTATCATCCGGTATGCCGGGACCTGTATCCCATACCTCAAGCCTGAGATTGTCGCCACGATGACGACAGCCGACCAGAATGCCGCCTTTTTCGGTGTAGCGCACAGCATTACTGATAAAGTTCTGGATGATGCGTCGTAGCCAGTGAGCGTCACTGATAACCCAGGCGCTGGTGTGCCTGACCTTAAAGTTGATACCGCGCTGTTCGGCCAAGGCACCAAATTCATCCCGAAGAGGTTTAAGGATTCGCTCCAGCGACAGGGGTATGGGCTTAGGTTCCATGTTGCCGGAGTCGAGCTTAGATATTTCAACAAGGTGCGAAAGTACTTCCTCTGCCGATTGCAGTGAGCCCTCCAGATGCTCCAGCAACTCACTTTGTTTTTCGGACAGGGACTGTTGCGCCAGAGTCGATGCAAACAGCTTAGCGGCATTCAGAGGCTGCATCAGGTCATGGCCTGTGGCAGCCAGGAACCGGGTTTTACTCTGGTTGGCTTCGATAAGCTGTGCGGCCAGTTCATCCAATTCTTCGGAGCGTTTTTCAACGCGGCGTTCGAGGCTGATGTTCGCTTCTTTTAATGCACGTTCTGCCTGCCTGTGAACGGTAATATCCGTGAAACTGGTTACAAAACCGCCGTCGGGCATCGGGTGTCCCTGCATGGACACGACGACGCCGTTGGGGAGCTGTCGCTCGAATTCGTGCGCCGAACCGGTTTTCAGGAACTGCATACGTCGCTGGACCTGGTCTTCGACTTCGCCCTGGCCACAGAAACCACGCATGGCGTTGTAGGCGATGACTTCTTCAATCGGTTTACCCACATGTATAAACCCACTGGGGTATTCGAATAATTCTGAGTAGCGGTTATTCCAGGCGACGAGCTTGAGGTCGCGGTCAATAACGCTGACACCTTGTCGAATATTTTCCAGCGCTGCCTGGAGTTGTTCCCGACTCAAAGCATAGGCGTTAGATGCTTCGCTGGCGAGAAGAGTAAGATCCTTGAGCTGGATCTGCTCGCCGCCCAATAAAGTAGAAAAAATCAATCGTGCAGAAGATGACCCTACGACAGAGCCGAGCAGCTCTTCAGCATCATGTAAGAGTTCATTTGAAGCGGCGGCATTGTCGTACTGAAGGCCGTGCGTTCCCTGATAAACGTGGAAGAAGCTATCAGATTTTTCCTGACCAAGAATACGTTCCAGAACGACCCTGACATCGTCGACTTTGCAGTCCAGGCTGCTTTTCGGGCGTCGCTCTGGTGCTGCACGCATACTGGTGAACTCGTTCGCCAACATACGCTCTCTTACAGGAGCTGTAGAGACCACAGAAAATACAATATATAGCGTGATGTTAACCATCAGGCTGACAATGACAGCGAAGCTGAAATCGTCCATATCGAAACCTAGCAGGGCGTATGGTATGAGCACATCGACGCTGTCTGCGCCCAGCTGTTGGCTGACAACGGGCCAGAACAGCTGCTGAAACCAGATAAATATGCCACCGAGAATACCCGCAATGGCCCCCTGACGATTACCGCCTTGCCAAAGTAATCCGCCAAACAGCGCGGGCGCGAACTGAGCGATGGCAGCGAACGACAGAAGACCGATCGCTGCCAGAGACTCCAGCCCTCCGGCGAAGCGGTAAAAGACATATGAACTCAACAGAAGCAGACCAATAACAAGACGACGGACTGTCAGAACCAGCTGTTGAACAGATTCCAGCTGCTGTCCGTCACGTTGCTGACGGCGGAAAATAACAGGCAGCACGACTTCATTTGAAATCATGGTGCTGACCGCAATGGTTGCGACAATGATCATACCCGTGGCAGCACTAGCGCCACCGATGAAGGCAAACATGGCTAAAGCGTCTGCCCCCATGGTCAATGGCAGGCTGACAACGTATGAGTCGGGCGAGAAGCCAAGGTCTTTCATAAACAGATGGCCGGAGAGTGCCAGTGGCGCAACAAATAACAACATGAGTGCCAGGTAGAGAGGAAACATCCATCGTGCCGACTGGATGTGGCGCGTGGATTCATTCTCGATTACTCCTACCTGAAACTGTCGTGGTAAACAAAGAATGGCTATGCCGGCGAGCAGGGTCTGGAGCATAAAGGAGACAGAGATGAAACTGCTGTTAAATAACGGATGGTCGGGGTCAGTTTCACGGGCAATACGTACCACATCGCCCGGAGTATCGTAGAGTGAATAAATCGCCCAAAGGCCAACCGCCACCATGGCGACGAGCTTTACGACAGATTCAAATGCGACAGCCAGTATCATGCCGGGGTGTTGCTCGCTGGCATCAATATCCCGGGTGCCAAACATGACAACGAAAAGCGCCATCAGGAGCGTGATATAGAAGGCTGTGTCCTGAAATATAAGCTCGGGAATAGGGTGGCTGAACCCTAGCGGCTGGGTCAGTAACTCGTAGGTCGTCGAAATGGCTTTTAATTGCAGCGCGATATACGGAATCACCCCAACAACTGCAACCACTGTGACCAGAATGGCCAGTGAATGGTCTTTACCATATCGGGTGGCAATAAAATCGGCGATAGACGTCAGGCGCTTCTCTTTGGTGATACGGATAATGCGTTCGAGGAGTGGCCATAACAGCAACAGAAATATAATCGGGCCGACATATATCGCCATAAACAGCCAGCCACTGCTGGCGGCCTGACCGACCGCACCGTAAAACGTCCAGGACGTGCAGTAGACTGCGAGTGAAAGGCTGTACACCAGTGGGCGGTTATGGACGGGGTTACCTGAAATCGCACGCTTGTCGCCGTACCAGGCAACTGCGAAGAGAATGGCGATATAAGCTAGTGAAAGAAGCAGTAGATGCCAGTCAGGAATCATACATTTTTCCGGTTATTTTCTTTCAGCCTAACACTATTTTCATCAGATGCATCTTCAATTATTGGGCCAGAACGCAGCGATATGATAGAGCTTTTCACTTCTACTATGGTAGGGCAGAGAAAAGCCAGCTCAGGCGGTAAACTGATAGTCCAGTATTTGCCCGGGACCGGCCAATGCCCTCGCATCTCAACTTCAGTCAAAACTCGAACGCCAAAGAGTATCGTGCGAAGCTTCTGATACATCCAGAGTATCAGCGATTGCGGGTCCGTATCCGGCAGTATCGTGCAAGTGTCGCCGTCGTGTTGCTTACCTGTTACCTGAGTTTTCTTTTTGTCTTTGTCTCTTTCCCTCAGGTACTGTTGCAGCCGGTCAGTGCACAGAATCCGACTCCTTGGCTCATTCCTGCAGCCATCATGCTTATCCTGTTTCAGTTCCTGGTGACTGGCGTTTACGTCAAACAAATGAACACTGTATTTGATGATGAGCTCGAACGGATCAGGCAGGACGTCGAGGTTTAATGCTGATGAGTAATACGGCACTGTATTTTGTCCTGACTGCACTTCCTTTAATGATTCTGATGATCTGGAGTGCTAATCGGATTCGCACCGCCGCTGAATTCTACGCCGCAGGTCGCGAGTATGGCGGTCTGAGGAACGGACTCGCTATTACAGGAGATTATCTGTCAGCAGCATCATTACTGGGCATTACTGGTCTGATACTGTTTTCCGGTTACAGCGGACTTCTCTATGCCGTCGGATTTTTTTCTGGTTGGCCGATTATTCTGATTTTGCTTGCAGATAAGCTGAGAACAATAGGGCACTTCACGCTCGCTGATGTGCTTAAAGACAGGTTTTCTGATCGTCGCGTCGTGCTTGTCGCGACATTGGGTTACTTCCCTGTGGTCGTGATTTATCTCTCTGCTCAGTTTATTGCGATGGCGTGGCTACTTAATTACATTTTCGATGTCGGCTATGAGTTGTTAGTGACGGCATTGACCGCGCTGGCTCTGGTGACGGCTTTAACAGGTCGCATGATATTTTCCTCCCGGGCGCAGATGATAAAAGCGGGGTTGGTCATCACTCTGATGTTGGTGATAACGGCACTGGCTTTTGATCGCGCAAGCTCCAGTCTGTCCGAGTTATTCAGCATTGATGTCTGGAAAGCGACCTCAGTGATTAACGGTGGCGCAGTGAGTAAGGACTCACCTTTAGCCTTATTCAGCCTGGGGATTGCGTTAATTCTTGGCCCAGTCGGGCTCCCTCATGTAATGAGTCGCTTCTTTTCTGTTGCTGATGAACGGCGTGCGCGGATGTCGGTGTTTTACGCCACGGGTATGATCGGTATTTTTTATATTCTGATCATCCTTCTGGGTTTTCTTACCATCAACCTTCTTGATCAGACTGAGACTCCGGTGACCAATGCGGGCAGCAACCTGATATTGGTGCACTTAGCGCAAAGTATCGGTGGCGAGTTTCTCACTGCTGTGCTGGTGGCAATACTTGTTGTCGTTCTGTTTTCAGTGATGACCTCGTTAGTCCTTACAGGCAGTTCGGCTTTTTCACACGATTGGTATGCACGAACCCTTAACAACGCAAATAAAGGCTGGAATGAGCGCCATTTGCATCGGCTAGCTTCGACTGTGACCGTTCTCAGTTCAGCTTTCCTGGCATTATTCTGGCAGACTGAAAATGTCGCTTACCTTGTTGGTCTTGCGTTTGCTTTCTCAGCGAGTGTGAATGTGCCACTGCTACTGGGTGCTTTGTACTGTGATCGGTTAACTTCCGCTGGTGCACTTGCCGGTGGTCTCGCCGGTCTGGCTGCCACTGTGATTGCGGTGGTGTGTGGGCCTTTGGTCTGGGGATATTTTTCCGCAGACGGAGAGCCTCTCTTTGCATGGCGTCACCCGGCACTCTTTGCTTTACTCACGGCGGTTGGCGTTATGTGGCTGGTATCCAGGCGCGGCCGCCAGGCTCAGGATGAAAAAGGGAATGGCCTATGAGCTTACAGATTAATCTTGACCAGCCTCCTTTCAGCTTCCTTGCAGAAAAAGAATTGGCGTGGCTTAAAAGCCGGCTTGATCTTGTATTTTTTCCTGCCGGAGAAGTGATTCTTGAAGTGGGGCAGGAATCCCCCGGTATTTACATCTTATACAAAGGCGTTGTGGAAGAAACCGACGACGATGATCAGGTGTTTACTCAGTATGGTACTGAGGACATGTTCGATGTTCGGGCGGTACTCGAGAGCAGCTGTAAACACAGGTTTACTGCCATCGAAGAAACGCTTTGCTACCTCCTGAAAGCGAAAGATTTTATTCAGCTTCTTAATAGCTCGGATGATTTTTCTGTGTATTTCAGAACGGATCTGGGAACCCAGCAATCTCTCGTGGAGCAGCGTGGTGGCGAAGTTTCTGAGTTTATTCTGGCGCAGGTTGATGGCGATACGATGCGCACGCCCGTCTACGTTACGGGGCAGACGACACTGGTCCGTACCGCCAGAATGATGCGTGATGAAAAGCATGATGCACTGTTAGTCCGTGATGGCGAGCGACGTGGGATCGTGACAGGCTCTGATCTGTTGCACGCCGTTCTTAACCACTCTCTGCCGAAAGAAACACGGGTTGCAGAGGTCGCCTGTTTTGATCTGATTACGGTAGAAGAAGGTGAGTACCTGTTCAATGCCTTGTTAAAAATGACCCAGCATCAGATTGAACGTGTCGTTGTAACCAGAAACAAAGAAATCGTTGGTGTACTTGAGTTGATGGACATGCTCAGTACGTTCTCAACGCACTCTCATATTGTTGCGATGCGAATTGAACAGGCTCGCTCAATAGAGGATCTGGTGATTGCAGCAGGGCGCCTTGAAAGCCTGATCGCGAACCTGTCTGGGCAGGGTGTAAAAGTCATGGCGATCATGTCGCTGATTACTACGCTGAATCGACGTCTTATTCGTAAAGCATTCGAGTTATTAGTTCCGGATAAACTGAACTCTCAGGTCTGCTTACTGGTATTAGGGAGTGAAGGCCGTGGTGAGCAGATTCTGAAAACGGATCAGGACAACGCCATCATCATCCGCGATGACCATGTGAAGGATGCACTGATGCCGTCTCTTCAGAAGTTGCATCAGGTACTTCTGGATTTTGGTTATCCGCGTTGTCCTGGTGGCGTTATGTTTATTAACGATGCCTGGATACACACGGCGGGCGAGTGGCGCGCACGCGTAGGTAAGTGGTTAAACAACTCATCTCCCGAGGCCATGATGAATATGGCGATCCTGATGGATGCGGAGCCCATCGCAGGCAATAGCGAATTATTTGAGGAAATTCGTGGCGCCTGGCATCACGAGTCGCTGAGATCGAGTATCGCTGCCTCCTGGTTCGCGAGACCTGCTTTGCAATTCGAGACTCCACTGACTCTTCTGGGCAATATCCGGGAAGATCACGGCGCCATCGATATCAAAAAAGGAGGCATCTTCCCTCTCGTTCATGGCGTGCGGGCTCTGGCGTTCGAGCATGGGTTGTATGAGACCAATACCTTTGACCGTATCGACCGTCTCGCAGAGCAGGAGGTTCTGAGCAAAGAGGTTGCCCAGGGCCTGAAAGACTCACTCGTATTATTCCTCAGAATCCGGCTTCGTCATCAGTTGGAAAAGGCGGAAAAGAATCCTGGACTCACGCAGCAACTGAAAGTATCTGACCTGCGCAGTGTTGATCGGTCGTTATTGCGTCACGGATTGCATAGGGTGAAGAAGTTCAAACAGTGGTTGGTCAGTCATTATCACCTGGAGAACCTGTGAGACTTCCTCTCTGGTTAAAGCGGCGGCTGCCGGGGTATCGGCCACCACCCGAGCGCTGGGCACATATGGAGGAGCCCTACACCGGCGATGACGTCGTTGTTGTGGATTGCGAGACCAGTGAGTTCGACAAAAAAAAAGGTCAGTTGTTAAGTCTCGCTGCGGTCGTTGTCAGTGGTCGGTCGATTGAGCTTTCATCGGCGCTTGACCTCACCGTTCGTTCGGATGCTGTAACACATCCCGACGCCGTCAGGATTCACTACCTGAGGAAAGAAGATCGTAAACACGGCGTTGCTACTGCGGATGCCGTGCAGCAGTTTCTCGACTTCGTTGGCAATCGACCCATCTGTGGTTTTTATATCGAATACGATAGAGCAATCCTTAATCGTTATATCCGAGACTTATATGGCTTTGAATTGCCTAATCGATTTATTGAAGTGTCGGAGCTTTATGTCAGGCAGAAGCGGCGCTACATACCTGAGGTAAACCTTGATCTGACGTTTGAGGGCTTGGCACGCGATCTCGATGTCCCTGTGATTGATCGGCACACGGCACTGGGCGATGTAGTATCCACAGCGTTGATGTTCATCAAGCTGCAGAAGGGCTCGTCCTAGCTCCGCTGCGACCATGCACTGGCTCGAAAAGAGAGGCCTGAAAGCCTATTTCAGGTGCACACATTACATATCTGACTTTGCGCGACAGACACTTGTTGACTACCTTTAATATAAAGCGGTGAAACAACCAACAGCCAGACGTTAATGCTCGCTTCACTGCCTCTGAATTTAACCGCATGCCGGTTTGTTGACTGTATTTCAGGAGAACAAAGTCGTATGAATGACAAGCTGGGAGGCTGTTGCATCCGGGTACTGATTCTGTCTTTCTGTCTTCTTTTCGCCTTTCGGCTCTCTGCTCAGGAATATCGGATAAAGATCACAGATATGGCGGGGCAGCCGATGGGAAATGCCGTGGTCTCTGTACGCACTGACAGTCCGACTGAAGTAGCACCGACGATCGCTCTGATGGATCAGGTTGAGCGTAAATTTGCTCCCCGTGTGCTCTCGGTCAATCAAAGCGATCTGGTTTCCTTCCCCAACAGCGATAACATCCGCCATCATGTTTATTCGTTTTCTGCTCCGAAGGTATTCGAAATCAAACTGTACGCAGATGTCCCTGAGGCTCCGATCGAATTCGGTGAGCCGGGCATTGTTGTGCTCGGATGCAATATCCACGATGACATGATTGGCTATATCTACGTAACACCGACTGGTTTCAGTTCGGGTGTTACCGGTCGAAATGGCGAAGCACTGATCCGGGCTGAGGGAAAAATAGAAGAATTGCGTATCTGGCATGAGCGCTTGTCGGCAGTCGAAACCGACCAGATAACGCTGACGGCACAAGGCCTGCAGAATTATCAGAGTGGTGATTCAGACTACTTGATTGCTATTAACCCTGAGCTCCCTCCTGTCGAGACCAAAGCTAGTTGGCATAACCACGGCGGTTTTGGCAATGGGATGAGAAGGTAGATCCGTGCTTGGTTTAAAAGGCGCACCTTTCAGCCTCAGGGCTCAGTTACTAACGTTTACAGCAGCACTGGTTGTCGTATCTTCCTGTACGGTATTGATACTTGTTTTGTTGAGCAGCGGCAGTGCCATTCGTGAAACGGTCAATCAGGAGATGCGCGAAGGTGTAAAGAGCTTCACAACTGCAATTTACGCAAGGCGACAACAACTGATTAATAATGCGACCTTGTTGGTCTCTGACTTTGGTTTCAAGCAGGCTGTCGCTACTAATGACGCAGAGACGATTCTCAGCATGTTGCAGAACCATGGTGAGCGTGTCAGTTCGGATCTTATGGTCATTGTAAATCTGGATGGTCGGGTCGTTGTATCGACCGAACCTGCACTGACCCGTGGGCAGCGCTTTTCGTATGATCGTGCCATAGGGGAAGTTCGCACCGGAAAAACATTTGCAGACTTTCTGGTCGTTGGCGACGCCATTTATCACATGGCAATAGTGCCCGTACGGGCCCCACGTCTGACCGCGATGGCAGGTATCGGTACCAGAGTGCGCCCGGAAGATATCCGTAAATGGATCGCACAATCGACTATTCACCTGACCTTTACCAACGGGCTTCCCGGTCAACAGGCCAATTGGGTCGTGGAAACGTCTTTGCCAGATCTGAGTTCTGTGGTGGAGGCGATCCGTGCACCAGACAACCTGACGAGTCTCGTGCGTTTGCCATTCCAGCGTGTACAGAAGTATTCCAGTCGGGAGGTCGATCTTTCCACTGACGATAGTTCCGTCAGAGTATTTATGACAGAGGATCTGTCGTCGTACTTTAGATCCTACGAATTCATCAGAAATCAGATTCTTGCGATCGCAGTTCTCGTACTCATCATTGCCGTGATCGGTAGTTTTGTTATCAGCCAACGACTGACGAAACCTTTAGTAATCCTTACTGGAAAAGCGCGTGAAATAGCTCGTGGTGTATACAGCGACATGTCTGAGATACCCGTGACGAGTTCGGATGTTGGTAGTCTGACCCGTGCCTTCCGGCGCATGAAAGTTGATCTGGCCGAGCGTGAAGAGCGCATTCTTTATCAGGCATCGCATGACTCACTTACGGGTTTATTGAATCGTGATGCCATGATTGAAGCCGTCTCGGGAATTGCTGAGCGTGGTGATAGGTTTATTCTCCTCGGCTTAAATCTGGTCGGTTTTAAAACCATCAACGACACACTGGGTATAGAGATTGGTGACGAATGTCTGGTCACCGTTGCTAAGCGTTTACAAAAGGTTGCTTTTGAGGGCATAGCCTCAAGACACTCGGCAGACGAGTTTTCAATGCTGCTGCCAGTAACTGAGGATCAGGAAACGACGGCGCAGAAAATTCTTTCCTGTCAGCGAGTGTTGAACGACCTGGCTGCACCTATGCAAATAGATGATATCAGTCTGACGGTAGACTATCGCGCGGGATTTATTGTTTACCCTGATCAGGCGGAATCGCCGTCACAGCTTCTACGCCGAGGCAAGGTCGCACTAGAGCATGCGATCACCACAGCGACTCCGCTTTATTACTTCCGTGAAGGTCAGGATAAAGTTCACCTGAAAAAGGTGAAAATTCTTAAATACCTGAAAGAAACACTCCAGAACGACGACGACCAGTTGCAGATGTATTACCAGCCGAAATACAACGTGCGTACCGGGGAAGTTGATAAAGCCGAAGCTCTGATCCGTTGGTTTCATCCGGATGAGGGATTTATCCCACCTGATATGTTTATCGAGCTCGCAGAACAGACGGGACTCATTGGCCTGGTCACGTCCTGGGTAATAGGCCGGGTATTGGACGATCAGGCAGATATGAAGCGAGCCGGAATTTCATTGCAGTTATCGATCAATATGTCAGCTCAGGATCTGAGCAACGATAACTTGCGGGTGCTGATTGATCAGAAGCTAATTGAAAATAATCTGGATGCTGCAGATATCTGTCTGGAAGTCACCGAGCGGGACATGATGACGGATGTCGACAAATCATTGGATCTTCTCAATTACTATCGTAGTCGCGGTTTCAGGTTATCCATCGATGACTACGGCGTTGGATATTCAGCACTGTCGAAACTAGCGATGATGCCCGTGCATGAACTGAAGATCGATAAGTGCTTCATTCTGAGATTAGCGAGCCGTGCAGATGATCAGATTATTGTTCGTTCGACAATTTCTATGGCCCATGAGCTGGGGCTGTCAGTAATTGCTGAGGGCGTCGAGGACAAAGAATCGCTCGATTTCCTGGCTACGCTCGGATGCGACTATATTCAGGGATACTTTTTTGCTAAACCCATGTCCCGGGATGCACTGGGGCAATGGTTGCAGGAATTTAATCCAGACCGTCTGGTGGAGGAAAAATGAAGACTAAACTAATCACATTAACAGCGGTAGCCATATCCACTCTGGCCGTCGCTGATGTCAATGCGGGTTCACGCTTGTTAGCGACATCTGGCGTCACTCAGCTTGAGGGTGGAGCTGGCGGTGGTCTGACTCCATGGGCGGTCATCAGCGGCTATGCCGATGAAGGCGAATATTCCATTGGTGCATTTCACACGTCGACCGACGTGCAAGATTTCCGCCTGAAGGTAAATGGGGTTTCAGCCAGTTACGACAATCGGTTTGAAATCAGTGCTGCTCTGCAAAGCTTCGAAATTAAAGGCGTAGCAGGAGATCTGAGGCAGGAAATTTACGGAGCTAAATACCGGATTTATGGGGATGCTATTTATAGTGCTCTACCACAGGTTGCAGCAGGTATTCAGTATAAACGGCTTCTCGATGGCGATATTGCAGACGCGGTAGGAGCCGAAGATAGCGATTCAGGCATTGATTACTACGTATCTGCGACCAAAGTTCATCTGGCGGCTGTCGCAGGCTATCACTTTTTATGGAATGCCACATTGCGGGCAACGCAGGCAAATCAGATGGGACTGTTAGGATACGGTGGCGACGAAGAGTCGGGCTACACATTACAGCCTGAAGTATCCGCTCTGGTACTGCTGAGAGATGACCTGGCTATTGGAGCTGAATACCGGAAAAAGCCCGATAACCTGAGTGCATTCGATGAAGACAGTTTCAGTGATGTATTCATCGCCTGGTTCCCGAACAAAAACGTCAACCTGACTCTTGCCTATGCCGAACTTGGTAGTATTGCCGGTAGTGAAGATCAGGATGGCTTCTATTTTTCGATTTCAAGCTGGTTTAAATAAGGACGTATCATGATTAAAAAGTTGATTTATATTGCTGCCTTGTTTTCAGGCCTGACCTGTTTCAATGTCGCTCAGGCGGATGGTTACTATCAGGAGCTCGGTGGCAAAGAAGGCGTTGAGAAGATTGTTGATAATTTTATTAATGAAATATCTTTCGACCAGAACATCGTAAAGTTCTTCGAAGGCACGGATATCACCCGACTTCGAGAAAAGCTCATTGAGCAGTTCTGTCATGAAAGTGGTGGGCCGTGTGAGTATACCGGTGACTCCATGAAAGACGTTCATGCCGGCATGAAGATAACAAAGGCGGAGTTTAATCGGGTAGTCGAGCTGCTACAGGCAGCTATGGATGATGCAGGAACGCCTCAGACTGCTCAGAACCGACTGATACGCTCGCTGGCGCCTATGCGCCCCGATATCATTCATCAATGAGTTTGTTCCCGATGGTGAAAGAACTGTTTTGTCGCCATCGGGATTTTCTTTACTAAGAATGATTGAAAGACCTATCGAGCCATAGCATAGTAATCGTCCATTTCATCGATGTGAGACGACTCATGGCAACTGTTACTTTGCAAGGCAATCCTTTTTCAACGGCTGGTGAGCTGCCACCAGTAGGTTCAAAAGCGCCTGGTTTTACTCTTGCAGCCGCAGATCTCAGTGATCTGACTCTTGATAGCCTGTCGGGGAAGCGGGTTATTCTGAACATCTTCCCGTCTGTTGATACGCCTACCTGCGCTACTTCTGTGCGTAAGTTTAATGAGAAAGCCGCGTCGCTGGATAACGTTGTTGTTGTCTGTATCTCTGCTGATCTGCCCTTTGCGATGGCGAGATTCTGTGGCGCCGAGGGCATTGATAACGTACTCGTTGGTTCCACTTTCCGCTCCAGTTTTGGCGATAACTACGGCGTAACCTTCGTTGAAGGGCCGCTGACCGGGCTGCTATCACGCTCTGTTGTGGTTGTTGATACGGATGGCTCTGTGCTGCATATCGAACAAGTGGGTGAAACTGCCGATGAGCCGGATTACGACGCCGCTCTGGCCGTTCTTTGATTTACCAATAAGCTGAAAGCTGGCTGCTTACGAGGGCCGGCTTTTTGTATTTCTGATCTGGTTGATGTCGGATCTTTTACTCCTCAGGTTCAGAGTTAATGAAAAAATTGATCTGGCTCCCCATAGCCTCGATCTTAAGTGCATGTAGCCCATTGGGCCTCGTGAACGGAATTTCGAACGTTTACAACGCAGATCTTCGTAAAGACATCGCTTACGGTGAGCATGAACGCCACAAGCTCGATCTGTACCTTCCTGAGAAAAAAGAACGTCGTCCACCGGAAGAGAAGACACCAGTTATTCTCTTTTTTTATGGCGGCAGCTGGAATAGTGGCTCGCGCAGTGACTACCGTTTTGTCGGCCGGCGACTGGCCAGTGAAGGCTATATTGTCGCCGTTGCTGACTACCGTCTCTATCCGGAAGTGCGTTACCCCGAGTTTCTGTACGACAGCGCGGGAGCCGTCCGTAAGTTATCCGAAATAATCCGTTCCGGAGATCTTCAGGCATACAACCCTGACTCTAGAATGACTTTGGTTGGGCACAGTGCCGGAGCCTACAATGCGGCCATGATGGCACTGGATAAGACCTGGCTTGGGCGTGAGAATCTTGATCGTTCAGACGTCTTAAATGGCTGGGTAGGCATTGCCGGACCATACGATCTTTATCCGATCAAAATCGAAGAGGTGAAGCCTGTATTCTTTCATCCGGATTATCCGCCAGACTCAAATCCGATAGAGTTTGCTTCCGAGGCTGTCGTTCCCGCGCTGCTTCTGGTTCCAGAAGATGATGACCTGGTTGACCCGCAAAGAAACAGCTTTGCCATGGCAGACAAGCTTCAGGAAGCTGGTAAAGATGTCGCTATTCAGCAACTGGAAGGTACGTCCCACGTGACGATTATCGGTACCATGTCACCACTGTTGTTTTTTAAGGCAAGCAGTGCTGAGCCTGTTATCGAATTTGTCGAAACGCTGCGCTAACAGGCGATTGAAGATCCAAAAAAAAGCCCCGGCACTGCCGGGGCTTTTTTTGTGTAGAACCACTGCTTTAATCAGTGATCCTGAGCGCCTCCTGCACCTTTCGGTACGCGGATGTCTTCAACCATCTTACGGATATCGTCAGGCACAGGTGCCGTCATGTTCGATACCACAAAGGCCACGATGAAATTGAGCAGGGCACCAAGTGCACCAAACGCCTCTGGAGCAATACCAAGGAACCAGTTATCCGGAGTATTCGCCAGCAGTTCAGTGCCAGGAATAAACAGGAAGCCCTTGTAGCTGAAGATGTAGAGCAGTGTGCTCAGCAGGCCTGTCAGCATACCGGCGATTGCACCTTGCTTGTTCACCTTCGTCGAGAAGATACCCATCATCAGCACTGGGAAGATCGAGGAAGCAGCCAGACCGAAGGCCAGAGCCACTACCTGTGCTGCGAAACCCGGAGGGTTCAGGCCAAGGTAGCCCGCCACCAGAATTGCACCGGCCATCGCGATACGCGCTGATAAGAGCTCGCTCTTCTCACTGATGCCTGTCATAAAGGTACGCTTCAGCAGGTCATGAGAGATCGCTGTTGAGATCGCCAGAAGCAGGCCGGCAGCGGTCGACAGTGCAGCGGCAAGACCACCGGCAGCGACGAGAGCAATCACCCAGTTCGGCAGCTTCGCGATTTCAGGGTTGGCCAGTACCATGATGTCACGGTCGACTTTCACCATCTCGTTACCTTTCCAGCCGTACTCAGCTTCTGCTTTTGCAGCAAACTCAGCATTGCCATCGTTGTAGTACTGAATACGACCATCACCGTTCTTATCTTCGAACTGCAGCAGGCCGGTATTTTCCCAGTTCTTGAACCAGTCAGGACGTTCTTCATACACCAGGTTGCCTTGTGGGTCACCGACTTCACCATGTTGAATAGTGTTGGTCAGGTTCAGACGAGCCATAGAACCTACCGCAGGCGCAGTGGTATACAGGATCGCAATGAACAGCAGAGCCCAGCCAGCAGAGGTACGTGCGTCGCTCACTTTAGGTACAGTGAAGAAACGAATGATGACGTGTGGCAGACCGGCTGTACCCAGCATCAGAGACAGCGTATACATCATCATATTGAAGGTACCACCTTTCTGAGCCGTGTATTCCGCAAAACCCAGGTCAACCAGCGTCTGGTCGAGTTTCAGCAGCAGCGGTGTACCGTCAGCCGTGTCACCGATCAGGCCCAGCTGAGGCAGAGGGTTACCGGTCAGGTTCAGTGAGATAAAGACCGCAGGGACGGTGTAAGCGAAAATCAGTACACAGTATTGCGCGATCTGTGTATAGGTAACACCTTTCATACCACCGAGTACGGCGTAGAAGAATACGATTGCCATACCTGAATACAGGCCGGTCGCGTAGTCCACGTCGAGGAAGCGGGAGAAGGCCACACCGATACCTTTCATTTGACCAATTACGTAGGTCAGCGAAGCGACGATCAGACAGATCACTGCCACGATACGGGCGGTGCTTGAATAGAAACGGTCACCGATAAAGTCAGGCACAGTGAACTTACCGAACTTACGCAGGTAAGGTGCAAGGCAGAGTGCCAACAGCACATAACCACCGGTCCAGCCCATCAGAAAGATAGAGGCGTCGTAGCCTTTAAAGGCAATCAGACCCGCCATGGAGATAAATGACGCGGCTGACATCCAGTCCGCGGCCGTTGCCATACCGTTGGCGACCGGGTGAATACCGCGGCCAGCCGCATAGTACTCACCTGTCGTTCCGGCGCGAGCCCAGATAGCGATACCGATGTAGAGTGAGAACGTCAGTCCCACTACGATATAGGTTAAGGTTTGCAGATCCATATCAGGCTCCTCTTATTCGTCATCATCAACGCCGAACTCACGGTCGAGTTCGCGCATTTTTTTGGCGTAGAAAAACACAATGCCAAGGAACACATAGATGGACCCCTGTTGTGCGAACCAGAAGCCAAGGCCAACGCCACCGACTGGAATTGCGTCCAGCACAGGGCGTAACAGAATGCCGAATCCGTATGAAACGACTGCCCAGATCACCAGCAGTACGAACATCAGATTCAGGTTTTTACGCCAATAGGCCTTTTTGTCTTCATCAGATCGGAAAGCCATAACCCACTCCTCGTTTTTATTGGTACTTCACCAAACTAGCCTTGAGGGATGTCGCAGAACAGCTAGACCTTGGTATTAACGCCCGGATTACGGGCATTCACTGGAGTCGACTTTGGGGGAGTGCTAGAGTCAAAGTTGAACAGGATAAAACAAGGTTGAGTTGTGCTAGAAATCGCTGCAATCACACTGGCCACGCTGTTTGCGACGGTCAGTCCGATTGATATTTCCGCTATTTTTGCGGCGTTAACATCTGAATATTCGGATCAGAAACGTAAGAAAACGGCGATCCGGTCTGTTGTGGTTGCGACTATAGTCTTACTCATTTTCGCCATCCTGGGTGAGGCCTTGTTGTCCGTTCTGGGAATTTCGATGGCCTCATTACGTACTGCCGGTGGCATTATTTTGCTGTTGATTGGCATCGAAATGGTGTTTGCGAGGACTTCGGGGGCCAGCAGTACAACCGAACTTGAGGACGAAGAAACACAGGAGCGTCAGGATGTTTCTGTGTTCCCCATGGCATTGCCTCTGATTGCCGGGCCCGGAAGTATGGGGGCCGTTATGCTGATGATGGCCCACGCCAGCGATATTTATCAGCAAGCCACCGTGGTTGTGTGCATTCTGGCCATTATGATTCTGACGTTGATCTGTCTGTTTGCTGCAACTCCGATTACCCGCTTGCTGGGGGTAACCGGAATGCATGTGATTATGCGGGTAATGGGGGTATTACTGTGCGCTCTGGCCGTTCAGTTTATCTTTGACGGCATCATCGAGAGTGGATTGCTGGCGCCGGTCCACCAGGAGTAGCAGTGGCGGCAACAGCAGAAAGTCGATGATCAGTGCAACGGCAATAGTCAGTGCCAGTAAGAGTCCCATCGCCCGGCTTGGCTGGAAGTGTGAAAACTCCATAACGGTGAAACCACCGACCAGAATTGCTGACGTGATTAGCAAGGCGACGCCGACTGTCTGGAAGGCATACCGAATCGCATCCTCGACATTCCGACCCAGAGTCACGCGCGCGTAGTTGTACTTACTCAGAAAATGCACGGTATCGTCGACGACGATCCCCAAAGAGAGGCAGGCAACCACTGAGGTGGCGGTGTCGACGTGTCCCACCAGAATACCCCAGAGCCCATAGGCCATCAGAGCAGGGAAAACATTCGGCACCATGCTGATGACGCCAAGACGGAACGAGCGCAGCGCGGCAACCATCAATAACGAAATCAATACCAATGCCAGTGCCGTTCCTTCCAGCATCGACGATACATTACGGTGTGTCAGGTTGGCGAACACCACATCCAGACCCGTTGTCTCGGTAATATTAAGCAGTGGCGCATGTGTCTTTGCCCACTCGACCGCGCGTGCTTCCAGCTCCCGGATACTCGCTGAGTCAGTGCGCTCAAGCGTCGCGCTGAGTCGAGTCGCACTGCGGTTACTGGTCATGGTCGTTTCAAGTCCCAGCCCCATTGGTAAAGACAGCTCATACAGCAGAAGGTACTGTGCCGCAGCTTCGGATGATTCAGGTATCCGAAACCACTCATCATTATTCTGATGCAGATTTTTATTCAGGCGTTTGATGGTGTCAGTCAACGAGCTGACATGGACGACACCGGGTTGTTGTTCCAGCCATTGATCAAATCCATCCAGCTGATGTAAAAAATCGACTTGATTAATACCATCATTTTTCTGTGAGTCGGCGACAAAGTAGAGAGCATGAAGCCCCTTCAGTGACTTATCGATATTGTCGACGGTCCGCCGGACTTCGAATGATTCATCAAAAAATTCATGCCAGCGCTCGGTAATAATATTGCGGTTGGCCATAGTGGCACAGCCAGCGACGACCGCCAGCATGACAATGAAGAGTACTTTGTGATGGCGTATAACTCTGTCAGCGAAGGTATCCATCCAACGGTGCTGGCCCTTTGATTTAAAGCGGTCTGGCGCCGGCAGTATCGTTAACGCTGCGGGTAAAAATGTAATGGTCAGGGCCCAGGCGACCATGACGCCGACGGCGATCATATTCCCCATATCGCGGTAGGGGGGAGAATCGCTGGTGTTCAGAGCGAGGACGCCGACCATGGTGGTAATGCTGGTAATAAATACCGGCGCAAAATTAATCCGTAAGCTATTCAGCAGCGCCTCACGTTTTTCTTCACCTTCACGTAAGTGAAAGTAATACGACACCAGAATATGAATGGTATCTGCGACGGCGATGGTCATGATGGCAGTAGGCACAAAACCCGTAGGGGGAGTGAGTGTATATCCCGCCCAGCCGAATAAACCCATAGTGATCAGGACCGACATGCCAATAAGCGCCGTGACCAGAACGACGCCTGAAATGGTTCTGAGCATAACCAGCATAATGACCAGCATCACAGCAAAAGATATGACCAGTAGCGAGCTGATGTCCTGACCGATGGCTTCACCCATAGTCACATTGGACGTTGCAGAGCCGCCTAGCTCGATCAGAAACCCTGGGTAATCCGGGCGTGTAGAATCGAGAAGTTGCCGTGCGGCGTCGACGGCGTCCAGTGAGGCTTGTGAGGATTCTCCATCCGGTAAAAAGAGCGTAAGGTTTATTCCGGTAACTTCACCGTTTTCACTGATGGTTTTTAGTACCAGGTCGGAGTGATTGATGGCTTTTTGTTGAAGCTCAGATAAGTTTTCTGGCAACTCATCCATGCGGTAAAAATTATCGATAATCAGTTCATCGCCATCGACATCCGTATTCTGAAAATTATGAAGTGAATCGACACGCTGTACGTGCGGCAGCGTCCAGGCCTCCTCTGTAAGTAGTTCAATAAGGCTCAGACCTTCTTCTGAAAACAGAGATTGATCGACAGAAGACACGAGAATATAAAGATTATCCTGTCGGGAAAATCGTTTCTCCATAGCTTCAAAGGCGCGTAATTCAGGGTTTTTTTCGCTGAAATACGCGCGAAAGTCGCTGGTGAATGTCAGCTCTTTAACGCCACTGCCAGTAGCAATAAGAGCCAACAGAACAGTAAACAGAGTAATAAGGGGGTTACGAAGTATCAGTTCAAAGTAACGATTCAGCATGTCGCCTGCTTAAAGAATATAGAATTTTTTCTGAGCATAACGGTGATCAGTGCATGAGCAAGGTGATTAAGGGACATATAACTGCAAGCCAGCGCTGAGTGACGTTATACTCCGGAGTACAAGCCATGTCAGTGAAGTTGTTTATGGAATCTCAGGAAAAATCGCAATCGGGCCAGAGAATGAGCTGGGAACGCCTGTTCTCTCCGATCCGCTTTGGTGAACATCAGGGCAGCCTGGCGCTTGAGAGTGGCCGGACGCCATTCCATAAAGATTACGACCGAATAATCTTTTCTTCAGCTTTCCGTCGTCTCGACAGAAAAACTCAGGTGCATCCGCTGAGTGAGAATGATCATGTTCATACGCGACTGACACACAGCCTGGAAGTTGGTTGTGTAGGGCGTTCGCTGGGTATCCGAGTAGGGCAGATGCTGGGTAAGCAGTTGCCCGGTCATGTGGATGCCAGTGACGTCGGTGCTATGGTTCAGGCCGCGTGTCTGGCTCACGATATCGGTAACCCTCCGTACGGACATACGGGGGAAGATGCTATCCGGCATTTTTTTGTCGATCCCCGTAATGCGCATTTTCTTGAGGGGCTCAGCCCTGATGAAGCTGCTGATCTGCAGACCTATGAAGGTAATGCTCAGGGCTTCCGTATTGTTACTCAGGTGGAGTACCACAGATTTGAGGGAGGTATGCGTCTGACTTACGGGACACTTGGCGCTTTTCTCAAATATCCGTGGACGGTCGACTATGTTGTGCGCGGCGAGGAAAAGAAATTCGGCTGTTTTAATACGGAGCTGCCGGTTCTGAAAGAGGTCGCTTCCAGTCTGGGGTTGTTGCCGACAGGTAAAAACGCCTGGTGCCGCCATCCCCTGGTGTATCTGCTCGAAGCAGCCGACGACATCTGCTACGGCCTGATTGACCTTGAGGACGGTATTGAGCTTGGCTTGCTGCGGTATGAGGAAGTGGAGAACCTGATTCAGCCACTTCTGATTGAGCAGTGGGAGGTAATCCTCGATGACCTTGAGAAAGCAGATAACCCTCGTCGTCGCCTGCAGATGTTACGTGGTCAGGCGATGGAGGCCATGGTTAATGCTGTGGCAAGCGCGTTCATCCGCCAACAGGAGGCTTTGCTGACGGGAACACTGGAGGGCAGCATTATTGATTATTGCCCGGACGAGGTCCGGAATCTGGTTGGCGGAGCCAAGCAGATGGCGCGGGAGCGAATTTTTAACGACAGTCGCAAGCTTGCGATCGAGGTCGGGTCCTATGCCACTCTGTCTGTGTTACTGGAAAACTTTCTGGGTGCTGTGCGCGAGAATGTTCAGACAGGCAAGGCGACATTCCGTAACCGGCGGATCATTGAGCTGATGGGACGGTCAGCCCCGGGCGCTGACTGGACCTTGTATGAAGCCTACATGCGGGCACTCGACTACATCTCAGGCATGACCGACAACTACGCCGCAGAAATGGCGCGTCAGTTCAGTGGATATCAGCCGGACTGATCCGGCTTATCCAGTGGCTCGAGCCATTCCATCGGGTCACTGCTGTCTTCATTGGCTGCCTTCTTCGAGGGAATTTCAGTACGCTTTTTCTTCTTCAGCTTTTGCTGCCACTCCGTGTTTGCACGGTTCAGGTGCTTGATCAGTAAGCGACTCAGTTTTGGCACCAGAGCCTCAGGAAAGTCGTGCCCCATGCCAGTAATCACCCTTAGTTTGGCTTTGGATATCAGCGAGGCTGTTTCGATGCCCATGGTGACCGGAATCAGTGGGTCATCAGCACCATGAATCACCAGGGTGCGTGCTTTTATCTTCTGCAGCAGGCGTCGGCGGTCACCGGCGTGAGTGATTGCTACGAGCTGGCGTTTAAAGCCCAGAGGGCTCGATGTCCGCTCCCAGCTGGTTTCTGCCAGACGTTGTATTTCTGCTTCTGACATGGGGTAGCCGGGGCTGCCTATCACCTCGCTCATCCGGGTGATGTATCGGAAGTGCTCATCTCTGTTGCGCTGTAAAGGCCGTCGGGCGAGTTTAAGCATTACCTGTAATTGGCTTACTGGCACTTTTGGCGCTGACGCTGACGACATGATGGAGGTCAGGCTTCGGACCCGTTTGCGTTTCTTCGCTGCCAGAATCTGCGCAATCATACCGCCCATCGAGGCGCCGATGAGATGAGCGCTGGGCAGTCCAAGTTCATCCATCAGGGCTACCACATCGCGGGACATATCCTTGAGGGTATACGGGACGCGCGGCTTACGGTTCAGACGGCGTCCCAGCCACACCCGGATAAGACTTGGGTTGCCGTGCTCGTCGAGAGAGGTCGATGCTCCTGTGTCACGGTTATCGAAGCGGATGACGCGAAAACCGGCGTCGACTATACGCTGACACAGTGAGGTTGGCCATACGTGCATCTGCGCTCCCAGTCCCATAATCAGGATGACGGGCGGCGCATCTTCTGGCCCCATGGATTCGTAGGCCAGCTCTATACCATCTCGAGTACATATTCGGGTCATTAGGACGTTACCTGGCCTGAGCGTGTTTCAGGCCTTATTCGGGTGGCTATCAATTACACCGCCAGTTAGAATGCCAGACCTAACAGCGGACAGACACGCCTGCAAATCTGCGTCCTCAGCAGTGTTGCATGGGCCGACCTCTAGTCTAGCGTAAGCCTGCAGCAGGAATATGACACTTTTATGGAACTTGATTTACCCCTGATTCTCATGGTGGCCACGGGCCTGACGGGTCTTGTCGTATTGGTTGATCGACTTTTTCTTCGCCGTAAACGTCAGCAGCGTGTTGATGCGCTGGAGCAAAGCGGTGCATCTCAGCAGAATATCCTCGAAGCAACGAAAGAGCCGTTTCTGATTGACCAGTCCCGGCAGTTCTTTCCTGTGCTGGCACTGGTCTTTGTCTTGCGTTCGTTTGCGTTTGAGCCCTTTCAGATACCTTCAGGCTCCATGGAGCCCGGCCTTCAGGTCGGTGATTTTATTCTGGTCAGTAAGTTCAGCTATGGCCTGCGGGTGCCGGGGAACGGGTCTACTATTATTCCTGTAGATCAACCTCAGCGTGGTGACGTTATGGTGTTTTTCCCACCGGAAGACTCGCGTTACTTCATTAAACGCGTTATCGGTTTGCCGGGTGACCACATCGTTTACAAGGATCTGCGTTTGACTATCAACGGTGAGCCTGTGCCGACAGAAGTATTGGGCGGCAAACCTGCCTATGCGCCGACCATGGTGCTCGGTGAAGAGACCATGGACAACGCGACCCCTGTGGTTAAGTGGCTGCCCGGGCGTGATCGGGAGACAGGGCAGGCTGCACTCTGGGGTGGTCCTGAAGGTGAGTGGACGGTTCCTGATGGCCACTACTTTATGATGGGCGATAATCGCGGCAACAGCGGAGACAGCCGTATGTGGGGCTTCGTACCGGAGAAGAACATTGTGGGTAAGGCGGTGGCTGTCTGGATGCACTGGGAATCCTGGACGAGCCTGCCATCGTTCGACCGTGTCAAAGTGATTGAGTAATGGCGAAAAAGAAACCATGCAAGTTCTGCCAGCGGTCGCGCTGGCTTCTTGTGGTCACTATGTTGGCCATGATGCTCGGTGTGGTTTTAGTTAATCATTCGACCTTCGGCGCATAATTGACCGAAATTGAATAAATATTTTCCTCAAGGGGTAGTAATCCTTACGCCCATGAATAGAATGCCCGCAGTTGGTGAGCAAAGATGCTTACCGGCACAGGGTTGGCCAGCAGAGCCCTGTTTTTTCAGAATCAGACCATAGGTCCCATGACGCAGTTATGAATCTGACGAGACATATCAAAGGCAAAACACTCGGTCTGGTAGACCGATTCCTTCCGGTTAAGCCGATCGAGCGACCTGCAGAAGAACAGACTCTGCTGAATCGCGAATCCCGCAGAATGCACCTTTACTATTCCAGGCAGTGCCCATCGTCGATATCGGTTAAGCGCTATTTAGAGAGAGCCGGGCTGCATCCAGTGACCAAAGAAGTCGAACGCGCTGATGCCTATCGCAATGAATTGGTGAAAGGCGGCGGTGAGAGCCGGGTTCCCTGTCTGAGAATATGTACCCGAAGTGGCGATCGTTGGATATACAGCCCTGAAGCCATTATTAACTACCTCGAAAAACGTCTGGGAAAACTGGGTACATGTCAGTCCCCGAAGGCGCCTCTATAAGTAAATGATCAATTGTTCAGTTAACGCAATCTGTTAAGTGTTGTGGTCTGGTACCGCAATTGTGTGAAACTGTTACACCCGCCTGAAAAAGTGGCCTGACACGTCTAGAGTTAAAGCGAAGACGTTTTTACCGGGCCTTCTCAATGATTCGAATCATTTTCCTCAGTCTGTTCCTCACTGGGTGGCAGCTGGGGCATGCTCAGACTCCGCCTGCTCTGGAGTGGGCGGATCTGCACTTGCTGAACGGCGATAGCCACAGGGTTATGCTGTTAGGCTCTCGTTCCGCGCCTTACATGATGCTTGAGGACGGGCGTTATCTTGTCGAACAGCAGGGTATTTATTATCTTGCGCGTCTGCAGAACAATCGTTACGCCACAAGTACAGGGGAAGAATTCGGCCGGTCAGCATCCTATCAGGAGCCTGAGGAGAAGGAAGCACGCCAGGCGAGCAGTACTGTCAGCGCTCAAGCCAATCCTCCTGTGCGAACGCCATACCGCTACGAGGGAGGTGCCTTCGAACAGCCGCTGGTTGTTATTCGTGTGGCTTTTTCGGATCAGGGTTTTGAATACAGTGATGCTGAGATATCGGCACGAATTTTCGGTTCCAGCGACAGCGTTTCATCGTATTTCTTTGAAGGATCAGGGCAGCAGTTCCGCATAGTGCCTGCGAGTGAGTCAGACGGTACCAGCGGCGATGGCATAGTTCGTATGACACTCAGTAGCGCACACCCTGACTTCGGTTCTTCCTACGGAACACAAAGCCGTAATCTGGTCACGTCGGCGGTCCAGGCATTGGGCGGCAAAATTAATCTCAGCTCGTATGATCGTAACGGTGATTCCTGGCTGGATCCATCGGAGCTGGGTGTCATTGTACTTGCGGCCGGTTTCGAGCAGGCGTACGCGAGTTCGGCTACAACCCATCCTAGAGTCTGGGCCCACAAGTCTTCGGTGCCTGCAGTAAACACCGGCGGTGTCTGGATTTCTGAATACACCATGTTTGGCGAGCAGCACGAGCAACATATGGCGACGATTGGTCTGATGGCTCATGAACTCGGTCACCTGCTGTTTGATCTGCCTGACCTATACGAGAGCATCGGCCTCGGAGAGTCGATCGGTCGCTGGGGATTGATGAGCTTCGGTATCTGGAACTCTGGCGGTGGCAAAGCAGGAGATAAGCCGGCGCACCTGATAGGTTGGTCACGAGAGTTTCTGGGGTTTACTGACAGTGTGTCGGATACGGGGGGGATTTTCCTCAATTCAGCCAGTGACGGTGGTGAAGTGCTGCGTATTGATCTTGATGAGTATCGTCATGGCAAGCGCCTGATGGTCGAGAACCGAACTCGTCAGGGCTTTGACAGTGGCTTGCCTTCACCAGGTTTGATGATTACAAAGATAGATGATTGGCGAGGGTTCGGGTCATTGTCCAGCCTGACTGCGCGACACTCCCAACGTCTGGTGATCGCCGAAACCACGCATACCGGCTCGAATATAGTGACCGACAGTAGCGGCATCATGATAGAAAGCGCCTCTTCTGTAACTCTGGCTGATGGCAGGGTGACTTTGACGGCCGTCGCCTCAGGCGATCGTGCTCAGTTGAACGTGCAGTCCAGTATCAAACCAAAAGGCTTTGCTATTGGCTATGACGAACTTCCGGCGAACGCAACCTGGGGTGCCTATGGTGGTGACGGTTATGCGCTGGTAACTGTGCCTGTGAGTAGTGATGTACTGAGTATTGATGGCATCGACTTTTACGCTCATGGTTCTGGTACCGTTGAATTCGGCCTCTACACCAGCGCTTCGCGGTATTCGGGTGAAGGACGTCTGGTGGAGAAGACGAGCAGTGTCCAGGAGGGCTGGAATCGTCTGCTGTTTGATTCTCCGCCTGAAATTCCGGTCGATACTATTTACCTTCAGATCATTAGTGAGCCTTCGGGTCAACATGCCCCCTTCCTGGTTGATATTCAGGGGACTCCCAGTGGAAAAACCAAAGTCAAAGAAAGGCTGGATTATGCCTTCGCGGACGCTAGCTTTGACCTGAGCGTGAAGCTGCTCGTCAGTAGCAGCGATCAGCCAATTGAGCGCGCCCCTGCGACGGCCAGTTCTTCCTCGTCTTCGTCATCTGGTGGCGGTGGCTCAATGGGCTTGTTGTGTCTGGTACTTAGTATCGGGCTGCTGAGAAGACGACCTGTTCGGTGATACACTGCCTCTTTTTCAGAGGCTTTTTCGTGCGAAACTATCTGGCCTGGTCCGTATGGATAGGTATCGGGCTTATATCCGTTATTGTCTTTGGTGCTGGTGTCTCAGCCACTGAACACCTGCGTTTTGACCGTGTAGCGATTGAAGCGGGAGAGTGGTGGCGACTGCTTTCTGCTCACTTTGTGCATCTTTCTTCCGGTCATCTCTTCCTCAATCTCGCGGCACTCGCCCTCGCTGCTTATGTCACTTCACCCTCGGCATCACTGCGTCTGCAGCTTCTCGCGTGGGGTTGGCTGTGTCTGGTGACTGGTGTCGGCTTATTTATCTTTGCTGACGACCTTTACTACTACGTTGGCCTCTCCGGTGCTCTTCACGGTGCTATGTTGGTCGCGATTGCTCCATCGCCGTATTATTCACCGAAAGTTCGCCTGATTGTCGTTCTGGTTATTGTTGTCAAAGTGATCTGGGAACAGACTGGCTTCTACGATGACATGGCAAACTCAGAGATGGTGGGTGGAAGAACCGAAGCAAGGTCGCATATGTTTGGTGCAATTGCAGGCCTTGTTTGGATTGCAGTATCACAGAGTTGGAAATACTATGAGCGAAGAAAATCCCTGGAAAACTAAGTCTGTTACAACGACTTATGAAAACCCCTGGATTAAGGTGGAGCATCATGACGTTCTGAATCCCGCTGGTAATCCGGGGATATACGGAACAGTGAGCTTTAAGAACAGAGCCGTAGGCGTTGTTCCTATCGCCGACAACGGCGACACCTGGCTGGTGGGGCAATACCGGTTTCCTCTGCAGGAATATCATTGGGAGATCCCGATGGGCGGCGCTCCTAAGGGAGAGTCCGCCGAGGATTGCGCACTCAGAGAGCTTCGTGAAGAAAGTGGACTCATTGCAGAGTCACTTACGCCAATCGGGCGAGTGCACTTAAGTAACTGCATCACAGATGAAGAAGGTCTGCTGTTTGTCGCACGCGGGCTCACCGAAGGGCCGAGTGACACGGAAGAAACCGAAGTGCTGACGGTGCGACGCCTGCCGTTTGAGGAGGCGTTTCAGATGGCACAGGATGGTCGTATCACGGATGTGCTGTCAGTGCTGGCTCTTACGCGCATCCGTCTGGCTGGAATCGCCTGATCGCGACGAATGATCAGGCGGTACAACTCACTGATAAGGGACCGTCGCCAACCCTTTATCAGTGGACGAGTGCGACTTTCTGGCGGAATCTCTGTCGATATTGAGCCGGTGACATATTCATCTCTTTGATGAATATCCGGTCCAGAGTTCTGCGTCCTGAGAGACCGATATTGAGAGCAATCTGCTCAATTGGATCTTCCGAGTCGGTCAGCATCTTCTTCGCCATTTCCAGGCGAACCTGAGTAACGATCTGTTTCAGCGAGGTATCCTCGCGGTGCAGGTGTCGGTTCAGAGTCCGGGCGCTGATATGAAAGTATCCCGCTACTTCCTGTTGGTTGGCGTTCAGACGAACCTTCTCTTGCAACAGGGCTTTGCGAATGCGGTCAGCCAGGGAGCCGGACCGGGCCAGTTTACGGTATTGCTCTTCGACTTCCCGTTTCATCATATTAAGGATGTGCGGGTTGGTGTTATGTAGCCCCTCATCCAGTGCCCCTGCAGAAAGCAGGATAGCGCACTCTCCGGAGTTGTAATTCAGCTTCGCATTCCATAACTGCGCCTGAGCCTGCTGATATTGGGTTGCAGGATAGGGCAGGTTAATGCCAAGCAAATTCAGTCGATTACCGCACAGTTGACGCATCCAGTTGAGCAGAACACTGAGCATCAGCTCAGAGCGGTGGCGCTGATCAGACATGTACGCAGACTCGCCGACAGGCAGCTTCACCTTGATGGTGCCCTCGCGGGTACGCGTGACATTGATTTCGAGGAGATCGCTCAGCAGGGGAGCAAACTTCTCCATATAGTAGAGTGCTTCGCGCAGAGTATTGCTGCATAGAAACAGATTCTGTAACTGACAACTGCTCTGAGTATTAAACTTGTGCGGCGGGTGAACACACAGCGCTTCATTGCCTGACTGACGGATCAGTTTTGCAATGACATGGTCTGCATCTTCAACCGGAATCCGGCAATCATTATCTTTGAGCTGTTTAACGACGCGCTGTATATCAGCATCCTGCTCGGCCAGCTGATCAATCGACCGGATACCTGAGTTCTCGATCACCGGGCGGATTAACGCTGCTGAGACGTAACCTTTATCCATGTTCATACGCTGGTAACTATTATTGGGATTGTTGTTATTCAACGTCTGCTTTGCCGGACTTTCCTGGTCCCACAGCAGACAACCATTGCATGGTATACCGGGTGACAAAAATTGTCACCTGTTACCTCGAGTAGCACTTTGTAGGCAGCGAGGTACAAACCGGCCTATACGACATCAAATGAAACCCTTAGTTCCCTAAGGGTTATCAATTGTTTGTAGACAAGTTACGCCAATCTATTGATCAGAATTCGTACTGTAGACCGAGGCTGTATAGAAAGAAGCTGGTAGGCTCAATATAAAAGCTGTCGAGAGAGGTGGACTCAATCTCTGCGCGAACATTCAGGCCCGCCCAGGGATTCCACAGGAGGCCGGCACCGGTGATGAGTTCTACGCCGGATGTTTCATTCTTACCAGCATCTTGCTTAAGGCCATACGTGCCGTCACCATAGTATGTGATGCGGGTTTTCTCGACATCAGCCATCCATGCACTGGCGCCGCCTTTGATAAAGAAGTCCAGTGTTTGGGTGTACTCAAAGTTGTAGCGCAGGTTCACCAGGATACTGCGCGCCTGATAGCTTTCGGGGCCAGTGTAGATAGTTTCACCCGGGATGCCATTATCATTGCTGTTGCGGTCGGTATCTCCCTGACTGGCGCCGCTCAGTAGTGGGGCGATCGTCGGGTCATCCTCAACCAGAATTGGTGAAGGGTCTTTATATGACATTTCACCAAAGTCCATCAGGCCGAACTCCAGAGACAGGTTCTCGGTAATGTTAGGACCGAAAACGATTTTTGCTGCGAAATCTGTTTCGTCGATGTCACTGGTCTGGATGTATGACCCAGTCATCCCCAGAAATCCCCCAAAGCTTTCTGGTTCAGCAGCACTGGCTGTAACACCAGATATTGCCAGAGTGAGCGCTGTCAGTGTGGCAGAGATACGCATGATGTATATCCATTCTTGTTATTGTTGGGCCATCTTCCCACTAAAACTCGTTCAGGTTTCAGTAGTCGGCAGTACACCGCATAATAACAATGATGTGATTAACTTACAGTCCCCAGAGCGCATTATTTAACCTGTTTTGAAGATTGTCTTCCGAAGTTGGTATTTAATAATGAGAAAGTGCATCCGGATGGTTTTCATTTTCGCTATTTCACGATAGGTTGAGGTCATTCATTTTTTTATAACTGATTAAAATATGACAATTCGAGACACTGGCGCAGGGGCCGCGCCGGAAATAAGAGTTGAAAATGATATTGTGGTACATGACCTGAGCGGGATCAGCCACTTAAGTCTCGAGTTAATGCGCACTCTTTATAAGCAGCGTGTACATAGAGTAGGTAAGTCACCTAAGTCTGTCGCCATCATCGCTTCGGATGTTCTGACTGTTGATTTCGAAGTTCAGATATACGCCTCGAACCCACTGGTGCAAGCCTCGACGCAGGCTGTCGCAGTGATCGGTGATTCTTTTATGCTGCAACATCTGACATCGATGTTTCTTTCCTACCACGCGCCTTCTTATCCCGTCAGGCTTTTCGGCAATATTGGTGATGCCATGCGGTGGTTGTCTTGTGGAAACGCAGAGAGCGCTGAAGAGGAAGCCTGAGCGGCAGAGGACAGCTAAGCGCCCGGCCAAGACCGGGCACTTAAGTTCGGTTTACAGGGCTTTAATGTAGCCTGCAAGGTGAACGTCGTCGTTACGGGTCGCTGCCACTTCAAAATCAATTTCCTGACCTTTTTTACCTGAGTGCAGCTCTACTTTTGCCGGCAAGAAAATCGGACGTTTAAATTCAACGTAGATTTCTGCGGCATCGGACCCCAGCATTTTGTGAACACTTGCAGCGGCGCGTCCTTTGGTCCACATACCGTGTGCGAGGTGGCGTTTGAAGCCGAATGCCTTGGCAGCGATTACGCCCCAGTGAATTGGGTTTGGATCACCGGCAACCGGGCCGTACTTCAGACCGAGGTTTGATGGCAGCGTCCAGGTTTCACTTTCACTGTATTCAGGGTTCTCAGGAAGCAACTGCTCTGCTTCTTTCTTCTCGATACCTTTGCTTGGCAGCAGCGCCAGATAAGTGCTCAGGCCTTCCCAAACAAGCTCCATGCCGATGCGGATTTCGGTACGAAGGCTGACTTCCAGACCCTTGTGCGTGCGGTTGGAGCCGGCAAAGAACGCACGAACGTCCAGAGCTTCGCCCAATTTGATACCGCGGTGCTGAGTAATCTTATTGGCTACGTGAACCATACCCATGATGCCCAGAGGGAAGGTACGGTGCAGCATCAGCTCCATGTGTAGCTTGAAAGCAGCAACATGTGGGTAAGTGATTGGCAAAAATTCGCTTTTGGTGTCAAAGCCGCAGATGCTGGCGTAGTCTTTGACATTCTTTTTGCTCGGAACGTGGCCGTAAATGACCGCATCCATGTTTGGCAACTCAGGGTTGCGGATGTTTGTGTTGCGCGAAAACGCAGAGCGCACAGTGTGATTTGCGACGCTCGGAAGCTTTTTTAATTCAATACGGGTAGCGTGATACATAAATAAAGTCCTGAAAAAACTCTTTTCTGACACATATCAAGCCAGATAGTAGGCCGGCCAGAGCAGCTCACCATTGGCGCAATCACGCGGGTTCTGCGTCAGATCGGTCAATAAGGCTTGCAGACGGCCGAGTATCTGGCAAAATCGCACTCTCTTCTTTTTGGAATATCAAACACTTATGTCTGGTGGAATGGCTGAATTGCGCGACTCCGGCATTATGATCCAACTGGCGCATCATGCGATGCTGAAGATGGGGATCAATGCTGATGACGTCTGGCAGCGCCTGGGTGTCACACCCGAGGTACTGCAGGACCGCAATCTGCGTACCCCGCATGACGCCCAGATTATTTTCTGGAGCGTGATGGAGGACGTATCCGGTGACCCGGACATTGGTATTCACCTCGGCGAAAACATGCCTGTCTACAAAGGACAGGTGTTGCAGTACCTCTTTTTGTCGAGTCCAACTTTCGGAGAAGGGTTGAAACGGGCGTTGAGTTATCAGCGTCTGTTGAGCGATGCTTCTCAGGCGAGTATTGAGATCGATAGCCATCAGGCATCTGTAAAAGTCGAATCAGCGAGTGACAAAGTGACCGGCCTGCGTCACCTGAATGAATGCATGGTTCTTGGGCTGGTGCGCTTCTTTGAGTATGTGACCGACGAGCAATTCCGCCCGGCAGCAATTGAATTTACGCACCCTGCGCCAGAGAATTGCGAAGAACACCGCCGTATTTTTGATTGCGATGTGCGTTTCGGGTGCAGCGAGAACCGTATCCGGTTTGATGATAGCCTGTTGGATCTGCCGTCACTGCATGCCGAACCTGAGTTACTGCAACTGCATGAAAAACTAGCCAGTGAGCACGTTGCCAAGCTGGAGCGTCAGGACGTCGTCTCGCGCGTGTACAAGGTTTTTGGTGAAGTTCTTGAGACAGGTCAGGTTAACCTTGATGATGTGGCGGGGCGTCTGGACATGAAGCCGCGCACATTAAGAACGCGTCTGACTGAGGCGGGGACCAACTTTAATCAATTGCTCGCGGACTACCGGTGCAACCTGGCCAAGCGCCTGTTGTCGGGTACCGATGAAAGCATTGATGAGATCGTCTACCTCACCGGCTTTTCTGAACCCAGTACCTTCTATCGGGCCTTCAAGCGCTGGACAAATCAGACGCCGGTTGAGTATCGCAACAGCCGTCGTAGCTGATTGATCTGCGCCATCCGGGACAGCACACGCCAACTTAATGTAAATATTCGCTGAACAGGCGGTTTCTACTCAAGAAAGCAGCTCCTTGACCGATATAGAAGTCACACTCATCGGTTACAGCGGAGCTTGCTATGAACATTCCGTCTTTTTCATCATTCTCCAGTGCGGGTTTTCAGAACTTCGGCAAGAGCCTGGGTAATCTCCAGCGGTCTCCACAGGAGTCCACTCAGTCGCAAGGTGCAGCAAATCGTTCGGCTCAGGCCAATAAACCTGCTGAGGTGGCGGATACCAAGTCAGTCCAACCTGTTTCTACGCAAAGTCCGGAAGTCACAGCGACCAATATACTTCGCCATGTCTATCAGAGTGTGGAAGGCCTTCGCGCAGAAGGAGCCTCCGAGGAACGCATTGCTGAACGTCTGGAGGCGGCCCGAGAGGGGATCGCTAAAGGTTATGGTGAAGCGCGTGCAATTCTTGAAGACTTAGGTCGCCTTGATGAGTCTCTGGCAGCCGATATCGATAAGGGCGAAGCGCTCATTGCCGAAGGGCTGAAGCAGATTGAGGCCGGAGAGAAACCAGATTTACTGACACCCAAAGTCCCTGAGCGTGATGACGCTCCGCAAAGCGCAACCCCCACAGGTTTTACTCTTGCTGGCACCAGATCATCACAGAGCCTGTCGCTTGAGGTCGTGACCCGCGACGGTGACAAGGTGACGGTGAATTTTCGTCAGAAAGAGGGTGGCATCAGCCTGACTACGCCGGGAATGAGCCTTACCGCGAGTGCATTTTCCAGCCGGTTTGATATGCAGATTGATGGCAATCTGGATGAAGGAGAGCTTAATGCCCTGCAAACCCTGTTCGACGATGTGGGTAAACTGAGCGAGACTTTTTACGGTGGCGACCTAGGTGCGGCACTCGAAGAGGCCATGCAGCTAGGCTTTGATGGCAATGAACTGGCTTCTATGAGCCTGGAGCTGCGCCAGCGAAGCTTCTCGAGCGTTTCTCGTGCCTACGGGGAATCTGGTCCGTCGTTACCAACGCAGCGCCTTGAGTCGCAGCAGAACATGATTACCGACTACGTCAAGAGCTATACCGAAGCCCTGGATCGCGCGAGACCGCTTGCTGAGCCAAAAGATACCTTGCAGAAAATGCTCGAGGCGCTGGCTCCGGACGAATCTCGGCTGGACGCATTGCGCCAATTTAACGATGGTCTGAGTAAGCTGCTTAATCGTTGATTCTCTTCTAGCCGGATAGAAACCGGCCAACATGTCGCCAGATAGGATTACACGTCTGGCGGCGGTATACTTTCCTACCTGTTTTTATTTCGGTAAACCAACCTTGAGCTACGTTCTTCTTGGTACTTCCGAGTGCCACCTGTGTGATCAGGCTGCTGCAATTGTGACTGAGGGCGCAGAGGGCCTTGCGGTGACCGTATACATTGAAGATATTACCGATATTGAAGGTGGCGTAGATCTTTACGGTCTGCGGATACCGGTCCTTCGTAACGAAATAACGGGCGAAGAACTTAACTGGCCGTTTACGGCACTTGAGGTCCGCGCTTTGTTCAGCGCTTCAGATAAGGAATCAAAATGACCAGAGCATTGTTTTCTGTTTTTGCGGCAGCGGCCTTTTTGACGGGTTGCGCAAGTAACCAATTCTCTCCCAAAGGGGACGCTATTTTTTACGCGCTTCAGGCCGATACCATGATGAATACCTGGCGTTATGAATGCGCTGCGGTTAGTGGTCGCGCTAATTACGCCGCGGAAACTGCACGAGCAGACTGGTGGCAACGCAACGGTGATGCTGTCGAGGCTGCGGACTTCGGTCTCGCTTACAACCTGATTACCGTGACTGATACCCGTCTGGATACGGGAGCCCGGGTCGCCATGGGGCTCACCTGGGAAGTACAGGAACGCGCCGTGCAGACGGTTCGTAACAAGCTCGACGGCGCTTCCGATAAAGAAGCTCTGTGTGTGAAGATCCTTGGAGAATATCAGGCAGGCAAGTGGGATATTAAAGGCTCAGAGGATATTCAGCAGGCTCTAGCCAGTCTGGAGGCTACCGCTGCGAGTGAGCAGGGTACTTACCGTGAGCGCAAAGGCATAGTTGAAACAGCAACTGGTAAGCGTTACGGACGTTCGCTCTACGTTGTTGAAAAGCTGTCTGACCAGCAAAGCTGCGACCGCTCAGGTGTAAGCCTGATTAAAGGTGAGTGGCCTTACGAAATCTACAACGTTGAGTGTGATGATCAGCCTCTGAGTATTGTGCGTTGCGAGTGGGGTCGTTGCACTTTCGTTGAATAAGCTCCAGAGAGCTTGGGTTAAAAATATAAATAAAAGTAAAAAGGAGGCCGTAGCCTCCTTTTTATTGCCTGATTTTTCAGGTTTTACTCGAGGCTCAGCAATGGGCGGTTAGACTTCAGAATCGATTCGCCAATCCCTTTGACTTGAGTAAGGTCTTCGACCTTGCTGAACTCACCATGCTCGTTGCGGTGAGCAACGATGGCTTCTGCTTTCGTTTTACCAACGCCTTTTAATTCGCTGAGCTCTTCAGCAGAGGCTGTGTTGATATTGACCGGGCCGTTTGGCTCTTCGGCATGAACTGAAGAGAAGGCCAGGGAGATGGCAAGAGCGAAGAGAGCAATAAATCCTTTCATTTTTTATGTTTCCTTTTGTGATATCCGAAACCTGCGAACAGGTAAGTAGTTCTCTGAACTCAGAGACTTTCAGACTACCAGTGAGAAAACGATGAAAGATATAAGAAGAAATTATTAAAAAAAGGCCGCATTTAAGGCCTTTTTATGGGGCTTAAGGCGCCTTGATAGCACCTTTGGCCGTTCTTGTTGCAAGTGGCTTATTCAGCAGACTTTTTATCCGCCGCTTTTTTAGCCGCTGCCTTCTTAGCGGTAGTTTTCTTCGCAGCGGTTTTTTTCGTTGCAGCTTTTTTCGGGGCCGCTTTTTTCTTTTCAGTGATGTTCCACTGTTTGCCGTCCCAGGTTGCGCTCCAGCCGGTCGCTTTCCCTTCGCTTTCCGTCATCACGTATTGTTCTTTGGACTTACGGCTGTAGCGAATAATGGTCGGATTGCCATCGCTGTCTTTTTCCGGCGCACTCATCAGGAAGTGGTACTTAGGATCGATCTCATCTTTGTGAGGAATGATCTCTGATACCAGTGGTGCACGGGTTTCACGTTTGCGTGGGAACTGGCTGGCTGCGAGGAAAAGACCGCTGGCACCGTCACGTAGTACGTAGGTATCTTCCACTTTTTCGCATTGCAGCTCCGGCATCGGGACCGGGTCCATCTTAGGCGGCGCAGCTTCACCGTTTTTCAGCAGTTTACGCGTGTTCTTACACTCGTCATTAGTGCAGCCAAAGTACTTACCAAAGCGGCCAGACTTGAGCTGCATTTCAGAACCGCACTTGTCGCACTCGAGCGTTGGACCGTCGTAACCTTTGATGCGGAATTGACCTTCCTCAACTTCGAAGCCTTCGCAGTCCGGGTTATTGCCGCAGATGTGTACTTTGCGTTTTTCATCCAGCAGGTAACTTTCCATGGCGGCATCACAGATCTTACAACGACGCTTATCCATCAGGCGGCGGCTTTCTGCCTCGTCATCTTCGTCAGCGCTGATGACTTCATCACCGGGAATCAGGTTCAGTGTCTGGGTGCAGCGTTCCTTCGGTGGCAGGCTGTAACCTGAGCAGCCGAGGAATACACCGGTAGAACCATTACGAATCTGCATATGGCGACTACAGGTAGGACACTCAATGTCCGTGTCGACAGGATCGTTCGGACGCATGCCATTTTCACTGCCAGCTTCTTCCAGCTTATCGGTGAAGTCGTTGTAGAAGTTGTTCAGTACCGCCTTCCAGTTAGCATCACCGTCGGCGATTTCATCCAGCTTTTCTTCCATCGTGGCAGTAAAGCTGTAGTCCATCAGGTCGGTGAAGTTTTCTGTCAGACGACTGGTGACAATATCGCCCATCTTCTCAGCGTAGAAGCGTCGTCCTTTCAGGCTGACATAACCACGATCCTGAATGGTCGAAATAATCGAAGCATAGGTAGAAGGTCGGCCAATGCCACGCTTCTCGAGTTCTTTAACCAGCGCTGCTTCAGAGAAGCGTGGAGCAGGTTTAGTAAAGTGCTGCTTCGGTTCAAGCTCTTCCAATTTGAGAACATCACCTTCCTGAACGTCAGGGAGCAGAACATCATCGTCGCCCTTGCTGCCAGCAGGTGGCAGTACTTTAAGGTGACCGTCGAAGCGGATGACGCGTCCTTTCGTGCGAAGCTCATAGTCACCAGAGTGGACCGTAACGGTAGTGCTGGTGAATTTGGCATCGTTGGTCTGACAGGCGACAAAGCGGCGCCAGATCAGGTCGTACAGACGCTCGGCGTCCGGCTCCATGGAGGACAGGTCACCGGAACGCAGGCGGACATCAGAAGGGCGGATGGCTTCGTGCGCTTCCTGTGCGCCTTCTTTGCTGCTGTACTGGCGAGGATTATCCGGCAGGTACTCCGCGCCCAGTTTGTCGTTGATGTAGTCGCGAACGCTGGCCACGGCATCCTGGCTGAGGTTCGTTGAGTCCGTACGCATGTAGGTGATGTAACCGGCTTCATACAGGCGCTGAGCCAGTGTCATTGTTTTCTTAACGCTGTAGCCCAGACGGGTACTCGCGGCCTGCTGCAGCGTCGATGTAATAAAAGGTGCCGCAGGGCGGGAACTGGTTGGCTTGTCTTCGCGCTTGGTGACCTTGAAAGGCCCTTTGCGGATGATATCCAGTGCTGACGTTGTATCAGCCTCGTTGTTCGGGCGGAATTCTTTGCCGGCGGCTTTTACCACCTGGGCCCGCAGATCATCGCCACTGTCTGATTTCAGATTGGCAAAGGCTTCCCAGTACTCTTCTGGAATAAAGGCACGAATTTCACGTTCGCGTTCGACAATCAGGCGTACAGCAACGGACTGAACACGCCCCGCAGACAGGCCGCGGGCGACTTTTGCCCAAAGTAGAGGGGAAACCATGAAGCCAACAACACGGTCGAGGAAACGACGCGCCTGCTGAGCATTCACACGGTTGATGTTCAGCTCTGAAGGCTGTTCAAACGCCGCCTGAATAGCCTTCTTGGTGATTTCGTTAAACACCACACGACGGTATGGTTTTGATTCGCTGCCGATAACTTCCCGCAGGTGCCATGCAATGGCTTCCCCTTCGCGGTCCAAATCCGTTGCGAGATAGATCTGGTCGGCATTCTTGGCCAGACGTTGCAGTTCTTCGACGACTTTTTCTTTACCCGGGAGCACTTCGTAGCTGGCTTTCCAGTCGTTATCCGGATCAATACCCATCCGGTTAATCAACTGATCATGAGCCTTCTTCTTTCTATACTCGGCTTTCTCGTCGGGTGACATCTTGCGCGTCAGGGCAGCCTGTCGGGCACGTTCTTTCGGATCTGACTTGGTTGCTCCCCCCGAAGTGGGCAGGTCGCGGATGTGGCCGACACTGGATTTTACGATGAAATCTTTGCCGAGATACTTATTGATCGTCTTCGCCTTAGCAGGCGACTCCACAATCACCAGTGATTTGCCCATAGTCCGTTCAGATACCTTAATAGGGCGCGGGCACAGGATGCCAACGCCTGAAATTCCACTGACCGGCTTGATGAAGTCACCGGACAGGCTCAATTAGGCGACACTTTAAAACCAAAACATGGGGTGAGGTCAAGTCTCATGATCAGCGCAGTAAATCAGCGGACACTCAGAAACTTGCTAAACTTTGGTAGATCAACACCCTTTATTTAACTTTGCCACCTGTTGTCAGGAATAGCACAAAACATACGGAGTTGGAAAATATGTCGGCAATCGGACTGGTTCTGGCGATCGCTGTACCGCTGGCGTTACTCATGCTGGGTGCCGTTGTTTACAACCGTAACCTGCAGAAGAAGCAGGCGAAGCAGAATCAGGCGCGACTGATCCGCCAGAAGGCTGGAGACCTGCTCGAGGCGCTGGAGTACCTGATGCTGGTCGACAGTCACCGCGACATTCAGTCTGCCGTGCTTGAACGGGTGAAAGAGCTGTACGCGCTGGCAGCAAGCCAGGCTGGGGCCGAAGCAGGTAAGGGGGACTTTGATGCTGAACCTTACGAACAGAAAATCAAAGCGGATGGCCCTTTTCGCCGTGTTCTGAAGAGCGACCGCGAGCTGAAATACGGCCGCCGGCAATTCTCGGCAGTGCTCAAAGCACTTACCCTGATGGCAAAAAAGAAGCAGATTTCCGAGACGGCCATGGTCGAGTATCGGCGTTACCTAAAGATGACCCTGCTGGAGCGCGAGGTAGATACATACACCGCTCAGGGCGATGTTGCTGCTGGGCGTGGTGATATAGTGACTGCGGCCAACTATTTCAAAGCTGCGCGTAAACTCCTGATCGAATTTGATATTCAGTTTCCGGAGAAAAACCAGAGGGTGAAGGCCATTGCCGAGAAAACGGCTGCGCTCTATCGCGGTGAGAAAAATGAGGTCCTCGACGAGCCTGAAGGTCCGAACGACAATCTGTCCAAAGCACTGTCAAAGGAGGCTGCAGCGGAGACTAATGAGTTTGGCATGCCTACCGACCCGAGCGCAGTCAAAAAACGCTACTGAAGTGAGATTGAGCCTCCGCTGTGCGAGGTAGCATGACAGCGAGGATTACATCTGGCATCTTAGTTACTTCTACTCTCTACAAAATTTATCTGCTCTTCCGCTGTGTCTGATTTCACTCATTTGCTCGAACGCTTGCTGCCTACTACCGACCTGAGTATGGGTTCTGGACTGATTGCACGTCATAACGTTCGAGGTCTTGATTTTGAATGCCTGCACCTTGAGCAGATTGATCCTCTGATGTCCGGTAATAAAGTCTTTAAACTGCTCGGACACCTCCAGGCGTGGGAAGAATCGGGAAGGTCATCCCTGATCAGCTTTGGCGGCCGCTGGTCTAATCATCTGCATGCGCTGGCATTTGCTGCTCAACGGCTCAACATCCCAGTGGAAGCCTGGGTGTTGGGCTACCCCGAGCAGCCTCTGACGCCCACCTTGCAGGACTGCATCGATGCTGGCATGAGAATACGCTTCTGCGGCCGTGATCAATACGCTATGCGTTACGACGAAGTGTGGAGGACTCAACTGGCGGTTGAGTCAGATGCCTGGGTGATTCCCGAGGGGGGCGACGGTCCAGGAGGCAGGGAGGGATTCGGCCTGCTTGCGTCGCTGTTCGAGCCCTACGACGAAGTCTGGGTTGCTGCGGGCACCGGGACGACGGCGCAGGGAATTGCTGAGCAGTTAAGAGCAGATCAGACCTTAGTAATCGTCAATGCTGTTCAGGATCAGGGAGCGCTTGAGGCACAGTTAAAAGCGAGCTCCTATTCCCCTGAAATACGTTTTGCGCACCAGCCAGAAAACCTGCGATTCGGTAAATTATCTCTGGCGCTCAGGGAACTGATTGCCGATGCAGACCGGGCGGGCCTGATGCTTGACCCTGTCTATACCGTACGTTTGCTCGCGGCCTGGCTCATGGCACAGGATACTGAGCCAAGACGCAGCCTGCTGGTTCATAGTGGCGGACTGCAAGGTCGCCGCGGTGTATCGGGTCTTAGGTACTCAACGTTATAGATGTATCGTTTGGGGTTAACTGTGCCAGTCAGGCGCGACCATCATCCAGCGTTCAGTTTCTCCCCAACCGTTCTGGAGCTTCTCCATCCGGGCAATCGCAAGAGGGATGCTCAGATATTGATAAGCACGGGTGAGGTATTTCAGAAGCTCATCCCGCGTGATCGCAAACGAAGAGAACACCGGGCTTAGCCAATCCTGTTTTGATAAAACGTACCAGTGTCCTTCGGGTAAGTAGTGAGCCTGCTCAATCGGGCACCAGTAGCCCGACCAGTGGTCTGGGCTGATCTCGACAGGCAAAGGTGCTGCCGATACATCATGCGCTGGCGCAAACAGGCAGCCACGCATAATGGCGAAAGATTGCACGGGGGCAGGGGCAAGCTGCTTGATTTCACTCAGAGCGACCGGGTTCTGAGCCAGTGGCAGCTGATGCTCGAAGGTGTGCTGTATTTTACGGCTGAGAAGATCCCGGCGATTCGGGCCGACCCAGTCATCCTCAACGCCAAGGTAGAATTTGAGCGCAAGCTCAATGTGCAGGGTGCTTTGTCCGCGCGGAATCAGCAGATCCAGTTCGCCGAGGGTTCTTCCTTCATCGGTAATCTGCTGGTTGGCGATGAACGGAATATCTGAGCTGCTTAATGCGGATTGCCACAGTTGCTCGAAACGGAAACCAAGGCGTGGGCTCTGAAAATCGGGTGACAGAGTGGTCCCTTTCAAACGGCTTTCGCTCAGCTCTGGCAATATTTCTGTTAGCGGCGGTGTTACGCTGCTGCTCAGGAGAGACGGGCCAAAGATGCTCCAGAGCAGATCGCGCTTGTTCTTATCCTGAATATCGAAGAATGCTTCCGGGGTGGTCGCCATGGGGTCAAGCCTGGTGTTCTGCGGTATAGTATATAAAAAGATGCTGCAGCAGGATGGTGACTGCAGCCCGTGATTTGTTGAGGTTACCAGTTTTCTGATGGAAGAGTTCCGCAATATCGGTCTGATCGGCCGACTGAACAGTAATAAAGTGATAGATACTATCCGTCGTTTGTCGCGTTATCTGCTCGATGAGGGGTATCACACCATTCTGGACGACCGTATCGCGGAGGTGATGCCGGGTCACGGAATGCAGGTCAGCAATGTGAATATGCTGGGCGAGATCTGCGATCTTGTGATCGTAGTGGGCGGTGACGGCAGCCTTCTTGGTGCTGCGCGGGCTCTGGCTAAGTTCAACACACCGGTACTGGGCATTAACCGTGGTCGTCTTGGGTTCCTGACCGACATCAGCCCGGATGAAGAGATGTGCGAAGCAGTTCAGGCGGTACTCGACGGCGACTATATAGAAGAAAGACGTTTCCTGCTGGATGCGGAAATCAAACGGGATGGTAACCCGATTGGCTCAGCCACCGGCTTGAACGACGTGGTTCTGCACCCGGGTAAGTCAGCCCGGATGATCGCCTTTGACCTCTATATCGAAGGTCAGTTTGTTTATCACCTGCGTTCTGATGGTCTGATTGTTTCAACACCGACTGGATCTACCGCCTATGCTTTGTCTGGGGGTGGCCCGATTATGCATCCGCGTCTGGATGCACTGGTTCTGGTGCCAATGTTTCCGCATACGCTGTCGAGTCGACCGATTGTGGTTGACGGCAAGGCAGAAGTGAAAATAGTTGTGGATGCGAGCCAGGGGCTGTATCCGACGATCAGTTGTGACGGCCAGACACACATTCCTTGTGCACCGGGTGACAGCATCACTATCCGTAAAAAAGCGCACAAGCTGAAACTGATCCATCCGAAAGGTCATAACTTTTACGAGATCTGTCGTACTAAGTTGGGCTGGAGCAGTAACCTCGGAGACTGAATATGCATCAGGGATATGACCTGATAGGCGACATTCACGGCTGTGGCCTGACGCTGATCGACCTGCTCGAACAGATGGGTTACAGCAAGCGCAATGGGGTGTATCAGCATCCGAAGCGCAAAGTCGTTTTCCTCGGGGACATCGTTGACCGTGGGCCGAATATCCGGCTTGCCTGTCATATCGTGCGAGACATGGTGGAAGCCGGGCACGCCGATATCGTTATGGGTAATCACGAGTACAACGTCGTCACTTATCTGAGTGAGGCGCCGGCGGGCATGCGCCAGCCGTTTCTGCGTCCGCACACGCCGCGCAACAATTTTATTGTTGAACAGACATTAGAGCAGTTTGCGAATTACCCGCAGGAATTCAATGAAATGCTCGATTGGTTCCTGACTATTCCCTTGTTCCGTGAGTACGAACACTTCCGGGTGGTCCATGCTTGCTGGGATCATCAGATGATCGACGAGTATCTGCGCCGTTATGGCTCGAATCACATAACGAAAGACATGCTACCTGAGTCTGTGCAGACGGATTCATTTCTGTACCAGTTTCTGGATCGGATGTTACGCGGAACCTCGCTGAAATTGCCTGATGGTCGTTCAATGACGGCAAAAGACGGCATGGTCAGACAGTTCTTCAGAACCAAGTTCTGGGCGGGAGACCCGCAGCGCTATAACGATGTGATTTTTCAGCCTGACCCTCTGCCTGAAGATCTGCAGCATGCGCTACTCAGTGAAGACGAGAAAGAGCAGTTACTGTTTTACGGGCCTGATGAAAAACCTCTGTTTATCGGACATTACTGGATGTCAGGCTTGCCCGAGCCCATCGTACCCAACATCGCCTGTCTTGATTACAGTGCAGTGAAGTACGGTCGCCTGGTCGCGTATCGGATGGATACCGAACGTCATCTGCAGAAGGGCAAATTTGCCTGGGTCCGCGTTGAAAAGAAAGAGCGCTGATGCAACCGCTGGCCGTATTAAGTGCTCCACTGGAGACTGACCTGTCGCCTCTGACACGGCATTTGTGGTCAGAGAAAATAGTGCATCGCGTTGTCGAGGAAGGTAATCAGCAGGTGTTATTGATTGCCGACCCCGACGATATCGAGCGTATCAAAGAGCTGCTGGACGACTGGAGAGAAGGCTCATTAGCGGAGCCAGTGGCTGTCGGGAGTTCTGGCCCTTCGATCATCCAACGGCTGACCGCAGTGCCGTTAACGGTTGCTCTCATAGTGCTGGTGGCTTGCGTGTTTGGCTGGCAGCATGTTTCGAATGACTGGCACGCATGGCTGGAGAATAGCCAGTCTCTCTGGCCCGACGCCCGAAATCAGCTTTCTACCTATCTGAATATGTCGTTCTGGGAAATGTGGCGGCCAACGCTGCTGCACTTTAGTGTGATGCATCTGCTGTTCAATACCTTGTGGATCTGGGTACTGGCCGGAGCCATGGAACGTCAGGGCGAGCGTTTCGGAATTCTGGCATTGCTTGTACTGTGCGGCATTAGCGGAAACCTGTTGCAATGGTGGCTGGCTGGTCCAGCGTTCGGTGGTATCTCGGGCGTTGTCTATGGTTTAGCGGCCTGGACCGGGCTTCGTCAGTACCGTTACAGAATTAATTATGGCGTTCCTCCGGCCTTGTTGGGGGTAATGATTTTCTTTATGGTGATTATGCTGTTCGGCGACACCGTGGTGCCGGGCCTGTCGGGGTCTGCTCATGGCGGGCATCTGGGCGGTTTATTGTGTGGCTTCCTGCTGGCCGTGATCTGGCCAAATCCTAATCGGAGAAATAATGAATCTTGAAGATCTGATCCGTTCGCTTACACCCGAAGTGTACGAAAACCTGAAAAATGCTGTTGCAACCGGGCGTTGGCCAAATGGCCGCAAGCTTGAGGATGGGCAGCGGGAATTATGCATGGAAGCCATCATCTATTACGAAAACACCCACGATGTGCCTGCCGATCAACGAGTAGGATATCTCGATCAGGGGTGCAAATCTGGTAAAGACGACGACACTCAACCGCTGAATATCCAATGAGCAAGTCAGAATTTTCCGGCCATCTGGATAAGATGCGCATTCGCCCAGCGGCAACGGTGGCATACTCGCTGGTGCTCAACAATGAAGAGTACCCGATCAACGATTTTCTCGGAAAAAGCCTGTCCCTCTCGTGGGAGGGCGACATCCATTGTCGTGCCTGTAACCGGCCAACCAATAAAAGTTTCAGCCAGGGATATTGTTACCCCTGCTTTACCAAACTGCCGGAATGCGATTCCTGCATCATGAGCCCTGAAAAGTGCCACTTTCACCTTGGTACCTGCCGGGATGCAGCGTGGGGTGAGCGCGTTTGTTTTAACGATCATATCGTTTACCTGGCCAATTCGTCGGGCATCAAGGTCGGCATTACGCGGATGAAGAACATGCCTTCCCGCTGGCTGGATCAGGGCGCTGCGCAAGCCTTACCAATTGCGAGAGTCGCAACACGACGACTGGCAGGGTTGGTCGAAGATATTATCCGCCGCGATATCGCCGATAAAACGAACTGGCGGGCAATGCTGAAAGGCGATTCGCCAGAACTGGACCTGGTCGCAGAAAGAGACCGCCTCAAAGAACATTTTGCTGAAGAACTCAATCAGCTTGAGCTGGAGCAGGGTCCTGGCTCAATTACATGGTTGACGAACGAGAGCGTCCGGCACTTTAATTACCCAGTAATTGAATACCCGACCAAAGTAAGTAGTCATAATTTCGATAAAACCGCAGAAGTATCGGGGCGCCTGATGGGCATGAAGGGGCAGTACCTGATTCTCGATACTGGAGTCATCAATGTGCGGAAATTTACCTCATACAACGTCAGAGTGACAGTGAACAGGGAGTCTTAACATGCGTGACGCTCAACCGAAGGCGATTCAGTTAGCGGACTACCAAGCACCCGCCTATCAAGTGACGGATACCCATCTTAAATTTGAGTTAAACGATGGCTATACACAGGTGCATTCCGTTCTGACACTCAAGCAGGCCGGGGACGGTAATGAACTCGTACTTAACGGGCAGGACCTTGAACTTCTTAGTATCCGTCTTGACGGAAACGAACTGACGAACGATGACTATGTGGTGGGTGAGGAAACACTGACTCTCAGTAGCTTAGGCGCTTCACATACTTTGGAAATATCTACTCAGATATATCCAGAAAAAAATACAGCATTGGAAGGGCTGTATCGTTCAGGCGGTATGTATTGCACACAGTGCGAGGCCGAAGGCTTCCGTCGTATCACTTACTACCCGGACCGCCCGGATGTTATGTCAGTGTTTACAACTGAAATAATCGCCGATGCTGAACAGTTCCCAGTGTTGCTGTCGAACGGCAACCCGGTGAGTGAAAAAACTGAAGATGGCAAAAAGCACGTCGTCTGGCACGATCCGCATAAAAAGCCGGCCTACCTGTTTGCGCTGGTGGCAGGGGATCTTCAGGTTCGTGATGATCACTTCACTACCTGCTCAGGTCGTGAAGTGCTGCTGCGGATTTTTGTTGAACCTCAGAACGTTGATAAAACAGAATACGCACTGGACGCTCTGAAGCGCTCTATGCGATGGGACGAAGAAGTCTATGGCCGCGAATACGATCTGGATATTTTCATGATCGTCGCCGTTGATGACTTCAACATGGGGGCCATGGAAAACAAAGGTCTGAATATTTTTAACTCGTCCTGTGTTCTCGCTAACCCAGCTACCGCGACCGATGCCGCGTATCAACGTATCGAAGCCATTGTGGCTCACGAATATTTTCACAACTGGTCGGGCAACCGCGTTACCTGTCGCGACTGGTTTCAGTTAAGCCTCAAAGAAGGTTTTACTGTGTTCCGGGATGCCTGTTTCTCCGCGGATATGAATTCACCCACTGTGAAACGAATTGAAGACGCCAGTATGCTGCGCACTGTTCAGTTCGCGGAAGACGGTGGGCCGATGGCGCATCCGGTGCAACCAGACTCCTACATCGAGATTTCCAACTTCTACACAGTGACCATCTATGAGAAAGGCGCTGAAATTGTTCGTATGTTGCACAAAATTCTGGGCGCCGAAGGATTCCGTAAAGGTTCTGATCTGTATTTCGAGCGCCACGATGGTCAGGCTGTCACCATCAACGATTTTGTTCAGGCAATGGAAGACGCCAATGGCGTTGATCTCAGCCAGTTCCGCCTCTGGTACAAACAGTCGGGTACGCCGGTGGTTGAAGTACTTACCCAATACGATCATGCGGCAGAACGCCTGACTATTAATCTGCGCCAGAGTATCCCTGACACACCAGGGCAAACGAATAAGAAGCCGCTGTGGATTCCTGTTCAGTTGGGCTTTATTGCTCAAAGCGGCGAAGATATGGAAATTCGCCCGGACAAAGCCGATTCGTGGACCGAAGAAAGCCAGGTTCTGCATTTCCGCGAGGCCGAGCAGACCTTCAGTTTCGGTGGCGTGATCGAAGAGCCTGTTGTGTCACTGTTCCGCGATTTCTCCGCGCCGGTGCGTATTAATTATCAGCACAGCCAGTCTGCGTTGCGCTTCATGTTGCAGCACGACAGTGATGGTTTTAACCGCTGGGATGCCGGACAGCAACTGATGCTGCACTGGATTGCGCTGGCGGAGAAAGGGCGTTTTAAGCTCGTTAAAGAAGACATTGACGCACTGCACAGTGTAATCAGTGACGAGAGTCTGGACCCGGCGATGGTTGCTTACCTGATGGCATTGCCATCCGAGGCGTACATCGCAGAAACGCGGAAGTCTTATGATCCTGTCGCTATTCACAATGGTCGTGAGCAGGTTCTGTCTGAGGTGGCTGAAGCGTTAAACGAAGACTTTAAGGCTTGCTACGAACGCTTGAATGTCCCTGCCGAATACCAGCCTGCACCGGCTGATATGGCGCGTCGCTCGCTGAAAAATCTTGCGCTTTCGTACTGGGCGCGCGCATCTTCGGATGGTATCGAAGCGGCTAAGGCGCAGTTTAACAGTGCAGACAACATGACCGATCAGATGGCGGCACTGCGTGTTCTCGTGACATGCGGTGATGAAGCTGAAGCGCAGGAAGCACTGAATGCGTTTTACGAGCAGTGGAAACACGATTCACTGGTTGTAAATCAGTGGCTGACAGTCCAGTGTGGCTCTTCACGATTGGGCTCGCCGGAGCATATTGAAAAAATGCTGGAGCACGAAGCATTCGACTGGCGCAACCCCAACAAGGTGCGCTCAGTCATTGGTGCGTTTGCGAATCAGGCACTGTGTCATTTTCATAGTGAAAATGGCCGTGGTTACCGTCTGCTGGCAGATGCAGTTATCCGTTTGAACGCAAGCAACCCTCAGATAGCTTCACGACTCCTGACGCCACTGACCCGCTGGAAGCGTTTAGTGCCAAGTCAGTCACACTTGATGAAAGCTGAGTTGCAACGAATCATGGATGGCGGCAGTCTCTCGAAAGACGTGTATGAAGTTGTTAGCAAGAGTTTGGTTTAAGGAAAACTGATCTGATGGATCTTTCAGGTATCATCCGTGTAAAACGCGGTTTCTCATTGCTTGCCACGCTATGCGTGGCGGGTGGTATGTTTGTGTCGCAGGCCTATGCCTCTGTCTCAGTTTCTGAAGCCGAACGGCTTAAGTCTGTCCTCACTCCCATGGGTGGGCAGCGCGAGGGCAACGGCCGTGATATTCCCCCATGGCGGGGTGGACTGACTCTGCCGCCGGTTGAATATAAAGAGCCAGGGCAACATCACCCTGATCCATTTCCGGACGACCAGCCTCTGTTTACTGTGACTGCTCAGAACATGAATCAGTACAGCAATAATCTGACAGAAGGGCAGAAAGAGATGTTCAGGACATACCCTGACACCTTCAAAATGCCTGTGTACCAGACTCGTCGTACAGCTGCAGCACCTGAGTGGGTATATGAAAACACCTACAAAAATGCGTTACGTGCCGAATTAGCAGACGGTGGTAACTCGCTTCTTTATTCGTACGCGGGTATTCCGTTCCCCATCCTGAGTGATAATAAAAATCAGGCGGGTGTTCAGGCGGTCTGGAATCACATTACTCGCTGGCGTGGCACCTACCTGCAGCTGCAGGCTTCAGAGGTTGCAGTTCATCAGGACGGCAAGTTCACACCGACTACGGTAGAGCAACAGGTTGAATTCAACTACTACCGTCAGGATAAAACGATTGAAGAGCTGGATAACTTACTGTTCTATTATCTGTCTGTGACCAAAGCACCAGCGCGTCTCGCTGGTGGTGCGGTACTGGTCCATGAACCTCTTAACCAGGCAAACGATGCCCGGCAGGCTTGGGGTTACAACGCTGGTCAGCGTCGTGTACGTCGTGCCCCTAACCTTGCGTACGACACGCCTATTGCCGCTGCCGATGGCTTACGCTATGCCGACGACACGGACATTTATAACGGTTCGCCGGACCGCTATAACTGGAAACTTATCGATAAACGCGAAATTTACATTCCATACAATAACTATCGTCTCACCTCGAATGAGGCAAGTTACAACGATATTCTGCGCCCAGGGCATCTCAACCCAGAATACACCCGCTATGAAAAACATCGTGTCTGGGTCGTTGAAGGTACGCTTAAAGATGGTATGAGGCATGTTTACAGCAAAAGAGTGTTCTATATTGATGAAGATACCTGGAGCATTGCGGTAGCAGATCAGTACGATATGAATGGCCAGTTGTGGCGTGTGAGCATGGCCTATATTAAGACGTATTATGAGCTACCGGTGACCTGGACGGGCATGGATGTGTTCCATGATCTTCGCGACCGCCGCTACCATGTACAGGGCTTGATGAACGAAGAGCCCGAAGAAATTGACTACAGTAACCCACCTCCGGGTGACCGTTACTTCACACCGGCTGAATTGCGTCGACGCGGACGCCGATAACACCTCCCCGGTAATTTTCACTGTCAAGGGGGCGTAGCAGTAAGGTGCGGGAAGCGCCAGTTTGGTTACATAACGTAACAAGAGCGTGTTAGTCAGTGGTAGGGCTGTCCGCTAGACTAGCGCCGCTTTAATAATGCTAATAATACGGGGTTTTATATGTTTTCTGATTTGGTCAGGCCATGGGCAGGCAACCAAAAGAGCGGGCTAAGCCTCCTCTCGGGTCTGTTCATTAGCGGGGCTCTGGCTACATCAACCGGAGCATTCGCAGAGTGGCAGGATCCTCTCCAGACACCTGCAATGTCGTCCGACAAGGCGCATGAATCATTGTTACTTGATGTTACAGATCGTGGTCAAGCGCTTGTCAGTGTTGGTGCCTACGGCCACGCTATCGTTTCAACAGACAACGGCTTCACCTGGAGTCAGGGTAGCGTTCCTGTAACCACAACCTTAACTTCCGTTGATTTTGCTGATGAACAGAATGGCTGGGCTGTCGGCCATGACGGCGTGATTCTCAACACGATGGACGGTGGATCAAACTGGACGAAACAGTTTGACGGCTTCAAAGCCAATGAAGCGATGCTGAGGTCGGCACGGAATAACCTGACAAATGCGGAAGAGCGCTTAGAAGCAATTCAGGAAACGGGCTCCGATATGGATGTAGAGCAGGCCATGACTGCTCTGGAGAATGCAGAATTTGCATTTCAGGATGCTGAGTACGATCTCGAAACTGGCTCGACCAAACCCTTCCTTGATGTGTATTTCTGGTCAGCGAGAGAAGGTATTGCAGTCGGTGCGTACGGGATGGCCTTCCAGACGATGGACGGTGGCAATGAGTGGTTTGAAATCAGTTCAAGACTGCCAAACCCGAATCGCTTGCACCTCAACGCAATTACCCGCGTCGGCGAACGCTCACTGACAATTGTCGGTGAAATGGGGCTTATGCTTCGATCAGACGACATGGGTGAAACCTGGGTTGGTCAGTCAGCACCTTACGACGGCTCTCTTTTTGGATTGCTCGATGAAGGGGATACCCAGATTCTTTTCGCTCTGCGCGGACACACCTACCGCTCCGATGATGACGGCATTACCTGGCAAGTGCTCGATACCGGTTCTGAGCAAACTCTGCTGGGAGGTTTCAGTTCAGATCGAGGTGCGATGCTAGTCGGAAACGGCGGTAGCGTGGTGACGCTGAACGCTCAGCTATCAGGAGCAGAATCGACAATCATCGCTGGCCGCAAAGGCGCAGCATCAGTTATTCGCAGTGAAGCCGGGCATTTCGTTATTGCCGGCGACGCTGGCATTCAATTGGTAAGCAGAGAGGGCAAATTGTTGCAACGTCAGGCAGAAATGAGCGGGGAGAAAGGCAATGAGTGAACAGAAGCACCATTACTCCTCTGAGCCAGAGCACTACATTCTGTCTTCAGAATCGGAGCCGTTTCTTGAACGCCTGATCTTTAACAATCGCTCGCTGGTCATCGTCGTACTGATGGCCCTGACTGCGTTATTTGGCTATGGCCTGAGTAAGGTTACGCTGGATGCCAGTATCGAAAAGTATATCCCTCTGAACCACGAGTACATCCAGAACTACCTTGTTCATAAAGATGAGATGAAAAGTGGTGTAGCCAACGTAAAAATTGCTGTCGAAACAACTGACGGTGACATTTTTACCCAGGACTACATGGATACTCTGAGTAAAATCAGTGACGAAATCTTTTTCGTTAAGGGTGTCGACCGCTCCGGAATGGAGTCTCTCTGGACACCGAACGTCCGTTGGATGGAAGTGACCGAGGAAGGTTTTCAGGGCGGCCCGGTTATTCCGAGCACCTATGATGGTTCTCCTGACAGCCTCGAACAGGTTCGTCAGAATGTCTTGAAGTCGGGTCAGGTTGGTCGTCTGGTGGCGAACAACTTCGAGTCTTCGATCATTAATGTTCCACTGGTTGAGTACAACCCGGACACGGGTGAAAAACTAAGCTACGCAACGTTCAGCGCGGACCTTGAAGAGAAAATCCGCAATAAATACGGCAGTGATCAGTACCGTATTTATATCACCGGTACGCCTAAAAAACTGGGTGACCTGCTCGAGGGGGCACAGTCGATCGCGCTCTTCTTCCTTGCCGCTATGGTGATGACTGCGATTCTTCTTTATCTCTATTCCCGCTGTATCCGCGGCACCATCGTTCCTATTGTGGCATCTCTGATTGCAGTGGTCTGGCAGCTAGGTTCACTGGCGCTGATGGGATTCACCATCGACCTGTATTCTGTTCTGGTGCCTTTCCTCGTATTCGCGATTGGTATCAGTCACGGTGTTCAGATCATCAACGGCATTGCGATTGAATCCGGTAAAGGGGCATCGCCTGCTCAGGCGGCTCGTCACGCATTCCGTGGTTTGTATGTCCCAGGCATGCTGGCACTACTCAGCGACGCGATTGGCTTCCTGACGCTGCTCTTTATTGATATCGGCGTAATTCAGGAACTGGCAATCGCAGCGAGTGTGGGTGTCGCAATGATCATCGTGACCAACCTGGTACTGTTGCCAGTGATCATGTCGTACATCGGTATCAGCCAGCCGGGTATCGACCATGCGTATAAAGCATCTCAGAGCAAGGCGCCGCTATGGCGTGGCCTCTCTGCCTTTGCCAGCCGTAAGGTTGCACCATTCCCAATTGCTATCGCTATCGCAATGGGGATCGGTGGTTACTATTACAGTCAGGATCTGAAAATTGGTGACCTTGATAAAGGTGCGCCAGAACTTCGCGCTGACAGCCGTTACAACAAAGACAACGCCTTTATGGTCGGGAATTACTCCACCAGTTCAGACGTATTTGTTGTTATGGTCGAGACGGCTCCTGAGCGTTGTAATGCTTATAAAGTCATGGACGCTATGGATCGCTTTATGTGGTACATGGAGAACGTTCCGGGCGTTCAGTCTGCGACCTCTCTGGTCACTGTGTCCAAGCTGGTAACCAAATCGATGAATGAAGGTAACCTGAACTGGTCAGCGTTGTCGCGCAACCAGACAGTTCTGAATACCTCCATTCAGCGCGCACCGGGCGCACTGCTGAATTCAGACTGCTCCATGGCGCCTGTGATCATTTACCTGAATGATCACAAAGCTGAGACGCTTGAGACTGTGGTCGCCGCTGTCGAAAACTTTAAAGACAGCTACGACGATGACGTCGATATGAAGTTCTACGGCTATCGTTACAACGAGCTCGGGCTGGCGATCGAAGAGGGTGAAATTGATTCGGTGCCTGTGCGCTTCCAGTTAGCTTCTGGTAACGCGGGTATTGAAGCGGCGACGAATCAGGTGATTGCTGATGCGCAGGGCACTATGTTGATCTTCGTCTACGTGGTTGTTTTTGTACTCTGCTTTATCACCTTCCGTAGCTTGCGAGCTGTGGCTTGTATCCTGATCCCTTTGGCGTTGACCTCTATTCTGAGTCAGGCGCTTATGACGTACCTGGATATCGGTGTGAAGGTGGCAACGCTGCCAGTGATCGCGCTGGGTGTCGGTATCGGTGTCGACTACGGTATTTATATCTACAACCGCCTCGAAGTTATGATTCTGGCTGGTAAGTCGATGCAGGAAGCCTTCTTTGAAACCCTGCGCTCTACGGGTAAGGCCGTTAGTTTTACCGGTGTGACTCTGGCCATTGGTGTTGCCACCTGGATGCTCTCGCCGATTAAGTTCCAGGCCGATATGGGTATTCTGCTGACCTTTATGTTCCTCTGGAACATGCTTGGTGCTTTGATACTGCTGCCTGCTCTGGCGAGCTTCCTGCTCAAACCAGAGAGCATGCTGGCACGTCACAAGAAAAAGCACGGTGATGTGCCGCCTGCGGGATAATACCGCCGAAAGCAGGTAAACTAATGCCCCTGACAGAGCCTCTGTTCAGGGGCATTTTTTTAGCACTCGTTTGTCGTTGGAGTAAGAATGAAAAGTCCGCTTGGCCTGGAAGCCAGAATCCCGGTATTTGAGCTGTTCAAAGACGCCTTGTTTTTGCTATGGGCAAAGCGCGGTCGCTTATTGAGTATGTTCCTCCCCATTATTCTTGTACTGGTGGTTCTCGATAGATATAGCGCGGCTATTACTGAACCGATTATGGCTGCGATGGGACAGGAAGGCGGAAATATGGAGATGGGCTTTCCTTTGGAATTCTGGATAGTCACGGGCATATCCGGGCTATTGAGTGTCCTTCTTGCAACCACTGTACACCGCTTCACTTTGCAGGATGCGTCTCACTGGCCAAGCAATGCACTGCGAGTTCCTAATCGCTCAGACTGGCGTTACTTACTCCGCTCATTACAGCTGGTTTTTGTCTCTGCAGGGGCTGGCCTTGGCGTGACGGTTGTCGCGATGGTAATTCTGGGAGTCGTGACCGGCGCCAGTGATCCTGCGGCGATGCAGCAAGTGGTTGGTCTGGCATTTATTCCGGCCTTCATGTTGATGCTTTACATCCTCGCACGTTTGTCGATTACCTTGCCTGAAATTGCTATCGGCACAGAGGGCTCTGATCTAGGGCGGGCCTGGCGGATGAGCAAAGGAAATGGCACTCGCCTGGTTATCGTAGCGCTGGCTCTGCCTTTGTTGGTTAACCTTCCATTTCTACTGTTAGTGTCGCTGGAGAATGTGGTGACGGATATCGTGGCTGCCTTTGGCATATACAGTATGACACTGATATCAATCACCGTACTCTCGCTCAGCTACCAATTCCTGCTTGAGTTTTACGAGCCGGATGAAGGTGAAGAGGTCACTCCTGAGAAGGATGACGATGATGGAATGGACGCCTGATCAAACATGAAGCTGGGTGATCTGAGCATTACCTACGTCGAGGTGATTGCATCCACCATGCGCACCCTCGGTGCTGACCCGGATGCGCTGCTGGGTCAGTACAATATCCTTCCTGAAACGCTGGCATCGCCTGATACCCGAATCAGTATTCCTCGCTTTATGCGCATCGGGCACGATGCCATTCAGCAAACCAAATCCCCTTGGTTTGGTTTAGAAATGGGCCGCCATACCTGGCCAGCTCAATTGGGTTTGGCGGGCCTGGTCGCTATGACCGCTCCGGATCTCCGCCGCGCCTGTCAGGCGATAGCAGGCTTTGAACTACTGTCGAGTTTTAATGCGCGTGGTGCGAGTTCGTTCACGTTAGAAGAGGGTAAGCCCGCGCTTAAGTTCTACTCTGTTAGCCCCTACAACGCCTATAACCTGTTTGTGGTCGACTCGGTGCTTTCGAGTTGGGCACACATCCTTGGTGTCATCAGCGGGCAAACCGATGGCATCCTTGAGTCTGTCGATATCGAGTTTTCAGATCCGGGGTATGCAGATGTTTATCGTCGCTACTTCAAGTGTCCGGTGAATTTTGGCGCCGGTTCTAATCGATTAGTGCTCCAAAATGAAGCACTGAATTTACCCGTGATCCAAAGTTGCCACTCTATCCATGAAGGGCTGAAACGACAGGCGGAACGCGAACTGGACAGAGTAAGGCTCGGTCTTAGCGTGACAGAGCAGGTGGCCCGCACTGTGGCGCCGCTGTTGGACGGTGAGACCCCCGAGCTGAGTAAGGTTGCCAGTCGACTGAATATGGCGCCCTGGACGCTTCGCAGGCGCCTTCAGGCTGAAGGAAAGACCTATCAGGATGTGCTCAACGCAACGCGCAAAGATCTGGCGGTAAGTTATATCAGGGATACGTCACTGACGTTGGGGGAAATAGCGTATTTGCTGGGGTTTGGTTCTGCTGCGGCATTCCAGCGCGCATTCCGGCGCTGGACCGGCGAGGCGCCGGGCCGCTATAGGGAAAACTGCCGCTAGGGCAGAGCCGCAGTTACATCTCTACGGCGTCATCACAGTCGTCTTCGTAATCGTCAAAGCCGACATCTAACAGATCTTCAATGTAATCAGACATTTTCGATCTCCTTTTTGTTGTTAATCCAATCCTGTTGGTTTGCCACTACAGGAACACTTCCCGAGCGACAACTTAAAGTACACAGCTGATCGTGAAGAAAGTACTCAAACGAATCTAGCATATATCGTGCCACTTAAAGTAAATATAGTCGCTGCTGGAGAAAAGACCAGGCATCCTTGCCCGAGTTCCCAGACTTCCCTGCGACTATGTGTAAAAGATAGTCAGCCAATATGACGTGGATATGACATTGGCTCAGAAACTCTGATAGCGGAGCGTAAAGATCTGTCGGAGATGAAGAAGACTAATTAAGAACTATCGAGTGAAGTAGGGGGATCTAAAAAGTAGATGGCGGACTGGACGGGACTCGAACCCGCGACCCCCGGCGTGACAGGCCGGTATTCTAACCAACTGAACTACCAGTCCGCATTGTATTCACTTTATTGCAAAGTGATGGTGGGTGATGACGGGATCGAACCGCCGACCCTCTGCTTGTAAGGCAGATGCTCTCCCAGCTGAGCTAATCACCCATATTGTCGGGTGCTTATATTTTCCAGTATTACTTCGTTGTTCCTCGCTCGCCCCTTCGCCTACCAGTAGGTATGTCTCAGGGTGCTCGCTGCGGTACGCCTTGTACTACAGAAAAATCTTTCGCACATCAGAAGAGTATGAACAGTAAAGCCGTTTAACTCTTCTTACTTCTACATTTAGAGAAGTATATGGCGGACTGGACGGGACTCGAACCCGCGACCCCCGGCGTGACAGGCCGGTATTCTAACCAACTGAACTACCAGTCCACATTTGGTGGGTGATGACGGGATCGAACCGCCGACCCTCTGCTTGTAAGGCAGATGCTCTCCCAGCTGAGCTAATCACCCAAACTTGTTTATCGCTTCGTTGATTGAGTTGCTACTGCGTTGTTCCTCGCTCGTCCCTTCGCCTACCACTAGGTATGTCTCAGGGTACTCGCTGCGGTACGCCTTGTATCATTCTCAATCATCAAACCGCTTTGAGGCAGTAGATGCGATGAAACAAAAACTGTTTTTGAAGATGGCGGACTGGACGGGACTCGAACCCGCGACCCCCGGCGTGACAGGCCGGTATTCTAACCAACTGAACTACCAGTCCACTTTCAAAAACTGAGTCTTTTCAGACTCTTGCATCAGGATTTGGTGGGTGATGACGGGATCGAACCGCCGACCCTCTGCTTGTAAGGCAGATGCTCTCCCAGCTGAGCTAATCACCCATGCCCTGAAGCGAGGTCGCATTCTACTCGCGTCAGGGCGGATGTCAAACTCTATATGCAATTTTTTCTACTTTTTTCAGTGACTTGCATTATGTTCGTGGTCGCGGTCCTTATTGCGGTCGCGCCAAACCAGCAATGCCGGGGTAAAGATCAATGTAAGCACGGTTGCGAAGGTCAGTCCGCCTGCAATCGCGGTCGATAACTGGGTCCACCATTGCGACGAAGGAGCGCCCATACTGACTTCTCTGTGGATCAGGTCGATGTTCCACTGCATCACCATAGGAATCAGGCCGACAACCGTTGTAACAGCCGTCAGAAGCACAGGGCGCAGACGTATGGCCCCCGTGCGCATAGCTGCGTCAAAGGCGCTAACGCCGGTCATACGGATCTGGTTGTAGGTATCAATCAATACGATATTGTTATTCACCACGATGCCCGCCAGCGAAATCACACCCACTCCGCTCATTACAATTCCGAATGGCTCACCACGGATCAACAGTCCCATGAGTACGCCTGCAACCGACAGAATAATCGCGCTCATAATCAGGCCTGCCTGATAGAAGCTATTAAACTGGGTCACGAGCAAGGTCACCATCAGGAAGATGGCAATAGAGAAAGCGCTCATCAGGAATATGCCGGTTTCCATCTGTTGCTCAAAGTCACCGCGGAATTTCGGTTCAACCTCAGCTTCCAGCCAGTCGAATTCTTTCAGTTTTTCACCAAGCTCAGCGATTTTTTCGTTTGAGTTGACGCCTTCGGCGACGTTCGCCGTGATCAGGTAACGACGTTTGCCGTCGACGCGCACAATATCGCCCGTTTTATTAATCGGTACGCGGGTAACAAACTGGCTGAGAGGTACCAGGCCTTTTGCTGTCTTGATATTAATATCGGTGAACAGGTCGATCGTGCGTTTCTGCTCTGGGTACCTCAGAAGAATATCGAGTTCTTCGTCGGCGTAGTCAGGCTGGAACTGAGTAATGACCTGGCCACCGGTAATCATCCGGATCAGTGAACCGATTTCCGCAACACTCGCACCAAAGCGAACGGCTTCTTCGCGATCAATATCCAGACGCCATTCGACGCCATCAAGAGGACGGTCGTCGCGCACGTCTTTCAGCTCAGGGTCTTCCTTGAGAATGGGCAATATCTTTTCCATCATCGGAATAATATTGCTTTCACTGCGGCTGCTGAGTTGCAGCTGAATCGGTGGGCCGCCTGCCGGGCCGCCTTCTTTTTTGCGGGTCTCGATAATAATACCCGGCAGGTGCGCCGTGCGCTCTTCGATTTCTGCAAGAATGTCGTCAGCGGTGCGGCGTGACTGCCAGTCGACTAACTCCAGCTGAATACGGCCAACCAGATCGGGCGGAGATGACTCCATACCACCACGCGGTGCCGTTACAAATACGGAGGTATAAATCGCATCGATTTCTTTCATGTCGAAGATTTCATATTCGACTTCTCTGACCAGCGCTTCGCGCTCGGCGAATGAGAGATTGCCACGGGCACGAACATCTACCATAGCGACATCCATATCTACCTCGGGAAAGAACTCGGTGCCGTGCCCACCAATGCCATAAATTCCGAAAGAAGCGGTAACAAACGAGAGAACAATGAGACAGGTTTTTCCTGGGCTTTCCAGAGCCTTGCGCAATACCTTCACGTAGCGGGCAGAGAACCCGCTCATCTTATGAAAGTCTCCGTTTTCAGCAGCGACAATCACATCCAGTGCTTCCTGATCATGATGCCCAGCACGTCCGAGCACCTTGCCTACCGCAGGAATCACAATCAGTGCCATGACCAGCGAGCCGGTGAGCGTAAAAAGCAGTGTCAGCGGCAGGTATTTCATAAACCCGCCCATAACACCCGGCCAGAAGAGCAGGGGAAGGAAGACCGCTAAGGTCGTCGCCGTTGAGGCAATAATCGGCCAAGCCATCCGGCGGGCGCCTTCGTTATAGGCATCGCGCGCCCGCATGCCTTCAGCCAGACGTCGGTCGGCGTACTCAACCACAACGATGGCACTGTCGACCAGCATGCCGACAGAGAGAATCAGCGCGAACAGAACAACCATGTTTAGCGTATCGCCCATCGCGTTGATGGCCATAATCCCCATCAGGAAGGCACCGGGAATGGCGAGGCCGACGAGTATGGAAGAGCGCACACCAAGGCTGCCGAGAATCAGCAGGAATACAAGAAGCGTAGCCACCAGAACACTGTTGAACAGATCGTTCAACATGGTACGGATTTGTTTCGACTCATCCTGAATGATGCCGAGTTTTATTCCCTCAGGAAGCATATCTTTGGCAGCATCTGTAATGACCCGGACTTCATCCAGCGTCTCAATAATATTGGCGCCGATACGCTTTTTAATTTCCAGGGTAACGGCCTGGTGGCCGTTTACGCGTGCACCGGTAGAAGGGTCTTTAAAAGAAAGGCGACCTACGGCCACGTCCTGAAACAGAACCACTTCGTCACCGACAGATTTAACCGGTAGCCTCAGAAGCCCTTCAATATCGTTAATCCTGCCCGGAATTTTTACACTGAAGCGCCCTTGTTCATTATTAATGTCTTCAGTTGCAACGAGCAGGCTGTTGTTACGTAGCAGGTTACCGACTTCGGTAAGAGACAGACCATAGTTGTCCATTTTTGCAGGGTCGATAATCAACTCAGCAACCTGTTCGCGCTTACCTTTAATATCGACTTCCAGTACGCCCGGTAATGACTCAATGCGTTTTTTCAGTTCGTCCGCAGCCAGATAGAGAACGTGTTCGTCGACATCTCCTGCAACGGTAACCACCATCACCGGAAAAAGCGCAACGTTAATCTCACGGACAATAGGTTCTTCACTGTCGGCAGGCAGCTCACCAACGGCATCATTGACTTTGTTACGTACGTCTTCGAGTGCATTGTCGATATCGACGTTGCTGTAAAACTCTAACTGAATAGACAGGTGCCCGAAGGTCGCGGTAGACACCATTTCTTTCAGGCCCTCAAGACCCTGCAGTTGAGTTTCCAGGGGTTCATAAAGCAAAGTATCGGCATCTTCAGGAGAAATACCATTATGAATGACCGACACGTAGACGTTAGGGATGGTTACGTCAGGCGAGCTTTCTTTCGGAATCGTAATAAGTGTTGCTGTGCCGGTGATCAGCATCAGCACAAACAGCATAATGACAGTGCGGTGCCGGTTGATAGCGGCTTCGATCAGACTTCTCATACGTCAGCGGCCTTCTGCTGATTATCGCCTGCGTCGTCATCCTGCTGAGTGCTATCGGTGTCTTCGTTTTTCTTAGAACGCGAAGATTCCTGTTCTTTGGCTTCGACTTTCTGGCCGATGTCGACGAAGCCCTGACCCACCGTAATAAGACGAATGTCGCCCTCGGGGCCGTAAATCCAGATACCGTCGGTACCGGCTTCGAGGATATCGACGCTGACAATGACCACCCGGTTATCTTCATCAAGTAACTTAACCCCGAGGCCACCGTCTTCGGCGATAATCAGCAGGGCAGGCGAGATCTCGTAGGCATCCTGTTTACCTTGAGGAATTATTAATGTTGCGGTCTGGCCATCATAGAGGCCCGCGCGGTCACCTGTGACTTCCATCTCTACGGCGTATGTGCGGGTGTCTGCCGAGGCGGACGCAGCAATAAAGCGGATAGTGCCTTTTACACGCTTGCCGGTTGGTAATTCTGCGTAGGCTTCAGAGCCAACACTCACGTCATTAATCGACTTTTCAGACAGAGCACCTTTAATCAGCATGGTGCGGTTATCAATGACGCGCACCAGCGCTGTACCTGGTGATACGTACTCACCTTCTTCGACGTAGCGTTGGTCATAGATACCGTCAAAAGGGGCTTTTACGCGCGTGGCATCGAGATCGAGTTTAATGTCGGTCAGCGCGGCTTCCGCTTCTGCCAGTTCGGACTCTGCGATCACTACCGCAGACTGGTTCGTCAGGTCACGATCAAACAGGTTACGTGTGCTTTGCGTTTCGAGTTTACGACGCTTGAGTTGTGCTTCTGCCTGTTTCAGGCGAGCGGGCAGGTTGCGCTGATCGATCTCAAGCAATAACTGGCCTTCATTTACCTGCGTGCCTTTTGTTGCTGGCAGGCCGGTCACTTTTCCGCTGACCTCAGCCACAATATCCACCGCGCGGTTAGCTGCGACATGCGCAGAGACTTTTACCGAGCGTTCTTTGGTTTCAGGTTTGAGTACTTTATAAGCCACCATCAGGTTGAGCTCTTCCTGAGAGAGCGGCCGCTCTGTGACATCTTCAGTATGTGCAGGGCCGGTTGCCACCCACAGGACAAGAATGAACAGGATCGCCAGTGCGACTTTGTGTGAGAAGCTCAGCTTCAGTGCGTAACTCATAATACTTTCCTGAAATCCGGGGGCGCCAATACGGCATTCCCTCTGTCTTAGCCGCCATGTTTTCGAAACGGGACACGCCGGTGGCCGTTTTTGTACCTGCGGGATTTGTTTAAAACAATGGCCGACCATAACATTTAACGTTACAGATTGTTGCAGATGCAGGACAATCATAGTTGAAGATCCCACTCAGGTCTCATCATTACGTTCGCAGGCACGCTCGCTCGCTGATACTATGCGCGCCAGCTAATTGGGCATGGTTAGCATGCCACAACATATTTACAAGGCTCTAATGAATGGTATTAGTCAGACTACAGCAGGTTGAGCTGGCATTTGGTGACCATGTTCTGCTGGATAAAGTCGATCTCGATGTACAGAGCGGTGAACGCCTGTGTGTCGTCGGTCGCAATGGTGAAGGCAAGTCGACGCTGCTTAAAATCATCAACCGTGAAATTACCCCGGACGATGGGGTGGTTCAGTATCGGGATACGCTGCGTGTTGCCGCTTTGCAGCAAGAGCTTCCTAAAAGTGTCGACGAGTCAGTCTACGATGTTGTCGCCGATGGCATTGGTGACCTTGGAGCGGTACTGGCGCGATATCACGAAGAAACGGCTCGTGGTGCCGACGCTGACCTGAAAAAGCTGGAGACACTTCAGACAAAAATCGAAGCCGCTGATGGGTGGCGTATCCAACAGCGTGTAGATGCCATGATTCAGCGCCTGAATCTTCCTGCAGAAAGCCGCTTCAATGAGTTATCTGGCGGCTGGCAGCGTCGTGTCATGCTGGCGCGGGCACTGGTGACTGATCCTGAATTACTGATCCTCGATGAGCCAACCAACCACATGGATGTTGAAACCATCGAGTGGCTGGAAGAACAGCTCAAGCAGTTTAACGGCGCTTTGGTATTTATCAGTCACGACCGGGCATTTGTTCAGGCGTTGGCTACACGTATCGTCGATCTGGACCGGGGTAACCTTTATAACTGGGTGGGTGATTACCGCGGCTTCTTAGAGTTTCGTGAAAAGCGTCTGGAAGATGAAGCCACCCAGAACGCCTTATTTGATAAGCGCCTCGCCGAAGAAGAAAAGTGGATTCGCCAGGGCATTAAAGCTCGTCGTACGCGTAACGAAGGCCGCGTTGAGCGCCTGAAAGAAATGCGCAAGCAGCACTCGGCGCGTCGTGACCGCGTTGGTACAGCCAACATCAGCATGACCGGCTCTGAGAACTCAGGTAAGCAGGTATTCGAACTGACCGACGTCAGCTACGCCTGGAAAGACGTCAGCCAGGTCAAAGATTTCTCGACCTTAGTCATGCGCGGTGACCGTATCGGCTTAGTCGGCCCGAACGGGGTGGGTAAAAGTACCTTATTAAAGCTGTTACTCGGAAAGCTGCAGCCTCAGTCAGGCAATATCCGCACGGGCACCAAGCTCGAAGTTGCGTATTTCGATCAGTCGCGTGATGTGCTGGAAGAAGATAAATCCATTGCCGACAACGTCGCAGATGGCAAAGACCACGTAGTCGTAAACGGTCAGAGCCGGCATGTGATTGGTTATCTGGGCGACTTCCTGTTTCCACCAGAGCGGGCGCGTACGCCGGTTAAAGCGTTATCCGGCGGTGAGCGTAATCGCGTGATGCTGGCCAAGCTCTTTCTGAAACCCTGCAATCTGCTGGTGATGGATGAGCCGACCAACGACCTGGATATCGAAACGCTGGAACTGCTAGAAGAGCGTCTGATCGATTTCGACGGCACGTTATTACTCGTATCGCACGACCGTGCCTTTATCGATAACGTCGTGACTCAGCTTTGGGTCTTTGATGGCAGTGGCCATATTGATGAACATGTCGGTGGCTACAGTGACTGGCATGAGCGTACCGGTGGTCATAAAAAAGTACAGAAAGCCGAAGCACCGGGGCAGAAATCCGCTGATAAAAAGCCAGAAGCACAGCCCGAAACTAAGTCGGAAGCGCAGTCTGACAAGAGACCTGCTGAAAAAGCGGAAAAGAAAAAGCTGTCGTACAAGCTTCAGCGTGAACTGGATATGCTGCCCGAGCAGATTGCCACGGCGGAAGCTGAGCGGGATAACATTGTTGCCGTGACCGAAGCGGCAGATTTCTACAGCGGTGATCAGGATCACGTGCAGGCAACACTGGCAAAACTCGCTGAGATCGAAGAGCAACTGGAGGCGCTTGAAATGCGCTGGCTCGAACTTGAGGAGATGACCGAATGATCTGGCCAATAGCAATACTGGTAGGGCTGGTCGTGTTTGGCTCTATCTATTGGTTGAAACCGAGTCCGCGGGATAAGCGTCTGGCAGATCTGCGTCTGGATGCCATAAAGCGCAAGCTGCATGTGCGCCAATACACCTTTAAACCTGACTCGGCGAAAACCGGGATTCGTGACGCCTTTACAGGGACGAACTACACCCTGATGGACCCGAAACCGAAAAAGCGCGATAGCGGTGAGCTTCTGTGGCGCGTCGTTGGTCAGCAAGGTTGGGATAATGGTGGATTACCCGAAGGGTTTGCCTGGCATGATCAGGGCAGCGAACAGGACGCTCAGTTACTGACACGCCTTGTAAAAGAACTGCCAGATGATCTCTTGTTGCTTGAGGTATACAGCAACCGGGTGACCATGATGCCGGCAGAAAACAAGACGGCCAACGCAGCCGCTTATGAATCGTTTCTTACCGAAATACTGAACTTAGTCGTTCACTCGTAAGAAGCGGCAAGTTGGTGGAGCGCTTCAACGATACTGTCGTTGTAGTTAACCACCAGAAACGGCACCGAGTTTTCGTTGTAGTTCGAAATCGAACGACGCAGAAATTCCCACTTGTGACGGATGGCACTGACGCGCAGTTCGTCTTTCTCTGGAATAACCGCATCAAGTTTGTTCAGAAGATGTTCAAAGTCTTCTGCCATCTCTTTCGGGCTCTGTTCCTGATACCCGACAAATACCTGCCCAAGGTAACTCGTCCCCCGACCTGTGTACTGAGACGTTATGTCAGACATACGGAAGGCAAGGGCGCGAGCCAGACGAGTCACTTCACTAACTTCGCCGGTATTTTCTAACTGATCCGCCGCGGTGATTAATGCCAGGCAAGCGTCGCCCATATCGTTCACCAGACGCATGTCCGGGTATCCGCGGGTAACGATATCTTTGCGGTTGGCAGCCATCAGGCCGTTGAAGTAGTCCCAGCGCTTCACAAGTTGGCTTGCGGCATCAGGTGTAATTTCTTCTTCTGTACCGCTGATAATACGGCTGGCGGCGGCGTATGCCGAAGTCATGGATTCGTCGATTCTATTGGCATATTTCAGGTCTGCCTCCAGGCCCTGATACATGTAAAAACTGGCCATCGCATTGGTAACCTGAACCTTGAGCGTATGAATATCTGCAGGGTCTGAAGCAATAGCACGAAGGCTGAAAATAAGGCTGGCAACAAAAAGGGTGACGTGGGTCTTGTTCATAATGTGTCTCTGGTGACTTTCTAACAAGCAATCCCGTCAGTTTATTCTTAACTTACAATCCAGCCCATAGACGCTTACAAAGGGTAACAATTCTGGCCTGATCAGCAGCGGTGCCTACGGCTCATGAACGTCAATATCCCGACATGCCCCCATTCTGAATCTGGCGTGATCTATTGACTTTCATGCGCCTCTCTGGGAAGGTGTGCCTCTCAGATTCAAACGCTCGTATGAATTGTTTGTTTTTTAAGCAATTGAGCCTTGTTTCACCAACCGGCGCGGTACCCCAAAGGGTATCTGGCTGCCAACAGCTAACCACCATGTGGAGATCAGTTGATGATTTACGAAGGTAAAGCCATCACGGTAACCCTGATCGACGGCGGAATCGCCGAACTGAAATTCGATCTGCAGGGCGAATCAGTTAACAAGTTCAACCGCGTAACTATTGAAGATCTGGACGCTGCTGTCAAAGCAATCCAGGGCAACAGTGACGTTAAAGGTGTTCTTGTTACTTCTGGCAAAGACGTATTTATCGTAGGTGCGGACATCACCGAATTTGGCGAAACGTTCAAGCGTAGCGAAGAAGAAATCGCTGCCTGGACCCTTGAAGCCAACCAGATTTTCAACGCTTTCGAAGATCTTGAAGTACCAACTCTGACAGCGATCAACGGCATCGCACTGGGTGGTGGTTTTGAAATGTGCCTTGCTTCAGACCTGCGCATCATGTCTGACAAAGCCAAGGTCGGTCTGCCTGAAGTTAAACTGGGCCTGATGCCTGGCTTCGGTGGTACCGTTCGTCTGCCACGCGTTATCGGTGCAGACAACGCCATCGAATGGATCTGCATGGGCGCTGAAAACCGTCCGGACAAAGCACTGAAAGACGGTGCTGTTGATGCAGTCGTTGCAGCCGACAAGCTGCAAGAGCAAGCAGTAGAAATGCTGAAATCAGCCATCGCTGGTGAGATCAACTGGCAGGCACGTCGCGAAGAGAAGAAAGCTAAGCTGAAGCTCAACGCGATGGAAGGCATGATGGTATTCGAAACCGCTAAAGGTTTCGTTGCTGGTCAGACCAAAGGTCAGTACCCAGCGCCAATCGTTGCGATCAAGACTATGCAGAAAGCAGCTAACTCGCCACGCGACAAAGCACTGGAAGCAGAAGCAAAAGGTTTCGCTCAGCTGGCTAAAACTTCAGAGAGCAACGCTCTGATCGGTCTGTTCATGAACGACCAGCTGCTGAAGAAAAAAGCAAAAGAGTACGACAAGAAAGCCAAGCCTACTAACAAGGCTGCGGTACTTGGCGCAGGTATCATGGGTGGCGGTATCGCTTATCAGTCTGCACTGAAAGGCACCCCGATCATGATGAAAGACATCAACGAAGCAGGTATCGAGCTGGGCTTGAACGAAGCCAACAAGCTGCTGGCCAAGCGCGTTGAGAAGAAGAAAATGAAGCCGGCTGCAATGGGTGAAGCGCTGAACCGCATTCGTCCTACTCTGAGCTATGGCGATTTCGGTGACGTAGACACAGTTGTAGAAGCTGTTGTTGAAAACCCGAAAGTGAAGAAGGCTGTACTGGCAGACCTGGAAGATCAGGTAACTGAAGACACCATCATCACCTCTAACACCTCTACCATCAGCATCGACCTGCTGGCGGCAGACCTGAAGCGTCCTGAGAACTTCCTGGGTATGCACTTCTTCAACCCAGTGCACATGATGCCTCTGGTTGAAGTTATCCGTGGTTCTAAAACTTCAGAAGAAGCGGTTGCTACTGTTGTTGCTTACGCGAAGAAAATGGGTAAAACCCCAATCGTTGTAAACGACTGCCCAGGCTTCCTGGTTAACCGTGTACTGTTCCCTTACTTCGCTGGTTTCGCTGGCCTGGTACGTGACGGTGGCGACTTCACCAAGATCGACAAAGTGATGGAGAAGTTCGGTTTCCCAATGGGTCCTGCATACCTGCTTGACGTTGTTGGTATCGACACTGGCGTTCACGCCAACGAAGTGATGGCTGAAGGCTTCCCAGATCGCATGAAGGCAGACTTCAAGTCAGCCATGGACGTGATGTTCGAAAACGAACGTTACGGCCAGAAGAACGGCAAAGGTTTCTACGTGTATGAAACCGACAAGCGTGGCAAGCCTAAGAAAGTTGTTGATGAAACAACTTATGAGCTGATCAAGCCAGTTGTTGCCGACGCAAAAGAATTCGACGCAGAAGAAATCATCGCACGCTGCATGATTCCAATGTGTATCGAAGTAGCACGTTGTATTGAAGAAGGCATCGTAGACACTGCTTCTGAAGCAGATATGGGCCTGATCTTCGGTATCGGCTTCCCTCCATTCCGTGGTGGTGCATGCCGTTACATGGATTCCGTTGGCATGGCTGACTTCGTTGCACTTTGCGACAAGTACGCTCACCTCGGCAATCTGTACAAAGCAACCGATCGCATGCGTGAAATGGCAGCGAACGGCGAAAGCTACTTCGGTTAATCAGCGCACCAGGAGAATTTAAACCATGTCTTACAATCCAAAAGACGTAGTTGTAGTAGATGCAGTGCGCTCACCAATGGGTCGTTCCAAAGGTGGCGTATTCCGCAACGTACGTGCAGAAACCATCTCTGCTAACCTGATCAACGCTCTGTTTGAGCGTAACCCAGACGTTAACCCAGCGCTGGTCGAAGACATCATCTGGGGCTGTGTTAACCAGACCAAAGAGCAAGGCTTCAACGTTGCTCGTCAGATCGGTCTGATGACTGTAGTGCCTAAAGAAGCAGGCGCACTGACTGTTAACCGTCTGTGTGGTTCTGCAATGTCTGCGATCCACACTGCGGCGCAGGCTATCCAGACTGGCAACGGCGACGTATTCGTTGTTGGTGGTGTGGAGCACATGGGTCACGTCGACATGCAGCACGGTTTCGACCACAACCCAGAAGCGTCTAAGTACTCTGCAAAAGCATCCAACATGATGGGTCTGACTGCAGAAATGCTGGGTAAAATGCACGGCATTACCCGTGAACAGCAGGACGAATTCGCAGCTCGCTCACACCGCCTGGCGCACAAAGCGACTCAGGAAGGTAAGTTCGAGAACGAAATCGTACCTATGTACGGTCACGACAAAGACGGCAAAGAAGTACTGGTTACTCAGGACGAAACTATCCGTCCAGAAACTACTGCAGAAAGCCTGTCTGGCCTGCGCCCAGCGTTCGATCCTAAAGGCGGTACCGTAACTGCAGGTACCTCTTCACAGATCACCGACGGCGCTGCAGCTATGCTGCTGATGAGCTACGAAAAAGCTCAGGAACTGGGCCTCAAGCCACGTGCACGTATCGTGGGTATGGCCGTTGCTGGTGTTGACGCTGCAATCATGGGTTACGGCCCAGTACCAGCGACTAAGAAAGCACTGAAGCGCGCGGGTCTGGACGTGACTGACATTGACTACTGGGAACTGAACGAAGCGTTCGCAGCACAGTCACTGCCATGTGTTAAAGACCTGAAGCTGACTGATATCGCAGAAGATCGCATCAACATCCACGGCGGCGCAATCGCCCTGGGTCACCCACTGGGCTGCTCTGGTGCACGTATCTCTACCACGCTGATCAACGTTCTGGAACAGAACAACGGTAAGTACGGTGTGAGCACTATGTGTATTGGTCTCGGTCAGGGTATCGCGACTGTGTGGGAGCGTATGGACTGAGCGCTACTGCGCTCGTCTGGCCTTTGTTAAAGGCTCTGAGTATGTGACTGCCATGGATGGCAGGAATGGAGATTTTGCAGGAGCAAAAATCTGCCTCATGTAGGCTAACTACACTCCGCTTGCTCAGAGATCTTTGCCTCGGTCAGCCATCGCTCGCGACGCGCTCCTAACCCGAGACGTTGCAAAAAGAACCGGCTATTTGGCCGGTTTTTTTGTGCCTGAGATTTGTGAGAGAGCGGAGATTTGTAGGAAATGAGATGGACCCGTCCCCCTTGTGCCATGATGAGATTGCACAAC
>CAJWBH010000002.1 GCA_913019975.1 Thalassolituus maritimus | reverse complement strand
CTCAGTCTCAGTCTCAGTCTCAGTCTCAGTCTCAGTCTCAGTCTCAGTCTCAGTCTCAGTCTCAGACTCAGCAGGAAGCTCCGCTGCAATATCTTCAAGGTCAGTCGTTAAATCGTCTGTATCGAGATCCAGGGAAGGAAGCTCGTCGTCGGCATCATCAAGCGACGCGAGACTGTCAGTCTCTTCGGTTAGCTCATCTTCAGACGAATCAGACGCAACTGTCTCTGTGGAGAGTTCGTCATCGTCACCCAGGTCAAAGTTAAGAAGGTCATCATCAAGCTCTGGCGCATCGTCTTCGAGGGACATATCGACACCCTCTTTCTCTGCGTCAAAGTCTGAAGACTCATCCAACTTAAGATCCGGCACTTCTTCCAGCTGAGCACCAATGCCATCGTCTTCCGGTGCTGCATCACCACCGAAATCCAGCGCGGCGCCAAAGTCCATACCGCCTTCAAACTCATCCTCTGCGGATTCATCAATCGAAGGCAGTTCACCATCAAGGCTCAATGCACCTGATTCATCAGCACGGATTTCTGGCTCAATTGGTTGAGACAGTTGCCGTCTGAATTCTGCTGCTTCTGCGTTCGCGGCCGAATCACCAATTGCAATCAGGTTCGCCTCAGCCTCGGCAAAGGCCTCTGCATCATCAAGCGAAGAGAGAACCTCGAGCTGCTTCAGGCGAAGGTCGGTGCGCTCTGGTTCAGCTGCAATTGCGCCCTTGAGAAGCTCGATCGCCTGATCAAATTTCCCGTAGGCAATGTAAATGTCCGACTCGCTGATCGCGTCTTCGGTCTGGCCAACGGTTTCATACTCGCCATCAGCATCGTCGTATGCATCCAGGTCGATATCAGAAAGGTCTGATTCGATATTACTATCGATCTCTTCATCGCCCAGGTCAAAGTTACCGAAGCTATCATCGCCAGCATCAGATGACAGATTGTCATCGAATCCCGGAAGATCATTGTTATCAGGCAGATCAAGCTCAGTATTATCTGGAGCCATCGCTGCTGCTTCGGCTGCATTCAGTTCCGCTTCGGCTTCTGCAACGGCATCTTCTTCTTTACGCGCTTTCAGCTTCATGATCGCGTAGACAAGGGTTAGCAACAGGCCTGCCGCAATAGCAAAGTATGGATACGGAATCGCCATAATTTTATCGACGACACTTTTATCCGATTCTGCCGCAGAGCGACGAGCTTCCGCTGCCGCTCGCTCAGCCATAGCTTTCTGTTCTGCAGTCTGAACTGGAGCGGCCTGCTCAGTCTCGGCTGCAGCACCTTCGCTGTAGTTGTAATCAGTACCTGCCTCAGACTCAGATTCAGCGTCTTCAGTTGCCGGAGCTTCTTGAGGTGCCGCTTCGGCTACTGCCTCAGTCTCTGTTTGCTGCTCTACTGGAGCAGCGTCTTCAGCAGGCGTTGTGGCAGATTCAGTTACTGATTCACTTGTCTGTTCGGTTGCGGCTTCAGTGGTAGCTACGCCCGCCGTTTCCGCCGCTGGCTCTTGAACCGTCGCGTCCGCTTTTGCAGCTGGCTCGGTCCCAGCCTGCATATTGGCTAGCTGGTCATTCTGAAGCGAAATCAAACGCTCCATTTTAGCGAGCTGCTCTTCAAGCGCATTAAGGCGCTCTACCAGCTCCTGATTCTCACGCTGGCTCTTATCGAGATTCTCAAGCGCAATCGCCAGATCTGTTTCAGCCGCACCAGCGGTGCCGGCTTTACCCGAAACAGCCCCACCCGACTGGTTCGAGTCGCCGCTTGCTTCAGATGCGAGAAGGCGAACTTCGCCATTTCCGGTTGATTTGCGTGGGCCAGAAGTATCAGTATTACGGCCAGTTGCATCAATCTGAGCAACACCGGCTTTCAGTTCACGGTTCTGACGTACTACTTCAGCAACAGCTTCGCGGTTATTTACCGTTTCAATGATGGAAGCATCAGGGATATCAAGAACAGTGTGGGTTTTGAGGCGATTGATATTGCCATTGATGAAAGCTCCAGGGTTAACGTCCTGCAGAGCGATCATCATTTGTTGTGGAGTCACAGACGCATCTGGCCGGGTTGCCAGAGCGATTTCCCAGAGGGTGTCGTTCGGCTGAACCTTGTAGGTGCCCGGCGCAGCTGGAGTCTGCCAGCTATTTGAGCGCTTAGGTGTAGGCTTCGGTTCTGGACGCGACTGAGGTGCTGTTACCGTCGTCTGTGACTGAACAGAGCCCGCAGGCACTGCAACTAATGGTTGAACCCGTCCTTCTTCGAATACCGGTGGATCAAGAAGAACGGTGTATTCGCGGAGCACACGACCTGCCGGCCAGTTGAGCTCTACGAGGAAATTCAGAAAAGGTTCATTAACGGGATCACGGGTCGTGATCAGAATGCGGTCGCCATTGACCGAAAACTTCATCTGCGTAAGGAACTGGTAGCGATCAATACCTGCGCGTTCGAAGTCAGCAGCACTGGCAAGCTTCGGTTTAATCTCCGAGCTGGTCAGACCTTGCTTATCAATAAGCTTGATCTCTGCGCTCAGGGGTTGATTCAGTGCAGAGTCCAGTTCCATCTCGCCCAGGCCCAACGCCAGAATATGAGATGATAAGGACATTCCCCCAGCCAACAGAATGCTTTTAGCAAGTAGGCGCTTCATTATTGCTTCCTTGTTGTCGTTCGCGACGATGTATCGCAGGTTTTCGAAAAACCGCTTTCTTTTTAGATGATCCTGACCCAGCTTACTTATAGATTCCGTTCATAAGCGATTCGTAGTATCAAATATAAAGAGAGCTAACGCAATATTTTGCCCGGTTTGCGGGGGATAAAAGCGTGACGTATGAAACACTTAGAGCATTTTTCTATCAGCCACCATGAAAAAAGCGGGGCAAATGCCCCGCTTTCTCATCACTGATTCAACAAAATGCGCAACATTCTGCGAAGTGGCTCAGCTGCGCCCCAAAGGAGCTGATCGCCGACGGTAAACGCAGAAATGTATTCCGGCCCCATATTCAGCTTACGAATACGGCCTACCGGGATACTCAATGTGCCAGTCACTTTTGCCGGAGTAAGTTCCGTCATGCTGGCATCACGATCATTCGGAATCACTTTCACCCAGTCATTATGACCGGCAAGAATCTCTTCGATTTCACTGACCGGAATGTCTTTCTTCAGCTTCAGTGTCATCGCCTGGCTGTGACAGCGCATCGCACCCACACGAACACACAGACCATCGACAGGAACCTGATCATCGCTGCGGCCCATGATCTTATTTGCTTCGACCTGGGCTTTCCATTCTTCGCGGCTCTGGCCAGATTCCAGCTGAGAGTCGATATAAGGGATCAGGCTGCCCGCCAGGGGCACACCAAACTGCTCTGTTGGCAATGCATCGCTACGGATGAAGTCAGCAACCTGACGGTCGATTTCAAGAATCGCGCTGGCAGGGTCATCAAGCTTATCTTTAACTTCGTCGCGAATCGCACCCATCTGGGAAATCAGTTCACGCATGTGGCGTGCACCTGAACCAGACGCTGCCTGATAAGTCTGAGGAGCAACCCACTCCACCAGATCTTTCTCGAACAGACCGCCCAATGCGAGCAGCATCAGGCTGACAGTACAGTTACCGCCAACGTAGGTTTTAACACCTGACTCAATGCCTTTTTCGATCACATCTTTGTTCACTGGGTCGAGCACGATGATGGCGCTATCATCCATACGCAGCGAGGACGCAGCATCAATCCAGTAACCGTTCCAACCTGATTCACGCAGCTTACCGTACACTTCTTTGGTGTAATCACCGCCCTGACAGGTCAGGATCACGTCCTGTGCTTTCAGCGCGTCGATATCGAATGCATCTTCGAGCGTGCCGCAATCTTTACCTGCAAAGTCCGGAGCAGGCTTACCTTTTTGGGATGTGGTAAAAAATACCGGGTTAATCTGATCGAAGTCTTTCTCTTCCTGCATGCGCTGCATCAGGACAGAGCCGACCATTCCGCGCCAGCCGACCAGGCCAACATTCAACTGTGACATGTAATTAAACCTCCTGCAGGGCGGCTACAACCGCTTCGCCCATTTCAACGGTGGAAACTTTCTGCATACTTTCAGAGAAGATGTCGCCAGTACGCAGACCTTTATCGAGCACGTTGCTTACTGCCTGCTCAATCGCATCAGCAGCCGCGCCTTCACCCAGTGAGTAACGCAACATCATCGCAGCTGACAGGATAGTTGCCAATGGGTTAGCAATGCCCTGACCTGCAATATCAGGCGCCGAACCATGACATGGCTCGTACATACCTTTGTTGTCTTTATCCAGAGAGGCGGAAGGCAGCATGCCGATAGAACCTGTCAGCATTGCTGCAGCATCAGACAGAATGTCACCGAACATGTTCCCGGTAACCATAACATCGAACTGCTTAGGTGCACGTACCAGCTGCATCGCCGCGTTATCAACATACATGTGTGACAGTTCAACTTCTGGGTATTCTTTGCCCACTTCTTCCAGAATTTCGCGCCAAAGCACGGTCACTTCCAGAACGTTCGCTTTGTCGACTGAGCACAGCTTTTTGTTACGCTTCATTGCCGACTGGAAAGCTACGTGAGCAATACGCTTAATTTCAGACTCGCTGTAAACGTAGGTGTTGTAGCCTTCGCGCTCGCCGTTTTCCAGAGTGCGGATGCCACGTGGCTTACCGAAGTAAATACCACCGGTCAGTTCGCGTACGATCAGAATATCCAGACCAGACACCACTTCAGGCTTCAGTGAAGACGCGTCCGCCAGCTGTGGGTAAAGAATTGCAGGACGCAGATTACCGAACAATTCCAGACCAGAGCGCAGGCCCAGCAGACCTTTTTCAGGACGCAGTTCGCGATCTTCCAGGTTATCCCACTTAGGACCACCCACTGCGCCCAGCAGGATTGCGTCTGCGGCGCGGGCTTTGTCCATGGTTTCTTCTGGCAGTGGCGTACCATGTACGTCGTAGGCAGAACCACCGACCAGGCCGTCCACCAGCTCCAGACCGAGATTGAATTTTTCGTTCGCTACGTTCAGAACCTTAACGGCTTCTGCAACGATTTCCGGGCCAATACCATCGCCTGGCAGAATCAGTACGTTTTTGCTCATTTCTATTTCCTGTATGCACGCCGACCTTCTGGTCTGACGTGATAATTTTGTTAACCCGGGTTGTCACTGGGGCTTTTAATCCAGCTCGCCGTAAACCCATCCATGGGGGCTCCCTTGTGCTCTCCGACCACCATGGATGGTGGAAGTGCCGGGATCTGTATGGAACAGATCTGGCCATGGCACAAAGGGCTGGCTTAAAAGCCCCAGCAACACCCCTTAAATATTCCTAGCCGCAAGAGCTGTTGTTTCGATACACATACTCGTCGGCTTCTACAGTTAGAGTGAGTCGCATATCCGCTCGGGGACTGTGTGCCGTAAGGCCGAATCTGTTCCCGACAGATTTCGGCATTTCCTCCATCCCTGTAGGTCAAACACGGCACCCGAGCCTACAGGGACGTATTCACGGCGAGTCCCAGAGTGGAAATCGAATCACTCTTTTAGCGGCAGCTCCCCTACGCAAACAACCAAGGAGAGCTTGCGCGACGCTTCTCCTCGTACGCTTTAATTTCGTCAGCGTCCTGCAACGTCAGACCAATATCGTCCAGACCATTCAGCAGGCAGTGACGACGAAAATCGTCCACTTCAAAGGCGATCTCTTCGCCCGATGGCGTAACCACTTTCTGGTTCTCAAGATCGACAGTCAGCTGATAGCCTTCATTTGCTTCAGTCTCTTTAAACAGACGATCCACCGTCTCTTCATCCAGAACGATCGGCAGCAGGCCATTCTTAAAGCTGTTGTTGTAGAAAATATCGGCATAGCTTGGCGCAATGATCGCACGGAAGCCAAAGTCTTCCAGCGCCCAAGGTGCGTGCTCACGGCTTGAGCCACAACCAAAGTTTTCACGCGCCAGCAGCACGGATGCACCTGCGTAGCGAGGCTGGTTCAGCACGAAGTCAGGATTCAGCGGACGACCACTATTATCCGCATCCGGCTGCCCCTCATCCAGATAACGCAGTTCATCGAACAGGTTCGGACCGAAGCCAGAACGTTTGATCGACTTCAGAAACTGCTTAGGAATGATCATATCGGTATCGATGTTGGCGCGGTCCATAGGAGCGACAACACCCTGATGTACAGTAAATGCTTTCATCTCAGGTTCTCCTATTAAAATTCACGCACGTCGACAAAGTGACCAGCAATCGCAGCAGCTGCAGCCATCGCGGGGCTCACCAGATGCGTACGACCGCCGTAGCCCTGACGACCTTCGAAGTTACGGTTAGAGGTGGAAGCACAATGCTCACCGCTGCCCAGCTTGTCGGCGTTCATCGCCAGACACATAGAGCAGCCTGGCTCACGCCATTCAAAACCAGCTTCTTCGAAAACCTTATCCAGGCCTTCTTCTTCTGCCTGAGCTTTCACCAGACCAGAGCCCGGTACGACTAAGGCCTGAATCAGGCTGTCCGCCACTTTACGACCTTTCGCAACTTCAGCAGCGGCACGCAGGTCTTCAATACGGGAGTTCGTGCAAGAACCGATGAATACACGATCCAGCTTAATGTCCGTGATTTTCTGACCCGGCTTTAAGCCCATGTACTCATAAGCACGGGTAAAGCCTGAACGCTCCACATCGTCTTCAGCGTCTTCAAGCGTTGGAACCGTGCCATCAACGGTCGTCACCATCTCTGGAGAGGTACCCCAGGTCACCTGTGGTTTGATGTCTTCGGCGCGAATCTCAACGACTTTATCGAACTCAGCATCGTCATCCGACTTGAGGTCAGACCATGCAGCGACGGCTTGTTCCCACTGATCTGCTTTAGGCGCAAACGGGCGACCTTTCACGTATTCAGCAGTGATCTCATCGAACGCTACCATACCCACACGGGCACCGGCTTCGATCGCCATGTTACACATGGTCATACGGCCTTCCATACTCATAGAGCGGATAGCAGAACCACCGAACTCCATGGCGCAACCGTTACCACCGGCGGTACCGATGACACCAATCACGTGCAGAACCACGTCTTTACCGGTAATACCTTTGCCCAGCTCACCGTCGACCTTGATCAGCAGGTTTTTCATTTTGCGCTGAATCAGGCACTGAGTCGCCAGCACGTGCTCAACTTCGGAGGTGCCAATACCATGCGCCAGTGCAGCGAACGCGCCGTGGGTTGCCGTATGGGAGTCACCGCACACAACCGTCATACCCGGCAGCGTCGCGCCCTGCTCTGGGCCAACGACGTGCACGATGCCCTGACGCTTGTCGGCCATTTTGAATTCGTTAATGCCAAAATGATCGCAGTTGTCGTCCAGAGTCTTAACCTGAATACGGGATACCGGATCCTGAATACCTTCGATACCTGATTTACGCTCAAGTACGGTGGTCGGAACATTGTGGTCAGGTGTCGCCAGGTTAGCGTCTAAGCGCCATGGCTTGCGACCTGCAATACGCAGACCTTCAAACGCCTGTGGAGAGGTCACTTCGTGCAGAAGCTGACGATCGATGTATATCAACGCTGTGCCATCTTCACGGGTTTTCACCACGTGCTGATCCCAGAGTTTGTCGTAAAGAGTCTTGCCGGCCATGCTCGGTACTCCCATCTCTTTAGTTAGGTTCTCATCATTAATCACTTGCTGAATGATACCTGAGCTGATAAACAACAGAAATTCATATTTTTTCTAGTTTGAATTCCTACTGGGAATACCAGCTACTATTTAGTATCAGCTCTTCCGGGGTGTGACATGGATACACAATCGTTAAAGGCGTTTATAGCAGTCGCTGAGCAAAAGTCATTTTCAGCAGCAGCAGAGTCTTTGTATCTGACGCAATCGGCGGTCAGTAAACGTATCAAGCAACTGGAAGAGCAGCTAGGCACCACTCTATTTGATCGTCACAACAGAACCATCAGCCTGACCGAGGCTGGCGAAGCCCTGCTCCCCCGAGCGCAACATATTCTGGATCTTGTATCAGACACAGAACTTGAACTGGAGAATATATCCGGCGACATCAGCGGCAGCCTGACCTTAGCGACCAGCCACCATATCGGGCTACACCGACTACCGCCTGTTCTCAGGAAATTTGTACATGCTCACCCAAATGTGGATCTCGACCTGCAGTTTATGGGTTCTGAGCGTGCATACCAGGCGGTGAGACTACGTCAGGTCGACCTCGCACTGACAACACTGGAGCAAACACCTAAAAGTGACATTGCTGCCATCCCACTCTGGCAGGACGATATGGTATGCGTCTGTGCAGCCAATCATCGGCTGGCTGACATCCCCCAGGTCTTACTTCAGGACCTGTCGTCCGAGCCCGCCATATTGCCTGAGCCAGATACGATTACCTATCAGCTCATAAACAATGTCTTTGCTGCCGAAGGACTGACCTTAAAGGCACCCATGCCTACCAACTATCTCGAAACCATTAAGATGCTTGTCTCGGTCGGGATGGGCTGGTCGGTGCTGCCCTCATCAATGGTGAATGATGACGCTTTAACCGTAATCAACTGGCCGGGGACGAGTCTTCGCCGACAGCTTGGCGCCGTATTCCTGAAACATCGAACGCAAAGCAATGCAGCTACCGCACTGATGGACCTCCTGCACGCCAGTGCCGACGACTAAAGTAAGAACCTGACCGGCCAATAGGGGTCGTACCTTAAGGCGATTTACCTTAAGACTACTTACCTTGAGGCAGAGCAAGACGCTGACACCTGAAAGCGATATGCTCACTAAGAGAACGGACTACGCCATTGCGGCGCTGAGGAGAATATCATGCTCGATATCAATCACATTCTGGTAGTGCTGGATAAACACGACGAAGAGCAGCCTGGCCTGCAGCGCGCATGCTGGCTGGCGAACGCGCTTGATGCCGACCTGACATTAATCACCTCAGCCTGGGACAGCTTTAGCGACCAGGCCTCACAATTGGCAGACACGACCGCAAGTAGTGTGAAGCAAGCCCTCCTGCGTCAGGCGCAACTCTGGCTGGATTCGCTTACTGAGCTGGATAGCTGCAAAGGCCTGCGCGTAAATACAGAAGTTCATTGGCAGAAGCACCTGCACGATGCCGCCATTGAATCGGCTCGCGATACGGAGTTTGACCTGGTTATTAAGTCGACTCAGAAACACGGCCTGATCGATCGGCTGTTCTCGCACTCTGACTGGAACCTGATGCGCCACTGCCCGGCGCCTGTCATGATGGTTAAATCATCCGATGCCTGGAAGCACAACCGTATACTCGCCAGTATTGATGCCACCAGCTCAGACAAAGGGCACACTCTTATCAATGACAACATTTTGTCTTATGCAGAGCATCTGGCTGATCACTTTGATACGGACCTGCATATTGCAAACGCTTACCCTATGGTCGCTGTCGCCCTCGCCATGGTGCCTGAGGTTTCTCCACCAGAAGACATTCAGAATTACATTACTGACCAGCATAAAGAGGCAACAGCTCGCTGGGCCGAAAAGTTCAACGTCGCTGAAGATCATGTCCACGTACTTGAAGGTGATGCTGAACAAGTCGTGCCGGATGTGGCCGCAGAGATTGAAGCCGATCTCGTCGTCGTTGGCACTGTCGGTCGCGAAGGTCTGAGCGGTGTCCTGATTGGCAACACAGCAGAAGCGCTCGTCGATAAACTCAGTTGCGATGTATTAATCATTAAACCCAAAGACGGCGTTAATCCTGATATTGAATAGCCCACATATCGCGTAACCCCGTAAGTCGAGAGAATATGAAATCCGCTGATAAGCAGACAAAGAACCTCCTGATTATTGCGCACTGCCCCTCTGAAAATCTGGCCCGTCTCCGTGACGGGCTTATTTCTGGCATAGAAAAAGCTGGCGCTAATCTCACATTCACCGCCAAAGCACCGTTAGATGCAGGCGTCGATGAACTCATGCAAGCCGAAGGAGTTATCTTATTAACCCCTGAAAACCTGAGCTATATGTCAGGTGCAATGAAGGACTGGTTTGACCGCGTTTATTACCCGGTGCTGGACAACAAACAGGGACTCCCCTGTATAGCCATCGTACGTGCAGGCCACGATGGCACAGGCACTGTCCGCGCCCTGCAAACCATCACAACCGGATTACGCTGGCGCTGGGTTCAGGAACCAGTGGTGCTCAGAGGTGCGTGGCAGGAAGCATGGCTGGACGAAGTCGGTGAGATTGGTGAGGCCATCGCAACCGCTCTGTCAGAAGGTATTATTTAGCAGGATAAAAAAACGCCGACCCGAAGGCCGGCGTAGAGGGGGAGCAATCATAACGGTTGTTTTGCAACAACCGTAAGCTCAGATACGACATTCACGTATCAGTTCCTCAAAGTTTCATTTTCTTAAGCCTTTTTTTAATAAAACTTCTTCGATTTCGACAAGACACGCCGGATCATCGATAGTTGACGGAGTTTGGTACTCCTCACTGTTAGCGATGTTGCGCAACACCTTACGCAGAATCTTCCCTGAGCGGGTTTTCGGTAGACGCTGGACAACCACAGCATGACGGAAACTGGCAACGGCACCGATGTTGTCACGCACTCGCTGAATGACTTCGGACTCCAGAGTCGCTTCATCGATTGTCACACCATCTTTTAACAGAAGAAGACCCAGGGGTTCTTCGCCTTTGAGGTCACTGGCCTGGCCAATCACAGCGCACTCCGCAATTGCATCATGACCAGCCACAACCTCCTCCATTTCACCGGTCGACAGGCGGTGGCCTGCGACATTGATGATGTCATCGGTGCGCCCCTGAACAAACAGGTAGCCATCCTTATCGATGTAACCACCATCACCCGAAACGTAGTAGCCGTCGAAGGTACTCAGGTAACCATCCACAAAGCGGTCGTGATTGTTCCAGATCGTTGGCAGGCAGCCCGGGGGCATAGGTAATTTGATGGCAATACTGCCCTGCTCACCGGCAGGCACAGGCTTGCCGTGACCATCCAGAATTTCAACATTAAAACCAGGAGACGGACGCGTTACCGAGCCAGGCTTCGTTTCCGCAAGACCATAGCCCACGTGATTTCCCGCAATAGCCCAGCCAGTTTCCGTCTGCCACCAATGATCAACGACGGGCCGTTTCAGGTGCCCGACCACCCAGTCGTAAGTGGGTGGATCAAGGCGTTCACCGGCCATAAAAATGGTTGTTAATGCGCTGAGGTCGTACTGTCCGGCAAGAGCACACTCCGGGTCTTCCTTCCGTACAGCACGAAACGCCGTTGGTGCAGCAAATAAGGCCTTCACCTTATATTCAGCACACACCCGCCAGAAGGCTCCAGCGTCTGGTGTTTTAACCGGCTTGCCTTCATAAAAGACCGTAGTACAGCCGGTAATCAAAGGCGCATAAACAATATACGAATGCCCAACGACCCAGCCCACATCCGATGCCGCCCAGAAGACATCCCCCGGACCTATGTTATAGACGGAATCCATGGAATAACGCATCGCCACGGCATGGCCGCCATTATCGCGGACAACCCCTTTGGGCTTACCGGTAGTCCCTGACGTATAAAGAACATACAGGGGGTCCGTCGACAACACAGGCACACAGTCTGCTGGTGATGCTGACCCCAGCGCCTCTTGCCAATCCAGATCAAAACCAGCAGTCAGATCACAAGGATGCTGCTCTCGTTGCAGTACCAAACAGGAATCAGGTCGGTGACTCGCCATGGATAGCGCATCATTCACAATCGGTTTGTAGGGGATAATCCGGTCGACTTCTATTCCGCAGGAGGCCGTGACAAGCACTTTAGGCGTTGCATCATCAATACGGACGGCTAATTCGTTGGGCGCAAATCCACCAAACACCACCGAATGAACCGCCCCGAGACGAGCGCAAGCCAGCATAGCAATCGCGGCTTCAGGCACCATCGGCATATAGATAACAACCCGATCCCCCTTTTCTACGCCCCGGGCAGCCAGCACGCCTGCGAAAAGCGCCACTTCTTGGGTTAATTCACGATAGGTATAAGAGCGTTTGCTTCCAGTAACAGGCGAGTCGTAAATAAGTGCAGCCTGATCGCCACGGCCATTCAGAACGTGATAATCGAGTGCCAGAAAAGAAGTGTTCAATTCACCATCGGCAAACCAACGGTCTATTCCATTTTCATCCTGACTGAGTACCTTGGTTGGTTTTTTAAACCAGTGCACTTTCTCTGCCTGTGCAGACCAGAACGCCTTTGGATTGTCGCGAGCCTCGCGGTAATCGGTTTCATACATCATTAGCCACCTCCAGGTATTCATTCAGAATACGAAAGTCGACTAACAGCGCCTATTCGACTTAGGGATAGAATCGCGGTTGCTCTTAAAATAAAAAAGCCCGCGACTGAAACAGTGGCGGGCTTTTATATTGTCTGACTTCAGCTAAGACTTACCAGCCAGTCAGTTCCTTCAGTGTCTTACCGATATCAGCAAGGCTCTTACAGGTTGCTACACCAGCATCATTGAGCGCCGCGAATTTCTCGTCTGCTGTGCCTTTGCCGCCCGAGATAATCGCGCCGGCATGGCCCATACGCTTACCTGGAGGTGCAGTCACACCTGCAATGTAAGAAACCACAGGTTTAGTCACGTTCTCTTTGATGAAGGCTGCTGCTTCTTCTTCGGCAGTACCACCAATTTCACCAATCATTACGATGGCTTCAGTGGCAGGGTCTTCCTGGAACATTTTCAGGATATCAATGAAGTTAGAGCCCGGAATCGGGTCACCACCGATACCAACACAAGTCGACTGGCCGAAACCTTCGTCAGTGGTTTGCTTAACCGCTTCGTAAGTCAGGGTACCCGAGCGGGATACAATACCCACTTTGCCTGGCAGGTGAATATGACCAGGCATAATACCGATCTTACATTCTCCCGGAGTAATAACCCCTGGGCAGTTCGGACCGATCAGCTGCACACCAAGCTCATCGCACTTAACTTTTGCATCCAGCATATCCAGAGTAGGAATGCCTTCAGTAATACAAACGATCAGTTTGATACCGGCATTTGCCGCCTCAAGGATTGAGTCCTTACAGAACGGCGCAGGTACATAAATCACAGATGCCTCAGCCCCTGTAGCGTCAACGGCTTCAGCGACAGTATTAAACACTGGAAGGCCAAGGTGCTCAGTGCCACCTTTACCCGGTGTAACACCGCCAACCATCTTTGTGCCGTACTCAATGGCCTGCTCAGAATGGAAGGTACCTTGAGAGCCAGTGAAGCCCTGACAAATAACCTTGGTATCTTTATTAATTAAAATACTCATTATTTGCCCCCCGCAGCTTTAACCGCTTGCTCCGCAGCATCCGCAAGGCTGGTTGCTGCAATAATATTTAAACCACTTTCAGCCAGAACTTTAGAACCAAGTTCCGCATTGTTACCTTCGAGACGTACAACCACCGGCACTTTCACACCGACTTCTTTTACCGCCCCGATTACGCCTTCAGCGATCATGTCGCAGCGTACAATACCGCCGAAAATATTAATCAGAACGGCGCTGACATTTTCGTCGGAGAGAATAATTTTGAATGCTTCAACAACACGCTCTTTCGTCGCGCCGCCGCCCACATCCAGGAAGTTCGCAGGCTGGCCACCGTGCAACTTAACGATGTCCATGGTACCCATCGCCAGACCTGCACCATTCACCATACAACCAATGTTGCCATCAAGGGCGACATAGTTAAGTTCGAATTTCGCTGCGTGTGCTTCACGCTCATCTTCCTGAGAAGGATCGTGCATTTCCTGCAGATCTTTGTGGCGATACACAGCATTGCTATCGATGTTAATTTTCGCGTCGAGGCAGTGGAGATCGCCCTCATTGGTAACTACCAGAGGGTTAATTTCCAGCAATGCCAGATCTTTTTCGTGGAATAATTTAGACAGACCAAGGAAGATTTTTACAAATTGCCCTACTTGTTTTCCTTCAAGACCCAATTTAAAGGCCAGATCCCGGCCTTGGTACGGCTGCGCGCCTACTAAGGGATCAATCTCGGCTTTCAGGATTTTTTCAGGTGTTTCGTGTGCGACTTTCTCAATCTCCACACCACCTTCGGTCGATGCCATGAACACAACACGACGGGAAGAACGATCAACAACGGCACCGAGGTAGAGTTCCTGATCAATATCTGTGCAGGATTCAACCAGAATGCGAGAAACCGGCTGGCCGTTTTCATCTGTCTGATAGGTCACCAGGTTTTTACCCAGCCACTGATTAGCAAAATCGCTGATCTCTTCTTTTGAGCTGACCAGTTTCACACCACCGGCCTTACCGCGACCACCCGCATGTACCTGTGCTTTTACGACCCAACGGTCGCCACCGATTGTGTCGGCTGCTGCAGCTGCCTCTTCCGCTGTTTTTGCCGCCACTCCTTTTGAGACTAGCAGGCCGTACTGAGCGAACAGCTGCTTACCCTGATATTCGTGTAGGTTCATCGCTTTGTCCTGTTCTTACAATTTAACGTTCAGGTCTTGTCTGACGGAGACACATTGTATGGGTTCCGCCATTTCAGAAACTTGTGTGGAAAAGATAGTCCTGATTTTCTGATTAGAGAAATAAGGGGCCAATCCACCGTCGCTGTTACAGTTTAGACAGGTTGTAATAAAGCCACAAAAAAAAAGCCCGGTAAACCGGGCTTTAGTATTATGTCCTGCACACTGTGGTGCATAGACCAGCTTACTTGGCTTTAGGGCGACGATTGGCCTTATGAATGGCCTGATTGTTCACCGCAAGCGCAGCTTCATGCACAGCTTCAGAAATGGTTGGGTGTGCGAACACCATCATACCCACGTCTTCAGCGCTGGAACCGAATTCCATAGCAACAACGATCTGCTGACAAAGATCACCAGCATTCGGACCGATCACACTGGCACCAAGAATACGGTCAGTTTCAGCATCGGCGATAATCTTCACGAAGCCATCCGTATCTGCAGCGGCCATCGCCCGGCCATTAGCAGCGAACGGGAACATACCAACGTTATATTTTTCGCCATTTGCTTTCAGTTCATCTTCGGTTTTACCGACCCAGGCAATTTCTGGGTGCGTGTAAATAACAGAAGGAATGCAGTCGTAATTAATCTGCGCTTTATGACCGGCGATGCGCTCAGCAACCATGACGCCTTCTTCAGACGCTTTATGTGCCAACATAGGACCACGTACTACGTCACCTACAGCCCAGACTCCAGGAGCGTCTGTTTTACAGGTTTCGTCGACGTGAATAAAACCACGCTCATCAAGGTTAACGCCGCAGTCACCTGACAGCAGACCTTCAGTGTAAGGACGACGACCAACCGCTACGATCAGCTTGTCGAACTCTTCTGACTTTTCACCTTCAGAATCCTGATAGGTCACGGTCACTTTCTTACGCTTAACATCCGTACCAGTGACTCGTGCACCGACGCGAATATCCATGCCTTGCTTGCCAAACAGTTTCTTAGCTTCTTTAGCCACCGTCTGGTCGACAAGGTGAAGGAAATTATCCTGCGCTTCGAGAACCGTAACTTCTGAACCGAGACGACCCCATACAGAACCAAGCTCAAGACCGATAACACCGGCACCAATAACACCAAGGCGCTTAGGCACCTTAGTAAATTCCAGCGCACCGGTAGAATCAACAATAACGTCGTCGGCCAATGGCGCTGGAGGAATTTCAACCGGCACAGAACCCGTCGCGATAATTACGTTTTCTGCTTCAAGCACCTCAACGTTACCGCTGTGGTCAGTGAACTCTACCTGCTTGTTTGCAAGCAGTTTACCTGTCCCTTCAAACGACGTTACACCGTTTGCTTTAAACAGCGTCGCAACACCCATGGTCAGGTTTTTCACGATCTGTTCTTTGCGGGCCATCATCTTTTCGATGTCGATGGAGACCTTACCGGTAGAAATACCGTGCAGCTCAAACTTCTCGTGCGCTTCTTCATATTTGTGAGAGCTGTCGAGAAGTGCCTTTGAAGGGATACAACCTACGTTCAGGCAGGTGCCGCCCAGCACAGGCTTATCTTCTTTGCTGACCCATTTTTCAACACACGCAGTCTTCAGACCAAGCTGCGCACAGCGAATAGCTGCTACATAACCACCAGGACCACCACCGATGACTACAACATCAAATTGTTTGCTCATAATAAATCCTTAAATTTCCGAAACCCTATCAGATATCCAGCAACAGACGCGCTGGATCTTCGAGCAACTCTTTAATGGTTACCAGGAACTGTACTGCTTCTTTGCCATCGATCATTCTGTGATCGTATGACAGAGCAAGATACATCATTGGCTGAATAACAACTTCACCATTCACTGCCATCGGACGTTCCTGAATTTTGTGCATTCCCAGAATAGCAGTCTGAGGAGGATTCAGAATAGGCGTCGACATCAGTGACCCGAAAATACCACCATTTGTGATGGTAAAGGTGCCACCCTGCATATCATTGATACCCAGCTTACCTTCGCGGCCACGCTTACCGAAATCACCAATAGTGCTTTCAATTTCCGCCAGACCCATGCTGTCAGTATCACGCAGAACTGGAACAACCAGACCGCGTTCAGTAGAAACGGCGACACCGATATCCTGATATCCGTGGTAAACCATGTCGTTACCATCGATAGATGCGTTAACCGCAGGGAAACGCTTCAGGGCTTCAGTAGCCGCTTTCACGAAGAAAGACATGAAACCGAGTTTCACACCGTGCGCTTTTTCAAAAGTATCTTTGTACTTTTTACGCAGCTCCATAACCGGGCCCATGTTCACTTCGTTGTAGGTCGTGAGCATGGCAGCGTTCTGTTGCGCCTCGACTAAGCGACGAGCGATGGTTGCACGGAGACGAGTCATAGGAACACGTTTCTCAATGCGGTCACCTTCATCAGCCATAGGTGCAGCGGCGGCAGGTGCAGCAGGTGCCGACTTAGGCGCTTCTGCTTTTGGTTCTGGAGCAGCGGCAGGCGCCGGCGCAGAACCACCCTTCAGATGATTAACGACATCTTCTTTGGTAACACGACCGTCTTTGCCAGTCGCCTTGATCGATGACGGAGCAATACCATTTTCTTCAACCAGCTTACGCGCAGCCGGGCTCATGATGATGTCACCATCATCAGATGCTTCTGCAGTTTCAGCAGGCGCCGATTCGGTTTCATCAGGCGCTGAAGAAGACGCAGCATCCACCGCGCCCTCTTCAAAGATTGCCAGCACTTCGTCACTCAGAACCACATCGCCCTCTTCTTTATGAACGGTTTTTAATGAACCGTCCGCAGGAGCGACAACTTCGAGTACGACTTTATCCGTTTCAATATCCACCAGAAGCTCGTCGCGCTGGATGGGTTCACCCGGTTTTTTGTGCCAGGTTGCCACAGTGCCATCAGCGACAGATTCAGGAAAGGTGGGTGCCTTAATTTCGATGCTCATTCGATTTTCCTTAGAGTTCCTGCGATACGTCAGCCCTGGAGATCCAGAGCGTCACGGATTAATTTTTCCTGTTGCTCCAGATGGAGCGCCATGTAACCAGCAGCTGGAGACGCAGAGTGATCACGCCCTGCGTACTCAAGATGCCACTTTGGATTCAGGTCATGCGCGACTTTGCGCATATGGTGCTGGCTGCTGTACCAGGCGCCCATGTTCATCGGTTCCTCCTGCACCCAGTAAATGTCCTTGGCGCCTTTGTATGGCTCCAGAATCTTACCGAGGAAGTTATGAGGAAACGGATAAATCTGCTCAATCCGAATGATCGCAATATCGTCGATCTCTTCCGCGCGGCGGCGTTCAAGTAAATCGTAGTAGACCTTACCGGAACAGAGCAAAATTCTGCGGACTTTTTTCGGATTAATATCATCAATTTCGTCGAGACAAGTACGGAAGCGGCCTTCAGCCAGCTCTTCAAGCGTACTGGTCGCCAATTTATGGCGCAGTAACGACTTGGGCGACATCACAACCATTGGCTTACGCAGTGGGCGAATCATCTGACGACGTAGCATATGGTAAACCTGCGCCGGTGTTGAAGGCACACAGATCTGAACATTGTGTTCTGCACAAAGCTGCAAATAACGTTCAAGACGCGCAGACGAGTGCTCTGGCCCCTGGCCTTCGTAGCCGTGTGGCAGCAGCATAGTCAGACCACACAGACGGCCCCACTTGTGTTCACCTGACGAAATAAACTGGTCGAATACCACCTGGGCACCGTTGGCAAAGTCACCAAACTGCGCTTCCCAGATAACCAGAGTCCCTGGTGTCGTGGTTGCATAGCCGTATTCAAATGCCAGTACGGCTTCTTCAGAGAGAAGCGAGTCGTAGATATCAAACTTCGGCTGACCTTCTTCGATATGCTGAAGCGGCACATGAGTGCTCGCATCTTTCTGGTTATGCAGCACGGCGTGACGGTGAGAGAACGTACCGCGACCTACGTCCTGCCCCGTAAGGCGGATTCCGTAGCCCTGTTTAATCAGAGTGGCGTACGCCATGGTTTCTGCGAAACCCCAGTTGATTGGCAGAGCGCCTGCAGCCATCTTACGACGGTCCTCAAGAATCTTGCCGACCTGACGCTGAACTGCAAAGCCTTCTGGCGGTTCCTGAAGCTGATGCGCGAGTTCCTGCAGCTGCTTCATATCAAACTTAGTATCGCCTTTGGTCGTCCACTCATGGCCGAGGTACGGACTCCAGTCGACGAACAATTCTTTGTTCGGCTCCTTAACCAAGGACTTAACCACGTGAAGACCATTATCCAGAGCCAGTCGATACTCTTCTTCGAGCTGCTTACTGGTGTCTTCAGTCAGGACGCCCTCTTCAACCAGACGCTTCGCGTAAAGTGTACGGGTTGTCGGGTGGCTCTTAATTTTCGAGTACATCAGCGGCTGAGTACCGGATGGCTCGTCGGCTTCGTTGTGTCCGCGACGGCGATAGCAAACAAGGTCAATCACCACGTCTTTACGGAACTCGTTACGATAATCAACGGCCAGCTGAGTAACAAAAAGCACCGCTTCAGGGTCATCGCCATTCACGTGCAAAATCGGCGCCTCAACCATTTTTGCAACGTCAGTGCAGTATTCCGTTGAGCGGGTATCTTCACGCTTAGAAGTCGTAAAACCGACCTGGTTGTTAATGACGATGTGAACAGTACCGCCGGTTTTGTAAGCGCGTGTCTGAGACATCTGGAATGTCTCCATAACAACACCCTGCCCCGCGAATGCTGAGTCACCGTGAATACTGACAGGAACAACCTTTTCACCCACAGGATCACTACGACGATCCTGACGCGCACGCACCGAACCCTCAACCACTGGAGAAACAATCTCAAGGTGAGATGGGTTGAATGCCAGCGCCAGGTGAACTTCACCGCCCGGTGTCATCACGTTCGAGGAGAAGCCCTGGTGATACTTCACGTCGCCGTGAGATTCGTATTCTGCTTTACCATCAAACTCATCGAAAAGATCTGAGGTTTTCTTACCCAGTGTATTAATCAGGGTATTCAGTCGGCCACGGTGGGCCATACCGATCACGATCTCTTTTGCACCGTACGTACCGCTGCGCTGAATCAGCTCATCCATTAACGGGATAAGAGACTCACCACCTTCCAGGCCGAAACGCTTAACACCCGGATAACGAGAGCCCAGGTATTTTTCCAGGCCTTCTGCAGCCGTCAGACGCTCCAGCAGGTGCATTTTGATTTCTTCACCGTATTTCGGGTGAGAGCGGACGCTTTCAAGACGTTGCTGGAACCAGCGCTGCTCTGCGGTATTGACGATGTGCATGTATTCAGCACCCACCGTTCCGCAATAAGTGGTTTCTAACGCATCAATGATTTCTTTCAGTGTCGCCTGATCCTGACCGACAAACAGGTTTCCAGTCTGGAACACTGTATCGAGGTCAGAGCGGGTCAGGCCATGAAAATGCAGATCAAGATCAGGAACAGTCTCGCGAGTCATCAACGCCAGAGGATCAAGCTTAGCGTGCTGGTGACCACGGCCGCGATACGCATTGATCAGCTGCAGTACTTTCATCTGCTTGCGCTCGTGTTCGCTGCTCACTGGCGCGGACATCATAGGCTTAGCGCGACGCTGATTCTTTGAAATGAGTAGAAATTGATCCCGGATGGGCTTATGCGGGGTGTCGACGGTGCTGTTTTCGTCAACGCGAGGGAGTTTGTCGAAATAGTTGCGCCACTCTTCGGGCACTTCGTTTGGATCGCGGAGATAGGTTTCGAACAACTCCTCGATGTAAGCAACATTACCACCCGCTAGCTGCGAAGTGCTCCATAGTTGCTCCATTGTCAGTTCGTGCATGTATGACCACCCTGTGTCAATTTCTGAACAAGGGAATGCCACCACAGAGATGCATGCACCGACTCTAGCACAAGGCGAAGTAGAGGGTCGATCGGATAGATCGCAAGGCCTCTGAGGTAGCACCGGGATGCCCGGTTCCCTCAACTGTAAACTAGCTTAGTCAACAATGGGACTTTTTGGGTTCCATTGCGAATAAAATTGTCGACGTAAGCGGGTTGTATGTCCAACCCGACTTACGTCTCATACCACCGGTCGGAAGTGGTACCGTTACACCTGCTGTGACAGCAGCATGTTACGGATGTGTCCAATGGCGCGTGTTGGGTTCAGACCCTTCGGGCACACATTGACACAGTTCATGATTCCGCGGCAACGGAATACAGAGAACGGATCGCTCAAACCTGCCAATCGCTCTTCAGTTGACGTATCGCGGCTGTCTGCCAGGAAACGATAAGCCTGAAGAAGACCTGCCGGGCCAACGAACTTGTCTGGGTTCCACCAGAATGAGGGACAAGACGTTGAACAACATGCACACAGGATACACTCATACAGACCATCGAGCTTCGCACGCTCTTCTGGCGACTGCAGACGCTCGATAGCTGGCGCCGGAGTATCGTTATGCAGGTACGGCTTGATCTTCTCATACTGCTGATAGAACAGCGACATGTCGATAACCAGGTCGCGGATTACAGGCATGCCTGGCAGCGGGCGCAGAACCAACTTGTCCATTTTGCCTTTGGTCGCTTCAGAAATCGGAGTAATACACGCCAGACCATTCTTACCATTGATGTTCATACCATCAGAACCACACACACCTTCACGGCATGAGCGGCGGTAAGCAACAGAAACGTCCTGTTCCTTAACCAGGTGCAGCACATCCAGCACCATTACGTCTTTACCACCAGGAATGGTAATTTCGTAATCCTGCATGTATGGGGCTTCATCCTTCTCAGGGTTGTAACGATAAACACTAACTAACATATCAACACTCCCCTCTTAATAGGTACGGACTTTAGGTGGGAAGGCCTCAACGGTCTTAGGCGCGAAGTTCACCGCACGCTTGCCGATCGTCTTGGTTTCCGGGAAGTACAGTGAGTGACACAGCCAGTTTTCGTCATCACGCTCGGTGAAGTCGTTACGGGCGTGGGCACCACGTGACTCTTTACGCTCAATCGCAGCAACCGCGGTTGCATACGCAGTTTCGTAAAGGTTATCCAGTTCCAGAGCTTCAATACGCGCGGTATTGAATGCATTGCTCTTGTCGTCGAGAACCGTGTTCTTAACACGCTCACCGATTTCTTTGAGCATCTCCAGACCTTTCTCCATGCTTGGACCTTCGCGGAATACCCCGAAGTACAGCTGCATGGTTTTCTGAAGATCAGCACGAACAGCAGCAACGCTGTCACCAGAAGTCTGAGTATTCAGACGATTCAGGCGAGCCATTGCACGCTCAATGTCTTCTTCTGTTGGATCAACAAAGTCGAAACCATCTTTAAAGTTCTGCTCAACCTGCAGACCCACCGCACGACCAAATACAACCAGGTCAAGAAGTGAGTTACCACCAAGGCGGTTCGCACCGTGTACAGATACACAAGCGATCTCGCCAGCAGCGTAGAGACCTTCTACTACCACGTCGTTACCGTCCGCATCAACGGTCAGTGCCTGACCACCGATGTTTGTCGGAACACCACCCATCATATAGTGACAGGTTGGAACAACAGGGATTGGTTCTTTAACAGGGTCAGCGTGCGCAAATGTGCGAGACAGCTCAAGAATACCCGGAAGCTTAGCGTTCAGGGTTTCTTCGCCCAGGTGATCCAGTTTCAGGAACACGTGGTCGCCATCTTCACCACAACCGCGACCTTCAAGAATTTCCATAACCATGGAGCGTGCAACAACGTCACGACCTGCAAGGTCTTTCGCGTTAGGTGCATAACGTTCCATGAAACGCTCGCCGTCTTTATTGATGAGGTAACCACCTTCACCACGACAACCTTCAGTCACCAGAGTACCAGCACCCGCAATACCTGTTGGGTGGAACTGCCACATTTCCATGTCTTGCATAGGAACGCCAGCACGAACCGCCATACCAACACCGTCACCAGTGTTGATCAGAGCGTTAGTCGTGGACTGATAGATACGACCCGCACCACCAGTCGCCAGTACAGTTGCCTTAGCTTTGATGTAAACAGTTTCGCCAGATTCGATATCGATAGCGATAACGCCCGCTACCTGACCGTTAGCATTTTTAACCAGATCAACGGCATACCATTCATTCAGGAAGGTAGTACCGCCTTTCAGGTTGCCTTGGTACAGGGCGTGCAGAAGCGCGTGACCTGTACGGTCAGCAGCTGCACAGGTACGGGCTGCCTGAGTAGGATCGTTAGGACCTTTCGACTGACCACCGAATGGGCGCTGATAAATACGGCCTTCTTCAGTACGGGAGAAAGGCAGACCCATGTGCTCAAGCTCGAATACCGCCTGAGGGCCTACGGAACACATGTATTCGATAGCGTCCTGGTCACCGATGTAGTCGGAACCTTTAACGGTATCGTACATGTGCCAACGCCAATCATCGTTTGGATCAGCAGACGCGATCGCACAAGTAATACCGCCCTGGGCAGATACAGTGTGCGAACGGGTTGGGAATACTTTAGTAACACACGCGGTTTTGATGCCTGACTCAGTCAGCTGCAGTGCAGCGCGCATGCCCGCACCACCACCACCGATTACGATGGCGTCAAACGACATAGTTCTGATTTTGCTGCTCATGACTTACACGCTCCAGAGAATATCGATGCCCCAGACCAGGTACGTGAACAGGAAACCTGCCATTACCAGCTGGAAAATAAAACGAAGAGACGTCGACCCGGTGATGTAGTCAGTGGAAATTGTCCACATACCAACCCAGGCGTGAGCACAGATAGAGATCAGTGCTGCCAGGCTGAATACTTTCATCCACACCTGAGAAAAAAGACCGTGCCACTCAGCAAAAGTCAGGTCCGGAGTAGCGACTACGAATCCAAACAGGAACAGAGTGTAAATAGCAAGAATGACAGCTGACAGACGCTGAATCACCCAATCGTAAAGGCCACTACGGCCAAAGTTTGTAACACTGTTTACCATACCCAGACTCCCGCCAGAACGATCACTACGACACCGGCAATCAAAGTAATGATTGCGCCGGTACGACCGCTTTCTTTGGTTTCACCAATTCCCATGTCCATCAACAGGTGTTTTACACCCGCCACAAAGTGATAACCCAAAGCAGACAGAATGCCCCAGGTGATGAACTTGGCCAGGCCACCATTCATTACTTCTTTCAGCTCATTGAAAGATTGCTCAGACTCCAGCGAAGCTCCAAGTGCACGGAGCATGAAGGCCACTGCAAAAAACAGAGCAAAGCCAGAGATACGGTGCAGGATGGACGCCTTGGCAGGAAGTGGGAGCTCAATAGTAGTCAGATCCAGATTTTTAGGTCTATTGCTATTCACGGCTCTATTACACTCTTATATGGGCCCGAAACTCCTGTCCGAAATCACTCAGACTGGCCCCGGGCACAGGCTCACGAAGGTTGACGATCCCCCTGTACAAGTCTTGCACAAGTTTGTCGCCGCGACAAATTATAAGCAGCGTAACCGTGTTTTACAAATGGCATGACAGCCTTATGACAGAGCATTCGGCAATTTCACCCCGTATATCTACACTGTTGACTGGTTGAGGTATCCCTGATGATGCGAGCAGTAACCGCAGCACCAGCAAATCCCGGCTCCAACGTCAGACATTAGTCGCAGGCTCCGGGTTAACAATCTGAACCATCTATACTTGACTCGAACCAGAAACTTATCATTGCCCTGGCGACAATTGACAAACCAGCTCCACAATCTATAGTTGTGCCCCTTTGTTTGGGGGTAACACCTTAAAAAGTGTTCTCTCCTGTGCTGAAATTCTGGCTGACCAGGCTGAATTTCGCAGCTGTAAAAAGCACAGCGACCGGGAGAGTTGGAGAACTTACAATGTTCTCTGGGGTATTAATCAGATAGCAGGAGGCCTCATTTCATGGCTGACAAGAAAGCAACACTGAAAGTCGATGGCGTAGAAGAAACATTAGAACTGCCGGTATACGAAGGCACCGTAGGACCTGATGTCGTCGACGTTCGCAGTCTGACTGGCAAAGGCCTGTTTACATACGACCCTGGCTTTGTATCAACCGCAGCAACCGAATCTGCGATTACATACATCGACGGCGCAGCTGGCGTACTGCTTCACCGCGGTTACCCAATTGATCAACTGGCTGAGAAGTCAGACTACCTGGAAACCTGCTACCTGCTGCTGCACGGCGAGCTGCCTGATGCAGAGCAAAAAGAAACATTCGTCAGCACCATTAAGAACCACACTATGGTTCATGAGCAGCTGAGCCATTTCTTCAACGGCTTCCGACGTGATGCTCACCCGATGGCTGTTATGTGTGGTGTTGTTGGTGCACTCTCTGCGTTCTATCACGACTCACTGGATATCCATGACGAGCATTCCCGCATGGTATCTGCACACCGTCTGATCGCGAAAATGCCGACACTCGCTGCAATGGTTTACAAGTACAGTATCGGCCAGCCGTTCATGTACCCGCGCAACGACCTGAGCTACGCAGAAAACTTCCTGCACATGATGTTCAACACGCCATGTGAAGAGAAGAAAGTAAGTCCGGTTCTGGCAAAAGCAATGGACCGTATCTTCCTGTTGCACGCTGACCACGAACAGAATGCATCGACCTCAACCGTACGCCTGGCTGGCTCTACTGGCGCCAACCCGTTCGCATGTATTGCGTCTGGTATCGCTGCACTCTGGGGCCCCGCCCACGGTGGTGCAAACGAAGCCGTTCTGAACATGCTGAATGAGATCGGCGACGAGTCAAACATCGACAAGTTCGTTGCAAAAGCGAAAGACAAAGAAGATCCATTCCGTCTGATGGGCTTCGGTCACCGCGTTTACAAGAACTTCGACCCACGCGCTAAAGTCATGAAGCAGACCTGTGACGAAGTTCTGGCTGAGCTCGGTATGGAAGATGATCCACTGCTGAAGATCGCGATGAAGCTGGAGAAGATTGCGACTGAAGACGAGTACTTCATTAAACGTGGTCTGTATCCTAACGTTGACTTCTACTCGGGTATCATCCTGAAAGCCATCGGCATCCCGACTGAGATGTTCACTGTGATCTTTGCAACTGGCCGTACTCCGGGCTGGATTGCACACTGGAACGAAATGATCAGCGGCAACTACCGTATCGGTCGCCCGCGTCAGCTGTACACTGGTTACGCTAAGCGTGACTACCCAGGCTAACGCCAGGGATAAGAAAAGCCGCTGACCAGCGGCTTTTTTTTTCGCCTCGAAAAACTGCACATAAGGATACCCCGTGAATATTCTCTTTATCGGCCTTGGCAATATGGGCGCCCCCATGGCTGCGCACCTCGCCAGCGCAGGCCACTCCCTGACCGTAGCAAACCGCAGCCCTGCCAAGGTTGCCCAGTGGCTCGCCAGCAACCAGGGGCAGGCATTAGCAACGCCCTCTACCCTCCCCGTGCAGACGGACGCTGTCATACTCTGCGTGAGCCGGGATGAAGACGTCGAAGAGTGGCTGATAGATAACGGTATAATAAATCAACTCAAGCCGGGTGCACTGATCGTCGATCACAGCACCACGAGTGCAGGCCTGGCCGAACGGATGGCCGCCGAAGCCTCAGAGAATGGCGTATATTTCTGTGATGTTCCCGTATCAGGCGGTCAGCAAGGTGCTCAGAATGGTCAGTTATCACTTATGGCGGGATGTGATTCCAACGCCTACGAGCGACTGGTAGATCTCACAGCACCATACACCAAAGCCATTGCGCACATGGGCGATCCGGGCTGTGGCCAGAAGACCAAGATGGTCAATCAGATCTGTGTCGCCGGACTGATTCAGTCTCTGGCCGAAGGGATCCACTTCGCTCAGGAAAGCGGCCTTGATCCAAAGAAGGTCATGGAGCTTGTCGGGCAAGGCGCCGCCAGTAGCTGGCAACTGATCAACCGCCACCAAACCATGATAGACGGCGACTACGACCACGGATTTGCTGTCTCGCTAATGCACAAGGACCTGCAAATCTGCCTCCACGAAGCCAGAGCTGAAGGCGTTTCTCTGCCCATCACCGAGATTGTGGATAGCTATTACCAACAACTCGAATCGGATGGCAACGGCCATAAAGACACGTCATCCCTGCTTTTACGACTACAGAAGCGCGAATAAAAGCAAGAGCCAGAAGGACACAGAACCTGACTATTGCATGACTTACACTGTTATGACTGGCTCCGGTGCGTACTTGTACTAAGCTAAGTTCAAACCTTTTCCGGATGCGAACTCCATGGCGCAACTTGAACGACATTCTCTCAGCCGCTCCGTCCCGGACGATCAGCTGAACTGGAGCCAGATAGGCGAAACCCTGACCTTGCTGGCACTGGCCGTCGCGCAGATCGATACCTCAATGAAAGAAGGTAATGATTCGGTAGATACTCTGACGCACAGCTTTACCTCAATCGCCAGCAAGTCGCGTCTGCTACTCGACCACTTTGCAAAGGTAGACCCGAACGCTCCTCAAGAAATTAAAAACGCCGCTGAAATCATCCACGCAGAAGTAGGCAAAGCCGTTGTCGCTTTTCAGTTTTACGATCGCTTGTCCCAGCGCATGGAACACGTAGGTGAGAGTCTCGAGAAGATGGGCCACCTGATCAGTGATCCCAAGGGCCGGTATATTGAAAAAGAATGGGTTCAGCTACAGAGCGAGATTAAAGCGAACTACACCATGGAAGCCGAACGTATTATGTTCGAGCACATCCTTGCGGGACGTTCAATCGCTGAAGCGCTCGAAATCTACCACCACCATTTTAACAAACCGATGGACGACTCCTTCGGTACTGATGACGACATCGAATTATTCTGATTCCGCGTAAAGCGCCTCACCTACCCCGAGGCGCTTCCCGGTGAATATTGCGTTCTGACCGAATATTATCCGGCCCTCAATCCGGCACCATTCTTTTAGTGCACTCATGACTTCAGGGCTGCGCTCAAGCGTGTCGGGATCACGTGTTGGAATAACACAACGCTCACAAGGCTTCACCAATGGCAGAACCTCGCCCAGATTCGTCGTTAACCTCGTCCAATCACGCTCTGCAAATGCGATATCAGCGCCTTCAATGACAATATTAGGCCTGAAACGACGCACATCGACAGGTACCTGTGCTGCCTCAGTCAACGCATCAAGGCTTTCCTGAGTAACCACAAGGAGCGGAAATCCATCCGCGTAACCTACTGCCGTATCGTCCGGGGCGTATTTGTTATCCGCCCTACGGGGGTTATTGTCCGGAAGCATAAACAAACGCGCAGGCTGCTCCAGAATGTCCGACAACCAGACTGCGACGTCATCGCCACAATTAACGCCAGTCACTTCATCACTCCAGATACGGACACGTTGTGGCTCCGCTGACGACGTCGTTGATACCTGCATCTCCCCTCGTTCCGGGTATCCAAGTACGAGTTTATCCGCCTCAAACCTAGGTTGAATGTACGCCATCGCTGGCACTTCTCTCTGAGTAATAAAGTCACCGCTGGGTGAGGCAATGACGAATCTGCGATCGCCGACCGGTCCATTCTGATCGAAACTTAATGACTCCACTTCGATACCAGAGCAGGACTTAACCGGATAGATAAACAGGCGGGATATTTTCATAAGAGCTCCTCAGAGAGCCCCCTAGTTTATACATCAGATCAGGCGGGGTATATGCCGTCAGCCTGCCGCGGATTGCTCGACTTTCATACGGATCAGTTTCTGCACTTCCTCAGCCAGACTGTGCGGTTTGAATTTCGACAGGAATCCATCGCAACCAACCTTCTCAACCATGGCTTTGTTGAAGTTGCCCGACAGTGACGTATGCAGTATCACAAAGGTATCTTTCAACTCAGGGTCTTGCCGGATTTCGGTAGTCAACATATAACCATCCATTTCCGGCATCTCAGCGTCTGTAATGATCATCAGCAGCCGGTCGCGGATATCCCTCCCCTCCTGTTTCCAGTGCATCAGAGTCTGATACGCTTCCAGGCCGTTACGCGCCTGAACAATATTCAGCCCCATCGGCGCGATCACGTTTTTCATCTGCTCCAACGCGACGTTAGAATCATCGACAATCAGAATATCTTTGCCGTGCACCTGTTCAAGCAACTCACGATCATAGGCATCCTCTGTGAGCTCAAGCTCATAAGGACTGATCTCAGCCAGGACCTTTTCTACGTCGATAATCTCAACGATGCGCTCGTCAATCCGGGTAATCGCCGTCAGGTAGTGTTGCCGACCCGCACCACCCGGAGGCGGCAGAATTTCATTCCAGTTCATATTCACAATACGATCCACACCACCAACGAGAAACGCCTGAATCGTCATGTTGTACTCAGTGACGATGATATTGCAGTTGCTGGTATCCCCTATCATCGGGCCCATCTTCACGGCCGCCCTGAGGTCAACAACAGGCACGGTTTGCCCCCTGACATGACAGACGCCGCGGATACAGGGGTGACTGTCCGGAATCTTGGTTAGTTCAGGCAGGCGCATAACCTCCTGCACCTTAAACACATTGATTGCAAAGTATTGCTGGCCACCCAAATGGAACAGCAGTAGTTCCAGCCTGTTCTGCCCAACGAGCTGGGTTCGGGCGTCAACACTGCTGAGTACGTTGCTCATAATCTACTCCGGACATCGTTACTCAGAAAAGTGTAGTCAAGCATCACCAAAACGCAGAACAAAATACCAGCTACACTCATTTTAATTGCCGGACAAACGTACGCTCCGGTGCGACAGATTTCGAAAAAACTCAACCAGACAGTCAGGATCACATATGCAAGACCGCCCATTACTGGCACGACAGCCCATTCTGGACAGCAACAAAGCGATATATGCCTACGAATTGCTATGTCGCCCCATCCCTGACGCATCAGAAGCCTGGCAGGATGCACACGGTAACAGTGCCACTACCGAAGTTGTCATTGGCGCGCTCCACGAAATTGGCATGGCACTGGTGACCGGCGGCCGCCCTGCGTTTGTTAATTTCACGGCAGACTTTCTCAGCATTGATCTACCGCTATCGCCCGACGAGATGGTCATTGAATTGCTGGAACATATCCCGGCGACAGATAAGAACATCAACGCGGTTACCCGGCTTAAGCAGCAGGGCTTCCGTATCGCTGTCGACGATTTCACAGGTGATGAGGCACAGGCTACCTGGCTCAAGTACGCAGATATCGTCAAGGTTGACCTCCCCGCGCTTGGCTCTCCTGATAATGCTGGAGCGGTTCGCAAAAAGTTTCACCGTGAAGGCTTACTCTGGCTGGCGGAAAAGGTAGAAACCCACGAAGAATTCGAGCACTGCAAGGCTGCAGGTTACGACTTATTTCAAGGCTATTTTTTCTCAAAGCCTGTGATTCTGTTCGGGCGACGAACACCTGACTCTCACCTTGCGGTCATGCAGTTGCTAGGCGCATTAAATCAGGAAGAAGCCGATTTCGACGATATCGTCGACACCGTGCGCCGCGACCCTCAGTTAAGCTATCGGTTGCTGCAAATGGCGAACTCACCGCAAGTGAATCACGGAGCCCCCATCACCACTCTACAGAGAGCAGCAACCGCACTCGGGCTCAGCCGAATACGTAATTGGGCGAATCTACTCGCCCTGGGCAAGCTCTCCGACAAACCGGCAGTGCTTCAACAACAGGCCCTGTTTCGTGGTTACCTGATGCAGAGCCTGTCAGCCGGAACAGACACAATGGAGCCGGATACCGCGTTCACTCTGGGGCTCTTTTCCCTTCTTGATGCCATGCTGGATATGCCCATCGATGAAGTCTGCGCCCGCGTAAATCTGCCAAAAGAGCTCACCCAGGCAATTACCGAAAACGCGGGGGTATACGGTCAACATCTGAAAGCATTGATGCAGTGGGAAAAAGGAGCCGCCGACACGATCGACTGGGCGTCACTTGAAGTCACGCCCAGCGAGCTGGAAGCAAGCATTGAGCAAGCAATCCTTACGGTGTCACAGCAATCAGGCGATCTCGGCCTCTGAAGTCTTTGCAGCCTGCTCAGACTGTGCGGATGGCAACGAATAGAATTGCGACCACAGGCGACGATAGCGCTCGACTTCGGCGGCCCAATGTTCATCAGACCAGCCAAGGATTGGCTGCAGCCTTTCTTTCAGATCAGGCAACAGATCAAGCCCTCCATTTTTGAGCAAGAGTCCAAGACGGCTGCGCCTGAGCAGCAGATCATCCAGATGCACAACGGCCTCACTCGCGGCCTGCCAGCGAAGCTCGGCCCAGCAAGTATGAGTCCCTGGGATAGGCTCCAGATCCTCCGCGCCACCGTGTGCTTTCGCAGCGCCAATGATCTCAGCCGCATCGCGGCCATAGAACCCAGCCAGCCGATGCGCCATCTGTTCGCTTGCGAGAGAAGCAATGCCTGGATCGGTAATACTGAAAACCGGCGCTTTCTTATCGACTTCGTACCCTGGCAGCTCTTCGCGAGCCTCTTTAAGAACATCAAGCGCAATCAAGCGGAAAGTCGTCAGCTTACCCCCACTAACGGACACCACACGCCCATCTTTCCAGACGGTATGGTCACGACTCTCTTTTGAACTGTTCTTGGCGCCGCTGGCCACCAGAGGGCGAACTCCTGCCCAGCTGGAGATAACATCCTGCTCCTGAATTGCAGCCTCAGGAAACTGGAACGATGCCAGGGCAAGCAGGTAGTCCATCTCGCGACGGGTAATGCCCACTTCGCCATTATCGGGTTTTGGGTGATCGAGATCGGTAGTGCCGATCACCGTACGGCCCTCCCATGGATACACAAAGATGGGACGCTGATCCTGAGGATGAAGGATGGTAAAGGAAACATCCACCGGCAGGCGCTCTGCCGGAATCACAATGTGACTCCCCCTCGCCGGTCGCACATTGGCACTCTGGCCCAGCTGTTCGCGCAGTTCGTTGACCCAGACCCCCGTCGCATTCACAAGCACTGAGGCGGTGACCTTGCAACTGGCGCCGCCCACTGTATCCCGTAGCGAAATGGTCACGCTATCTGCATTCTGCTCAGTACGATCAACGGCGACATAATTCAGCACTTCCGCACCGTCACGCCGGGCCTCGTGGAGAATACGCATCACCAGGCGGCTATCGTCCGTGACGGCGTCTGCAAATTCCGATGCACCGGTGAGTCCATCCGGATTAAGGAAAGGATAGCGCTCACGGACGGCATCGGCCCCATGGAAAGTGTGATACTTGCGCCTTGCCAACAGATCATAAACCTTCAGCAACATGCCGAACGCAAAGCGACCCGGAAAACGGCCTTCGTAATGCGGCATCATGTAAGGCATCAGGTCCACCAGCCCCGGAGCCTCCTGCATCAGACGCTCGCGCTCTTTAACCGAATGCAGCGTCGTCCGGACATCTCCCTGAGCGATGTAACGAAGTCCACCGTGAACCATTTTGGAAGAGCGGCTGGAGGTCCCCCAAGAAAAGTCCTGACGGTCAACGAGTAACACACGCAGCCCCCGCCGGGCGGCCTCTCTGGCCACGCCTGCGCCGGTGACACCACCACCAGCAATAACAATATCCCAGTGTGTATTCTCCGTCAGCGCTCGCCAGCTCTGCTCTCTTCCACCAGATTTCCAATCAGTTATGGACATAGACCTCCCCCTTTTTTGTGCATTCTGCGCCATCTCACCTCAGGAATGAAAGGGCCGGAGACTATATAACCGAGCACTAACATTCTGTAACACACATGTGCTTGCCGCATACGAAGCGTTAAATCAGTATAACGATCATCCTATGTTTCTGCTGATCTACCCTTAGGTGCGGTTCTGACACAGAATGTTCCAGATACATGGAAGAACTTATGAACAAGAATAATAATTATGTCCCCGGCACAGTGTCGTCGGCGTTCGTTCGTTTGTTTCTGCGCACTGCGCAGGACTACGGTATAGCGCCTACCGATGTACTCAACGCATGCTCTGTTAATCACGGAGTGCTGGACAATCGCCTGGCCAGAGTAGAGGCATGTGATTTCGAAGCCATGATGCGCTGGATGATCACTAAGGCAGCCGATCCGGAGTTTGGTTTCAAAAGTGCCCGATACGTCGCGCCCGGCGCATTTGGTCTTGTCGGCTATCTGATCATGAACTGCCAGAGCGGAGGAGAAGCTTTCCGGCTGGTTCCCCGCTACGAGGCACTGATTGGCAATCTCGGCACAACCGATCTCGCCGAAGGTGAGCACATTGTTTCAGTGCGCTGGAACTGCTATTGCCGCGACACACTGGTCCGCCCTCATCTGATTGATGAATATTTGGCCACCACCGTGGAGTATGCGCGCTGGGTGACCGGCCGGGACGATATCGCACCGATAAGAATCTATTTCGAACACAAAGCCCCACCGGCGGAGACACTTGAACGCTATCAAGAGTACTTCCGCTGTGAACTGATCTTTGATTCAGGAGTAAACGTAATGGAGTTTGACGCATCACTGATGGACCTGCCGATTCGCCACCCCGATCCAACACTGCTTAAAACGCTGCAGGAGCAGGCAGAGAAGCAACACCAGGAGCTGCAACAGTGTGACCCTGTTGTGATTCAGGTTCGCTCTACACTGCAGAATATGATGGAACGGACGATCCCTCGCCGGGAACGCGTCGCCAGCCAGCTGGGCATGTCTGAACGAACTCTGCAGCGACGTCTTCTGGAGGCTGAATCTTCTTATCAGCAGATCCTCGACGAACTCCGACTCGAACTCTCTCAGGAATGGCTGACAACAAAGGAATGGTCAGTGTCCGACATCGCGTTACGACTTGGCTTCACTGAACCACGTTCATTTCAACGCCGTTTCAAAACCTGGACAGGCATCTCGCCGGGTGAATTCCGTCGTCGCGAGCTGAACTCATCGATGGAGCAGTCAGCGCGTCACGTGCGTAGCGCCTGATGGCAGATAGGGACAACTGATGAACAAAAGCGAGGCCTGTTCAGGCCTCGCTTATTTGTATCAGTAACTGATCTTTCACGCGCTCAGGGGTAATTTCCCGATAGCATGGCGGCTGGATGTCTCCGGGCTCGTTCAACAAGCATTGCTTGGAACGACACGGAGCACATTTCAGCTCACTCTTAATGATTTCACAATGCGGCCCAAGCACGCCGGTCAGGGTAGCGTCAGTTGATCCGAAGATAGCAATCATACCGGTCTCCATTGCCGCAGCCAGATGAGACAAACCAGAATCCACACCCACGACGCCTTCGGCATAAGCAAGCCAGGCACTGACTTCGTTCAACGGCATACGAGGGAGGACCTGGGCCCCCTCAATCCCATCAACAATGCGTTCAGCCCGTTCACGCTCCTCGTCATTGCCCCAGAGCAAAACCACTTTCTTTCCCTGAGCTACACCAAGCTCAGCCAGCGAACGCCAGTAGACTTCTGGCCAGAGCTTTGTTACCCATGTTGTTCCATGCAGAAATACCCAATACTCACCTTCGATATCCGGGCGTTCCCACCGTGACTTATCAATGCCGTATGCCAGCTGCTCCGGCAGACGATAATTCAGTGCGCGGGCGAACAACTGACGCGTTCGGAGAATCGCGTGCTGGCCCTTAGGCACACGAATGCGACGTTTATAGGCTAGCGCTGCCAAAGGTTCTCTCAGACTCGCCCGGTCAAGGCCAGCTTTAGTTCCGCGCGCCAGACGAGTATACACAGCACTTTTGATCAACCCCTGAGCATCCAGTACCAGATCGTATTTTTCCTCGCGGATGGAGCGGTAGAAGGCCTTCATCTCTGCGCGTACGGCCGGATCTTTTAACGACTTACGCCAGCGCCGCCACGCTACAGGAATAACGCGCGTGACCGCAGGGTGCCACTCAGGCACTTCGCTGAAACCTTCTTCAACCACCCAATGAAATTCAATATCGGGCACCTGCCGGAACGCATCCTGCACCGCAGGAAGCGTATGAAAGACATCTCCAAGAGACGATGTTTTTACCAACAGAACTTTCAACTGAATTTCTCCAACAACGAGCAGTCAGCCTGACCCTTCAGGCGCTATGATCGCCAAATTGTAGCGGAATGGTGCAATCCACAACAGGTGCGAATAGCAGACGTGGTTTTTAAGCGGTATTGCCACGATGGTGCTCAACATAGAGAATACGCGCCAGCTTCATTACAGGACACTTCTTCTCGTGCTGACTTCGTGGAAATTCTGGCTGGGTACGGCCCTACTCTTTGGTCTGGTCTGGCTGGTAGAGGCACACTATGGCTGGGCCAGGATCGCTGAGAGCTGGCAAGCAATTGAACCACGCCAACTGGGCATCGCACTGTCATTGATGCTCGTGAGCTACCTGCTGCGTGCGCTGCGTTTCTACGATTTCTTCGGCAGTTACACGAAAGGACAGTTTGCCCCACTGTTAAGAATCACCGTCCTGCATAACTTCTTTAATAATCTCCTGCCGATGCGCAGCGGTGAGGCAACCTTCCCGCTATTAATGAAACAGCAGTATCAGGTTCCTTACCGTCATTCCGGTCCTGCTCTGCTCTGGCTAAGACTGCTCGACCTATATGTTTTGCTGGCTCTGGCGTTTATCAGCCTGCAAAGCCTGATGCCCTGGGGATCAGAAGTCCGCTACGCGCTGGCAGGCGCGGTACTCGCGGCCCCTCTGCTCGCGCTGATTTTACAGGAGACTGTCCGCAAGCATCTTCAGTCAGGCCAGGGCTGGAAGGTCAAAGCGCTTGAACTGATGACGGCACTGCCGGACAACCCCTTTACCTTTATCCGCGCCCTGCTCTGGACCATCATCAACTGGGTGGTAAAACTCGCCGTGTTCAGTTGGCTACTCAGTGCCTTCACTGGCCTCACGCTCAGTGCCAGCTGGAGTGGTGCGACGACAGGCGAGCTCAGCTCGGTATTGCCCATCCACGGATTAGCAGGCGCCGGCACCTACGAAGCTGGCGTACTGGCTGGCCTCCTGCCCTGGGGGATTGAGAGCGGCCCAGCTCTCGCAGCAGCGGTAAACCTGCACCTGTTCGTGCTCGGCAGTACATTTATCCTCACTGGAATACTAACCCTTGCAACTCAGCGTTCGGTTATTAAGCACTGAAGTCCCGGAATTCTGAGGGACGCGGTTATTTTACCGGGTACGAGTTTCCGGTATCATCGCGCACGACTTTCTAAAGACTAAGCGTGGTATCTCCCTTGACTGAGGCAAAAAACGCCAAGCCATCTCTCTCCATCGTTATTCCTATGTATAACGAAATAGAAAATGTAAAACCAATGGTGGAAGCGGTTCATAATGCTCTGTCTACTTACGAAGGTAAGTGGGAGCTACTGGTCGTCGACGACGGCTCGACTGACGGCACGCCTCAGGCCCTGCAACGCGAAGCCGACGACTACGGCCGCCATGTCCGTGTGATCGAACTGCGCCGTAACTTCGGCCAGACCGCAGCCATGCAGGCGGGCATCGATGAAGCCCGCGGTGACCTGATCGCTACCCTCGATGGTGACCTGCAGAATGATCCGAATGATATTCCACGTATGGTCGACCACCTGATTGAGCGCGACCTCGATCTGCTTACTGGCTGGCGTAAAAACCGCAAGGACGACCTGTTCCTGCGTAAGATTCCATCACGCATTGCAAACCGCCTGATCGGCAAGATCACAGGCGTGCGTATCAATGATTACGGCTGCTCTCTGAAAATCTACAAGTCGTCTGTTATCAAGCAAGTGCGCCTCTACGGTGAAATGCACCGTTTTATCCCAGCCTGGGTAGCTGCGGTTGTGCCACCAAGCCGCATCGGTGAAATTGTTGTTAATCACAACGCACGGACCGCAGGCGAGTCGAAGTACGGTATCTCACGTACTTTCCGGGTGATTCTGGATCTGCTGTCTGTCTATTTCTTTATGCGCTACCGCGCCCGCCCGGGTCACTTCTTCGGGTCTATCGGCCTGGCGCTCGGCTCTGTGAGCTCTTTGTTGCTGGTGTACCTCGCGATTGTTAAGTTCGCTATGGGCGAAGATATAGGAGGTCGACCACTATTCCTCATCGCGGTGGTCTTCCTGATTGCCTCGCTGCAGTTCCTGACAACCGGTGTACTCTCAGAGTTGATCTCGCGTACTTACTTCGAATCTTCGAAACGCGAACAGTACGTCATCTACCACAGAGACGATGAAGTACCAGCAGGTGAAGACGACTGGGCTGAAGCCAACACAACAGCGCAGGCATCCGACACGGGCGCTTCCGAGACAACGAACTCATCTACCAGTTGATTTCTTTATGAGCCGTACTGCACTGCCTCTCTGGCTGCTGGGGTTTGTCATCGTCCTGATGACTATGAACCTCAACGGCTTCCTGCTGTTTGACCACGACGAAGGCGCATTCAGCGAAGCGACACGGGGAATGTTCGAGCGTGGTGATTTCATCACCACTTACCTCAATGATCGCATCCGTTTCGACAAACCCATTCTGATTTACTGGCTCCAGGCCGCCTCTGTCGCAGCCTTCGGCACCGATGTCTGGGTATTCCGACTGCCATCCGCTCTGGCAGGCATTCTGTGGGTACTTGCGATTTTTGCCTTCACCCGCAAAGTAACAGACCAGCAAACCGCCATCGCAGCCGCACTCATGGCAGCGACCGCTGCAGGTATCAATGCCATTACCCACGTTGCCACAGCTGACGGCCTGCTCAACATGATCCTGGCCACCACCATGCTGGCCATGTATCTCTATTCACAGGCGCCATCTCGCGGCCTGCTGATTGGGATCTATGTACTCATGGCACTCGGCACACTCACCAAAGGCCCAGTGGCGGTTGCTATTCCGTTTATGGCCGGAGGCCTGTTCTACCTGAGTAGTGGCTACCGACAGGAATTCCTGCGCGCGATTTTTTATATTCCCGGCTGGATCATATTCCTGCTGATCGCAGCTCCATGGTATATCGCGGCGTATCAGATTCACGGTCAGGAGTTTATCGACGGCTTCTTTATGAAGCACAACGTCAACCGTTTCAATAACGCCATGGAAGGACACGACGGCGGGCTTCTGTTTTACCCTATGGTACTGCCGTTCGTGCTTGCCCCTTTTGGCGGACTTCTGCTACGCATACTGCCATCCATCAAAACCACACTGGCAGGCGGCGACCATCTGAACCGCTTCCTGTGGATCTGGTTCCTGGTCGTACTGGTCTTATTCAGTCTTGCCAGTACTAAGCTGCCGCACTACATCCTCTATGGGGTAACACCGCTGGTTATTCTGATGGCTCGTTACCGTAACTGGCTACAGAGTCGCCTGCTGGCTGCCGTGTTCCCATTGATCCTGTTTGGCCTTATGGTCGCCTTCCCTTTACTGATCCCGATAGTAGAAGCGCGACTGACCAACCCCATTGAGATCGCCACTGCGCAGCGTGCTGCGGAGTACTTTAATACTGATTTTGTGATTCTGGCGGCCCTGGGAACGATCGCGGCGCTGGCTCTGATTTTCTGGAAGCGTTTCAGCCCATGGTTTGGTCTGGTTATGGCGGGCGTCGTTCAGTCTGTTCTGCTTTGGTTCCTGTTCATCCCGACCTTCAGTGAAACCCAACAGCGTCCGGTTTGGGACGCCGCAATGTTTGCCAAAGAACTGGGCGAGCCGGTGGTTACTCAATCCATTGATATGCCGAGTTTCAACGTCTATCTCGATACCTGGACTGAGCGCCGTCGATTGGAGCCGGGCGAGGTAGGTTTTGCCCGCGAAGACAGAGTGAAACGCATTGAACATCCTTTTGATGTTTTATATCAGTCAGGCCCGATCATGATCATTCGCCACAGCGGCGGCCAACCGGAAAGTGAAGCGACCGAATGAAGACAGATACGCTGCTCATCAGCCTCGCCATGCTGCTGCTTGTTCTGGCAGCAGGTGTAACGTCGCAAGGCTCTAATCAGGAACTCTTCCTCTGGTTTAACGCTAACGCTGGTATCCTGCCAGATGCCTTCTGGGCCAACATGACCTTTGTTGCCGACACCTTGTTTGCCGTTGCTGTGATCGCGATTGTTGCCAGCCGTTACCCGCATATTTTCAATTCCGGGTTTGTATTGCTGATTATCGGCGCCCTGTTCGTTCATGGCCTGAAGAACCTGCTTGAGATACCGCGTCCGCCTGCCGTGTTAGATGCCGACGTTTTCAAGGTCATCGGTCCCGTCGTTAAGAACCACGCGTTCCCGTCCGGGCATTCCTTTACCGCATTAGCGACCGCTGGTTTGCTCGCCCTCAACATGCGAAGCATCGGCGGTACGATTGCGCTTCTCGTGATCGCTCTGGTTGCCGCGATCAGCCGTGCCGCGGTTGGCGCGCACTGGCCGCTGGATATTCTGGTCGGTTCTGCCGCAGGCCTCATCTTTGCACTGATCGCTCAAAAGCTGACGGATGAGATCTGGTGGCTTCAGGGCAAAGGGCTTGAACGCTTCGCAGCTGGCCTGATGACCATCACCTGTATCACTATGTTATTTCACGACAGCCGCTACCCCGACACCCGAATTCTGACGGTTGCCGCGGCTGTCATTGCCCTGCTGTCACTCGCCTCATATTGGCGCCAGACAGTCGCAACGTTGCGCAAGTGAGCCAAATCCGGCCCCTCTCCACCGAAAACACACATTTTAATTTGTTCCCGGCGCCCAGTGCTTTATAGTGAGGGGCTTCTGTGGGAGGAGGCGTCCGTGAGCCTTCCACGTGTGTTTAAGGTATCAGAACAGAAGGCAAGGTTTAGTCGTAATGCGCCGCGTCGTTATCACTGGGTTAGGAATTGTTAGTTGCATCGGCAACAATAAGGAAGAGGTACTGACCTCCCTTAGAGGCCAGACATCGGGTATCCGTTACATCCCCGAATACGAAGACGCGGGCTTCAGAAGCCACATCGCTGGCAGACCACAAATAAACCCAGATGATCATATCGATCGCAAGCAGCGCCGCTTCATGGGCGACTCTGCTGCCTACTCCTACATTGCTCTGAAAGAAGCCATCGCGGATGCAGGTCTCAGCGAAGATATGGTCAGCAGCCCGCGTACTGGCCTGATTGCAGGTTCTGGCGGTGCATCGTCCAGCGATATCGTTGAAGCCGTCGACACCCTGCGCGAAAAAGGCATCCGTCGTGTAGGCCCATACCGTGTGACCCGTTCTATGGGCAGCACCGTATCGGCCAACCTGGCCACCCCATTTTCTATTCGTGGCGTGAACTACTCCATTACCTCCGCGTGTGCGACCAGCGCCCATTGTATCGGTAATGCAATGGAGCTTATCCAGTGGGGTAAGCAGGACATTATGTTCGCTGGCGGCGGCGAAGAAGAACACTGGACGCTGACCATGCAGTTTGATGCGATGGGCGCCCTTTCGACCAAGTACAACGACACCCCGGATAAGGCCTCTCGCCCCTACGACGCGACTCGCGATGGCTTTGTTATTGCCGGCGGTGCGGGCATGGTCGTTCTTGAAGAATACGAACACGCGGTCAAACGTGGCGCGACGATTTATGCCGAAATCATCGGCTATGGCGCTACCTCTGACGGCGCTGACATGGTTGCTCCTTCAGGCGAAGGCGCGGAGCGTTGTATGCGCGACGCTCTGGAAATGGCAGGCAACCCGAACATCGATTATCTGAACACCCACGGCACCAGTACGCCAGCGGGTGATATTTGCGAGCTTGACGCTGTTAAGCGTGCCTTCAGTGGTAACGTGCCCCCTTTCAGCTCAACCAAATCTTTGACTGGCCACTCTCTTGGAGCGGCGGGTGTTCAGGAAGCTATCTACTGCCTGTTAATGCAGAAAGATGGCTTTATCACCGGAAGCGCGAACGTGACTGAACGCGATCCGGGCGCGGCGGACGTGCCGCTTGTTACCGAAAACCGTGATGCCAGTTTGACGACGATCATGTCAAACAGCTTTGGCTTTGGTGGTACAAACGCCACCCTGGTATTTAAAAAGGTGTAACAAGCGGATCACCGTGGCATACCTCTATCCGGGATACCGGAGCTTACTCAATGGGGCATAAAAACTAAAAAAATCAGGCATGTAACCCAGTGACACCGGGTTCAGTGAAACGCCTGAGAATGACCAACGGAATACAACGCATGACACAACAAGAATTACCGAATCATACGGACCCGTTATTTCAGATCGCCGAAAAATTATCGGCGGACTTCTCGCTTTTTCCCGAGTATGAAGACAACGCGGTTGATCACAAAGTTAAAGGCCTGATTGCTCCACAACAATGCGCTATTGAGCTGGATCGACTAAGAAAGCTCAACATCGACGACTATATCCAAAGCGTCGTTGCACCCAGCGAAAATCCTCAGCGCACTGACGCAAAGAGTATCGTTCAGCATCTCGTTGTTCGTGTGGTCTCAGAAGTCGAAGACGGGCCACTATACTGCGCTGAAGCAGACCTCGATTTTGGTGGTCAGATTCGCCGTGTTGGCTTTATCTGCCAGAACCGCTCCCACTCCAATGGAGCCTGGGGACCGATTCATCACAACCGTGCGGCACAACAGGCAAAGAATTACGCCAGTCGTGCGATGCCGATCATCACCTTTATCGATACCCCAGGGGCCGACGCTGGTGAGTTGGCCAATGCCAATAACCAGGCGCACTCAATCAGTCATCTTATCACCGAGATGGTGAACAACGATGTACCGACCATCGGTATTATCTGGGGCGCAGGTTACTCTGGCGGTGCTATTCCTCTGGCCGCGACAAACATCCTGCTGTCAGTACGCGATGGTATTTTCAATACGATTCAGCCGCAGGGGCTTGCCAGTATCGCTCGCAAGTACAACCTGTCATGGCAGGAATGTGCAAAGTACGTCGGCGTATCCGGCTACCAGCTGCGCGAATCCGGCGTGATTGATGGCATCATTGATTACGCACCGACCGATGCCGATGAAAAGCGTGCAAATCTGCTGCGTGCAATTACCAGTGGCATTCAATCCATCGAAGAAGGTGCGAAAGAATTTACGCGCAATAACCCTTACCTGATGGATCACTACAAGCGCAGTATTGATCGTTTTCTGAACCCATCAGAAAAACTGTCAACGCTTGAGAATAACGCGAATTTCTTCCTTGCTCAGAGCCCGACAGAACATATCAATATTTTCGGCCTGTGCTATCGCTATACTCGCTACCTGACCCTGCGTCGTCGTATTCACTCGACCACGGTTGAGAACTACGGCCGCCTTGCGGACAAAGAAATCCCAGCGGGTCAGCTGGAGCAACGCATCCAGAATGAGCAGAACCGTAAGTTCCAGAAATGGCTACAGGCGCCTGAAAAAATCGTGTACGACGATGGCCTGCAAAAGAGCTGGAAAACCTTCTGGGCGAAATACGAAGAACGTGACGAAAGCCGTAATACCATCGTCCGTCTTTTCCTGGGTGAACCAAAGAATAACTACCTGAAAGCAAAGCAGGACCTTTGCTTTAATTTCGGCCTGTATCTGTTTAACCGCTGGAAGTCTGATGCCGCGGTTAATTTCCAGGGCCTGCTTAATTACCTTGAAGACTATCGCCAGAGCCGCTTTTTGCTGCGCTCGTCCGATATTCTTGATGCCGGCGCCGTTGCCGATTTTATTGAAGACAATCCGCACCCACTGGCGGCTTATATTCGTGAGCAGTTACCACACGAAACCCGTCAGGAGCTGACCTCCGAGCGCAACGCCGAAAAAGGCAAAGGGACCCTGCGTCAGTCTCTGGCGACCGCGCTGAATACCATTCTTTCAGACGAACTACTGCCAGAAAGCATCCGTGCCGAACTGAAACTCTCGACACGTTCAGAAGCTCTGTGCAACAACGAAGAAACACAAGCGACTGAAGCCAACCGCCGAATTATTGAAGAAGCGCTGGCACCGTATATTCAGTTCCGTCAGGAAAATATTCAGAACCCGGCTAATCCAGACATCACGATTCTGGATGCCATTCTGCATGACGAACTGCGCGAAGAGTTCCGTCACGTCTGCCAGAACATGCTGGTGTTCGGCAGCCTCTACGACAACTTTATTCATAACCTGGTCAGTGTCGCGAAAGAAGCGAACAACAACCGTGCGCTTTCCCGCGACTCTGTGAAAGCACTGTTGGATAAGTCTCTGTCGGAAGCGACCAAAGGCGAAAGCTACACCATGAAGGAGCTCGAGTCTTTCAATTACTGGCTCAGCTATTTCATCAAGAGTTCGCAGAGCGGTGAATTCCTGAAGTCTGTCGAAGAGTGGAAAAAGCTCGCGTTCCCGCGCTTGTCCGAAACTCTCTTCGTGGTGATCACGTTTATTTTCGAGAAGCTTCTGCCTGAGTACTACAACGCAGAGCAATCAGGAAAGAGCTATAACGGGCGCATCAACCCGGTCAGCATCGGTCGTCGTAAAGATTTCTGGAACCGTCTGACCATGGCCTATCACGACCTGCTGATTCAGGACGTACTCGACGACACCAAACGTCAGAAGCGCACATCACCGAAGGCCATTATTGAGCGTTTCTTTGATAACTTCGAAGAGATCAATGCCAACCTGATGTCGGCAGACCCAGTGGCCTTTCCGGGTTTCCGTTCTTCTATCGAAAAAGCACTGAAAAATAATATTCAGCCATGTGGTGTTATCACAGGCCTGGCGGATATTAATATCGGCGGCAAGACACAGCGTGTCGGTGCCTTGGTATCGAACCTCGATTTCCAGGCTGGCGCTTTTGATATGGCCAGTGCAGAGAAATTCTGCAAATTAATGGTCGAATGTGCTCGCCAGCAACTGCCTGTCGTTTGCTTCGTATCCTCCGGCGGTATGCAAACCAAAGAAGGTGCGGCGGCACTCTTCTCAATGGCTGTTGTTAACGACCGTATTACCCGCTTTGTTCGCGACAATGACCTGCCTCTCGTGGTCTTTGGTTTTGGCGACTGTACCGGTGGTGCTCAAGCGAGTTTCGTAACGCACCCGCTGGCGCAGACCTATTATTTCTCAGGTACAAATATGCCGTTCGCAGGGCAGATTGTTGTACCTAGTTACCTGCCAAGTACCTGCACTCTATCGAACTATTTATCCGTTTCTTCAGATTCAATGGACGGACTGGTTTCGAACCCATTCTTCGACGATCTCGATGAACGCCTGCGCGAAATTGACCCGGATATGCCAGTGGCACGCTACAGCGTTAACGATGTACTCGAACGAGTCCTTGAAGGTTATGTTTCTGCCGCACGCATGGCACCACTGACCGCCGAAGACGAAGTCAGCCAGAAAAAATACGGCAAGATCGACAAGGTCATGGTTCACGCACGCGGCTGTACCGCAGTGAAGCTGATCCGCAAGGCACAGGAAAACGACATTAAAGTCGTACTGATCCAGTCTGACCCGGATATGGAATCCGTACCTGTTGATATGCTTGGTCCACAGGATCGCGTTGTCTGTATTGGTGGTAACACACCGGATGAAAGTTACCTCAACGCCAAGTCTGTCTTGCGCATTGCGCATCACGAAGGTGTTGATGCACTGCACCCGGGAATTGGCTTCCTGTCAGAAAGCAGTCAGTTCGCTGCACTCTGTGGCAACCACGACATTAATTTCGTTGGCCCACCGGTCTCTTCAATGGAAACCATGGGTAACAAATCGAACGCCATTAACACCGCGATGCGCGTTAACGTGCCTGTTGTCCCCGGCTCCCACGGTATTCTGACCAGCTCCGCGAATGCCGCGAGCGTTGCAGATGAAATTGGTTACCCGGTACTGCTTAAAGCCGTACACGGTGGTGGCGGCAAAGGGATTCAGGTTGTTGAATCAGCAGACCGCATTCACGCCCTGTTCCACCAGATTTCTACTGAAGCAAAAGCGGCCTTTGGTAATGGTGATGTATACCTCGAGAAATACGTGACGTCTCTGCGCCACATTGAGGTTCAGGTTCTGCGTGACTCTCAGGGCAACACCAAAATCCTGGGCCTGCGTGACTGCTCCGTTCAGCGTAATAACCAGAAAATTTTCGAAGAATCAGGCTCTACCATGCTGCCGCGCGAGCTGGAGCAAGGTGCCTACGATTACGCAGAAAAACTGGCAGACGCTGTCGACTATGTTGGCGCCGGTACCGTTGAGTTTATTTTCGACCTCGACAACATGGCGATCTACTTCATGGAGATGAACACCCGTCTTCAGGTAGAACACCCTGTGACCGAACTGGTTTCTGGTATCGACATTGTCTCGACTCAGTTCCGTATTGCGGAAGGTGGTGATATCGCTGATCTGAAACCAGATCACAAAGGCTACGCCATCGAAGTTCGTATCAACGCCGAAAAAGCCGTATTCAAAGGCGATGACGTGGAGTTTGTTCCAACACCAGGAACGATCCGCGAATGTGTATTACCGAAATACGACCACATCGAATTAATTTCGATGGCGGCAGCAGGCAAGCAGGTATCGCCGTTCTATGACAGCATGGTCGCGCAGATCATCTGTTATGGCGAAGACCGTAACGACACCATCGCAAAATTGCGTAAGTACCTGGATGAAGTAAAAATCACCGGCGTATGCACCAACATCCCGCTTCTCAAGCGCGTGCTGGACGACAACGTATTTGTTGATGGCGTTTACGATACGACTTATCTGCCGAAATTCCTGGATCGGATTGATCTCGATGCACTGATTAAAGACATCGAAGACGCGGCAGACATGAACGCAGATGCCGTCGACGCCTCGCAGCTCAAAATTGAAGGCTCAGACGAACTGAAAGTACTTTCACCGTCGACCAGTATTTTCTACGGTTCATCTTCTCCGAGTGAGCCTGCCTTTGTGAAAGAAGGTGACGTGATTGATGTTTCTCAGACCCTGTGTCTGATGGAAGCCATGAAAATGTTCACACCGCTGAGCCTTAAACAGTTTAACCGTGCTGGCAGTCAGCTCTATCCGGCTAAGCAGAAGTTTAAGGTAACTCGTGTTATGAACACGGATGGTCAGCAAGTGAATCAGGGCGACCTGCTCTTCGTTGTGAAACCTGTCGCTGAGGCCTGATCGCTCGTCTCACGCTTGTGATCAGCTCAGTTAATAAAAAAGCCCGCAATTGCGGGCTCTTTTATGTGTTCTTTTTATTGATAGGCTTCGTTGATCAGATTACTGGTTTCCTGCAGGAGCTGATCTCTGACCATAGTTCTCGCCCGGTGCAGACGGCTCTTAACCGCCGCGACTGACTGCCCTGTTTTATCCGCGATTTCACGATTAGTCAGCTGTTCATAATCCTTCATCAGCAGTACTTCGCGATATGTATCGGGAAGATCACGGATAGCCCGCGTCAGGTCGATCAATTGATCCTGCTCAGGCGTCGTGTTTAACCACTCCAGGGCGGTACCATCACCATGCGGGTCGAAATCAAAGGCAACACGCCCTAACCTGCGACACTCGCGGCGAGTTGTCGTAAACAGCCATGAAGATAACGCTGCTACGATTTTAAGACTGTCTAAGCGGCGCGATACAGTGATCAGTACTTCCTGCACGGCATCATCGACGTCATTAATCACACAGTGCTTCATTGCGTAGTTGTGAATATTCGGGCGAACTGCCTTCAGCAGCTCAGATAAGGCCTTATCATCCCCCGCCTGAGCGCGCTCAATAACCGCTTCCTGAATTTCCTTAATAGTCACCGAACCAACTCCTTATCCCTTTCAGTGAAATATTTTTTCTCGCTGGTGAATCCTTTTTGAATCCTGCCGCCTCTTATAGAGACCTACCGCCAGACTGTCACCTCATTACGAGCACAGCGGCCTAGTTTTATAGAAGTTTGACTATTTTTCTACAGGAGAAACCCGAATGACGACCGAAATGATGTCACTGCTGACGTTTGCGATGACCTGCCTGATTGTTCTGTTACTTCAGGCCACCATTGCAATGAAAGCGTATGGGATATCGTACTTTATGAGCAACCGCGATGAAGCACCCGCTGAGGAAAGCCCTCTCGCGCAACGCTTTAACCGGATTGTCAGCAACAACATTGAAACAGGTTTCATCTTTGTCGCTCTGGTTCTGGTCGCTGCACAAACAGAGATTTCAAACGGGCTGACCGTTTGGGGTTCAATTGTGTTTGCCGCAGCACGTATTGTTTACCCTGTGATCTATGCGGCGGGCATCCCTGTAGTCCGTACCCTGGTCTGGGACACTGGCATCGTTGCCCTGTTTGTTATCTTCACAGGCATCGTGACTGCCTGATAGCGCACAACCTTTGCCAAAACACTAAAAAAGCCCTCGGTACAGACAGAGGGCTTTTTGATTTAAGCAGTGAGAAGAACCCGCTCAGCTATTCTGGATCATTTTCTCTTTCATTGAGTGCAGCAGGTCACGCAGTTTGGCCGCCTCTTCAAAGTTCAGATCCTTCGCAGCTTTAAACATATCGTCCTCAATTTTGGATATGCGTTTCCCGAGTTCCGCTGCGTTCAGGTGCTGCCAATCGTCCGCCGAATAGCCTGCTTCCTTCTCTGCCACCTGCTGACGAGCACGTCCTCGCTGCTTGCCTTTTTTACCCGGAGGCGGAGCAGCCTCAAGAATATCTTCGACTGACTTCATAACACCTTTCGGTGTAATACCATGCTCTTCATTAAAGGCGAGCTGCTTCTCACGACGGCGATCGGTCTCATCCATTGCCCGCTGCATTGAATCGGTCACACGGTCAGCGTACAAAATCGCTTTACCATTCAGGTTACGCGCCGCCCGACCAATGGTCTGAATCAGAGAGCGCTCAGAACGCAGAAAGCCTTCTTTATCGGCATCAAAAATAGCAACCAGAGAAACTTCCGGAATATCCAGACCTTCCCGCAGCAGGTTAATGCCCACCAGCACATCAAACTCACCTAAGCGCAGATCGCGGATGATCTCAACCCGCTCAACCGTATCAATATCGCTGTGCAGATACCGCACGCGAACCTGCTGTTCATGCAAGAACTCGGTCAGGTCTTCGGCCATCCGCTTCGTCAGTACGGTAATCAGAATCCGCTCGCCCTTCTCAACCCGCTGATGAATTTCATGGAGTGAGTCATCCACCTGACCGGTGGCCGGGCGAATTTCAATTTCAGGGTCCACCAGCCCGGTCGGGCGAACAACCTGCTCGACCACGTTGTCCTGATGATCTTTTTCATAGGGCCCCGGCGTGGCAGAAACAAATATGCACTGCGGTACAATCGATTCCCACTCTTCAAAACGCATAGGCCGGTTGTCCAGTGCCGATGGCAAACGGAAACCAAACTGAACCAGAGTTTCTTTACGAGAGCGGTCACCCCGGTACATGCCGCCAATCTGCGGAATCGTCACGTGCGACTCATCCACGAACACCAGCGCATCGTTGGGTATGTAATCAAACAAGGTCGGCGGCGCGTCGCCTGCTGCACGCCCCGACAGATAGCGGGAGTAGTTCTCAATACCCGAGCAGTACCCAAGCTCCTGCATCATCTCAAGATCGTACTTAGTGCGCTGCTCAAGTCGTTGCGCCTCTACCAGAAGATTCTCTTTGCGGTAGTACTCAAGGCGCTCTTTCAGCTCTTCCTTGATGCCTTCAATGGCATCCAGAATTTTCTCGCGTGGCGTCACATAGTGCGTTTTCGGGTAGACGGTGACACGCGCCAGGCGGCTGTATATCTGGCCAGTCAGCGGGTCGAAGGTACTCAGCTGCTCGACCTCATCATCAAATAACTCCACACGGATAGCTTCATCATCGCTTTCCGCCGGGAAGATATCGATCACCTCACCGCGCACACGATAAGTACCGCGATGGAAGTCTGCGTCATTGCGGGTGTACTGCAACTCCGCCAGTCTGCGCAGAATGTCACGTTGATTGACCTGATCACCGCGCACAAGGTGCAACATCATCTTAAGGTAAGAATCAGGATCACCCAGACCATAAATAGCCGACACGGTGCAGACGATAATGGCATCACGACGCTCCATCAGCGCTTTAGTCGCAGACAAACGCATCTGCTCAATGTGCTCGTTCACCGAGGCGTCTTTATCAATGAAAGTATCAGACGACGGGACGTAGGCTTCTGGCTGGTAGTAGTCGTAGTACGACACGAAGTATTCAACGGAGTTATTCGGGAAGAACTCTTTGAACTCCCCGTACAACTGCGCTGCTAATGTTTTATTGTGGGCCATTATGATGGCCGGACGCCCACACCGGGCAATCACGTTGGCCATGGTGTAGGTCTTACCGGAGCCCGTTACACCCAGCAAAGTTTGTTTGAGCAGGCCGGCATCGACACCTTTCACAAGGCCATCAATAGCTTTTGGCTGGTCGCCTGCGGGCGAATATTTGGATGACAGCTCGAATGGCTTACTCATGAGGATTCCAGTTAACGTCTAAATCCAGTAAGATTATACGTTGTTTTAGGGCCTATTTTGAGGCCCGCTATTTTTTAGGCACACATCGTGGCCGTGCTAGAGGAAAGTACATTGGATCTTAAATTGTCTGATCGCGTTCAACTGATCAAGCCATCCCCGACCCTGGCGGTGACCAACCGTGCAGCAGAGTTACGAGCGGAAGGCAAAGACATTATCGGGCTCGGTGCTGGCGAACCGGATTTTGATACTCCGGACCACATCAAAGCAGCGGCTGCAGAAGCTATCGATAAGGGCTTCACCAAGTACACAGCCGTTGACGGTACCCCCGGTCTCAAGTCTGCCATTATCGACAAGCTGAAAGCAGACAATGGCCTCAGTTACGAACCGAACCAAATTCTGGTTTCCTGTGGTGGTAAGCAGAGCTTCTTCAACATGGCTCTCGCGCTGATCAACCCAGGTGACGAAGTCGTGATTCCAGCGCCGTACTGGGTATCTTACCCGGATATGGTCAAAATCGCGGAAGGCGAACCTGTCATCATCGAGACCGATGAATCGACTCGTTTTAAAATCACCCCAGAGCAGCTGGACGCGGCCATCACAGACAAAACCCGTCTGGTGGTACTGAACAGCCCGTCAAACCCATCTGGCGTGGCATACACCAAAGATGAATTTATTGCTCTCGGCGACGTTCTGCGTAAATACCCAGACGTACTGATCGCAACCGACGACATGTACGAGTACATCTGGTGGGCTGACTTTGGTTTCGAAAACATCGTTACTGCCAACCCAGACCTGTACGAGCGCACTATCGTTCTGAACGGTGTCTCAAAAGCCTACAGCATGACTGGCTGGCGCATCGGCTACGCGGCAGGCCCGGCTAAGCTGATCGGCGCAATGAAGAAAATTCAGTCACAGAGCACGTCTAACCCTGCGTCTATCTCTCAGGTTGCTGCAGAAGCAGCACTGCGTGGCGGCCGTGATTGCGTGACTCCGATGGTTACCGCATTTAAAGAACGTCACGATTACATCGTTGATGCACTGAACGGTATTCCGGGCATCACCTGTATCCCAGGCGATGGTGCTTTCTATGCCTACCCTTGCGTGAAAGGCGCTATGGAAAAACTGGGCATTACTGACGACGTTGAATTTGCTGAGAAGCTTCTCAGTGATGCAGGCGTTGCTCTGGTTCCTGGCTCAGCCTTCGGTACACCGGGTTATATGCGTCTGTCGTTCGCGACTAGCATGAATACTCTTCGTGATGCCGTTGCCCGACTGAGTAAAGCGTTGAGCTAATTGCTCAAGCTATCAGTTAGCAACTCTCATAAAAAAGCCCGCTGATGCGGGCTTTTTTATTGGTAGAACTGCCAGTTCAGCAATGAGCTTAAACGCCCAGATATTCGCGTAGCTCTGGGTCGCTGAAGATGTATTCCCACAGACGGTCGAGTACATCGTTTACCCATTTTTCGTTGTATTCTTTCACCGGTGCCGCAGCCACACGACGCGATTCGCTCAGACCATACGGCTTAGTGAACGTCGTATTACCATCCAGTACCGTCATATTGAATCGAATACTGACACTGCAGGCTGTGACCAGAAAACCTTCATTACAGCTGTAACGGAAACGATTCACCGCCAGCTCAAGCTTCACCGGATCAAGCGGGCTTTCACCACCGAACCCGAGTTGCGTCATGCTGTCCTGCAAGCGACGCGTCAGCACCGCCGACAATTCATCCTGAACATACAAAGGAGAGTTTTCGGCCAGACGTCCACCACGGCTACCCAGCGACTGACGCTCGTCAGGGCTGATTTCTTCGCGGTTGTCGACCACACGAATCAAGGCACCACGGGACACCGACGCAGCGGGCTGCTCGATTTCATAGTTCTCGCTCAGTTCAATGGTCTGCGGTGCAAGAACACACCCCGTCAGGCCGGTGGCCAGCACAGTGCTGGCCAGCAAAGTCAGAACGCTCTTACGCATTCGGTACATCCTTCTCTGCACGTTTAAATACCCACTCTGTGGCGGTCGATTCTTCTTCAGAAAAGCGATAGCCCGCCACATCAAATTTCTTCAGATCTTCAGGGTTATCAATACGCTGAGTGATCTGGTACGCCGCCATCAGGCCTCGCGCTTTTTTCGCATAAAAACTGATAATTTTGTACTTACCGTTTTTCTCATCACGAAACACTGGCGTGATCAGGTCTGCTTTTAACGCCTTCGGCTTCACCGACTTGAAGTACTCGTTCGACGCCAGGTTCACGATGGTATTGATACCAGATTGCTCAGTGAGTTCATTCAGAGCGTCGGTGATCTTGTCGCCCCAGAAAGCATAAAGATCCTTGCCGCGATCGTTGCCGAGTTTCGTACCCATCTCAAGGCGATACGGCAGAATCAGATCCAGCGGACGCAGCAAACCATACAAACCTGAAAGAATACGCAGGTGACCCTGTGCGTAATCCAGGTCGTCTTTGCTCATATTGTCGGCATCAAGGCCGGTATAAACGTCCCCTTTAAACGCCAGCACAGCGGCTTTTGATTCCCCTTCAGGAAAAGGAATCTTCCAATCACTGTAACGCTGCACGTTCAGCTCAGACAATTTCGGGCTCAGCTTCATCAGAGCGCCGATTTCGTCCGGAGAATACTTACGCAATACATCGATCAACTCAGCCGAATCATCCAGATAATCTGGCAGACTGTACTGATCCGTAACCGGCGGTGTCTCAAAATCCAGAGTCTTGGCGGGTGAAAGCAATGTAAGCATGTCGATCCTCAGCAGATATTGGTTGCGGTCATGATACCTTGTGCCCGCGTAACTCCCAAACGTGTCCTGTGTTTTGGCATTCCGGCCCGTTATGTCCGGTCAGGGCTGCCAATGCAGCCACTGTAATAAAGATGTGAGAATGGCCGACACAGGATAAATTCACTCTGTCGTGTTTCCTCAAACGAGTCATCAAGAGGTGTTATAAATGGCAAAAGATATTCAGGGGCTGGGCTTAGGTCTGGCGGTACGCTTTTCTGGCAGTGAGTTCGCCAGGAAGTACAAGCTCCGCCGTCCGGCAGAAAAGCTGGCCTACGCAGGCACCAAGAAAGGCTTCGAAGTCATCGGTCAGATGGTGGCAAAGAAGAAAGCTAAGAAATCCGAAGATCCTAAAATGCTGCCAGAGCCGAGCACGGCTGGCCTGTTCGACCTGACCCTGTCAGAAGAACAACAGATGATCAAAGACACCGTGCGTTCATACGCCGAAGAAGTTGTCCGCGGTCTGGCGCACGATGCCAACGAAGACATGAAACTGCCGGAAACTTACCTGCAGGACATCATGGACCTCGGCCTGAACTACTTCTCAGTGCCAGAAAGCATGGGCGGCGCGGCTCAGAGCTACAGCCCGACCACCAACGCCATCATTGCTGAAGAGCTCGCCTGGGGCGACTTCTCACTGGCCTACGCCACACTGGCCCCCGTTGCAGTCGCAAATGCCATCGTTAAATGGGGCAACCAGAAGCAGAAAGAAAAGTACCTGCCTGAGTACCTGGCAGAAACGCCTGTTAAAGCAGCGATTGCGGTACAGGAACCTACCCCTCTGTTTGATCCGGCAAAACTGTCAGCAAAAGCGAAGAAAACCAAAGCCGGTTACACCATCTCAGGGGTTAAGAGCCTGGTACCGTTTGGCGGCGAAGCGTCAATGTATCTGGTGGCAGCGCGCTACAAGCGTCGTAACCGTCTGTTTATTGTTCCGGGTGATGCACCAGGCGTTCAGTGGCAAGCAGCTCCGGCCATGGGCCTGCGCGCTACCGCAACGGGCACACTGACTCTCGACAAAGTACTGCTCGGCCCGGATGCCCTGCTCGGCGATGACAGCTTTAACTTTGAAGCCTTTATGGACCTCGGCCAACTGCACTGGTGTGCACTGGCCATCGGTGCCTGTCAGGCAGCACTCGATTATCTGATTCCTTACGTGAATGAGCGTGAAGCCTTCGGCGAGCCAATTTCTCACCGTCAGGCGGTAGCCTTTATGGTTGCGAATATCGGTATCGAACTCGAATCTATGCGCCTGATGGTCTGGCGCGCAGCGGCACTTGCTGAAGCTGGCAAGCCATTCCATCGCGAAGCCTACCTTGCACACATCCTGTGTTCTGAAAAAGCCATGGAAATCGGCACCAACGCAGTTCAGCTGCTGGGTGGCCATGGTTTCACCAAAGAACACCCAGCTGAGCGCTGGTATCGTGATCTGCGGGTTCTGGCCTGCATCAACGGCGGCATGCACCTGTAAGGAGAAGCACAGATGATTAATTTAGAAAATCCGAAAAAATTCCGTGCCCTTGTTAACCAGGCACACCAGGTGGCGGCGAGTGTTTTCCGTCCGGTATCGCGTAAGTACGACCGTTCTGAGCACGCTTACCCAGTCGAACTGGACATGCTGGCCTCCATCATGGACGGCATGAACGACGGCACCACAGGCGAAGGCGCCGGTGCTGGCAAACTGAAGCAGGATAACGGCCCGAAGAAAGAAGGCATCCAGAACGGCACCAATATGTCGACAGTACTGTCTCTGGCGGAGCTGTGCTGGGGTGACGTTGGCCTGTCTCTGACATTGCCACGTCAGGGCCTGGGTAACGCCGCGATTGCAGCAGTTGCCGACGACGAGCAGTTTGCACGTTTCGGTGGTAAGTGGGCAGCGATGGCCATTACTGAACCAGGTTTCGGTTCTGACTCGGCAGCTGTTCGTACCACGGCGATTCGTGATGGCGACGAGTACATCATCAACGGTGAAAAAATCTACGTTACCTCAGGCGAACGTGCTGACTGCGTTGTGGTCTGGGCGAGCGTTGACCGCTCTCTTGGCCGTGCGGCGATTAAGTCGTTCATCGTAGAGAAAGGCACGCCGGGCATGGAAGTTGTCCGTCTTGAGAAGAAGCTGGGTATTAAAGCGTCTGACACCGCTGCGATCACTTTCACCGACTGCCGCATTCCAGCGAGCAACCTGCTGGGTGATCCAGAGGTTAACGTTGAAAAAGGCTTTGCCGGTGTCATGCAGACCTTCGATAACACCCGCCCGGTCGTTGCGGCCATGGCGATTGGTGTGGCTAAGGCCTCTATCGATCGCACCCGCGAACTGCTCAAGCAGCTCAAGGTAAAAACCGATTACCGCACGCCGTACAAACTGGCCTCACAACTCGAAGCCAAACTGTATCGCTATGAAGCAGAATGGGAAGCAGCACGCTTGCTGACTCTCAAAGCTGCATGGATGGCCGACAACGGTATGCCGAACTCTAAAGAGGCGTCCATGTCGAAAGCTAAGGCTGGTCGTACTGCGAACGAAATTACCCTTGGCTGTGTCGAGATGCTTGGCATGCTGGGTTACGGCGAAGACGAACTGCTTGAGAAGTGGTCGCGTGACTCGAAGATTCTCGACATCTTCGAAGGCACACAGCAGATCCAGCAGCTGATTGTTGCTCGTCGTCTGCTCGGCAAATCATCCGCCGAACTGAAGTAATCTGTACGACAAACTAAGCACGGGGCCTGGCGCCCCGTTGCTGTATTAACAATGATAATTTTCCGGTAACGTCGCACTCCGGACTTTCGAGCGAGACTCTTACCCGTATGACTCAATACAACGAAAAACTGGTTTCACTGCCGAATATTCTGACGCAATTGGCAAGCCAGGCCACAAGCATTCCGATCAAGCTGAAAGGTGTGTATGAACTGGCAACCAGCAAACCTGAGAAAGAGAAATCAATCGGACTTCTGCTTGAGAAACACGCACGCCAGCGCCCAGAACACATCGCTATCCGCTACGAAGATGTGACTTACACCTATGATCAGGTAAACCGTAAAGCGAACCAGATCGCGCATTATCTGACCTCTCAGGGCATCGGCAGCGGTGATGTGGTTGCCGTGGTTCTTGAGAACCGTCCGGAAACCCTGATTTCAGTACTGGCCATCGTCAAGCTCGGTGCCATTGCCTCCATGATCAACACCAGTCAGCGTGGCGACGTACTGCTGCACAGCCTGACCCTGGTCAAACCGAAAATAATCATCGTTGGCGAAGAGATGCTGGAGAACGTTAAGACGGTCGAAGGTGATCTCGATGACGCTTCGCTGAAGTCGCTGCATTATCTGCGCGACACCGGCGAAACTGCATGCCCAGAGCACTACACCAACATCCTGACGGCCATCGAAGGCCAGTCGGACAAAAACCCGGATTCCACCAAAAAAGTGAAAATGCACCAGCCGTGCTATTACATTTTCACCTCCGGTACCACCGGCCTGCCAAAAGCCTCCGTGATGAGCCACTATCGCTGGTTCAAGTCGCTGGCGGGCATGGGTCTGGCGTCCATGAACATGAGCAGCAAAGACATTCTGTATGTGTCTCTGCCGCTGTACCACAACAACGCACTGACTGTATCCATGGCTGCAGTTCTGGGTTCAGGCGCCTGTATGGCGATTGCGCGTAAGTTCTCAGTGTCACGTTTCTGGGACGACATCCGTCACCACAACGCGACGGGCTTCTGCTACATCGGCGAGCTGTGCCGCTACCTGCTGAATGCGCCGGCCAAGCCGTCGGACTCCCAGCACAACATCCGTGTCTGTGTCGGTAACGGCCTGCGCCCGGACATCTGGATGCAGTTTAAAAACCGTTTCAACATTGATCACATCAATGAGTTCTACGGTGCATCCGAGTGTAATCTGGTATTCACCAACGCCTTTAACCTCGATAAAACAGCGGGTTTCTGCCCTCTTTCGTACAACATCGTTAAGTACGACATCGAAGAAGACGCACCACTGCGTGATGACAAAGGCTTTATGATTCCGGTGCAACCGGGCGACAGCGGCCTGCTGATCACCGAGGTGAACGACAAGCAACCGTTTGAAGGCTACACCGACGAAGACGCCACCAACAGCAAACTGCTGCGCAACGTCTTCAAGAAGGACGACTGCTGGTTTAACACCGGAGACCTAGTGAATAACCAGGGTTACAAGCACGTATCCTTCGCTGACCGCCTGGGTGATACCTTCCGCTGGAAAGGCGAGAACGTCGCCACCACAGAAGTTGAATCCATCCTGATGGAACTCGACAGCATCGAACACGCCGTTGTCTACGGTGTTCAGATCCCTCACACCGATGGTCGTGCGGGCATGGCAACCATTACGCCATCTGTCCCTCTGGAAGAGTTCGACTGGGCAGCGCTGTCTAAGCACGTTCGTGAGAAAATGCCTGCTTACGAGATTCCGGTATTCATCCGCGTGCGCGAGCAGCAGGAAGTCACCGGCACCTTCAAATATCGTAAAGTGGAGCTCAAGAAAGAAGCCTACCACCTCGATAAAGTGGGCGATGAGCCAGTGTATGTGATCGTTGGCAAAGACAACGATTACACCGAGCTCACCAGCGATACCGAAGCGAAAATCGACGCAGGTGAACTCAGCCTCTGATCATCTGACGGTTATCGTCATTGCCAGTGCAGTCATTCTGCACTGGCATCCCCTTCTTAACGCCTGAACCTTTCCCCTATCCCCGCCCCCTTGTGGTAGAATTCGCCGCTTTCTTTGCACGCTTGCGCGAAGTTACGCCGCAAACATGAGGACACAAGACATGACAGTACCTGTCGGAATTATCATGGGCTCCAAGAGCGACTGGCCCACCATGAAGCACGCAGCCGATATGTTGGACCTGCTGGGCGTAGACTACGAAGTCAAAGTCGTTTCGGCGCACCGCACCCCCGACCTGCTGTTTGACTACGCAAAAACCGCACACGAGCGTGGCCTCAAGGTCATCATCGCGGGCGCAGGCGGCGCAGCGCACCTGCCGGGCATGGCAGCATCCCAGACCTCACTGCCAGTATTGGGTGTACCGGTAAAATCCCGCGCCCTGAACGGCATTGACTCACTGCTCTCCATCGCTCAGATGCCAGGCGGCGTAGCCGTTGGTACACTGGCCATCGGTGATGCAGGCGCGAAAAACGCAGGTCTGCTGGCCGCACAGATTCTGGCCACCTCAGACGCTGACCTGATGAAGCGTGTTGACGAGTTCCGCGAAACTCAGAAGAACACCGTATTGTCGCAGCCAGATCCACGAATTATTGAATAACCGCAGCACGGACATCCCGATGAAAGTAGGTATTTTAGGTAACGGCCAGCTTGGCCAGATGTTAGAAACCAGTATCACTGATCTTAAGGATATTGAGGTTTCACTGTACGACCTGCGCGCGCACACCGACGAAGCGCTGGAAGCATTTATTGCCTCGGTCGACATCCTCTCGTACGAGACAGAAAACATCCCGGCGCACATCGTGACCTTACTTGAGCCACACGCCGACAAGCTCTACCCAGGCCTGAACGCCCTGAAAACCTTCCAGAATCGTCTGCTGGAGAAAAATGCACTGCGTAATGCAGGCATCGCCACCGCAGAATTCCGTGCCGTGAACTCACTCGAAGACGTTCATACAGCGGTACAAGAACTCGGCCTGCCGATCGTGATGAAAACCACGACCGAAGGTTACGATGGCAAAGGCCAGTTCGTACTGCGTACGCCAGACGACGCAGCACCGGCCTGGAACTCCATCGGCAATCGCGAACTCATCGCTGAAGCCTTTGTACCTTTCGAGCGCGAAACCTCAGTTATTGCCAGCCGCGACCGCGACGGCAATATCGTCGTATTCCCAATGACCGAAAACGTACACCACGAAGGCATCCTGCGTTACAGCCTCTACCCTGCACCGGCACTCTCACAAGAGAAAGCTGAACAGGCTGAGCGCTATATCCGTCAGCTGGCAGAAAGCCTCGACTACGTCGGCACCATTACCCTTGAGCTGTTCGATACCGAAGACGGCCTTGTTGGCAACGAAGTAGCGCCACGCGTACACAACTCTGGCCACTGGTCGATTGAAGGCACCGAAGCCTCTCAGTTCCGTAACCACATGCTGGCCATCACAGGCAAAAGCCTCGGCGCGACCGAGCCTAAGTTTGCCTCCGTCGCTATGCTCAACGTGATCGGCGAAGAAACTCCGGCAGAAAAAGCCGAGAGCATCGACAACGCCTACCGTCATTCCTACGGTAAAGAAGCACGCCCTGCCCGTAAGCTCGGCCACGTAACCGTGACAGGCAACACCGATGCAGAACGCGACGCCACCATCACAGAACTGAACGCCCTGATGCCCGAAGGCATCTGGCCACCGAAACACTAAATGGAGCTGACCGGATTATGGGTAAATCACTCCAGGATCAACTGCTGGGCCTCGGTTTAACCGACAACAAAAAGCAGAAGAAAAACGAAAAAGAGAAAAAGCGCCAGGAACACCTGAAGCGCACCGGGCAGGAAAACAACGCCGACGAGTCCCGCGAAAAAGCGGAGCAAGCGCGTAAAGAAAAAGCCGCCCGCGACAAAGAACTGAACAAACAACGCGACGAAGAAGCCCAGAAAAAAGCCATCAAGGCTCAGGTACAACAACTCGTCGACAACAACCTGATCAGCGCTGCACAAGGCGACATCAAGTATCAGTTTGTTGATGGCAAGAAAGTAAAAAGCCTCTACGTTGATCAGGCTGTATGGGACCGTCTGTCAAAAGGCCAACTGGCGATCATCGCGCATCACAACAGCTACGCGGTGATTCCTTTGCAGGTTGCTGAGAAGATCCGTGAGCGCGACGATGGCCACTTTATCGTGATCGCCGAACAGACCGACGGCCAGATGGATGAGGATGATCCGTATGCAGCGTATCAGATCCCAGATGATCTGATGTGGTGATTAAAACGGAAAGCCCGCGTAATAAGCGGGCTTTTTTGTCTCTGCCATAACAAATTCAGAAAATACCATCAGATATCCAGATCGACCCCACCATCTCCATCGCGGAACAACCTTCCTATATTACGAATGATGATCGCGATTGTCCGATAAGGTAAATCGAGTACGAGGTCGACAATCTCATAAAAGCCGTCATCAACCGACGACTTCTTAGGGCGCAGAAAGTGCACCAGAACAAAACCACCGATGCAGAAAAGCAGTACTGGCAAGCTGAAGCCATACACGAACAAATCAACCACTAGATACGCGCTTATACAAAAAACACATATTGAGAGAAGTATCCTGAACAGGTCCATCGGCAAATTCCTTTTTTAATCAGCGAACTTAGTTACCCCAGGGGTTTGGCTTGCTGGCTGAATTCTTACTGTCTGAGTGGAAAGTCCCGACAAACAGCTCTTCTACTTTGGTTCGCGCCCAAGGCGTACGCCGTAGAAACTTCAGCGACGACTTAACCGAAGGGTCTGATTTGAAGCAGTTGATGTTTATCCGGCTAGCCAGCCCTTCCCAGCCATAATGATCAACCAGCTGGTTGAGTATGGCTTCGAGAGTCACTCCGTGCAGAGGATCATTCCTGTTGTGCTCTTTCATGTCAGTGCAAATGCTCTATTAATCGCAACAATAGGTGCAAAATCAAGTAACCTTCTGGCTTCATTAGACTCTGTTTTGTATTCAAACAAAGCTGAAATGAACGATAGGACTACTTTCTATTAATCATATGGTAGCACGGTAGCGACCGGAGGCAGTGACGTAAGATCAGCAACCGACACATCATCACATGACTTATTGTCTAAGAACATATTTGCCGACTCAGCCCACTTACAAGCCATTTTGAAGTAACCAGACAATGCGGGATGAACCCCGTCCGGACTGTAGTCGCTGGCTTCAAGGATATTATCCATTTCTACTATGGTAACGTTTTTGTTGCCCGAGAATTCCTTCACTATTTTTTCGTTATAGGCTTCAACAATCGGGTTTGCCAGAGAGAAGTCTGCGCACTTGCTAGTGGTTTGGCCTGGGCAATACTTCGACACAGAAAACTTGATTACCTTTGCCAAATAAACTTTTGATTTGGTGTTGTTAACCACATTTTTTACGATCGTAGAGAGATTAGCTATAGCAGCCTCGACTATCGTGTTTTGATCCAGCTTGTCGTCAAGGTGACCTTGAGTAATGTCATTCGTTCCAAGGTGGATGAAAGTTACTGGTGTTTCAGGGAAAGGCGGCATAAACATCATAGAGTACGGAACCAGCTGATCAGTGCGCGCACCAGGGTAGCCGTCATGTAGCTGACTGTTCGTCATCCATTGATTGATAGAAGAGTTACCACTCTGAAAACCCACTGTTGTGAAGGGTTTCAGAACTCTGTTTTTCTCGCTAATAGCAAGCCAGGTCAGAATACCTCGATAACCTCCACCGAAGTTACCGCCATACTTAACCCCAGGATAAAAGCACCATACTTGGGCGTTGTAACAGTTCATCGTCGATAACTTAGCTGTAAAGTCACTGCTATACCCAAACGTGATTGAGTCACCCAAAGGCCTTATGATCTGCAGACCTGGCGCACTTTGTGATTGTGCACTCATAGACTGAATCATGGAAAATGATACAAATGCGAGGGTTCTTATCATTATTCTCATATTGCTGCTCTCCTTTTTGATATTTTTATAATTCCACTACTAAGTTAGTGTTATTCAATACGACTCTATTATTTCGCAGGCGAGACAATCTTCCATAAATTTGCGGGGCCACGCATTTTCACGCCAGAAGGCACTTGCGAGTTAGTCAGATCTGTTAGCTGGGCCGCCGTATCGTATACGTAGTCCGTTTTCTTGCGATTACAGGATGCGCAAAGCCACCACAAATTCTGAGGATCATTATAGAGCGCCCTTCCCAGTTTTTTGAGCATCATATAATTAGTGTGGGTAGGATCAACTGCTACGTGTGGAGCCCCCACAGTTACGATATATTGCCGCCATGGGTTCATATGATCCAGCTGCCACGGCCCAGTGCCATTGCAAACCGGGCAGTGACTTGGCTCGGGCGCTAGCCCCATTGCATCCAGACAGCTGCGACTGACCCAACTAAAGCGGCCACAATTTCTGATGTTAACGGCGGTATTGGGGCTTTGGCACTGGCACCCTCTGGCGTTAATGATTGCATCTAACAGCTCTGCACGTGTTGGCATATCCATTCCTCCTTGAGAGTACCGTGAGTTCAACAACCTGCGATCAGAACCCGGATCAGGGCCAAGCAGACACTGCTTAACGATCCAGCCTGGCTCTCATTGTCACTTACTTTCTTAGTACTGCCCATTCGGAATATGACTAGACGGTATTCTCATTCAGAAGTGATTCGTTGCAGACCGAGTCTGGGTCAACCAATACCCGCAACTGTTATATCAGCTATGACAACTATTTCAATTCGGTTAGCATCATCATTACGTGCCCAGCATATTTACCACTATTCTTCTCCGACACAATAACTAGTGGCCTTACACCGTCGACTTCTGGCATTATCCAGTAGTAGTCATTTTTAATTTTCTTAGTTTTTATATTCTTGCTTTTTTCTACAAGCAATGAATTAACAGTTGTAGCGACCTTAATTGTGGGGGTTCCTTTCAGGTAAACAAAACAGCCGCCTATACCAGGTTCGTCCTCAGCACCCTCGTTGGCTACAAGACCGAATCCCGCGTATCCGACACCGCTCCACTCGAATACCAGCTTGTCATCTGTTGGTTCTGAAAAACCATATTCTTTAAATATCTCGTAAACTTGAGAATCATCCTGTCCGGGTTTCAGGCACCCATCACGAAACGCAGCAATCGCATACCCGGCATCGGCATAAGAATAGACTAGTAATGTGAGCGACCCAAAAGCCAGAGTTGAAATTAATGAACTCATTTTTGATTTTATAAAATGCACCATTAAATAGTATGTTTTTTTCGCTGATTTTATCTCGTTTTCGACTTATCGGAGCAAGATAAAATCGATACTAGTTTTTCTTATTATGTGTTTAAACTTGACGACCATAGATCTCTTGCTTAGTAAGTTCATTTACTTTACGCAGAAGGTCTTCACACTCAAAGTATGCTGCAGCGCAATCTTGCTTCCTGGATGCCATATCCATGCATTGTGAACTGAGTGCCGCCGTAACCATTTTTAGAGATTCTATTATCGCTAAATTATTTGGCTCTAACTCTAGGGCTTTCTTTCCTACGGAGTAGGCTTGCTCGAATTTATTTTCTTTTAGTAGATCCCTTAATTCTTCTTCAAATGTGTTAAATATTACTCCTGAGCTACTTGCACATACATCTGCTATTAACGCCGAGTGGAACGAATCCAGCCATCTTAGTGGCGAATTGTCACTCCTTATCAAATGATACTAGATTTAATCGATGCACCATGATTCAAGTTCCTTTTCATTACGACGAATTTTCCTGTGGTGGCTGCAAAGAGCCTCTACCTGTGACTGTGTATAACCAGACTTCGAAGAAATATATGCTGTTGACAAAAACTTCTTGTTTTTCTCCGATAGCCCTGCCTGTAAAATGGAATACACACGGCAAGCTCGATATTTTTTAACTCCCCAGCTAAAAGCCCAACCAAGGATTAGCAGGAACAAGCCCGATACTAAAGTGCCAACAAAACTATTAGTACTTAATATCTCCCACACTTGAAACCCCTCCATGAATAGTGCCATTTAATACCGCGCCCTGGCGCAAGATCATTCATCCCTAACAGCGGCACTCTAGAAGTTTTCGTTTCTTAGTTGCACAATTCTTCTATCCAAATCTTCAATTCCATCCAATAGCGTTTGTACAGATTCGAACTCATCCTTAGGGTTTATAGTTCCTTGGGCTCGCTTAGCTTTATGTGCAACCTCCCCCCTCTTTGTGCCAAAGCTATCGATATTTGTTAGCCAGGTTTGATCAAGGGAGCCAATATCTATTCCAGTAGGGAGAATAAGAGTCTTAAAATTTTTATCTTTGATCCCATGATTGTCTTTGAGTTTTTGAGTAAATTGCCTTTGAGCCACATCAATTACTTCAACGACAGAGTCTTTGGCATTTTTTCTAGACTTAGCTATTTGAATGAGCTCTTCGTTTTTAATTTCTTCAGTCACGCTCCAACTAGAATGGTATGATGCTAGAAATGATATAATAATGCTAGATGGTTTTTTATTTACTTTCCAGTCACGTATAGCTTGCGTGACAGCTTCTCTCGACACATCTTCTAAATATGATTCAATTTCCGCATGGACAAGCAACCGATAGCCTCTAGCTCTATCTTGCTGTCTGTCAGTATAATCCCCGGTCGGTGAAAAGTTCACAGGTAACATATGATTCCTAAGCTCTCTTAACCTGCTTTTAAGCTCTTTAAATCGGCTGGATAAGCGCACAAACCTACCTCCCTTTACACAATGCGATTATCTATCAACCTAGGAACGTGTAAACTTGCCCCTAAAAGGTCATTCAATACCTCGAACCAAGTAGAGATTCTTATTTGCGTCGCAGACAAACTCTTAGTGGTTGACTCAATAGATGTCATAAACTCTTTGTTTTCATCGCAGAGTTTTATATATGCAGCCTCTATTTCTGACTCCCTCCCTACTGATAACTCCCTTATTTCTTCATCAACAAAAGATAATATTAAAACATCAAAAACCGCCCTATTAAACCTGGACTCATAGGATGATCCACTCCACTTCCTGTACTGATTCCCGTTAAATATTGATTTAATGAATCTGTGAGCCATCTCAAAAGATTCTAACTGACTCTCTATCAATACTTCTTTTTCTTCCCAGCTTTCATTTAAGTTCTTACAAGTATCATCAAGAAAATTCTTTAACGTACCACCATACTCAGATAGGAAATTTTTAAACGAAAAAAATCTGAGCAACAACTCTGCATCCCTCATCCTAAAGTCAGGTTTTTTCAGCTTAAGTATTTCTCGTAAAGCATCGCTATTTGATGAGGATCGATCTAAGAAGCTCACAAATGGCCCTGGGTGAAGAGCCTGCCTTAGTTCTTGGGGTGAAAGAGGCACACTCCCGGTGTTTAACCTCAGGAATACATGGTACAAAAAATCTTCATCAGGCCAATTTTTAATAACCACAGTCCTGATAGGTTGATTCTCGAACGCAGAAAGATCATCGAATAAATCAAGATCATCCCTAAGATCTTGGAGGCTCTTTCGTTTCAAATCATCTCTTATTTCTAAGCCAGTTAATTTTAACTGCTCATAAACCTTATCATCAGCATCCGCGGAAAATTGGCGAATACTTAGTAATCGCTGCTTTCCATCCAGAACAATATATGCGCCTCTTCGTTCTTTTGATTCAGCCAGCACGACTTGTGGTATTGGCAACCCAAGTATCAAGGACTCAATAAACTTGCTTTTTCTCTTTTTGTCCCATGCATCTCTGCGCTGGAAGTCAGGATTCAATAGGATGTTACCCTTATTAATTTGATTGAGAAGAGTTTCCGTCGTCCAGTCATTTCCACTTACCACGGCCGAGGAGAAGGAAATTTGATCAAGTGAGCCAATGTCTTCATCAGACTCTTGCTGCTCCTCATCTTCCTTAAATTCAATATTTTCGTCACTCACTTTAGACTCCAAAGATCTATATCTCTATTCGATCTGTAATTGCTTGAAAGCTTGTTAGTATGCGTTCGCGCTTATCCTGAAACGCTCTTTCGGGGTTTCAAGAGCAACACTCTGACATCATTGAAGTATCTTCCATAACTTAGGTCTCCCTTCTGACATACGAGCAGACTTGGCTATTTAGCTCGCGATCAGGCCTTTGCTTGCGTGCCAAGCTTTCTCTCAATGTACCGAGCATACCGACCTTAGCGCTATATGCAAAGTACCTGAGGCGACGCCATATCAGCTCCCGATTCATTTCATATACCCTGACCTACATCATTGCCCTTCCTCCGCCCACTCTATATGTTATGGCGTATACGGAAATCCACGGTCACTGACCCTGAAGGCCATTATGAGTCTCCCCTCTCCTAAACTTCTGATTCCTATTGTGTTGATTGGCGCAGGTGTCGCTGCTGTGCGCTTCTGGCCTGAGAGTCCGCTTGATATCTCTGTGTCGCAGGCTTCGGTCGGCTTAGTAGAAGCCAGTGTCGCCAATACCCGCTCAGGCACGGTTAAGGCTTGCCAGCGGTCCCGCTTGTCGTTGCCTCTCGGTGGCCAGGTCAGTGTTCTTTATGTTGCTCAGGGCGATAAAGTTGAAGCTGGCGCGCCTTTGATGGAGCTCTGGAACGAAGACATTCGTGCCACTCTGGCAACTGCTGAGGCCCAGCTCGATACTGCCAGGCTTTCGCACGAGGCTACCTGTACGCAGGCACAATCGGATAAGCGTGAAGAGCGCCGTATTCATGATCTTCATAAGCGCCAGATGGCATCGTCTGAGCAGTTAGACCGCGCCGAAACCGCCGCAACCATTAGTGAGCTTTCGTGCAAACAGCAAGAAACCCTGATTACTCAGGCGTCTGCCAGTCTGGATCTGCAGAAAGCGCGTTTTGCACAAACCCAGTTACGCGCTCCCTTCGCTGGCATTATTGCTGAGGTGAACGCCGAGATCGGTGAATACGCCACACCATCGCCTCCGGGCGTGGCCACACCACCCGCCATTGATCTGATCAACCCCGATTGTTTTTACGTGCAGGCGCCAATTGATGAAGTAGATGCGGCTCAGGTCGCACTGGATATGCCTGTGCGCGTTACCTTGGATGCCTTCGGCGACCGCACCTTTGATGGCCATGTCTCGCGGATATCGCCTTATATTCAGGATGAAGAGAAACAGGCCCGTACGGTGGATGTTGATGTGCGCCTCAATGAACTCCCTGATGGCACCCATCTGTTGATTGGTTACAGCGCCGATATCGAGGTTATTACAGCAACCTCTGACAACACCCTGCGGCTTCCTACCGAGCTATTAATCGACACGGATCATGTGATGCTCGCCAAAGACGGCAACGCCGTTAAGCAGCAGGTAGAACTGGGCCTGACTAACTGGACCTGGAGTGAAGTCATAAGCGGTGTGAGTAAAGATGACCTGATCATTAACGAACCCGGCCAGAGCGACCTGACAGACGGCCGCACCGTGCGTGTGCTGGATACTATTGTCCATGACTGAAGCGATGAAGACTGGGGCCATTAAAGTTCGCGGAGTGCATCGTCGCTTTCAGCTCGGTGATCAGACAGTGCATGCGCTTAATGATATCAATCTGGATATTACGCAAGGCGAATATATTTCAGTGATGGGGCCGTCTGGTTCGGGCAAGTCGACACTGCTGAATATGCTGGGCCTGTTGGACGTGCCTGATGAAGGCGAGTACTGGCTTGCGGGCGAAGACACCGTGCCTATGAGCGAGGAAGCGCGCGCGGGTTATCGCCGTGACCACATTGGTTTTGTGTTTCAGTCTTACCACTTAGTACCGCGCCTGAGTGCCCGTGAAAATATGGAATTGCCTATGGTGCTGGCGGGTATTCCTCCGGCAGAACGCCGTAAACGCTTAGCACCTGTTATTCAACGCTTAGGGTTAACGGAGCGCGCCGACCATAAACCAGAGCAGTTGTCTGGCGGTCAGCGCCAGCGCGTGGCCATAGGCCGGGCCATTATTATGCAGGCACCGCTGCTGCTCGCCGATGAACCTACCGGGAATCTCGATACTCATTCGGGTGCCGACGTGGTTGAGCTGCTGGAAGAATTAAATGCTCAGGGCATTACCTTAATTGTGGTTACGCACGACATGGCGCTCGGCCAGCGCGCTAAGCGGCGTTTGCGTATGGTGGATGGCGCCATCGTCAGCGACGATACGTTCGCCATACCCCCCACAGAAGAGCCCGCCGTATGATCCGCCTGCAGGATCATCTCACCTTTACCCTGCGCTCACTGACACGAACGCGATTTCGTACCACCATGCAGTTAGTGGCTATGGCCATTGGTGTATTGGCGGTTGTGTTGCTGACTGGCATTGGCGAGGGCGGACGACGATTTGTTATGGCTGAGTTCGCAAGCCTCGGCAACGATGTTTTAGTCATGCTGCCCGGCCGAAAAGAAACCACTGGAGGCCTGCCGCCATTAACCGGCGAAGGCACCCGTGATATCACGCTTGAAGATGCCCAAAGCCTCATGCGAATTTCCGGTGTCGAACGTATTGCACCTATCGTTGTGGGCATCAGCCGTTTGAGCATTTCAGGGTTGAGCCGCGATAGTTTAGTTCTCGGTACAACTGAGGACTTCTTCAGCATCCGGGATCTCGCGTTCAGCCAGGGGCAGGCGTTTACCACTCGCGAAGGTAGCCGTAGCCGCTCGGAATGTATTTTAGGGGCAACCCTGAGGGATGAATTATTCGGCCCGAAACGCGCACTGGGGCAATGGATTAATGTCGCGGATTATCGCTGCCGCGTGACGGGCGTACTCACTGACTCGGGAACGGGTTTCGGATTCGATATGAGCAATGCTCTGATCTTGCCCGTAGATAACGCCATGCAGATCTTTAATACCGAAGGTCTGTTCAGGGTAATGATTCAGATTGAGAATATTGATGCTGTGCCAGCCATGACCACAGCCGTTGAGCAACAGATGAAGCTACGCCACGACGGCCAGCTGGATATTACGATTGTTACGCCCGACAGCCTGCTCAGCGCCTTTAATAATGTACTGTTAATCATGACCTTTTCAGTCGCCGGTATTGCGGCCATCAGCCTGTTAGTCGCCGGGGTTTTAATTATGAATATGACACTCATCGGCGTAGCTCAGCGCCGGGCTGAAATTGGGTTACTAAAAGCACTCGGGGCTTCATCAAAAGAAGTCCGCTTGTTGTTTATTACCGAAGCTACGTTACTCGCCACCAGTGGCGCTGTACTCGGCATGTTGATCGCAGAGTTTATTCTTTGGGGCCTTAGATTTAAATTTCCCGAAGTGCCCTTCGCAACCCCTTTATGGGCCAGCGTATCGGCGATTGGTGTGTCTGCCATTGCCGGCATTCTCTTCTCCTGGATACCGGCGCAGAAAGCCGCAAAGCTGCCACCCGTGTTGGCACTGCAAGCTCAGGCAGGGAAATAACTGTGGTAGACCTTGCTGCGAGGGAAATATAAATGATAAGACCTGACGACTGGCTTCGCCTTGCTACCTCACCTGTCACCAGCCAGCCGGGCAAAAGCGTATTAACTGCGCTCGGCATCGCCATTGGTATTGCCGCAGTCACGCTGTTAACCACACTCGGGCACGGCGTTCGCCAATATGTTCTGGATAGCTTCTCACAATTTGGCACTCGTATTATTGCGATCACGCCGGGCCACAGCGAAACTGCCGGTATGGCCGGAGGGTTAATCAGCTCGGTGCGATTACTGACCCTCGATGATGCAGAAGCCTTAGCGAGAATTACCGGCAGCGAATGGGTGGTATCAAATGTTCAGGGCTCGGGGCCTATTCGTTACGGCGAGCGCGTTCGCAGTACCGAGATTCTCGGTACGACCTCTGATTTTAATCAGGCCTGGGATTTCCCTCTGGCGATGGGAAAGTTTCTGCCCGACACCGGCGGCAATAGCCCTGCCGTTGCAGTGATAGGCGACACCTTATACCGAGAGCTGTTTCGTAGCGAAAACCCGCTCGGGAAGTTTATCCGCATTGGTGGCCAGCGTTATCGGGTCATTGGTGTGATGCAACCCAAAGGCTCAACACTGGGGTTTGATCTTGATGATATGGCGTATATTCCTGCGGATCGTGCTCTTACGCTTTTTAATCGGGAAGGATTAATGGAAGTGGATGTCGTGTTCTCTGAAGGCACAACATCCAGCCAGATGCTTGAGCGCATAAAAGCGATGATGATAAAACGCCACGGCCAGGAAGACTTCACCCTGACCAGCCAGGATGAAATGCTCAGTAGCATGAACCGCATTCTCGGCATCCTGACCATAGGCGTCGCGGCTTTGGGTGGGATTTCTTTATTAGTCGGCGGCGTGGGTATCTTCACCATCATGACGACCAACCTGACCGAGCGCACCGCAGAGATCGGGTTACTGCGAGCCATTGGTTGTCCGCGACGGCAGTTGCTCAGTCTCTTTTTGGGCGAGGCCGTCATGCTCTCATTATTCGGTGCTTTTATCGGCATCGTTATCACAGCCGTTGTCGTCGCCCTGTTAAGTCTATTGGCCCCGGCCTTTCCGGTTCAGATTCAGTTTTCGACACTCGGGCTGGCCATCGCAGTCGCCGTTATTACCGGGCTAATTTCAGGTATCTGGCCTGCGTATAAATCATCACGCCTGAGCCCGATTGAAGCGTTACGAGGTGAATAACAATCGTGCCCCACGATGTCGTTTTTTTGCACTGTTTTCGACCAGTTTGGCGCACCAATACCAACCACTCACGCACCAATATCGTAAAAGCGGTTTAAATCCCCTTTCCATATAATTTCCATCCTGTCGCTAAAGGCCCATCGCTGCTGAGCTGCGACACATAACTTGCCGTTAGTTACAAAGATATAAATAGATGGCACAACACTTGCCAAACAAGCAGGAGAAATTTTATAAGAAACATAGGCTTAGCTATATGTACTTCCTCCCAGCGATGCTGTTGTCGCTAACTATTGTCCCCGGCATCGCTCATGCAGATACCGGAATAACTAGCACGGATATCGTCTGGATACTGGTTTCCGCCACTCTTGTATTCTTTATGCAGGCAGGGTTCGCCTTGCTTGAAAGCGGCATGTCGCGTGCGAAAAACGCGATTAACGTAATGATGAAAAACTACATCGATGTCTGTATCGGTAGTCTTTTGTTCTGGGCCGTTGGCTTCGGCATTATGTTTGGCTACAACCCCACAGGTTTCTTTGGTACCACGGCCTTCGGCTTATCCGAAGGCAGCAACTGGGACTTCACCTTCTTATTATTCCAGACCATGTTCGCTGCAACGGCCGTCACGATTTGCAGTGGTGCTATGGCTGAGCGTACACGCTACACCGCGTATCTGTTATCCGCTGCCGCTATCGTAACCTTTATTTATCCTGTGTTTGGCAGTTGGGCCTGGGGCGGTAGTTACGGCGGTCAGGGCTGGTTGGCTGAGCTGGGCTTTATTGATTTTGCAGGCTCTACCGTTGTGCACTCTTTGGGCGCATGGTGTGCACTTGCCGGGGTCATTGCGGTTGGCGCCCGTACCGGCCGTTTTGATAATTCGGGCAAAGTACGGAATATTCCGGGCCACAATTTATCTCTGGTTGCACTGGGTGGCTTCATCCTCTGGTTCGGCTGGTTTGGCTTTAATGGCGGCAGTGCATTATCTGCGTCAGAAAATATTGGCGGCATTATTCTTAACACTCACCTTTCCGCCGCGGCTGGAGCCGGCGGTGCGATTCTATTATCTGCTCTGTTGCAGCGTCCGATTCTTTTAACAACCACAGTTAATGGTAGCCTCGCAGGACTGGTCGGGATCACCGCGGGTTGCGCCACGATGGAACCGCCATTCGCCATCGTCACAGGCGCTGTCAGTGGTGTGATTGCAACACTGGGCCAGGACCTGATGCTTCGTTGGAAACTCGACGATGTTGTTTCAGCGATTCCTGTCCATGGTTTCGCAGGTGCTTGGGGCACGATTGCCGCGGGGCTCTTTTTCGCAGGCGACATGTTCGATGCTCAGCGTGTTGCGACTCAGGCCATTGGTGTGATCGCTGCCTTCCTCTGGGCCTTCCCGTTGTCGCTGCTGGTGTTTACGCTTATTCGTTTTGTGATTGGCCTTCGGTCTTCAAAAGAACATGAGCAGATGGGCCTGGATTGTACCGAGCACAATGAAGTCGGTTATCCAGAGTTCCAGCAAAACATCACTTTCCGTCAGGAGCCATAAGCATGAGCCCTGATATTAAACGTCGCATCGTGTTCACGATTTTGTCGGACTATATTGTTGGCGAAGAACTTCGCCAAGTTATGATCCTATGGCAGGCAGAATTCTCTGAACGCTCGCGCTATGAACTGAATCAGTTTCTGGGAGCGTGCCGGGATGTTCCGGGTATTCAGCAAAACCGCATCGAGATTCTCAGCCGCCTGGTACGCATGGTCATGGCTGCCAACGAATCCGATCTGAAGCCTGACCCCATCAACTGGATGAATTCAGCAGACGATGCAGAAACTTCGTTTACGCCCTCTGAGCCGGTGACCAAAGAAGAGATCCGCCGGCCTCAGCAAACTACCTTCAGGCCTTCGCAACTTCAGAAGACCTCGGGTACTGCACCGCAGAACAGTCTGGTCGCCGAAGTGGTTAATATGCTGTTCAGTCGCTTGCGCTCAGATCAGATACGCAGCATTAAATCGTATGTACTCAGCGCCGCTCAAAAGAAGAAATTGCAGCCTGCCGCTGTGGCTATGTTTGAACAACCGGATATTTCGGTCTCAGCCGTTCATACGCCACTGGAAATCAGGGACGCACGTAAGCTGATTAACTTCACCTACATCGGCTGCTGCGAGGCAATCGGACCGGTAGATGCCGACTTGCTGCTGAGCAAAGCAGTACGCGAGGTCGGTGAAAAATATCGAGGCGATGAGCCTTATGCGACTTGTCTGAATCAACTTCTGGGGCGCTGAGGCGCCCTCTTGCTTTCGTAACTTTCGTAACAAATACAGCCAATACAACTTTTTTCTACGGTACCTGCATCCAAACTGAATCCCCCTTCGTATCACCTAAGTGATGCATCTTTGCACCCGATCTGTCACATCCAACGACGCAGCCAAATGGCTACACAACTTACCTCTTTGAAAGGTACACGTGATATGAAGATCTTCCCCCAGTACAAATCAGCAAACAAACTGACTCTCATTGCCGCTAGCATCATCGGCCTGACGGCCTGTGGTAGTGATGATGGCTCCGATGGTACAGATGGCGTAAACGGCTCTCCCGGGCTCAGCTATCTGAACTACTTACTCGCTAACAACGGTTCTGAAAACGCGGGTACGGTTGACACAGTGAATCAGTCGGGTGCTGTTTCAAAAAGCTTTTCGACGGGTGCGAACGAGGGTATCGCGATTGACCCCTCCGGTGATCTGGTTCAGGCCGCAGACCTGACAGACAACGCTGTCCGCACGATCTGCCGGATTAACCAGCGAGCGGCTGGCGGCGAATACAGCAGCCAGTATGATCGTGAGATCACAGGCACAACCACTGGGCTTGCAAATCCGAAAGGTATCGCCCTCGCTGAAGACGCAGGCTATGTATTTGTAGCAAACCTGAATGAGCTGAATATCAGCGTCTTCGGTACTGCCGCTGCGGGCGATGTTGCCCCCGTTGCGACAACGACTCTTAGCGTGAAGCCCTGGGACCTGACGTATGACGAAGCGAACGATCGCTTATTTATCGCTCTGACTGACGGTACGATCGCTGTCTATGACGATTACATGGCCAACGGCTTTACGGCATCAGCTGCCGACCGAACCATCACGCCAAGTAATAGCGAAGGCACTAAAATCTCTGTTAACGCCCATGGCATCGCCTATGAAGTGGCCAGCGACCGCCTTGTAGTGAGCGATGTTGGCGATGCAGCCTCTGCTACTGACGGTGCTATTTTTGTGATTTCTTTGGCCTCTACTGCCGACGGTGGTACTCAGGTTGATCGCCATATTTATGGCCCTGAGTCCATGCTCGGCAACCCAGTTGATATTATTCTAAGTGGTACTGAACTGCGCGTTGCAGAAAAGTCGAACGATGCAGTACTCGTGTACAGCAATATTTTTGCGTCTGGCAGCGGTGACATTGCACCTGATTTTGTCAGCAGCACATCAAAGCCTGAATCGCTTGCAGAGATTCATACCATGGCGACTCACCCTGATGTCTCTGATACGACCGATGTGAACACTGTGCGCGCTGTGGCCGCCAGCAGCAACAGCACGAATATCAGCCGCTTCACAACCAACCTGAGCGCCGTTACAGCAACCTTCACCGGTGTGACGACCATTGAAAGTGTGACTTTCGATATTGAAGGCGACGCGTATGCGACGTACGGCGACGAAACCGACGGCGGCATTGCCGTACTGAACCGTGTATCGAAGTATCGTGACAGCGGTAGCCTGGATACCAGTCGCGATCGCCAGATTATTGGAGCAGCAACCTTGCTGGTCAATCCAAAAGGTCTTGATGTTGATAGCCATCAGGGAGCAATTTTCGTTGCAGACATTGGCACCAATGCCGCCCGTACAGAAACGGGTGTATTGATTTACTCAACTTGTGCGGCGGGTAACGCGGCTCCGTTAATGGGTCTGTATCCATCAGGTGGCGCGACTCCGTGGGACGTCGATTATGACGCCGAAACAGATAAGGCTTTCCTCGCACTGACCAACGGTACGATCGCTGTATTCGATAACGTGATGAAAAAGCTTAATCAGGGCACCACTACAGTAATGTCGGAAGACCGCCTGATTACACCTGCAAACTCGGGTGTTGTGGTAGCGGCTCCGACCAACATGCATGGTATTGATTATGACCCGGTAACTGACTCACTCATCGTTTCTGATGTAGGCTCGGCTGCAGTCGCTGACGACGGCAAGATCTACGTTATTGCTGCAGCTTCTTCTGCTTCAGGGCAAACGGATGTTCAGGTAAATATTGCCGGAGCAGCGACCGAGCTGGGCAACCCGGTCGACATCATGTACGACGGGAAGAATCTCTACGTTGCGGAAAAATCGAACGGTAAGATCCTGCGCTTCGACGATATTCTGAAAAGCGCGGGCGGTGATATCGCTCCAGATCTTTCAATCGACTATTCCGCCGCTGAGAGTGTCGCTATCCTGCCACAGCACCTGGTGCGCTAACGCGTACGCGAGCCATAAAAAGCTCAAAATAAGCTAAATAAAAAAGCCACTGATAGGATATCAGTGGCTTTTTTATTTCAAAACACCCGGCGTATAGCCGGTGATACATCAGTAAAGCGGCTTAATCACGCGTCATCTGATAAGTGTGTGCGAGAGCGTGCTCACCCGTTACGTCGTCGACTGTGTAGACCCGCACCGTCAACTGGCTACCTTCTATATTCAGATGCATAAAGCCCAGTACATCACCCTGCTGAAATTCTGCCAGATTACGATTTACATCGTCCAGTGGACGTTGTTTTGCGCCTGCACCTGACACTATCTGAGTCATACCATCGCAACGTTCTACGGGTGGCAGAATCTGAAGATCATGATCATGGCCAGAAATCATCAGGTCAAAATCGCCGCATAAATTGTCGCCTACGAAATCATAAAAAGCGTATCCGAAAGCAGGAACACCATCGTACCAGCCAGCGTTGCCGTGACGGCCATTTGAAATATATGGGTGATGGGAAAACGCAATTTTCCAGGGTGTCGTCGCAGATTCTTTTTCAGCTTCGATCCACTCTTCCTGAACCCGATAGTATTTAAACTGACGGTATTTAGGATCAGGATCAGACACAGCCGCCAGCGGATTAGAATCGAGTGAGAAGAAAGTCACCAGTGGCGCTTCTGATTCAAGCGGTGCAGTAAACGAATAGTACCGTGCTGGCATATTCCACTTTTCACTCATGCGGTCTTCCGCATAGTGATAATCCACCTGAAACTCGCCCTTGTCGTTATCCAGGCCATCGCCACTCAACCAGCCGTTATCGTGGTTACCAAGCGTCATATAGAACGGGAAATCAACGTCTGCATACGGCTTTTCGAATTTATCGATAAACTGAACATCGTCGACCGAATCAACGCCAGTTTCATAGATATTGTCACCCAACCCCAGGGCAAAATCGCAGCCGAGTTCATCACAGACTGCCTTCATGGCTGCCGCAACCTTATACTGCTTTTCTTCGCCCGTACCGGTGTCACCGATGGCGATAAAAGAAACTGCGCCGTCTGGCACCTCAACGACCGGCTCTTCTGGTTCCTCAGGAAACCAGGACATGCCATAAGCGGGTAAATGTACGGCCAGCGCCACCAATGCGAGCTTTTTCATCTTCTGTCTCCAGACATCACAGCAGTAAAACCACTGAGAGTACCCCCCCAGTGCTTCAGATTTGTGAAACATCCTACATAAGCTTTGTACCCGATGCCGCGACTCTGCGCGCCAAACGAAAGCATCAGAAGAACCAGTTCACTTCATTGAGAGGTGCTAAACTCATCAGATAGAGGTATAAGAAGCAGGAGGTTCTGATGATTGTGGATTCTTTGATGACCACCCGAGTCGTGACCGTACATTTGGATGACAAGCTGACAAAGCTGCAGGAAATATTCATTAATACGCGCTTCCATCACGTTCTGGTGGCTGAGAATGGCCGATTACGTGGGGTTATTACCGATCGCGACTTTTTTAAAGCGGTGAGCCCATACATTGGCACACCGGCAGAAACCACGCACGATACTGCAACGATTAACAAGAAGGCTCATCAGATTATGAGTCGGAACCCGGTTACCATCAAAGCAGGCAGTAATATCCGTGAGGCTGTATCGCTGATATACCAACACGGCGTCACCTGTCTGCCGATACTCAACGATGAAGATAAGATTGCAGGTATTCTGACCTGGCGGGATGTATTTCGGGGGCTTGAGGCTCGGTATAACAAACCCGCAGCCCCCGAACAAAGGGATTAGATTAACCGGCGCAGACGTTACCGTCTGACCTCCGGCGCTTCTTTAATTGGCAGTGAGATAAAGTTCAGATAAAGATCTTCTTCCTGTATTTCCAGAGGGATAAGGAGAGAAGCAACTTCGTCTGACTCATTCTCTGTGCAGAGAACGTCTGCAAGGATGCCCAGCAGAGGAACATCGGTTGCGCCACAGGTGACAGGGTCAAGTGACTCAGTGAGATCTCCGGTAAAGATAGTGATCGCGTTTACCAGGTCACCCACGGTTGAACCGACTTCTCCAAGTGCCGACTCCAGATCAATGTTCACGAGTACGTTAATTGGTGGCACGTTCTGATTGCGCTGTTCAATCTGCATCCGGCCATCATCAAAGAATGTGATATCTCCCACCAGCGTCAAAGGCAGCGGATAGTTGTAAAGATTGTGGCTGAGTATTTCACCACCGTCAGGTAACGCCAGGTTAGGAGAATCCAGCGCCAGAGTAACCTCTGTTTTGAAGATTGGCTGACCGTTATCGCCAGTAACAATCATACCGGGCACCAACCCCATTGGGTTGTCTTCGGTCGGTGTGGTGTAGCGCATACGGAGGATTTGTGTGCCGGTGGTCTGCTCGCCCAGCACTGGGAGAAAAACACTGGTAGGTGTGGTCGCCAGAAGCATGGGATACAGGTGTACTTTTACGGCTTGCTGACCGGTTTCTGGATCGACCGTTGGCCCTATCACCTCTGTATTCAGGGCTAATGTCTGGAATACGGCCTTATTGTCGGGGCAATCGTCACCGAGCGGATCACACCCATTACGTGCTGGCAGTGAGAGTGTCTCGTTGAGAAGCGTTGCTTCTCCGTTAACTACCGTAAGGATTGCGGCATTCTCTGACGGCAAGACATCCCCTGACGCCGTTATCGGACTGGTTGATGGTTCCAGGCATGGCTCCCCGCAATCGACAACGTAATTGGCGTTAGCATCTCGCACAGGGTAATTACGCAGCGGCGTAAAAATAGATTCTTGAGGAGCGCTGCCACGGAAGTAAATCACCATATCCGGGCCGCCGAAATCTTCAGAGTCGACAAGAAGATCCGTCTGCAGTGGAAGACCGGCATCTGAGCAGATGATATCCAGCTCATCACATACGGTATCGTTTACCGAATCAGCATGTGCTGACGCCATTGTGTAACGATAGACCTGCCCTTCTTCCCAAGCATTTTCCGGGAAGAAACGAATACGTTGACGAGCCTTTTCAAGACGACCCGACACCGGGGTAATTTCTCCGTCTTCGTTAACTCGCTCAACTTTAAACGAGGTATTCAGATTGATTGAATCAATATCCATCACCTGCGAGAAAATAACCGCGATCGGCCGATCAGCTGGCATCGTAGTTAATGGCAATGTCTGATTTTCTACTTCAGCAGGCGTATTCTCAGAGACGACGCACTGGCCGTGATTTGGCTGCTCGGGTGGCAGCGGAAAAATATCACTCAGAGTGGCTGTTGATACACACGGGAAGCCGGGATACGTCGTCAGCGCCAGAGGCGAAACTTTAATTTCCTGATCTGTCTGCTGTGTTGCAGGCATACTGAACGTCAGTGTGTCAGCCAGTGCTGGCGACCCTTCAAGGTTCTGTAAGCGGCTGGTCGTAGTGACTACGTATTCCGCTGCAGGTTTAAGACCGCCACGAACCTGTACCGTCAGTACGGTTCCGTCAATGTCACTGGTCACGTTTTCAGCAGATAGCCGCACGCCATTCTCTTCAATAACGACGAGTTCTCCGGCCTGTCGGCGCAGCGGCTGATCGAAATTCAGAATAATAGGATCACCCGGGCGCTGCATCGACTGGCGTGTCGCCGGAATGGCGGTCTCAAAGCCAGGCACCCAGCTTACGAGGCGTGGCGGAGTATTCGGCGCCTGATTCTGCTCCTGATCAAATAAGCGTTCGATCTGGTCGTTCGTTTCGGCAAGCAATTTAAACGCGATGGTGGCGTTACCAACGTCCTGACCAAGAATATTGGGTTCAACAATACCGATAGAGTTAATTTCCAGTAAACCATTACGTACCTGAGCCAACCCAACCAGTTCGACGCGCATTAAATCCTGCGAGAGCGACGCATTTGGCTGTGCTGCAGCGGTATTCATACTGACATCCATAAATAAGCGTATATGACGCTGAGCTTCCGGGTCATCGGTGTAAGGGTTCGGGTACAGGTACCCGTTAGCGTCAGAAATAAAGGTCACAATAACTGACCCGGTTTCCTGCGGAAGGCCTGTTTCAGCATCCAGAAGAGGAACATTGCCATTAATTTTTACATCAAGTGATGAACTCATGAGCGTACTGCCGCGAGCAATGCGCAGTGGTACGGGCTGATTGCCAGGGAAGTTAACCGCATAGGCCAGCTCTGCATTCAGAGTGCCGGTCTGCTGCGATAAATCAGTGACGCCCTGCAATACCGAATTAAGCACTACCCCATTGACCAGACCTTCGTTTAACGGCGATATTTCTGAGTTTTCTGAATCGACAATATCCTGAATCAGAATGGATGTTGGCGTGGTATCCCGTGGCACAAAATCAAGGGAGTAATTGATGCCCGTCGTACCATCATCATTCAGAGGCCGTACCCCTGTAAGCTCAAGGCGATAAGCCTCACCTGCGATCAGTCGATCTGATTCGCTGCCACATTCTGCCACCAGTGCGACAGTACATGGATCAATCGTTAATGACTGGTGTTTAAGAATAACGTCAGCTGGCACAAGATTATTATTGGCATCAAGGAGTCGTACATTCACGCCGTATTCGACGGATTCAGGGTCAACAGGCTGCGTAAACAGAAAACGGAATGTGGAGAAATCCATCACTTCAAAATTACTGCCATCAGGCAATAATTCCAGAATACCGAAATCATCATCCACCGATGTCAGTGACAAAGGACCGGTTGCTTCCGGGCGTGTAGAAAACTGGATTCCCTCAGGGCCAGTTGCGTTCGGCGTTGCAATCGCATTGGTGCCCGAGCCAAGTACACCATCAAACGTCAGGCTGTAATCAGCGCCCGGAGAAAGCTCTTGTGCAGGAGTCGCGACAATACCACGCCCGCCATCCACCGTTCGTACAGATTCAATGGCCACGTTGTTTCCGCTACCGTCCACGAGAACCAACTTTTCAACGAGTAATGGGTCATCCACTGGAACAGTAAACCGAAGCACAAGGTCAGTCACTGGTGGCACGTTAATCTGACCATCAGCAGGATACGAGTACTCGACACTGGCACTTAAAAATGGCGCGAGAAAAGTACCGTTCGGACCTTCGACCATGGTGCCACCCAGAAGAGTCTGAGTTTCTTTATCACCGCAGGCGACCAGTACCAACGAAGTACATGCAATAATTAATGACTTTTTCATGTCGACCTCCTCAGAACTTCAGACTGATAGAACCACTGAATACATCCACGCTACCGCCAGTAGTCACTTCAATATTATTGGCTGTGCCGGGGCGGGAATTCACAATGGTAAAATCTCGGTCGACCAGCTCCTGGCGCTGATAACCGAGATCAATCTGTAGTGGATGAGCGAGGAACATCTGCTTACCGACCTTCGCTGAAATCCCCACGCCAACCACGTAGCGGTCAGTGTCGAAAAGGTTTACATCGACAGTCTGAGTACTTTTCAGCGCAGTCGGACGATAAGAAAAACCACCTAAAACTGAGAAAGATTCGCCGAAGCGATATTCTGCTCCAAGACGCGGAATCATAATGTCTTCAAATTCCGCACCGGCCTGATCTTTAATCGTGTCGCTGGAAAACTGATCTTCAAGTGTCGACCACTCCTGATACTCCAGCGTCGCGCCAATGCGAATCGATCCGCGATCGAATTGCGTTCCTGCAGTGATAGTGGTCGGTTGGAAAGAGTCGTACGTCTGAATCGTAAAGTTGAGCGGATCAGAGGCAGGAATAAGACCGGGGATAACCGTCGTTGCTTCTACTTTGGTGCGGGAGTACGAACGCTGTTGGTACGCCACAGCAAACTCAAGCCCAGTAACAGCACAGTCGTAATACGGACAAAACATTTCACCCAGATCAAGGGTGTTCGAGAGTGTGAATGATAAGGCAGGCTCAGCCTGCACATTCAAAGATTCGTATTGTGTGTTACCTGCGAGGTCAGTCGTGGTTGTCAGCGTCGCATTGTTATTTAACGTCGCCCGCGCAGACAGGCCGCCGCTAAAGCCACGGAACAGTTCGGTAGCACCACCAACACTGACAAACAGAGGCTGGCGGTCGTATTCCAGAAACTGCCCGCCTTCGCTGGTCTCAGACTGAAATTCAAGTAGAGAGAAGCCGTAATTCTCTACGCCGATAACAACACCTAAAAACATCGGGTGGTCAAAGGTCGTTAGCTTCGACAGGTCAGTTTTCAATCCCAGCAATACCGATGCCGTTGGCGTTCGCGACAGCAGATCACCTGAACGATCTGGTCCCGCAGCCTCTAGCTTGGCTTCAGCCTGCAGAAGCCCGGTAGAAAGCTCACCACGCTGATCTTTTACCAGTCTTGATGGGTTGTAATATGTCGCCGACACTTCCTGGTTGAACATAGAGAGCGCCTGCGTCGTTGCTACGTCCTGCGGAAACAGACCATAGGTATTGCCGATGGTGCCCATATTGGCGTGTACGCCTGTTGTCATCATCAGAGCAGAAAAAGCAGTTACACCCGCTAACGGGCGAATAGAGAAAGGCATTATGTTGTCTCCACTATTAATATTTTTAGATCAAGGAGTTACAACAAACTCTATCAGAGCACTTAAAATTACAGCTACTAAACAATTGTTACTCTTGGTTTCCTTATTTACACGATTTTTTTAACTATAAAAATCAATGACTTAGGATGGATATGTAATTATTAGTAACCCAAACTAAACGAATTTTTTAAAATCGTAAATTTCCAGTTTTGATGAGTAATTAATAAAAAGCACAATAGTCACAAAGACCAGTGTGACGCTTTTAAATTATCGATTTTCAAGGTGCAATTTCAGCTTCAGATAAGCGTTAAATATCAGAGGATAAACGGTATGATATTTTTATAGAAAAATAGAAAAAAGATGAAATACAGAAAATAGAAATGGGGGAAATCAGAAGGATATGGGGACACGCGTTTGTATCCCGTTCACATTAGGGTTGACTAGTGAGCTGCGATGCCCAGGCTGTCCGCAGCTTCATCCAGCATGTCACGTTGACCGCTAATACATTGATAATAGAGTTCAGATGAGAGTTTGCCGTCGTATGGAACATCCATATACAGATACTCTTCGTCATAGGCGGGTAACTCAAACAGCACCAGCATGGTATCGATTAAGTCGATACGAGCAGTATCGCCTTCTTCGTAACCACCCTGGTAGTAGACATCATCGATGCAACTGGCGATGGTCTGAATCTTGAGAATTTCTTTGTCTGTCGGCTGCTCATCGGCGACAGCATTGGCGGATAATGACAACAGGCCCACGAAGAGACTGGATAAGATCGAGCGATGCATGATTTTTTTATAGTGATTTTTGATGCGCCATATTAAGCCAATATGTATCTCTTCAGGCCACCCCCTTTCTGTAAAAAGTTGTAACCTCAAGAAATAATAACCCGAAGAAAAAATGCAAATAGCAATCGATATTAATCACTAAGAGCTGCAATGGTCTCTACACAGACTTGAAATAGTCACTCATCAGGCGAGCCGACCATGAACGCGCGGACCAACCTTCATAATGCGCACAATGACTCCCCTTTCTCGTTGTCACCAGAATAACGTTGTCCATCGTTTTCATCCTGTCTCGCCAGGGATCCAGGTTGTTGATGTGGCAGATTGGATCGTCCTCTGCGTTGAGCACCATCAAGGGGATCCGAATATCCTCGAAGACGTTCATGGGATTCGTATTCTGGTCATACGACGGATAGTCATCGTACCCCGCTAACTCGTACAGTTTTTGATAGAGATCGCCGAGATCAGTAGCCGTCAGCAGGCTGTCTGCTGTCCGCAGAGAAGACAGCACACTCTCATTAGGGCAGACAAACTGGCGAACCATCTTCTTTGCCATGATACGGCTATATCGCGGATGCACATTGTCGAAGCAGGTGCCTGTGTCGTATCCGGGGCAATAAGCAAAGGCCGCTTTGAAGGGAGCATCGCCCCCCTCTTCTCCCAGGTATCGCACTAACAAACCGGAACCAGCTGATGTGCCCACAGCGTAAAGTGGAGAATCAGGAAAGCGCTCTCTTATATGAGCAAGCTGCCCACGAAAATCTTCAGTACAGCCCACCATGTTAAACCGTGGCGTTAACAATGGCAGCTGACCATGCCCACGCCGCAAACACAGCACGATTCGCCACCCCGTTTTTAACCCGAGATCGCGCACGAGCTCTGCCATGCTATCCGGACTACCACTGATGGTGTGAATTAATACGATCGTTGGTGTTGTTTCAGGTAAATCGTAGCCACTCCAATATAAAGCTGTCAGACCACCGTCCTGCATTGTCAGCTGTTCATGGTAATCGTAGAGCGATGCGCTTTCGTTGCGCCGCTGAAAGCCATACTTGCGCAGGCTATAAAAGATTAACTGGGTATGTGCATTAAACAACCAGGGAGTAGCCCGGTATGGCTTACTCAATATTCTGAGTGATTCGACCAGACGCTGGTTTGAAGCATTATTATCGTACGATACTGATGGATGATTTTCAGAAACTGGCTTCGTCGTCTGCATAATTCTCATTGCTTCTCTGATATAACTTTATCCAGCGGTGAGCGCAGCCACCGCTTACTGACAGCAACGATAGCATCTCATCCCCACACCACTCTGGTGTTAAATTGGGACAATTTACTAGCGCAAGGGGTCTGTTAGTGTCGACTGATCAGCCATGAAACAAAAAACTGGGCAAAAGCCCGGTTTTAAAGTGCGCTATTAAGAATCATCAGACTATCGAAGAGATGGAGTTTCATCAGAGTGACAGGATTTAAAATTGGTCGGGATGACAGGATTTGAACCTGCGACCACTCGCCCCCCAGGCGAGTGCGCTACCAGACTGCGCCACATCCCGACTTATGCTGCCACAAGCCTGTGAACAGAGCGCTTAAGTATACTTAAGTGCCTGAAAAGGTAAACTTTTTTTGGAATGCCCGTCAGAAGTCGGAGTCTGGGTTGAGCATATCTTCCAGCTCTTTCAACTCGCGTATCATGTTTTTGATCAGGGCTTTATCCATGGCCACCGCCTGCGACTCTCCGTTGTCTTCCAGCTTCTGTCTGGCGCCACCAATGGTGTAGCCATCCTGATACAGCAAAGCACGGATTTCACGGACGAGAATGACGTCCTGACGCTGATAATAACGACGATTACCGGCACGCTTGACCGGCTTGAGGGTTGGAAATTCCTGCTCCCAATATCTGAGAACATGAGGCTTCACATCGCAAAGCTCACTGACCTCACCAATAGTGAAGTAGCGTTTCGATGGAATGGGCGGTAGTTCGTTATTGTGGCTGGCTTCCAGCATAGGCTTCTACCCGGATTTTGAGCTTCTGCCCCGGTTTGAACGTCACGACCCGGCGAGCAGAAATAGGGATCTCCTCGCCTGTCTTCGGATTCCTTCCCGGACGCTGACGCTTATCACGCAGGTCGAAGTTACCAAATCCTGATAACTTCACCTGCTCATTACGACTCAGGCTATCGCGGATTTCATCAAAAAAGATGTCCACCATATCCTTAGCTTCACGCTTATTGAGACCAAGATCTTCAAACAGTTTTTCTGCCAGTTCTGCTTTGGTCAGGGCGGTCATGTTAACCCCTTAACGTTGCTCCTATGCTTTCAGAGAGGTGAGCCAAGACTGCTTCCACAGAGTTGTTCACTTCTTCATCAGTCAGAGTGCGTGAAGGATGCTGCCACGTCAAGCCCAAAGCGAGACTTTTTCTATCAGGATCAATACCTTTGCCGACATATACATCAAACAGGTTGAGCTTAGTGAGGTAATCCCCCGCTACGCTTCGGATTCCGTCGAATACCTGATCCACCTGAACTGACTGGTCTACAACCAGTGCCAGGTCGCGACGCATTTCAGGGAATTTCGAAATATCGCCATACGAAGGCACGGCAATATCACGGATGGCTTCAAGGTCCAGTTCCGCGACAAACAACGGCTGCTTGACCCCAACCTTTTTCTGAGTCGCTGGGTGCAGTGCGCCAATCCAACCAATTGGTTCGCCGTTCTTCAGAACGCGCGCTGTCTGGCCTGGGTGCAGTGCTGGATGCTGAGCAGACTCGAAACGATAAGCGGAGGCATCGCCGCCACGAGCTAACAGAGACTCAACGTCACCTTTCAGGTCGAAGAAATCTACCGGGGTTTCCTGCTCGCTCCAGCCCTGAGTCAGACGGTTACCGCACACCAGCATCGCCAGTGTTGGAGTCTGTTTCAGGCCATCAGCTTCAGGCACAAAACGCAGGCCGGTTTCGAACAGGCGAACGCGTGGCTGCTGACGCTTCAGGTTGTAACTGGCGGCAGACACCAGACCAGTCAGCAGAGTCGTGCGCATCACGCCCATGTCCGCTGAAATCGGATTCAGCAGTGGCAGAGCTTCACGCTCAGGGTCGAGAGCTTTCTGCAGTTCTGGTTCAACAAAGCTGTAGGTAATGGCTTCCTGATAACCGCGAGCAATGATCTGGCGACGCAGGTCGCGGATTGGCATACGGGATTCAGGTGCTTTTGCCAACGGCGTCGCCGCCGCAGGAACACGGGTAGGCAGACGATTATAGCCGTAGATGCGTGCCAGCTCTTCAATCAGGTCAGCTTCGATGGCCATATCAAAACGATACGACGGCGCTTTTACTGTCCAGCCTTCAGCAGTGGTTTCAGTGTCCATGCCGAGGCGAACCAGAATGTCGGTCACTTCGTCGTCAGCCATGGTCAGGCTCAGGACTTGCTCGATGCGCTTACGGCGCAGAGTAATGGTGGCTGCTTCAGGCAGTTTGTCTTCGGCAGTTACTTCTGTCACAGGACCCGCCTGACCACCGCAGATATCAATAACGAGCTGAGTCGCACGTTCCATCGCAGTATTGGCCAGGCTGTAGTCAACGCCACGCTCAAAACGGTGCGAAGAATCGGTGTGCAGGCCGTAGTTACGGGCACGACCAGCGATCGCAATCGGGTTGAAGAACGCCGCTTCCAACAGCAGGTCCCGGGTGTCGCCGTTTACACCGGAGTGCTCGCCACCCATCACACCGGCCATAGCCAGCGGTTTGCTGTGGTCAGCAATCACCAGAGTGTCTGCGTTCAGTTCGACTTCCTGGCCGTCGAGCAGAGTTAGCTTTTCGCCCTCTTCTGCCATACGTACACGGATGCCACCTTCTACCTGTGCCAGGTCAAAAGCGTGCATCGGCTGACCCAATTCCAGCAATACGTAGTTGGTAATATCCACGACAGGGTCAATCGAGCGGATACCGCCACGGCGCAGCTTCTCAACCATCCACAGTGGCGTTTCTGCTTTTACGTTCACACCTTTCACGATACGACCGAGATAGCGTGGGCAGGCATCTGCCGCAGTCACTTCGACAGACGCTTTATCATCAATTGATGCTGCAACGGCAGCCACGAGTGGCGGCTTCACTTCGGTACGCGTCAGCACGCCAGTTTCGCGCGCCAGACCCGCAATGCTCAGGCAATCTGCACGGTTTGGTGTCAGGTCGACTTCAATGATGGTGTCATTGAGGTTCAGGTATTCGCGGAAATCTGCGCCAACAGGGGCAGAATCCGGCAGCTCCATCAGACCTTCAGAGCTTTCTGCCATGCCAAGCTCTGCTTCGGCACACAGCATGCCGAATGACTCGACGCCACGCAGCTTGGCTTTTTTGATTTTGAAGCCTTTGCCATCTTCGGTTGGCAGAACCGCGCCGATTTTAGCGAAAGGAATTTTCAGACCCTCGCGCACGTTCGCCGCACCACAAACGATCTGGAAATTCTCAGTGCCATCAGTCACCTGACACAGGCTCAGTTTATCGGCATCCGGGTGCTGCTCACGGCTGACAACCTGTCCAACAACCACTCCAGAAAACTCACCGGCAACCGGCTCTTCTCCATCGACCTCAAGACCCGCAAGAGTCAGGTGATCGACCAGTTCCTGAGTCGTAATCTCAGGGTTAACCCATTCGCGTAACCACTGTTCGCTGAATTTCATTTCTTAATATCCCCTGAATTACTTGAACTGCTGCAGGAAGCGCAGGTCGTTTTCGAAGAACAGACGCAGGTCATTCACGCCGTAGCGGAGCATCGCCAGACGCTCAACGCCCATACCAAAGGCAAAGCCTGTGTATTCTTCAGGGTCAATATTCACATGTTTGAAGACTTCCGGGTGGACCATGCCGCAACCGCCGACTTCGAGCCAGCGACGCTTAGTGCCTTCCGGCGTTTCAATCACCCATTCAATGTCGATCTCAGCGGAAGGCTCAGTAAACGGGAAGTAAGACGGACGCAGACGGATCACCAGATCACGTTCAAAGAAGACGCTCAGAAACTCCTGAATCGTGCCCTTCAGATCCGCAAAGCTGATGCCCTTATCCACCAGCAGACCTTCGACCTGATGGAACATGGGCGAGTGAGTCTGATCGTAGTCGCAACGGTATACACGACCCGGGCAGATAATGCGGATCGGTGGCTCCTGAGACTCCATTGTACGTACCTGAACCGGCGAGGTGTGGGTACGCAGCAGAGTGCCTGCATCAAAATAGAAAGTGTCGTGCATGGCACGCGCCGGGTGATGCGAAGGAATATTCAGCGCTTCGAAGTTGTGAAAATCATCTTCGATCTCAGGGCCTTCAGCGACCTGATAACCGGCATTAGCGAAGAAGCCTTCAATACGCTCCAGTGTGCGAGTAACCGGGTGCAGGCTACCTTCCTGAACGGCACGGCCGGGTAGCGTCACGTCGACGGTTTCAGACGCCAGTTTGGCGTTGAGTGCTTCACTCTCGAGTGATTCTTTACGCGCATTCAAGGCGTCCTGAACTTTGCCACGCGCCTCGTTAATCACCGCGCCGACTTTCGGGCGATCTTCCGGAGCAACATTGCCCAGGTTTTTCATCAGGGCAGAGATTTCGCCCTTCTTACCCAGATACTGAACGCGTACCTGATCGAGTGCTGCCATGTCGCTCGAGGCAGCGACTGCATCCAACGCCTGTTGCGTCAGAGCCTCTAAGTTTTCCATCGTGATGATCCTGAAAGGTCATTTTTTGATTAAGTGCTTACCGGAATTCCCTCAGGGCATCCTATAGAAGAAGCTCTGGTAAGCACTGAATGTGTTTAATAACGCAAAAAAATAGGGGAGGTCTTTCAAAGAAAGCCACTCCCCTATCCTTTGGCCAGTCAAGCTAATGGCTGGCCCGGTTCCGCGTGCTCAGAAGAGCGCGGTGAAATTACAGGCTGGACTTGGCTTTTTCAACCAGAGCCGCAAACGCTGCTTTTTCATTCACAGCCAGATCAGCCAGAACCTTACGGTCAATTTCAACAGTGGCTTTTTTCAGGCCATTGATGAACTTGCTGTAAGACAGACCGTTCTGACGTGCACCAGCGTTGATACGCGCAATCCACAGCTGACGGAACTGACGCTTACGCTGACGACGGTCACGGTAAGCGTACTGACCTGCTTTGATTACCGCTTGCTTAGCAACGCGGAACACGCGACTGCGGGCACCGTAGTAACCTTTAGCCTGCTTCAGAATTTTCTTGTGACGACGACGAGCGACAACACCACGTTTTACACGAGCCATAATTTATCTCCTGACAGTCGATTAAAGATTAGGAAGCATACGAATAACAAGCTTCTTGTCTGCAGCGTGCAGCTGAGACATACCACGCAGGTGGCGCTTACGCTTCGTGCTCTTCTTAGTCAGGATGTGGCTGCGGAAAGCATTACGGTGCTTGAAACCGTTCGCAGTCTTTTTGAAGCGCTTCGCAGCGCCGCTCTTAGTTTTGATCTTAGGCATTTTCATACTCCTGAAAGTTATGAGACGTACAGAAACTAAGACCCTGTACAATCTCTGCCGTAATAACGCCTGCCCAACTCAGGCCGACGCAGCGTCTGGCAGAACGCACAAACCCCGGCAAGCGCCGGGGTCTGCGTATTCATTTGAAAACCAGACTACTTCTTTTTGGATGGGCCGATGACCATGATCATCTGGCGACCTTCCATCTTAGGACGCTGTTCTACGCTGCCGAGTTCTTCGAGATCTTTCTCGACACGCATCATCAGTTCCATACCCAGGTTCTGGTGCGCCATCTCACGACCGCGGAAACGCAGCGATACTTTCGCTTTGTTGCCCGCTTCGAGGAAGCGCTTCAGGTTACGCAGTTTGATCTGATAGTCGCCTTCTTCCGTACCCGGACGGAATTTGACTTCCTTAATCTGCACCTGGTGCTGTTTCTTTTTGGCTTCGGCTTTCTGCTTCTTCTCTTCGTAGAGCTTCTTGCCGAAGTCCATGATCTTACAGACGATCGGATCGCCATCTGAAATCTGAACCAGATCCAGTTCGGCTTCTTGGGCGGCCTCAAGGGCTTCGCGTAAAGAAACGACGCCTACTTGCTCGCCGTCTGCTCCGATTAACCGGACTTCGTTTGCACGAATCTGGTCGTTAATGGGGGCACGATTATCACGTGCTCCTCTTCTATTATCGCGTCTGATGATCAGTTCTCCATTCCAAACCGGCCGCGTTCTGCAATCGCCTTCTCGAGGATGGCAATAAACTCGTCGACACTCATTGTACCGAGGTCTTCACCCTTACGGGTGCGCACTGCGACAGTGTTTGTTTCTTTTTCTTTGTCCCCCACCACGAGCTGGAAAGGGACCTTGTGTAAAGTATGCTCGCGGATTTTAAAGCCGATCTTCTCATTTCTCAAGTCCGCATCGGCCCTGAAGCCCGCAGCTTTGAGTTTTTCGGCGATTTCCGTGCAATATTCGGCCTGACTGTCTGTGATATTCAGGATTGAGACCTGCTTCGGAGACAACCATGGCGGCATTGCGCCCGCGTAGTGTTCAATCAGAATGCCGACAAAACGCTCGAACGAGCCAAGAATAGCACGGTGCAGCATAACCGGCGTCTTACGCTCGCCATCTTCGTCGACGAACTGAGCACCGAGACGCTCTGGCAGCATGAAATCAAGCTGAATCGTACCGCACTGCCATACACGGCCGATGCAGTCGCGCAGAGAGAATTCAATCTTAGGACCGTAGAACGCACCTTCACCCGGTTGGAGTTCCCAGTCGAGGCCGGCGTCGTTAAGAGCATCTTCCAGTGCCGCTTCAGCTTCATCCCAAAGCGACTCTTCACCAATACGACCTTCCGGGCGCGTTGAAAGTTTCATTTCAACCGCGTCGAATCCGAAGTCTTTGTAGACGTCCAGAGTCAGCTTGATGAAATCAGAAGCTTCCTGACGGATCTGGCTGTTCGAGCAGAAGATGTGTGCATCATCCTGAGTGAAGCCACGCACACGCATAATGCCGTGCAGCGCACCGGATGGCTCATTACGGTGGCAGCAACCAAACTCAGCCAGACGCAGCGGCAGTTCACGATAAGACTTCAGACCCTGATTGAACACCTGAATATGGCATGGGCAGTTCATCGGCTTCACCGCGTAGCTGCGCTTCTCAGATTCCGTAGTGAACATGGCATCTGAGTAGTGTTCCCAGTGGCCAGACTTCTCCCACAAGGTGCGATCAACAACCTGCGGGGTCTTGATCTCCTGATAACCAGCATCGTTCTGAACTCTACGCATGTACTGCTCGAGTACCTGATAAATGGTCCAGCCGTTCGGATGCCAGAACACCATACCCGGCGCTTCTTCCTGCAGGTGGAACAGATCCAGCTGCTTCGCCAGTTTACGGTGGTCGCGCTTCTCAGCCTCTTCAAGACGCTGGAGATACGCTTTCATTTCTTTTTTGTCGTTCCACGCAGTACCGTAGATACGTTGCAGCTGAGCGTTCTGAGAATCTCCACGCCAGTAGGCGCCAGACACACGTTGCAGCTTGAAGATACGCATAACACGAGTATTCGGTACGTGCGGACCACGACACATATCTGTGTATTCTTCATGGTGATACAGGCCAACCGCCTCTTCACCTTTTTCGATCAGATCGTCGATCAACTCAACTTTGTAGTCTTCACCACGATCAACAAACACGCGGCGTGCGTCTTTGATCGGCGTCATCTTCTTGATGACTTCGTAATCCTTCTTGATCAGCTCTTTAACACGCTTCTCGATGGCTTCGAGGTCTTCGGGTGTAAATGGACGCTCGTAATCAATATCGTAATAGAAGCCGTTTTCGATCACCGGGCCAATGGCCATCTTAGCCGTTGGGTACAGCTGCTTAACGGCATGACCAACGAGGTGAGCGAATGAGTGACGGATAACTTCCAGACCTTCTTCGTCGCGACCGGTGATCAGAGTGACATCGGCGTCATCGGTGATCAGCTCACAGGCATCGACCAGTTCACCGTTAATACGACCACATACGGTCGCTTTGGCGAGACCAGGGCCAATATCTTCGGCAACTTGCATCAGGGTAACGGGTTGATCGAACTCGCGTTTGGAGCCGTCTGGAAGGGTAATAACAGGCATAGTAAATCCTTGTCAGTGGTGGCCCCCACGACAGGCCACATGAATGTAAAGACCGAGTACTCTACAGGTCGGAAAAATCCCTGTAAACAGTTGATGCCTGCGGTTTACTCACTCTGGAATAGCCTTTCGTGCAATAGCCCCCTGAGGAAGTGAATCAACCAGCTTTGTTATTGGCTGAACCGGTACGCGGTTATAGATAATACCCCCACGCGGATAGCTTCCCGGCAATGGCTTAAACTTCACTCGCTCATCCAGAAAGGCCTCGACCTCTTCGCTGGGGGCGAGACGCTCCATTCCAGAACTCCACCTGTCATCGCCATCCTCTGGTTTCCTGAAACTACTCATGTAGAGTACATGTTTAGCAACCTTCAGCTGCTCCGGAGTAAACTCAATTACCGGACGCCTCTCCGACGGTTCTATTGTTCGAATGCGGTCCCGTTCAGCTTTCATCTCTTCACAAAGTTCAAGCTTTACGGAGTCCATGATCTGGTGCATCAGATCAAGGAAGGTGTCGGGGCGAACCCGCTCTTCGATTCGATAGGCGTTAGGGCCATGCCAAGAAGAGCGTTCAATTAGAAATAAACAACTTAGATACCGATCATGAGAAATAGGGGTAGCCCATGTAACAGCATTAGCTGTATCTGAAAGCTGCTGTTCCTCTGTGTACAGCCAGTCAGTACCATTTCTATTCACCCACTGACTATTGATAGGACCTAAAACTTCCGGCCAGCGATCAGGATTCGAATCCAACGGTGCGGCGGTATACCCCTCTGACGTTGCGGCGTAAGTACAGAGCTCTTCGTTTCTTAGTAGCTCTCTGGCAAGAACCCAGTTATCGAAGAGACTTTCGTTCGCTGGCAGGTCACCTACCCGTCTAATATCCACAATGCAATTGAGGAACCCGCAATACCCCTCTATCACTGGGATACCTCGAAACTCCCAGCTGCTTGAATATACCCTCAGGCGACTCAAAGACTCTATCTCACACTGATTCCAAGTCAATTCCCGTTCGAACCCTGCATCACTAGCAGCATTGAAGTGATTTGGTTCTTTATTCCATGAGCCCCCGTGCGCTGGTTTAGGGTTTGGAGCCATAAAGGAAAGGCTAGCAAGGCCAAGGTCTTTGCTAACATGTTTTGCCGTTCTAAAAGAAGGACCTTTAGGGTATTTCTCCGTACCAAATAGTCTCATCGAATCAAGAAACCTTGTTCTGCAATTTAGTCACCAGTTGCTCGAGGAGACAGTATCCGGTTCAGAAATTCACCTTCTCTTCAAGGGACGACTGCGGCTGCGAATCTAAAAGCCTGGTAATCGGTAACACAGGCACACGGTTATAAATAATCTCACCGCGCGGATAGCTTCCCGGTAATGGCTTAAACTTCACACGCTCATCCAGAAAGGCCTCGACCTCTTCGCGGGGGGCGAGACGCTCCATTCCAGAACTCCACCTGTCATCACCATCCTCTGATTTCCTGAAACTACTCATGTAGAGTACATGTTTAGCAACCTTCAACTGCTCCGGAGTAAACTCAATTACCGGACGCCTCTCCGACGGTTCTATTGTTCGAATGCGGTCCCGTTCAGCTTTCATCTCTTCACAAAGTTCAAGCTTTACGGAGTCCATGATCTGGTGCATCAGATCAAGGAAGGTGTCGGGGCGAACCCGCTCTTCGATTCGATAAGCGTTAGGGCCTTCAATAGAATAACGTCTGATTACAAACCGAAAACACACATAATGCTGATGAGTAATTGGCGAGATCCAATTGATAGCATAAGCGGTATCAGTCAGCTGCTGTTCTTCAATGTACAGCCAGTCATTACCATGCTTATTCAACCACTGACTATTAACAGGCCCTAAAACATCCGGCCATAGATCAGGGTTTACGTCGAGAGCGGCCTCTGTATAGCCCTCTTCAGTTCTTGCATAAATACACAACTCCCTATTAGTTAACACCTGATTTGCCAATACGCTAAAATCAAACAAACTCTCATTAATCGGGAGGCCATCTACCGCATGGACATCAACAAAACAACTGAGATATCCGACGCGAGGCTGGATAATTGGAAAGCCATTAAAACGCCAGTTATTCGAGTAAAGCCGCTGCCAGCGCATACCTTCGATAACTTTCTTATCCCAAGTTTCTGCCAACTCAAAGCGCGCTGGAGAATTTAGATCAACTGAGCCTGGCTCCTCCTCCCAGCGCCCTCCAAAAGCCGGCCGAGGGGCTGGTGCCTTGAATTCCAGTGAGCTACATCCCAAGTCTTTACAGATAAGCCTTGCGGAGCGAAAACTAGGCCCCTTGGGGAGTTTCTCAGTACCAAATAATCGCATAATCCTCAGAAGACCTTATTCTGAACTTTCTTCGCTAATGTTTTGAGTGGCTCAACAGGGCTTCTATGGTAGCCCTCGGTCAACGTAGGTGCACTGGCCAGAATAGCGCCCAACACTACAAGGGCAAATCCTGGTGTCGTGCCTAAGGCCCCCACTAATCCCCCGACTGCCATAGTATTCTTGCTTTGTGCGACGACATCATAGGCCGTACCAACGAATTCACTTGCTATTTGGTCCCTCGGAGTATGATTGACAAGCTTATTAAGAGAGCACGCTACCGTCGCACCACCGAACCTCTGGCCACCAATAACCTGGGCTAGTCCCGGAGAAGAATTGAACCACTTAGAATCACGCACATCCATACCAATAGCCCGCCGAGCGATATCTGCTTCATAGTGGCTGCTAGTGTGATCGCTAAGAAAAATGCGCTGCGTTCCTTTCAAGTCAACATTGGCTTGCTTCAAACATCTCATTGCCTCGGTCAAAACAGCCGAACCACCACGATGACTCGTCCACTCGACGCGCAACCCTCGCTGGTGTGCATCTTTCATATAACTAGCTAACACCCGCCCCGCCTTAACAACATCTTCTGAGGGAGTCCTCTTCCCGAGACGCCTTACAAATTCCCAGCCAGCCTTACCCGCTTTGTGTTGCGGTGTATAAAATAACTCGAAACCAGACGCTTTAAGCTTATCTATTACAGCAGGGTCACCTTTTGATATGTGATCAGGAAGTATTTCAGCAGCTTCTCTAATGCCGCCACAATAGCCGTTAATACCTATTTGTAAGGGCTTCTCTATAGTTCCGCCTCTCTGGCTTGCAGCCTGGAGGTTATATGAAGGAGTAGAGGCAACCTTCCATGACCCATTCTCAGCGTCCGCCTCAACATTCCATAGACCGGGCTCAGTTACCTTACGAGCGCTTTGCCTCACAACCCGAATATCTGTGATCGTAATATCGGTCTGCGAGAGCCCCATATTCAGCTCATATTCAATTTCGAAACCTGGGCCCGAAATGCAACGGGTCGATGGGGAGCCGTTACGAACATAAGAATTCACTGGAACGGCACTACTACGAAGGCTGTTAACTGCACTTATTACTGCCAGAGCATGATACCCAGTACTGCTTTGCTCTTGCGAGCTCGCCTGAAAGTTCTGAAGCAACTTTTGCATTTGCTCGTCAGCGAGGATCTGACGACCAGAGGCTTGAGGCCCGAATGGAGATAGCTGGAACTGGGAAAGATTGGAAATGACCGGTGAACTCACGTTACACATCCTTATGCTCTAAGTTAGGGCATTGATACTATCAGGCCAACTATTTCTTGCCTATAGTTTTGCTGGGCTAAACTGTTTTGAACTCAGCCCGCCACTTGCCCGGTGTTTTGCCCGTTGCTTTACGAAAAGCCCGGTTGAAAGGCGCCTGCTCTGAGTAGCCAAGCAGCAGAGCGATTTCACTGAGGGTCAGGTGCTTATCCCGCAGATATACCTGCGCCAACTCTACCCGCACCTGCCCCAGCAGATCCCTGAAGCCAATACCCGACTGACGCAACCTGCGCAGCAATGTGCGCTCTGACATCGCCAGTCGAGAAGCAATTGCGCTCTGGTCGGCGTCACCCAATGGTAAACGCTCAATGATGAGTTGCCGTACGGTATCCGCAAACCGCCCAAGGTCGGGCATGTTTGCCAGTGCTGCGGTTGCCTTTTCATTTAATGCCCTGAACGTGACATCGTCGTGGCTGACCAGTGGCAGTGTCAGCACATTGGCATCGAACCAGAGTGCATTCGCACTGGCGCCGCACACGAGGCTCCCACCTAGGTGGCGCTCGAACAGATCGCTGGCGGGCACGTCGTTCCACCAAGTTTCCGCACGTTCTATTGTGAGTTCGCTCTGCCCCGTCATTCTTCGCAAGAAAGTCACAAAGCCGCCGAGGATCACCTGATCCGATACACGCGTCGAGCCGCCAAAGCTCGTATCCCACACCAAGCCAGCAAGGCCGTCTCTCAATTCGAGCCGGGCCTTCGGACCTTCATAGAGCAAGGTCTGAAAGCGCTCAAAGTACTGAAAAGCCTCCAGAACCGTCTGACATGACAAGGTCAGGTAACCAATGACGCCAACATGCTCAGGGCCGACTCGGCGAGCCAGATCAATCCCAATCGAGGATGAGCCTAAACCGTCGCGGACGCTGTCCAGCAACGCCCACCATTCATCGAAGGTCAGGCGTCGAGCGCCACCCTCACGGCTCAGTACCGCCGGCACAGAGCGGCGCTGCTCGGAGACGTACGACGACACCAGAGACATTAAGTCCCCGGTGACAGACAGCCCGGCTAAACGAGAATCCCGCTCTTTCATACGCCGCGCTCTTTTAGAAGCACTCGTGCACAATTGTCATAAGTTGTTGATCCTCGCTGAGTAAGAATGTCTGAAAATATCAATTAAGAGTCTGAAAATATCAATATAGCCCACAACGACTGCGCTAATCTATCAGCATCAAATAAGAAAGCTGGAGACACTGATGGAAGACTTACTGCGCGCACTGCTATTTATTGGGCTGTTTGCCGGTGTGTTCATCGGAACCATGGTCATTGAAAACCTCTGGGCCAAACGTCGTGGGGTTACTAAGCTCTATCACTTCCCTGAAACCTTCACCAATCTGATGACAGGTGCGTCGTATAAAATCGTCGACGGCATCGCCATCGCACTGTTTATTCAGCTGTTTTACGACTGGGTGTATCAATTTGGCTTTCAATGGAACCCAGAGGTCGGCGTTGTCAGCATCATCGCTCTGATTCTGTTTATCGACCTGTGTATGTATGCCGCGCACTACCTGATGCATAAAATTCGCTGGTTCTGGAATGCGCACGTAACGCATCACAGTTCTGAGCACATGAATTTCTCGACGGCACTGCGGCAGAACTTCACCTATGCATTTTCAGGGACCTGGATTCTCTGGTGGATTCCTGCCGCGTTTGTCGGTTTCGATAAAACCTGGACCTTAATCGCGATCGAGGCCAATCTGGTTTATCAGTTTTTCCTGCATACCGAGCAAGTCCGGACGCTGGGTTGGGCAGAAAAAATCTTCAATACTCCGTCACATCACAGAGTGCACCACGGCAGCAACCCTGAGCAGATTGATAAGAATTTCGGCGGTGTACTCATTATCTGGGACAAACTCTTCGGTACGTTTCAGGCAGAAGAAACAGCCGGCGAAATTGTCTATGGCGTCAAGCGTATGCCGACCAAGCCGAATAATCCTTGGCATGCGCAAGTGTATGATTGGCAGAATATGTTCCGGGATCTGAAAAAATACAAAGACCCGAGAATTATGTGGAAGCACCCGGACTGGGTAACGGAAAAATACGGTGAGCATCAGTCTGCCGACCAATAACGAACCCTCTCTTCCTGATGATAGGATGTCGACAAGGTACGCCACGTCATCAGGAAGACCAAATGAAATAAGACCGTCACCCAGCAGTTTTAAAACTGACATCCTTGGCGTCTAGCCTGAACCTCCCTGTTTTCCAACTGATATGGAGGTTAATAATGAAATCCCTTCTGACCTACGCTCTGGCATCTCTGATGCTGGTTGCCGGCTGCGCCACCCATGCTGGCCCTGACCACCGCAACAGCCATTTTGGTAAATGGTTCTTCGGTAAATTCTCTGAAACCCAGATCGGCCCTCGCCCTTTTTACCTTGTTGAAGATATGGACGAAGGCGAACTCAAAGATAAGCTGAAAAGCTGTGACACTGGTCCTTTCTTCCAGAGCCGCTTCTCAATCGGCCACCGTGGTGCACCTCTGCAATTTCCAGAGCACACGAAAGAATCCTACGAAGCGGCGGCAAAAATGGGCGCAGGCATTCTTGAATGCGACGTAACCTTCACGAAAGATCGCGAGCTGGTGTGCCGCCATTCACAATGCGACCTTCACACCACAACGAATATTCTGGCAACGCCACTGGCTGAAAAGTGTTCAGTACCACCTGAATTCGACAGCAATGGCATGCTTACCAATGCAGCGGATATCACCTGCTGTACCAGCGACATTACCCTCGCTGAATTCAAAAGTCTGCAGGGAAAAATGGACGCGGCAGACCGCACGGCAACCACCATTGAAGGCTACATGAATGCCACAGCAGACTACCGCACAGACCTCTACGCATCGAAAGGTACCCTGCTGACCCACGCAGAAAGCATCCAACTGTTCAAAGAACTGGGCGCCCACTACACACCTGAACTGAAATCCCCTTCGGTAGAGATGCCGTTTGAAGGCGACTACACCCAGGAAATGTACGCTCAGCAAATGATCGACGAATACCGTGATGCGGGTATCCACCCACGCAAAGTCTGGCCGCAATCGTTTAATTACGAAGACGTAAAATACTGGATTGATAACACCTGGTATGGTCGCCAGGCGGTTTATCTCGATGGCGTTTACGATACCAGCGTGACACAGGCACAGATGGAAGAATGGGTTGATGAAGGCCTACGCGTTCTGGCGCCACCTATGTGGATGCTGCTGAACGTGAACAGCGACGGCGACATCGTACCTTCACAGTACGCGATCAATGCCAAAGCAGCGGGCCTGAAACTGATCGCCTGGACACTTGAACGCTCTGGTCGCCTGACGGACAACGGTGGCTGGTACTTCCAGTCGGTGAATGGCGATGATGGCGGTATGGATGTGATCGATAACGACGGTGACGTTATGACAGTGCTGGATGTTCTGGCTCAGGATGTTGGCGTTATCGGCGTTTTCTCTGACTGGCCAGCGACCACCACTTACTATGCAAACTGCATGAACCTCTGAGGCTCACGCGTATACCACGCGTAAACACTAATGCGCTCCTGAGAGAATTGTTCAGGGGCGCATTAAACTAATAAACCGTCCGCGACCTGGTGAGACACCTCTTCCCCGCACAGCTTTGTCACCAGAGCTAAAGCAAACTGCATTGCACTACCGGGCCCCTGGCTGGTCATTATATTGCCATCGATAACAACCACCTCATCACTCGGCATGACTCCGACCGTTGTCAGATCTTCTCTGAACCCGGGATAAGCCGTCGCTGATTTGCCTTCGAGTAAACCATGACACGCCAGAACAACGTATGGCGCAGCACAGATGGCTGCAATCAGTTTACCGCTACTGTGTTGTTGTTTGAGGAGGGAGACGAAGGCTTCGTTATCCGAGAGATTCTGCGCGCCCGGCATACCGCCCGGCACCATAATCGCATCCCAGTCTTCTGCGACACACTCACCAATGAGCTTGTCTGCAACCAGACGGACACCTCTCGAGCACTCCACTTCATGGCCTGGCGCCACCGAAGCCACCGTGACGTCGACCTCCGCTCGGCGCAGCACGTCGATGATAGTGACGGCTTCCAACTCTTCGGTACCGTCTGCGATACCGATCAGAACCTTCTTGTTCATTTCACACCTCGGGCTGAAGAATTACCGGAATGCAGGCCAGAATCACAATGCACCAGAATACCTGCGCTTTTGTTATGGCCTCTCTGAACAATAACAAACCACCTAATAAAGCTCCAACAATGCCGACACTGCGTTTGACGGTCTCAACAATCCCCGCATCCAGACCATCGAGCGCAAGCCACTGAAAGACAACAGCACCGACAAACACCAACAGTGCTGGTATCAGCCTTAACGCCTGGCCCTGTAATCTTGCCGGGGTTTTCGTCGCAAAGGCGTAACTCGCAATCAATAGCGACCCTAACGTTGTTTGCACGACACCGTGAAAGAAAGGCCCACTGTGCTCCAGCGCCTGCTTATCAAAGACAATACCAACGCCCCAGCCAAAGCAGACCAGCAACATCAGAAGAAAAGGCTTTCCCTTAACATGGTGCAAACCGCCCTGCGCACCACCGATCGCCACCACGGTAACCAACATGGCGAGCCACTGGTAGACGCTCAATGACTCATCCAACAGCCACCCTGCAGCCAGGGTCGAAATCACAGGCGTCAGGGCCAGCACCGGAATAACCTTAGCCACATCCCCCAGTTTGAGCGCCGTAATAAAACCAACCGCGGCCATCGCCGCAAGTACTGCAGCTACCAAAGACGGAAGCCAGTATCCAGCCGACACGGTGGAATCTGAGGCTATAAAATACGCCGCAAGATATAGAGGGATCGCCCCGACATTGAATGCCAGAGTCAGCGCCAGAGGCGTTTCGTTGGCCACCAGTTTCTTACGTGAGAGATCAAACAACGTCCAGCAGATGGCTGAAATAAAAAGAAAGGCAATCGACATACTACATCCGCGGTGTTTTTAAACCGGCCGCTCTACGCAAACGGCGGGACAGGCTGTCCACGATAACATTCAACGCTGCTGCGACAAGAATCAGGAAAAACGCTTTATCGAAGCGGATCTCCTCAAACGCAGAGTCAACATAAAAGCCCAGCGTCGCAATACCCAACACGCCCATCATGGCACTCTCACGCATGATCACTTCCCAACGATAAAACAGCAGGGCCAGAAACGCCGGGTAACGCTGAGGCAAGTCCTGATAAAAATAGCGCGCTAACCCAGAGGGGGAATCCAGCCTCTGTTGAGAAGACGCATCCTGACTGTGATTAGCAAGAAGAAACGCTATTAAGCCGCCATTATGCAACGCCAATGCGAAAATCGCTGGCAAGGCCGAAGGGCCAAACAGCAACATAAACAGATACGCCAGCATCAGCTCAGGGACAGACCTCAATACCAGAAGTTTAAACCGCCCTACCCAGTAATACCGCCCGACAAGCCAACGACTGGCGAATGGATACCAGGCCAATGCCATTACCCCACTGAGCACCAGCGCCGCTTGTGTAATAGCAATCGTCTGTATCAGTGCAGGCCCAACTTCATCAGCCAGTACATTGCCGTACCAACTCATCGCGCCCGGAAGGTCGCCGTTCAGTAGTGGGTTGGGCCATAAATCCTGAGTAAAAAACTGCCACACGAAACTCGCATTCACGGGCGGCGTTTCCGGCAACAAAAAAACAGCACCCAACAGATAGGCTGGCAAGAGCTTTTTATAAAACCAGAGCCTGACGGAGCCTATCAATAACAGAAACACCCAGAATACCGCCGCCGCTTCGCTGTAGTCGCCCTGACGGAAGGCAGTCTCCAGATGAAACCCTAATGTTGGCAGGCCGATAAAGCCCAGAATCGCACTCGACCGCAATGCGCACTCAAAGCGGTAACGGATATATGAGCCCATGGCTGGCCAGGCCTGTGGTATCCATCCATAAAAGAAACGGCTTAAACGACTGGAGCCTGCAAGTGTATCGACCGTCGCAGAAGACTGCTGATGAAAGATATCTGAAAAGACTTTCGCAAAAATGCCTGCGAAAGGAATAATAATCGCCAACAAGCCCGTTAATGCACTGAGACCAAATACCTGCATAAACAGCAGGCCCCAGAAAATTTCATGCACCGAGCGGATAACGGCAGAAAATACTCTGACCACACGCCAGTGAAACCAGATGGCCAGTAACACGCCTAAGGCTGCCGACACTGCCACACCGAGCAAGGCAAAACTGACGGTATGCAGTGCAGACATCAGAAGCTCATTCGCGTCCGGCCAGAACGGCGTCACCATTCCCCAGCCTATGCGGGTAAACTCTTCCCAGGGGTCAGGCTGATACAGAAAAATATCGGCGAAGAACAAAGAAACAATGGCAACAAGCACAAACCACAGACTCAGGTCCCGAAAGCGTGCGCCGGTAGATTTTTTGCCTTTAGGCTTTTCAGCTTTAGACTTTTCACCTTTAGCTAGGGAAACACTCTTACCGCCCATGTCAGGCATCCTGATAAACGGTTTCGAGGGTACTGAGATCCAACTCTGCCGCTTGCCAGTCGCCGAAAATGCGACCGTCTTTTAAGGCAATAATGCGATCAAAATGCTTAGCCGCTAATTCCGGGCTGTGAATGGCAACGATCGCCGTCGTATGTTGCTGAAGCACGTGCATCAATAATTGTTCGCCCTGCTCGGGGTCAAGCGAAGACACGGGCTCATCACCCATAAATATAGACTTATTGCGATACAGAGCACGCCCGAGCGCAACACGCTGGCGTTGCCCGCCAGACAACTGATCCGGCGAGTTCCAGAGTTTATCTTCGATACCTAAGGTACGCGCAACGCGAGCAACTTCTTCACGACGAACAGCCCAAGGGCGAATGAGGTTGATAAGATTATAAAGCGTCGAAAAGCGGGATAACCCGCCCATATAAATATTCTGATAGGTGGATAACAGGTCCACCAGACCACTTTCCTGCGGGCACAAAGCAACGGCGTCAGGCTGCTGCTTCCATAAAAGCGAAAGCAGCGTTGACTTACCCGCACCCGATGGGCCCACGAGAGCGACTTTTTCACCGTCACGAATTTCCAGACTAATGTCGTGCAGCACAAGCTGATCATCGTGCGCAAAAGACGCTCCAGTAAGCTGGAACATGGCCTGACCCTGCATGATTAATCCAGCAGGCCGATGGCTTTGCCTGTGCGTTCAATCGGGGCATAGTCATCGTTGCTCGCAGGAACAAACGACTTACGCGGGAAGCTCGCGAGCAGATCTTCGTCTTTCATATCCAGCAGCGCGGTTCTGACTTTTTCTTTAAAGCCCTCGCCATAGCGGGCGTCGACATCACCACGAATCGTCCACTGATAATCCGGATAGGTAGGCGTCGTCCAGATCACTTTAACTTTATCTGTGTCGATCTTGCCTTCTTCCACTTCGGTATCCCAAACGCTGTAGTTCACAGCACCGACCTGATACACACCACTCTGTACCTGCGCAATAGTACGGCTGTGATCACCCGAGAAACCCACGCGGCTGAACAGCTCATCAGGGGATGCATTGAAGGCTTCACGAATAAAGAATTCAGGCATCAGGCGGCCAGAGGTAGACCCCTTTGAACCAAAGGTAAACGTCTTGCCTTTAATATCCTCTGGCAGTTCATCAGATGCGTCGATCTCAGTGCTGGTGTTAGCAATGATGTAAGTTTTAAAGAACTGATCTTCATAGCCTTGAGCAATAGCTTCAGACCCCTCAACCAGTGCGCGCGCCTGTACACCAGACAAACCACCGAACCAGGCCAGCTGTACCTGATCATTGCGGAATGCCGTAATCGCCGCAGGATAGGATTTTACCGGGATGTATTTTACATCCACGCCCAGCTGCTCTGACAGGTAGTCTGCCACTTTACCGAAGCGTGCATTCAGACGGCTTTCATCGGCGTCAGGAATGGCCGTAAAGGTAAAGGTTTCGGCGACGGCTGCCGCACTCATCAGTAAGCCTGCTGCGGCTGCAAAAACAGAACGTAACATCATTATTTATCCTTTTAGATCAGATACAGAAAGAGAGTTCAGATAATCGCGCACTTCATCGAAAGAGCCCCGCATGGCCAGGCGCCCCTTTTTACGGGACAGCTGGTATTGATACATAGGGTCGTAATATTGCTCAAGCAGATGACCAATCCATTCACGATGTAATTCAGGATTGCCCTGCTCGTGTTGATGAATAGCGTGTTCGAGCAGCTCGGTGATCGCGCGGTGGCGAACCCCGCCAAGGCGCCGCTCCACTTTACTCATGCTCTGACGCAGATCATCAGCGAACGCCGCAAAACCCTCGTCGGTGCCAAGCGCCTGCTGCCACTCGGTTAATTTATTCAGAATGTAATTGTTATAACTGTGCTCAACGCGGGACTCGAAGCTCGCTTCAACGATCACAAGCGATGCCTTCGCCATTTGGTTGCGTAAGGTTTCAGGCAATGCACAACGCCCGATTAACAAGCTCTCATCTTCGAGAATAACCGGCATATCCGCTTTAAATTCTTCGTGACGAAGGAAATCAACCGCGAGAGCATTTTCAAAGCCGATCTGTGCAGGCTGGCCACCCGGGCGTTTACCAAACGTACTGCCTCTGTGATGCGCCAGACCTTCAAGATCAACACTGGCCGGAACCTGCTTCAGTAATTCAGTTTTTGCACACCCCGTCTGCCCCGCAACCACGACCAGAGGTTTCTCAACCACAACACGTTCGAGAGTATCGATCAGGAAACGTCTCATGGCTTTGTAGCCGCCGGTAATGCGCGGGTATTCGCAACCCGCCTCTTTCAACCATTGCTGCGTAATCTGACTGCGCAGACCTCCGCGAAAACAGTACAGGTACCCTTCCGGGTTAGATTGAGCGAACTCAAGCCAACGCTGAACGCGCTGCTCTTTGATATCACCGGATACCAACTGATGGCCGAGTTTAATAGCTTCGTCCTGGCCTTTCTTTTTATAGCAGGTTCCGACTTTCGCACGCTCCTGATCCGTCATTAACGGCAAGCTGACCGTGTGGGGAAAAGCACCCTTTTTAAACTCCAGCGGCGCACGGGTATCCATCATCGGAGTGTCCGATAAGAACAGTGTTCTGAAGTCAGCAGTATCCGGGCGGCTCATTATTAACTTCCTGTTTTAATCGTCACGCGCACGGCTGAGCCAGTGGCAGAGACAAGTTCACCAATGCACTCATTCTGCAAGCCTTCTTCGGCAAGAATCGCCTCGACCTCGGCTGCCTGATCAGGGCGCACGGCAATCAATAAACCGCCGCTGGTCTGAGGGTCACAAATGATGGCGCGCTGCTCGTCTGTCATTTCTGAAAGCTTCTCGCCGTAACTCTCAAAATTACGCCCCGTACCACCAGGCATAGAGCCCTGTGCGATGTAGTCTTTCACCGGCGCCATCACAGGCAGCGCATCATAGTTAATCTCAGCGTCTACGCCACTGCCCTCACAGATCTCCAGCAGATGCCCGCCGAGGCCAAAGCCGGTGACATCCGTCAGTGCTTCAACGCCATCAACGGCAGAAATTTTCTCACCGACCTTATTAAGGATGCACATGGTGTCACGCGCCAGAAACTCATGCTCTGGCTTTAAAATTTTCTTCTTCTGCGCAGTGGTCAGCACACCGACTCCCAAAGGCTTCGACAGATACAGCTTACAGCCAGCCGTCGCCTGATCGTTCTGCTTCAGCTTATCGATATCAACGATGCCGGTAACCGCCAGACCAAAGATCGGCTCTGGCGCATCAATGCTGTGACCGCCAGCAAGCGGGATACCGGCATCGGCACAGGCCTGACGGCCACCATCGACAACACGCTGAGCTACCTCTGGCGCCAGCACATTCACCGGCCAGCCGAGAATCGCAATCGCCATCAACGGCTTACCGCCCATGGCATAGATATCCGAAATCGCGTTGGTCGCGGCAATACGACCAAAATCGAACGGATCATCCGCGATCGGCATAAAGAAATCCGTGGTACTCAGTACCGCCTGGCCGTTGCCGATATCGTATGCAGCGGCATCATCCTTCGAGCTGTTACCCACCAGCAGATTCGGACTATCAGGCAGCGTCAGCTGAGACGCCAGAATCGTATCCAGCACCTTAGGCGAGATCTTGCAGCCACAACCCGCGCCGTGGCTGTACTCAGTAAGACGGATAACAGATGAATCAGACAAGACAGAACCCCAGTTCATACAGACGAAGGCCGCATGATACCTGAGGGCCGTGAAAGGTTGTAGGCGCGCTTCAGCCAGCTTGCCTGGCTATGCGCGAAAAACTGACAACGCCATGAACCCTGTAGGAGGGAAGCTTCTTCCCGACAACTTCCCCACAAGAATCGATATCGCAGGCTAAGTCACCAAACTCCTCGTGAGACACGTTCCCTGTGGGAGCGAATCAGCCGGAGGCTATTCGTGATAACACCGCGAACATACCTCGTAGGAGCGCGTCAGCCAGCCTGCCTGGCTATACGCGAAAACCTGGAAGGGCTACCCCTTGTAAGAGGGAAGCTTCTTCCCGACACCTTCCCCACGAGAATCGATAACACAGACTAATTCACCAAACTCCTTGTGAGTCACATTCCTTGTGGGAGCGAATCAGCCGGAGGCTATTCGCGATTACGCCGTGAACATCGCCCCCTGTAGGAGCGCTTCAGCCAGCTTGCCTGGCTATGCGCGAGAACCGAATAAACCCTATTATATCCAGCTGCGTGGCCTATCCGTTTCAGTTGCAGGTTTATTGGGATAGGCTTTGCAACATCACAGCCTTACCAGACCAATTGGAAAGCTCTGCTGTTCTAAGCCCATTCGGTCTTCCATGAACCAAAAAGAGTTTGATTGTTGCTGCTCTCATTCCGTTCTCCTTAAGCAGAACCAGTAGCGTTTCCTTGGGGGAATTTGAGCACCAAGACTTAGCGCTCTCTCGAATTTATCAATGGTTGCTGGAACATATCCGTCCATCCAACCATCATTCGCTAACTTCAACCACAACTCCAATCCTAGCTGTTTTGAATTTTCATACCCTGCCAATTCAAGGTCTTTAAGAAAGACGTCTGGGTCATAGGCCATATCTTCTGGCTCCCAACTTCGGCCACAACGACGTAGTGCCTGAGGGTCAATAAACTCTAGCCCCTGAGTAACATTCTTAAGATACTTTCGGTCTACAACTGATCCATTGACGTGGCATCCATTCCGGCATGCTATTGACACACACGCAGCAAGGTAGGCCCGGCACTTCCAGTAATCGTACGACCACGTTCCGGTCAGGTGAAAACGCCTAATAGGTTCATTACCCAAATAACCTATCCTTTCTTCGATAAAGAACAGTGCGTCAGAGCGCGGGCTCTTCGACGATGGAATAATAACTTTCCCCCAGAGTCGGCCGGCCTCGTCTGACTCACGAGCCAACCTCTGAATAAATTGCTCGAAATCTGCAGGGTATTTGTAGAAATGATGAACTTCATAAATCTCGTCAGAAACGCCATCCAGCCACTCACGCCGCACAGCGAATAGATCACAAGCATCTTGTAAAATCTGCTCAGTAAGTTTTTCAGTTAGAGCTTCATCGCTGCTTACGTCCTTTACCGTCAAACCATGATCAAAGAAACGTGGAATCTGATTTCGGTGTACACCGTGATGCTCAAATAGCGCTATAAAGCGCGTTGGTAGCGTCGTTTCAGCTGCCCAGCGACCATACTTTTCGATAGTCTTTTCACGCTCTTCTCGTTCACGTTTCCACTTCAGAAAACGCAGAAAATATTCCCAAGCCTTGAATAACGTACTCACAAAAACAACTTCCCTGCCATTTGATCTAATCGCTCTTTCGTGCTTTCCCAGTTCGGCATGACCTGCCCCATCAGACGATAAAACCGCTCACTGTGATTGTGTTCAGCGATATGGCACAACTCGTGGAGAATCACATAGTCGATGCATTCCCGTGGGGCTTTTACCAGATACGGATTCAATGTAATCCTGCCATTAGGCGAACAGCTCCCCCATTGAGTCTGCATAGTGAGCACTCTCATCGGTGGTCGTTCTTCAACCCAAAGCGCTTGCTCCAATACGGCATCCAGACGCTTGGAGAAGGTTTCTTTTGCCCGCAGCCGATACCAGTCTTTTAAAAGTCCAGAGACTTTGTCCTGTGACTTACTTCTGACCGTCACTTCTATCGAACCGCGCAGCAGTTTTACTGACTGCTTCGCCTCAGAATCTTCAATCACTTTGAGCAGGTATTGCTTACCCAGATAGTAGTGGCTCTCGCCGCTCACAAACTGACGTGGCTGATAGTCTGCCAACTGTGTTTTAAATTCTGAAAGCTGCTGATAAATCCACCGGCCACGCTTTTTAACAGCAGATAACACCGAGTCACGGCTCGCGGCTTCTGGTGCCAACGCAACTACCTGGCAATCCGGGTGTACTTTGATCAATACTTTTGAGCTTTCGGACTTTCTGGCCAAGCGGGTGAACGAGATCTTTTCATCCCCGTAATAAAAGCTCATTAACTCGCCCTTGGGGCGAACAGGCACGTTCATAGGTTACTTATTGCTCAGGCCAACACGAGTAATCTGCACGATCAGCTCAACCATCTTTTTCACTTTATCCAGCCCGGCGCCAACGTCTTTGCAGTACTTAAACAACATCGGCAGCAACTTATTACGGATGTCAGCCTCAATATTCTGAGGATTAATTGAGTTCTCGGCGACGGCGGTTTCTACCTGCCGGTCTACCTCAAACGCCAGCTCTACCCAGCGCTTCTGAACCTGCTCATCCATCACTGCCAGTGCCTCTGGCAGTACCTTCTTGAAGATACCAAAGTACGCCTGCGCGTGACGGTTGCCCGAGAAAGCATCCGGCAGATCATCCAGACGCCGTTCCTGCACCTGCTCTTCAAAGTCACGGAACAACATGTATTGCTTCAACGGATGATCAAACAGCGCCTCGGCCTCTTCAATCGCCTGACGCAAAAGCTTGGAGAACTCCTCCTGCGCGTAAGGGTCATCCTGAAGATCCTGCTCAATCATCTTCGTAACACGGGTTTTGATGATGTCGGTTTCGTTGCGGGTCTTATTGTCAGTCCAGTTTTCTGGTTCCTGGCTTTTACCCATATTACCGACGTCATACTGGCCACCGGGCTCGCGTACTTCAACACCCACCACATGTTTGTCGATGAGTTGTTTTACTTTTTCTGCATACTCATCGTAATCAATCCGCTCGCCCGTATCGCGCTGAATAGTCTGACGCAGAGACGTCATGGCTTTCAGGGTTTCTTTGTAATGATGGCGATCGTCATCGGTAAAGCTTTTATCTTCAAAGAAGGTCACCGACTGCAACGCGACCTTAAGACAACTGGCGAAGGCCGTTAGCGCCTGATAGAAGTCTTCACGTTTCTTCAGGTTCACATCGACCAGTTCGCTTTGTTCGCCGGGCACTGACGATTCTCTTTCTTCTATCTTGGGCACCAATGCCTGGCGCATAGATTCAGTATCAGCTTTGTTCTTCACCCCATCGAAAATCGCCCAAAGCTGCTTATACAACTGCGGTAAGCGTTTGTATTCCGTGCTCATCTGGTTGTAGAGACCAGCAATATCGTCGATGTCGTAGCCGCCTTGAGTACGCGAGGCGAGATCCTGATACTTTTGTATCGTGGTATCTAACTCAGAAAGAATCCCGCGATAATCAATCAAATAGCCAAACTCTTTCTTCGGATGCAGGCGGTTTACCCGCGCAATAGCCTGAATCAAGTTGTGCTCTTTTAACGGCTTGTCGATGTACAAGACAGCGTTCTTTGGCTCATCAAAGCCGGTCAGCAGTTTATCCACCACGATCAGAAGCTTAAGCGAATCATCTTTATCAAAGCGTTCAATCAGGTGCTTGGTGTACGTCTGCTCGTCTTGTGTGCCGACGTGCTCTTTCCACCACTGCGTCACTTCGGGCGTACCGGATTCATCCACCGCCGTATTACCCTCGCGGGTATCCGGTGAACTCATCACGACCGCCGATTCAAACCTATTGCCTTCTGGCCAAAGGGCTTGGGCCTCATCCAGATATTTCTTATAACGAATCGCCGATGCTTTGCTGTCGCAAGCGAGCTGAGCTTTCAAGCCATCGGGAACGTTCTTCACGAAGTGGTTAGCGATATCCAGAGCAATCAGATGAATACGCTCATCGGCACCGTATACCTGCCCTTTCTTTGAGAACTTACGCTTAAGGTCAGCCTTCTGCTGTTCGGTCAGGCCTTCAGTAATGCGCTCAAACCAACGGTCAATTGCACGGTCGTTTACATCAATATCGGGGATGCGCTCTTCGTACAGCAATGGTGTTACGGTTTTATCTTCTACCGCACGCTGCATGGTGTAGGCATGTACGATCGGGCCGAACTTATTGGTGGTTTTATCGTCTTTTAACAGTGGCGTGCCGGTAAAAGCTACGAAGGATGCGTTGGGCAACGCCAGCTTCATACGAATATGGTTTTCACCGCCCTGGCTGCGGTGGCCTTCGTCAATCAATACGATCAGATTAGCACTGTCGTTATGACACTCAGGCAACTTGGTGGCTGAGTTAAACTTCTGAATCAGCGAGAACATGATGCGCTCGTTGCCTTTGCCGATCTGCTCCGCAAGGCGAGCACCTGAGGTTGCCATCGCCGCGTCTTTGTCTTTCGACGTTGCCAGCTCACCACCACTGGCGAATGTTTTGCTCAACTGAGTTTCAAGATCGACCCGGTCGGTAACAACCAGAATCCGACATTGTTTCAGGCTATCGTGAAGGATCAGCGCCTTACTCAGAAATACCATAGTGAACGACTTACCCGACCCCGTGGTATGCCAGATAACACCGCCCTCGCGGCCGTTTGTAGAGTTACGGGTATTGATTCGATCGATTAAACGCTTAATGCCAAACACCTGCTGATAACGCGCGACGATCTTGCCGACTTTTTTATCAAACAGCGTGAAATAGCGCGTCATTTCCAGCAGGCGCTCTGGGCTGACCAGACTGATCAGCATTTTGTCCTGCTCGGAGACTGCCAGCTCACCGCCTGCAATCAGACTCTCGTACCACGCCAGATCATCCGGGTTACGGTGGCTGAATAAACCCTTCTTCTGCTCATCACTGAGTGCCCGGTTCTTAATAGCAAACATCCCAGCATCCGAGATGTCTTCTTCACGCCAGGCCGCCCAGAACTTCTTCTTGGTTTCGCAGGTGCCGTAACGGGCATCAATGCCATTCACCGACAACAGCAACTGGCTGTAAGCGAATAACTGCGGGATTTCATCATGGCGTTGATTACGCAACGACTGCGAGATGCCTTCATCAATGGTCGGCCCTTTGCGGCTGCTGCCATCCGGGCGTTTGGCCTCGATCACCACCCAGGGGATGCCATTCACAAAACAGACGATGTCCGGGCGGCGGGTATCCTGCGCCGACGAGCCAGCACCGCCCGAGCGGGTGACAATAAATTCTTCCGTAAAGGTAAAACTGTTATTCGCAGGGTTCTGCCAGTCGATGATGGCAATGGTCGGGTTGGCTTTTTTACCGTCTACAAACTCAGTGACCGAAATGCCATACAGCATATGGTTGTATAGGCGCTCATTGGCATTCAGCAGGCCTTCGTTCAGTGCCGGGCTACAAATTTCAGCGATCAGATTATCAATGGCTTTTGCCGACAACGAGTGTGTTTGCCCGGCAAAGGTGAAGGTGCGCCTTTCAAGTTCGGCCCGCAGAATATCCCGCAGCACCACCTGATCGTACTTACCACCGCGCTTGGCCAGCGCCTCAGCAGGTGAGAGGAACGACCACCCAAGGCTGGTCAATAGCGTCAGTGCGGGTAGCTTGGCACTGTATTCTTCCTGAAACTTGGGGGCGTAGTGTTCCATTCGTCATCCTTACTGCTTTGGCGGCGTCCAGTGTAACAGCTCTTCTATATCGTTCTCTCCGGCCTGCTCTTTCAGCCGCCGACGATGTTCTGCAAAGCGTTCATATTCGGCAGTTGCTTTGGCATCAGCGTCTTTTTTACTGACGGAGCCAGCACCAACCAGAACGTCTCTGTCATTAAACTGCAAAAACTGATCAAGCTTGTTCTGCCAGTCCTGCAAAAACACCTGCTGTCGCCGCTCGGCCTGATCTTCGGCAAAGTCTAACCACATGGTAACGATGCGGTTCAACTCTTTGATTTCTGGTTCGGTCAGGTAATTCTTTGCCGTGACGATATCGCCCTTGCGCACCTCTGTGCCTTTGAATGTGTTCAGGCCCATGTTTGGCTGTGAGGCATCAGCTCGGCTATGAATCAGCTCAGCAGCCGTCTGGCCGGAACAGGCATAATGCAACTTGTTCTGAATTGTTTTAAAGAACTGCGTGGTTTCTTTCAGAGACGGCTCATAGTCGGCAGCGAGGGCAAATATCTCGCGTACGCGCAGGTACATCCGGCGTTCGCTGGCGCGAATGTCGCGGATACGTTCGAGCAGCTCATCAAAGTAGTCTGGCGCTACCGAGGCACCTACCGGAGGGTTCTTCAGGCGCTCATCATCAATAACAAAGCCCTTAACCAGATACTCCTGAAGCGTCCGCGTCGCCCACTGACGGAATTGAGTACCGCGAGTGGACCGGACGCGGTAGCCGACGGCAAGAATAACCGACAGGCTATAGTGCAACCGCTTACGACTGACTCTACGCGCCCCCTCCATCTGAACTTGTAAGTAATCCTTACAGGTTGAGTTTTGATCAAGCTCACCCTCTTCATATACAGCACGTATGTGCTGCGTAATCGCTTGCGGAGTCACTTGATACAGCTCAGCCATGGCGGCCTGTGACAACCATAAAGTATCGGACTCAAACCGACATTCGACCCGAGCCTGGCCGTCATCTGTCGTGAACACCACGAACTCACCGGCCGGTGGTGTCGATGGTTGATTGGTCATTTGAAGGCTCCCTTATATGTTGGTAACGATTATGTTACCGCTGCTGGCCAGCGCCTCAGCAGGTGAGAGAAACGACCACCCAAGATTGGCCAATAACGTCAGCGCCGGTAGCTTGGCACTGTATTCTTCCTGAAACTTTGGGGCCTGCTGAACAGCCATTACCAGTACTCCGGTTTGGTGATGGGTTTCTTCCTTTACGCCACTTTATCATTGATCCGGTGGCTTTCCTTATGCCAGAAATGAAAAAACCGCCCGAAGGCGGTTTCTCCGCCCCAAGCAGAGGCCAACTGAATGACGCTGCAAGGGGTGAGTCGTCGAGCTATTGTCAGACAACCTATAGGACCAGTCAACTTGCGGTTTCGTTGTACTGGATCTATGTGATCTCACTCAAGGCCCACCGCAGTTGTAAACTTAGAGTTGACAACTGCCGCCTCAGCCAGCTCCCCATCTGACAATACGGCCTTAACATGCTTGCTGATATTCTGCTTACTGGTCTGGTACAGCTCAGCCATCTCCAACTGAGTGAGCCATACCTGACCACCCAGCTCTCGCAGTATAAGCTGGGATTCACCATCATCAGTGGTGTAGAGGATCAGGTCGTTATCCATTTGATGATTCCTGAGCCTCTGGTGTATCCGGTGTTAGCTCTGAAATGATGTGGTCAACCCACAGAACGTCCCCAATCGTCCTGCTAGCCGAATCAACAGGTACAACAATGACTGATCGGCTGTAGTTGTTGGCGATACGCAAGCGCTTACGTAAATCCCGTTGTTGCTGTTCTGCTGTCCCATCGACATCACGACTCACTACGAACAATCTTTTACCGTGATTTTCGATCAGCTCCCTGAACAACCCATTGATATGACTATCGTCTTTGTTGAAGCCAAAGCCCACAACGACAATAGCATCGGAATTGTTATAAGAATCAAATAGTTGAACGTATCTTCGCGACATCGTTACAGAAGTCAGTGGTTTAAGACCACTTTGAGTCAAAATGAATGGGACGTGTAGTTGGTTAGCATCCAGTGCATCAAAGTCGTCGTTAGTAACAACCGTGTTCTTGTATGGGTTGTAGTAGTCATTCACACTGCCATTAAGATGGATAACATCAGGTACATCCAGGCCTTGCTGCTCAAAAATCGGTGTAAGCAAGCTGTTGTAATTGGCTGTGCCAATAGCTGAGAACTCATGATTCTGCGCAAAGCTGGCCAGGTCATGGTAATAGCCCGCTGCTGGTATATCAGCGATGTCTGGAGCTTGTTGTTTTATATAGTCTTGGGCTATTTTCAGGAAGACAGCCATCTTGGTGAATTTCGCCCACTCTGTTTCTGGTGAAAAGAGATACCGAAAGTGATCATCAATCAGCTTTTGATAGTCCAGAACCGTCGTAAATATATTTTCCAAAACCTTCTGAGCAACAGCACAAAGCAGCGATAAAGCTGTACTGGATTCGCTAATATCAAAGGTTCTGCTTTCTTCCAGTAACAGTTCCAGCGCAGTTGAGCCGATGCGATTGAATTCCAATCGGAACATTCCGGATACATCATCAAAAATCGGCAAATCGTCAGGAGCTGCTTCAAACAGCTCCTGATTTAGTCTTCTGACCAAATCCTGCCCGTGTGCTCCAACCAAAAGCTGCAGGAAAGCCGTAACATAGCGACGAAGATCGTCACTGCCTTCAGTACTTTTCACAACGTCCAGCATTGCGGAGTAATAATCGGAACTGAAGAGGCTTACATCCTGTGCTAGCAATTCGTTCAGTTTAATGACATGCGTATAGAGGCTGTCTCCAATGGACTTATCTGTGAGTTCAGAAAACTTGGCCTCGATCAATTCACGAGAAATGCCGAGGCTCTGCATAGCTTCATCACATTCAGAATCAAACTGATTGAGACGACGGATGATTTCTGTTCGGCGATACTCAATGGATGACTCAATAAGACTGGTGAATTCACTGCGACCGAACGCATGAATACGTTTATCTCGGAAGCCCTGAGGTAGCCAGTCCGCAGCATATGAAGAAGTCAGATCAACCGCCTGCAGTTGCTCTCTAAGTTGAGATCTATAGCTACTAGGGTTTTGGCGAAACAGATCAATAGCAAACTTCCCTCCACTAGGCAGCCCGTACCCGATTTCTGCACCGGCACCGAAGAAAAATCCAATTTTCATATAACCTCCTTGTTTAGTTAATTTGAACGCGGCGCTTGCCCGTTAGCAGCTGCTGCATCAGGGCTTTTTTCTCTTGCTTAAAGGCATCGAGCTTCTGTTGCAAGGCGGTGATTTCCTGATCGGCACAGGAGAGTACAGTGGCGATTTTTTGTTGCTCTTCCAAACTAGGGTACGGAATTCTTAAAAATGAGAAGTCGCTATAACTAATCTGTTTGCCATCACGAATTCCAATTACTGCTACTGCAAGATGTCCGATAAAATCATAAGACTTGTAGTAATGTTTGAAGAACTCATCGTCAATCTCTTTGATTGGTTCTAAGACAGTATACGCAGGGCTTACAAGACCTCGATAATTTGAATATTCCAAGCCGCCTTGGAATGATCGTAGGCTAATTATGAAGTTGCCCGGCACCACCAATTTGTAGCCTTTTGTTGAACCATCAGGCATCACAACTCGCCTTTCAAGAAGAGAGCGTGGCAAAACCCCTTGATCTTGAGTTACTGCTAATAGTTCTTCAGTATCCGAATTGTTCTTGGTTGATACAGTCTTGAATAGTTCGCTCGCCTTAAGCCACTTCCACTCCTCCCCAAACCTAACCCCATTATCATCCAGCAGACGCTTCTTGCCGGTGAGCAATTGTTGCATCAGGGCTTTCTTCTGCTGCTGGCTGTTAGCGAGCAGTTGTTCAGTGGTGGTAATGACCTTGTCCCAGGTGGAGAGAATTTGGGCGATTTTCTTTTGTTCGGGGAGTGGCGGCCATGCCAATTTTAGGTCAGCAAATCTAGATACGCCCAAGTGAGCTATAGATGTAGTCTTCTTTGATATTGATTGGAACGTCCCATCATATAAACACTGGAGGAATCGCTGAAGTGCGTAGTTTGCATTAACTCGGTCGCCAGCTTTGAAGCGCACCAAGGTATTCTGGAAACAACAGTTAGCAGGCTCTCCTTGATACATAGCAGGCCTACCAACCAATTCGGTACTTTGCCCTTCGTTCAAGAGTATATCACCGGGCTCTAGCTTATAACGCTCAAACTCTATATCAGTAAACGGCATCTCATTGATATCGCTGGTGTCGATAAAAGCTTCATATACGTTAGCCACTCGCAAGTACGGACGAACAACTCCCTCGGTGAAATTTGGAGATCTCTGCCTTCCGGCGGAGACATGACCAAATTCTTTTATCGCAGCCTTGGTCCACCCCTCAGGCACCATAACCCAACTCCTCCAGATACTTAGCCATCTCAGTTTCCAGCTCGCTCAGTTGAGCTTTCAGTTGCTCGCGCTCCGCACGCACGGCCATCAGGTCGATTTCTTCCTCTTCTTCAAAGGTATCGACGTAGCGCGGGATATTGAGGTTGTAGTCGTTCTCTTTAATCTCTTCGAGGCTGGCGACGTAGGCGTACTTATCAACGTCGGTGCCTAAGTAATAGGTCTCGACGATTTTGGCAATGTTCTCTTGGGTGAGCAGGTTCTGGTTTTTACCGGGTTTGAACTCACGGCTGGCGTCGATAAAGGTGACGGCTTCTTCGGTTTTGTTCGTTTTAAAAATCAGGATCGCGCCTGGTATGCCGGTGCCGTAAAACAGCTTCTCTGGCAGGCCGATCACAGCATCAAGCAGGTTTTCGTCGATGAGTTGTTTGCGGATTTTGCCTTCGCTGGAGCCACGGAACAGTACGCCGTGTGGTACGACCACGCCCATACGTCCGCCCTTATTCCCTTTCGATGCGGGTTTCAGGGTTTCAATCATGTGCAGGATAAAGGCGTAGTCGCCTTTGGTTTTTGGCGGTACGCCCCTGCGGAAGCGGCTGAACTTGTCGTGCTCGGCTTCGTCGTGGCCCCATTTATCAAGGCTGAACGGCGGGTTGGCAGTCACGATATCAAACAGTATCAGATCGCCGTTTTTGTCTAGTAATTTGGGGTTACGGATGGTGTCGCCCCACTCGATTTTGTGGTTGTCTTCACCGTGCAGGAACATGTTCATTTTTGCCAGCGACCAGGTCGAGCCGATGGCTTCTTGCCCATAGAGGGCGTATTCCTTACTGCCGTGGTTGGCGACGACTTTGCGGCCACATTTCATCAACAGAGAGCCAGAACCACAGGCCGGGTCGCAGATGCTGTCGCCCGGTTGTGGGTTGAGCAGTTCGGCCATCAGGTCTGAGACTTCGGGTGGTGTATAAAACTCACCGGCTTTCTGGCCACCGCTGGCGGCGAAGTTTTTAATCAGGTATTCGTAGGCATTACCGATGACATCGAGTGTGCCGACGCGACTGGGCTTGAGGTTGAGGTCGTCTTTGGCGAAGTCTTCCATCAGGTGGCGCAGGATGGTGTTCTTCTGTTTTTCTTCACCGAGGCGGTCGGTGTTGAAGGAGATGTCCTGGAACACGCTTTTACCGGCGTCTTTGAGCTTGGTGCCGTTGGCTTCTTCGATGGCGTGCAGTGCCTGATCAATGCGCTCGCCGTTGCCGGGCTCGTGGCGGCGTTCATGCAACGCATAGAAGCTGGCGGACTTAGGCAGTACGAAGCGCTCGTTTTTCATCATCTCGTCGATGAGTTCTGGCTCGTCGCCGTATTCTGCCTTGTAGCCGTCGTAGTGATCCTGCCATACGTCTGAGATGTACTTGAGGAACAGCATGGTCAGGATGAAGTCTTTGTAGGTGTCGGCGCTGATGGTGCCGCGGAAGGTATCGCAGGCGTTCCAGAGGGCTTTGTTGATCTGATCCTGATTGATGAGTTCTTGCTGGGTTAGGCTCATGTGTACTGCTTCGTTTTTTGTTAGGGATGGCTGAGGGCTTGTTGCGGTGTAGATGGCTTCCTCTGCCTTGATAGACCGAGTATACCGGGTGTGGAGGTGAGGTGCATGTGTGGGATTGGGTCGGGGAGAAGCTCCCCTCCTACAGGGGGTAATTAGCGTCGGTCGTGCAATACCGGGGATTTCGTAATCGCGAATAGCCTTCGGCTGATTCACTCCCACATAGAAAACAACTGGTTCGCTCTCACAGAGAAGGCAACAACCTGATCACGCAAGACAATAGGTGTTTCAAGTCCAACCATCAGAAGGTAAATCTCGGAAGGTTTCGCGAATAGCCTTCGGCTGATTCTCTCCCACATAGAAAACAACTGATTTGCTCATACAGGGAATGTGACCCACCGGGGGTTTAGAGTTAGCATCTGTTATTGATTTTTGTGGTGAAGATGTCGGGAAGAAGCTTCCCTCCTACAGATGATGATTAGCGAGAATAGTACAGAGCCGGATATGCCCTAATCGCGAATAGCCTTCGGCTGATTCGCTCCCACAGAGAGAAGAGGTAATTTGCTCACTCAAGGTGATTCCAGTCCAGATATCAGAAGGCGCGGCTCTGAAGATTTCGCGCATAGCCAGACAAGCTGGCTGAAGCGCTCCTACATGGAGGGAGGAGTCGTAACGGGAAGAGCGTGCGTGTCGGGGAGAAGCTCCCCTCCTACAGGGGGTAAGTAGCGTCGGTTGTGTAATACTGGGGGTTTCGTAATCGCGAATAGCCTTCGGCTGATTCGCTCCCACAAAGAGAAGAGGTAATTCACTCCCACAAACGGGAGCCGAGGCTCCCGTCTGTTGCTACTGATGTGAATCAGCGCTTAACGCGGTACACAGCCAGCGCCGGTGCTGTGGTTACAGCCATCGGCATCAATAAAGAGCTGGGTAGAATACTCTTCGATCGGTAGCTTCTGAACCTGCTGACCGTCTTCTGTCAGTGCCTCAACATAGTTGATAAAGCCCTGCGCGTATTCGGTGTAGGTATCTTCATAGTTACCTGCATCAAACGGTACGCTGAAGGTGGTGTAGCCATCCTGACCTGACGCGATGAAGTCGTTGGTGACTACGCGATAGGTTGCTGCTGGGTTAATGGCAGCCCAGGTGCCTGCAACCTGCGAGTTCACCTCGACATTGCTGACACGGCTACCTTCTGCCTGTGAAGCATCAATGTCATAGCGCAAGCCGGACGCGTATGGATACGAACCACTTGAACCGTCGTTATCGAGGAAGTTAGCCAGGGCATCTTCGAGGACGTCGATAATCTGCTGGCCTGTCATATCAAGAATCACCAGGGTGTTAGAGAAAGGCAGCAATGTGAAAGCGTCAGCAATGGTGACGTCACCGGCGGCCAGATCCACACGAACACCACCGCCATTCTGAATGGCAATATCCGCAGTTGGCGTCACCGTCAAGAAGGCCTTAGCAACCACGTTTGAAATATCAGAACCGTTTTCGTAGGTCGCTGAGCTATCACAAATCGTAGAGCGCCCCTGTCCCGGAATTCGCTCAAGGCACAGGTCTTCTGCGTTAGTACCAATCACTGTCTGTTTCAGCACATCGACGTCTTCATCGTATACATCCAGAATAGCCTGAGTGGTCGCATCTGGGCGGATGGCAACGATCTCGTCTTCTTTTGTGAGAGCAGTGGTCACACGAGTGACATCTGCACCAGTAAGAGTGCGGGTTTCTTCTTCGTTGTACTCATACTCGAAGGTGGTACTGATCGGCATATAGGGCTGGCCAGCACATGCTGTGACATTGCCGTCGGTATCGAAGTCGACATCCAGCTTGCCCATCAGGTGAGCGTATTCCCACGCCTGAACCACACAAACGGTATTACCACCGGCATCGGTGACAACCGTTGGGTATTCACCCTGTGTATTAAAGCCCAGCTGTGAGAAGGTCTCATCGCCTAGCAAGGTATGAGAATCTCCACCAACAATCACGTCAACGCCATTAAGTGCTGCGGCCAGTTCGAGATCATTGGCGTACTGATAGTGGGTCATCAGGATGATTTTATTCACACCCATGCCAGTCAGTTCATCAATGTACTGCTGAGCCGTTGTGGTTTCGTCAGAGAAGGTCGTGCCGTCATCCGGGCTTGATGAGTTCTTCGTTTTACCGGCAATGTCGATGCCGATGATGCCAATTTGCTGACCTTCGCGCTCAACGATGGTGTAAGGCTCAATGTAGCCTTCGGCAATGGCTGAGTTTTCAGCAGGGTTAACGTTCGCTGCCAGTGTTGGCGTCACACACGCAGAGGAATTGAGAGAATCAAGGAAGTTCGCCAGACCCGTATCGCCATCATCAAACTCGTGGTTACCAAGGGCAAACGCATCAAAGCAGATCTGGTTCATCATGTCGGCGTCAGCGCGACCTTTGAACAACGAGTAATACAGCGTACCGGTAATGGCATCACCTGAATGCAGCTTCAGAACATTGTCTGACTGCATCTCAAGGCTGTTGAACAGGCTAACCATCATAGGAAAGCCGCCGTAAGTGACATCCACTTCTGCAATGGCTCCACCTTCGGCACCTGTTTCAAGCCCCAGCTCGGACACATCAAACCCAAATGACTCAGCTTCAAGGTGTGAGTGATGATCATTCATGTGCAGAATGCTGATCGACATGGAGTTATCTTCGTTCGATGGTGCTTGCTCGCCCTGCTCGCCTTGCTCACCTTGGGGGCCCTGAGGGCCTGCTGGCCCTTGAGCGCCATCATTTCCGTCTTCACCGCCACATGCAGAGAGACCTGCGACCATGGCTGCCAGTGCTGTAAGTTTCCACACTTTCATGATTAAACCTTTAATGCGTTTAGTTGATAAAATTCACCAACACATTAAGAACGAACGCTTACCATCCGGTGACAGTCATCTGGCAAATCCGTGACAGAAGGATTTCAGATTAGTGACAAGCAGTGCACCACTGATCTGTATCAACTTTTTTGCATTGCCCCTCTTGGAACTTAAAAATCCTGCCTTATATAAGAAGTAACCGAACGGAAAAGCACGATCCCGGGAGTGCTTCATCCGCCAGGCGAAACCTTTAATTGCGCGATGCGCACGAGTGTTTTATTTGGTGTGGAGAAACTTCTATGACTCATTTAATGAATCGTTCAACTCTGTTTGATGACCTGTTCCGCGATGTTGCCTCAGGCTTTTACGTAAAACCGCTTCATGGCGATGCATTACCCAGAAGTGTGAAGGTCGATGTCACGGATGCTGGTGAAAATTACCTGATACATGCCGATATACCCGGCGTATCAAAAGAGGATATTCATGTTGATATCGACGGCGCTCAGGTGTCGATTAAGGCAGAAATAAAACAGAAAGACAGTACGTCAGATGATCAACGCATGCTGCACAGCGAACGCTATTACGGTTCGGTATCCCGTAGCTTCGAGCTGCCTCAGGACGTCGATATTGAAAGGTCCGCAGCGGAGTATAAAGATGGCGTCCTGCAACTGACTTTACCGAAAAAAGTGCAGCAGGAGTCTCAGCGCCGCCTGACTATTAACTGACCCGAAATATTGACCATTCAGGCCACTACCGATAGTAGTGGCCTGGCCCTGGTCTTAGTCCTGGTTCCAATCCAGCATTAAGTCTCTCCCATCAGGACAAAGCCCCTTCCAATTGACTGAGTAATGGGTAAGAATGAGCCATTATTTTGACACAAGGTCTCCCGGTGGCAGGGTTACGAGAAAGGAAACTGGCAATTACAGCAGACCTTCACTGGTCGCTGGAGGAAATGAGGGCGAAGGAACTCGGCAAGCAGTTTCTTCTGAACCTCAGTGAATTTCTTCCCGTTTATAGCCCAGCCCTTCGCCAGGTCTACTCTGATTACGATACTTACTTCACCAAGACCTCAGTGGTCATACTTCCTGACCCCGCCGACTTCACGGCCACCTACTCTCACATTCCAGAAAAATCGGTAAAAGCGACGGGGTTATTACTGCACCCGACGCCCGATGGTGTTGGCGTCAATCTCAGATTAAGAAACCAGATGTCGAAAACACTGCCACTGGAAACCGCCTTTCAGCTCGTTCGCAAACAACTCCGTGGCCCATTTCTTCCGGTGGTAAAACGTGGCGACCTCAGAGACTTTGATCAGCTCACCCCGTGCCTGCATCTCAATGCGTTAGCTTTGGGCAACGCAGACACTCTGTCACGATTCGAGCGTATTGATATCGCCAACGCACTGGAAGAACGCGTTGAAGAACTGGTTATGGCTGCCCACTTACTCGGAGTATAGAAGCCCTTTAGGCTTTGCTGGCCTGGCCTTTATCGCGGATAGCAGAGTAGTTAAGAAGAGTAATTAAGAAGAGAAACAAAAAAACCGCTGCATTACTGCAGCGGCTTTTTAAATTCTGGTAGGACTACCCAGATTTGAACTGGGGACCTCTACCATGTCAAGGTAGCGCTCTAACCAACTGAGCTATAGTCCTGAAGTGGTGCGTATATTACTCAGGCGCTTCGCATTACGCAACCCTTTCTGAAGAAATTGCATACGAATCAGCAAGATAGCGCCACAAGCATTCTGCAACCTGCACTAGACGCCGAGAATAACCTCTGGCTTGTCTCCTTTCTGAGGCGCACAGACCGTAACCCGGCCCGATAACGACTTATCGTTTTTGTCCTGCTTCTCTGCCAGATAGGCTTTCACGGCCGCACCGCGCTTAACGGCCTCGCTGTACCAAGCGTCACCCCATGCCGCAACTTCCTGCTCACTAGCGACCGGGCAAGCCTGTAATTCCAGCTCTGGCTTGTTCGACATCATCTCAGCCACGGTATCCAGATAGGCAATATGCTCTTCATTCAACTCCAGTTGCTGCGGCTCATAGTTGAGGTCATTGAGACGGATCGCAAACAACTGATCGCCCGCGAGGGATGCAATACTGATCAACTGACCGTATGGCACGAGAGACTGCTTCAGATAGTAGAGGGTCGCGGTACGCAGTGCCTTGCGACTCACCTGATTAATGACATCGTTAATGCCCACATCCGGCTGAGTGATGTCGCCCGATAGCGGTACGTCGATGCGGATATTGTTGTTGTCGTCTTTCAGCACTGACAGTGCCGTTTCAACCGGCATGGATATCTGTTTGCTCAGGCGGTCGATAGTTTCTTCATCTGCGGGCTCAAACTTGCTGTTCTGCAGCTTAATCAGCACATTACCTCCGAGCTGACCGTCGGTAATACTGATGATTGAGTCAACGCCTAACATGCCTTTTTTAAGTCGATAACCCATTGCGTCGACGAGGTAAGGGTTGAAATCGACCAGGTTGAGCTGGTCGATATCGACCTCAAGCTTGCCCTCTGGATAATCCCCTTTCACGCCCATTTTTCCGCTGGCACGGATACGGTTGTAGGTATCCAGAGCAAGCAACAATGTCAGGTCAACACCACTTTCGAGCTGCTCGGTGTCGATTTCACCCGTCGAAAGCTCCAGTACTTTACCGCTGGTATTTACCGTCGGTGTTACCGCTTCATCGGTCCAGTTGAAGGTTGTAGCGGGTATATCATCGCCCTCTGTCAGCAACTGAATGCCGGCAATCTGAACTCTGAAAGGCACCGCTTCGGCAGCTGTCTCATCCGTCGTATCTTCAGTGGCGGACGAATCTGTACCAGAGCCAGACTCAGGAGTTGCCTCTGCCTCAGCTTGAGGAACACCTTTAATGCTGCCGTCTGCAAGGCGGGTCACGTTAGACACCAGCCCATAAAACTGATGTATTCCTGAAGCAAAACCCGACGGGGTCGCCGTTATTTCGGTGATCTGATAATGCGCTAATGACGCCAGCGACACTTCTTCACCCGGAGGTGTCACGCTCAGTGCATTCAGTTCCAGAGAGGATACTTTCTGCTCATCTGCATTTGCCTGAACGCCGATAACCGTCAGGTCACCCAGTTGCAGAACACCCGCTTCAGAGTGACGTGCCCTTAAGGTTTCGAGTGCGGCACGGCCAATATCAGCAACAGGCTGAGTAGAGAGTCCTTCGACTCTGACTTCTGAAGTAGTAAAGGCCGCAAGCGATAACTCCGGGAACCCGGCCAGGTTGCCACTGAAGCCTTCGAGTGAAAGTTCTTTAATCAAGACGTCATCTTCACTGGCGCGCCAGCTCACCTGGCTCAGCATTAACTGGTCCAGTTGCGCTTTCTCATCATCCGGTAACTGAGCCTGCACATTTTTCAGTAGTAAAGATCTGAGACCTGCGGTCATACCACTTTCGCCCAGATTGAAAGATGCACCTTTGATATCCAGCGCATTGAATTCCACGCCTTCAATACCCGGTGCATCGAGTGCCAGTGCAGTCAGCGATATATCACCCGAAATATTTGGTTGGGTTAACACCTTCTGAGCCTCTGCCTGAAGGCGGAGCGTGACTGGGGAACGCAATACCAGAGATTCCTCGCCGATGGCAACACTCAGCTCGCGCAGAGTGACATCTAAAGTGAGAGGCGTTGCATCGTCGGTTGCCGAATTGAACAAGCCCGTCGATAACTCACTTAATTCAACGGTGACTGCCAGCCCGGCTTGCTGCCACTGAATCAAGTCATCTGTGAGCGATATATCGTCGACCCGGAGTGACCAGCCTTCAGGAAGAGGCCCGGAGCTGCCTGTCTGATCGCTCGCCTGCTCACTCTCCTGATCGCCCGACTCATTGGCTACTTCACCGTTGTCAGGCGTTGCTTCTTCAGCCTGGTCAGAGCCCGGCAGAGTGATACCCGCCAGGGAGAGCCCCTCCTCGGATTGCTTTCCGCGAAACTTTAATCCGCTCACACCCACGGATTGAATATGGATTGTCTGATCGAGCAACGCAGAGAGGTTGACGTTAATACCGATAAAATCAGCGCCGACCTCTGCCTCTGAATCCTTAACGGGATAGACCGCACTGACGTCCCGCAGCTCGACTTCGCCGGTGAAGGGTGACAGCGTCCAACCACCAATAAGAAGCGACTGCCCTTCTCCCTGCTCGGCATACCATTGCTCGACGTAGCGCAGCGCAAAGAAAGGAGCGGCAACAAACACCAGCAGGTAAATACTGACCAGAACCGCAACGAGTATCAGCGGCAGCTTCAGCCACAAGGGAGTTTTAGCCCGATGACGAACATGCTTGGGATACTTTTTCTGCGCCTTTTTCTGCGCTTTTTTCTGCGATCCTGTTAATGCGTTCTGTTGCGCATTATCTTCTGTTTTTCGACTGTCATTCATAGTGCGTCGTTATTGCTCCAGAGCGCGTCTCTAAGGCCGCTTGCTCTTTCTGTTCTGGAATTCAAAGCCTGTTGCCAGCAGGCGTTCCCTACCTGACACCAGAATTGTTTTCTCGCTCGGGTAATGGCCGTATAGACCAACTCCCGCGTAATTACCTGCTGCCATTTTTCGGGTAAGAGAAGCATCACAGCAGAAAACTCAGACCCCTGGCTTTTGTGTACCGTCATGGCGAATGCCGTCTCGTGATTAGGCAGACGACCCGGCGAGAGGAAACGTAAGCCGCCCTCCGCATCGCGGAATACAACACGCTCCTGCCCTTCATGCCTGAGCATAATGCCGATATCCCCATTGTACAGGCCGACATCATAATCATTGCGGGTAATCATGATTGCGCGCCCCGGATACCAAAGCTGGCTGGTGTCTGACAATAAACCAGCTCTGTTAAGCAGACGTTCAATTCGTCGATTAGTTTCTTCAACCCCGACTGGTCCACTGCGCAATGCCACCAATACCTGAAACTGGTCGAACGCATCTAGAATCCACTCTGGCGAGGCGCCGTCTTCTATCAGGCGACAATACTGACGATAACCCTCAACAACGTGCGCCTGCCACTCTTCAGAATCTGCCGCTAAGCGCACTGCATCAGCAAAAGCCGGGTCCTCTAACACCTGATCAGCTTGTTGAACGGCCCCCTGATTCACCGCACGCGCCAGAGCGCCAATACCGCTGTGTTCACCAAATCGATGGGATTTACGCAACTGGACCATCGCATTCTGCATAATTGAACATTCTGCTTCGATAACGGCGCTCATGTCGTACCCCGTTAACGCCCCCAGTCGCGCGGCAAAAGCGTCGGTAATACCGTGTTCTGTACCGGCGTCGCACAAATCGGCAAGCACACTCCCAGCCTCAACCGATGCGAGCTGGTCACGGTCCCCCAGAAGAATAAGACGTGTCTTTGGAGCCAGTGCACTCAGCAGATGAGCCATCATTGGCAAATCAATCATGGACGCTTCATCGACCACGATGCAGTCATACGGAAGGTAACGTTCATGGTGGTAGCGAAAGCCTCGCGGGCTCCAGCCAAGCAGACGATGCAGAGTAAAACTAACCGAGGGAATACCATCGGCATGCGGCAGTCCACCGCGCTCACGGGCCTGGCGGATGGATTCTGTCATGCGTGCCGCAGCTTTACCGGTCGGCGCGGCCAGGGCAACCCGTAGATCCGGGTTTTCACTCAACAAGGCACTCAGCAAACGAGTCACCGTGGTCGTTTTTCCTGTGCCGGGGCCTCCAGTAATCACACACAGCGGCTGAACACAGGCCGTTGCGGCTGCAATAGCCTGCCAGTCGATATCCGCTTCCGGGGCTGGAAACAGTTTTCGCAACGTCGTCGCCAGCGCCTTACTGGCCGGCATGCCTTCCGGGCTGACGCGCTGACGTATCTGCTCCAGCACCGACTGCTCATATCGGAAATACCGGTTCAGGTAGACCCGCTCACCCTGAACGACAAACAGTGCTGATGTATCTGCTTCTGACGTTGCGATAGAAACAGTCTGACAGCGCGTCAGTTGGTCAGTCGTCGGTAGATGCTCAGGCGATACAGCCAATGCTTTTGGCCAGGCTGATAATTCGAGGCAGACCTGTCCGCGGCCGAGGACATAACTTACGGCACAGGCCGTCAATATTAAGGCCTGCTGGTCTTGTGGAGAGGTTGTACCGTATCTGGACTCCCACTCCACTGCCTGACGAGCCAGCTGATAATCAATCGCACGGATAAGATCGCTTTCTGACCAGAGCTTTAAGTAATCGGTGCTCATGGGGCAACCTCCTGCGCTTGCTCTGGCAATATCGCTTTTCGCCACTGGCGCAGAGATTCAACACTCACGGGCGTGAAGCAGACGCCGGCATCAGGGTCTGTATTGTGATCGCTTTTACAGAAATGACTTCCCATACCACGGAGGTAGAAATACACACTGCCACCTAAGTGCTTTTGCGGCTGATAATCAGGCAATCGACGGCTAAGCAATTGATCAAGTGCCAGCATATAAATCCAGGACTGCAGATCGTATCTGTGGTCACGCATCGAATCGCGCAATACCGAGGGCACATAATTACGCCAATGATCACCCAGATGGTTCGATTTATAGTCGGCGACGTAATAACGGCCCTGCCACTCAAAAATAAGATCGATAAAACCTTTCAGATAGCCGGTTAAAGGTTCAAAGCTGAAGCGTTGATCACCTCCTAACAAAGCATCAATATCCGACGCCGATAGCTGGCCCACGGGTAGATAAAATTCCATTTCATCCAACCGTGACGATGGCTCAATGTCTTTCAGTGTGAGAGTTGTATCGTAAAGTGCCAATGGTTGACTCACGATACTTTCAATCCAGTCTGACACCTCGTCGACGGGCTGCTCCTGCAGGCCATAGAGATTCAGCTGCTCTTTGCACACATCAAGCAGAGCCTCTTTATCGTGGAAATCCCAGTGTTCAAAAATTGCGTGCAAACAGGTCCCCGGATTGGCACCTTTCGGGAAACGCAAAGCCAGCGGCAATTCGCCATCGGATACTGAAGAGACATCTGTGACACCTGCCTCCCAGTCAAAGTAATACCCTAAATCTGCCGCTGCCGCTTCAACACTGTGGGCGGCAGAATTTGCAGAGTGGGCAGCCAGCTGGCTGTAACTTCCCACCCGCCAGTGGTCGCGCCAACGCGCTTTATTGATTGCCGGAACAACCGGCGGAGGTGGGACATTAAGTTCGGCCTGACCGGCTACCCGCCACTCTGGTAGCTCACCGATAAACATACCGTCAATATCTACGTCAGCGATATCGGCAATACGTCCACCATTGCTTAATAACTCACCCAATGCAGAATCAAGCCAGATCGGCGCACGTTTATTTTTGGCGCCTGTCTGCACACTCGCCAGCCACATATAACAGCCGAATTTCGCCCGTGTTAAAGCAACGTATAAGAGCCGCATCTGCTCGGCTAATGTATCGCGAGCCTGCAATTCTTTTGCTTTATCATCCGGTGCAAGATCGCGTACCAGCTCACGACCATTAAAGTAAATCGTTTCTGTATTCTGGCGTCTGGGCCTGGCACTGTCGGCCCAGAGGTACGGAAGAAATACAAAAGGATATTCAAGCCCCTTCGATTTATGAATGGTGACAATATTGACCAGGCGTGAGTCGGTTTCAAGGCGGAGCTGAGCTTCTTCTCCACGATCAGACTCCGGATCAATGCGCTCACTGAACCAGCGAATCAAAGCCTGATGGCCACGAAGTTTACGACTTTGTGCCTGGAGCATTTCCCCGAGGTGGAGAATATTGGTCAGAGTGCGCTCACCGTTTTCCATTTTGCGCAGGCGTACTGCACGCTCATCATCTTCGAGCCATTGCATCAGCATCGCCATCACACCCCGGCGTTGCCATATCTGGTGATACTCGTGCATGCTGGCAAGCTGAGATTCCCAGATATTTTCATCATCCTGCATTTGCACCAGATCATCGGCTGTTGCTCCCCAGATTGAGGTAGCTATTGCCCGACGCACACTGGTTTCATTGCCGGGATGAGCAATGGCTTCAAGCATTGCTAACAGGTCCCAGGCTTCTACAGAATCAAGTACGCTGTCGCGCGTCAGATAAACACTGCCAATACCTTCTCGGGTCAACGCATCCCGAATAATCTTTGCCTGTGACCGGGAGAAAACCAATACGGCAATATCGCCGGCCTCAACCGGCTTTCCTTTCGCATTCTTTTTACCATTAACCGGGAAACTGGCGGCACCCGACATTAGAGCGCCAATCTGAGAAGCACACTCAGTGGCTATTCGTTGCTGAGCTTCTGGTTTCGATTCTTCCAGATCGTCACCGACCCAAAGTTGTAACGCTTCTGTCGGGATATTCTGCTGCCAATGGGGAGCCTTTTTATCGTGATGGCCGCCGGCCTGTACCGGGTAAAACTGAATTGCGTCATCAAAGACGAAAGGCTTGTCGTGATTCTGCCAGAGTGCATTCACCGCATGAATCAGGTGACTATCACTGCGATAGTTAGTATCCAGTGTAAAGCGCCGACTCTCATCAACTCGTTTACTCGCGGCCATATAGGTAAAGATGTCACCACCACGAAACCCATAAATCGCCTGCTTAGGATCACCGATCATAATCAGGCCATGCTGATCATCCGTGTTATTTACGGCAGCCGACTCATTGACCTCAGAAGACTGATATATACGACTGAAGATTCGATACTGAACCGGATCGGTGTCCTGAAATTCATCGATCATTGCAATCGGGTGCAATCTTCGGATCTGCGCTGCCAGCTCTTCGCCCTGTTCAGACTGCAGAGCACTATCAAGAAGGCGCTGAAGATCATTACTGGTGACAACCGCCGCTTGCTCAAGAAGGTCGATGTAACGGTCGTAAATAGAACGAAACCAGGTCAGCTCCTGAGATTGCCTGAGTGTTCTTTCAAGTTCGATCAGCTCATCAATTTTCTCAAATAGCTTATGACGTGGCGGCTCACCCGTTTTCGTTTTTTCACTGAGCATGACTGAACCGAAACGGTTCAGATTGGCCGGAATAGGCAAAGCCTGCCCTGCTGCGAAGTAGTCTCCGGCCTGCTGCAACCAATTAGGAAAATTCTTACTGCTGTAACTGCGCTTATCGATATCAGCCGACATGATCTCTTTAACGATGTTGTCATGCCCAAGGAAAAACCAAAGGTTTTTAGCATCTTCGAACGTTTGCTTTAAACGCCCCCAGAGCACGTCAAAGTCCTCTTTGATATCCGGCTTAGTGCGCACGCCAGGTTTATTCATCCAGCTGCGGAAATACCTGAACAGGGAATCAGGATCAGAGAAACCTGATGTCAGAAACTCGAGCACGTCCCGATTCTGTGGATAGCACAGCTGGCGCCATATATCTTCACAGGCGCGGCGAAGATATTCTTCACCTTCTACTTCTAACGCCTGGTTAAACGCTACACCACTGTCGAATGCGTAGCGTTTCAACATCTTTGCGCAGAATTTATGGATGGTACAGATAGAGGACTCGTCCATCTGGGCGAGGTTTAGCTGCAACCAGGTCTGAAGCTCTTTTATAAGTGCTTCAGAAGAGACCTTATCGGTTTGTAGTTCGTTAACCCAACGCTGAATGTCAGGGTCAGGCATTACCCCCTGCTCTGCAGCCAATAAATTCTCAAAGGCATCACGTAAGCCAGCACGAATCCGGCCGCGTAATTCTTCCGCAGCGGCATTAGTAAAGGTCACCACCAGAATCTGAGTGCAATCAAGCTTCTGGTTAATTCCATGCCCCAGTACGGCACGACGATATAACTGATTAATCGTGTAGGTTTTCCCTGTGCCTGCACTGGCTTCAATCAGCGACTGCCCATAAAGTGGAAATGTATGAAGGTCGAGTTTATTCACGCTTCGGCCTCCTGCTGCAAACATTGTTCGGGAAGCGCCCAGATCCAACGGTGTGTTTCCAGCCAGTCTTCCAGGCCACCAGATAGGAGAGTCTCTGCCAGGTTTGGATAACAGCGCTGCATTGCTGTTCGGTTAAATGCCGAAAATTCGTTATCCGCCTGTTTTTTCAGCGTATCCATTTTCTTTGCATCATCGGTGTGTAATAGCGTCCACTGTACCCCGGGGACAGCGTCCTGCGGCGCAGTCCAGCTGGCAAAGTAGTGATCGAGGCAGTGACGTACGTACTGAATGGCTTCATCCTGTGAGGGTGCGTCAAATATAAATTCTTCAGTTTTCTTTTTACCGCCGACAATCACCGCCATATCCACCAGCCCCGGCTGTGCGGCCGCCGCGAACACCAGGTCGAGCCATAAGTTCAGCAAATGCTCACCACGTAAATCTCCGGCTCTCCAGTACACCAGCTGGCGATTCCAGCACTGGCCGTATTCACCGCTGATATCAATGGCCTCATTTTCGCCGCCTGAGAGTTTCGGATCATCAATCGTTAATGTCAGAGCACCACTCTCTGCAGGCCCTGATGCAAAACGCTTAACCCCTTCCAGTAAGGGCGCCAATTCATTTTCAACCCGACTGACGTATATATCGCCCAACGCATTGACTGGGAGACTGCCCAATGCCTGCTCACGAAAAGCAAAGTCAGGTGTGTCCGACTCGCCGCTAGCCGTTAATTTATCCTGCATCCAACGGTGCTTTAACACACTATTTTCGAGCGCGTCAGGATGAAAAGTTTCTTCGTTACGGGACTGTGTCATGTACAGATCAGGCTGCAACTTTAACCGGCGTTTCAGAAAGAAATCGGCCGGTTTCAACAAGGACTCTTTCACATCACTCCAGAGTACCTGGCGACGATTAAAGCCTTCCGGTATGGAAACAGGTTGACGATAAAATGGCCGATTCTCCGCCTGACTGTGATCAGCGTTTGCAACATCAGCCCACAGTTTATGGTAACCGGCTACAGCATTGGCTTGCTCTGGCTCATAGGTATGGCGATTAAACGGCTGCAATGGGAGTTCTTCGGTTAACCAGTTGCGCAGCCGCTCCCGGCTCTCTCGTGCAGGTAGTTTTTCATCACCTTCAAGGCAATATGCATCACAGATGTAATCAAGAAGTTCGCTGATCAGAACCGAAGGTTGCAACTCGTGATTTTCCCGGGCATCGCGTCCGCGGTAACTGATGTAGAAATTCTCCTGCGCAGAACACAGTGCCTCAAGAACGAGGTAACGGTCGTCTTCACGTCGGGAACGATCTCCCCGACGCGCTCGCCCCTGCACCATTAAATCAAAACCGACCGGAGTCACCTGACGCGGATAATCCTGATCGTTCATTCCCAATAAGCACACAGCTTTAAATGGGATTGATCGCATCGGCATTAAAGTACAGAAGTTCACCGGACCAGCCAGAAAACGCTGCCAGCCACCTTGTTGACCGAGATGTTCCTGAAACCAGCTGCGCACTACCTGAGGTGATAAGGCTTCGTCGTACGCTGCATCACTGAGTTCTTCTGCCCAACGCTGAATAGCATCGCGGACCCGCTGAAGCTGAACACCTTCATCAAGGTCGGGTTCATAAAAATCATCCAGTAATTCAGGAATGGCGGTCATCCATTCTTCTACCGTATGCGTTTCAGACTGATAGCCGCGCCAATGATCAAGAGTTTCGATTAACTGGATCAGCTGGCCAAGAAGCTCAGCTGCTCCACCTTCTACGCCAAACACTGGCCAATCTTCGCCCTGATGCGCTGTAGCATCGGTGGGCAGCATTAACCCTAACAATAACTGACGCAAACCTTTGCGCCAGCTGTTCTGACCAAAGGCAGGAAAACCAAGGTCACTGCGGTGATCACTGTCTAACCCCCAGCGAACACCTGCGTTATCAAGCCATTCACGCACGCCCTCGAGATCGCCCTCTTCAATGCTGAACCGACGACGTATGGCGGGCACGTCCAACCAATCAAGCACATCGGTCAGTTGCAACCGGCTATCAAATAAACTCATCAGAGACACGACGCTATCGAGTAGCGGGTTCTCCTGAACCTGCGACTGATCTGCAATCGCCCACGGAACACGATGACCTTCGGGCGCGCTGGCGAATACAGCATCGATATAGGGGGCGTACTGGTCGATATCGGGCACCATCACCACAACGTCGCGAGGTTTAAGCGATGGGTTGTCGTTGAACCAGAACAGGAGCTGGTCATGCAGGCGTTGAACTTCCCGCAACGGGCTGTGCCCCGAGACTACCCTCAGACTCTCATCGTTCTTAGATATTGATGATTTGAAGCGGCTACTTTTTAAAGCTGCTGGTTGATAGGCCGCTGATTGACCATCCCGGAGGTCTAACAGATCTGCCTGAATATGCTTCAGTAGGCTTGTTCGCTCAATCTCTGTAAACGCTTCAACGTCCTGTAACTGACCTTCATCTGAGGTTTCGTGCACAAGCGTCAGAAAATCTTTACCAAGACGCCCCCAGCTGGCCAGTAACGGGTTACCACGCTCTAGGTAATTCTCCGCATCTGGGTTGGTCTTCAGAATCCAGGCTTTCTGTCGGTCACTGACAATATCTCCCCAGAAATTACGACAAGGATTCAACAGGAAGAAATGCACATCGATATGACCAGAAATCGCATTAAGAACATCCCAGTAACCACCGGGTAAAGCTGCGATACCAAATACAAATAAGCGTTGTGGCATAGCGTTTAAGCGATGCCCATTTTCAGCAACGATGGACGCTAATGAGGTCGTCAGCCGGGCGCGGTGCTCGAGGCTATTCCCCAACGCCCGACTGTCAGCCACCAGCGCTCGCCAGACCCGCGGCTGCCAGGGATGAACCGATACATCACTGTCATCGATCCCGTCTATGCCCTTTTCCCAGTTAAGCAGCCAGTCGGGGCGATACACCAGATACTGGTCAAAAACGTCGGCTATTTTATGAGCAAGTTCATAGCAGCGCAGGCCATCAGGGTCGTTCTTGAGGTAACGGGCAATACCTTCACACTCAGGTTCATCTTTCAGCCCCGGTAGAAGGCGCATTAACTTCCATGCCATGGCCTGTTTCTCAAAGTGCGAACGCTCGGGCAGCTCAGGTTTGAGCGTATTGAATACCTTCCAGACGTAGGCCGATGGCAGAGGAAAATCGACCTGAGCCGCTACTCCGAGGCCGTCGGCCAATTGAAGCTTGAGCCAGTGTGCCATGCCCTGTGACTGAACGAGTATCTGCTCTGAATCAAAAACACCGGGTGGGTTTTGACGGATCTCGTTGAGCAGGAGCTCTTTCAGGACTTCAAGATCGTTGGAATGGTATAAGCGAAACATGGCGTCCTTGTCTGTCTGGTCGTTGGGCGTGACTGAACTGAGGACGTTCATTGTAACAGGGTTTTGTGTGGCGACACGCCCCGTTTTCACCTACGGGACGTGTCGCTTTGGTCGATTATCGACGAGATGAGTTCAGGTTGCTTTCGACAAAATCCAGCAGGCTGTCGATGACCGGATTGGGGTGCGTCGCGCTCGCATTTGCCACTGCGAACATCGGGTCCAGATGGTTCATTCCCTCAAGAACGATCGGGTCGTCCGTACCTTGACCACCAACTGGGTCGGCACCGATGCCCTCTTCAGCGATAAACTCAATTTTTGGAACGTTAGCTGCCCCATCACGGTGATAGAGATACATGCCATAATTCTCGGCAAAGTCATAAGGTGCCGCCATAGTCAGGTCCAGCAACAAACGCGTCGGGAAATACCATTCAGTCAGGTTGGTTTCACCGGCGTAGAGCGCCTCTACGAAGTCATCCATATCTGAGGTTTCTGAACGACGGCTCGTGAAGGTAATCTCGCCGTTCTCGTCCTGATGTTCGGTGTCTGAATTACTCGCGACCTCATCGAAGTCGGCCCAGCCGTACAGCGGCCCTTCCCCCGTACGCCAGCGATAAGGTCCAGCATCTGTCGCGATATAAGGCGTTGGAATAACGTCACCGCCGCCGGTACCCAGAATTGGTACGATCGACCCCACCAGATCAGCAATGCCCTTGCGCTCTTCCATACCACCGCCTTCGAAGAACCCAAGGGAGGTGCTGATAAATGGCAGAACGGTTGAGTTATCATCAAAGATCAGACCGACCAGGGCCTCGTTGGTGTAGCGAAAGTCATCAATGCTTGGCTTATAAAAGAAATCGTTGATATCCCGACTGTGTACCAGAGCCAAAAGTGTTCTCAACGTCAGCGAACGTGGCAACCGCTGAAGAGCCATGCTCTCTTCTTCTGGGGCTATACCAGCAAGTAGGGCCATGGCTTCTGGCAGGGCAAGAATCTCTGCGTTAAAGGCACCCTCGACAGCTAATGTACGTGGCAGATAGTTGTCACGCAGAAGGTTGACCGTGTTTGCGTAACTCTCAGCCTGATCCGCTTCGTCGTCCTCCTGCTGAATTCCCAGCCAGTCCGACAAACTGATCATGGTGGTTGATTCGACCATATCCTCTTCAGTGCTGGCATACACTGGACGCAACGAGGTATCGAAACCAAATGCCCCTGCCGTATTCATATAACCTGCATCATCGAGAGTGCTTCTGTCGCCGTCCCGATCCCAGGCAAGGAAGGTCGAGGTGTGCAGGCCACCCAATGAGTGACCACCGACAAAGACTTTTTCTTTACGCGTAGCCTGATCCGGAATCATATATTCCATCACAGCGAACATATCGTCAGTGGCCATGGCGAGGCCGTAATCGACGACTTCCTCAAGATCGCGGGACGTCTTGAATCCTTCAAATATCTTGCCGTCGACTTCTTTGCCCTCGTAGTAATAACCAATCATGACGTCTTCCGCTTCACTGACGTCAGTCAGACCTTCAGCCGCATTAACGCCCGTCAGGTCTTCCAGACAATTTGAGCGACGATCGACTGCCCACACCTCAAGGCTAATGCCATGTTGCATAGCCGCCTTATAAATCATATTGCGCGCAATGTAGTGGAATCCGTTTGCACCTTCGATTACACCGGGCATCATCAACAAGGCTGCATCCGCCTCAGCAGCGTTGTCAGGGCCACTGCGTAATTTATGACGCACGAACTGTATAGACGCACACCCTTCACTAACGGTCGCATTCACAGCTGGATTTGTTGATGGAATTTTCATAAAACTCGATACAACCGCAGTATCAACCTGCTCTCGAGTCCAGTCGCGAGCCACTCGCTCGAGTTTTTCTTCGGGCACGGCTCCTTTGGGGGAATACCAGGCATAAGTATTCGCACTGAGTGCCGCAGATACGATTGCTGTGGCAAGTGTGAGGTAGCGTGGCCGGTATGATCGAAGTCCTGTTGTCATGTTTTTATCCTGGGCTGAAAATGGTCAGTCAGGTATAGGAGATCAGATCTGAAAGGGCTGGTTAAATATGGCCAAAAAGAAGGAAACAAAAGAAAAGGTATAAAACGTCCTAGCCGAAAAAAGCCACTCCGAAGAGTGGCCTTTTCTGTGAAGCAAAACTAACTGCTATTTTATCGTAATCGCTTCACTTCACCGCATCGAAACTGTTACTCAGCAGCTGCGGTCGCAGCATCGTCAATCTCATCTGCTACATCTTCAGCAGCATCTTCCGTTGCTTCACCAGCATCCTCTGCGGCAGAAGAGACTTTATCCGCTGCTTTTTCGGCAGCTGATTTATCGGTAAAGGTATTTTCGACTGCAGCAGCGGCTTCTTCTGCAGCATCCTCCGCCGCGCGCATCGCGTCTTCCGCTTTGTCACCTGCCGCTTCGGCCATTTCTTCGGCTTCGGCTTTGGCTGTATCCGCCGTTTCTTTGGCCTGTTCACACCCTGCCAGTACCAGACCAAACATCAGAGTGAGCATTGCGAATGTAATACGTTTCATAATCATCTCCATAAGCTTTTATTTATTGAGCTTACATTAAATGACCAAGGCGAGGCTGCAAAGTTCCGACATCTGTAATTTTTCAAAAATCATTAGATCAATTACTCTCAACTTCTCGACAGTAGTCTCAGGCGATCTGTGAAAGATCGATTCTGACTCGCCGCAACCTCAGGGCTGACAAGCTCTCCTCGATAAACATTCAAGCCATTTAAAAGGTTAGTATCTGCAACCAGCGCCTCTTTCACACCATGATTGGCCAACGCAAAAATAAACGGCAGCGTTGCGTTATTCAGCGCAAGGGTGGACGTGCGGGCAACGGCGCCGGGCATATTGGCTACACAGTAGTGAACAACGCTCTCTTCAATGAATACAGGTGATTCGTGAGTTGTAGGACGCGAGGTTTCAGCACATCCACCCTGATCGATAGCCACATCCACAATAACAGAGCCAAGCTTCATGGAATGCAGGTGGCTATGCTTAATCAGCTTGGGCGCTGAAGCCCCGGGAAGAAGAACCGCACCGACGACCAGATCAGCACGAGCCAGGTGTTCGTCCAGCGCTGTTCTCGTTGAGTACACGGTATTTATTCTGTTGCCATAGTGAGAGTCGAGTTCACGCAACCGATTCATCGATGTATCCAGCACTGTGACACGAGCCCCCATACCCACAGCGACGGCAAGCGCATTGCTCCCGACCACGCCGCCGCCCAGAATAATCACTTCAGCCGCTGGCACCCCAGCAGCACCTGACAGCAGCACTCCCCGCCCACCAGCGGCCATCTCAAGGCTATGAGCCCCTGCCTGAACAGCCATACGCCCGGCTATCTCGGACATAGGTGCTAACAGAGGTAATCGCCCTTGCTCGTCTGTGACTGTCTCGTATGCGATACAGGTAGCGCCAGACGCAATAAGCGAGTCAGTTAAGTCATGGTCAGGTGCCAGATGGAGATATGTGAATAAAGTGTGCTTGGACGTAAGTAATTCTACTTCAGACGCCTGCGGCTCTTTCACCTTAATGATGAGTTCAGCAACATCGAATAATTCGGCAGCACTGCTGACTACTTCAGCGCCACTGTTCAGGTAGAGATCGTCGGTGAAACCTATCGCCTCTCCGGTGCCCGTTTCAACAAAGACATCATGTCCCCGATGTACCAGCTCTCTGACGCTGTCGGGCGTCAACCCTGCCCGATACTCGTGATTCTTTATTTCTTTTGGTACGCCAACTCGCATAAATACGTCTCCTGTCGACTTACTCCTCAGAATAGCAGCACCCCGGCCCGATATGTTCTTTCAGGCCACAAATACCACACTCCCCGTTGCCAAAACACAACACCTGACAATGACCTTACTACTGGCCGATGAGTTTCACGATAACAATTGAATGCGAACCATTATCTCTTGTACTATCACAAGCGAAATGCCATACCCACAATCGTGTAGGATTTATGTCGACTCTTTTAAGTTTCACCCGCAGGTCGCTTGGCCCGGTTCTTACTGCCTTCATTGGTGGCTACCTGTTCACCTGGGGCTTCGTTGCCCTGACGGTCACCGCAACGGTCGCCCTTGGCTGGGGCTTTCATACCGCAGAGCACACTGCATTTCTTCTGGCCTTCCCTGTCTTCCTGCTCGTGTTCTTCTGGCTGTTTCTGAACCGGAAAACCTTGCTGACGCATGCCATTGCCTACGGCGGAGGCGTTGCTATGACAGGCATATCAATCTGGTTGCAATCCGTTCTACTGACTCAGGGAGGTTGACCATGCAATTCAATAGCACTCGCCAGGGTATGGCCTGGTTGCATACCTGGCTTGGCCTGATTCTTGGTTTCGTCCTGATGGTCTGTTTTTTCTTTGGTGCCCTGTCTGTATTCGACCGGGAGATTGATCGTTGGGCCATCCCTGAGACCCGCTTTGATCCGCAACCTATGCCGTCTTTCGACAACCTGCTGATGGGTGTGTTCGAGCGCATCGAACCGGATGAAGCAGAATACAATCGCATGATGCCGAAATACCATGATGCCAGCGCTGGCGAGATGACGCCGCGACTGGAACTACCGGCGGATGAGTATTGGGCGTATACCACCCATCGCGACCCTGTCTTACGTATGGGTGCGGGTTTCCGGGTTCCCTTTCCTGCCGACACTGAAGGTCACAACCATATCCATGGCAATACCACGATCGATCCTCGTACTGGCGCCAGTGTCCCGGATCATCACCTTAAAATCGGGAGTGAATGGTTCTATCCACTGCACTATAGCCTGAATATTAACTGGAACTTCCTCGGCTTTTTTATTGTGGGCATTGCCGGTTTCTTTATGCTGGTTGCGCTTATTTCTGGTGTATGGATACACCGTAAGATTTTCCGCGAATTGTTTACCTTCCGCCGCCATAAAAGTAAGCAGCGCAGTATTCTCGACATGCACAATATGACCGGCGTGGTGGCGCTGCCATTTCACTTCTTTTTTGCGTTTACTGGCCTGATTATCTTCGTCGCCTTTTACTATATGCCCGTCACTAACACCATGCTGGAACCCTTGCACAGCGCCCAGCAGGAAATCGAAGCACAGGAAATGGGGTTACCTCATAAACGCGCCGGCGTTACTGCACCCATGGCCTCTGTCGATGCGATGGTCGCAGAAGCGAAACGTCGCTGGGCAGCAAGGGACATGGCTGGCGAAGTCGGCTTCCTGCAGATGCACCATGTCGGTGACCAGAATGCTTATGTCAGCATTTATCGTGCGGGTAGCGATCGCGTTGCTCTCGTGGGTGAAGGTATCCACTTTAATGGCGTCACGGGGGAAGTGCTCCGCGAAGATCCCCCTCACAGTCTTGCCGAAGCCATTGGCGATTTTCTCGCCGGCCTGCACCTCCAGCATTTTGAGCACTGGTTCCTACGCTGGCTCTACGTTATTGGAGGCCTGCTCGGCTGTGCATGTATTGCTACTGGGTTTATGTTCTTTGTCGAAAAGCGCAAGCAGCAGCATGCCAAAGCAGGTTCTCAGGGAAGCAGAGTTGTCGACGCATTTGCAGTGACCACAGTGACCGGCATGGTCATCGCTGCAATCGCAATGCTGACCGCCAACCGCTTTATTCCTGCCGCAACGGAAGGCAAAGGTGAGATAGAGAAAATTGTCTTCTGGTCTGTGTGGGCTCTGTCGTTCCTGCACGCAGCATGGCGTAGTGCTCCTGTTGCTCTGGCGAAAAGTAATCCCGCCTGGAAAGAGCAGACGATGCTAATTGCCCTCCTGGGGGTTGTCGCGGTCATCGCGAACTGGATCAGTACCGGAGACCATTTAATTAAAACAATCTTTACAGATCCCTACTGGGCAGTCGCGGGTGTCGACCTCAGCCTGCTAGCGGGAAGCCTCATCGCTCTACTGACAGTAAAAAAGATGTCCGCAATGAATGAAACACAAAGCAAACAGGAAGCCGGACAAGAAGAGATAGCTACAGGAGAAACCGCTTATGAATGAGGCAGCATGGTTAACAATCGCCTTTGTACTGATGCTGCTGGCAATGAGCTGGTTCGCGCTGTCTCTCAAGTCACACTGGAAGCAGGTGACGGACGGAAAGCCCGCCTCGCGTATTCTCAGAAGCCTGGGCTGGTTTTGCGTCATGCTGTCTGGTCTGGCGTGCCTTCAGGCTGACCACGCCTCAATGGCAGTGCTTGTCTGGGCCATGCTAAGCGCAACTGCTGCTTTTATCGTTGGCCAGGTATTAAGTTATCGCCCGACTCTACTCAGACCTCTCGCGCTGTTCCGAGCTTAGAGCCAGACTCAAAGAAAGCCAAATTCAGTACCGGCCCAATAACCGGCTACAGAGAAAAGAACCAGTGCAAGAACCAACATAATCCCATCGCGGGTACTCAAGCCGATGGCAGCGAAAATAATCGCAAGTGCAGGGATTGCTGCAGCCATAGGGATGAGTTCAAGCGGTATCATTAACAAGCCAAACATAACGCACAGCGCTGCGATTAAGCGACTGATGACAGGGCCGAATAAAAACGTCAGCCGTGGCTTGAACAAGCGGTCAATTCGCTTGGTCACTGGAGTGATCTGATCAACGCCCTCACTGAAGCGTTCCCGGTCGAAGTCTGCTTTGCGTAAACGGGATGGAATCCAGGGATGACTTTTTCCAAATACTTTCTGTACTGCAATAAGGGCAATAAGAATCCCACACAAACTCGGTATACCGGGTATGGCACCACTGGGTAAAAATGCTATCAGTGCCGGAGCCATCAGTAGCGGACCAAAGCCCCGCCCTTCCAGCGAACTGACAATATCCCCCAGCGAAATACGCTCATCGTCGGTATCCTCACGCAGTGTCGTCAGTACTGAGGTTATATCGAGATTATCCGCCACTCGCCGTCTCCTGAGGCTGCCCTATCTTCATGCAATGATGCATTGCACAGATGACATTTATATTGTTGCTACTCGCTTGAGAATAATGCATAACGTAACAACCTGGCGGTTAATTTTTCCTTGAGCGACGTAGCCTCACTGAGCGACATTCGCGATACTTCTTCTTCGTAATCCGGGAGCTGGGTTGTCAGGGCTCGATATATCAGCTGTAACTTACCGGCTGTGGTCGACGTGCTTCGCCTCAATATCTGCAAGGCTGTGACCAGTTTCTGCTCGACCGGGGTAAAGTCACTGCCAAGTGGGTAGTCGATCAGGCTACCATTGCGACGAAACTCTGCGAGTCTTTTTCCCAGAATTTCCGGTGAATTTTTCTGTTTAATCGTACTGATATAAAAAGAAGCCTTCAATTTACCGGCGGCAACAGCCTGCTCTTTCAGACTCGTGACTGAGCCCGACGCCGATACGCTGAGCATTCGCTGAATACATTCTTCGTCGGACGCAAAACGCAGATCGGCAATGCCGTATTCGGTCACATAAATATCGCGAAGATGGCGAGGTATCGTCAGGTTGGATAAGTTCCAGCGGACATTACTTTCCTGCTTATCGCCGCGAGCAGCATGTAACATCAGCACTGAACGCGCTTCCGGTAAATCCGCCGCCATGGATACGAAATTATATTGTCCACCAACGCCTGAGACGACGCGACCATCAGGCAATGTCTCAGAAGCAGCTCCACCGAGCGGCGTTGCCATCATACAAATATTCATAAATCGCGCATGACGCCTCTGTTCAACCTCAAGCTCATAGTCCGGCCCGGTGACAGAGTTAATGCGGCCAATGCGATCCATCTCTAATGTATTCGGTTGCGCGCCCTGTTCTTCAATCCATTGATAAAACTCCGGCGAGCCAAGATAAAATCCACCACGAAGGTATTTACCTTCAGACTCAACAGTTTCCTGCTCCGCTGCGGACAGTTGCCCAGCATTAAGTTTGCGCATCAGAGCCAGGTCATCAACCACGCGCCGCTTCATAATGCCTTGCTCGACGAGCACCCTGAACCCTTCGTTCACCATTTCGCTACAACCGTATACTCCGGTTTCGAAAGGCTCGTATCCCCCGTACTCCCGCACCAGATCAGACGCCAGAACATCCGGGTTCAGCGCGTTAATAATCTTACGATAAAGTGCATTGTCCGTATGTCGGAGGACCAGTGCGTAGCAAAGGGCATCGGCTAATGCCCCAATCCCCACCTGTAGGGTACCTCCGTCTTTTACCAGTAATGACGCATAAAAGCCTATGGCAAAATCACTGTCACTGACCGGCTGACGAGGCAAAGCAAACAACTGGTCATTGGTACTTGTAACATTGACGATAGCGTCGAAAAACTGAGAAGGCATGACGGCCTTGCCACCGACCCACGGAAGGTTGTGATCAACTTCACCGACACAGAAAGGTCGGGGTTGCCCTGCCTGCTGTATTCGATCAAGCACGTCCTGTGTCAAATCTGTATTCGACGAGAGCGAATATTCTCCACTGTCGTTAGCTGATACTCGCTGAAAAACAACGTTTATCCCTTTGGTCGATAAAGCATCCGCCACTTCTGTGTAATTAAGGCTGTTGTAATTCTGTTGCCCTTGCGCGGATTTCACATAGCTGCCGGGCTGAGTGTAAAACTCCTCAACGTGAATGTTCCCAGGCAACTTACCGGCCTTCATATCGTCAGCGTACTTCAGCCGCGGGAAATCCTTGCCATACAACCTTTCGACAAAGGGAGTCAGAAATCGGGATTCAAGATCGGAGGCAGGCTCAGGAGGGTTAAGAGAAAGTGCGGTGAAAATAGTCAGTGATAAATCACTGCGATCTTTCACCGTATCGTACAGCGCGTTGATTAAACGGTTGGGTTTGCCTAGCCCCAGAATAGTAGCCAGGCGAATGTCCGGCCCGCAGGTCTCAATAACCTGCGCGACCATATCGTCGTAAGAAGTAAACTGCTGTGTCATATCGTCCATATCCAGGTTGGACGTCAGCAAGCCACCAGAGTTCAGCGGCGCTTACGTGGGCCAGCCTTCTTTGCAGTACCGGGTTTTGTTGAACTCGTTGGTGATCCACCTTTGCGTTTCGCAGCACTCGCCTTTGGTTTGAAACCCGGGCGTTGATGACGCTTGGAAGGTACTTCATCCTCTGCCGGAATCAATGCATTCGGGCCGCTACCAATAAGATCGGTACGCCCGATGCGTTTCAGCTCCTCACGCAAGGCAGGCCAGCCTCTTGAATCGTGATAACGAAGGAAAGCCTTTTGCAGACGACGCTCCTCAAGCTTACGAGGTATATGCATCTTCTTCGATTTGTAGCTCATCCGGTGCAACGGATCACGCTCGGAATGATACATGGCGGTTGCCAGTGCCATTGGTGACGGATAGAAAGTCTGTACCTGATCGACCCGGAACTTGTTGCGTTTCAGCCACAGCGCCAGATTCATCATGTCTTTGGTTTCAGTACCCGGATGCGCCGCAATAAAGTAAGGAATCAGGTACTGCTCTTTACCCGCCTCTTTCGAGAATTTATCGAACATGCGCTTAAAGGCATCGTATGTTCCCATGCCCGGCTTCATCATTTTGTTAAGCACGTTCATCTCTGTGTGCTCAGGCGCGATCTTCAGATAGCCACCAACGTGGTGCGTCACCAGTTCACGAACGTACTCGGGATCTTTGACTGCCAGGTCATAACGAAGGCCAGAGGCAATCGCTACTCGCTTGATTCCCGGCAGTGCACGGGCGGCACGGTAAAGCTGAGTCGTTGCACTATGGTCGGTTTTCAGGTTTTTGCAGATACCCGGGAAAACACAGCTCAGACGACGACAGTTTTTAAGAATTTCAGGGCTCTTACAGTTCAGGTGGTACATATTTGCGGTCGGGCCGCCGAGATCCGAAATAGTGCCGGTAAAGCCCGGGACCTTATCGCGGATTTCTTCAATCTCATTGATCACCGATTCCTGAGAGCGGCTCTGAATAATCCGCCCCTCGTGCTCGGTAATTGAGCAGAAGGTACAGCCACCGAAACAACCCCGCATGATATTGACCGAAAAACGGATCATTTCGTAAGCCGGAATTTTCGCATCACCATACGAAGGGTGAGGAACCCGCTGATATTGGAAGCCGAACACGCTGTCCATCTCGTCGGTTTCGAGGGGGATCGGTGGCGGATTGACCCAGATTTCACGGGTGCCATGTTTCTGTACCAGCGGTCGTGCGTTATAGGGGTTCGACTCCTGATGAAGCACCCGTGATGCATGCGCATACAGCGCGCTGTCGTTGCGGACTTTCTCGAACGATGGCAGACGAATGACCGTTGTTTCAGGATCAAGATCGGCCTTTCGATGCAGTGGCATAGGCACAATCTTAACCGGCATCACATCATTGTCTTCTGCGCTGCCTTCCTGTTCTTCCCCGTCTCCGTTGGTACTACAGGACATGGTCTCTGTATCTTTCATCTCATAGGGATTCGGTATCTCGTCGATACGCCCTGGCCAGTCGATTCGTGTGGAGTCGACTTCTGCCCAGCCTTCCGGAGTTGCTTCACGGACGATGGTCGTACCCCGGAGATCGGTCAGATCTTTGACTTCCCGCCCCTGAGCTAACGCATGCGTCAGGTCGACAATCGCGCGTTCTGCATTGCCATATAAAAGGATGTCCGCACCAGAATCAATCAACACCGAGCGACGAACCTGATCAGTCCAGTAGTCGTATTGAGCAATTCGGCGCAGCGATGCCTCAATGCCACCAATCACGATGGGGACATCTTTATAGGCCTCCCGGCATTTCTGCGAATAGACGATCACCGCGCGATCTGGTCGCTTACCCGGCTCGCCATGCGGTGTGTAGGCATCGTCTGAGCGAACTTTCAGGTCGGCTGTGTAGCGGTTAATCATGGAGTCCATGTTTCCCGCGGTGATGCCGAAATAGAAATTCGGCTTACCTAACCTGGTGAAGTCTTCGGGGTTGTTCCAGTCAGGCTGAGCAATGATGCCGACACGAAACCCCTGAGATTCCAGCATCCGCCCCATGACCGCCATACCAAAACTGGGGTGATCAACGTACGCGTCCCCGGTTACCAGGATAACGTCACATGAATCCCAGCCAAGCTGATCCATCTCTTCCCTGGACATAGGCAGAAACGGCGCGGTGCCAAAGCACTCTGCCCAGTATGGATAGTTGGAGAACAAGTGCTTGTTCGTCTGGCTGGAAGGCTGATTCATGGATAACCGCAAAGACCGAGGAGTATGGTCAGCTATTGTCTCAAAATCAGAGCCCAGAGCCAATGTGCACACCGGCTTTATGGCTTGTATGGTTGGTGCTTTCTCACACCTGACATGTAATAAACTGTGAAGCGCTGGCTGAGCGAGGTGTCTGGCCTCGCCCATATTACGGTAGAGATTACTTAATCTGATCCAATACGGCTTTAAACTCCGGTACCTTGCAACTGCCCACCAGCTCGAACAGGCACATTTCGACGCTGGTTGGGCGAGCACCGGCATCCAGCATACGATCAATTCCCAGCTGACGGTTTGCGGGTGTTCGCGAGGAAACGCAGTCAGTAACGACCTCAACTTTACGCCCAAGCTCAATCAGATCCCGTACGGTCTGATACACGCAAATATGCGATTCGATGCCCGCGACCAGCCAGGTATGGACATCACTCGCTTCAATAGCATCGACGAAACGCGGTTCACCACAGGCACTGAAGGTGTACTTGGAGATGGGTTCTCCAGAAAGAAGCTCCGTTAACTCAGATGATGTCTCGCCCAGCTTTTCCGGGTTCTGCTCAAGCCAGATAATCGGCAGGTCAATCGCCTTTATGCCGGAAATCAGTGTTCTCAGAGAGGCGTGCATTGCCTCGGAATCGTGCATCAATCGGGCTAACTTACCCTGAACATCCACAATGATCAGGCCGGTGCGCTTGCGGTTGAGCATAAAAATTCCTTATTTCACAAATGGTTATAGTGATTACGATACGAGCTGCACCAGAGTATCACCAAACATCAGCGCTCCGCACCAAAACAAGCCGAAGGTAATCGCAGATATCTAATAATAATTCTCAACCTCATATTTAAAACTGACAACCATATAATCCTTACCTCTCTGAAACCTGCATGAAACAAGGCTTCTCTGGAATTATTTCAATTTAATAAATTAATTGGCACGGTGCTTGTATTAAGCATTTCAGAACTTCAATGGCGAAGTTCGCAATTTTCAAATCAAGATTTACAAAGCAAAGGCGCTTTCGACTCCTGCTAATAGCAGTGCTGTCGTAGCGCCTTTTTTTGTTGCTTTAAAAAGGGGAAGGAAATGCGAGGAATCAAAACTCTGCGCCGCACGTTTGTGAAAAGCGCACTGGTATTGGCCGCAGGCATGGCAACCATGTCAGCGCCTCTGGTATCCGCTGAGGAATGGGCAGAAAAAGAAGAACTGAAGTTCGGTTTTATCAAGCTGACCGACATGGCTCCTCTGGCTGTAGCCTATGAAAAAGGCTACTTCGAAGAAGAAGGTCTGTACGTCACCCTCGAAGCACAGGCTAACTGGAAAGTCCTGCTCGACCGCGTAATCGATGGTCAGCTCGACGGTGCCCACATGCTTGCTGGTCAGCCCCTGGGCGCAACCATTGGCTTCGGTACGCAGGCACACATCATCACTGCGTTCAGCATGGACCTCAACGGCAATGGCATCACGGTATCAAACGATATCTGGAGCCAGATGAAAGAGCACATCCCGCACGAAGATGGCAAGCCAGTTCACCCGATTAAAGCAGATGCACTTAAGCCAGTCGTTGAGAAATATAAAGCCGACGGTAAGCCATTCAACATGGGCATGGTATTCCCGGTTTCAACACACAACTATGAACTGCGTTACTGGTTGGCTGCGGGCGGTATTCACCCGGGTTACTACGCACCGCATAAAGGTGATACCTCGGGTCAGATTGATGCTGATGCGCTGCTTTCTGTAACTCCACCACCGCAAATGCCTGCAACGATGGAAGCCGGCACCATTTACGGTTACTGCGTGGGTGAACCATGGAACCAGCAAGCCGTATTTAAAGGTATTGGTGTACCCGTTATTACCGACTACGAAATCTGGAAAAACAATCCAGAAAAAGTATTTGGTGTGAGCAAAGAATGGGCAGACAAATACCCAATCACTCATAAGAAAGTGGTTAAGGCGATGATTCGTGCAGCAGCCTGGCTGGATGCTGACAACAACGCGAACCGTCCTGAAGCAGTAAAAATTCTGTCTAAGTCTCAGTACGTAGGCGCTGACTATGACGTTATTGCTAACTCAATGACAGGCACCTTCGAATACGAGAAAGGCGATAAGCGCGAAGTGCCAGACTTCAACGTGTTCTTCCGTTACAACGCAACCTACCCATACTACTCGGATGCCATCTGGTACCTCACTCAAATGCGTCGCTGGGGGCAGATTTCTGAAGAAAAATCAGATGACTGGTTCATGGAAACAGCGAAGAAAGTTTATCGCCCAGACATCTACGCTTCTGCAGCCAAAGAGCTGATCAAAGAAGGCAAGCTTGATGCGAAAGACTTCCCGGATTTCGCAACAGAAACCGGCTTCAAACCCGCTCAGAAAGGCTTCATCGACAATATCGTATACGACGGTAGCAAGCCTAATGAGTACCTCAAGAAGTTCGAAATCGGCCTGAAAGGCGCCGAGAAAATCTGATCTGAATATCCGGTCTGATGCAACAAAGTGGGTGAGGCTTTCCTCACCCACCCATTAAAAAGGGTCAACGGACTCAATGGTCCGGACCGAAGGAGTTTTTATGACTACTGCGCTGTCGAACATTGCCTGGATTTCACCCTTTGTAAGCATTGCGAAAGGTGAAGATGTTTCTGGAAATATCCAGACGATTATTAAAACTATCGGTCTGCCACTGGCCGGCCTACTGGTTTTTCTGATGATCTGGCAAGCCGCCGCCAGTAATATCAATACATCTCTGGGGCAATTCCCCGGACCAGGTGACGTTGTTACCCAGACCAAAGGTCTGCTCTCTGAACACTTCACTGAACGTGAAAAAGCCGAAGCGTTTTACGAGCGTCAGGAAAAACGTAACGCTGCCCGCGTTAAACAAGACCCAACGTACGTTCCGAAAATCCGGGACTACACAGGTAAGCCAACCTACATCGATCAGATTGGAACCAGCCTGGTAACCGTATTAAGTGGTTTTGTTCTTGCCTCACTGATTGCTATCCCATTTGGTATCGTTATTGGACTGAGTGCTAACCTTTACAGCGCATTCAATCCTGTTATCCAGATTTTTAAGCCAGTATCACCTTTAGCCTGGCTCCCTATCGTCACTATGGTGGTATCTGCTCTCTATGTATCAGACGATCCGATGGTGCCGAAATCATTCGTGACTTCCATGATCACAGTCATGCTGTGCTGCCTGTGGCCAACGGTAATTAATACCGCAGTGGGTGTCGCATCTATTCCTAAAGATCTCGTGAATGTGTCACAGGTCTTGCGCCTGAGCTATATGGAACACGTTCGTAAGATCGTACTTCCTTCATCTATCCCAATGGTATTTACCGGTCTGCGTCTTTCTCTGGGTATTGCCTGGATGGTACTGATCGCGGCGGAAATGCTTGCGCAGAACCCAGGTCTTGGAAAATTCGTCTGGGACGAATTCCAGAACGGCTCTTCTGACTCCTTAGGCCGGATTATGGTCGCCGTTATCACCATTGGTTTGATTGGCTTCTTACTTGACCGCGTCATGCTGATGATTCAGCGCAAAGTGTCGTGGGATAAGTCAGCAGCTACACGATAAGTACACAAAGGACAGAGGAGTTTCATTATGAACCCATTACTCGAACTATCAGATGTTGGTATCGAATTTCCAACACCGAAAGGTCCTTTCTGTGCGCTTCAGAATGTGAACCTGAAAATTAAGAAAGGCGAATTCATTTCGCTGATTGGTCACTCTGGCTGCGGTAAGTCTACGGTACTGAATATCGTGGCTGGTCTGTATCAGGCGACTCAGGGCGGCGTCGTTCTGAGCGGAAAAGAAGTGAATGAACCAGGCCCTGAGCGTGCTGTTGTCTTCCAGAACCACTCTCTCCTGCCTTGGCTCACCGCCTATCAGAACGTCGAACTGGCAGTAAAGCGCGTATTTAAAGGCCAGAAATCCAAAGCAGAAATGCGCGAATGGATTGAACACAATCTCGAGTTGGTTCACATGAGCCACGCCATGCACAAACGCCCCGATGAAATCTCCGGTGGTATGAAACAGCGCGTTGGTATTGCCCGTGCACTATCGATGGAGCCGCAGGTTCTGTTAATGGACGAGCCGTTCGGCGCACTTGATGCCCTGACACGCGCTCACCTGCAGGACTCTCTGATGGAAATTCAGAAAGACCTGAACAACACCGTCATCATGATTACCCACGATGTCGACGAGGCAGTATTGCTTTCGGATCGTATTGTGATGATGACCAATGGTCCGTCCGCGACCATAGGCGAAATTATGGACGTAGAACTTGAACGCCCACGTAACCGAATTCAACTTGCCGACGACCCGCAATACAACAAGTACCGTCAGCAGGTTCTGAGTTTCCTGTATGAAAAACAGAGAAAGCCGGATACAGATGCGCCCGCTAAGAAGGCTGCCGACTCCGACGATAGTAATGAAGAAAAGGTCGACAAAAAGACCGGTGAAGTTGCTTAACCTCTATTGATAAAAAGGCTTCGAATTAAAAGGAGAATGCCATGCAAGCTAAGAAAACGTTACTGGCGATCGCATTGGGGACTGCCACACTGGGTGCATCTGCGTATGAAACTGAGTACGGCAATGCCTACGCTGATGTCAAAGTGCGTTACGAGACCAATGATACTGACGATGCGACTGATAATGACGCCGCGACAGGCCTGATTACTGACGCTGCAGTCGGCTTTGAAACGCTCAATTACGAAGGGTTCTCGGCTCTTGTAGAATACGAAATTGTTCAGCCTCTGATTGACGATTACGCTCCCGAAAAGGCAGGCTATGATGCTATTGCAGATCCTGAAACCCGCGAATGGAACCGGGCCCAGGTCAGCTACAAAAAAGACGAATTCGGTGCAATCGTCGGCCGCCAGCGTATTATTCTCGACGGCGCACGTTTTGTTGGTAACGTAGGCTGGCGCGCAAACGAGCAAACGTTTGATGCTGTTACGCTGACCTATTCTAAAGATGAGCTTTCTTTGCACTACTCTTTCATTGATCAGGTCAATGGTATCTTGCCGAGGTTTGACGCCGATACGACAAGCCATTTACTAAACGCTGGTTATAAAGTAGGTACCGGTAAAATCACTGCGTACGCTTACCTGCTAGAAGACGATGATACCGAAAATAGTCAACGTGACACATTCGGCCTTAGCTACAACGGTAGCTATGATATGGATGGCACTAAACTCATCTATAAGGCCGAGTATGCTACTCAGAGCACGGAAACTGCAGACACTAACTACTTTGCCCTTGAGGGTGGCGCCGTGGTATCTGGCGTAACATTGGCACTGGGTAATGAAACACTGGGTAGCGATGATGGTAATGCAGCATTTGAAACTCCGTTGGCAACCAAACACAAGTTTAATGGTTGGGCGGATAAGTTCCTGAGTACCACGGTAAGTACCAGCGGTGACGGCCTGAGCGATACTTATGTCAAAGCCGCTGGTGCAGTCGCTGGCGTAAAACTGGTTGGTTTTTACCACACTTTCAACTCTGTTGAAGATGACGTTGATTTTGGTAACGAACTGGACCTGCTGGCAGTTAAGAAACTCGATGACACCTTCACTGTAGGTGCAAAAGCGGCGTTTTACTCTGCGGGTGATACCGGCGTAGATACCACTAAAATGTGGGCATGGGTTCAGGCTAAGTTCTGATACCCCGCAACGAAACTCAGCGGCCTATGGCCGCTGTTTTCGTTTATTCTGTTATAAAAGATGTGGAGAATCGAGTGAAGAGTGAAGACAAGAAAGTAGAAAACCAACTGGTAATTATCGGTAACGGTATGGCGGCTAATCGCATACTGGAGGGGCTTGCTGAAGATCATCCATACGACCGGATTCTTGTGCTCGGCGATGAAAAGATCCCTCACTACAATCGCATTATGCTCTCACCTCTTCTCGCCAAAGAAACGACTCTGGCGAACATAACACCCCATGATGACGCATGGTATTCCAACTACCGTATATCGATTCAGCTGGGTGACAGTGCCACTCTGGTTGATACAGAACAAAAAATCGTTACCACCCAAAGCGGTCGTAGCTATCCATATGAAAAGTTGGTATTCGCCACGGGGAGCCGTTCGTTTATACCTCCGGTCAAAGGTGCAGATCACCCGGATGTCATCGGTTTTCGCACAATGAGTGATGTTGATGCTATGGAAGAAAAGCTCAACGGCCTTAAACATGCAACCGTAATAGGCGCTGGCTTGCTTGGCGTAGAAGCTGCCGTCGGGCTGAAACTACGAGGAATCGACGTCACTCTGATTCATCGCAATCCTGTTTTAATGAACCGCCAGCTTGATGCAAAAGCGTCTGATCTTTTAAAAGGGGCTTTGGAGGAACGAGGAATTGAAGTGATCACTGGAGTAAATCCAGAAGAAGTTCTGACAGACGACTCAGGGGTCCGCGAAGTATCCTTTGCAACCGCCGATACTCTCGAAAAACGCGATACTCAACTGGTTATCTTTGCAACGGGTATTCTTCCTAACAAAGAACTTGCGGATAGCTCAGGACTCAGCGTGAATCGAGGTATCTGTGTCGATGAAAGAATGCAGACATCTGCTGACGACATCTTTGCCCTGGGAGAATGCTGTGAGTTTTCAGGAACCACTTACGGTTTAGTAGCACCTATCTGGGATCAGGCCGACGTCATCGTCAGACAACTAACATCCAAAGATAACGCCAGTGGTTACATTGAGCGATCACACCTGACCAAACTCAAAGTATCGGGCCTGGACATCCATAGTATCGGTGAGTACGAAACACCGGAAGGCGCAGACGCCCTGGTACTGGAAGACCGAGAATATGGTGTCTACAAGAAAGTGATCCTGAAGGCCAACCGGATCATAGGTGCGTTATGTATAGGAGATGTCACCGACAGCCATTGGTACTACCAAATGATGGAAGAAAAAACAGACGTCAGTGACTATCGCGACATGCTCATATTCGGGCAAGCGTATTGTTCCGACGCAGCCTGATCAGTGATCAGACCAGACTGCGAACTCATTCCCACTGGGCTCACGGAAATGGAAACGCTTCCCTCCTGGAAACTCAAAAACCGGGCGCACGATTTCACCGCCAGCAGCACTGACCTTACTCATGGTGTTTTCTATATTGCGGCTATAAAACACCAGCAATGCACCACCTCGGGCGGGGTCAGAGGCTAACTCAGCCTGATAGAAACCGCCCATTAACCCCTGAAAGTCGAACGCTGTGTACGACTCACCATAATCGGTGAACTGCCAGTGAAATACCTGATTAAAAAACGTTTTGGTTGCTTCAAGATCACGTGCTGCAAACTCAACGTAATCCATCTTTTCGTGTTTCATCCGTTCCTTCCTTGTCAGTGGTTCTGTTCAAGACTGCCCGGTTACTCTGACAATAGCAACCAGGACTGAAGTATAACCACCAGCATAAGTATGGCCGATACTGCTGGCCATACTTTATCCGCGTGACGTTCGATCAGAGGCTTGCCAGAATACGTACTCACCAGAGCTTCATTCGGCTTTATCAGATCAGTCCAGAATTCGGACAGTGCGGAATGTCTGGCGCGAATATCAGGGTGGCAAGATTTTTCGATAGCCAGATCCAGCCATAAAGGAATATCAGAGCGTACTTCCCGCAGCGGTTGATACTTCCACTCGGAAACAGATCGTGCTCCCGTTCTGTGGATATGAGACATACGAAAAGGCTGTTCTCCACAAAGCATCTCATACACCATCACTCCTAGTGAGAACAGATCACTCTGAGTTGTCGCCGTACCGTACATAACGTACTCAGGAGCAATATAATTTACTGAGCCAACCGGGCAGTCTTCTTCCACAGGACTGGTAACTTCTGCCAGGCCCTTCACTTGCACCGTACCAAAATCAATCAGTTTCACCTGCCCCTGAGCGGTGATCATGACGTTCTCGGGTTTCAGATCGCGATGTACCATGCCCATGCGTTGAAACGCCCGCAGGGCCATCACTATCTGCTCAATAATGTTTCGTACACTGCTTAACTCCGGTTGTGGGTGATCGTTCATCCACTGACGCAGGGACTCTCCTTCAATCAGCTCACAGATATGATACATAAAACGAGCGTGTGGTTCGGGCGGTAGAATCTTCATAACATTCGCATGATCAACACGTGCCCCCACCCACTGTTCACGCACAAACCCCTCTAGATAGACCAGGTCTTCCTCAAAGTTCAGCGAGGGTGCCTTGAGCACATAACGTTTCTGATTACGTCTGTTCAGTACACGGTATAAATGACTGCGGGTTCCTGCATAGACAACCTGCTCAACCTCGTAATGATCAATACAATCTCCGGTATTCAACACGGGGGGAATAACGCGCTCAGTTAATACCCGATGAGTTTCCTCAATATTCTTTTCAGGCAGACTTTCGACCCGGATAATCATGGCGGTCAGGTTATCGTTACTGCCATTATTCAACGCCTGATCAACCAGAGATTGAGCACATTTCTCGAAATGAATTTGTGTGCTCTGCGATGTCAGTTCCTTGATCAGAGTGTCGCGCATCCGCTTATCTGTAAGAAAACCGTGAACTCCATCTGTCGTCATAAGGAGAACATCGTCGCTTTCCAGCGGCTGGTTCAGGTAGTCAACCTCGAGGTGAGTGTCCATGCCCATAGCGCGACTGAGGTAATCCTGACCATTCCCATGTTGATGAGTATGATCGCGGGTCAGGCATTCCAGAGAACCGTTTCTTAAGCGGTATACACGCGAGTCGCCCACATGAAAGACATGAAGAGTGCTCGATTTAAGCACGACCGAGCTAAGAGTTGTTACCAGAGAGTTATGCCGCGCACTCGCTTGCTGTCCATGATGATACAGCCAGGCATTGAGGGAGCTCAGCACTTTTCCGGCTGCCGTTTTTACATCCCAACTATCCGGCGTGCTGTAATAATCATTTAGAAAATGAGTAACACTGGTGGTGCTTGCCTGTTGGGCGTTATCGCTACAACTCACGCCGTCTGCAATACAACAGGCAATTCCTTTATAACGGGCACTGTTTGTCGACGGCTGCCAGGCTGCGAAAGCATCCTGATTTTCTGGTTTGTTCCCAGCAGAGCTAAAACCTCCAAATGTCACTTCGAGGTTACGTTCGTTGCCTGGCGGCGTCATTTTCTTTCTCCCATAAAAAAAGTGGCCGGAGCCACTTTTTTACCGAACCGAGACCCATCAGTTTACACTGATCATCTCAACCGATCCGTCTTCACGGACTTCAGCAATGTGACCTTTCGGTTCTTCCATGAACAGAAGAGTAATAAAGCCTACTACGGCGGTCGCCGCGATTACCATAAAGAAGACAGAATAATCGACGAACGACAGCACTGTCAGATAAGTAACAGCACCCACGTTGCCGTAGGCTCCAGTCATACCCGCAATCTGACCAGTCAGACGACGCTTGATCAGAGGCACTGCAGCGAATACTGCACCCTCACCTGACTGAACAAAGAACGAACACGCCATCGCAGCAACAACTGCGAGCCAGAGTGGCCAGCTGCTATCAACCAGAGACATTATAAAATAACCCACAGCCAGACCCGCTGTCAGAATCAACAAGGTCGACTTACGTCCGAACTTATCAGACAACCAGCCGCCGCCCGGACGGGACATAAGATTCATGAAGGCGTAAGCCGACGCAACCATACCGGCCATAACAGGGTCCAGGGTGAAAGTTTCAGCAAAGAAAAGTGGCAGCATAGAAACAACCGCCAGTTCAGAACCGAAGGTTGCGAAGTAGAGTACGTTCAGAACAGCTACCTGCTTAAACTTGTACTGGTGCATTTCCGGAACCGGCTTTTCAAAAATTTCTTTGTTCACCTTCCAAACCTGGCTTACCTCGTAGATGAACAGCAGAGCCAGACCGACATAACAGAAGACCGCCGTGGTTTCTGTCAGAAGACCAACACCGTTCGGAGACAGCTTCCACGTCAACAGCGCCAGCGCTGCGTACATAGGAATCTTCATGAACAGCAGGAAGAAGAAATCGCCTTTGCTGGTCACTTCCATCGCACCAATATTTTTCGGCTTAAAGTAAGTCGATCCTTTCGGCGTATCAGAGACATTCATGTAGTACACGACACTGAACAGCAGGCTCATCGCCCCCGTTACAGCGATGGCATAACGCCAGCCGTCTTCACCACCGAACCACAAAGCAACCGCAGGCAATGTGAAAGCTGCTGCTGCGGAACCGAAGTTCCCCCAACCGCCGTAAATGCCCTCGGCTGTGCCCAGTTCATTTGCAGGAAACCATTCGCTCACCATACGAATGCCGATCACAAAGCCAGCACCGATGAAGCCCAACATAAAACGGGCTACAGCGGCTTGCACAAAGCTATCGGCAAACGCGAACATAAAGCAGGGAATTGAACACACTGCCAGCAGAGATGAATATACAACCCGGGGCCCAAACCGGTCAGTAAGCATTCCTATGACGACACGGGCAGGAATCGTTAACGCAACATTGAGAATCAGCAGCGTCTTAATTTCTGACGGTGCCAGCCCCAGGCTATCTGCAATAGCCATTAACAATGGCGCGTGGTTAAACCAGACGACAAAGGTAATAAAAAATGCAATCCAGCTCAGGTGCAAGACTTTCATCTTCCCTGTGAACGAGAAGATATTAAATTTTTCAGAGGTCATAAATGGCCTTAGTAACGATATATAGCAATCCGATTAGCGAGAAAGCCGCTTACGCGGCTGAACTCACCTGTACAATCCCGTTCTCAATGCGCACTGGGAAGTGCTCCAGCTTCACAGCATCATCTTCCAGGCACTCGCCACTAGTAAGATCAAAGTGCTGCTTATAAAGCGGAGACGCTACCACAGGACGCTCACCTATCGAGCCCAGAATTCCGCGCGACAGTACGTTCGCCTTTCCGAACGGATCGTAGTTACTGATTGCGTATACCGTCTCGCCATCACCAAAGCGAAATATCGCTACTTGTTTTCCTTCTACCAGCGCACATACGCCAGTATCGGGAACCAGATCTTCAAGAGAACAAATATTTGTCCAGTCAGTCATCATTTTTCTCCTGCATGCAGCCGTTGCTGCATGCTTTAATTCTATTAAGGTCTGCCAGAGATCAGTGCTTCTCTGCCGTTAACTCAACCAGTTCGATACGCTCGTTATCAGTCGCCGGGCGCCGCTGTCCGCGTTCACGCACATAGAGAAGGTTGTTGTCTTCTTCAGCAGCATTAATAAAGTGACTGAAGCGCTTGAGCTTCTCTGGGGATTCAACCGTAGTTTTCCACTCACACTGGTAAGTACCCACAACACGAGTCATGTCATTTTCAAGCTCACCACAGATATCCAGCTTGTCATCGATAACGACTTCACGCAGATAGTCGAGACCACCTTCAAGGTTTTCCAGCCATACAGATGTACGCTGCAGGCGATCTGCTGTACGTACATAGAACATCAATACGCGGTCGATATATTTGATCAGGGTTTCATCGTCCAGATCTGTCGCAAACAGATCAGCATGACGAGGTCGCATACCACCATTACCGCAGACATACAGATTCCAACCGCTTTCAGTCGCAATGACACCAATGTCTTTTGATTGGGCTTCGGCACACTCGCGTGTACAACCAGAAACACCGAACTTAATTTTGTGTGGTGCGCGCAGTCCTTTGTAGCGATGCTCAAGAGCGACAGCCATGGAGACAGAATCGAGCACACCGTAACGGCACCAGGTGCTTCCTACACAGGATTTCACGGTACGAAGTGCTTTACCGTAGGCATGCCCGGTTTCAAGGCCAGCGGCAATCAGCTTCTCCCAGATTTTCGGCAACTCGTGGAGTTGTGCACCAAATAAATCGATACGCTGCCCACCAGTAATTTTGGTATAGAGATCAAACTCTTTAGCGATCTCACCAATGGCAATCAGTTTATCAGGGGTAATCTCACCCCCCGGTACGCGCGGTACGACAGAGTAAGTACCGTCTTTTTGCATATTGCCGAGGAAAATATCGTTGGTGTCCTGCAGCGGCATCAGATCATCTTTCAGAACATACTCGTTCTTGTACGAAGCCAGAATAGAACCAATGGTCGGCTTACAGATCTCACAACCGTGTCCTTTGCCGTGCCCCTGCAATACATCCTTAAAGCTGGCGTAGCCTTTCACTCGAATAATGTCTGCCAGCTCAGCACGGGTGTAGGCAAAGTGTTCGCACAGATCATTATTGACCTCTACACCCAGAGCTTCCAGCTCGGCATCCATTACCTGCTTGGTCAGGGCAGCACAACCACCGCAACCCGAGGTCGCTTTGGTCGCACCTTTAATGTCTCCCATGGTGCAGCAGCCACCTTGTACCGCAGCAGCAATGTCACCCTTTGATACGTCGTAGCATGAACAGATCTGAGCCGTGTCGGGTAATGCAGTTACCCCCAGGCCTGCAGGCGCTTCGTCACCCAGTGCTGGCAGAATAAGTGCAGCTGGATTACCCGGGATATCCATATCGTTAAGCATGAGTTGCAGCAAAGTACCGTAGGATTCAGTTTCACCCACCAGCACGGCGCCAAGCAGTTTTTTACCGTCGGCAGAAACAATAAGTCGCTTGTAGACTTCTTCGATGTCGTCACTGAATACAAACGACTGAGAACCCGCCGTATGGCCATGCGCATCACCTATCGATGCGACATCCACGCCCAGCAGCTTAAGCTTGGTGCTCATATCAGCACCCTTAAAAGCAAGTTCCGGGGTTTTCAGATTTACCAGGGTGTCTGTGATGTGAGCCGCTGTGACTTTTGCCATCTGGTAGCCCGGTGCGACCAGACCGAAAATTTTACTGTCCCAGAGCGCACATTCGCCAATTGCATAGATGTCTTCTTCTGAGGTCTGACAATAATCGTTAATGACAATACCGCCGCGTTCGCCGACGTCGATGCCGAACTGTCGCGCAAGTTCATCCTGAGGGCGAATACCTGCAGAGAACAGAATCATATCTGTTTCAAGGTGTGAGCCGTCGGCAAAGTTCATGCGATAGCGGCATTCTTCGCCGGCGACAATTTCTTTGGTGTTTTTTTCAGTGTGTACTGACACACCCAGAGATTCGATTTTATGTCGCAGCAGATTACCGCCGCCTTCATCGAGCTGCACGGCCATTAAGCGCGGAGCAAATTCAACAACGTGGGTATCAAGGCCGGCTTCTTTAAGTGCATTTGCTGCCTCAAGGCCAAGCAGACCGCCACCAACAACAACACCCGTTTTGGATACTTCAGCGGACGCAGAAATTGCTTCAAGATCTTCAATCGTACGATAAACAAGGCAGTGATCCTGATCCTTACCCGGAATCGGTGGAACAAATGGATAGGAACCCGTTGCCAGCACCAGTTTGTCGTATCCTTCTATACGCCCGGTTGAGGTCGTAATGGTTTTGTTGTCGGCGTCAATTTCGACAACTTTCTCATTCTTTAAATAGGTAATACCGGAATCGTCGTATTCAGATTCTGTGGTGAGTGCCAGGTCAGCGGCGGTCGCCCCTGAAAAGTATTTGCTCAGCTGTACGCGGTCGTACGCAAGGCGAGGTTCTTCGGAAAAGGTGATTAATTCGAATTCTGAGGCTTTCTCAGATTCGGCCATAGTGGCGAGGAAGTTGTGGCCAACCATACCGTTACCAACAACTATGATGCGCTTCTTACTCATGGCGATGACTCTCTCTTATTCAGACATTCTTCTTGTCTCCTTAAATAAGTGCATCGTTGCTCTACTTACCCGCTACGCCGTTGCAGCAAACAGTATCGAATAGGCTTTAGCAATATGAGTGCCAAAGCGGTATCCAGAACCGCCAGATGCAATGGCAGGCCGTCGCGTCTGGTTTTCAGCCTGCCTGTCGGTGGGCTGGGAGTATCAGAACCACAGAGAAAAAGTGATCAGACTCCACTTTTCGCACCAGAAGAGTGCTCATTACAGTTTTATTGCACCCCAAAAAGGCAAATAAGATACAAGGTCACCAGTGACTTACCGAATCAACTTCTGAAAACGGGCCGGCCGATTCTGCTCACATATCACCAGGCTCAGTTGCCACGGGCGTTGAGGCGGGTCTGAGTATGAATAAATGACTAGCATCTCAGAGTTGGCACTCTTTTTGTTTACTCATTACTAAGACCTTGTGCATTGGCAGGGAGCCAGATTCAGCGGTCCAGACACCAACGTTGGTGTCGTCGTTTTGTGTTGTGTTTATGAGCATTGGCGCTCGCGGGTAACTCCGCGGGCGTTTTTTTTTGCTCACGAAAAGGCTTGAGAGTAGCAAGCCAACTATGTGGATAGCCCTATGAGTCATAAAAAGCTACAGGTTCAGACAACATGTCCATACTGCGGAGTAGGATGTGGTGTGGATATTTCTGTCGACGAGAAGGATATTGCGCCTGTCGCTGGAATGAAGTCGCACCCAGCAAATTTCGGGCGTCTATGCGTTAAGGGATCTGCGCTGCACGATACTCTGGATCAAACCGACCGTTTGCTACACCCGACAATGAATGGCCAGGCAGCTGATTGGGATACCGCACTGAACCTGGTCGCCGATAAGATCCGCCAGGTAGTCTCTACCCATGGCCCGGAAGCGGTTGCGTTCTACGGGTCAGGCCAGCTTCTCACAGAAGATTATTACGTCGCCAACAAGTTGATGAAGGGCTTTATAGGCAGTGCGAATATGGATACCAATTCGCGTCTGTGTATGGCGTCGGCTGTTGCTTCTTACAAACGGTCTATTGGCAGTGATACCGTACCGGGCTGCTACGAAGACCTGGAACAGGCTGACCTTCTGGTGATCACCGGAAGCAATGCCGCCTGGGCCCACCCTATTCTGTTCCAACGTATGGCTGCGGCAAAGAAAGCTCGCCCGGATATGAAGGTTGTTGTGATCGACCCTCGTAAAACAGCAACCTGTGACATTGCAGACCTGCATCTGCCAATAAAGCCGGGTTCCGATACTTCGCTATTTAATGCGCTGCTGACCTACTTACACCAACAGAACGCACTGGACACACACTTTATTGAGCAGTGTTCTGAAAACATCAGCGCAGCACTTGATGCCGCATCACAAGCAGCCGCTGATTTTTCTTCACTCGCTGATATTACTGATGTCAGCCAGCAGGACCTGGAAACCTTCTTCGCCTGGTTTCGCGATACGCCGAAAACGGTGACCTTTTATTCTCAAGGGGTGAACCAGAGCGTCGATGGAACTGATAAAGCAAACAGCATTATCAACCTTCACCTCGCCACCGGTCGTATTGGTAAGCCGGGTGCCTGCCCGTTCTCAATTACAGGGCAGCCGAATGCAATGGGTGGGCGGGAAGTCGGAGGTCTGGCCAACCAGCTGGCTGCGCATATGGACTTCTCCCCCGCCGATAGAGACCGCGTACGTCGTTTCTGGCAGTCACCTCGTATTGCAGAAAAGCCGGGCTTAAAAGCGGTCGATCTGTTCAACGAAGTCAAAAGCGGCAAAATAAAGTTCCTGTGGATTATGTCCACCAACCCGCTGGTCAGTATGCCTGATGCTGATGATGTTAAAGAAGCCATGAAACACTGTGAGCTGGTTGTCGTCTCAGATTGCATGGCAAACACCGATACAACCGCGGCTGCTCATGTACTGCTGCCCGCTGCCAGCTGGGGTGAAAAGAACGGTACTGTCACAAACTCTGAGCGCCGTATATCGCGTCAGAGAGGCTTCCTCCCTGCTCCAGGCGAAGCACGCCCTGACTGGTGGATAATTACTCAGGTTGCGCGTCGACTGGGTTTCGAGAAAGAATTTCCGTACGAGCATCCGGCCGATATTTTTGACGAGCACGCGCGGCTTTCCATGTTTGAGAACAAAGGCACGCGGGACTTTGATCTCAGCGGCCTGACCAATTTAAGCCGCGAACAATACGATGCACTCGCTCCGATTCAATGGCCGGTTAATGATAACTACCCTTCTGGCCGTGCACGTTTTTACGACGATGGATATTTCTATACTGAATCAGGAAAAGCGAAATTCATTCCTGTCATTGCAGTGCCGCCCGCGGCATCAGAAACAGGTCTGAGCATGAATACGGGGCGAGTACGTGACCACTGGCATACCATGACCAGAACCGCGAAAGCGCCTGTTCTGGCCCGACACATTGCTGAACCTTATGCGGACTTTCACCCTGAAGATGCGATGCGTCTCGGCATCAGGGACAACAAGCTGGTCAGACTCTGGAGTAACCTCGGAGAGATTATCGTACGCGCTCATGTCCGCAGTGATATGGCGCAGCGTAAGGGCGAAGTTTTTGTTCCCATGCACTGGACCAGTCGCTACGCCAGCAAAGCCCGCATGGGTACTCTGATCAACAAAGATCATGATCCAATTTCTGGTCAGCCTGCCCTTAAGATCACTGATGTTGAAGCGACTATATTTCCAACCGAGTGGGAAGGCTTTCTACTGACGAATAAAGACCTGGGCAGCCTTGATACCGATTACTGGGTTTACAACGTTACAGATACTGGCCACATGTACGAAATTAGTGGGCAAAACGATCCGGTTGAATTCATCAGCTCAGTCAGAAACCAGTTTGAGTCCGATAACTGGGTGATGTTCAGTGACCCCGCGAACCTGCATTATCGCCTGTGCCTGGTTGAGGGTAACCAACTCAAAGCGGTTCTCTTTATACATCAGGATTATGACTTCAGCAGTCGACAGTGGTTGATCGACACGTTTGGTCAGAAAGAGCTGTCAATGCAAGACCGCCGAGCCATCCTTGCTGGCCGCCCTCTTGGCAAAGTGGAAGATAAAGGAGCCATTATCTGCTCCTGTTTTCAGGTCGGTGAAAATACGATCAACAAAGCGATTGCCGATGGCTGTACCAGTGCAGATGAACTGGGCGGTCAGCTCAAATGCGGCACGAACTGCGGCTCTTGTATACCAGAGCTGAAATCTCTTATTGCGAAATACCAGCCCGCAGAGGCTGTGGAGTAAGACAATGAAAAATACACAGAAGCAACCCGGTAAAGTCTGGCTCGTAGGCGGTGGTCCCGGTGATCCTGAGCTGCTGACGATAAAGGCAATGAGAGTGATCAGTCAGGCAGACATTGTGCTATATGACAGTCTGATTTCTGATGAAATTCTCGATATGCTGCCGAAGAAGTGCACACGGATTCATGTCGGAAAGCGCTGCGGTGCGCACAAGATGACTCAAGTCGACATTCAGAAACTTCTGCTCACCAGCGCTCGTAAATACGCCCGCGTAGTTCGCCTTAAAGGCGGTGATCCGTTTATTTTTGGTCGGGGAGGTGAAGAGCTGGAATATCTCCAGAAGCACGGTATCGAAGTTGATATTGTTCCCGGAATTACCGCCGCTGGCGGCTGCGCTGCCGCCGCCAAAATACCACTGACTCATCGCCAATACGGAAATGCTTTGATGCTGGATAGCGGTCACAGTCAATTCGGTGAGTATCAGAAAAGCCAAAGCCCTACCCGAGTATTTTATATGGGCGTTAAACAGGCAGGGATGATCACAGCGAGCCTGTTAAGTGAGGGGCTGTCAGATTCTACACCTGTCGCTCTGATTGCTAACGGGACATTACCAGATCAGGAAGTACATACGGGTGTACTGATGGATCTGCCTTTTTTAGCTGAGCGATATTCCGGTGCAGGCCCTGCGCTGATCATCGTTGGCGAAGTGGCGGCGTTCGCTGCCCGCAACCAGGTTCAGGCCCACGGCGAAGCCGTGGCGTGAGCATACCGGCGCAAGCCGGATTCCCAAGTAAGCTGTTGGTCCAATGCTGAAAAGCGAACTTTAGGACTCGCCCCACCCCGCAAGGCCTGGGGCTTTTTTTTGAGCTGAGATTCCGAAATTCTGAGATCAGAGAGCCAAAATAAGTAGGCACCGCATGGCCAGCACAGCCAGAAAATTGATGGTAAATACAAGGCCTCTAAGGCGAACATTGTTCGTCAGAATCTGAACGCCACGGTGAATCACGCGCCCGAGAATAAATACCCAGGCCAAAGCAATAGAAACGATATTGCTGTCCAGCGCCTTCATCATCAGGACCAGGCAGGCAATATAGAAAAATACCGGCCATTCAAACTGATTACTGAGATTGGCTGATATTCTGGGTTCCATACCCTTACAAAGGGAAGCTGCTTTTTCTGACCATTGAAGGCCCCAGACCTTTGGGGCTCTCGCTAGTGTGAGCAGAGAATACAAAAACACACACCAGCATATTCATCCGACGCCCATTTTATGCACCAACGTGTTCAGGGTTTGAAAAAGGTGATGCTCATTGGGTAAATCCAAAGCTCGCCGTTATTAGCTTTGACGGCAGCAATGATAGCGAATACCAGATTCATGATGCCCAGAACAAAAAAGGCCAATGCACCAATGACAAAGATCCATAGGATAAAACAGACGACAGAGTAGATTACCAGGCTCAGTAACCAATTAGCGGTCACCTTACCATGACGATCTATCTGCTCATTCTTATCTTTATTCATGAGCCACATAACGATGGGTAATATCAAACCCAGCCCAGGAACAAGAATACTGCTCAACTGACTGAGATGAATCATAGTGCAATAGGTATTGACCGGCATCCCCCAATACTCTTCATTCGGGTCAATCATTGTCATAGCTCCTGTGTTCTATGTTTTGTATCTCTGTTCTGTGTTTGTTCACATTATCACGACGCGAAAAAAAACACCCCGACAAGCGGGGTGTTTTTGATATCTCACTGCTGTAAATCAGCCTTCTACAGTAAGTGACGACATGTCCATCACATAACGATGAGAGATATCACCTTTAGCCATAACGTCAAAGGCGTCGTTCACTTCATCCGGGCGAATAATCTCACATTCGGGATGAATGTTATGTTTACCGCAGAAGTCGAGCACTTCCTGAGTTTCTTTAATACCGCCAATCAGGGAACCAGCCACACGACGACGTCCCATAATCATAGGTACTGACATGAACTCCTCCATAGGACCGACCTGACCAACAATAACCAGTGTGCCGTCAATGTCGAGCAGGGGCGCGTAAACAGTCACATCATGCTTTACAGGTACAGTGTCGATAATCAGATCAAAAGAGGCTGTCGCTTTTTTCATCGCGTCTTTGTCTGTGGATGCCAGTACACCGGTTGCACCCAGCTCTTTAGCGTCCGCTTCTTTCTTGTTGGAACGGCTGAGTACCGTGACTTCCGCACCCATGGCGACGGCGAGCTTCACTGCCATATGCCCAAGACCACCCAGGCCAATCACACCAACTCGGCTCCCTTCTTTTACACCCCAGGTGCGCAGCGGCGAGAAAGTCGTGATACCAGCACACAAAATTGGAGCGGCTTTAGACATATCCAGGGTATCCGGAATGCTCAGGACAAACTCTTCACGAACGACAATGTGCTTAGAGTAGCCCCCTTGGGTAATCGTGCCATCAATACGATCAGGAGCACCGTAAGTAGGAGTCATGCCAACACGGCAGTACTGTTCTTCGTGACCGTGGCACTGGTCGCACTCCTGGCAGCTGTCGACCATGCAGCCTACGCCAACGTTATCACCCACCTTGTAGTTTTTAACGTCTGAACCTACCTCAATGACACGCCCGACGATTTCGTGGCCAGGAACCAGAGGGTAAGGCTGAGGCCCCCAGTCGCCGTTCACTGTGTGCAGGTCGGAGTGACAGATACCGCTGAACAGAATTTCAATCGCAACATCGTTTGCGCGCAGTGCACGACGTTCAAAGTGATACGGAACCATTTCTGCATCTGAGTTGTGTGCTGCGTAACCAACAGTTTTCATGAGCGCTCCTTAGAGTCTGGGTTTCATCAGATTTCGATAGACAGTGTAAGGGTACAGCGAGTACGAGGACATGTCTGAAACAATCTGTTTCTTGCACAATCCTCCAGAAGTATCGCCTTTTGTTACTGTATAACCTCTCAGAACATTCGACCGAATGAGAGATTTACGCCAAGCGACTGCTCTGCATCGGTCAGTGGGCTGTTGGAAATTTCTTTGCCATACGTCGTATGAGTCAGCTGAAGTCGGGTCGTTCCGCCACCCAGGCTTCGAGTGAAAAAGGCAATACTGATTTCTGGGTTAGTGGACCCTGCGGGTGCATAGGCAGGACGCCAGGAACGAGCCTCTGCTTCTGTTACACCGTAGTAATAATCGACATAATCTCTGCTCTGATACTCAACACCGATACCGGGTTCTACAAATACCGAGCCGGCAGGTATTACGTATGATGCCCGGGCCGCAGTTTCATACCCAGAGTAAACGCCAAGCAGGTCGTGAATGGCATTGACGCTGAAATGCCATTGTCCGGGACGATAGGCAACGCCCACGCCTCCAGCCATAGAGTAACCTCGGTCATCCATTCCATCAAAGACAGGGCTATCGCCTTCGCTGTAGCCAGCAAACACCGGGCTTAATATCAGAGACGCAGTGACGTCCCCCGGGCGATACACATCATAAGTTGCGTACGGACCATAGAGGTTAAGTCGATCACCACGATAAATGATCAGAGGAACAGGTATGACCCGGCTATTAAAGTCGCGATAGACATCCTCGGAACCAACCACACCAACGCCCCAGGACCAGGGAGAACCTTCGGCAGCACTAAGTTGAGAAAACATTAGAACTGACGCCACAAAAGCAACACACAGACGCGACACAAATCTGAACACAGCATCTATCATTTTATTCTCTCTGTTCACCATTATTACCCTGTCGTAACCCATCGCACTGTCTGAGTCTTCATACACCAGTCAGTTCCTCTGCAATGGAAAAGAGACTCAAAACCCCGAGCCTGGTTGCTTCAGAAATTCCGTTTCTTCAACGGACGACGCCCGGCCAAGACATGGATATTTGCCTACCTGTCGAATCATCGATGAAAAAGGCGTAGGGACAGACTTGAACTTCACAGACCAAGAGGGGTCAGCGCCTTGATCATCTCCGGTAAGAGAAATGAGTCGCAGACAAGCGACTAAGCATCAGGCGTTATCAGGATGCAAGGGGCAACTGGTCAGATGATCGTTCACCATGCCCATACTCTGCATAAAAGCGTAACAGGTCGTCGGGCCGACAAAGCCGAAGCCAAGTTTTTTCAGTGCCTTGCTCATCGCTTTTGACTCTTCAGTCTGAGCCGGGCAATCTTTCAATTCTGCGTAGCGATTTATGACGGGCGACCCGCCGACAAACGACCATAGCCACTCGCTCCAGTTGATTCCGTCCTTTTCAGCTGCAACCCAGGCACGAGCATTTTTACGGATGGCTTCAAGCTTGCCACTATGCCTGATAAGACCGGCGTCGAGCAGGCAATCTTCAATCTCGTCGTCCGTCATTGCAGCGACCAGAGCGGGATCGAAGTTATAAAAACGCTGCCGGTAGTTTGGTCGTTTCTTCAGAACGGTTATCCAGCTCAATCCGGCCTGCTGGCCTTCAAGGCAGAGCTTTTCAAAAAGACGGTGATCATCGTAACAGGGGTTGCCCCACTCTGTATCGTGATACTCAACGTAGAGTTCGCCCTGCGCCCACGGACAGGTTTCGAGGTGTTTAGTCATAAAGGCTGAATCACTCGCCGGTTTCGGCTTTCTGGAACACCAGGGTTCGGTTATTGGCAGGCATTTCCTCATCTGCTCTGAGATACAGATGGAACTGACGAGCAAGAAGCAGGATCTGTTCAAAGTCTTTGATTCCGCTATCGGGATTTCTCTCCCGTAGCCACTGATCCAGATCGACATTGCCCTGACTGGTGTATTGGCCGTCATAATTGTACGGACCATATAAAAGCAGCAGGCCACCTGCTTTCAGCACCCGGCTGATACCCCGGAACATCTTTTCGACTTCCGGCCAACTAACAAAATGCACAACGTTCGCACTGAAGACCACATCGGCGTCTCGCGCAGGCCAGATATCCTGCTCGACATTGAGTTCGAGTGGATCAAGAAAACCTTTCTGTGCGGCATGCTTACGCCATTGACGGATATCTTCAAGACGCTCTTTCAATTCGGTAGGTTGCCAGCGGATTCCTGGCAGGTTGGCGGTCATGTACGCAGCGTGCTGGCCTGTGCCACTTCCCACTTCGAGGATGAAGGCATTTTCTGGGGCGTACTTGCCTAGTACGTCCAGTATCGGGCGCTGATTGCGAATGCACGCTTCAGCTGTGGGGAGTTCGGCGATCTCTGGTTCATTACTCAATAATGATCTCTCCGGGTTTCCAACGTCTTCTTATACACGTCCGTGTTTATTGGATTATCTCACAGACGCAGAATGACACAACGGCCGCACTTGTGAATCAGGCGAAATACTCAGTCTTTCTTGATTCTGTTCACAAATCATACAATAGAAAGTCATACATGACAGTCCGACTAAAGGCTTGGTCGTGATCAGCCTTTACGGCGGCTCCGATGCAAACGGACTTACTAAAGGGCTTATACAGGAGCGGTACATGCTTTAGAATACGTGCACTAATTAATGACCCGATGGCCTACTGTCTCTATGCGCGCTACTCAATTTCTTATTGCGACCGAAAAAGAAACCCCAGCTGATGCGGTTGTTGTCAGCCATAAGCTGATGCTCCGCTCCGGCATGATCCGCAAACTGGCTGCAGGCCTCTATACCTGGATGCCGCTGGGCCTTCGCACCTTACGCAAAGTCGAAAATATCGTTCGGGAAGAAATGGACCGTGCTGGCGCACAAGAGATTCTGATGCCTACGGTCCAGCCAGCTGAGCTGTGGGAAGAATCTGGCCGTTGGTACCAGTACGGCGGTGAGCTGATGCGCCTCAAAGACCGCCATAACCGGGAGTTCTGCTACGGCCCGACCGCTGAAGAAGTGGTCACAGACATCGCTCGTAATAACCTCAGCAGCTACAAGCAATTACCGATGAACCTGTATCAGGTTCAGACCAAGTTCCGCGATGAGACCCGCCCTCGCTTTGGTGTCATGCGTGCCCGCGAGTTCATGATGAAAGATGGCTATTCCTTCCACGCCAACGAAGAAAGCCTGCAGGAAACTTACGAGCGAATGCACGAAGCATACACCCGCATTTTCAACCGTCTCGGCCTTGATTTCCGTCCGGTGCTGGCCGACACAGGTTCTATTGGTGGGGCGTCATCGCACGAATTCCACGTACTGGCAGAGTCCGGTGAAGATGACATCGCCTTCTCTGACAGCTCTGACTACGCGGCAAACGTTGAGCTAGCTGAAGCGCTTGCTCCTGCTGGCGAACGTCCTGCTGCATCGAAAGAACTTGAGAAAGTATCAACCCCAGACGTCACGAGCATCGAAGACGTCGCCGCTTTGCTAAACGTTGCCACCAGTGATGTGCTGAAAGCCATCGTCGTGCGCGGTACCAGCGAAGCGGAAGACGCAGAAGAAGGCGAAGCCGGTGAGCCAGTGGTGCTTTTCCTCCGTGGTGATCATCAGCTGAATGAGATCAAAGCCGAAAAACTTCCGGGCGTTCTCAGCCCGCTGCAGTTTGCCAGCGCTGAAGAAGTCCAGAAAATTGGCGGCGTTGCTGGTTTCATAGGCCCTCGCGGTCTCTCAGCCCGCGTTTATGTAGACAGGTCTGCCGCACACATGGCGGATTTTGTATGCGGCGCAAACGAAACCGATGCGCACTTTACGGGCGCAAACTGGGATCGCGACTTCGAAGAAGGCACGATCGCTGACCTGCGTAATGTCGTTGCTGGTGATCCAAGCCCGTGTGGTAATGGTACGCTCGATATCAAACGTGGTATTGAAGTGGGACATATCTTCCAGCTGGGTACGAAATACTCTGAAGCGCTGAAAGCGACTGTACTGGATGAAAACGGCAAAGATCGTGTCATGATGATGGGTTGCTATGGTATCGGTGTGAGTCGGGTTGTTGCTGCTGCGATTGAACAGAACAACGACGACAACGGCATCATCTGGCCAGACGCTATCGCTCCTTTCCATGTGGGCATTGTGCCGATGAACATGCACAAGTCTGAGGCCGTGAAAGAAGCGGCTGAGAAGCTTTATAACGAGCTGACCGAAGCCGGTTTTGAAGTGTATATGGATGACCGCGATAAAAAGACCAGCCCTGGTGTGAAGTTTGCCGACATGGAGCTGATGGGTATTCCTCACCGGGTAGTAATCAGTGATCGTGGTCTCGAAGCCGGTGCCCTGGAGTACAAGCACCGCAGTGCTGATGAAAAAGAAGAGATCGCAGCTGACAACGTGCTCAATGTTCTGAAAGAGCGGATCAAACTCGGATGATCCCCTGCCAGTACGCCTGCCGTAAATACCGCTCCCGATTGCTCGGGTGCGGTATTACTGTACTGATGGTGCTGGCACTTCCCTCTGCAGCGATGACCAGTGCCGACCCTGACCCGGAGTTAAGATCAGCCCTGATGGAAGCCGTCAATGCTTCCGATTCCTTTGGTGACCAGTTCGATGCTCAGGTCTGGCTGATGGACATGTCAGGCCGACTGAAGCGTTACCGGAACATGCGCGACGACAAGATCCGCCTTGATTTACTGCGCATGGTGCACCAGGAGGCAACCAGAGCCGGTCTACAGCCTGAGCTGGTTCTCTCTGTTATTCAGGTTGAAAGTGCGTTCGACCGCTTTGCCCTGAGCTATGTCGGAGCCCAGGGATATATGCAGGTGATGCCGTTCTGGAAGAATGAGCTCGGCAGAACTGAAGACAATCTCATGGATACACGCACAAATCTGCGCTACGGATGTACGATCCTCAAACATTATCTTGACCGCGAAAAAGGGAACCTGATTCGCGCCCTTGCTCGCTACAACGGCAGTCTGGGTAAAACCAAATATCCCGAAAAAGTGCTTATGGCCTGGGATAAATACTGGTTTGTTAACTACTGAGGCTGCTCTGCTCACCGGACAGCTTTCTCCAGCTGCATCAACTCATCTGAGATATCGCGAAGTTTTTCAGACATAACGGTTTCTGCATCGTACAGCGCCCGGTTATAGAAAAAACCACCCATTTCTTCTGCGAAGAAATCAATCAGAAACTCCGCCTGAAAGCCACCCAATTCCTGATCCAGCTCCTCGCGGAAGTACATTTTCACCTTTTGTACCATCTGCGCCTTCTCTTCAGAAGTGAACTCCATCTTATCCATACCGTCGTACCTATAACTATTGCAGTGCGAGCCTGCAGTGAATCGGGGCGGATGAGCATGTCTGTGCCAGATTAACTTGTCAATCAACACAATCCTTTACATTAAATTAATTCTTGTATAGGTTTTGTATTGATATTAACTTTCGGAGATCGGGATGTTTCTTATTACCCTCCTCAGCGTCTTAGTGGCATTCGCCGCAGTCATGTATTTCAACCCGGGGCTGTTGATCGGCTCTGCAATATTCACTGCCGTCTGGTTAACCACTGGCTTGATCACACCAGCCATGGTTCACCCTGTCACTCTGGTACTGCTCGCAGGCGTTCTCGCTGTGCTGAACGTGCCGCAGTTGCGCAGGGCCGTGCTGACAAAATCGGCCTACAAAACCATTTCAGGCGTCATGCCCCAGATGAGCCAGACCGAGAGCGAGGCTCTCGAAGCTGGCACAACATGGTGGGACGCCGACCTGTTTCAGGGGAAGCCTGATTGGGAGAAATTCTCTTCGATCACCATGCCGACGCTGACCAAGAAAGAACAGTCGTTTATTGACAACGAAGTTGAAGAGCTCTGCGGCATGTTGGATGAGTGGGAAATCCATCACTACCGCAAAGATCTGCCACCAGAGGCCTGGCAGTTTCTGAAAGACAAAGGCTTCTTCAGCCTGATCATTCCAGAAGAGTACGGCGGTAAGCACTTCTCACCGTATGCTCAAAGCCGCATCATGAGCAAAATCGCATCCCGCTCCATCACGGGTGCAGTAACGGCGATGGTTCCCAATTCACTCGGCCCAGGCGAACTGCTTGCAAAATACGGTACTGACGAGCAGAAAAAGCGCTGGTTGCCCGGACTTGCCAAAGGCACCGAGATTCCATGCTTTGGTCTGACAGGCCCGGAAGTAGGATCTGACGCAGGTGCGATCCCCGATCTGGGTATCGTTTGTAAGGGCGAGCATGACGGTAAAGAAGTACTTGGTATTCGCCTCAACTTTGCCAAACGCTGGATTACACTTGCGCCGGTGGCAACGGTAATTGGCCTGGCATTTAAGCTGCGTGATCCGGACGGCCTGCTGGGTGACCCTGATACTCAGGATTACGGCATTACCTGTGCCCTGATTCCGGCTGATCACGAGGGCGTTGAAATCGGTCGTCGTCACTACCCCGGTGCGCCATTCATGAATGGGCCGATTAACGGCGAAGATGTGTTCATCCCGGTTGACTGGATCATCGGTGGCCCTGAAATGGCCGGTAAGGGTTGGCGTATGCTGATTGAATGCCTGGGTGCAGGTCGAGGCGTTTCACTTCCTGCTCTGGCTACCGCAAGTGGCGAAGTTGGCTATCGTATGACCGGTGCGTTCGGCAAAATCCGTCGCCAGTTCAAGACGGAGGTCGGTAAATTTGAAGGTGTGCAGGAAGCGACATCGCAGATCGCTATTCTCGGCTACACGCTCGAAGCGATGCGTCACCTTGTGACGAAGAGCCTCGAGTCTGGCACCCCGTCGGTGATTACGGCCATGGCCAAGTACCACGCTACAGAAATGATGCGTACTCTGATCAATCACGGTATGGATGTCGCCGGTGGCCGCGCCATTCAGTTAGGGCCTCGTAACTTCATGGCACTGCCTTATCAGAGTGTGCCTATCGCGATCACAGTGGAAGGGGCGAATATTCTGACCCGCTCGTTGATGATTTTCGGCCAGGGGTCGATGCGTTGCCACCCTTACCTGTTCGACGTTATTCAGACACTGCAGACCGATGATAAGAAGCAGGGGCTAAAAGATTTCGACCGCCTGTTCTTTGCACTCGCTGGCAACAGCATCAGCCGTACCATGCGCGCATTCGTGCTTGGGCTCAGTGGCAATCGTCTGGCAAATGCACCAGAGAAAGCGGACAGCTTTACCAAAGAGTGGTACCAGCGCATCGACCGCATGAGTGCTGCACTGGCCTCTTCAGCAGACCTTGCGCTGGGTGTTCTTGGTGGCGACCTTAAGCGTCGTGAACTTCTGAGTGCTCGTTTAGGCGATGTTCATAGCCAGCTGTTTATCGCATGCAGTATTCTTAAATACTACGAAAATCAGCCTGCAAGTACCGCTGAAAAAGTACACGCCCGTGCCTCATTGCATCAGGCTCTGTACACAGCTCAGGAAGCCTTGTTCGACTTCTACGACAACTTCACGGTTCCGGGCATCGCCGGAGTATTTAAGCGTCTGGCGTTCCCATACGGTCGGATTCTGAGAAAGCCTGATGACGATCAGCTTCGTGCGCTCGGTGACCTGATCATGGAGGACAACCCTGTGCGTCAGAAATTTGGTCAGTTCATTCATAACAACCTTGAGCCAAGCGACGCTTTCGGCCGTGTTGAAAGCACGTATCAGAAACTGCTGACGGTTGACGATGCGTGGGGAAAATACAACAAAGCAGAGTCCCGAGGAAAGCTCGCGGGAGACAACATCGATGCCCGCCTCTCCAGCGCTGTTTCTCAGAATATTATTACTCAGGAAGAAGCCGATAATATTCGTGAGTACGACAAGCAGCGCTATGACGCTCTGTTAACCGATGCCTTTGAGAAGAGCTTTTTTGAAAAAGCGGAAGTTGAGGTAAAAGATCCGGCAGCTGATGCCAACGTTAGTTGAACACTCCCCTTGTTCAGCACCCTTGAAGCGGCATGGATGCCGCTTTTTTTATTGCATCAACACCGGTTGTAAATCCTGATAAGGCATATTCACTACCTGAATCTGATAGTCCAGATAGCCATTAATACGGAGAATGTAATTTCCCGGTATTATACTGGGCATGTAATACATACCATCTGAGCCGGTGAAATAGGTGTAAACCAGTTGAGGGCCAAAGTTAGTAAACACGATAAGTTCGACCGTCGCTCCCGACGCTGGGAAAAGGTCGCCGGTATAGGGATGACGAATATCCACCCTCCCCCTCAGATTCGTCGCCAAAGCCAACTCAGACAAAAAAAGCAGTATCGTAAATGCGATGGTTTTCATTCTCCTGCTCCTGTCACGGGTGTCATGTACGAGGTTTCAGAGTATCTTTGTCCTGGCTGAGTGAGCGTTGTAATTTCGATAGGCTCACTGAACTCAATGGTTCTGGTCTGATAATTAACCACCATGTCACTCCCCGTTAATGCTGCTTCAGACGTCAGATTAATCTTGCCGCGGCCAAAGCCCTTAACGTCCAAGGTAATCATTCTTTTAGGAGGCGAACCGTCTGGTGAGCCAGGTATCTTGAAATGAATATCTCCATTCGCACTGCTTAAAACACGGGGCTCGAGAGATATTTCCAGTAGATCAAACAGCAGAGGATTATTGATGACGTTGCCCTCACCATCGCGAAGTTCAAGCGTTCCGATGATACTCCAGGTTGGTTCATTCGGATTTCGGATCTCGAGAATACGAGCCTCGGTTTCAGATAACGCATTTATACTGATAACCAGAGTAATAAGATATGCAGCAAAGGCACCGGACGAATTAATCTTAAGCCCTGAGAAGCTGCCACTAGCAACCACAGACGTGGAAGGGAAGATCTTATAAATAAGGATTGAAGGTACAAGGGGAATCAGAAAATAAGTCAGATACAAAGCAAAAGACAGCATGATTCCAGCAATTTCTCTATCCATGAGAATCTCTCCGTTTCGTACTTGAGTTACATCACTCTATTGATCACCTTACTGCCAGACGAGCACCCCGTCTGCGGTCTCACAATTCATAACTGAATTACTCGCGTCATTTATGTAGACCTGCTGACTGGCTGACACACTATAAGTCAGATATTCAGAGCAATAGGCGCTCTGACCGTTCCCTACAACTACTTTCGTACCCGCCTTCAGCTCACAAGTGACCAACTTATCCAGCGGTGACCATTGGTAGCAGATTTCGAAGTCTTCACGATATTCAGCAACCTTTCCTGACGGCTTATTGAACGCCCACCAATTGCCATAGGTGCTTCCGGGATTAGTACTGTTCCAGGCGCGATAAAGGGTAACGATTTTTACGCCAGTTGAAATATACACCTGCCCCTGGCACAAGCCGCCTTTGCCAGGCTCTCCGAGCGCAGCATTTAATAAGTCTGAATCAACGGCTGGAACAAAACTGTCGCGCAATGATGCTGGCAAATCGGTTGTTCCGATACAGGGCTCAGGAGTCACCGAGGCCGTGTCTGGCTGCTTACTTTGAGCAGGATGAGTTGCGGGCATCTGCGCACATGACACAAGAGTCGCAATACTGAGGCTAAGAATGAGTCCTTTCATGGTAAATCCATGTTGGCGTTTAACTCTTTCCAGTAAGCCGGGGAGTATCGTAATTTGCAAGTATCCGGGACAAGCATATCCAACCTTCGGTTAACGAGTCCGACAAACTGGCCCCATGTGCACCATGAGTTGGCGCATTTCATTGCATCGATGGTCACACAAACGCTCCGGCGCCGACCATACTGGGGCTTCAGCCTTCTCAGGGCTTCACTTCACAGTCAGGGAATCGATATGAATGTCAGCTTCCGCCTCGCCGCTCTTTTAATCATTTTATCTCCGGCCTCTTATGCTCAGGAATTTAATGAGTGTAGGCTTCAGTACCCTATCGTCTTATCCCACCATTTTGGCTTACGGACCATCTGCCCTGACAGCTGGACAGCTGACGAGTGCATGACGCGAGAATCCGATAATCTGCAGAAGTATTGCGCAGCCTGGGATTCTGACAATGGCTGCCAAGAGTGGATTCTACCCGCTGATGAAGCTCACCTGCCGCCGCGCATCGACAACCTTTATGACAACCGCCTAAAACGTACCAGCGATATAGCGCAATACCATCGCTACTTCAGTAAAGACATCGTTGACCGCCTTAAAGCCTGCGGCAACGAGGTATTTATCGCCGACAAACCAGCCTACGCAACCTATCACATACGTGCCCGCTCCCTCCGCAATACGGTCTATGAAGCTTTATCCGCGACGCAGGCAGACAAGGTAATCATTATTGGTACATCACAAGGAACTCAGGATGCTCGTTTCATGACAACTGCCTTGCCAGCCAGTGATAGCGCCCCAGAAGAAGGCTCTATGGCAAAGCATGTCGCTGCAGTGGTGGGACTTTCTGGCGAGCATCTCGGCGCAGAAATCGCGACCATCGGCATTAACGGCATGTATCTTTCCAATTATGTTTTTGGCGACGGCTGGATTGACCCTGTTGCTGGCGAACCCTTCTGGGAATTCGAAGAAGGCGAGCGTCTGAATACAGACCTCATGTGGCGGGAGGTAGGAGATACAACCACAGACGAGGCTCTGTTCAACCAACCTCTGGTTCTGACCGAAGGATACGACCCTGATAATCCGGACGAGTATGACCTGGATATTAACGGTCAGTTCAGAGCCTTCCTGAGTGGCCTGACTTCTCTCTCAAGTCATTACATGCGAGAAGACTTTTACCGTGATGAGACTGCGTGGCGTGACCTGCTGGATGCGATTGGCGTACAGGAGGAAGGTTGGTACGAACTCGTGAACGAAGACAACGAGAACTGTAATGGCGTAAGTTACTTCAGTTATTCAGCACGCATAAGAAGTTGGGATTACGAATACTGGGGCGACGCGACTTTTTATCTTGGGGTCACCGCCCTATACGGCCCTAATGATGGCTATACCACGATGGACTCTCAGAATTTCGATAAGATTGGCTATCCACCTTGTGCGGATAGCCGCAGTAACTTCGAGCATATCAAGACACTGGATGGCAGTATTTTAAGCCACGGTTACTATCACAATTACTTTACCGGCCGGAATAAATACTACGGCCCTCAGGAGAGTTGGCTTCAGGAGCGGCCTCCCTATCAGGGTTCCGTGGCCGATTTTTATGAGCAGGTAATGAGAGACCTAATCGAACGTGGTTTCTGACTATCGCTAGTCGGTAGTATTTACTCCGAGAATACAGGATCAAGACACCTCTGCACCGGGCGCCGACAGATTTCACGCTGGGCTGCCGGTGTCTTCATCCACCGGGTGACGGCTTTATCATAAGCCACCCGCTCTGGAACACCGGTATCAACCGGCTGACCGATGCTGTTCAGCAGTGCTTCGCGCTCAATCGCAATATGGTCAGCGAGGCGCATGGCAAGCTCCTGCATATCACCGTTCTCGCGTGAGTACACATCAATATGAAAAATCTCTTCCCCTTCCATACGCTGAAACTCACGAATCTGGATCCAGCGCGTTTCTCTCGGGTCACTTTTGATGTTCCAGAGGGCGTAATCGTTGATGGTTTCGGCATGAACGCTAATGACTGGTATTGCGGCCATAACGTAAACCACAAGTCGGGAGAATGTGCTCATATTCGATCCGGTTTTTATTGTTGTGATGGAAGGAAGATAACGAGAGGCTGACCTGTTGGCAATACGTTTTGCATCCGGATCTCCGGAATACTATGAGTGCCTCGTCATTGACTCTGACGCCATACGGCACCGCTCTGCGGGCACGAATAACTGGGTCATCAGGTAGGATTTGAACTCTTCAGGGTACGCCTGTGACTTTAGCGCTTCTTCCATACACAACAGCCAGGCATCCCGCTCAGCCTCGCCAATCGGCAAATGAGCATGGGCCCGAGGGATCGCGATTGGCCCGTACTTTTCGCGATACAGGCGCGGCCCTCCTAACCAGCCACACAAGAAGCGCGTCAGCTTATCGCGTGATTCGGTTAAATCCGCGGGGTGCATATCGCGGATTTTTTTAGCCGCAGGCAGAGCCTCCATCGCATCGTAAAAGCCGTCAACGAGGGCTTTTATACCCTCGTACTCTCCCGCAGCACGGAAAGAAGCATCTTCAACACCATAGGCGGCCACCATCAGGCAAACTCTTCCATAAAGTCTAGTGACGCCTGGTGACGGATAGTCCGGCGGTGGTTCGCCCAAAGCTCTTTAACCTTTTCCTGGTTACACTGCTGCCTGTCGACCAGCACCCGAGTCTGCAACTCCCCTTTCTTCTGTCCGCCGGTAAGCGGTACTTTTGAGAAGACAAACTGGTTCGAAACCAGATCCATAAATGGTCCCGATTTACTGGTCGGCATAATAAACAACAACTGCAGACCCAGGCTCTCGGTAAGGTAATTAATCACCTCTTTAGAGCGGGTTTCATCCATTTTCGAGAAGGCTTCATCCACTAGCACAATACGCAGGTGAGTATCCCCTTCATTAAAGCGGAAAGCTGAAGTAATGGCTGCTGAACGAATAATGTAGGCTGGCGTCTCTAGCTGGCCACCGGACCCTGTACCGTATTGTGAAAGAGCGATCGGTTCTTTATTCAGCGGTTGTTTATAAATCTCATACGAGCGGTAATTACGGTAATCAGAAATACGCTCAAGCTCGCGCATCGCTTTCTGCTCGTCATCGTCGAGCAGCATATCCATTAACTGATCGCGAACCTTAACGGAACTGGCAGAGAGCTCAGCCGTAAACAGAGTCGCACCGTCTCCCAATGCCGGATTTTTGATCACTTCATCAAAGAACTGGAAGTACTCTTTGTACTCTGGCACCCATTCCCAATCGAACCAATAGGTTTCGCGGTCAGCACCAAACTGGTGATGAGCCAGCTCTTTATTCAGGTCTTCAAGAATACGTTTGCCGTCGTTGATCGCCTGATAAATTGAGTGACACAGGTTGGTCACAAAGACGTTATTAAAGCTTTCACGTAATTGATGCAGCTTGTCCTGCTTCTCGACCAGAATATTATTCTTCAAACGGTTGTGAACACGTTCGACTTCGCGCTGAAGGTCACACACACCGGTAAAAAATTTCGCACCATGCTCATCACGATAATCCGGAGCGTAAACAATCGAATCGACGGTCTGGCAAGTCTGATTGTGTTCAGTGATGTTCCGCTCAATTTCATACGCAATGGAATTGAGCTCCTGAGAAACCGATTTTCGCAGGTTCTCAATTGCATCAACCGGGCTTTCTTCGGCCTCTTTATCCGCTTGTTCCAGGCGCTTCTCAAGATCAAAGTCAGGCCAGATACCCACGATAGAGCGCAGGGCATCTTCTTTAGCGTCAGCCGTGTCTGATGTCTGCTCCTGATGCTCACTCAGTGCCTTAACGGCTTTTTCAGCATCATTTAACTGTTGTTGCAAACGGCCAAGCTCACCATCCAGCTCTTTTATCTGTGCATCGAGGTCGTCCGCTTTTTCTTTAAGTGCGGTAAATTCGTGCTCAATATCACCGAAGCTGGAGACATCCACGCCTTTCAGTGAATTTTCAGCCTGCGTCATCGCATACTGAGTATCGAGCATCGATTGCATCTGGTCTGCGAAGGTAACGTGACGCAGAAGATTAACCGCATCAAGTAACTGCTGCGCCTGACGAAGCTGATAGTTTGCTTCGTTAGCAACGTCTTCGAGCATATTCACTTCGCTGCGCTTCGCCGCAAGTGCACGCTCGCGCGCTCCTAAACCGAAAACGAGATCCGCATCTTCAAGGTCACAGCGATAAATAGAATACGCACCCGAGCCCAGACCTTCTTTCGTCACACCACGACGTGTCATACGCAGCGCCTGAATATCGGCTACCTGCTCGACCGTGCCGTAACTGGCTTCAAGATAATAACGGGCAGTCGCGTGTTCAAAATCCATCAGGTGGATAATGGAATTCGCCGGAATTTTCATCCGTTCACTGTCTTTTTTCGCTTTCTCACCCTGAATAACACGAGCGCGGCTGCCACCCGGAATCTGACGAAGAATATGCGCAGCTTCGGCTTCAAACGCAGACTCAACAATAATACTGAAGCGCGCTCCACCGATATAACCTTCGACCGCACTCTGCCAGTCTGGGTCAGTGACCTCAACGTAGTCCGCCAGTACGCGCGGTTCTGCCTGCGGGCATTCACGCATAATCGCTTCGAGCGCCTGGCGCACATACCCTGGATACGTCGCCTGGCGTGCCTCAAGGCTGGAGATTTCATTCTGCTTCTGCACCATACGGTGCTTCGCTTGCTGAAGCTTCTGATCACGACGGTCCGCCACACGGGCAATCTGATCGCGCAGTGATACGCCGCTGCTTTCCAGTTCAGTATCGTGGAAGCGATCGCGCCAGCTGTTTACCAGTGACTGTTGGGTGCGGGCATCGTCGAGGTGAGCTTCCAGAGGTGAAAGATCGATCCAGTCTTTACCGAGGAGTTTACGGAAGTCGACGGCACCATTGTCTTTAATAGCCAGTACTTCGCGCGCTTGCTCCGCAATACGTTTACTACCCAGAGACGGAATTTCTGCAGCGACGTTAGTTTTCTGCAACGCCCCATATAAAAGCTCAGTAGCACGTAGCGATGCCTGCAACATCTGATCCTGCTCAAGCAACGGAATTGCCTGCTGTTGCAGCTTCGCTTTACCATCATTGATCGCCTGCTCTGCGGCATCTTTATCCTGCAGCGCGTCGATGCCCTGACGGCGGGCTTCCATACTGATTAATTGCTCGCGCACCTGCTTACGGCGATCCTGTGCAACGTCACGCTCTTTCTGAGTTTTATTCAGAGACTCACGAATCTGCTGCTGGATTTCTTTCGCGTTCAGGTAATTCTTCTGGTCGTTAAGATAACGACTGCGCGCTGCGGTGTATTCGAGAACGTTGTAGTCGATCCATTGATCAATATACCGCCCTGCACTGTCTCGCGTGCCACTCAGCATTTCGATGGACTCAGCGAGTTTATTCGCATCGGATTCCATCGCATAAATGGTCTTCATCAGATCCGAGACACTGCGAATTGCATCGCCCATGTCTTTGGCTTCGAGAATTTCATTCGCCACGAAACCATTTATACTTTTAACCGGCTTGTAGGCCATAAAGCGCGAGAAGGTACGCGCGGCATTCATTGCCTCGCGCTCCGGAACCGCATCGTTGCGGCCACGCAGAGCACCGTACAGTCGACGCAGATATTGTTTCTTGGTGTCGTACTTCTCTACGCTGTTCGGGTTGATCCTGCGCGCGAGATTTTTTGTCAGTTTCCCAAGTGGAATAACTTCCTGATGAGAGTCATCAAGGTCCAGCAGAAAGTCATTCTGAGTTAACTCTTCACCAGCCACGATAAAAAACTGAATATCATTCTGGCGCGCTACCGGTGCACCACCAGCACGATCCACCGTCGCACTGACACCAATAATCGCCGTGAAAGGTTCACCACTTTCGCCTTGGGTTGGATAAAAAACCGCACCGAGATAACCCACGGCGCCATTCGGGCGCGCATAACTGCCATCATCACAACCCAGCACGTAGGAAGCCAGTGTACGAACGTTTTTACCACGACCACGCTGTGTCGCTTCGTCCTGACCCGGATTGTAGTGAAACAGCGTATCGTGCGCTGCGGTCATGATGGTCTGAATAGCATCAGCAGCCGTCGTTTTACCAGAGCCGTTGCCACCCGATAGCAGATTAATCGGACCAAACTCAAATTCGGTCGCAGGGATATTGCCCCAGTTGATGTAAATAAACTTCTTCAGGAACATATCGTTTTATTCTCCGAACAGGCTGACGGGTTGCTTGGTTTCAGGTTCTGCCTGATCTTCTTTTTCTTCACTTTCTTCTGCGTCATCCGCCGAAGCACTTTTGGCATTTTCTGATGAGTTTTCTTCTTGATTCGGCTCATCAGTGCCAGCGCTGATATCTTCAGAAGTAACCGCTTCAGACTCAGCTTCCTGTTCAGATTCATCTTCTGCAATCGGCTCTTCAGACGCAGGCACGTCAGAACTAGACTCTTCGCCAACGTTGGCCTCTGCTTCAGCCCAGGCATCTTCACTCTGGCCGGCTTCAGAATTTAATTCGGAAGTCTCGTTATCGCCTTCGTCGTCTTCATCGGTCGCCATTAATTCAGTAAGCACTTCATCGCTGACGTAGCTCATGATCATTGGGCGAATACGCAACCAGATATCACCATCGTGGACGCTGTCTTCATTCTGCAGTTGAACAAGACGCATCTGACGCAACTTACGGAACAGCGCTTTCCGCTCAGTGACGTTTTCTGGCAGGCTGCGCTTCAGCAGGTTTTTCATGGCGATGGTCAGGCCTTCAAGTGACACCATGACACAGCCTTGCTCATCAACAGCCCCTTCGCGCAACGCTTTGTCGTACTGCGCGCGCAATACGAGAATCAAGGCGACTTCGCTCTGATTCAGGCGCTGGCGAAATGCTGGGTTGCCAACGTTCTGCTGATCTTCATCCATCCCCGGTACCTGCGCGCCGGGCGGGTACAAACGAATAAACTGAAAGCGCTTATCGTGCTGAATGCGGATACCCAGAACTGAAAGGTACTCGCCCACCAGTTCTTCGATACGGACAAACCGGTCGTACAGGGTTTGCTCGATCTGAGATTCATCACGGCAAATTACTCCGTAATCGAGCAAGCGTACCAGCAGCTCAGAATATTCTTTCTGGCTGAGGCCTTCTTTTTCCAGTTCGCGATCTATTTCATGCAACATAATCTGATTCTTTTCTCTGTACCCGCTCAGGACTGTTTCTGAACAAGTTCGAAGGTAAAGTGGTCTTTTTTGATGAAGTAACCATCGCTGTTTTCTTCACGCGGATTCTCATCATAATCAATATGGAATTCGAACTCTGACGAGAGTCCATCGGCTGCGCCCAAACCAATCGCATGTGCAACCGCCAGGAAGTCTTTCGCCGATTCAATCGGGATATCGCGTGTGGATATTTTTTTACCGCTACTGAGCTTGCTGCTCATAAAGTGCCGTAGTGCCTGTTGGTTCACTAGGAAGGCCTGATCCAATACCTGCTGCACATAGATCTCCCGACGGGCATCGACATCAAAGTCACCTTTGCCATCGTCCAGTGCCGCTTCGATCTTCTGACGGGTTCGTGAGGCGTGCATGCGAACAGAAGCAGGATCAACCAGGCGGAGCTGCGGTACTTCCATAAGCTCTCCAGCTCTCTCCAGAGCACTCGCCTGCTCTTCTTCAGTAAGCGATGAGAGGTGCTTGCATACCGCAAGAACGTCGTTGTGTTGTTGCGATGCCAGATAACTCATCTGACGAATGATAATGTCTGCCCGCTTAGTAAAGCTCTGCAGGGCACGACGTAATGCAGGCAGCATGATGTCGCTGGCATTCCGCATACGCAGTTCTATGCCATCGAGAATGGTCCAGAGTACCGAACTGCCCTCTTTCCCCAGTTCTGGTAATAACTCACGTAGGCGTTTCTCGGCGTTGGCTTTGAATTCGACGTCCTGTTTACGGATACGATCAATCAAACCCTGAATCTGGTCCCGGTGCTTCTCCACGTTGTCCGCTGACAAGCGCACAGAGAGATCTGGCTGGAAGCGGTTCTCCATGAAGTCGAAGAAGGCTTCACTGGCGCGCTCGATCAGCAACTGGTCTTCCATCTCACGAACAAGGTCGCGCTTGCGTTCCTCAAGCTCGCCAATCACATCGGTAAAGTCACTGATGATGCGCTCTGAGTACTCATAGGCGTCAAGCAGATCGTATATGTCGCCGCGTTCCTGAAAGGACTCAAGGGAGTTACGGGTATTCCGTGTATTACGATGACGGGTCCGTGCCATAGCCCGGCTTTCTTCGATAAAAGGCTCAGTGAACTGGCGCCCGAACCGGGTAAATCCGAAAGTGCTCTGTAAGCTGGCCTCATCGACCTGCTTCTCAAGCCAGCCGTATTCAATGAGTTGATTCAGTACCCAACCTGCCTGTTCACGGCTGGTACGGAAGCGGCTCTCGCTGGACTCATCCTCACTGTCGTATTCGTCAGCCAGAACCGGAGCCCGCACTAGAGCTTCCTGAAAGACTTCAATCACGGTGTCTCGTTGAATCGCCTGACCATAGTCAGCACTGCTAGAGCTGTAGAGCCTCTGATAGAGCTCTTTCAGACACTCCATGACCTGCGCTCGATACTTACCGGTTAACGGGCGGAAAAACTGGCTCCGTTCCTGCTCAAAAAACATACAATTTCTTATTATTCCAGCGCGATTAAAGAGGAGTAGATTACTTAAAGGATGAGGCGTTGGCCAGCCCGATGAGAGCCCTGTCACAATGTCTGCGCAACGCACTGCATTCTTCCGCATCGGAGGGTATAATGGCCCGAAATGCCAATCAGGATCTGGTCGCTTTGCGCAAAGGAATTTCTGTGCCTTCCATACTCTCTTTCATCGCGGCGCTTTGTCTGCTCATCACTGCTGCGCTTCCGGCCTTGGCCCTGCCCTCAGTGCAGGATCAATCGCCTCTAATTCTGGATGCTGGCTCGACTTACCTCGCAGGTAAGCATTGGCAGTATCTGAAAACGGATAAGCTGTCAGTAGATTCAGCCTCAGAACAACTCGCAACTTTGCACGAGCAGCAGCCATGGCAACGAAGCACTGATGAATACCCGAACCTCGGGGTTGGTGATGCTGGTTATTGGTTCGTAATGCAGGTGCAAACGAAAGATGATCGCGACTGGTTTCTTCGTAATAGATATTCGCTTCTGGATACCGTCGCTCTGTTTCAATGCCCAGAGGGCATACGCGATGCGAATCAATGCCATGTAGCCCGAGGGGGAGACAGGATCCCCTATACTGAGAGAGCCATAGATCATCCCAATCTGATTCTGCCACTGGACCTCACACCAGGTAACACATACGACCTCTACCTGTATGTCACCACAGAAGGGACCTATCAGCTACCTATGGAGTTCGTTGATCAAACGACTCTTAACACCCAACTCATCAATAATGGTGTATTCCGGGGGGCGTACTACGCGGTCATGCTGGCCATGGCGCTCTACAATCTCATTCTCTTTTTTGCAGTACGTGACCGGCTATACCTCTACTACACCGCATTCGTCAGTAGTTTTCTGTTCTTTCATATGAACTTTGAAGGCTCCGCCTTCGGCTATTTCTGGCCAGATAAGCCCGAACTGAATGCGTTTATGGTCCCTCTGTCGTTTGCTATCAGTCAATTTTTCTTCGCCCTCTTTCTACCCCAACTGCTGATGCTGAAAAATTATTGCCCGAAGGCCGCAATGGTTTATCGGGTCTACGTCCCTGTGACACTTGGCTTCGCCATATTATCTATGGCAGCGCCATACCAGACTGCAGTTAGCATCCAGAATTACGTGAACTCCCTTCTTGCGATTTACACTCTACTAGCCGGGATCCGTGCCTGGACGCAAGGCCACAAACCCGCCAAGTACTTCACCATCGCCTGGCTGGCTTTCATGATGGGCGTAATCTCTGCAAATATGAGTACGCTTGGGGTGATTCCGGGTACCCCCCTGATTCTATACGGCTACCAGATTGGTTCGGTCTTTGACGTCATTCTGATCTCGCTTGCAATGGGGGCACGGATCAATATGTTACGAGAGGCGCAACAGGAAGATCAGCGCCGCCTGAGCGATAGCCAGTCACAGGCTATACGCTATCTCAAGCAATACGAAGATCTGTATCAGAACTCCATTTCAGCCCGCTTCCAGCTTAACAGCCGCGGTGAGATTACCGACTGTAACCCGGCATTCGCCTCTGCGCTCGGCTTTCCATCGGTAGAAGAGGTGGTCGAAGCTAAGCCGCATTTTGATCAGTTTGTTGAGTCTCCGCATGCTTCGATTGAGCTTTGGGAGCTACTTGGTCGCGATATGAGGGTCACCGGATACGAACTGATTCTTATGCCACGGCGCGGCAAGGCCGTAAACGCAATTCTAACGATGCGCCAGGAGATCTCGGATCAAGGATATCAATGGGTTGGATCATTTCTGGATGTCACTGAAAAATACGATCAGGAAGCCGCGCTACGAAAACTGGAAGACAACCGGAATCAGTCTTTACAACAGTTGGTGATGGGTGTTTCGCATGAAATGAATACTCCCCTGGGAAATATCAGGCTGGCAACCACACACATTAAGGGGCGGGTCGACGATAACGAGATTCTTGTCGATAGCGAACTGAAAACTGCGATCCATCAGGTGACGGACAATATTTCCAGACTTGCTGAGCTGAATCAGCTGATTCAGTCATCCATGGGAGCGAGTTCTTCACAATATGCCGATAGCATCTACCTACGGGCATGGCTGGGTGACTGGAAACAAAGAGCCCAACATCAATACCGCCATCTCTCACTGGAAGTTATCAGCTACCCTGACACCGCACTGTGGCGCGGATACACCAGTCTACTGGAACAGATTCTGAATCAGCTTACTGAGAATGCCGTCGTACACAACCCTGAGAAATACGATGAGCAGACACTCTATGTGCGAGTCTCGGCCTCCGTTGACAACGGAGTGCTTGATATTGAATTTCAGGACAATGGCCGTGGCATAAGTACAGATCACCGCGAAAAGATATTTCTGCCGTTCTTCACAACACGTCGTTCAGAGGCGACTAAAAAAGGATTGGGGCTTTACGAGGTGCGGAACCTTGTGACCAACATTATGAAAGGCAGCATCGTAAGCCCTCCGTCGTCACAGGGCTTCACTCTGAATATACGCTTGCCTGAGGCAATCAAAGAAACAGAAAGCACAGCCGATTCTGGCAGTAAAGCCAGTTGGTAGCCTCTAACCAGAATGGTGCAGTAACCAAAAGAAGTGCAATACCAGGAAGTGACACCGGGCGCCGCATAACCGCAGCGCCCGGACCGTTTTTTTACAGGCCGGCAGCAAGCTCACTGGCGAGACGGATAGCGCGCTTGGCGTCGAGCTCACCCGCGAATTCAGCGCCACCAACCAGGTGTGTACGGAAAGCGGTTTCTTCCTTGAGTGCTTCATAGATGCCGTTCACGGACACCTGACCAGCACACACAACAATGTGATCAACGTCTAACACACGAGGTTCGGACGTCTCTCCTTTCGTCACAGTAATATGCAGACCCTGATCATCGATTTTGTCGTAGCTGACGCCACCGACCATTTCGACGTGCTTCATTTTCAGCACTGCACGGTGTACCCAGCCAGTTGTCTTGTTAAGTCCCTTACCGTGTGCAGACGTTTTGCGCTGCAGCAAGTAAAGCTTACGCGGTGAAGGCTCCATATCTGAAGCAATCAAACCACCACGCTCTGTGTTTGTAATATCCACACCCCACTCTTTCATCCAGGCATCTTTATTCAACGTTGTGGATTCACCTTCATGCGCCAGGTATTCACCCACGTCAAAACCAATACCGCCTGCTCCCATAATGGCAACCTTGCCACCCAGCTTCATTTCGTTGGCGAGCAGTTCCTGATAAGTCACGACCTTGGCGTGATCAATTCCAGGCATTTTAGGCACACGAGGTTCGACACCGGTCGCGACGATCACATCATCAAAACCAGCGGCTTTCAGTTCATCGGCTGAGGTCATAGTGTTCAGCTTGAGGTCGATGCCTAAACGCTCAATCATGGTGTTGAAGTAGCGAATCGTCTCTTTGAATTCCTCTTTACCCGGAATGCGTGAGGCGTAATTGAACTGACCGCCAATTTCACCACGTCCTTCAAAAAGAGTGACCTTGTGGCCACGCTCTGCAGCCACAGTCGCAGCAGCAAGGCCCGCCGGGCCTGCGCCAACCACAGCCACTTTACGAGGAGCACTGGTCTTCACGTACTTCAAAGAGGTTTCATGACAAGCGCGAGGGTTTACAAGGCAGCTCGCCCGCTTATTCTGGAAGGTGTGGTCGAGACACGCCTGGTTACAGGCGATGCAGGTATTGATCTCATCAACACGGTCTTCCTCTACTTTCTTCACCCAGAAAGCATCTGCCAGCAGTGGCCGTGCCATAGATACCATGTCAGCCTTACCACTTGAGATCACCTCTTCCGCCGTGTCCGGCATATTGATCCGGTTTGACGCCACAACAGGGATGTTTACCTGCTCTTTTACTTTAGCCGTTGCATCGACAAACGCCGCGCGTGGTACCGACGTTACGATGGTAGGCACACGAGCTTCATGCCAGCCGATGCCTGTATTGATCAGTGTGACACCCTCAGCTTCGAGTGCTTTTGCAAGAGTAATCACTTCCTCCATGGTCGATGCATCTTCCACCAAGTCGAGCATCGACAGACGGAACATGATGATGAAATCCGGGCCTACCGCTTTACGGACAGCACGAACCACTTCAAGCGGAAAGCGCATGCGGTTTTCATAAGAGCCACCAAACTCATCGGTACGCTTATTGGTACGCGCATTCAACATCTGCGTGATGAAGTAACCTTCTGAGCCCATGATCTCAACGCCGTCATAGTTAGCTTTCTGAGCCAGCTTCGCCGCACGGGCGTAATGACCAATGGTCTTATAGACCTGTTTAGTCGTCAGCTCACGTGGCTTAAAAGGGGTAATCGGCGACTTAATCGCTGAAGGAGCGACGTTAAACGGGGTGTAACCGTAACGACCGGCATGCAATAACTGAAGCAGGATCTTACTACCATTCTCGTGCACCGCCGATGTTACTTTCTTGTGAAACGGTACCTGCCAGCTGCTGAGCATTTTGGAACCGAAAGGTAACAGGTCACCAGAGCGGTTAGGCGAAAAACCACCGGTAACTAACAGGCCTACCCCACCGCGGGCACGCTCAGCGAAATATTCAGCCAGTTCACTGAAGTGCCAGGGGCGATCTTCAAGGCCGGTATGCATTGAGCCCATCATGACCCGATTTTTCAGAGTAGTGAATCCAAGATCAAGGGGTTCCAGAATGTGCTGGTACTGGCTCATAGTCGTCTCTCATCTAAGTCAGCTCTTCGGCTGAGTTGTCATGGTTATAAGGCTCAGTGTAGCCAGTTCGCCATCATTTGAAATGATCAAAGATAACGATAAAGCTACCCTGTAAAACACTTTTTAGCTACATATGAATAACTCTCATTTCTGGCCTTAATGAAGATACTGAACTAGTCTGAATCAGGCAGAATAAGTCTGGAGCACACCCATGTTCTTCTCTCGCAAACCTGTAAAACCCTCGGAAGAAGCATCGAATATCGCTGAAAAGCTTAGCGTGCTGGAATCTATTTACGAGACCCAGGCTGTCGCGGAATTCAGCACAGAAGGCACGGTATTGACCGCAAATTCTCTATATCACGGACTCTTCGGTTGTGATGATGGCTCTTTGATCAACCGCCCTCACAAAGAGCTTTGCCATCAAAAGGACGTAAACAGTCCGGAATACGCCGCCTTCTGGCAAAAACTGGCGGCTGGCACACTGGTTAACGGCCAGTTCCGAAGGAAAAAAGCGGACGGTAATACCATCTGGCTAGATGCCACTTATGCCCCTATCAGAGACACCAATGGTCAGGTAACTAAAGTGGTTAAGATTGCGCACGATGTGACATCACTGATGGAAGAAAACAACCGCTTTACAGATGCATTCAAAGCGGTAGAGCGGTCAATGGCCGTCATTGAATTCAACTGCGATGGTATTATTCAGCGAGCCAATGATAATTTCCTTGCCGCTACAGGCTATTCTGCCAGTGAGATCGTCGGTAAACATCACAGAATATTTGTCCCCGAAGAAGACGCTTCCACCCCCGAATACGAGCAGTTCTGGAAGAATCTGGCCGAGGGAAAATTCTTCAGCGACCGCTTCCGTCGTGTGCGTAAAGATGGCAGGGATCTGTGGCTGGAGGCGTCTTATACACCGCTAATTTCTTCTCAAGGCGAGGTGTACGGTGTCGTAAAATTTGCCACCGACATCACCGCTAATGTTCAGAGGGCGCTGAAAGAGAAAGAACGTGCAGCAAGTGCCTATCACATCACAACCGCCACCGAGCAATCCGCGTCGACTGGCACCGATATTATTCAGCAGGCATCCGATGAGATGACCAAGGTTTCAACAGCGGTGTCGGAGGCTGCAAGTGTAATTTCTGAGCTGGGTTCTCAATCAGACATGATTACGTCTATCGTAAACACCATCCGGGGAATCGCCGACCAGACAAACCTTCTGGCGCTGAACGCTGCAATTGAGGCGGCACGGGCCGGAGATCAGGGGCGTGGATTCGCTGTTGTGGCTGATGAAGTCAGACAGCTCGCCGCCCGAACCAGCAGCTCAACCGAAGAAATTTCACAGATGATCAACAAAATGCAGTCGGGTACGTCTCTTGCGATACAGAGCATGGAGTCCTGTCAGCATCAGGCAGGAGAAGGGGTTGCACTTGCGACCCGCGCTGGGGAGGTAATTCTCGAAATACGTCAGGGAGCACGTGAGGCTGTCAATGCGGTAAGCATTTTCAGTGACAGCCTGCACTGACCGGGGCTGAATCAGACTGAATCAATCGTCGCTGATCTGAATATCCGGTATCTTCTGACCAGTCTCTGACGTCGCCAGAGTTACGGCCAGGCGACGTGCTGCGTGGCGGTACATCATAGACACTTCGGAGCAATCATCCGCGGCAACAACAGGTGTACCCTCATCGCTCTGCTTACGGATATAGGTCGACAATGGTAAGGAACCCAGCACTTTGGTCTGGTAGGTTTGCGCCAGACGTTCTGCCCCGTCCTGCCCGAAGATATGTTCTGCGTGACCACACTGAGAACAGATATGCATACTCATATTCTCAATCATCCCCAGCACCGGAATATTCACTTTGTTGAACATCTCAACGCCTTTGCGCGCATCGGCCAACGCGATGTCCTGAGGTGTGGTCACAATAACAGCACCACTGACCGGAAACTTCTGGCTCAGGGTCAACTGAATGTCACCGGTACCCGGTGGCATATCGATCAGGAGATAATCAAGCTCGCTCCACTGAGTCTGCGTCAGGATCTGCATCAGCGCACCTGAGACCATAGGGCCGCGCCACACCATCGGGGTGCTTTCGGTCACCAGATACGCCATCGACATAGATTTAATGCCGTGTGCCTCAACAGGAACGAACCATTTATTATCAATGGTTTCCGGGCGAGTGCCCTCTTCAATGCCCAGCATGATGCCTTGGCTCGGCCCATAGATATCGGCATCCAACAGGCCCACTTTGGCGCCATCTTTGGCAAGTGCTAATGCCAGGTTCACGCTGGTTGTCGACTTCCCGACACCGCCTTTGCCTGAGGCGATAGCAACAATATTCTTAACCCCGGCGATCGCTTCCAATGCCGACTGGCTCTTATGCTCTTCGACTTCCCAGGTAATATTAACGCGCGCGCTCTGACAGCCATCGATATTCTCAAGAGATGTCTGAAGAACCTGAGCAATACCGCCTTTCAGGTACTCAGAGGGATAGTTCAGGTGAATGTCGACTTCGATAGCCGGACCGTCAATGCGAATATCGCGGACGCAGCCGGCAGAAATCAGATCAGTCTCAAGATAAGGATCGTGGTATCCGCTCAATGCGGCTTCAATCTGGGGTTGTGTTAATCCAGCCAACGGGTAGACCTCTGAAGGAAAACAAGATGGCCGGATTGTACGCCGCTAAAAACAATAAGTCAGGCGTGCTCTGGTATACGAGGCACCGCCTGAAGCAAATGCTGAGTGTACTCATGTACCGGCGAAGTCATGACCTGGCGGGTCTCGCCCTGTTCCACCAGCTGTCCGTTCCGCATCACTGCAACACGGTGTGCCAGATGTGGAATAATCGAAAGGTCATGGGTGATGAACAGGTACGATAACCCCATCTCTTCCTGAAGCTCCTGCAACAACTGCAAAACCTGGCCACGAATAGACACATCAAGCGCACTGGTCGGTTCGTCACAGATAATTAATTCAGGCTCAACTGAAATTGCCCGGGCAATAGCAATCCTCTGCCGTTGCCCGCCAGAAAACTCGTGCGGATACCGGTTAAGGTGCCCAGCCTCAAGGCCAACACGCTCAAGAAGCTCACGAATCCGGGCCTCCCGGGATTCGTCAGTACCACCGAGACCAAGGCTCAGCATTCCTTCTTCGATAATTTCTCTGACCGTCATACGCGGATTCATTGAAGAGAACGGGTCCTGAAAAATCACCTGAATCCGCTTCCGATAAGAAGCGAACCTGCGCTGATTTAGTTGACCGATCTCATCACCGTCGAAGTGTATGGTGCCACTTGCGGTATCTTCGAGGCGAAGGATTGCCCGCCCTACCGTGCTTTTTCCAGAGCCAGACTCTCCAACCAGAGCCAGCGTTTCACCCCGGCCTATAGTAAAGCTGACACCGTTGACGGCTTTCGTATATCCAACAACACGCTGAAGCACGCCGCGTCGTTCAGGAAACCAGACTTTGACGTCCTGAACATCCAGCAGTGGAGAGTGAGTTTCATATTCGAGATAGTCGTCAGGTTGCGGTAACGCATGAATTAACTGACGGCTGTATTCATGGCTGGGGTTCACGAAGAACTGTGAGCGCTCAGCTTGTTCCAGAATTTTACCGTGACGCATTACCGCTATTCTGTCCGCCATTTCTGCAACGACGCCCATATCGTGGGTAATCAGCAGAACAGCGAGTTCGCGGCTACGACGAAGTTCATTAAGAAGCTCAAGAATCTGCTTCTGAATCGTCACATCCAGTGCTGTTGTTGGTTCATCCGCGATCAAAAGTTCCGGCTCACACGCCAATGCCATTGCAATCATCACGCGTTGTTTTTGCCCACCCGAAAGCTGATGCGGATACCAGTTAAGGCGCTCTTCAGGGTTCGGTATCCCGACTTCGTTCAGTAGTTCAATAATTGCGGTATCCGGAGCATTGCCCCTATGCAGAGTCAGTACCTCACCGATCTGTGTACCTATGGTCTGCACGGGGTTGAGGGAGCTCTGAGGCTCCTGGAACACCATGGCAACCCTGCGTCCACGAACCGCGTTCATCTGAGTTTCGCTCAAAGCAAAGAGCGAATCGGTACCAAGCTGCACATCACCGCCCCTGATGCTCAAACCTTCACCGAGCAGGCGCATGATAGCCAGGCTGGTCAGAGATTTTCCTGAACCACTTTCACCGACAAGAGCGAAAACTTCGCCAGCATTAATTTCAAAACTGACGTCATCAACAAGACAACTGCCGCCCGCACCAATAACCAGATTATTTACCTGTAGTAATGGCTTCATTTGTTATCTCCACTACCGGACATGCGAGGGTCAAAGGCATCACGAACACGATCAGAGAACAGGTTTGCTGCCAGCACCAGTACAAACATCAGGATGAAGGCGGCTATTACAGACCACCAGACAACCGGCTCTCGAGCCAGCTCAGCCCTGGCCTCATTAATCATGTTGCCCCAGCTCTTCATCGACGGATCAACACCCACACCGATATAACTCAGAACCGCTTCAGCGAGCACAAAACCACTGAAATCCAGTACCAGTGCAATCAGAATCAGGTGCGTCGTGTTGGGCAGGATATGACGCATAATTACGCGCCAGCGACTGACGCCAAATGCGTGCGCGGCCTGTACATATTCCAGCTGGCTAAGTTTAAGTGTCTCTGCGCGCAGCAGCCGACACAAACCGGTCCAACTGGTCATACCGAGAATGAAACACAAAGCGACAAATTTAAAATCGGCCCGGTCGCTCAAGAGTTTGAATTGCTCAGGGTGCGTCTCTATGTACACATCTATCAGAAGTACAGAAGCGGCGATCAGGAGGATGCCCGGAATCGAGTTAAGCGTCGTGTAAATATACTGGACAACGTCGTCGACCCAGCCACGGAAATACCCTGCGGAAATCCCCAACAATACTGCCAGCGGCAACGTAACGAGGGTGGCCAGAGTACCAATCAGGACGCCAGTCCTGACAGCTTTCACCGCACCATAGAGAACGTCCTGACCTACCTTATCAGTGCCGAGAACGTGGTAGAACTGACTCATATAGAGAGCCCAGCTCGATACCACAACAATAGCGGAGAAAGTAAAGTAAATCACGGGCCAAGGAAGTCGCGAATCGCGCTTTTTCATGAAGGAATGGTGCAGGAATAAAAGGATCAACACTGGCACCAGTGTCCAGCCAACCACCGTCATACTTTTTACGACGATGTCAGCCTCATGCTGGGCATCATCGTCCAGATGACTACCACCGTGCTCAAGGCGTGGATAGTCACGCATCACTCCGCCTTCCGGTAACTCCATATTTTCTTTGGCGAAAGAATGGATAGCAAAAGGAGCTGAATATGTTTTTTCGTCTCGCCCGAACATAGGTGCCAGCGCAAGGTCCAGTAAACTCGTGACTTCAGGAGCATAGTGGACCTCGCCAGAATCACCGGCCTGATCCAGTTTCTTCTGAAAATGAACCGAGTCCGTTAATGCGATCAGGACGTAAAACAGTATCACCAGAAATGACGCAGAACCGATACGTGATTCAAAGACCTGAGACCAGCGTTTGCGGGCCAGAGGGTTGCGGACAACAGTAACGACAAAAACGCACAGTGAAGCCACTAAAAGGAAAATTAAAATATCACTCCAGAGGAGGTGTAGACGTACGTCAAATACTTCCATCAGGACAACCTCACCCGTGGATCAACCAGTGTGTACGAAATATCAGTCAGCAGAAGTCCGATGATGTAAAGAACAGAGCCAAGAAATACCATGCTGCGTACGATGGCAAAATCCTGAGCCTGGATAGCATCCAGGGTGTAACTGCCCAGCCCCGGAATACCGAAGAAAGACTCCACCAGCAGGCTACCCATGAAAAGTGAAGGAATGACCACGACCACACTGGTCAGAATCGGGATCATACCGTTAGGCAGAATATGCCGGAAAAGCACGGTCAACTCGGCCACACCTTTAGCACGCGCAGTACGCACATAATCTTTATTCGCCTCTTCCAGAAACAAAGTCCGATAGAGCCGCGTGCCACCACCAATACCCGAAATCACACCGATAATCACGGGTAATAACAGAAAGCGCCAGGCATCTGCACCGCCGAGATAACCGGAAATAGGCACCAGGCTCCACTCTTTAGCGAAGAAAAACTGACCCGCAATCACATAGAACACACCGGAGACAGACATCAGGCCGACACAGAGGATCATGGCTGACGTGTCGAAGATACTGGCCCGGAACATCACAACGAACAATGCGAATGCGATGTTAACGGATATACCGATGATAAATGTTGGCAGAGCAACGGCGAGGCTTGGCCACATTCGTTGCTCAATATCCGCTGCGATATTTCGGCCGGCATCAGATTTACCAAAGTCCAGCGCAAAGAGACTGAGGGACTTTTCGAAGAAGATGGTTTCAGTGAATGTCCCTGCTCCTTCGGCTTCGCCGTTAATCAGCAGAGGTTTGTCATAGCCGCGCTGCGCTTTCCACTCCTGCACAGCCTCTTCGGTGACATGCTTATCACCCAGCTGTACGCGCGCCATTTGCTCCGGTGTATTCACAACAAAAAACAGAGCAAAGGTAAGAAGATTTACACCAATAAGAATGGGAATGGCGTAAATCAGTCGACGAATAATGTAAGCCAGCATTACTTATCTCCCCCTGCTGGACGAATACGATGATTCAGTCTGCGTCGATAGGCCAGATAACCCGGCAGTGCAGTGACTAAAATAATTACCACGACCATGAATAATGGCCATAAAACCGGGCTATTCCACTCAGCCTGCATGCGGGCACGCTGTTCCGGATCAATACGCAGATACTTGAGTACAGACTTACTGATGCCATGGGGTTTGCTGTTATAAACCCAGGCATTATTGAGTACATAGCTATGTGGGTGAAACGAAGAGGCCCAGGGCATTTCATGGTGCAGGATATCGATCATCTCACGGATAATCTCCATACGCTCAGGGCTGTTTTCCATCAGTTTCATCTCTTCAAACAGCGCATTGTATCGGGCGTTATCGAAGTTGCTCGAGTTAACACCAGCACCTTGAGTAACGACCTGCCCGTTCGGGCCGTATAAAAGAAAGAGGAAGTTCTCTGCATCAGGGTAGTCAGCCAGCCAGCCCCACTGGAACATCTGGGCATTACCGGCTTTCATTTTATCTTTGAAGCGATTGTAGTCAGTGCCGCGGATGTTGAGCTGAATTCCGATTTTCTTGAACTGCTTAATCAACCAGCTTTGAGCCGCGCTCCCGCCTGAACCAACGGTATCGAGATTCAGTACCAGAGGCTCGCCCGTTTCGGCATCGCGACCATCCGGGTAACCTGCTTTCACCATCAGATCACGGGCGACTTCTGTATTTTTTCTGACGGCCTCGCCATCAACCCAGTCAAATACAGACTCATTCATGCCCTCTTGTCCTTCCTGATATCCGAAAATACCGGGAGGAATCGGACTCATCGCAGTTTCTCCGCGTCCATTATAGAAAATGGATATGTACTCTTCCTGATCGTAAATAATCGCGATGGCCTGTCGCAAAAGACGCTTCTTCTCACGCTCTTCCGCCGACCCTGTATCACCAATCACATCGTCGAGCATGTTAAAACCGAAATAATAGGTTCCCGGAGTGACCGCCACATCGAGGCTAATTCCGCGCTCGCGCATTTCATCCGACAGACCTATCCCCTCAGAACCAACGCTAATCGCCTGATCAAAGCTGTCGCTTGCGATACCCGAGCGATCGTAATAGCCCTGCAGAAACTTACTCCATAGCGGAATAGATTCTTTTTCAAGGCGATACACCACTTTGTCTATGAATGGAATTTTCTGCCCCGCATCATCAAGTAACCCTGCGGCCCGGTCTGAAATCTCGCCCTCTGCTGGGTAAAAATCATCACGATAATTCGGATTCTTCTCCAGAATGATGGCCTCATTCGGATCATTCTGAGTCATCATGTAGGGGCCAGTACCGATCGGATACCAATCAAGCGTTATATTTCTATCGGCCATTCCCGGCATGCTGTAGAAGCGGTCTGCTTCGAACGGTATCGGTGCAAAAAAGTGAAACGCCAGCCAATAACTGAACTGTGGGTACTTGCCTTTGAGTCGTATCCGGAAGCGATAGCGGTCGATGACCTCAACCCCGCTGAAGTCGAGCGTACGGAGATCAAGCCACTCACCTTCCTGCTGCGCCTCACGTTCTGCCTTAGCAATTTCAGCAAACTCGTTCATCCCCAGTATGTACTCTGACATCAAGCCCCGGATCGGTGACAGCAAAGTCGGATCAGCCAGCCGTTTTAATTGGTAAGCGTAATCACCGGCCACAAGCTCACGGGTCCCGGTTTCGCTGAAATCATTTAAGGAGCTATATGGCGCTGCATCATCCGACGACTCAAACGCATAGACAGGTGCCCCTGAGGTATCCAGGGCAAGCGCTGGGTGTGGTTGATAATAGATGCCCGGCGTTAACTCGAAGAGATAATCACTGTAGGCAAGATCCGGTGAGTCTGAGGCCACTTCATTGCCTTCAGCGTCGAGATAAACGATCTCTGGCATGCTCGACAGCGTATTGGGCTCCAGCTCGAAAGGTCGTTTCAGATAATGATATTGAAGCGGTGGATCATAAATCTGATCGATAAACCGACCTTCATCAGAACTGTAGGAGATCACAGGGTCCAGATGCTTGGGTGGCCCGGAGAAATTGGAGTACAGGATATTTTTTCCTGCTTCATCCGCCGGGTGGGGGTTGTTCCACGCTCCCTCACTGCAACCGCTGGTGAGAAACGTAAACGCCACTGCCAATGCAGCGACGACGAGCGATCCCTGTGTATTCATTTATCTCCCGTACTGGTCGGATGCAGACCAGACTGCAAACTGAGCTTAACCGGTTCAATGATTTTTATCGTAATTCCGTCGAGTCTGCCAGCTTTTAACGATCAGGCAAACTCCTGTAACAACTCTCTGGTTGCTTTCCAGTTGCTTCTTAGTTGTTCACGGACTCCCCGGCGTTACAGCTAAGAGTGGTAACAGGAACGCATCTTATTCCAAATAGCTATTACTACTAGTGACTTATGTTCTTGTACGACATAACGCTCTTTTGGGATAATGCGCGCCCGAATTCTCCAGACCCCGCGAAAACACACACTTTATGTGGGGTTGTAACGATAGCAGAGGAAAGATGACAGAGTACCTCCTGATACTGGTCAGTACTATCCTGGTGAACAACTTCGTGCTTGTTCAGTTTCTGGGACTGTGCCCTTTTATGGGGGTTTCCAACAAGCTGGAAACCGCCATTGGCATGGGCGCGGCCACCACCTTCGTACTGACACTCGCCTCCGTCTGTAGCTATCTGGTGTACAACTACCTTCTGGTGCCGCTCGACCTGACGTACCTTAAGACCATCAGCTTTATTATGGTTATCGCCGTGGTGGTTGGCTTTACAGAACTCGCCATCCGCAAAACCAGCCCGCTGCTCTATCGTGTTCTGGGTATTTTTCTTCCGCTCATTACGACCAACTGCGCGGTCCTGGGTGTTGCCCTGCTCAACATCAAGCGAGACAACACCTTCGTAGAATCCATCCTGTATGGCTTCGGTGCCGCCGTTGGGTTTTCACTGGTCATGGTTCTGTTCGCTGCCATGCGTGAACGCATTGCTGTTGCTGATGTGCCTGTCGCCTTTCAGGGCTCAGCCATCGCTATGATTACTGCGGGTCTTATGTCTCTGGCGTTTCTGGGCTTCACCGGCCTGGTCAGCATCTGAGGTATTGGCATGAGTACTATCATTATCGCTATTGTCGTTCTGGCCAGCCTCGCAGCACTCTTCGGCGCCCTGCTCGGCTTTGCTTCAGTCCGTTTCCGGGTTGAGGGAAACCCTGTCGTCGATCAGGTGAACGACCTGCTACCGCAGACTCAGTGCGGGCAATGTGGTTTCCCCGGCTGTAAACCCTACGCCGAGGCAATTGCAGATGGGGAAAAGATCAACAAATGCCCGCCTGGTGGTGAAAGCACGATTCAGGCACTGGCTGACTTACTGGGCGTAGAGCCTGAACCACTGGATGCCGAGCACGGCGCTGAAAAAGACGTTCCCATGGTCGCCTACATCCGCGAAGACGAATGTATTGGTTGTACTAAGTGCATTCAAGCATGTCCTGTCGATGCCATTCTGGGGGCGGCGAAGCAAATGCACACAGTTATCGTCGATGAATGCACAGGTTGCGACCTTTGCGTGGAGCCTTGCCCGGTGGATTGTATTGATATGGTGCCTCAGTCTACCGATACCAGCAGCTGGTACTGGCAAGCACCTACGACTGGAGTTGAGTTGATAGCGACGGATCGTCGTTCGCTGAAGACGGAGGCACACGCATGACCCACCTGATTCAACTCCATGAATTTGATGGCGGCATTCATCCCCCAGAAAACAAGCGGCAGTCGAATAGCCGACCAATCCGCAAAGCGAGTTTGCCGTCAGAGCTGGTTCTGCCACTGCATCAACACATAGGTGCACCTGCAAACCCGGTCGTTGCTGTGGGTGATACCGTTTTAAAAGGTCAGGTTATCGCCGAACCAGAGGGCTTTGTCTCGGCTCCTCTGCATGCACCAACGTCAGGAAAAATAAGCGCCATTGAAGCACGTCAGGTACCTCACGCTTCGGGTCTCAGCGAGACATGCATCGTGATTGAGCCCGACGGAGAAGACACCTGGGTCGAGCATCAGGGGTTATGTGACACTCTGGGACTTGATCACTGCGACGACATCCCGGTCGACAAGTTACTGGAACGTATTCGTGACTGCGGCATTGCGGGCATGGGCGGCGCGGGCTTCCCGACCGCCGTTAAACTGAATACTGGCAAGCACAAGATCGACACTCTGATTCTCAACGGTGCTGAGTGCGAACCCTACATCACCGCCGACGATATGCTGATGCGCGAACACGCCAGCGAAGTCATTCGCGGTGCCCAGATACTGCTGCAGATCCTCGGTGCAGAGCGCTGCCTTATTGGCGTTGAAGACAATAAACCCGAAGCCATTGCAGCGCTTGACGATGCGCTCGTTCAGCACAATGAAGAACACCACATCGACGTTGTCACCATTCCGACGAAATATCCATCGGGTGGTGAAAAGCAGCTTATTCAGATTCTGACGGGCAAAGAGGTTCCTTCCGGTGGTATTCCTGCGAGCCTTGGTATCGTCTGCCAAAACGTTGGAACAGCAGCCGCCATTGCCGATGCCGTAGATTTCGGTCGGCCACTGATCAGCCGGATTACCACAGTCACCGGAGATGCGGTTCGGGATAAGGGCAACTGGGAAGTTCTTCTGGGTACGCCCGTCAGTCACCTGTTATCACTCAGCGGCTATCGTCCGGCAAAGCGTGAACGTGTTGTCATGGGTGGCCCGATGATGGGCTTTGCCCTCCCGACCACTGAGTTGCCAGTTGTGAAAACAACCAACTGCCTGCTTGCCCCAACAGAAAAAGAGTTACCGACTAACAACCCAGCGATGGCTTGTATCCGTTGCGGTTTGTGTGCCGATGCCTGCCCGGCAGACCTTCTGCCGCAGCAGCTTTACTGGTTCAGTAAAGCCCAGGAGTTTGATAAAGCAGAGCAGCACAACCTGTTTGACTGCATTGAATGTGGTGCATGCTCCTACGTCTGCCCGAGTGAAATCCCGTTGGTTCAGTACTACCGGTTCTCAAAAGGCGCTATCCGGGAAGAGCGTGCGGCTGCCGAAAAAGCCGAGCAGGCTCGCATCCGTTACGAAGCCCGGATTGAACGCCAGGAGCGGGAGAAAGCCGAAAAAGAAGCTAAGCGTAAGGCCCGCGCCGAAGCAGCTGCTAAAGCACAGTCGGTTAAGAAAGAAGCGCCTGCCGCTAAAGCTTCTCCTGTAGCGGAACCGGCAGCGAATGCGGACCTCGAGAAGCTCCAGAAGCAGTTAGCAGCCGCTCAGGCCGCCGTCGCGAAAACCAAAGAAAAGCTTGAAGCTGCACGGGAAGACCCGGAGAAAGCCGATAAGATACCGGCCTTTGAGTCTGCGCTTGCTAAGACCCAGGACAAGATCAAAACACTGGCAAAAGATATTGCAGCTGCGAAGAAAGCCGCTAAGTCAGCTCCAGCAGCTGCGGGGCCAGACAAGGGCGACCCGAATAGCCCCGAGCGCCTGCAGAAAAAGTGGGAAACCGCCGCAGCCCGACTGGAAACCGCCAGAAAACGCTTAGCAGATGCTGAAGCGAACGGCGCTGACACGGTAGACGCATTGCGTGCGGGCGTTGAAAAACAAGAGGCTCGCGTCGCAGAAGCAAAGGCGGCCTATGAGGCTTCTCTCAACAGTGATGCTTCAGCCAGCACGGGCGCTTCACTCGAAACTGCAGTGTCAAATAACGCTGGCACAGACAACACATCAGCTGAAACGGTCGCTGCAAAGCCGAACTCGGAACAACTCCAGAAGAAGCTACTCGCTCAGAAAGATCGTGTGGAGAAAGCGAAAGAGCGTCTCGAGATGGCACGTGCCGAGGGCCTGGATTCTGTTGAGGCTCTTGAGAAGGCGCTGAACAAACAGCTGGATAAACTGGCAGCCTTTGAAGCTCAGGCCAGTACCACAGGAGAAGTATAACCATGGCACTGCTGACGCTGTCCTCACCCCATACTCACGGGCCGAACCGCACCAGCCGAATCATGCTCACCGTGGCGCTGGCGACTCTGCCAGGCCTCGCGGTGATGACCTGGTTTTTCGGCTTTGGCACTCTGATCAACACAGTACTCGCGATCATCACGGCGTTGGCTTCTGAAGCGCTTGTACTCAAGCTACGCAAATATCCGGTGAGCTTTTTCCTCAAAGATAACACCGCATTGGTCACGGGTCTGTTACTGGGCCTGGCGTTACCTCCCCTCGCTCCCTGGTGGATCACTGTTTTAGCCACCTCGTTCGCCATCATTTTTGCTAAGCAGATTTACGGTGGTATGGGTAATAACCCATTTAATCCTGCGATGGTCGGTTACGCTCTCGTATTGATCTCTTTTCCGGTACAGATGACCACGAACTGGGTGACCTCTTTTCAGGTCAGCGGGTCAGATGTTGCCGGGTTCACTGACGCCTTGAGCATTATCTTTGCGGGCGCATCTTCAACTGCTGACGCATTCACAGGGGCTACGCCGCTTGATCAATACAAGCACCTGATCAGCAAAGAGACTTCTGACGAGCTGCTCCAGAGAAACACTTTTAATGGCTGGCTCAACGGTGGCTGGGAATGGGTTAATCTGGCCTTCCTCGCTGGCGGCCTGTTTCTTATGGCCCGACGCATCATTACCTGGCACATTCCGGTGTCCATGCTCGCCGCACTAGGCATCTGTTCACTGATTCTGGGCTGGGATGAAGATCTGTATACGCCGTTGTCACTGCATCTGCTCAGTGGTGCGACCATGCTGGGTGCATTCTTTATTGCCACGGACCCCGTTTCAGCGTCGACCACACCGACAGGTAAGCTTATCTACGGTGCCGGCATAGGTATTCTACTTTATGTCATCCGTACCTGGGGCGCATACCCGGATGCCGTAGCCTTTGCCGTACTGCTGATGAACTTCGCGGCTCCCTTCATTGATGCCTACACCCAGCCACGCAGTTATGGCCATAGCAAGCCTAAGCGTGGCCTCAAGCCGGGGGAGAAATCATGATTGAGTTGCTCTCAGCTATACGCAAAAACGCTGTTGGTCTTGCAATTTTCGCGGTTGTGACGGCCGGTGCGATCGCCCTCGCCCAGACACTGACAGCGGACCGTATCGCATACAATATCAAAGCGGCCGAAGCCCGCGCGCTGAATGAGATACTTCCGGCAAGCAGTTACGACAACGACCTGCTGAATGACACAATGAATGTGGATAAGCGCTTTAACCAACAGCTATTGGGCCCTCTGCCAGACAGTGCCGTTATTTATCGCGCCCGCAATAACGGCGAAGTCAGCGCGGTGATTCTGCCTGCAGTTGCCCCAGACGGATACACGGCCGAAATAGATCTGATTGTCGGTGTTAAGTCCGACGGAACGCTTGCTGGAGTTCGTGTCGTCGCACACCGCGAAACTCCGGGGCTGGGTGATAAAGTTGAGATCCGGAAGTCTGACTGGATTACCAACTTCGAGGGTAAGTCACTCGCTCAGCCTGTGCCTGAACAGTGGGCAGTAAAGAAAGATGGAGGCGACTTTGATCAGTTCACTGGCGCAACCATCACACCGCGAGCGGTTGTTCGCGCTGTTAAACGCGCACTGAAATTTTTTGAGATGCACCGTGACGAGCTGCTCTACGGTAACGCACTTTCGGGAGAAAACAGCGATGGCAACTAAGTCACTCAAAGATATATCCCTCGACGGCCTGTGGAAGAATAATCCGGCACTGGTTCAGCTGCTAGGTTTATGCCCTCTTCTTGCCGTAACAGGCTCTGTTGTTAATGCTTTAGGGCTGGGGCTGGCAACCATGATGGTATTAGTCGGTTCTAACCTGTCCGTTTCTCTTATCCGAAACCACGTGTCTGACGCGGTTCGACTCCCTGCGTTCGTCATGATTATCGCCTCATTCGTCACCGTCGCTGAATTGACCATGCAGGCGTTCACCTACGAGCTCTATGAGGTACTGGGCATTTTTATTCCATTGATCGTGACTAACTGCGCGATCCTCGGGCGGGCTGACGCTTTTGCCTCTAAGAATCCGATACTGCCATCGGTGGTTGATGGTGTGATGATGGCTATTGGTTTTACGGTTGTTCTTGTACTGCTCGGCGCGCTGCGTGAAGTCCTGGGCCAGGGTCAGATTTTCGGCAATATGGAACTCTTATTCGGCCCGTCAGCCGCTGACTGGAAGATTGTTCTGGTTGAGAGTTATCCGGACTTTCTCTTTGCTATTCTGCCGCCGGGCGCATTTGTCGGCATGGGTCTGCTGATCGCCCTCAAGAACCTGATTGACGATCGCATTGATAAGGCGGCTGCCGCTAAAGCAGCGCCAGTCGAAGCGGGCTCAAAGCGTGTCCGTGTTACCGGGAAAATCAGCTGAGCGCACTGCTCAGCTGCGTCCTTTCGCGTGTTGTAACTCTGCCATTTGCGCTGAATTCACCTGCGCAAAGCCTGCATTAGCTCGGTTCTCTATTGCTTTGTCCGCGTATAGGGTGGCGGATGCTCCCAACATGCCAACGAAAAACAACTCCGCAAACACCTTGTGATTGCCGAAATTGTAATGCATCAGACGAATCGTGATCACACCCAGCGCCAGGGCAACAAGCCCCCCGAACATAAGCGACTGCAGCATCAGATTGGTATCGGGCAATTGCGCTCCGGTTTCAACCCATGCCAGTGTTCCTTTAGTCAGAAAACCGGTCGCCAACAGTAAAAAAGCCACTGCGGGTACGGCATAGCGATCCGGGCGCTGTTGACGCTCAGGACCTTCGAGTCGCTGGAGTATTTCAGCAAACTCAGCCATGGCTGGCAGAGCCACATCCGCAAAGGCATTCATCTCCGCTCTGTCCTGCGAATTATCATCGACCAGCGCCCAGAGCCGCCCGCGGCGACAAACCAGCTTGTTGATCTGCACTGTCTCCGGCGACCCAAGGTTAAACATTCTCAGGAGTTTATCGCTCAGGCCTGGCGCAGCGGCAAGAGCCTGTGAAGCAGTGAAGTCGTCAGACAAAATAAGAAGAGAGGCGTCAAAGGCGGGGTTACAGATTCGTTTATCACTGTCGACGCCGATGCGGGCGAGGAGCCGATCAAGCGCACCATGGCGGCGCATTACAAAGTCATAGCGCAGGGAGACCTCCATACCGACTTTAATCTGACGCCCTGTCTTTCCCTCGTGGGTCCGGTACTCGTACTTGATTCCTGCATACTCACCCGGCACGCCCTTCCATTCTGCCGTAAAACGGTGCATTAACATCGCTACTGCATAAAGTACAAGGCAAGCAAAGCCTATGGTTAGCCACATAATCAGAACCCTTCCGCTCAGTTTTTGTGAACTGCTCACATTTAACTCTAGTCCATCGCAATGGACTGTGGGTTAATTCACACAGACCCGGCCTGAAAAGCTACAGGGCATGCCGCAAAAACTACTTTCAGGTATACTCCGCCGCGTTTAGCCTCTCAGGCCCGTGTTTACCAGTATCAGGCGACCACTAAACCGGTTCCGCCGATCCCTCAGACCCAGTAGGTTTCTTTATGAGTCAGCCCAATACTTTCGTCATCTGTGCGATGTACAAGTTCGTGACACTTGATGATTACGAAGCAAAACGTGAGCCACTTCACGACGCTATGGTCGCTTTCGGCATCAAAGGAACCCTACTCCTCGCTAAAGAGGGCATTAACGGTACGGTTGCCGGTTCACGTGAAGGTATCGACCAATTGCTCCAATGGTTAGCTCAGGACGATCGCCTCGCAGACATCAGTTACAAAGAGTCCTATGAAAACGAAATGCCCTTCTATAGGACTAAAGTCAAACTTAAGAAAGAAATCGTGACCATGGGTGTAGAGGGCATCGACCCTCGCCATACTGTCGGCACCTACGTAAAGCCTGCGGACTGGAACGATTTAATCTCAGATCCCGCCGTTACCCTGATCGACACGCGAAATGACTACGAAATAGGTATTGGTACCTTCAAAGGGGCCGTCAATCCAGAGACAGAGACCTTCCGTGAGTTCCCACAATATGTGAAGGAGAAACTTAACCCTGAGCAGCACAAAAAAGTGGCGATGTTCTGTACCGGTGGTATCCGCTGTGAAAAATCCACCGCGTACCTCAAGGAGCAGGGTTTTGAAGAGGTCTATCACCTCGAAGGAGGCATTCTGAAATACCTCGAAGAAGTACCCGCTGAAGACAGCATGTGGGAAGGTGAGTGCTATGTCTTTGACAATCGTGTCAGTGTCGATCACCAGCTTAACAAAGGTCATTACGATCTGTGCCATGCGTGCCGACGCCCTATCACCGATGAAGACAAAGAACACGCCGACTATGAAGCCGGTGTCAGTTGCCATCACTGCATTAACGAATACACAGCGGAACAACAGGAACGTTTCCGTCAGCGTGAGCAGCAGATGCAGCTTGCTCGCGAGCGAGGTCTAGACCATCTGGGCGCCGATCTGAACGACATCCGCGACCAGCGCCGAAAAGAAAAGCTGGCTTACAAAGAAGCCCAGCGTAAGCGTTCAGGCAAAGACTGACTTCGCGCTTATTTGTCGCAGTAATTCTCGAAATTCCTCGATAAAACGGGCTGGGCTACCGTTGCATTATTTGGTAGCCCTATTCCTCACGGAGTTTTTATTTGTTAGTCCAGATGAGTAACTTGATAAATCTCGCCATGTCCCATGACCGGGAAGTTACTCGCCTCAATCCCCTTTTCCCGCAATGCTTCAGCCAACCTGACCGGCGGCTCATCCATTTCTTCGTCCGTTAAAATAAAAGTCCCCCAATGCATTCCGATGGCTTTTTCAGCCTTCAGATCAATAAATGTCTGCACCGCTTCTTCGGGGCTCATATGCGCGTCTTTCATAAACCAGCGTGGGTCATAGGCTCCAATAGGAATCGTAGCCAGATCAATGTCCGGGTAATCTTCGCCGATTTTTCTGAAGTCATCTGAGTAGCCACTATCACCCGTATGAAAAATGCGAAAGTCTTCAATATCAATTAACCATCCAGCCCAAAGTGATTTATTTCTGTCGAAGAAGGTTCGCTGAGACCAGTGTTTCACAGGGAGCGCTGTCAGAGTCATGCCCTCATATTCGTGAAACTCCCACCAATCAAGCTCAACAACCTGATCAATACCGTAACCAGATAATTCCTCTTTCAATCCGAGAGGCACAAGAAATAAGGGCGGGTTATCTTGCTGACGCGAGTAGAGCTCAGTGAGAGACGCTTCATCAAGGTGGTCGTAATGGTTATGAGAAATAACCACGGCATCAATGTGGGGGAGCTCTTCAATCGTCATCGGAGGTTCAACGATGCGTTCAGGGCCTAAAAAACTAAGAGGTGATGCGCGCTTCGAAAAATGCGGATCGGTAAGGATGTTTTTACCTTTTACCTGTAACAGAAAAGCACTGTGCCCCAACCAGGTGATCTGAGTTATGGCTGGCTTCGCGATGACATCAGGGTCTGGCTGAATAACATCGAAGTGTTGAGGGGCCGGCTCCTTCCTGCTCCAACGCCAACGCAAAAGATCTTTGAAGGATTTACTGATTGCCTTGCCATCAGTATTCACAAAGGTGCCATCAGGCATATGATGCGCCGGGCGGTTCTGTGCAACATCGGCCGGTCCGTTATGCATAATCGCAGCACAACCAACGGCCACTGCGAGGCTGCCTACCAGTAACAGGGCTGACTTCAACGTAATTGCTCTATTGTAGAATGAAGGCTCGGATTCTCTGAGTTCATCGATAATTTCAACACACCAGATAAAAATACATGTTCAGCTAACCTGCCTGATCTGAGGTTTGTAGGCACCAAACAGTATCTTAAGCATGCGTTCCTGCGCCCGCCGACCGCGGCGGGTCAGCCATGCACGCCCACCGGGCAGAAGTCGAAAAAACGTATGCGCGAGTGCGTTTAGCGGCGCAAAAAGAAACGGATACCAGGGCCAGCGACACGGAGGTAAACCCAATGTGCGCATGCCTTGAGATCCAACAAACAGCCTTAGGATACTGAGATGGACCTCTTTATCCCAGTGACTTCGTAGCCATTGCGCGTTTGGATAGTAACGCTCCAGAGGTTCATCCATCAGCGCCTGTGCGAGCTGCTTGGAGCCCTCATCTGCCTGAGCCTGACTCAGCAGGTTACGATATAAAGCAATGCGCCCCTCTTGCTCATTGTCGACCAGCAGAGATTCGTCCAGCCCCATCAGCCAACCTATGTAGCGCCAAAGGTGCATAACGTACGCACCCTCCTCCTTCGAAACAGGTACGCCGAGCACACGCTGACCAAGAAGAAACATAACTGAGAACGCAAGGTAAGTGACCTGCATATCCAGTTGGTTTACTGGCAGGCCCAGATAATCATGGTCCCAGTCTTTGCGTACCGAGAGTTGCCGCCGGACCATGGCATGAATAAGTCGGACGCGCAGAGTCGTAGAGAAGCCCTGGCCACCGGGCAGGACAGAACCCGGCTCAGTACAATCCATCCACCATTTCGTTGTTTCAGCGACTCTGCGCTGTGCACCCTTTTCAAGAGCACCCGTTTTCAACAGAGTCTGATTAATTGCGCTGGCCTGGTAGCCAGCCATCAAACCGAAATCCCGAAGGATACGCATACCCGTCTTACCTGACCTGGCAACGACAGCACAACCTCGGCTCAATGCCTCCTCATCAAGCCAATCCGGAAGCTGGTTCGCATAGTGAATAAAGGCTTGCAACTCAGGTGGTAATGACGAGACATCTTCCGCGCCGCCTTTCAAAGCGTGCTCTATGACTGACCATCTACCTTCGCTCGTCGCCAACCACGCCGCCACGTCATCAGCTAATGGGTCGCCGCAAAGAAGCTGCTTGCCCAATTCCCGCCACTCGACTGAATTAGGCTCGGCAGCTGCTTTATCTTTTATCGTCAGCAAAATGGGAGATGCTATTTTTCTGGCAGTATGGATATGGATTCCGTGACGCTCTGGAGTATTCATAGACAGTTTCCCTGAAGTTTCACCAGATCTGGAAGATCAAACTGGTACTCTTGCGTACCAACCTATCCACGAGCACTGGTACTGTCAAGTACCAGCCGCTATACTTGAGTGAAATTACGATAAGCGGTATGAAAAAAGCGCATGACTGCACCTGCCAGGGATCATAAAGACAGGCTCCTTTACGCACTGGAAAATGCAATGGCGACGAAGCGCTATCGCGACGTTACCCTGGCTGATATCACCAGCAGTGCCAAAGTATCGCGACGCACCTTCTACGAGCACTTTACGAACAAAGACGAATGTCTGTTGGCGCTGGCTCGAACGACAAGCCAGCGCATAATGAAAAGTATCATCAGCTCGTACGATGCGGCTGATGACTGGCCGCAAACTGTGAAAAAAGTGACATCTGGGTATCTGCAGTTCATCGCCGAACACCCCACTCTTATGTACGCCTTATACGTAGAGGTGGCGGCTCTCGGCCAGAGCGGTCTGGAAGTAAGACGAGAGATCAGTCAGACCTTTTCGGAGTTTCTCAGCAACCAGACAAATTTGAGGCGCTCATCCGCTGAGCTGAATCACGCCTTATCAAGACAGGAAGCTCTGGCACTGGTGGCAGGGATTAACGAGCTGATATTGCAGACCTTCATGACGGAAAAGACAGACAACAGGGTGACTGAAATCACCCGGCTGAATGATGTTGCAAGCTCGCTCATACTGAGAATGACCAGTCACCCTGGAGTGTGACAGACAGCCTCAATGTTATTGCCATCCGGGTCAATCACAAAGGCGCCGTAATAATGCTCATGGTATTGTGGGCGTAATCCCGGCTCTCCGTTGCATTCAGCTCCCTGACTCATCGCAGCAGAATAGAAGTCATCGACCCCAGTACGGTCTTTGGCAGAAAAAGCAACGTGGCGTGGTGTATATGTCTCTTTCACCTCAATAACCCAGAACACTGGCTTCCCCTCAGGGCCAAAGGCACACATTCTCTGAGTTGGAAAATACCGGTTCCAGGTGGCAATAAACTCCATCTGCACCGAGTACCCTAACGGTTCAAAGGCAGCCGCATAAAAATCTCTGGTTTTCAGAAAGTCACGGGCATATGTACTCAGGTGGTCAATCACGGTTACTCCTTCGGCATAGTGTGCCTAAGCACCTACAGGCACTTCGTATCTGGGCTGACCTTCCGCATCACCAGCAATATCTGCCCAACATGGATGCCGAATTTGGTCATGCGCGTTTCATTAACAACCACACCATCAGCGACATGAAACATCCAGTCGTCCATATTCAGATCAATCGTATCACCTGGCTCACCATAACGTAGAGTGTATGCCATGTGAATCGCGTTACCCGCCCACTCCATGGTGGTTGCCTCAGGAACATCCGAGGCTTTGGCACTGAGTACCTCTCGCCCACCTTCCCGCGCTGGCGTAAGGGTCCAGACCCGGGTTTCACGCTTGGCTTCTGCACCCGGTTCATCGTAGAAGTAAAATACCTCATCCAATGTACCAACACCATTCTCATCCCAGCTGGCATCGATACGTGCGTTAAACGAACGTATTTCTTCACCACTGCGATCACGAACCACGCCATCGGCACAGATTTTCCCTTCAAAAAAGGTCTGAGGGATTAGTTTTGGTGAGCGCCCGGCCGCATGATCCACCTGAGTACTTGAGCATCCTGCGACAGCAAGCGCTGCCGTCACCCCAACCAATCCAGAACGAAAAACTCGACGAGACATGCGCATATGGAACTCCAAAGTTATTCAATACTTATACAGAGTATCCATTTACCCGGGAGTTCCTGCAAGTGTCACGCACCTGCCACGTTCATAATCCAACCGATAGCCAAAACCTGCGGCACCGTAACCAGAGGCAAAAACAGTGCAATCTTCCAGCTACGTGTCGTATCTTTCAACGCCATAATCTCTGTATAGTCTGTCGCTGCACCAGCCATCAGAAAGGTGAACGCGTTCCCAGGAGCCCCGGCTCGATTGAACAGGTCGGCAGCGATGGGGCTCGATCCCTCAGAGCAGACCTCAATGAGCGTTGTGGCCAGCAGGGTCAATAGCAGCCCAGACATACTTGCCCCAAACCACACACCAAAACTCTCGGGCGGTACAAAAGCCCGGATTAATGCGACCAGTACAACGCCAAAAACCACCCATCTCAGCACCATTCTGGATTCCTTCAATCCGCCCCAGAACATCTGGAGCAAGGCCTTAGGACGCCAGTCGTGTTCCTTCCAGGATGCTTTCACAGACGGCCAGAACGCAATGTCGTCAAACTCCACAGTGTTAGGGTTTCCGGGCAGGACACCCCGGTCACACAAGCGATCAAAAATCCAACCGCTGATCCAGGCGATCACCAATGATGCAAGGATAAACAGTAACGTCCATTGCAGGCCGATCAAACCGACGAGAATAAGTGTCAGTGTCAGGGAATTCCATGGACTGGCGATAAGGAACGCCATCACCTGTCCGATACTCGCTCCACGCTCATACAGTTTCATCGCGACCATCAGGATGCCATGGTTGCACAAGTCAAGCAGCAGCCCGGCGAGCGTCGCCCGGAATATACCGCGCTTACTGCCTCCCCTGCCGAGTACCGACATGATCGCTTCTCGCGGAATCCGCCCGAGGATGCCGACGAAGAAGGCAGCAGACAGTATCCCCCACCACATGGCATTCACCATTTCATAACTCGTATGGAGCATGCTTCCTAACCAGTCAGGGTACTGATCCGTGTGACCGATAACCAGAAAACCCAAATAGCCCAGAACAACCGCAGGCAAGCAAGTCCACATTATCCAGTCCCGGCGTTGCTTGTCTGCGGGGGCACAGCAGGAAGCATCGTCGCTCGAAACAGGCGTATCGGACCCACAGCAGCTACTGACAGGCTCTTTTGGCTTGCCAGCGCAACAACCAGTACTTTCTGCCGCAGGCTTACTGGAAGTATCTGAGCACGTGTCTGCCGGAGATGACGCACTGCAGCAGCTTTTCTTATCGTCACTCATAGTGACCTCCTTCAATCAGATGGCAAATATGGTCGCCACAAGGGGAACAGTCCGGTAATTTCTTCCACTCTTCCACCGCAGACTCCATACGCTTTACCAAAGCCTGCATATTAATCAGTTTTTCCTGAGCCTCTCTCAACCTGAGCTCAATCAATTCACGGGCATGAGGGCAAAGAGACTGCCCCTGGGTAGCATCCGAAAGCAGTTGCTGGATATCATCCAGCGTGAAGCCCAGCGCCCGAGCCCTCAAAATAAACGAGAGTCGCCTGACTTCTTCGTGGCCAAAACTATGATACCCCGAAGCATCTTTACCGGGTGTCAGCAGCCCCGACCGCACATAATGCCGAACGGTATTCACGTTCACGGCAAACCTTTTCGCAAGCTCACTCGCTTTCATACACTCACTCACCTGTTTAGCTTCGAACTCAGTGTACGATAAACCTGCGAGTAACTCTCAGGTCAAGCACTCAAAATATCTCTTAACTATCCAGCCTATGCTGCGCATTCTACATTTCTGAACTACCTTTGTTACAGCGGGTTTTTTATGAGTAGAACGGCTTGGAAACGACATACTCGCTGACACACATGACTGACTACCTCAATCTTCCGTCACTGGACTATCCCGATATGCGACTAACACTGTTTCTCGTATTACTGTTCTGCATGCCAACGCAGGCACTCACAGTCATTACGGGAAACTCGTTCGAACACTACAACCTCGAAGGAGGGCTGGAATACAGGTTGCAGGCATCTCCAGATCGTCCGCAAATGAATACCGACTGGGAAGTCGCCCGCGATACACTTACTTTCGGATTCAACCCAGATAACCTCTGGATCCGCTTTGCCGTGCGCAATACCTCATCCGAGACACAAAACCTGATTCTCGATTTCCCCTACCCTCTGCTCGATGAAGTGGATGTGTATATTAAAGATGAATCAGGCAATGAGACCCTTCATCAGTTGGGTGACACACGCCCTGCAAGTGCTCAGAAGATACAGCATCCACATCTGCTTGCCGATTTCCGACTCCCTGCGATGAGTGAGCACCAGATAATTGTCCGTGTGAAAACCGAGGCGACTCTCAATGTACCGCTGGCACTTTGGGCGCAAAGTGCGTTCGTATCATCTTCGGTCCGGACAACCGTATTCGACATGATGATGTACGGCATATTAGTGGGGATTGCCCTCTACCATCTGCTTCTGTTTGCCCAGCTCAGAGAACCCTCATATTTCTGGTATTCGGCCTTCCTTATTACTTTGGTCAGCATCTTCGCTTACTTTCAGGGCTACATAAACGCATACGCATTCGAAAGCCTCCGGCGACACAGTAACCACTTTCTGTCGTGGTCGTATGCACTCGTTGCGCTGTCCTGCATATTTTACATACAAAGGACACTCGACTTGCCTCGTAGCCGTCCAGGGTATTCTAAAGCCCTCAATGCGGTTGTTGCTTCCGGGGTCATACTGGCCATAGCCGCCATGTACATTCCCTACTCCTTGTCCATCAAGCTTCTTACCGGCTACGCCATTTTTGCTACCCTGGTCGTCATCAGTTCACAGGCTATAAGAGTCCTTGATCAGTACGAGCCCGCTTATTACGGCTTCAGCGCCAGTACATTTCTGTTAATAGGAATGGGCATCACAATATTAGAAAAAACAGGTCTGATTGTGTCGACACCCGTCACCCGCTCCGCAGGCGACGTAGGCTTTACCATCATGGCCATTTTCTACGCACTATTACTTTCTCAACGTATGCGCTGGGAACAGTACAAGAGGCACAAGGCCGAGCTGGCCGTGCGCCTGAGCAATGCGGAGTTGCTGCAAACACAGCAAAAGCTGAATAAAAAACTGGATGTGTTAGTGCGCGAAAGAACAGTTGAGCTGGAGAAAACCAACGAACAACTGCATCAGGCGAGTATCACCGATCCGCTGACGGGCCTGTTTAACCGGCGCCACTTCGATCAGGAATTTCAGCGACTTCATCAGAACGCTACCTATGACGGATCTTCGTTAAGCCTGATATTGTTAGATATAGACCACTTCAAAGCCATTAACGATCACTACGGCCATCCCGCAGGTGACGCCTGCCTGATCGATATCGCTAACCGTATTCAGTCAGTTGCTAAAAATTTTGATGCAGTCTGTGCCCGATATGGCGGTGAAGAATTTATTATTCTGATGGCCGATGAAGATCTCTCCACCGCTAGCGCAGCAGCGCAGACTCTTCTGTCCCTGATAAGAGAAGTACCTGTCTCCGTCTCTGGTCACAGCATCAGAGTGACCGCGAGCATTGGAGTAATTGCACGCCAACCAGGCAGCTCGGACGAAACAGATACTCTGCTTAAGGCAGCCGATGAACTTCTGTATCAGGCCAAATCACAAGGAAGAGATCAGATCTGCAGCCCTGAATCGACCAACGTCCTGTTATGACTCACCGAAAGTAGAAATACCAAAAACCTCTTTACTGAAGTCCCAGAGGTCATCCGTAAGCTTTTCACTACGCGATGACCGGCTTCTGATACCTGGTTTTCTGCGACACCAATATCCACCGTTCCGGCTCTTTGAATCATCCGTCGCCAGAAATATCTGCGTGTCAGCACCCTTTCGTTCAGAAATAAGAAATGGGAAAAACAGCTTCACAAACAAATCAGGAAACTGCCTGTAAAACTCGGTTTTCACCCCACCTGGATGAAAAGAAAATACTTTTACATTACTGTCCTTCAAGTGCTTTTCAAGACCGTTAACGAACAGGATATTGGCTAGTTTAGAGCGTCCATACAGCAGGAATTGCTTAAACAGGAAGCGGTCGCCTCGCGGTGGACTCGTGATGGTCGCGTTAAAATCGAGAATATTACCAACCCAATGAGCGACAGAACTGGTTACGATCAAGCGGGGATCATCAGAACGCTTAAGCAGAGGCATTAACTTGTGAGTCAGCAGGAAATGCCCCATGTGCGTGGCCGCAAACATATATTCATGGCCCGCGTCATTCTTACGAATCGACGAGGTAAATAAGCCAGCGTTGAGTATCAAACGATCAACCTGATCAAAGCGGGAGGCAATCGTTTCTGCAAACTCAGCCACACTCGCATAGTCAGCCATGTCAACCTGGGCGAATTCGACGTCTGCGGAGGGATGTTTTTCCAATATTTCCCGCACCACTCTCTGGCCTTTTACTTCATCTCGCGCAGCAATCACTACCCGGTAGCCAAGACCTGCCAAAGTCTCAGAAGTGATCTTGCCAAGGCCAGCGCTGCCTCCGGTAATGAGTGCTGTTTTCATGGTTTCGTCCTTATAAAGTGACAGAAATATCGGCAATCACAGCATTCGCTGTATCGCGTGCTTCCTCGATAGATTGGCTACGTGCCAGAGCAACACCTAATCGGCGTTTACCAGCAACCTCAGGCTTACCAAATAAACGTACCTGAGTATCTGGTCGGCTCAATGCCGCAGTCAGGTTACCAAACTGCATATTGGTCGATTCACCGGCCACCAGCAAAACTGAAGACGCTGAAGGCCCAGTCTGCACGATATTCGGAATCGGCAAACCAAGAATCGCTCTCGCATGCAGAGCGAACTCAGAGAGATCCTGAGAGATCAGAGTCACCAGCCCAGTATCGTGCGGACGAGGAGACACTTCACTGAAGATAACGTCGTCACCTTTCACAAACAGTTCGACACCAAACAGACCCCGACCACCGAGTTCTGACGTGACCTTTTCTGCAATCTGCTTTGCTTTGGCTAAAGCGGCATCCGTCATTGCCTGCGGCTGCCAGGACTCCTGATAATCGCCATCTTCCTGGCGATGCCCGATAGGATCACAGAAGCTCGTAACGATATTGCCAGCGCCATCATCATGTCGGATCGTCAACAGAGTGATTTCAAAATCGAAGTCGACAAAACCCTCAACGATGACTTTACCTTTACCAGCACGTCCACCTTCCTGAGCGTAATCCCAGGCGGCTTTAATCTGATCTTCTGATTTAACAAAACTCTGGCCTTTGCCTGAGGAGCTCATGATCGGCTTCACTAGACATGGCAGTCCGATGGACTTTACCGCAGCCTCGTACTCTTCATCGGAAGCGGCGAACTGATACGAAGATGTTGGTACTTCTAAGGTTTCGGCCGCGAGCCGGCGAATACCTTCACGGTTCATGGTCAGCTGAGTCGCACGCGCAGTTGGAACCACGTTAAATCCTTCTGACTCCAGTTCAGCCAGAGTTTCTGTCGCAATGGCTTCAATTTCAGGAACAATCAGAGCAGGCTTTTCACTCTCAATCACCTCACGAAGAGCCTTACCGTCAAGCATTGAAATAACATGGCTGCGATCAGCCACCTGCATAGCAGGCGCATTGGCGTAGCGGTCGACGGCAATGACCTCACAGCCGAGACGCTGCAGTTCAATTGCAACTTCTTTTCCCAGCTCTCCCGAGCCACAGAGAAGAACACGGGTTGCCATAGGTGAGAACGGAGTACCAATTGTGGTCATAATATCAATCCAAATCTGTTAAACGTGCATGGTACGTACTGCTTATTCGGCAGAGGCGTCCACACTAAAAAAATTCATTGCGGCGCGTTCCCGCTCGCCGACCAACTGCATCACCTCGCGACGCTGGTCGTTCGTCATGCTGCCCCAGTCTGTGATTTCCTGACCGGTGCGGTAGCAGCCCAGACAGACATTATTTTCATCGAGAGCACAGATACTGACACAAGGTGATCTGAGCGGCGCTTCGTTTGTGTCCGTCATAAATCAACTTCTTCCAGAGTATTCGTATAACGCTCAGCGTTCTGCACGTAGTGCGCGGCGCTGGCTTCTAATAATTTCTTCTGCATATCATTTAACTCTCGCTTAATGACCGCTGGAGACCCCACCACGAGAGAACCATCAGGAATATCCATACCCTCAGGAACCAGAGCATTCGCACCGATAATGCAGTGCTTACCGATACGTGCTTTGTTCAGAATCACTGCACCAATTCCAATCAGCGAATAATCACCAATATCACACCCGTGCAGCATGGCATTATGACCAACAGTCACCCCCTTCCCTAAGGTCAGAGGAATGCCTGAGTCTGTATGCAGAACTGCACCATCCTGAACATTTGACTGTGGCCCCACTGTAATAACGTCGTTGTCACCGCGCAGCACAGCGTTGAACCAGATGCTCGATTCTTCACACAGAACACAGCTGCCGATTACCGTTGCATTCCCGGCGACAAATACGCCTTCTTTCTTTTCTGGAGTTCGGTCATCGATTCGGTAAAACATAACGTACCTCTTGCTCTGACGAGTGATGAGCCTCGACAGGTAATTCAGATTTCCGGGGCCACAGGATCAGTACTTGAGACTGATATCAGCATCCCAGAAGTTATTCATAAATTCGGCAATCATCATGGCGGTTAACCCCCATATATGAAAGTCCTCGAAATCGTAGCTCGGTAAGCGAATAGCCCCGCGTTCGAAATAGCGACTGGGCGGCTGAGTGAACAACGACAGCGGCACCTCAAATACTGCATCCAACTCGTCAGGGCTGGCCACATGCTGAAGCCCAGGCGGAATAATCGCCAGAACCGGAGTCACCAGATACCCAAAACGACTGACCACCTGATCAAGCTCCCCGATGACGGTAACATCCGCGGGGTGCAGGGCCACCTCCTCATGCGCCTCGCGAAGTGCCGTGGCTACAATGCTGTCGTCCTCCGGGTCTCGTTTACCTCCAGGAAAGGCCACTTCCCCCTTGTGAGAAGACAGATGTGCGGCCCGGCGAGTGAGAAGAACATTTGGAGAAGGCTCATCGGTAAGAGCAAGCAAGACACCGGCCTCAGCAAGGTCAGGCTGAGGAATCTGTCTGGGGGTCAACTGTTGATGCTTCATCGACAACAGATCATGTAGGGGCATATTCGTCATATGGCCATTGTAAGCTCAGAGGTAATCCGTGGCTATCCGTGCGCCCTGTCAAAAAAATCGCAGTCACTGAATACTAAAAACACCAAACTGCATTAATTGTCGTATTTTGACCGATTTATAGATCATTTTATAATCAGAGCAATAAATTAAATAACCTAACCTACTAGAAAAACCGCAATCCACTTTCGCTGAACAAGCGGTTAACCCACTGATTTATAACAATTTTCCAAGTAACACAAAGTTACAGTAAAGATTTTTTTCAAGATAATCAGATAGTTAGACAGGTTAAACAATGACAGTGATGTATGTTTGACGCTTTCACCTTGGGGTAGACTAGTTTCCGAAATATGCAAATGCGCGACTTGCAGAATCTAGAAACAGATACGAGGTATTGAGCCGTGGACATGCCATCTTTTGACGAAATGGTTCGCTTAGCGAAGAACGATCCTGAAACACTGGAACGTATCCGCCTGAAACTGATTGAAGAAACCATCGCCGAAGCACCAGCAAATTGTCACCGCCGCTTACGTGGCCTGCAATTCCAGATTGACATGGAGCGCCGCCGAGCCAGCAACCCAATGAGTGCCTGCGTCAAAATCTCCAAAATGATGCACGACTCACTCTACACAATGCGCCAGACTCTGAACGCCGCTGTGGGTCAGACCACCGACGACGTTATTATGCCACTTGAAACACCGTTACAGGCGCAGGTGCTCGCCTTCCCTATGCAGGCTAATAGCTGATTGCATATACTGCCCTCAGTTCTACTGGGGGCCACCACCATGAAATACTGCAGCCATTGCCGCGCTGAAGTCACCTTTGACATTCCTGAGGGCGACAACCGTCACCGTCACATCTGCCATAGCTGCGACACCATTTTCTACGAAAACCCCAGAATCGTTGCCGGGACACTTCCGGTCTTTGACGGCCGGATATTGCTGTGTAAACGCGCGATTTCTCCGCGCAAAGGCTACTGGACACTCCCTGCCGGGTTTATGGAGAACGGTGAAAGTACCGAACAGGCGGCTCTAAGAGAAACCTGGGAAGAAGCGGAAGCCCGTCCTGTACTGGGTAACCTCTACAGCATGATTACCGTACCGCACATAAACCAGGTCCATATTTTCTTTCTCGCTGACATGCAGGTACCCGAACTTTCTGCCGGCCCTGAAAGTCTGGAGGTTGCGCTTTTCACGCCCGCTGAAATCCCATGGGATGAGATCGCCTTCCCGACGGTATCAGAAACACTGAAGCGCTTTATCGACGGCGCTACCGGGCCTCACGTGTTTGATATCCGCCCCGATCAGGCTTTACACGCAGGCAATGACTGACAATCAGATATCGGCGAGCTGCCACACGTCGTAGGCAGGCTCTTCGTACGGGTGCGCCAACTTCATTGCAGCGACCGCCGCTTTGATCAGATCGTCGGTACAGACCAGTTCTACGCGATATTCAACGACTTTCTCGATGTCACCAACTTTGCCGATATGAGGCTGTGCCCCTTCAAGAGGGCGGAACTGGCCCTCTCCTATGCTCTGAAAACAGCAATGCTCATAGTCACCGATCCGGCCGGCCCCAGAAGCAAATACGGCTTCTTTCACTGGCTCCAGATGGTCCTCTGGCACAAAAAATACGAATTTATACACGTTTGCCTCCAGTCAACGAGCTCGGTCAGGTGATGCGTTCCAACTCAATCAGATTGGCCATGGCCTGTTTACTCCCCCCGCCACAAATATCAGGGTCAGCTTTGAACTGATGACAGACATCCGGACGTGATGGATCGCCAAACAAGCGACAAAGGTTGTCCTCGTCGAGTTGAACACAGCGGACACCCGCAGGCTTACCCTCAGGCATTCCGGGAATCGAACTGGAAATCGACGGAGCAATGCAGCAGGCGCCGCAGCCAGGCTCACACTTCATATAACACGCTAAAACCGGTAGAGAATGTATCTGTTCGACGGAGCGAACAGAGTGTTAGCTTACCCGGCCTGACGCCAGCTTGGTAGCGCTTGCCAGCGACAGTTCACTGGGATAGCCTTGCGGGACTTAATCTGGAGCCCAAATCATGCGCTTGCTATTGCCGCTCATTGGTGTGTTCGCAACAATCTTCGCAACGGTCGATACTGTACATGCTGAGCCTACTAACTTCAGAGTCGGGGCTGGCCTCCTGAAGTACGACGTTCACCCGGCTCCTGACTACATGCCGGACTTCCGCCAGTCAGGCACTACGATCTTTGCCGAATTTCCACAGGACAACTATCACGGCTCCCGCTTCATTATTTACGCACTCGATGAGGGCGATACTTCACTTTGGGGCTATGAGACCCAGATGATGATAGGTTACGGCCTGGCCCAGCCTGGGTTCCGCATTCACACAGGGCCTGCATGGCATCGCGAAGTGATTGATGTGCGCCGTAATGGCGAGGCTGACCCACAGGTATTTAATGGTTGGGGATGGCAGCTTGGCACTGGTTACCAATACCGGGCCCTTACTCTTGAAATCGCGGCGACCTACCGCGATACCCGTGACTACCGCCAGGAAAATAAGGCAGCCACCGGAAACGACACACCTCCAGCCCCTATCCTTTCAAACCTTCTGATCAGCTATCGCTTCTGATCAGAACAGCTTGCCCGTAAGGAACCTCTATGACGAACCCTGTTGCTGTTAAGTACATGTCCAGAGCAGAAATAGAAAGCCTGATGTACACCACAACTGCCGAGTCAGGTAATCAGCAAGCGGAGCTCTTCGAAGCCCTGGTAAGACGTCTTCTCGAAATCATGGAGCAGGACGCACACCGTTGAGTGAGTCCTCTGCGACTAAACCCTCTGACTCTGTGCCCTCAGTCATTGCTCAGGGGCAAGGTTGGCTCGTACTGGATAAACCCGCAGGCCAAAGCTTTCACAGTGAAGATGGTGTGCCCGGATTCTTCGCCGCAGCCGAAGCCGCGCTTGGCCAGAAGCTCTGGCCAGTGCACCGGCTGGATAAAGTCACCTCGGGATTGGTTCTGGTCGCCACCTCAACAGAGAGCGCCGCTTTCCTGTCGCAGCAATTTGCAGAGCGGACAACCAGTAAGTACTACCTTGCCCTGTCACGTCAGCGGCCTAAGAAGAAACAGGGCCTCATCAAAGGTGATATGGGTAAAGCCCGGAACGGCAGTTACCGCCTTCTACGCACCCTCGATAACCCCGCAACCACCCGTTTCTGGAGCAGGTTTGACACCTCTGGGGGTGAGCGCCTTTTTTTGCTGAAGCCTCATACCGGAAAAACTCACCAGTTGCGTGTTGCCATGAAAAGCCTAGGCGCCCCTATTCTCGGCGATACCCGATATGGTGGTGAGCAAGCCGACCGCACCTATCTGCATGCCTGGGCTTTGGAGTTTAACGATGGCCAGGTACAGCAGCGCCTGTTTTCATACCCGTCCGGCAGCCACTGGCCCGATATCCCTGACGATTGGCGCGACCCTTTTACGAATTTCTGACCCTCCTCAACGACGAAACCCGTTCTGCTGAAAGCCATCTACTCTGTCTACTATTCTGTCTGGAGTGGACATGGAAGGATATTGAATCATTCAGCACAGAAGAGTTGCGCAACCCATGTTCTTTTATTAGCATATTACCAAGTAGTAATATTTAGAACATTTCCGGCGAAGAGAACCAGAGAGGAACAATCATGAGTCTCCAGAAGTTTCTGAACAGCGCATTGCTTACCAGCGTTATCCTGATGCCTCTTCACTCGATGGCAGAGACACTCACTATCACAGAAACTATGCTGCCAGATACCTTCAACCTCGACGGCACTATCGAAGCAGTCAACTCAGGTACGATTTCAGCACAGACGAGTGGCAATATCCTCTCAATCAATGGTGATGTCGGCGACAGTGTAGAAAATGGCGAGATACTTATCCGTATCGACAACACCCAACAAAAGGCCGCGGTAGCTCAATCAGAAGCGGCCCTTGCTCAAGCCCAGGCACTCAATGACGACGCCCAGACACTGCTGAAGCGCAATGCCCGACTGGTTAAACAAGGCACACTTTCTCAAGGTGAATACGACCGTTCGGAAGCACAGGCGAAAAGTTCAGCGGCCAACGTCGAGGCAGCTAAAGCAGCTCTGCGTCAGGCCCGCACACAGCTTTCTTATACCGAAGTCACAGCACCCTACGCCGGTATCATCATGGAGCGTTTTGTCGAAGTCGGAGAGTTTGTCAGCCCGGGAACACCCTTAATGAGTGGCTATGGTACTGGCGCAATGCGCGCAGTGACAGACGTTCCACAGCGTATCGCTGCAAAGTACACAAATACCAGTCAGGTCAGTATTCAGGTAAAAGACTCACACACACCAGCAACTGACGTTACCCTCTACCCATTCGCAGACAGCAGCCGCCACAGTGTCCGCCTGCGGGCAACACTTGCTGAAGATACGAGCCAGACGGTCGTTCCGGGCCAGTGGGTTAAAGTTCAGCTCCAGGTAGGTTCACGCCCTGCCATTCTCGTTCCCGAAGCCGCGATTCTGCGCCGTGGCGAAATGACCGCTGTCTTTGTCACAATGAACGAGCGCTCTACTCTGAGACAAGTGCGCGTCGGTGCTCAGCGACAACTCCCGCAACAACTCCCTCAACAACGCCAGGGAGAAACCTGGTACGAAATTCTGGCGGGTCTGAATGCTGGCGAAACCATCAAGGCCAATGCGCTTGATGAACTGGGAGACAGAAGTGCCAACAGTAGCACCAGCACCGATGCTCAGCCTGATGTTAAGTAAGTGAGGGACACCATGACACAGCCTCTGGGTATATCAGGAAAAACCGCTCGCGCGTTTCAGAACTCCGCGATTACTCCTCTCCTCGCCATCGTCGGTTTATTACTTGGCTTCTTCGCCATCCTGGTGACGCCGAAAGAAGAAGAACCACAGATCGACGTGACCTTTGCAAATGTGTTCATCGGATATCCGGGAGCCAGTGCACAGGATGTTGAGCAGTTGGTTTCGATCCCTGCAGAACAGGTAATGTCTGAAATAAAGGGAGTCGACGATATCTTTTCGATCAGTCAGCCTGGGCAAGCCATACTGACGGTCGCTTTTGAAGTCGGCATTCCTCGCGAAGAAGCGATCCTGAATCTCTACAACCAGGTGCACAGCAACAAAGATTGGTTTCCACCCAACCTCGGTGTCATGGAGCCGGTCATTAAACCGATGGGCATTGATGATGTGCCCATCATGAGTATTACCCTGCGCGGCAAAGACGCTTCTGTCAGCGCCAACGAACTGACCGCCATTGCACATACACTCGAAACTGATCTGAAGCAGATACCTGGTACGCGGGATATCTACAGCATTGGTACTCAGTCAGATGTTCTGCAGGTAAAACTCGACCCTGCACGTATGAATGGCCACGGGCTGGCGTTCAGCGATGTCCGGAATGCGCTTCTGAGCGCGAATGTCGGAGGCTACCGTCAATCACTCGTCCAGAATAACGAGGTCATTCAGATTCAGGCGGGAAATTTTCTCCGCGACCGTTCTGAAGTGGGCCAACTCATTGTCGGTCGCAGTCAAAGCGGGCTGGTATATCTGGCTGACGTTGCAGACATAACGCTCGCCAATGACACCCCAGAGCAATACGTCAGCTACCGGGCTCTTGGTATGGAAAGCAGCCTGCCAGCCGTCACCCTTGCTATTGCCAAACAGCCGGGTACAAACGCAGTCGATATTACACAAGGCATTGAAGCGCGGCTGACTACACTGAAAAACCGCTTGATTCCAGACACTGTCATTGCTGAGATCACTCGTGACTACGGTATTACAGCGAAAGATAAGTCAGACAAGTTGATCGCAAAACTCCTGTTCGCGACTGCCGCTGTCGTTGTACTGGTACTGGCGACCATGAGCTGGCGCGAAGCCATTATTGTTGGCGGCGCCATATTTATTACCCTCGCCATCACTTTATTTGCAAGCTGGGTCTGGGGCTTTACCCTCAACCGTGTCTCCTTGTTCGCGCTTATTTTCTCCATTGGTATTCTTGTCGATGACGCCATCGTCGTCGTAGAAAATATTCACCGCCATATGCATAAAGGCGGCAAAAAGCTTCTTGAAGTTATTCCTACCGCCGTCGAAGAAGTCGGCGGCCCTACGATTCTGGCTACGTTTACGGTAATTGCTGCACTCATGCCGATGGCGTTCGTTTCTGGATTAATGGGCCCGTATATGAGTCCAATCCCGATTAACGCCTCGACAGGTATGCTTATTTCTCTGGTTGTGGCCTTTGTCGTCACGCCATGGCTGTCATACAAGCTGCTTAGAAAAGTGTCAGAGAAACACGAGAACACACCAGCAACGCACGATGACGACGATGCATCAGGAAAACTCTATGCCGTATTCAATAAGTCGATGCGACCGTTTATTGAAGGCAAAGGGGCAGGAAAAAAACGCGGGTTACTGTTTGCCGCTATTACTCTTCTGATCATGGTTGCAGTGTCACTGCCGGTATTTACCGCGGTAGTGATGAAAATGCTGCCCTTCGACAATAAATCAGAATTTCAGATCGTCGTAGATATGCCTGAGGGCTCCCCCGTAGAGGAAACACTCGCGGTGCTGGAAGCCTTGTCTGAAGAACTCATGACAGTTCCTGAAATTCGTGACGTTCAGATGTACGCGGGGACAGCGGCGCCTATCAACTTTAACGGTCTGGTACGGCAATATTATCTGAGAGGGCTGCCTCATCAGGGGGATATTCAGGTCAACCTTGTCGATAAACATCAGCGAGATCGCCAGTCCCACGACATTGCTCTGTCAGTCCGCGCACCTCTGCAAGCCATTGGCGAGAAAATGAATGCCAATGTAAAAGTCGTTGAGGTACCGCCAGGACCACCGGTCATGGCGCCCATTGTCGCTGAGATTTATGGCCCCGACTACGAACGCCAGGTTGCTGCGGCAAAACAGTTACGCGCAGTATTTGAAGCGACACCCGATATCGTTGATACCGACGATATGATTGAAGATGATCAGGCGAAATGGCTGATACGTATCGACCGTCAACGCGCTGCTCATGTGGGCGTAGCGCAAGCCAGCATTGTGCAGGCAATCAATACCGCGTTGGGTGGTGAAGATGTCAGTTACCTTCATACAGGCCAGCAGAAGTACCCTTTGCCGATTCGTCTGGAGTTACCCGAAGGTGATAAAACCGGCCTGAATAATCTCCTGACTCTCAGAGTAAAAAGTGCAGACGGTCGTTATTTTGCGCTCGCGGATCTGGTGACGATTGAAGAATCGACGGTCGAGAAAACCATTTACCGTAAGAACCTGAAGCCCGTGGTCTTCGTGACTGCAGATATGGCTGGTGAGTTGGACAGCCCACTCTATGGCTTGTTCTCAATCGCCATGGATATGCCAGAGCACAACCTGAACTGGGAGCAATGGTTTATTCAACAACCGCCTATGGCCGACACGATCGAAATGAAGTGGGATGGCGAATGGCAGATAACCTATGAAACATTCCGCGACATGGGCATTGCCTACGGTATCGGCATGATTCTGATTTACCTGCTTGTAGTCGCGCAGTTCAGATCGTATCTGGTACCGCTCATTATCATGGCGCCTATTCCATTAACTGTCATTGGTGTCATGCCCGGGCATGCCCTGTTTGGTGCCCAGTTTACCGCCACATCAATGATCGGAATGATCGCGCTGGCCGGTATCATTGTGCGGAACTCCATTTTGCTGGTTGATTTCATTAACCAGAAAACAGGCGAAGGCATGCGATTCGAAGACGCCGTCGTGCACTCTGCGGCCGTGCGTTCAAAGCCCATTGCACTGACAGGCGTTGCAGCTATGATTGGCGCTTTCTTTATTCTTGATGACCCAATCTTCAACGGTCTCGCGATTTCGCTGATTTTTGGTATTCTGGTATCGACTGTTCTGACTCTGGTTGTGATTCCGCTGCTCTACTTCAGCACCATGCGTGGAAAGCTCACCAGCCAGCCCAGCGATAACAGGTAACCGTTGCCGCTGGAAATAACAGGAAGCAAGCCTCAGCATTACAAGGAAGAGCCAGCGTGAGCCAGGAACCCCAGAAGATATCAACATCCGCCAGACGGTCCATCGTCTGCCGGATGTTTCTGTATATCTGCCTGACGCTAATCCTCGTTGGCAGTATTGCCGGCACCCTGCTCTACAGTATTCAGTTTGAACGCGAAATTGAGCGTGAGCATCAGGAAATGATGCGCATCACGAACACCTTCAAACCCGCTATTGCCCATGCTCTCTGGCAGTACGACAAACAGCAGCTACGCCTTCTTGTCGCCGGTTTACAGGGCGACCCGGGGGTCTCTTATGTGCGCGCTGTCGACACAGAGAACTTCAGCGCTGAGGCCGGCACAAGGCCATACCATTCTCACGTTACCCGTATCCCGGTTTACTACGACGAACTGCTGGTCGGCGATCTCAGTGTTGCGTATTTCAATGGCAGCCCCTGGCAGAAAGCGCTTGAGAATGCCTTACCCTATATCGGCAGTATTTTTCTCCTGCTATTGGTACTCGCAGGCGCCCTCGTGCTCGTACTGCATCAGATTGTCACGCGACGCATCACCAAACTGGCACGGGCTGTAAACAATCGGATTGAACACGGCATACTGACACCAGTCGATATCAGCCCAAGCCGGTCCATGGACGACGTCGATCAACTGATGGTGGCCTTTCGTGAACTCAACGAGCAGCTGATTAAGGAGCTTGAGCGCAACAAGCTGGCTCAACATCAGTTAAGTAAAGCGAACACCGAGCTTGAAGACAGGGTCGAGGAACGTACCGAGCACCTGTCAGAAACCATTGCACAGCTCAATCAGACCGTCGACGAACTGAACACCACTCAGTCCCAACTTATCGAAGCGGAAAAACAATCCGCGCTCGGCGGTATGATCGCTGGTATTGGTCACGAGATAGAGACCCCGCTGGGGCTATGCCTGACGATGGAGTCGTGTCTTCGTAATGACGTACAGGCGGTCATCGCTGAATATCCCGAGCTGGCCAAAACGGAAGAATGGTCGCGGGTTTCCGAGAGCCTGGAACTACTGAGAGAAAATCTGCGCCGTGCCACCAGCCTGATGAAGAGTTTTAAATCCGTATCAGCAGGTCATATAAATGACGATAACGACTGGATTTATATTCACAAAACCATTGCAGATCTGCTCCGCAGCCTGTCGCCTATGTTGCGTAATCACCCGTACGAAATCCGGGTTAATTGCCCTGTGGATATCTGCATACAGGCATCCCCAACAGCGATCACTCAGATACTGACTAACCTCATCACAAACTCGCTGAAACATGGTTTTTCAGGTCGGGCTGAGGGCCTTGTTGTCATTACGATAAAAGAAGATTCAGACAACCTGATCATGGATTATCAGGACGACGGTATCGGCCTTAGCCGTGAAGCTGCGAAAAGAATATTTGAGCCAATGTTCACGACCTGCCGCAGCGACGGTGGTACTGGACTGGGTATGCATCTGGTTTACAACATTATCAAACAGCGCATGAAGGGCGATATCAATATAGAGCCGTCAGACACCGGTGTGCACTTCCGCATGGTCATGCCAATCAGTAAAGCCAAGCGGCGCGATAAAGGCCGCCAGGCTATTTACTGATTTCTTGCGCGATCAGGCTTTTACTGTCGCGTCCTGAGGCTCAATATCAGCGAACTCACTATTCTCCGCCGAATCATTACCTTCGACATCACTCAATCCCAGCTTATCCAGCACGTTACTTAACATGATGTAGAGCGCTGGCAGAACCAGAAGACAGACGAAGGTCGTGAACAAAATGCCGAACCCAAGAGATACCGCCATGGGTGCAATAAACTGCGCCTGACGCGAAGTCTCGAACACCATAGGCGCAAGTCCACCAAAGGTCGTCAGTGTTGTAAGCAGAATCGGTCGGAAACGACGGATGCCCGCCGAAATAATCGCGTCATGCGCGTTCATTTTCTTGTCTCGGCGCTGCCGGTTAGCAAAATCGACCAGAATCAGGCTGTCGTTGACCACGACACCCGCCAGCGCAACGATCCCCATAATACTCATCACGCTGAGGCCATACCCCATCATCAGGTGGCCGTATAAGGCGCCTGCAGCACCAAAGGGAATAACCGCCATCACCAGCAAAGGCTGCGAGTAACTTCTGAACGGGATCGCCAGCAAGACATAAATCAGCAGCATAGAGAAAAAGCCATAAAGCTTGAGTGACGACATGCTTTCCTGAGTTTCAGCCTGACGCCCCTGGAAGCCGAAATCAACGCCGGGATAGCGCGAACGCATGTCCGGAAAAATACTCTCCTGCAACAAACTCATTACCGCAGGCACCTGTTCTCTCGGCTCGACGTTCGCCGTTACGTTCACAATCTGGCGACCGTTGCGTCGTGATATGGATGACGGCGATACGCCCTTCTCAAGTATCGCGACTTCTGCCAGAGGTACGTAGCTTCCAGACGGCGTCAGAATACGTAAGCGCTCAATATCCGCGGCTCGGCTACGCTCTTCTTCCGGCAAACGCACCAGTACCGTGACTTCACTGTTGCCGCGCTGCTGACGTAATGCACGCGAGCCGTATATCGCCGCCCGAATCTGTGCCGCCACATCGTCGGCCTCAAGCCCCAGACTGCGCCCCTGATCGGTCAACTCCACATCCCACTCAGGCTTCCCGCTGTTAAATCCATTCGCAATGTCTTTAACCCCAGTAATACCCGCCAGAGCATTCGCCATATCTTCACTGGCTCGCTCCAGAACATCGGTATGGCTACCACGAAGCTCGACCGTCAGGCCCGCGCCCCCAGAAGGGCCGCCGCCGCGCTCAGAGTCAAATGTCAGGCTACGAACACCCGCAATTTCACCGATTTCTTCACGCCATAAATTCACCAGTTCTGCTGCAGGAATTGGTCGCGCATCTGAGTCAACCAGTTGCCCTTCGACCTCTACACTGGTGCCATTGACGTCGCCCTCAATACTTAATAAGAACTCAGTCCCGTCAGCTTCGAATGGCGCAACAACGGTGCGAAGATCCCGCTCAAGTTTTTTGCGCACATCCGTCGCCTGTTGCAGAGGTGCATTTGACGGTAGTTCGACCGTAGCAACAACAAACTCACCCTCAAGACGCGGGAACATGCTGAAGCCCATGCGGCCGCTTGCAGCCCATGCCATCGCGATCATCAGAAAGAAAAATGCTACTGCGAAGGTCAGGCCGGGCGCACGAACTGCACGGCGTAATATCGGCTGGTAAATTTCGTTGATGAAGTAACCAAGCTTACTGTCGACATTCCGTTGAATTTTTTCCAGAAAGTTCAGTGGCGCATCTTTCGGCTTCTTTTTCAAATTCGCAAGGTGTGTAGGCAGAATGAACAGAGCTTCAATCCAAGATATCAGGAAGCAGCTGATAACAACCACGGGGATCGCAAGGAACAGTTTCCCCATCATCCCCGGCAACGCAAGAATCGGTAAAAATGCTGCGACGTTGGTCAGAATGGCGAACGCCAGAGGCACGGCGACTTCTCTCGCCCCCTGCACTGCGGCATCAGGAAATGCCATGCCCTGCTGCATATGCTCAAAGATATTTTCACCGGCAATAATGGCGTCATCAACGACAATCCCGAGCGCAATAATAAAGGCGAACATCGAGATCATATTGATGGATACATCGGCCGCTGGAATTAACAGCAAGGCGCCTAAGAACGCCGTTGGGATACCCATCGTCACCCAGAAGGCGAGACGATATTCCAGAAACAGACTCAGCAATACAAGAACCAGCACCAGACCAATGGCGGCATTTTTCATCAACAGACCAACACGCTGGTTATACGTTTCACCATCGTCATCAGTAACGATCAGTTCAACACCCGGAGGTAATCGGGTTTTGATTTCTTCCATTTGCCGATACGCGGCTTCGGTGACGGTGAAAGGCGTCTGGTTTTCGCTGCGGTAAATATCCAGTCCGATGGAAGGGTTACCGTTATACGTCACTTCACGGTTGGAATCGCCAAAGCCATCAGAAATAGTAGCGATATCACCAAGCTGTAAAAGCACACCAGAGTCATCACTGATCACAGGCAACTTACTGAATTCATCCGCCCAATAAATACGATTATCCAGCGTCAGCAGAATATCGCCGCCACTGGTACGAACCGTACCGGCGCTCTGCTCGATGGCGTTGGCAGCAATAGTATTCGCCACCTGCTGAAGGGTCAGGCCATAAGATTCAAGTGTTGCCTGAGAGATCTCAACGTGCAGTTCTTCATCAGGCGTACCTTTAACTTCAACGTTGGTAATTTCTGGCGCCGCCAGTAAATCATTACGTATCTGCTCGGCGAGCTTCTTCAGTTCAAATTTACTCAGAGGGCCAAAGAGTTTGATGTCCATAACATCAATAGAATGGCCGGACAAACTAACTACAGGACGCTCGATACCCGCCGGAAAGCTACTGATGTTACTGACTGCCTGCTGAATATCCTGATACGCTTTCTGACGATCGCCGCTGTTCTCAATCTCGACAGAAACACGGGCAGCGCCTTGAGCAGCCGTCGACGTAATTTCTTTCAGGCCATCGAGGCCCGTCAGTTCATTTTCAATCGGTAAGACAACGCCCTGCTCCATCTCTGAAGGCGTCGCTCCCGGATAGGCAACATTCACCGAAACATAATCGGCTTCAGTACTCGGGATAAATTCCTTACGAATTGCCAACGACATCAGAATTCCGCCAATGATCAGAAATGCCATCAGCAGATTGGGCGCAACCCCATGTCGCGCCATCCAGGAAACTGGCCCAGCCTTATTGATCATGGCTGATCTCCTGCAAATCCGTCAGATTTCTGGCCTAGATTCAGATCAGTATTCTGCCCTGAAACCCGCACAGGCATACCCTCAACCGCGGCATCAACCTGACTGGCCAGCAGCTGATCGCCCGGCCCAAAGCCTCCAGAGAACCAAACAAAGTCACGCCCGGAATAAAGAAGTTCGGGCTGTCGTTTGCGTAGCTTCAGATCATTAATCACCCAAACACTGCCGTCGTCATTAACGCGATCACGACGTACCTGATAGGCATCGTCAAACTCCCGACCCGCCAGCGTCAGTGTGACAAAATCATTCACCAGAACGATCGGGCCATACTCTGGGTCCAGAGGGCTCTTGAGTGATAAAATAACGCGCGCCTGACGGTCACCACTATCGACACCCGGTAGCACGTTCAGAATAGAAGCCGTCCGGGTTTTCTTACCCCAGGCGGAGTGAGATACGATCACCTCGTGATCACGATCCAGAAGCGGCAAGAAAGATCGCGGGAGTTTCGCTTCGACCCAGAACTCAGAAGTTGCAACGGCCGAAAAGAGTTCGCTACCGGCACTGGCATAGCTGCCCGGGCTGACCGCGCGCGAACTTAAGCGACCGTCAAATGGCATACGGATTTCGGTACGAGCCAGATTAATTTTTGCCTGTTTTACAGCAGCTTCAGCACTGGCCATATCGGCCTCAGCAACCTGAAGCTGAGGCTCACGCAGAACCAGCGCACGGTCGGACGTCGACAGTTCGGTGCCTGAAAGTGCGTACTCTTCCTGAGCAAGGCTGACCTGCCCTTCTTCAATTGCCAGTGCCGCTTTCGCCTGAGCCAGTGTTGCCTGAGCCTGTTCCAGTGCTAATTCATAATCACCCTTCTCAAGCTGCGCCAGTAACGCGCCTTTTTTTAACAGCGCACCGGGCACCGCCTGAGCTGAGACCTGTTCCACTCTTCCGCTTACCTGAGCAACCAGAGTCACACTGTCGGACGCTGTTACCGCACCGCCAGTTTGCCACGACGCACGGGAAGCCACTTTCTCAAGCGGCTCTGCATCTACAAGCCGCGCTATTTTTTCCCGCTCTTTTTTACCCGGCTTAGGCGCCGTATCCTGAATGAGTTTCCACGCGCCGAAACTCGCAAGAATAATAAGAATACTGACACCGGCTAATGCCAGGTTTTTCTTACGATCGGTCATGCGTCGGTTTCTCCGAATCTGCCGTGACTAACGGCTTTGTATAATTGAATTCTTGATTGAGTAAGGTTCCAGCGGGCAGTCAATTGCTGGGATTCGAGGCTCAGGAGTTCTTGCTGGGCGTTGAGCAGATCGAGAAAATCAATCTGACCACGCGCGTAGTAGTAATCCTGTAGCTCGAGAGTTTTTCGTGCAAGTTCAAGTTGGTCCGTCAGGCTTTGTAGCGTCTTCAGGTACCGCTGCTCTTCTACCAGCGCCTGCTGAACTTCCTGAGCGGCTTCAAGTACGGTCTGACTGTAATCTGCCAGAGCCTCCTGCTCCGCTGCTTTCTGCCGGTCGACTTCTGCTCGACGACCGGCGCCATCGATGATCGGCAACACCAGAGAGCCGGCAAGATTGGCGACCCAGTTATCAAACAGTTGGCTGAAGTCTGCGTCACTATCGCGATAACTTGCTGAGAGGGAAAAACGGGGATAACGGTTCGCGGCGGCAACCGCCACACCGGCACTGGCCGCCTGAAGCCTGGCGTACGCTTCCTGAACATCCGGGCGTGCTTTCAGGGCTTCCAGAGGAACGTTATTCAGTGCCATATCAGGCTGAGGAACTGGCGTCAGGTCAGACACCATATCAGCCGTTATAGGCGCCTGCCCACGACCCAGCCAGAGAGCAAGCTGTTGCAGATAGATATCACGCTGTGCTTCAGCTTCGATGATATCAACACTCAGTGACTCAACCAGCTGCTGTTGTTGCCAGACATCTGTCAGTGCTGCCTGACCGCGACGCTTACGACCTTCGACTACCTTAAGCGCAGTTGCGAGACGTTGCTTCTGGTCTTCGAGAAGACGCAGCTTTCCGGCCTGAACACGCAACCCCAACCAATAGGTCGAGACTTCACCCGCTACTGTATTAGCCAACGTACGATACGCCGCTTCACTGGCATCGGCACTGAAGCGGGACTGAGCTGCTCCCGCACGAATGCCACCCCATAGGTCAATTTCATAACTGGCGGTTAAGCCGGCTGACCAGGTATCCGTGGTTGAGTCTTCACTGGTCCATTGCCGGCTTTTTCCAAGCTCTGCATTAACTTCCGGATAGTAATCACTGCGCGAGCCCCGTAACTGTGCCAGGCTCTGACGCAAACGCGCCTCTGCAGCCTGTAGGCTGTAATTGCCTTGCAGAGCATCATTGACGTACTCATTCAGTTCACTGTCGTTAAACGTCGTCCACCAATCGACCGCAGGTAAGACCTGTTGTTGATCAGTGAAGGTATCGGGAAGAACGATGGGGTCAGGTTCTGATACAGCAACGCTGCTGCACCCCTGCACTGCCATGACGGCAGAAGAAAGCAGAAGTAGCCGGGATGCCAGTCTTGTCGACCGGCCAGAGAGGTAGGAAGGGGGGCCGCTCACGGAAGAAGCTCCATAATAATCTGAGCCCAATGATAGAGCCTCAGCAGAGCGACTGATATTGCATTTTACCCTTCTTTACCGCCTCTGACGGCCCTCGACAGGCCGCCAGTGCAGAATGGCATCAGAAGAAAAAGTTTAGCGCCACTTCGAAGGTATCATCTCGGCGGAAAATGCTCGCAAGTGACTCCTCCTCTGCTGTTACCAAAGTAATAGTCGCATCAATCGTCATCGACGGATTTAACCGGGTATTGGCTTCCAGCAGAAATAAACGAGTGCCCGTATAATCGAGATCTTGTGTAATACCCGCAAGAATTTCACTCGACGCCATGTCATTGAAAACATAACGCGTGCCTAAGAACAGATCATTCTGGGCGTCAGAATACTCTGCACCACGGCTGTCGTACTGATACTCGGCAAGTAAGCCAAGATCAGCCGCATTTCCAAACGGGCCAACCAGAGTGTATTCAAAACCACCAACGGCTGCGGTCTGATCTTTGACCTCTATCCCACCCGGTAAGGCATCAAGCTGATAATCGCGATACAACAGTTCTGCCTTAAGCAACCAACCTTCAGGCGCAAACTGTATGGTAGAACCGATCTGATTCTGCATAGCGTAGTACGGCACCAGCTCAGTCAGCGTGAGCACACTGTTGACGACTTCCACCTGAGGAGCCAACAAAGGATCGCGCGATGTACCGCGGAATACAGACGCCGTCAGATCCAGTGGATACCCGTTCAGCTCAGAAACGTAAGACCAACGTGCCGCCAGATCAACATGCTGCTGCTCTTCGTCGGCCTGGTATTCAGCATCACCGCTGACCAGAAGCTCGGTGCGATAGCGCCCTGCTTCGCCCGGAAATGTACGTTCCCGGAAGCCGGGCAGTACGAAGGCCTCCCAGGTACCAACGTCAGACAACCAGATCCCCTGGATCATTGGCTGACCCAGTTTCTGATCGCCATCAATGGCTTCTACATAGTCTGTCTGGTTAATGACATCAACAAGATGCAGAGACTCAGTAACGCCCCAGAATACTTTACCTATACCAGCGCGCAGCTCCCATGGGCCATTCCACGTCATGAACATGGCTTCACGGATATCACCGTGCGTTCGCTCATCATCTGCAAAATCTTTGCGATAAAAAGGTACGAAAGTGAAACGACCGTTGCCAGATTCTGCATCCCAGACGACTTCAGGCTGCAACGTCAGTGACCATTGATCATCGACCTGCCCGCTGTAAGCACCGGACTCCAGGAAGCGACGTCCTTCAATACCCGCCTCAAGCGACAAGTCGAGCGCACTCACCAGAGGGGAAGCCCCCGCGCCTGCCAGCAACGCAGACACTGTCAGAAGTAGCTTTTTCATATTACTGCCTTATCGAGCACGCTTAAGCGATGCCTGACTGAAATCCGATTCGCTCAGCCCGGTATCAAACTCAATGCCGTGCGTGATGATGGTCGTGCTCTTGCCATTCTGGTGGTTTTGCATATCCAGCTTGTGCGCACGCCAGAACTTATCTTTGTAGAGTTTCCACTCAGACAGCTCAAGTGTTTTCAGCAATGTATTTTTACGATCGTAGTATTCCGTTTTTACCGCGCGCATGTGCTCGGTATCGATCCAGCTGATCTGGCGGGTATAGCCAGAAAATTTATCCACCGGATCACTTTCTACCACATGACACGTCATATCCTCAGCGCATGGCTCATCGCGCAGATAAGTAAATTCGTACTTTTCAGGCTCGAACGACCCCATATCTTCATAAGCAAATTCACTGCCCATAAAAGGGCCTGACTTGTTGCGGGAAGAAATACGCTTAACACGCTTCAGTGCGGGTAAATACAGCCACTGATCATCAGGTTTCGTATTGTGAGAAAAGCTCAGAAACGCCGTACCGCTGACATCTTTAGGCTCATCAAAAATCGTCAGGCCTTTATCACCGTCGTCCTGGATTTCAAAATTCTTCAGGCGCATTTTCCGTTCAGAGGTTTCCCCCTGTGAGTTACGCAGAATCATAGTCATCTCAGCCTGAGAATCGCCCCAGCCGGTGTCCCGCGCTTTACGCTCCTTAGCGATCTCGAGGCCTCGGCCACCGTCATCAGCGATAGCGAAAGGTGCAACCAATGCCAGTCCCGTCACGAGTGTAGTTATCAGTTTCATGCGTGTTCTCCTTTTAGGGATGTCTGCTCTTCAGCGTTTGCTTCAGGCTTATCTTTATCCAGCCACAACAGCATGGGTGGCAGGATGAGAAAATCAATGATCAGTGCGATCAGAATAATCAGGGACGTTGCAATCCCCATGTCTGAGTTCAGGCGGAAAGCCGAGAACGCCAGCATAGAGAAGCCAAGGACCAGAACCAGAGTGGTGATCAGCAGAGCACGGCCAACGTTGATAAACGAATAACGTACTGCCGCTTCGGTCATCATTCCCTCCATACGTGCACGCTTATATTTACTCAGAAAGTGCACTGTATCATCGACAATAATGCCAAGAGTCATTGAGCTGACGATAGAAAGGCCCAGGTTTATTTCACCAGAAATAAAGGTCCAGAAACCGAAACCAACCAGTGCTGGAGTAATATTCGGGAACAGGCTGATCACACCCAGCCTGAGCGACCGTAAAGCAAAAATCAGGATGCCTGAGATAATCACCAGTGCCATCATCATGCTGAGAATCATGCTCTTCATATTCGTCTCACCAATGTGAGAGAACATCACTGAAGGGCTGGCAGCAGTCAGCCGGATACCGGGAGCATTTGCATCCATCCAGTCTTTGGCGCGGTTCTCAAGCGAGATAATCTCAACGCTTCCCAGATTTTTCAGAATCGACGTCATTCGTACTGCAGACTTATCCACGTTAACCTGGTTATTCAGATCAAGTCCGTACGGCAAGGACATTTCGTACAGCAACAGATACTGAGCTGCCAGCTCGCGATCGTCTGGAATTCTGTACCAGTCAGGATCGTCTGCGTGCATGTTTTTATTCAGACGCATAAAGGTATCCGACAGGCCACTGACGTGATCAATCTCCGGCTGCTGTTCCAACCACTCGGTAAAATCGCGCATCACTGCAATAAACTCAGGATTACTGATGCCACCCGCTTCGTCGGTATACATAGCCCAATCGATCGACTGTGAACCTGAGAGCGTATCCGCCTGTTTATCAACCGACTGACGATACGCCGTCGATTCAGCAAAGTATTCTGTTGCAACATCGTTAATTTCATTACGCATGGCCAATGCACTTAATACAGCAACAACAGCAACACCGCCCCATAATAAAGGCGTCTGGTGACGAATCACGAAATCACCAAAGTGAGCCATAGCAGGCGCTTTATCGTCGACGCGGCCACCCGCTCCGACCGGCAGCACCGACAACAAAGCAGGGAACAGAGTGACAGACATCACGTACGCTAACATCACACCCATAGCGCAAAGAAATCCGAAGTCAGCGAATACAGGAGACTCCGACATCATGAGTGTCAGGAAGCCAACCGCGGTCGTCGCACTGGTAATAAAAATTGGCATCCAGTTCAACTCGAGGCTGTAGCGCACGGCTTCTTTTCTGCTCTTACCTTGCTTCATGCCATATTGCATGGTCGCTACCACATGAACGCAATCCGCCACCGCAATGGTCAGAACCACAATCGGTACGTTAATGGTCCCCGTCGACAGGAAAAAACCCATCCATCCAGCCAGCCCCATGGTGGCCATAATGGTCAGTACCAGAACAACGACAGTGGCGAGCATCGCCAGCACGCTGCGCAAAAGAACCGCCAGCAAGACTATGATCAATAGCAACATCGCAGGAACCAGAGTCGACATATCTTTCTGGCCTTCCGTCGCGAAGCTGTAATTCATCGGAATAATTCCGGTGTGATAGAAAGCAATATCCGGGTAGCGCTCGGCAAATTGCGCACTCAGATCGCGTACAAAATCCATCACACTGGCGACGTTCGCAGTGTTGTCAGTTACGTCCGGCAATTGCAGCGTAATATTGATCAGACTGACGTCGGTATCAGGAGAAATAATGCGACCATTCAGAGATGGCTCCGCCAGCGCCGTTTCGCGAATTCGGCTGAGGTCGTCTTCCGTTAATTCTTCAGGATAAAGCACCATATCCTCGACGATCATATCGTCGTATTCGGCCCAGGTATTCTGGTAGTTGGTCAGCGAATCTACACGGCTGGAAAACGGTGTCTGCCAGGCTTCTTCGGTATATTCCTGAATAAGCGTCAAAACAGTCTCGTCAATGACGTTACCCGATTCAGGAACAACCAATACGGCGATACTGTCGCTCTTATTGAAGACCTTCTGCATTTCTTCGAAGTCATTTAATGGGCCATACCCTTCTTCAAAGAAGACTTTATAGTCCCCGCGGAAATACAAATTTCCGGCACCTGCAGCAGCGACCAGCGCAGCAATAATCATGGCGACGATCACTATCCATGCACGTTCCGTTGCCTGTTTTTCTACCCATTGACGCATAGTGCGCTCTCCTGAATTAAAGCAAAGCTCTCTGACTTTCCTCGGGGAATACCTCTTCAGCAATACGCTGCCAGGTTGCCCGATAGTCCCATTCCTTAGACAAAGGCTTCATACCAATGCCATCCATCAGTACATTCGCTCCGATTAAAGCGATGTTCTTTTCTTCAAGCAGGTCACTGATCGTGTGCTCGAATCCTGTGTCCTCTAACATGTTGATCCCGTAGGAGGTCGACCATGTCAGAAAAGTAATTACGGTTGCGTCCAGATCTTCTGTGATATCGAGATCACCCGCCTGAACGGCGGCATCAATGACCTCAAAAGCGATAGCAAAAAGGGCTTCATCATTACGACGGATTGTTGCGGAACGCTGCGGGGAGGTTTTCTCGACAAAAGCGGCTGTACGAGCTGTCACCAGAGCACTCGACATGACCGGATGAAGCTTCATGTGCAGGCGATAGGCATAATGAATCGCTAACGCTTTCTCGCGTGGCTTTCCATCGAATGCCTGCGCACGTAAGAACATATCCTTCAGCTCTTCCATCCCACGACAACAGAGCGCTGCAAGGCAATCCTCCTTGCTGGTGAAGTGGTTGTAGACGGTGCCCTTAGACACGTCACTGGCGCGGACCAGGCGGTCCATATTGAAATGCGCATAACCAACGTCATCGATGATGAACTGAACATTATCGAGCAGTGTGTTCTCACGCTTTTGCCACTTTTCTTCCTGACGCGGAGAGCGTTCGGTCTTTGCCAGATCAGAAGCTTGAGCAGAGTCTGTCGGAGACATGTCCTCCACCAGCATCACGCTGGCATCCGAACAGCCAGCGAGCCTGTTCTGCTGAAATGGGCAGTGCGACTGCAAACCGGAGAGCAGATATTTAAGACTGTGTAGTACTGTATGCAATATAACCATTTTTGACGATCCGTCATTTTTGACGAATCGTCATATTACACATTAAAGAGAAGGAATCAAATGCTTAAAGCGAGTCAGTTATGACGACAGACCCAACAGTTTGTTGCGATTATGCCCCTGCGACTTCGGCTCGTTTCAGGCGACTGCCGATGACAACTTCGATGAAGAACTCACCCGCTTTTGTATCAAAAGGAATAACGACCACCGGCCCTTCAACATGATGAATAACGGGGGCATCTCCCGTTAACATGCGTGGCGTAGCCATCTCGAAACTGTAGCCCCCCTCCCAGAGTAGCTTTCGGGCCCCACCAGAGAGCATATTGGTAAGTTCGCCAGTCAGATCCTTGCAGGTATCATCAAACTCCGCGACTTCCTCACCGAGCATACTGCTGCTTATCTTGAGAATGGTGTCTTCGTTAAAACTGATGGCAAGAGAACCATTCACCGCATCTCCCTCCATAGGGATCAACCCGGTGACTACTCCCAGGGGATCTTCGCCTTCTTTAAGATATGGCTTGCCATGCTCACACGTCATGGATGCCATGGTTGCGAGTATGTTGCTAATCGTCTCGATGAAGGGATTGATGAACTGAACATTCATAAAATCGGCCACCTCCGCCATCTCAGTGTAGTCGAGATGGCTGGCCTTGCCGGAAAGATTTACTTATTACAGAGGTGCCAGTATGCGGGATACCGGCACTCAAAACATGAAGCCCTCAGAGGCCCTTAACAGCGTAAATGCCCGGTGCATTACGCCAGTATCCGCGGTAGTCCATACCGTAACCAAAGACATAACGGTCTTCGACTTCCAGACCAACAAAATCTACCGTCATACCCGGTGCTTTGCGGTCATGCTGCTTATCAACCAGGACCGCCGTCAGGACCTCAGCGGCGCCCTGCGCTTTGCAGGCTTCAACAACGGCTTCAAGGGTGTAGCCCTCATCAAAAATGTCATCGATGATCAGTACCGTGCGACCATCCATAGGTACAGAGGGTGGCGCCTGCCATTGCAGATCAGCCTGAGCACTGGTCTCACCCCGATACCGCGTGGCGTGCATATATCCCTGCTCCAGTGGAAAATTAAGGCGAGTCAGGAGCTGCCCCGCAACCACGAGCCCGCCATTCATAATGCTGTATACCACAGGCATTTTATCTGCCAGCCGCGCTGTGATGTCTGCCGCCAGTGCATCAAGGGCGGCTTCGACCTCGTCTTTGCTCTTCAGAAGATCAGCGTCATCCATCACGGTGTTGAGTTGCTCGCGCGAGAGGCTCTCGGTCATAAGTTCTAAGTCCACATACATTTGTAAAGAGACTGTTATGGTATGGGCCAGATGGCCTTGCGGCAAGCGAACAAACGCCTTAGTTATGCCCTGTGTGATATGATTCACGCCTCTGAATCACAGTAACTAACATCAAAAACGCAGGAACCACCATGACACCGACGCTGCAACTTGCCGTTGATCTGATCGCCCGCCCATCCGTAACTCCTGAAGATGAGGGATGTCAGGCATTGATGATGGAGCGCCTCGCCGCCATCGGATTCAACAACGAGCCGTTACGCTTCGGAGACACCGACAACTTCTGGTCGCGTAAAGGCGACAGTCAACCAGTGGTGTGCTTTGCGGGTCATACCGATGTTGTTCCTACAGGCCCGGAAGCCAACTGGGATAACCCGCCATTCGAGCCAAAAATCATCGACGGGATGTTGCATGGCCGAGGCGCCGCCGACATGAAAGGCTCGCTTGCTGCGTTTCTGGTCGCAACAGAGCGCTTCGTTGAGAAATACCCGAATCACAAAGGTTCGATCGCCTACCTGATTACCTCAGACGAGGAAGGCCCTGCGCACAACGGCACCGTCAAAGTCATCGAAACCCTCGAAGCCCGTAACGAGAAGATCGATATGTGCGTTGTTGGTGAGCCATCTTCCACTACGCTCGTAGGCGATGTCATCAAGAACGGCCGTCGTGGCTCACTGGGCTGTGTCCTCACAGTAAAAGGCAAGCAGGGCCACGTTGCCTACCCCCACCTGGCGAAGAACCCGGTGCATATGGCAGCGCCTGCGTTAGCCGAGCTGGCGGCAGAAAAATGGGACGACGGAAATGACTTCTTCCCGGCGACGAGCTTCCAGATTTCAAACATCAACTCAGGAACTGGCGCAACAAACGTCATCCCGGGAACCTGCGAAGTTGTATTCAACTTCCGCTTTTCAACGGAACTCACCGCAGAAATTCTGCAGGAACGTACCGAAGCCATCCTCAACAAGCACGGCCTCGACTACGACATCGACTGGAAACTCAGCGGCCAACCCTTCCTGACTGATAAAGGTGCGTTAGTGGAAGCCGCGGTTGCCGCGATTAAGAACGTCACCGGTCGCGACACCGAGTTATCAACCTCAGGCGGTACGTCTGATGGCCGTTTTATCGCGCCTACGGGGGCTCAGGTCGTTGAGCTAGGCCCAATCAATGCGACGATTCATCAGGTTAATGAGCATGTCAGCGCCGATGACCTGAATGCCCTGACCGATATCTACGAAGCCATGTTGGTTGAATTACTCGCCTGATGAACAAATCTGCCTCCGGGCTCATCTGCCCGAAATGCGAACAGCCACTGACTGCCAACGGCAAGCAGTGGCAATGCCCTGATCGCCATAGTTACGACACGGCCAAACAGGGGTATATCAACCTGCTGCTGGTGAACCATAAGAAATCGAAAAATCCGGGCGACGACGTCGACATGGTCCGTGCACGCACGGCGTTTCTCGATTCTGCGATTTACGAGCCGATTTCAGACGCTCTGAATGCGCTGGTGAACACCGGCCCAGTACTCGATATTGGTTGCGGTGAGGGCTATTACACCCAACGCCTCAAGCAACAGAAGCCGCAACTTGAAATTACCGGTCTGGATATCTCCCGCGAAGCCATCAAAGGCGCCTGCCGACGTACAAAAGATATCCGCTGGCTGGTCGCCAGTGGCGCTCGGCCTCCGGTTTCCGCCCGCAGTATAAAGACCATCATCAGCTTGTTTACCCCACTCATGCCTCAGGGCCTGGATCATGCCCTCGCGGATGACGGTGAAATCATTACCGTGAACACCGGGCCGCAGCATTTGATGCAACTGCGGGAAGTCATCTACGATGAGGTTAAGGCTGAGAGTTTTTCGCCGGTTGCAAAGATGGCAGATGCCAGGTTCATCGCCGTGGATGAGCAAAAGCTGACCTACGAAGTAACGGTGCCCGGTGGTGATCCTCTGGTCGCATTGTTCAATATGACACCGCATCGCTGGAAGGTCAGTCCGGAACGCGCAGAAAAACTCCAGACAATTGATTCACTGACACTCGAAATCGACGTAGTATTACACCGGTTCCGCAGGCAGAAAGATTCGTAATGACCCGAGCAGACTTCTACATACTAGGTGGCCAGGCAGACCATGATCAGTGGTTCTTCGCTTGTCGGCTGGTAGAACAGATTCAGCAGAAGGGTCATAAAATCCTGCTTCAGGTGGACAATGAGCAGAAAGCCAGAGAACTCGATGATATGCTCTGGCAATTCCGTGCAGACGCCTTTATACCGCACGCGCTGCTGACAGCCAAAGACGCACCTGTCGACTGCCCGGTAAGCATTGGTTGGGCTCAGGAACCCGGACATCACCACGATGTCATTATTAACCTGAGCGCTGAATTACCGGCTTTTTTCAGCCGTTTTGAAAGACTGGTAGAAATTGTCGTTCAGAAAGACGATATTCTGGCCTACACGCGCCAACACTTCCGGTTTCTGAAAGATCGGGGATATCCGGTGACGCACAACGATATGAGAATGAGCTGATGAAAAACAAGGAAGAGCCTAAAGACCTTCTGGCCGAACTCGAGATGTTGCAACGGGTGCTTGATAACCCGACTTCATCTGGCTCCTCTGCGGATGACATTCCGGTTCTGGATGACCTCTTTGACGGCAACATCCCGACTGTGAGCGAACCCCCGAGCCTCGATCTCAGCAACATCCCAACGGTAACAGATATCCCAACGGTGAATGACGTTGCCTCTCAGCCGTCGTCTCTGCGTGCAGTTCCAAAACCTCAGGCACCTTCACCCGAAGCGCCCAAAGTAGAGCAATCAGCACCTAAACAAACTCCTCCCAGCGGCCTGAGCCCGCTGAACCAGATTCTCGAGAAGATAAATCGCGGCCAGGAAACCGAGTCACCCGCAATGGCACCACTTCCGGGCGCCAGCGAAACAGCCTTGTCCTCAAAACGCGCTGAACTCGATGCTAACATGGCCGAGACTACGGCATCGCTAACCTCCCTGCTTCAACGTGAGCGCATGGTTGATGAACTCGTTGAAGAGCTGATACCCATGGTTAAAAGCCGCCTTCGTGCCCGCGTGCGCGACATGCTCAACGGCAAAGAAGACACCTGAATCGCCCCTTCATCGTCTGAAGAAGACTGAGTAAATCAGTCTTCTTTCCTCCCTGCCCACCGGTGCACTAATCCGGTATACTGCGGCCCATTTTTCTAATATCCAAAATGAGTAGCAGCGAGTAATGGATAAGACATACCAACCCAGCGCAATCGAACAAACCTGGTACAAAGAGTGGGAAGAGAAAGGCTACTTCAAGCCTTATCAGGACGGACTGACCGGCGAAGGTTACTCCATCATGATCCCACCACCGAACGTCACCGGTTCCCTGCACATGGGTCATGCCTTCCAGCACACCATCCAGGACGCCCTCACCCGCTACAAGCGTATGCAGGGTCAGAAAGCACTGTGGCAGGTCGGTACCGACCACGCAGGTATTGCGACCCAGATGGTCGTTGAGCGCAAACTCGCCGCTGAAAACCAGCCAGACCGCCACGAGCTCGGCCGTGAAAAGTTCCTCGAGAAAGTCTGGGAATGGAAAGAACACTCCGGTGGCACCATCACCCAACAGATGCGTCGACTCGGTAACTCCGTTGACTGGGACACCGAACGCTTCACCATGGACGATGGCTTCTATAAAGCCGTTCAGGAAGTCTTCATCCGCCTCTACAAAGACGGCCTGATTTATCGTGGTAAGCGCCTGGTCAACTGGGACCCGAAACTGCACACCGCCATTTCTGACCTCGAAGTCGAAAACAAAGACAAGAAAGGTCATATGTGGCACCTGCGCTACCCGCTGGCCGATGGTCTGAAAACCTCTGAAGGCAAAGACTACATCGTGGTTGCGACGACTCGTCCGGAAACCATGCTGGGCGACACCGGTGTGGCCGTTAACCCGGAAGATCCGCGCTACAAAGATCTGATCGGTAAAGACATCATCCTGCCATTGGTTGGCCGTCGTATTCCGATTGTGGGCGACGAACACGCCGACATGGACAAAGGCACCGGTGCCGTTAAGGTCACCCCAGCGCACGACTTCAATGACTATGAAGTTGGTAAACGCTGCAGCCTGCCAATGATCAACATATTCACCTTCAACGCCGACGTGCGTGACGTGCCGCAGGTATTCAACACCGACGGCAGCGTCAACGACGACGTAAAAGCCAGCATTCCAGAAAAATACCGTGGCATGGAGCGCTTCGCTGCGCGTAAAGCCATCGTTGCTGACTTCGAAGAAGCGGGCTTGCTCGACGAAATCAAAGACCACGACCTCACCGTGCCGTATGGCGACCGTGGTGGCGTAGTGATCGAGCCAATGCTCACCGACCAATGGTACGTCGACGCTAAGACACTGGCCAAGCCAGCGATTGAAGCGGTAGAGAACGGCGATATTCAGTTCGTACCTAAGAACTACGAAAACATGTACTTCAGCTGGATGCGCGACATCCAGGACTGGTGTATCTCCCGTCAGCTGTGGTGGGGTCACCGTATCCCAGCCTGGTACGACGAAGAAGGTAACGTCTACGTTGGCCACGACGAAGCCGAAGTACGCGCTGCCAACAAGCTCGCTGACGACGTAGAACTGGTTCAGGACGAAGACGTCCTGGATACCTGGTTCTCCTCCGCTCTGTGGACCTTCGGTACACTCGGCTGGCCAAACCTGGACGACCCGGAAGTTGCCAAGCGTATGCTCGACTTCCACCCGACTGACGTGCTGGTCACCGGCTTCGACATCATCTTCTTCTGGGTGGCGCGCATGATCATGATGACCATGCACTTCATTAAAGACGACGATGGCAAACCGCAAGTACCGTTCAAAACCGTGTACGTGACTGGTCTGATCCGTGACGAAGTCGGCCAGAAAATGTCCAAATCGAAAGGTAACGTCCTCGATCCGCTGGATATGATCGACGGTATCTTACTGGACGACCTGCTCGAGAAGCGCACCGGCAACATGATGCAGCCACAACTGGCTGAGAAAATCGGCAAGCGCACTCAGAAAGAATTCCCGGAAGGCATCGCGCCACACGGCACCGACGCCCTGCGCTTCACCCTGGCTGCCATGGCCTCGACCGGCCGTGACATCAACTGGGACATGAAGCGCCTCGAAGGCTACCGTAACTTCTGCAACAAGCTGTGGAACGCCTCACGCTACGTGATGCTGTCTGTGGCGGGCGAAGAAGCCGTAGAAAATGCAAACGGTGGTCTCATTGAAATCACCGACGCCATGAAAGCCGCGTGCGGCGTGAACGGAGAAGACGCTGCCCTGTCACTGGCAGACCGCTGGATCATCTCCCGCCTGCAGCGCGCCGAAAGCGAAGTACGCCGCCACATGGACCAGTACCGCTTCGACATGGCCGCACAGACGCTGTACGAATTCATCTGGAACGAATACTGCGACTGGTACCTCGAGCTGTCTAAGCCAGTTCTGTGGGATGAGAACGCTACTGAAGAAGAAAAGCGCGGCACCCGCGGTACTCTGGTACGCGTACTCGAAGCCATTCTGCGACTGGCACACCCGATCATCCCGTTCATCACTGAGTCTATCTGGCATCAGGTGAAAGACCTGGCGGGTAAATCAGGCGACACCATCATGCTCGCCGCTTACCCAGAAGCTCAGGACGCCCTGATCGACGCCGAGGCCGAAGCCGACATCGAATGGCTGCAGAACGTGATTACCGCCGTGCGTAACGTCCGCGCCGAGAAGAACATCGCCCCAGGCTTTGAACTCGAACTGCAGTTCAAAAACGGCGGCGACGAAGACTTCCGCCGCGCCGAAGAAAACCAGGCCTTCCTGATGAAACTCGCCAAGCTCAACAAACTGACCTGGCTGAACGAAGGCGACGAAGAACCAATGTCTGTCACCCAACTGGTTGGCGACATGGAAGTACTCGTACCCATGGCTGGCTTCATCGACAAAGACGCAGAAGTGGCACGCCTGACCAAGTCTATCGACAAACTCGGCAAAGACCTGGAGCGCGTACAGAACAAACTGGGTAACCCAGGGTTCGTTGATAAAGCACCAGAAGTCGTGATCGAAAAAGAGAAAGAAAAAGCCGCCGGCTTTGAGCGTGATATCGCCAAACTCAACGACCAGATCGAAAAGATCAAAGCGTTGTAATCAGCGAAGCTGCTCTGAAAACAAAAACGCCAGCTCTGCAAAGACCTGGCGTTTTTTATACCTCGCTTATTTCAGGCTACTGCCATCCCTTGTAGGAGCCAAACGCGAAGCTTTGGCGAACCGGGTTAGAACAATCCGCCTACGGCCTACCCTATCTAAAGCCCTATTTTGCGAACACCGCCCTGTCGGTTAAACTGATCAAAACACGTACATCGGCTAAGTATATGAACCGCGAACAGGCACTCGACATATTGTCCCGCTGCAAACCCGTCCTTCAGGAACGGTACGGCCTGACTACGCTCGCGCTTTTTGGCTCAACGGCACGTAACGATGCCCGCGAGGATAGCAATATCGACATCCTCGTCGGTTTCGATGGCAAAGCCACGTCCAAACAATTCTTCGGTGTACAGTTCTACCTCGAAGAAGCCCTGGGTAGCCCTGTAGACCTGGTCACAGAGAAAGCAGTCCGCGAAGAGCTGAAGCCATACATCACAGAGGACCGTGTTGATGTGCTCTCATCAGCAAGGGTGTGAACATGGGTAAGTTTGATCAGCTTCTGCCAGACATAATTAAACATGCCAATGCAACAGACGAGGTAGATACGCTCTATTTATACGGATCTCACGCCAAAGGATCTGCACAGGAAAACAGCGACATTGATCTGGCAGTGATATTCAAAAATACCGATACTGACGTCGTAGCCCGACGTCTGAGACCTGAGATATTGGCTATCGACTGGGCTAATAAACTGGAGTTACCAGAAGGCAGCCTTTCCTTATTAGACCTGGAAAATGGGCCCGTACCACTTGCCATGTCAGTTTTGAAAACCGGGAAACTGCTCGTAAATAAAAACCCTGCTCATGAATTTGAAGTCAGTGGAAAAATAATGTCGAAGTGGGAGATCGATCACCTTCACCATTATCAACAGTTTGGTTAAACCGGGAATTAGCAATGGAAAATACCTACCTGCTTTCAATGAAAGCGCACATTGCGGAAATTGAAGCTGACCTCAAAGGTCTTACAACAATTCTCAACGAACGCCCAATGAGCCGATACGAAGCAAAAGCCAGCGAACGCTTAATCCAAACTTTGGTTGAGGCCTGCATCGGCATCGCCAAGCACCGATGCAAACAACTCGGCTATCCTGCTCCTGACAACGCGTATGTAGCTTTCGAGCGGCTTTCTGAGCATGACGTAGCTTCTATGAAAAGCATCAACTGGAAGCGAATCATCGGTATGCGAAACGCTCTCGTCCACGACTACCTCAACATCAACCCAGAGATAATCGAGCAATTGATTCGCGAGAACGAATACAGCTCGCTCGTTGCCTTCGCGCAAGAAGAATTAGTTGCACTAGGTAGCTAGAAGTCTGTCACTCCCGCGAAGGCGGGAGCCCAGCGCCGTGCTCACCTCCGCAAAGTGGGCACTGTCCACCTCGGGCCTCATCATCTAAAGCCCTATTTTGCAAACACCGCTCTCTCGGTTAAACTGTTCAAAATATAAACACCACGTCAGAGATGCGTGAACCATGAACAGAACTCTCGAAGACATCATCAAAAACGAAAAGCCAGAAGTCGTTGCCGAAGCCAAGTGGTTAGCAGACGACATGCTCAAAAAGATTCACGATATTGATGGCGATTCTGCAAAAAACGCTTCAGACCAGCAGAGCTAATCCTGTAGGAGCTAAACGCGAAGCTTTGGCGATACGGGTTGGAACAACCCGCCTACGGGTTCCCGGGCGTAATGCTCTATATTGCTGACACCGGTAATACGACCTATAAAACCAAAGAAACCGCCAACAGGCGGTTTCTTTATTACCATTCTCTAGAGGGGAGAAGCCTTCTGTCATTTCTACGAAGGTGGAAATTCAACGCATTGAACGGTCATTCCCAGGAAGGCAGAAATCCAGCGTAGTAGCCTGTCATTCCCGCGAAGGCGGGAACCCAGCGCTATGCTCAGAGGCTTACTTATAGAAAGCCTCAACCTCACCCTTCAGCTTGATCAGCAGCGGACGACCAAAGCGATCCTTAGTCGTTGGAGAAGAAATCTTCACCCAACCTTCGCTGATGTTGTATTCCTCAATGTCCGTGCGCTCTTTGCCCTTGAAGCGAATGCCGATGTCGTGCTCGAAGCATTCTTCAACGAAGTGTGGGCTGCGCGGGTTGATGGACAGGTGGTTTGGGAGTTCTGGTCTTTGGTTTATCATTGTACCTCCAAATACTATTCGTCTAAAGCCGATACTCTTATCCTAAGATGATACTATATCACTTGGGTCACGATACTATAACTGTAGAAACTCTGATTTAAAGAAGTGAAATTAGTACGTCCAATTATTGACAGGGATATAGGAAGTTGTATTCTCACAATGTAATTTGGGGCTATTAATCATGGAAAGAAACACATACAGTCTATTAGCGAGCTGGTCTACAGAGTTTGAAAGTACTAAAGAAAGAGTGCGAAGCCTCATAGGAGACGCACACTGGTTGAGCGATGGAAAATATAAAGAGCAGATATTAACAAACTTCCTAGAAAAGCATAGTTTGGGGTCACTTATTTTTTCGACAGGTTTTGTAGTTCCTCTAACAAATCATTCCCCGTCGGGAGAAATAGACGTATTGATAAGCAAACCTAACTCAGGTATTCCACTACTCATTGAAAAAGAGTTGTTGATAATACCGCCAGAAATGGCAAAAGGAATTATCGAGGTCAAATCTACGTACTCAAAAAGAATTCTATCAGATGCCATGAAGTCAATTTGCAAATCATATCAGGCTATATCCTATAACGGTGAACAAGATCATAGAAATTTCGAAGTATGGTCATCGATATTTTTCTTTCACGAATCCACATCAAAGACGAACGACATAAAATCAATAGTTGATGATGTAATTGATATAGCAAGGGATATAGATTTAGAAAATCTTCCTAACTCCATTCACATAGCACCATCAACATCAATATTATTAAACAAAACTACTGGGAAAGTAAAAGGAATGATAAACCCGGAACTTAGCTCAGCCGTACTCTTAGTGGAAATGCACGAGGCAATAGAAGGTAAGAATGATACTGGAATCGGAAATTATCTATTAGAACTCACGCCTTCAAATACTTTTACTAAAAATATACAGGGAAATACCATATGAATTTTGACACTGGATACAGTTTAGTACTTGGAAGCGGTGCTTGCGCGGCCGATATCCGGTTAGATGCGATAAACAAATCATTACAAGAAAAATTCTCTCCCGATTCGAAGCCTCAGGAAAATCTCTTCAAGACAGTTTCTTTATTAATAGACCTTGGAGTTCAAAAATCAACCATAAAGTCAGAAATTGACCGAATAATACACAACTCGCCGAAGTCAGAATTAGTAACGAAAATATCTCAAAAACCTTGGAAATCAGTAATATCATTGACTCTAGACGTAAGAGTTTTAGATGCAATAAACGAAGAAATAAATCGAAGCTCATCAACTAGAACGATTACAACAATAAGTGGAGTGACATCAAAAGCACCTGCCAACTCAACCCCATACTACGCACTCTATGGAGATTTGAGAGACACAAGGCCAGGAAATGAATTGTGTCTAACCGAAGCTGAGTACTTAAAAAAGAGACGTGAGTGGAGGAAGCTACTAGCAACGTTCCCCGACTACAATAAAGCATCACCGATGGTTTTCATGGGCACCAATGGTGACAGGGATTTCGTAAAAGATCTTTTAAACGAGTTATTATATTTCAGTCCAGGGTTACCATCTAAACTTGTATTTTTTAAAGGAGATCCTTGCAGCGAAGATAGTTCAATCAGGGCTCTTCTACCTTACGACACTAAAGTAGAAGTTATAGACTCAACTTTATATACATGGCTCACCTCTACGAAAGATGTAAGACAGCTATCTCTACCGTTAGGAACCTTAGAAGGAATCAATTATAAAGTACTCAGTAATATTGACGATAGGATTGCAATCGTACCCAGGGATGAAGATTTTAAGAACGTCCCGATTTCCTCTTCAAATAAGTTACTCGACCATTTATGTAGACCTTCTGAGTTAAACTGGGAGCCATACAATGCATGTATTGATTTCCCTAGGGATATAACAGAAGTTATTAAGGAAAAAATCCTTGAGTTTTCTAAACAAAGATCACCATCTCTCATAACTCTGTCCGGCGAGGCTGGTGTAGGAAAATCAACAGTTATGAGAAGAGTCGCATACGATTTTTCAAATGACGGCTATCTTTGCATTTGGTTGAAGAGAAATATTGGATATAACCAACCTGCTTCCTGGGCAACCGTAATTCAGAAAATACGACAATCGATAAAAGGGGCGCCAGATACTAAAATTTTATTCTTTATTGATCGAAACTTAGAGAGATTTGAAAAATCAGACGAGTTAATCCAAGTATTATCGAATGAATCTTTGAACTGGTGTGTTGTTAATAGTAAGAGGCCGTCATCAGAAGTTCTCAATGATGAAAACCGAATTACCATTCCAGACAGCATATATGAATTCGTTATCGACTTCCCAGATGACTTAAGCGACAACGAGATAAATGGACTCGAAGAATACCTAGTTAGTGTAAATGCAACTAATGACAAAAAAAGCTCTAAAGCACTAATAGATTCAGCAACAAGTAAGAATTCTAAGGATGCCTTATGTGCTCTGTGGTTTCTCCTACCCAACACTCGTTCGTCAATCTCCGAGTCCTTGGCCGATGAATATTACTCTCTCGGTGGTATCGACGGCATAGTGAAAGAAATTGCTAAGGAGTCCTCATCACATAAAGAGTGGGCAAGAACAGCATATGAATTAGTTACAACAATGTCGGGGCTAGGCTTGCCTCTACCAGTTGAAGTTCTGGTACGCTCACTAGGGATAAGTTACCAGTCCTGGCTTGAATCTTGTAGCGAAGGGAAACCTCTTTGGGGTCTGATATATGGTGAGAATTATAATGACGGAGAATCCATATCTTATAGAACAAGGAATGAGGTAGTTACTCAGGTACTTATCCAAATACTAAATGGAGGTTTCGCAAGTCATACCGGAGAGCATCAACGCTTGAAAGATATTCTATCCTCATGTGATGGTGAAACTCGAATATATGTGAATACAGCTCATGAGATCCTGATTTCAAAAAAGAAAGATTTAAAGAAGAAATTTAATTTTGAGCAAGGGCTAGAATTGTTTGATATAGCTATTGAGTCTCTCACATACGAAGACAGAACCCTTATACACCATAGAGGACTATGGATTAGGGATATGGGAAATAGCCAAGCGGATGCTTATAAAGAGATATTAAAAAGTGTTGATGCCGACACAAACCCCCTACTCGAAAAAGAAGAAAACGTAGGAAATATACACACTTCTCTCGCGTCATGCGTAGTCAATCAGCTAAGCGAGGAGCAGGATCTAGAACGCTCTAAAACCCACATTGAAACAATCAAGTCACATCTAAAAGAGGCGGAAAATCGCAATCCTTTCGACCTCCACAATAAACACGTAAGTGCTAACATGTATTTAAAAGCAGCAGCAAAAGTGAAGGATGACGATCGAGATTCTTTTCTCGAGTCTCTAGCTAATGCTGTAAGAATCATTTCTGATTCTTTTAAACTAATAGAAAGGACCACAGTAAATTCTAAAAATGATAGTTACGAAATGCTAAGATCTCTAGAGGAACAAATCTACAAAAACATAGATAACTTAGATGAAATGGAAGACCTAGCTATTTCTGAATATAGTTCAGAAAGAACGCAAACTGGATTCTATGTAATAATAAAAGCCCTACTATCACAAGCAATCTCATCAGGAAAAGGTAAATCTTTTAACAAAGTCCAAGAAAAGTTTGAAAAATATAGCTCAATCATAAACGACAATCATGATCAGTTAGATATTAAACTTGTAGAGTGCCGTGCAGAATTGGAGTTTGAGTGGCACGCAATGAGGTCATCGTCATCTTCACCAGACTGGATAGCTATTAACTCAGATGTATCCGAACTAATAATAAATACTCATTCAAGAAATCCAAATTTTCGATTCTATAAAGCAGTATCACTGTTCCACTTGCGCGACTACGCCAGCTCCGATGTCGAATTCAATCAACTACGGGCATCCGAAATACCTAGCTATATTAGACGTGCAAAAAGATGCTTTTATTTAGACAAAGTAGGACACATAGCTAAACTAGAAGGACAATTAACCGGAACGAAAAAAAAATATATATTTTGTCCTGCATTGTCGAGGGATATTTTAGCGAGTGGTGAATTTACCGAAAGAGATGATACGACAGTTCATTTCTATATTGCGTTCTCTATGCAGGGGCCCATAGCTGTCAAAAACAAACCAACTGGCGACTTTTAAGACACGCAACCAAAACAGCCGCCCAACGGCGGCTGTTTCAGTCTCTCCGGCATCCCTGCCCCATACCAACTCACTCCACCTTACTCACTCCACCTTACTCACTCCTCCACCCGATCAAAGTAGAACCGCGCGGTAAAGTCGATGTCGTTATAGGTGCCGTTGTTGTGCGAACAGGTCGTGGTGTAATGCGAACCTTCAACCTTGCCGTAATCCAACGGGATGCTGAGGTAGCAGTAGTTAACGTTACCGCCGTTAGTCTGAATGTCGGCTTCCAGAGCTGGGAAGCCTAAGCCCGGCTGCAGTACGTTGTTGGTATCAACAATGTATTCGCCGTAGTAGCACGGGATCGGTGTGCCTGCTGGCAGTGTTGCATCGTACGAGAAGGTACCGACCGATATGCGGAAGTCGCATTCGGTGAGTGTCCGCCCTGCGTTGACATCCAACCAGGTCGCAGCGTTGACGCGCAGGTCAAAACCGTCGAGCCAGATTTTAAATTTGATATCGCCCTGGCGTGGGTTGGTGCCTGAGGTGTATTTCTCAAAGAAATCGGAATTGCCGTCGCTGTCTGAATCGCCCGCGTTCGGGTTGGTGTAGTCGAGGTATTCCGTTTGATCGTTGAGGCCGTCGTTATCGGTGTCGCTGATGCGCGGGTTTGATGCGAAGATGCCAATATCACTGCCGTTAATAGTGATCCGGCGTGGCGGCGTTGCGCCTTGTGGCAGACCGAGTTCTTCTCGGTCGTAGAGTGTATCGGTATCACTATCGACGGAGCTTGGGTTGGTGCCGTACTGGCTCTCGGCCGCGAGTGTCGATTCGATCTGGGCGACGTTACAGGCCGGTGCGAGGTTACAGGCGCGCACGAAGGCGGCGTAGTCGTTCTCTGGTGCCTGATTAAAGGTAATGCATGGATTGCCACGGGCAACACAAACATCACCGCCGTTGCGGTATTCATCGCCGTCGTTAATGCCATCACCATCAGTGTCGGTGCTGCGTGGGTCGGTCTTGAGGTAGAACTCGAGCAGGTCCGGCAGGCCGTCTTCGTCGGTGTCAGTTTTGGTTGGGTCTGATGTCACGGTGCGGCTTGCGCCCCAGAAAGCTTCGGTCACTATCCAGCCGTTGGTTTCGGCGGAGTTCACCAGGCCGTCGCCGTCGTCATCGAGGAAGTCTGCCCCGTCGACCCGGTCGTTCGGGTGCAGGCCCAGTGACAGTTCGGCGAGGTCATTAACGAAGTCGCCGTCGGTGTCTGGATTCAGCGGATCAGTGGCGTAGCCGCCGGTGAGTTTGTCTTCGAGCATCTGCTGGCATTCTGCCGTGACCTGGTGCTCTGCCCAGATTGCGCTGGTGGCCCGGTCTGCCGGAATCGGATCAGGCTCTGCGCCTAAGTACGGTGTAATCGTCATGGACGGCACGCTGGTGTCATCGACGTCGATGCTGACCATAGGCGTGACGATGTTGCCTTCAACGCGTTGGCCGGTGATTTCTTCATAATCGGTCAGGCCGTCGAGGTCGGTGTCGCGCTGGCGCGGATCGAGGCCACAGGCGCGCTCAAGGTCGTCGGTCAAACCATCACGGTCTGAGTCGGCCTGGCCCGGATTAGAGAATACACGGTAGCTCTGATTAGACCCTCGCAGTTGTACTATCCAGCCTTCTTTGATTTCGGTGTAGTCGGTAAGCGTATCGCACACCTTAAGAGCATTTTCCTGGTCACAGCCGTCGGTATTGATGCTCTCATCTGAGCTGCCGTGCAGGTATTCTTCACGCGCCCAGACGCGGTCGAGGTCTTTGTCCTGCACGTAGGTGAAGTTGTATTGCTGGCCAGAGCGCAGGCGCAGATTATCGAAATCGACGTTCTCGATGTTCTGGTTGTTGGTAAACAGTACCCAGAAGCGGGCTTCACCGGCGATGGCTTCTACATCGCGGAAGCGTGTCAGTACGTAATGCTCCTGCCCTGCATCAACGAGGATATCATCGCCAGTCGGGATGGAATCAATCACGCCGTCGTCGCCTGCGCGAATCACCACCTGGCCGGGTTCGATATCGGCGTTCAGGATGCTGACTAAGTCATCGTCGCCGGAGACATCGGTCTCAGCGATGCCGTTACCGCCGTCAATAATCACTGCAGAGGTCGCGAACAGTTCGGTGGCGTAATCAGGCTCTACCAGAATATCGTCGCCACCCGGTACGGTAGCGATGCTGTTGTCGTCACCAGCGGCAATAATAATGCTGCGCGGCTCAACGCTGCTGCCAGCGGTTTCGAGTTGTTGGTCGTCGGAGGTTGGTGCCGCGACGGTTTCGACCACACCGTTGCCGCCGTCGCGGATAATCTGTGTGCCACGGATACCGGCAATCTCTAACGCACGTTTCATGCTGATGCCATTCGGTGCACCAGTCGAAGGATGATGATCACTGGCGGTAGCAATGCGGTAGCTTTCAACCTCACCGTTACCCATATCAAACGTAATCTCAGCGGTACGATCCTGGATCTGCTGTGAGGTAAAGGCGTAGTTGTTGCCGTTTTCGTCGGTGATGTCGTAGTTAGCTAACTGCACGACCAGACCGCGCGGGTTTTTCATCAGGTCTTCGATTTCTTGCGGGAAGACGTTCTCGGTACGGAAGATAAATGGCCCACGAGCGGTCTCGCCAATGGCACCGATGTTTACTGAATCAAGGTTGTCGTTTTCGGGCACAAGCGAGCCGATAGGAATAATACGGCGGCGGTTATTCGGGTCTTGTGCTTGTGCGGTCAGCTCAAGGTTACTTATTGAGAATGGAATATTGCCGGCATTGGCGACCGTAACGTCGACACGCATCGACGCACCCAAGACTTCACGGGTAATACTCTCGCGGGTATCACGGGCATTTTCTGTGGTCAGCGAGTCGTGATAAGCCTCTTCGGCGCTCTGGTTACTCTCTTCACCAAATGAGACGGTGCTGCCCCATTCATTGGTATTTGATGACGACGTTGTCCGGCTCGCGCTGAATTTTGTGCTACCACTGCCGCCCCCTTCGGTCGCGCCATAATTGATTTCTTTCTCTGCGCTGAGTGTCAGTGAGACGGAATTTTCTACCGTTTCTTTGGTTGAGTTCTCGTTAGCCGAGGAGTACGTCTGGTTATTACCCTGCGTCAGTGTGGCTTCGCTGGTGTTGGATTCAGTAACGACCTGCCCGCTTTCATCTGTGTAGGTTAAACGGGTATCCAGCTGCAGATTCACTAAGCCCACGTCGATATCCGGGATCGGCATGTCTGCGATCAACGGGTTTCGGTTGCCCGACGCGACTTCACTGGGGTCATCCATCTGGTCGCCGTCGGTGTCGGCCAGAATCGGCGAGGTTTTGAAGAAGACGTATTCAAAGCCATCCTGAATGCCGTCACCGTCGGTGTCTTGCTTGGTGCCGTCTGAATAGATGCGGTTCCATTCGGCATCATCATCGAGGGTGTCACCGTCGGTGTCGATGCTGAGCGGGTTTAAGCCGCCGTGGCGTTCGTCGTTGTCCGGTACGCCGTCGTTGTCGGTGTCGGGGTCGAGCGGATCAGAGCTGACGTGGAAGGTTTCTGTGCTGCCGTCGGTGCGGGTAACGATCACCGGCCAGCCTTCGAGTTCGATGTAATCAGCGAGGCCGTCTTCGTCGCTGTCGACCAGATCATCACCACCCGGGCGTGTGCCAACAAAAGTGGCGCTATTGGGGTTAACTTCAACTTCTTCAGCCGGTGGGGCAATGGCATTGCCAGCGACGTCGTAGGCGTTAACAACGATGAGTCTATATTCGGTATTAATTTGAGCGCCGGTTTCTAACAGCACGGCTTGCTGGCGATCATCGACAAAGCTTGCAGCCAGTACCGGGAGAATCTGTTGGGTGTCGGTGCGGGTAATGTTGAAGTTGACGACCGAGTCGACCAGGTCAGCAGACATCGGCTCGCTGAACTGCACGGTCACAAGACCATTACCGGCAGAGACGGCACCCGAAACACGCGGAGCTTCTTCATCAGGCTCTTCCTGCGCTGCAGGGGCTTGCTGCACCTCAGTAAACAGAACATTCACGGTGCAGTCCTGAGTCACACTGCTGATGTAATACAGATTGCTCTGCATCGAGCCGTTACAGCCGCTGGCGGTGGCTACCGTATAGCCCTCTTCTGGCTGCAGAATCATCTGCGCGCTGCTGCCGTCTGAAATGTCGGCCGATTCAGGGGAGACGGTGCCTTGTCCGGTTACGGAGGTACTGATGCGGTGGCTTTCAGGGCCTTGAATACTGCTGCCGTCCTCGCCTCCACATGACATTAACGCAAGTGTCGATGCCGATAAGATAAATCGCTTAAATGCCATGATAATCAGTTCCCGTCTGGCGTTCCTATTGCCTATCACGTCGGTGGGTGTCGCGATATGCCTATTTGTTAGGTGGACAATGGTAACCAAATCAGAACAATATTTGTACAAACCAGCCATGGACTAGTTCGTAACTTTCAGGCTCTTTACGACATTGCTGGACAAACAGCCTGTTTAAGGCTGGTTGCTCCTCTACTTCATAGGAAGATAGTTGGAGACGCTATCAGGTAATGGCTTCAGCAGCGAAGTTCGAGCTCTGTCCCAATAGGCGGTAAGCAGGACCATACTGCAGCCTACAATCAACCCTGTCAGGCCGAGTTGCTGCCCCAATGTTCCAAAACTATCGAACAGAGCATTCATTGCATAAAGAACATAGGCAAGAGAGGAGACCATAAGAGCTCGGCGATCAATCAGCAGAGAGATCAGTGTAATTACCCCGAATACACCGAGAATTACTCCTGCAACCGAGGCACTAACATCCCCGTCCATGACCCCAATGATCTTGAACAAAGGATGCATTAGTAATGGAGCAGCCAGAAGGTGCAGCCAGAACGCCACATCCGAACGACGCGTTACCCGGCGAGTATCGGAAATATCCCATCCCATGGCGAAGATAAATACCACACCACCAGCCACCATCATCATCGGGTACAGGAAGGTACTAAGTTGTGGGAACGACGTAAACAGTATGGCGAGTACCGTAGCAGCCACGGCAGCAGTAATGAGTGCAATGGTAACCGGAACCCGAAAACGTAACCAATGTGCAAGCGCAGCAATAAGAGAAAACAGCGGAATTACAAATCCACTTTCCTTAACAAGGTCATTTATCGGCAAATCTCTGATGTCTGCCGCGCTTAAATATAGGAACGCCATGACTGCCGTCGCGCTGGGAATAAAAGCAAGCAGAAGTACGATAGAAGGCAATGCCATTCTACGAATACGAATGTAATACTCCGCCAGCCCCCAAGCGGCACAGGCCGTAACAGCAAAACCAATCAGATCGCCAAACATCGAATTGAAAAAAGAAAACGATGAAAGCAGTACGACCACAGAGATCACGACCACGAAAATATCGTTAAAGCCACTGACTAAGCGGAAGTTCTCCTCATCTACAATGGGGCTGGCGTGTTGTTGCTCATAGTCCTTGCGGAAGCGCTCTACGGAGTCGCGCGTGAATATGCCTTTAGTGACGGCATTTTCTAAATCTGAATCGGTGTACATCGGATATCCCTGCTATTCGTTCTTTTGTTTTTGCTTTTTCTTTTGCAATCTTACGCTAACGAAGACTACTCAGCCCGATAGATTTATCCTGGCTTGTGATTCGAAGCGCGCTTGTAACTCGGGAGTACTGTAGATGGGCTGCCGATCCAAAAAAGACCGTAATATCTGCCTTCGCTTGATGCGAAAAAGAAAGTTAGGGACATAGCTGTACTCTTCTCTCACCTGCTTCTCGTATTCAGAAAACCTTGCAGGTTCACTACCTAAAATCGCAAGATCGATATCGACAAGAAGCTGCTTATCTGGCGTATCTAGCTCATCCATCGCACTGTGTTCAGTTGCCATAATGAGGTCATAAATCCGCTGGCTTTTTTCTTTGCTGACGCCTGCCTCCTCTAATGCAGTTCGTGCCCACTCTGCGCTTTTCAACTCATTGTCTTTGGCTTTAACGTCGTACACAGCATCATGAAACCAGATTGCCAGTTCAACTTCGTGTGGGTTGGCAGCCAGATGCTGAAACTCTTCAAACAATGCCAGGCATTCGCACAGGTGTTGTTCGGTGTGGTATTTGCGCTGAGGCTCATTCCAGGCAGCTATTAAGTCGTGTCTTAACGCTTCCCCATCCCCACTAGCTCCAATACCTGACCAGCAACGATTCCAGGAAAGATGTAATTCTTCTCTAGCGAATACTGATTGTTTCATTATTCTACCTATTCGACAGTGACAGCATCATATTTAGGAATCATCGGCCAGGTGACCTCTAAGGAAACTATTACTATGATCTACACCCTCTACAGGGTCGGCTAGTGCTTTAAATGAATGAGGGTCAGCCTCCTCTACCATGCCATAGAAATACCAACCCGTATTTTTATCTTTGGCATAGTAGCTATCGCCAAAAACCTCAAATGTCTGGAGATCAGCACGAGGTTCACTTTTTCCCAGTATGTATACTGAATTCTTATCTTTGGCGTAAACCTGGGACAGTATCTGAAAACTTTCCAGATCAACGGAGTCGACTACTTTTCCGTTGAAGTAAATATGTTGAAGGTCCCGAGCATATTCTGTAGTGAGAATCTGAAAAGAGGATATATCAGCCCCTTCGATTTTCTTAGCCCCCAACGAGAAGAAGTTACCCATAGAGACAAAGTACAGCTGATTTTCTTTCGTATAGTACTGATCACTTACCGCCTTATCGACTGCGGTGTAACCATCACCATTCCATGCTTTGAAAAATGTAAAAGCAAACCAAGCAAAGACGGTAAGACCAACGGCAAGAAAAAGAGAAGATAGAATTAACAATGATTTCAGCACGACAATATGTCCCTACATTACTCACACAATCGGTTTACATCATACCCTCATGCTCGTCTTTTATCGTTAACATCATGACCAATCTGACAGCCAGCTGAAAACAATAGCCAATCTATGGTACCTTCCCGCTTTTGAAGAGAGTTGCTCCATGATCTGCGGTTTCGACTACGGCACTTCCAACTGCGCTATTGGCGTGCAACAGGATGGCGAGATACGTTTATTGCCGGTCGATGGCGAGCGTACTTTTATGCCCTCAGCCCTATATGCGATGGCCCGTGAGCTTATAACTGAGCAGGTAAGTCATGGACTGACGTCTGATCGTGAAGCTTTTATCGCATCACGCAAACCCCAGTTGCAGATGGCCCTCAGAGCTCGTAATGAACTCGACCTTCACGCGGATGATGATGTAATGTTCGTCGGTCATGCGGCGTTCAAAGAGTATTTCGCCGATCCGGAAGAAGGCTACTTCGTTAAATCCCCAAAATCCTTTTTAGGTGCCAGCGGGCTTCGCCCTGAGTTTGTGGGCTTCTTCGAAGATATCGTCACGGCCATGATGCAGACGATCAAACACCGCGCAGAAGTCTCTGCTGGCGACACTCTGACTCAAACCGTTATTGGACGCCCGGTGAATTTTCAGGGCCTGAATTCAGAGCAAAGTAACCGACAAGCATTATCTATTCTCGAAACTGCAGCACGACGTAGCGGCTTTAAAGATATCGAATTTCAGTATGAGCCGATTGCGGCTGGCTTAAGCTTTGAACGCCAGCTCAGTGAGAATAGAACCGTTCTGGTTGTTGATATTGGCGGTGGTACCAGTGACTGTGCAATGGTGCGAATGGGACCGGATCATATTCAGAAAGCAGATCGTGCTGCGGATTTTCTTGGACATACGGGCGAGCGGGTCGGCGGAAACGACCTCGATATCCGCCTGGCAACGGAGTCTCTGATGCCACTATTTGGCATGAATGCCGCGCTCAAAAGTGGCAAGCCAATGCCGACAAAAACCTTTATTGATGCGGTGTCGACTAACGATGTTTCAGCTCTGACTCGCTTCAGTAGCCTGGAAACCGGGCTATATCTCGAGCAACTTCAGCACGATTGTGCCGAACCCGAGCTGATCGGTCGCTTACTGCGACTGCGTAAAAACAAGCAGAATCAGCAATTGGTTCGCCATGCGGAAGAGGCAAAGATTTCCTTGTCCAATGCTGAAATGACATCAGTGAATCTCGAGTTCGTCGAAAAATCGCTCAGCACGGATATCAACCGAACCGAACTTGCCGAGGCAATCGAGCGTCCACTTGAAAAAATTATTGCGCTAATGAAAGAGGCTAAAGACCAGGCTGGAGTCTCACCTGATCTTATTTTCGTCACCGGCGGAAGTGCAAAGTCTCCCGTGATCACAAATGCGGTCAAAAACGTCTTTGGTGAAGTACCACTATTGGATGGTGATCACTTTGGCAGTGTAGTGTCGGGGCTGACTGAGTGGGCTCAGCGGATTTACCGCTAACTCGCGAGAGCAGTCACCGATAACGGCATCCATTTTATGGCTTTGCTAATCACCAACCTTATATGCAGAATAAGGATTACCCTGAACCCCAACTCCCGTTAAGGAAGAAGCATGAGCGACGATAAAAAAGTGGAAACTAATAACGAACGCGTTGTTGATATTATTGCCGACAAACTAGTTGTTGATCACAGCGAAGTCATTGAGACAGCGTCCATTCCCCCTGAAGAAGCCCTTGGAAATAACGCAAGCACAAATCAAAGCACCGACGTCAATGCCGAAACGCAGGAGAAAGCAGACACGGTTGGCCGTGGTACACGCAAAGCCACTAACGGCGTTTCCGTTCGCACTGAACTGCTTTAAGCTGTTCGACTTCCTCTTCGAGAGCCAGGCTTTGACTGGCTCGTTTTACTGCAAGCGCCGCATAGTGGGCCATGACATCACTATAGGCCTCGGGAGCCATATCTCCGAGAGCCGCCATAGATTTCTGAACGCGTATCTGAATTTCAATTAACCCCGCACCGTCACGGGCAACTGGCATAAATAAATCTTCGATCAGATCGGATGTTTTCAATGCGGGGACACGCACCAAAGGGAAACAGATTGACTCGTCATCGTCTTTTAATATGCGATGCTCACGCCAGATACAGAAAAGTCTGACCGCCCTTCCCAACACATCAATTGCAGTACCTGGATCATTCACTGCCGGAGACAATGCTCTACTCGCAATTTCTGAGAGAACGATTAAACCAAACCTGGGGTCCTGCTCAAACGAGCGGGTTTTTCCGGTGGTATACGCTGCTGTAACACTGTTTATCAGCTTCGTTTCCTGCTCGCTGTTTAAACTTCCTTTCTTTTGAAATTCAATACAAGCCATAGGCTTCCCGGGAAAAACAAAACTACCGGGCGGCGCCAGAACATTGATCGTTAATTCAAGCTCTTCTGCAGTTTCTTGCAAATTTGCGATATCCACGTGGCAGATATACCCGGTAGATTCGGATTTAACTATAAATCCGTCGTTGGGAGGCTCCCAGCCTTCTGGCAGACAGCGCGCTCCAAGATGTGGATTCTCTACACGAGCTTTCAAAGCATTAGCTGCCGCGACTTCAACCTGTTCAGTGGTTTCTGTCACTCGCCCAAGTACAGACAAGTGCTCAATCCAGTGAAGTATCGCTATCAGGATGATGCCAATCACAAGTAAGGTGGCAGCAAACAAAACCAGACGTCCGCCTTCACCATACACACCGGTATTGAGCGCAATGATGCCTACCAGACTGAAAAGAAATGCTCCGAGAAAAGTAGCGAGTACATTTTGTGTAATCGTGTCTTCGCGCACCAGTTGCGTTGCTCTGGGCGTGGTTCCTGTACTGGCAGCACTAAATGCAGAAACCATCACCCCCAATGAAAACGTCGTCACCGTCAGCATACTGGTTGCCAGAATACTGAGTATCTGATCAATCGTGGCGACCGAAATCTGAAACGACAGAGCGTCGGGCAGCAATCGCTCTACTGGTGCGGCGATCAATGCAGTGACTATCGCCATGATCGCAAACAGCGCCGCTCTCACCCACAATTTATGAGTGAACCTGATAAGTAACCACTGCCATTTACTGAACATTATATTTCCTTTGTCGCCTGCGCTTGGACATAAAACTACCCGTGTTTTTAACTATGACACCAACTATCCGTATAAGTATCACAACTCATCAATACATTTATCCCAGTAAGGTTCTTTGCCGAGGCGCTCAATGACATAGTCGATCAAAGCACGTACCCGCCGCGATAAATGACGAGCCCGGGGATACACAGCGTAAAGGTTCATCCCAAACCATTTATAGTCGGTCAGCACCGGAATTAGACGTCCGCTTGAGAAGGCTTCCTGCAAAGTGAATGTTGGCTGGCAACCGGCTCCCAGTCCTCGTTCAGCGGCAGCAATTAATGCTTCGCCATTATTCGATAACGTACCCGGTGAAAGACGAATCTCCCCTGTTTTTCCATCTGGTGATGTGTATGGCCAGCGTCCGGGATACCGCAGGTTGCTGTATCCAAAAACCGGTACGTCGTGAAGATCATCCGGGGTATTAAACGGCCCGTACTTTTCCACGAAATCCGGTGAGCAGTACACCATATGCCTCACCCGTGTAACCTTGCGGGCGATCAGGGTCGAATCTTCAAGGTGGCCAATGCGAAAGACAAGATCAAAGCCATCTTCAATAACGTCAACCCGACGGTCAGACAGATCGAAATTGACCGTCACCCCGGGGTGTTCACTCATGAAGTCAGCGATGATCGGTGAAAGTTGGGAAATGCCAAGGCTGAGAGGCATGGATACCGTGATATTGCCGCTCAGTAACGTGGCCGATTGCATCACCTCCTGTTCTGCATCATTCCAGTCGTCCAGTAGCTTACGGCAGCGGTCATAATACAGCTGACCGTCATCGGTCAGATGCATAGTCCGGGTGGTACGTTGCAGTAGTTGCACCCCCAGCCTTTCTTCCAGAGCCTTCATACGTCGACTGATCGCCGAGTTTGCAACACCAAGGCGTTCTGCCGCTTTTGATGCACTGTGGCACTCTACCAGTGTGACGAAGACCCGTACTTCTTCCAGTTCACTCATCTGTCGCTCTCTTCTCTGACAAGCCCCTACGATTCATCGCCCTGGATATTGCAGACCTATCAATTTTTCTACTTTTCAGAATAATATTTTCAATCATAGAGTATTTTTCCATAGTTAAGAAATGTTTATCGTATCTACCGTTGAATAGTTAAAAGCATCCTTACAAAACACAGGAGATCGGTATGACACATATTCTTCGCGTAGACAGCAGTATGAGAACGGAAGGTTCAATTAGTCGTAATCTCGCGGACAAACTGGTTGAACGACTGTCTGACGGCAGTACACAGGTTACCGAACGTGATCTGGCGAACGGCATTGAGCTTATCAATGAAAACTGGATTGGTTCGAACTTCACAGATCCAGCTGACCGCAGTGATGAGCAGAAGACATCTCTGGCAACGTCAGACGAGCTGGTTAATGAGCTGCGTGAAGCTGATACCGTCGTTATTACTGCACCCGTCTATAACTTCCATGTACCGGCTGCTCTGAAGGCCTGGATCGATATGGTTGCTCGTGCCCGGGAAACGTTCCGCTACACCGAGTCAGGCCCTGAAGGGCTTGTTACTGGCAAAAAAGTCTATGTAGTCATGACGTCAGGCGGAACAGTCTTAGGGGCTGAAAACGATTTCGTTAGTGGTTGGCTGAAATACATCCTGGCCTTCATGGGAATGACCGACGTCACTTTCATCGACAGCAGTGGCCTGATGCTGGATGAAACAAAAGCGGAGAAAGCAAAAGCTGAAATAGCAGAGGTTGCTTAAAAGCCGGTCGCATGAAAAAGCCCCGCAATGCGGGGCTTCTTCACTCTCACTGGTGTTCAAACACTCACGCTCGTTTGAGCAATCGCACCAGAAAAATCAGAATCACAGCGCCAACCGTAGCCGTGATAACAGAGCCTATGAAGCCGCCTGCAGATACACCGGCAACTGAGAAGACGTAGCCGCCGACAACCGCACCCAAAATGCCTATCACAATGTCACCTAGCAGACCGTAACCACCGCCTTTAGTAATGACACCACCAAGCCAGCCAGCAAGTGCGCCGATTAACAGAAAAACAAGTAGTGCTGAAATGTCCATGGTTATCACCTCGTAATATATCGTTGTGTTAGTACCCAAATCCGAAAAAACAGCATCACACCTCTGCGTTTTACGGCCTCCGTATAAATACGAACGGAAAAATATCTAAGAGTTCCTGCCCGTTAAAAAATGGCCTTTCAGGCAAACATGAAATTATTGTCTATACTTACAGATGAACCACGCAAGCAGGACTATGGGGTCCGGCTCACACGGAGGTAATTTTGAAATGAGCGAACAGGCGCTTAACACAGACAATGTCGACAAGATCCGGGAAGAAGTATCGAAACTTGAAGAAGAGATTCACAAAATCAGCAACAAGCTTCAGAACGATGGTTTTCTGTCCCGTGTACCCGCTGCCATGATAGAGAAAGAGCAACACAAACTTGAGAGATTTCAACAAGCCTGCTCAGACCTGAAAGCCCGACTGAAGCAAGCCGGTTGACGAAGAAAGGTCAATACTGACAGCCTGATATACTGCCAACAGGCACTTCTACATGCGCCAATGGGCATACATGGTGGCGCATATGGCGTACAATCCGTGCTCAGGATTTCTACGAGTGCAGGAACGTGCGGTACGTCATTTTACTTTCTACTTTGCTGGCCAGCTCTGCGGCTGTCGCCGACTCCTCTTCTTCGACGCCCGCCCGGCAAGGCGATTGTCAGACAGGTATCAGCTTCAGCGATATCTACAGTAAGCCCGATGATCTGGCGCTCAACTACTGTTATCTTCAACAGAAAATCGACGAGGGCGACATTAAGTCTGCTATTCCGGTCGTCGAGCGAATTCTTCTGCTTGAGCCCCATCAGAACCGCGCGAGAATCATTTATGCAAGTCTGCTCTATCACTCTGACATGATGGTAGAGGCCCGGGAAGAGTTCGAAGAGGTACGTTCCCGCCCTCTTCCTCAGAGCGATGAGTGGTTGGTTCTTGATTACCTGCGCAGAATAGATGAGCTCGATCAGCGCGCGACCCAGACTCTCTCAGTGTCAGTCACGGGGCATCACGATAACAACATCAACAACGCACCTGACGACGATACCATTCTGTTTTACGGCTACGAGTTCGACTTTCCACAAAAGAAGGTTGAGGAATACGGTACCGAGTTCAACCTCAGTTATGATCTGGACTATGCGTGGGGTGATTACCGCCAGCACGCCGCGATTGCATCACTTCAATACACTCGTGATAACTTCGCCACACAGGATTCTCTCGATTTCTCAAGTTGGTACGGCACGCTCGGAAATCGCTTTGACTTTGATGGCCTCAACCTGACCATCTCGGGTAACGCGCAACACCAGTCTCTGTATGGAGAGGGTCTGTTACGCAGTCATGGGGGGAGCATCAGCTCTTCTTACGCCTGGGATCTCAAGGATCTGAATCTCTATATAAATACCCGTCTGAGCACAGGCGTGTCGTCAGATAACTACATCGCCCCGGGCGCCAGTGGCAGCTCTGGGAAACGATATTACTCAAAAGTCGCAGGATCGCTGACCTTCGATAAGGTTCACAACCTCTACATGGCATTGGGCTATAGCACAAAAGAAGCTCGCATCGAGGCTTCCAGCTATACCAACTGGTCCACCAGCATGAGCTACCGCTGGACAGCCAGCGCCGGACAATCGATCGCCGCATTTGTCAGCCAGAGTCGAACGCGTTACTCAGGTTCATCGGAGTTTGTCACCGGCGATCCATCACTCGTGAGGCGCAGCAAACCTTTGTTCGCATCGCTCGCTGTGACACTGCCCATCGAGTTGATCGATAATATGGATCTGACCATCAGCGGTGAGCGCCAATTGAATCGCGCTGATATTTCAAACTACGAGTACCGTAATACCCGCTGGTCGGCGTCGGTCACAAAACTGTTCAGTCTTTGAGGGCCCTGTAATGACGACGAGTATCGCAATGAACAGACATGTTCAATCACGTAAGCGCCTCGGTAGCGCCTTACTGACGCTGACTGCGTTGGCTGCAGCAATTCATGCCCACGCACAGGAGGCTGGTGTGCTGGCCGGTCTGAAAGGTTCGGTGACCGTCTACCGTAACGATCAAAGCCTGACAGCAAATAGTGGTGAGCCTATCTTTCCAGGGGATCGCATTGAATCCGGCAGTGGCCAGCTGTTTCAGTTGTTGCTGAGAGACGAAAGCACATTTACCTTCGGTGAAGGCTCGGTAATTTCTCTGGATAAGTTCGAGTATGATGCGCATAAAAATAGCGGTAATTTGCAGATTACTCAGGAATCAGGACAACTGAAATTCGCCACTGGCCGTATTGCAGATGGCAGCCTGAGCGCCTTCAGAATCCTGCAACCGTCAACAGAAGTTGCGGTGCTGGGAACGATGGGCGTAACAGCCATACTCTCGCCCGACCAGGTCTCCATGCATTTTCCTGATATTCAGCTGCCGCCCGATTCTGGGCCGCTGAGCTACTCATCTCTGATGGGCCCCGGCCCCTACTCTTCAATTCCGACGGGCACCTTTGTTGTCACCGCTGAAGGACAGAGCATTACTGTAGATCAACCAGAAGGAAGCGTCATCGCTGCGGAAGGCATGCCGCCGGTTTTCTTCTTTGCACCGCCATTAACGTTTGAACGGCCACAAACCAGTGCGGAAGATGACTCGGAACAGAGTGAAAGTACGCTGAGTAACGTCACAGCAGATGACCCAGCTGATAACAGGGCTGAGAAGAACAGCAACCGCAAGGCATCGGACGAGAGCCGCCAGCAAAGTCGCCGGGAGTCTCAGCAGTACATCGACGACCTTCAGGTTCAACGTATTATTGAGCGTATGGAAACGCGTTTTGGTCTGCCAGATGAGTTTGACCCGGCCTTCACTCCGGAACAACCTGCTGCGGCGCCAACTCAGCCAGAGCCTCAACCGGAAGAACCTGTCACTGACCCTGAACCGCCGGTGACAGAACCACCAATAACAGAACCACCTATAACAGAACCACAGGAACCAGGCACGGGCTCCGGATTGCCAACGAACCCAGGGGGAGATCCACTCGATCCGATAGGCCCCGGAACGGGCCTTGATCCACTTGACCCCGGACCAGGCATGATATGCCCAGGAGACCCCGAGTGCCCATAACGATCGCCGCATAAAAAAGGCCACGCATAGCGTGGCCTTTTCGTTGTTGCTTAAACCAGCGCCGGTTAAGGCGCTGTTTCTTCAGCCGGTGGAACCAGAACCTGCAGGAACTCGAGGAAGCTATCCAACTGTCCCGATAGATTCGGGTTAGCGTTCGTGTAGCTACGCTGAGTACCGTCAACAAAGCTCAGCAACATACCATCCTGACTGTTACCCAGGTGAGCAGTCGCCACCAGCGTTTCGTCAGCATAGATGTAGCCCGTCGCACCCGACAGGTAGAGCTGCATAGCATTCGCTGTGCTGTTCTCCTGACTGATGAACACATTGCCTTCTGGCGTCAGTGTTGCGATGTAGGTGCGGTCGCCAACCGATGGGTCCTGAATCGTCGTGTTAATCGTGCCGTTATAGGCCAGATTCGCTTCAACCTCAGCGATGATCGCATCCCACTCTTCTGGTGTACGCTCAGTTACAACTACTGTTGAATCGATGAGGCTTAAAGCATACTCCTTCGCGATATCAACTACTGGCCCTAAACCACTGACAACCGCATCCGTATTACTGAGCACAGGTGGAACACCCAAGTTGTTAATCAATTTGGTTCCAGTCAGCGTACTCGTATCATCGATCTTCAGGTTAAACATCGGTCCGCTAGGGGAAGATACTGTTTCCCCCCATAGGTTTGAACGATTAAACGAAGAGACCTCAAACTCAAACACTGGTGTGCCTTTATTCAGGTCAACCAGACTCTCACGATCAAAGACGAAGAACATATCTAGCCCCGTCATACTGTACGTTCCCAAATCGGACTGGCTAGAAATACTCAGGCCTGAGCCGTAGCCTCTTACCTTCAATACAATAACTTCCAGAAGGTTCTGCAGTGCGGTATTCGTCGCCGACCCCTCATTTTGAAGTTGCGCATATTCCAGAGCGCTAAAGGTTTGGAAAGGTGCGACCACAGAATCTGGGCTCTCTGAAATGTTCAGCTCAAGACAGAAGTTATTCAGAGACATCTGTGCAGTAGAGTTCGTGATGGTACCGGTGAAACAAATAGTCAAACCTGTATCAGGATCAAAGTCTCCACCAGTCGAGCCCCCCAATAGATTACGAATATCTGGAACTACTATATTTTGGAAGCTAAATGACTGGCCTAGTGCTTGTCCCGTAATGTCGATCTTACAAGTATCACTACTACCGCTACAGTCATCACTGCCAAAAAAGCCAGTCTTGTTGTAATCAACAGTTATCCCAGAAAATTTCTCTGATGGGGTCAGGTTACAACTTTGAAAGTTATTCTTCAAAGGCACGCAGGCTGCACCTTGCAATCCAGCCGATAGAACCTCACTGAAGGCCGACAGCATGTTCGCAGTATTTTCCTGAGCCGTCGCATCAACATACAACCAACCCAGATCACGGTTCACGGTATTACCGTTCGCCAGCTCAGCGGCCTGCGCATCGTCCAGATACCCGCCAGCTACATCGATTGGTGCTAGTGCACGTGCGAAGTTCGCTGCATCGTAGCCAGTAGCCTCACCAATAGTAGTGACGTTACGACACTCTGTACGATCCAGTTCCGGATTGTCAGTAACCAGACAGATCGATGGGTCCGCCAGCTCTGGCGACCAATCGGTCACCAGGTTTCCGAAACCAGCGACCATGCTGTCGAGGCTACCGTCATTGATGAACTGCCCTACAGTCTCTGCACTGGCAACAAACGTGTCGAAGCCGGTATAGCTGATTGTAGTGATCGGTTCAGCCGTATCAGAATCAGTCAGACCCAGCGTACTGACATCCAGCTCGCCGGATTTCAGCGGCACCTGGCCACCCAACAGACCAAAGATGAGACCAATGTTCTCCGCCAGGCTATCAATCGGCAGACTGGCAACGATGGCCGTCTCCTGCAGGCTTGCAGAGAAGATTGCGTGGCGCAGAGCCTGTTCATCGCTGCTGAGTGCAAAGTTACGCTCGAAGGCATCCGTCAGGTCTGGCACACGCTGGCTGACATAGGTGTCATCAGTAAAGCCAAACAGGACGGCAAGACGCTTGTGAGCCAGCAGAACATTGTTGTCATCCAGAGCCTGCGGGAAGGCTTGCAGCCAGGTCGCAGCCATGTGTGTCATCGGAGTAACCGCTACTGGGCCAGCAAAATCAGCACCCGACACAATGGTATCCAGAATCATACCCGCAGCCGGTGTACCGCTTTCACCAAAGTTAGCAGGCGGTGATACCAGACAGCCACTCGGCGTATCACACACCATGGTGGTCTCTGCATCGGTTGTGACACGTACACGTACCGGCGCGGACTGGGTACCCAGGTTAAATCCGAAGTAACCATTGGCGTCCGTCGTGGTGGTGCCAATCACATTCCAGCTGTGCTCGCCTTCGGCATCCAGACCTGCGTACACGGCAGCTTCCACTGGCGCATTAGCCAGCACACCTTTCACTGCGCGGCCAGCAACAGCAGGCTCGGCATTGACGGTGATATCAAAGCTTTGTGTCCCAGCATCAGAGCCGTCAGTCGCATTCACAACCACGCTGTAAGTACCTGCGGATTCCGGAATCCAGCGGATTTCACCTGCGCTACTGATCACCATGCCAGTCGGAGGATTTGTCAGCGAGTAGCTTACCGCATCGTCCTCAGCGTCAGAGGCCGCTACATCGTAGGCATAGACCTGATACTCATTAGCCGTAGTCACAGGCGAAGAGGTGACAACCGGCGCATCATTCACTGCGATCACTGTCACATTGACTGTGCTGATGCCCGTTGCCGTACCGTCACTGACCTGCACTACGAAGCTGTCACTGCCGTTGAAGTCTGCTGCAGGCGCATAGCTGAATTCAGAACCGGTCTGAGTCACGATGCCTTCTACCGCTCCGGAAGAGATAGACCAGGTAAGAGGGTCGCCATCCGCATCCGATGCTGTAAAGGTCACAGAATCAGAGCTGTCTTCATTCACTTCAAGCGTCACTGATGCACCTTCGGCAATGATCGGTGCGTCGTTGACTGAATTCACAGTCACACTGACGGTAATGCTGTCAGTCAGTTCGCTGTCAGAGACCTGAACCGTGAAGGTGTCATTGCCGTAGAAGTCAGCAACAGGGACATACGTCACCAGACCATTGCTATCGACATTCACACCACCATTGCTGGCAGAGGAAGTGACGCTCCAGGTCAGTGAATCACCGTCACTGTCAGTTGCACTCAGAGACAGAGTCTGACTACCGTCTTCATCCAGTGTCATGGTGGTGGTATCGCCCTGATCAATCACAGGTGCAGCGTTCACTGCCTGCACAGTGACGTTCACCACAATACTGTCCGTCAGTTCACCATCAGTGACCTGAACAGTGAAGCTGTCAGCTCCTGAGAAGCCAGTATCCGGGGTGTAGTTCACCGTCTTACTCAGGCCAGTGCCCGACACAGTCGCAGTACCGTTGGTAGCAGCCGAACTCACTGACCAACTCAGTTCAGAGCCAGCGTGGTCGCTGTCGGTCGCATTCAGCACCAGGGTAAACGGTGTTGGTGCGCCGTCTTCTGACATGGTCACGCTGGTGCTTTCACCCTGAGTGATCACTGGTGCGTTATTCACTGCCGTCACAGTAATGGTGAAGGCCTGAGTCACGTTAGCTCCACCGTCGTTGACCAGCAGAGTCACATCCGCAGAAGTTACACCTTCAGCCGGCGTCCAGTTCAGTTCACCGGTCGCTGAGTTCACTGTCATAGACGCAGGCGCGGTACCTACGTTCCAGGTCAGAGCGTCACCTTCTACATCGGTCGCCGTTGGCAGATACGTATAGAGCTCACCTTCCGTTGCAACCACAGGTGCTATAGACGTGATCTCTGGCAGGTCGTTGACTGCATTCACCGTCACTGTCACTGCGATCGTGCTGTTCAGCGAACCGTCCGATACCTGCACAACAAAGCTGTCAGTACCATTGAAGTTCTGATTCGGCACATAGTTCACAGATTGAGTCGTACCCGTACCTGAAACCGTCGCAGAACCGTTGCTGGCTGCACCACTGATGCTCCAGTTGATCGTCGCGCTGTCGACATCGCTGGCGTTCAACGCAAAGGTCAGTGGCTGATCTTCGTTGGTGGTACGTGAAGCACTCGCGCCTTCGGCAATCACTGGCGCATCGGCAACCGGATTAACCGTTACGCTAACGACGATGCTATCCGTCAGTTCGCTATCGCTGACCTCTACTTCGAAGCTATCGCTGCCGTTAAAGTCAGCGGCTGGTTCGTAGCTGACGACGCCCGAAGCATCAACGCTCGCGCTGCCATTTTCTGACGCAGCACTGATGCGCCAGGTCAGGCTTTCGCTGTCTACGTCAGTCGCGGTCAGATTCAGTGTTGTCGAGGTGTCTTCATCTGTTGTCAGCACAGTAACGGCACCCTGATCAATTTCAGGCGCATCGTTGGTTGCGCTAACCGTAATGGTAAAGCTCTGGCTATCGCTCAGACTGCCGTCAGAAACTTCGACAGTCACATTCGCAGACTCAGCACCATTGGCTGGTGTCCAGCTCATGGTATTGCCGGATATTGTCATTCCCTCTGGCGCTTCAGTCAGACTATAAGTCAGCTCTGTGCTGTCGATATCTTCTGCGACTACCTGGTAAGTGTACTCACTGCCTTCGGTTGCAGAGGTAACTGCTGAAGACGTAATCGCAGGAGCATCGTTAACCGGAGTTACGACAATAGTGAAGCTTTGTGTCGCTTCTGCCGTAGCGTCAGCCACAGTCACGGTCACGTTCGATGTCTCAACACCGTTTTCTGGTGTCCAGTTGATGGTGCTTCCAGAGATCACCATGCCTTCTGGTGCTTCTGTCAGGCTGAAGGTCAGCGCATCGCCATCGACGTCGTTAGCAGCTACTGTGTACTGATAGGCCTCGCCTTCTGTCGCTGTTGTTACTTCGGTTGAAGTGATAACTGGCGCGTCGTTGGCGGCCACTACCGTCACATTGACGATGATGCTATCGGTATCTGTGCCATCGTCGATCGCAACAACAAAGCTATCGGTGCCATTGAAGTCAGCTGCTGGTGTGTAATTCACGGTCTGGCTGGTACCAGTACCTGACACAACCGCAGTGCCATCGCTGGCTTGAGACCCAATACTCCAGTTGATGGTGTCACCCTCAACATCAGTAGCATTCAGAGTAACGCTGCCCATGTTGTCTTCGTCGGTGCTCAGAGAAGCCGTCTCACCTTCGGTGATTTCAGGCGCATCGTTGACTGCTGATACGACAACGTTAACAACACGGGTGTCGTTCAGATCGCCGTCAGATACGGTGACAGTGAAACTGTCGCTGCCATTGAAGTTGGCGGCAGGATCATAGGTCACCAGACCAGCGCTGTTCACAGAGGCGGTACCATTCGCCGCAACACCTGTGATGCTCCAGTTCAGAGACGTACCTTCTGGGTCGGATGCGCTAAGAGTCACACTGCCTTGAGTGTCTTCGGACGTGGAAATCGACGCAGAAGCCTGATCGATCACAGGCGCGTCGTTTTCTGCAGTCACCGTGACATTCACCTGAACAGTCACAGTATCGGTGCCATCGGTCACGGCCACGGTAAAGCTGTCAGAACCGTTGTATCCGGCAGCTGGCGTGTAACTGACAACACCCGCAGATACAGCCGCTGAACCACTTGCAGCAGGCGCAGCTATCGACCAGCTCAGGCTATCACCATCAACATCAGTCGCGTTCAGCGTCAGGCTCTTCTGGGTATCTTCAGCCGTTGTGATTGAGACTGCATCACCTTCAGCAACGACAGGCGCATCATTCACCGGACTTACCGATACGTTGATCAGAATAGAATCGGTCAGCTCGCTGTCGCTTACCTGCACAGTGAAAGTATCTGACCCGTTGAAATCGGCCGCTGGTACATAAGTTACCAGGCCAGCGCTATCGACTGACGCTTCGCCATTAGCTGCACCAGAAGTAACGCTCCAGCTCAAGCTGTCGCCGTCAATGTCTGTGGCCGTCAGTGCCAGTGTCTGGCTCGCGTCTTCATCGGTTGTCAGCGCCGTGGAATCCCCCTGATCTATCGCAGGTGCGTCGTTGACGGCAGATACAGAGACAGTAAATGTCTGACTATCGCTCAGCTCACCATCAGAGACTTCAACAGTCACTGACGCAGACTCCACACCGTTCGCAGGCGTCCAGCTGATCGCTCCTGTTTCATCATCAATGCTCATGCCTTCTGGCGCAGAAGTCAGGCTGAAAGTCAGATCAGAGCTGTCGATATCGCTTGCGGTCACGGTGTAGCTGTACAGTTCACCTTCTGTCGCTGTGGTCACGGCCACTGACGTAATATCCGGGGCATTGTTCACCGCAGTCACAGTGATCGTGAAGCTCTGGTTCGTATCCGTAATACCATCGTTAACACGCACGGTCACGTTCGCAGATTCAACACCGTTGGCTGGCGTCCAGGTCATTTCACCCGTTGTACTGTTGATCGACATACCCACCGGTTTCACGGGCAGACTGAAGTTCAGGGTATCGCCATCCACGTCAGTAGCAGCAGCTTGATAGCTATACAACTGCCCCTCTGTCGCGCTGGTAACCGGCGTCGAGGTGAATACAGCGGCATCGTTCACTGCGTTAACCGTCACGTTCACCTGAATCGAATCAGCTTCAACACCGTCTGATACTTCGACAGTGAAGCTGTCGCTGCCGTTAAAGTCCGCATCTGGCGTGTAGCTGACAGAGCCCGCAGCAACGGTAGCGGTACCATTGGTTGCCACACTGCTGATGCTCCAGGTCAGTGTTTCAGAGTCGATGTCAGTCGCTGTCAGAGTTAGCTGCTGAACCATATCTTCATCAGTAGTCAGAGATGCAGACTCACCCTGATCAATAACAGGTGCATCGTTCACCGGAGATACGGTGATGGTCCAGCTCTGGCTGTCTGGAAGCGCACCACTTTCACCGCCGTCGCGTACCTGCACTTCGACATTCGCAGATTCAACACCGTTTGCTGGCGTCCAGGTCACCAGGCCCATGTTCGATACCGACATACCTTCAGGAACCAATACAGGGGTAAAGATCAGATCGGTGCCGTTATTGGCGTCGTCCGGATCATTCACCTGAATCGAGTACTGGTATTCCACCCCTTCAGTCGCTGTCGTTGGCGCTTCGGAGGTAATCACAGGGGCGTCGTTCACGCTGCCGACGGTGATGGTCCAGTTCTGAACCGCCGCAGACGCTCCGTCTTCACCACCATCCGCTACGCTCAGTGACACCGAGGTTGAGGTCACGCCGTTATCTGGCGTCCAGGTCACCAGACCGGTGCCAGATACAGTCAGGCCCGCATCAATCGACCCCTGATCCAGAGTGAAGGTCAGATCCGTACCGTTATTGGCATCATCCGGGTCAGTGATAACGGCCTGGTAGCTGTATTCACTGCCTTCCACCGCCGACGTAGACGCGGCATTAGCAAATACTGGCGCGTCATTCACCGCGGTTACGGTCACGCTGACCTCAATGCTGTCGCTCAACTCACCATCAGACACCTGAACGGTGAAGCTGTCGCTGCCATTAAAGTTTTCATTCGGGGTGTAGGTGACGTTGCCATCGGACACAGCCGCCGAACCATGGCTTGCGGCAAGTGAAACGGTCCAGCTCAGGCTGGCGCTATCAATATCGGTAGCCGTCAGAGCAGTCGTGCCCTGAGTGTCTTCTGACGTCGAAACAGAGGCCGTTTCCTGATCAATCACAGGCGCATCGTTCACCGCAGTCACTTCGACATTTACAACGAAGCTGACTGGTGCCGTGCCATCAAAGACCTGAACAGTGAAGCTGTCATTGCCATTGAAACCGGCATTCGGGGTGTAGCTGACATTGCCAGCCGTTACACTTGCCGAGCCATCAGAAGCAGCAGTACTGATCGACCAGCTCAGGCTATCGCCATCGACATCAGACGCGCTCAGAGTCACGCCCGTTGCGGTATTTTCTGAGGTGGTCAGCGCCGTTCCCGTACCTTGTGCGATAACTGGCAGATCATTCACCGCGCTCACAGTCACGTTTACCAAAATGGTATCGGTCAGAGAACCGTCAGACACCTGAACGGTAAAGCTGTCGTTGCCATTGAAGTTTGCGTTTGGCGTATAAGTGACATTGCCACCCACGACCGCAGCACTGCCGTTACTCGCCGGGCTGGATACTGACCAGCTCAGGCTGTCACCGTTAGCGTCGGTGGCGGTAAGAGTAGTACTGCCCTGAGTATCTTCATCAGTGGTCAGCGTGTCTGTTTCGCCCTGACCGATAACCGGCGCTTCGTTGTCTGGCTCAGACACAGTAATCACGAAGGCCTGGGCCACAGAATCACTGTTGCCATCGTTGGCGACCAGACGCACAGTGCCGCTGCTACCTGCTTCGGCTGGTGTCCAGCTGATCGCACCGGTTGTTGCATTGATCGTCATGCCGGCTGGCTTCTGAGTCAGACTCCAGGTCAGGGAGTCGTTTTCGGCATCGGTGGCGCTTGGCGTATAGGTGTATTCCTCACCCAATATGACAGACGTTGGAGCCACCGAGGTAATCACTGGGGCATCGTTTACATCGGTCACTGCAATCGTGAACGACTGAGTGACACTGCCACTGCCACTGCCATCAGACACAGCCACAATCACGTTGGCGGTGCTGATGCCGTCTGCTGGCGTCCAGGTAATCAAGCCAGACTCGGAAATCTGCATACCCGCAGGTGCAGTCGCGAGGCTGTAAGCCAGCGTCGGACCATCGACATCATCGGCGTCAACCGCGTAGCGATACTCAACACCCTCCGTAGCTGAAGTCGGTGCTGTACTGAGGATAACCGGAGCATCATTGACTGCGGCAACGGTCACACTGACCGCCATAGTGACGTTTTCGCCACCATCGTTAACAGCAACAACAAAAGAATCCGAACCAAAGAAATCACCCGCTGGCTGGTAGGTCACGTTGCCATCTGCAACTGCAGCAACACCGTTACCCGCCTGCTCGGTCACACTCCAGACCAGAACATCGTTTTCAACATCCGATGCACTCAGGTTGACTGCACCCTGCACATCTTCATCTGTGCTGATTTGAGCATTCATCTCATCAAACACAGGCAAGTCGTTCACTGAGTTCACAGTGACATCGACTACGACGTTATCCGTCAACCCACCATCAGATACTTCGACGGTGAAAGAGTCGCTGCCGTTGAAATTCGCAGCCGGCGTATAGGTAATGTTGCCATCAGATGCGACAGCGGTACCGTTCGTGGCCTGAGCACTCACGCTCCAGATAAGAGGGTCACCATCTGAATCTGTTGCTGTCAGCAGAGTCGAGCCATCGGTATCTTCGTCGGTGGTGATGGAAGCGGTTTCCTGATCAATGACAGGTGCATCCGCAACATCGGCAACGGTTACCGTTACGGTAATGGTATCGCTGTCAGTGCCATCAGACGCTTCTACGACAAAAGAATCAGTGCCGCTGAAGTCAGTATCCGGAGTGTAGGTAATTTCGCCATTTACAACGGCAGCTGCGCCGTTTTCGGCCCCCGTCGAAACGGTCCAGTTCAGACTATCGCCTTCAACATCACTGGCGGTCAGCGTTGCCGAGCCTGCCACATCTTCTGAGGTTTCAATCACAGCCACACTCTGATCAATGACCGGAGCATCGTTCACAGACGCAACCGTAACATCGACAACCACAGAGTCAGGGAGACTTCCATCAGAAACGACTACTGTGAACGAGTCAGTGCCATTGAAGTTCGGAAGTGGTGTGTAGGTCACGGCACCATTGATAACGATCGCAGCACCGTTTGATGGCTGCTCTGAAATGCTCCAGGCAAGAGCGTCACCTTCTGCATCTGCAGCAGTCAGAGTTGCAAAACCCTCTGCATCTTCGGTGGTCGTAATCGCAGGTTCAGACTGATTAATCGTCGGCGCAGTGTTGTTATCGCGGACTTCAACCGTCCATGAAACAGTATCTTCGGCCGGGCCGTCTTCCTGTCCATCAACAACGGTAACAGTGACAGAGAAACTACCTTCGACGTCTGGAGTCCACTCGATAAAGCCTGTCGGCGAAATGGTCATGCCTTCAGGGCCTTCGAGACTGAAGGTTAAGCCAGAGCCGTCGTTGTTATCATCCGGGTCGGTCACACTGACCTGATATTCATAAGTACCGCCCAGCACAGCAACAGCGGCGGGCGTACCGTTAATAACCGGGGCGTCGTTCACAGGAGTAACAGTGATTGAGTAAGACTGCTGTACGGGTTCAGCATCGTTCTCTCCACCATCTTCAACCTGAACAACAACATTCACATCGTAAGGTGATGAACCATTTTCGGTCGGAGTCCACTGGACAAGACCTGTCGAAGAAACGGTCATGTCGTCGGGACCGTCGATCAGCGTGTACTCGAGATCATCAGGAATGTCGTTACCCTGCGCATCCAGACCAGCGACGTCTTCCGCAACGAGCTGATATTCGTAGGCAAGGTCTTCAGTCGCTGAAAGCACAGGCGAAGACACAATTTCAGGAGGCGTATTTGCATCGACAACTTTCAGATACCAGCTCTGACGAGGCGGTGTAGCAAGGAGCACATCTCCCCAGTCTTCCTCGCCATCTGTGACGGTTACCCGAATATTCAGACCGACGGTACGAAGCGCATAAGAGGCATCCACCGGGACGGTCCAGGTCAGAAGGCCAGTCGATGAAATCGAAATCCCATACTCTTCTGGAGTCTGACTAGAGATGAAAGGCAGATCGACCGAATAACTGAGGTTCTCTCCATCATTCGCATCATCCGGGTCGTTAACCACCAGCTGATACTGAAATTGAGACCCTGCGACAGCCGTCGCGGGAGCTACCGAAGTAATTTCAGGCTTATCGTTAACGGGCGTAACGCTGAGCTCGAACGTCTGCTGAGCATCGGCCGTATTCGTGCCATCGTTGTATACAACTCGCACAGTCACCTGAACCTCGGTGCCGTCCTCATCATCAGGCGTCCACTGCACCAGGCCATCTTCTGAGATGGTCATAGAATCAGGGCCACTGACAAGGCTGTAGGTCAGGAAGTCGCTGTCAGCCAGACTGGTTTCAATCTGGTATTCCCAGCGCTCTTCCTCTACCGGGTTCCCCTCGGGCGTCGACGAGAAATCAAGCGCAACGGGCGCCTGACCACCACCATCAACCGGATCCGGGACTCGTGGATCATCGCCATCTGAGCCACCTGATGAACAAGCAGCAAGGCCTGCAACCAGGGGCACCAATAGTGCTGTGCGGAAGTTATTCAAGGTTCACTCCTCTGGGTCCATGCGCGAGCATTGACGTGCGAGAACAAGTGACTGGAGCTGATCGGGGTTTGGAGTACGAGCCCGGCAAACAAAAGCCACTGTTTTTCTTATTATTTTCTTACTTGTCCGCGGGGTCTAAAACGGCCACACGGAGTAAGACCCGTATTGGGTAGATGGTATTAGATCGTCTTTCCAATAACCATCTGACAAATGTATCAATACATGCCACCCACTCCTTTTGTGACGAGCGCACGTCAGTAGATATTCCCTAACTGCTTGATTCAACAACTTTTCTTTAGCATTACTTTATGGAGTAAAGTGTAAGTAAGGATAACCGCAATGGCGGGCGATGTAGCATAACTGACAACACTCTCATCAGGCCAAGACTGGTCAACTTGTCATCTTTTCGGCCACAGGATAATTCAACTTCCCCCCTCTGAAGCGTATCATCCCCACAAACTATCAGGATTCATTCAGATTCATGCCTCAACTGACCACCTCCGAAGACTTTCTGCTCGCCGCCAAACACGCTGAAATTGCAGCGCTTCAACAACTGCAGGTGAATTGCCGCCTGGTGGGTCGGGTAACGGAACTCATTCACGAACTTCAGCGTGAACGTGGTCTGTCCAACATTTATCTTGTGTCCGACGGACAGCGCTACGCGCAGCAGCGAGCCGATGAACTCGAAGTCACCGGCATTGCCCAGAAGCAGTTCCGGCAGACGCTTACGGAACTCAGTGAAAGCGACTCTCTCTCCCACTCAACCCGACTATTGAGTAGTCTGGCGTTTGTTATTCAATGCCTTGAAGGAATAGACGCACTGCGAGCACAGGTAACCGCGCGCAAAGTGTCGGCCACTGAGAACACCGCACTTTACAGCCGCTTGATTACTGGGCTGCTGACGGTGATATTTGAAGCGGCTGATATCGCCGATGACCCGGAGATCACGCGCGCGCTGGTTGCGCTCTTTAACTTTGTTCAAGGTAAAGAATATGCGGGCCAGGAACGTGCGATGGGATTAATCGGCTTCACCAGTGGGAGCTTCAGCAATGCCCTTCAAGATAAAGTGCACGAGCTACTCGATGCGCAGGAACGCTGCTTCGGTATTTTCACCGAATTCTCTGCCAGTGTTCCTAAAGCGCGCTGGCATCAACTTGAGAGCTGTGAGGCAACGGCTGAACTGGAACGTCTGCGTAAGATGATTGAGCGCTATCGTGCTGATGATGCCTTGCCGACCTCCATCAGTGAAGTCTGGTATGAGGTAGCGACACGCCGTATTGATGAAATGCAGAGCATCGAACTCGATATGACCGGCGACCTGATGAAACTCTGTGAAACCAAAATTAATTCTGCCGAAGAAGACCTGAGGCTCCACCGGGAACACCTGAAGGATCTGGCAGAAGTCAGTGAGCCACCCGAGTCTCCATTAGGCTTGCTGCCTGAATCGACGTTAAATTCGGATAGCAACCTGACACCCGGTGTTAACGTGAAACTGGCGCGTTCTATATCCGACCTTGTTCAGGGACAGGCGGAGCGCTTACAACGCATCAGCAGCGAACTTGCTGAAGCTCGCCAAGCACTCGATGAACGTAAGCTGATTGATAAGGCGAAAGGCTTGCTGATCCAGTCGAAAGGGATCACGGAAGAGGAAGCCTATCGCCACCTTCGTCAGGCAGCGATGGACAGCAATAAGCGTATCGTTGAAGTGGCCATGAACGTGATCAGTGTCGCGGGCATGTTAACGTCGAAATAGATTCACACTATAGCAACCAGCTCCCTTTTCCGGACCGATAAATCAGAGCCGTCTATCAGTGAAAATAACGCACGCATACGAGATACCCGCAATTAAAGGCCTAGCTCACGCGGCCTGAAAGGAAAGATCTACTCGCTATCGTTCGCAGCAAAACCCAGGCCATTGCGCCCCAGCGGCACCTCCATCCGGTTGCTTCCCTGTCGCGTGGGCTGATTCACCATCTCGTCGTAGGCGCTTTCATGCCGCAACACCATATCCTTGACGTTGTAGCCTTCGAATAGAGCTTCAATTTCGAGGGTATTTCGGGCGCGCAATGGTTTTCCTTTCTTGTCAGAGACCAGCAGTTCTTGTCCATCAACCAGGACATTCACCTGATAAAGAGCAAGATCAAGCGACACAATAATGACCTTTTCTATGGGATCTCGTTTATTCAGTTTCTGGAATTGAATCATAGTCTCACCCTAGCCTTTGTATAACTTAAGTATAAGTTATCAGTAACCCCAGCGAATGAGAAGCTGCTCGTAGATGAGGAAGCGCGTTAGTCACCTTGTCGGGTGCGTTTGATGAATCTGGCGTAGCAGTCTGTGTCTACCAAAGTGAAAATGCTGTAGCGCTTTTCGCCAAACTTCACATAGCTCGCAACTTCTTTATGGCGACTCGTGTTGTGTTTCTTGAGAACACGGGCGGGATGGAAGATTTCGCCTTGCTTACGAAAGTAGCTGAGGGCTTTTTCGTCTGACGCGGCCTTTGCGTCACGGTCTGAGCACACGGGCAGAGCCAAGACCGCGGCGCTGTATACGGAAGCCAAGACTAAAAACAGGAGTATCTTCATACATTCAGCTTAGCCCAGAAACAAAAAAGCCGCAGACCTCAGGCCTGCGGCACACCCTCATGAGCACAGAGAGTCAGAGTGTTATCAATCGTCTGAGCCGAATACGCCCAACAGAACAAGGAGGTTCGCAAACAGGTTGTAGATCGCGACATACAGACTGACTGTCGCAAGAACGTAGTTAGTCTGGCCACCACGCACGATGCTGTTTGTTTCATAGCTGATCAGTGCAGCACTCAGCGGAATGACAATCGCAGAGATAGCCAGCGAGAGAGCCGGGATGTTAAACAAGTATCCGACCACGCCACCAATGATGGCTACGATAAAGCCTGCAAACAGAGTCTTGCCCCAACCAGACAGGTCTCGCTTAGTAGACATACCAAATGCGGACATCAGCAGGAAGGTTACGCCCGTGCCGCCCAACGAAAGGCCAATGGTCGCGCCACCGCTTTGCATGCCAGCAACCATGTTCAACATTGGCCCAAGGGTAAAGCCCATGAAGCCAGTAAAAACGAAGGTCAGCGCAATACCAGCAACGCTGTTAGCTGTTTTATGAATAGCAAACATAAGACCGATAGCTACAACCAGAGTCAGCAAACCCAAAGAAGGCGCGTTCACTGCCATAGAGACACCCGCCATAGCGGCACTGAATACCAGCGTCATGGCCAGAAGCGCGTAGGTGTTACGCAGTACTTTTTGTGCATCAGGTGCAAAGGTGTTGCCACCGGTACCAGCCTGATACTGATCAACCGGTATGCTACGTGCAACCGGCTCGTTGTTTTCTGAATTCAGATAATCGGGACGTTTCATAGTCTCACTCCTTTTTTGATTTACGTATTGTATGACGCGTTTTACAACAATAATATTCGTATTAACTATATATGATATATCGGTTTTTACGAAGTATGCACAGACTCAACTATAAGCACCTGCACTATTTTTTCGCGGTCGCAGAAAGCGGTAGCATTCAGGCGGCTGCAGACCGCCTTGCTATCACACCGCAAACCATAAGTGGGCAGCTCAAATTACTCGAAGACGATCTGGGCGAAGCGTTACTGCGCCGCAATGGTCGTAACGTCGAACTGACCGACGCGGGCCACCTGGCATACGAATACTGCAAAGACATATTCCGCTTAGGCGAAGAGATGCAGGAAGTCATGCAGCAGGGGTTGACTACACGCCCGGAAGAGCTCAGGGTGGGCATCGTAGACGCCCTGCCCAAGTCAATTACTCACCAGCTGCTTGCCCCTATCATCGCCAAGAATCCACAGATGAAGCTGATATGCCGAGAAGAGCAGATGATCACACTTCTGGGCGAACTGGCGGTGCACAGACTTGATGTCGTGCTGGCCGATAGCCCCGTGCCACCGGGCATGAACATACGCTGCTTCAGCCATGAGCTTGGTGCCAGCCGGCTTGCGTGCTTTGCTAATGGTCGCTTGCTGGAGGGCAAGTCATTTCCGGAGTGTCTCGTGGATGCACCGCTTCTGATACCGACCGGCTCTTCATCGACGATGCGAACAAACCTGCTGAGCTGGCTCAAACGCCAGGGAATTTCGATGCGAATTGCCGGAGAATTCGATGACTCGGCACTGCTTAAAGCGTTTGGCAGTGAAGGACATGGGTTCTTTTTTGCGCCGGAAGTCATCACAGAAGAGATCTGTCGTCGCTACGACGTCAACGTTGCAGGTACTGTCCCAGAACTACAGCAAGCCTTCTACGCCATCGTTGCTGAACGGCGTCACAGTCACTCTGCCGTGCTTGAATTAACAGAGCACAGTCGAGAACATTTTTGCTCTGAGAACGGTTAATTATTAAAAAAGGCAGCCTGAGCTGCCTTTTGTTCGCTTGTACACACAACATCAGGATTACTCCTTCGGATTACTGCACTCGCTACGGGAAGGGTCAAACTTACAACGAATCTTGCGTTGCAGCCTGAGCATTGCCGGATCGTAATACCCTTCCTCACGGAGTTTGAGACGAACATCCAGAGAATGCTTTTCCAGTGCAGCGATATCCTGAGCACTGTCTTTTGCCCAGAAAGACTCTGGAACAAGCGCCATTTCGTTATCAACGCGACGTGCATAGTTATCGAACTTGAAGAGGAAGTCTTCACGCAGAATCTGAGCAAGCCCCGGAGGAAACTTTTCCGTACGGCCAACCAACTGAATGGTTGATTGAGCGACAGGCGTATCGAGGATGGCGACGTCACCAGAAATCTGACCACTACCCATCACCAGATAAGCAACAATCGGCGACATCATGCCCGCAACTTCATTGTCGGCGTATTTCTGAACGTTGCTCATCATATCGCCGACCACAGCATCAGCACCGAAGGCTTCGGTCAGCCGAGCCATCCCGGGGTCAAACGACTCGGTTGCTATCTTTTTGCCTTTAAAGCTGGCGAGTGAACGGTTACTACGATCGGCACTGTAACGGAAAGAGGAACCCAGAGTAGCCAGGCCGAGTACAACGTAATTATCATCGCCGAGGCGCTGTGCCATGCGCGGATTCGCAATCACCTGCATCAGCAGTTGAACCTGCTGGCGACTCTGCAAACCACCAACCGACTCAATGGTGCCAGCAAAACGGTTGAATTCCATTGCAGCAACACCACGAATCAGGGCGGCATCACATTCTTCGCCGCTGCGAAGCGCCTCGACAAGCTCAGATTCATCCTGATAAGTTATAACAGTGAGGTCCATTCCATAATGAAGAGAACGCAACTTCTGATCTTCAACAGTCGAGGAAATCGGACCAGTTTTACCCAGCGGGTCCCAGACACAGAACGTCCTCAGGATACGGCCGTTAACCATTTCATCCTTCTGCAATTTCTTGAGCGCACGTATGCGCTTCTCAAGCGGCAGATTGGGGTTCATTACTGTTGCTTCGAGCTTTGCGTTTCGTCGGGATTCGAGATCGTCAGCCGCATAAGTGAGTGTTGCGGACGACAGAAACAAAAGACCAAACAGAGTGGCAAACAAGGTTCTGACGTTCATTCTGCTTCCTTCATTATTCTTCTGATAGCTGATTATGATGGCTCACTGGCTTTTGCCCCCAAAAGGTCAGTAGAGAATCAGCAATGCGGCAGCATACCGCTTTCATTATTGTTATAAAGACAAATCCGACTAACTGTCCCTTAATGACACAAGTTTTGCCGCAAACGTCCTGTTTTGCTCCATCCCGAAGCTTATGTTCCGACCCTACCCGGGACACCCCCATGCCATCCAGTTACATATTGATACCATTCAAATGGCGTAAAATGCAACGCGCCAGTCATGAATGGCGTACGCCGTTACAACAGTACGTCTAAAACAGACGTATGAGTATCTGACCGATAGAACAACAAGAGCGGCTGGGCCGCTCTTATTCATTCCGAAGATAGTAAACCGAAACTAAGGAGCCTCGTCACCCTCTTCTTCTAGCTCTGGCGGTAGCAGGTCTTCGCGACTGACATTGAATGCCAGCAGCAGGTTCGCTGCGATATAGATGGATGAGTAGGTACCTACGCCAACACCGATCGTGAGCGCTAATGCAAAGTTATGGATGATATCCCCACCCAGGAACAAGAGCGCAAGCAGCACAAGAATGGTCGTCAAGGAGGTCATCAATGTCCGCCCCAGTGTCTGGGTCAGTGATTCATTGATGATCTCAGCCGGAGACCCGATACGCATCATACGGAAGTTCTCACGTATCCGGTCAGAGACAACAATGGTGTCGTTCAGCGAGTAACCGATAACGGCGAGCAAGGCTGCCAGTACATTAAGATCAAACTCCCACTGGAAGAGCGCAAACATACCAACAATGATAAGAACATCATGGAACAAGGCCATGACCGCACCGAGTGAAAACTTCCACTGAAAGCGGAATGCGACGTAGGCCATTACGACGAAAAGCGCCACCAGCATGGCGATACCGCCCTGATCACGCAACTCCTCACCAACACTTGCGCCGACAAATTCGCTACGCAGCAATGTCAGTGAATTATCTTCGACATTCGTCTGCAACAACCCGAGAACTTCGTTACCCAGGTCATCACGGAAGGACTCAGACATACGAACCAGAACATCGGTCTCAGAACCGAAGTTCTGCACGACAACATCACGGTAGCCTGCGGTATCAAGGACCGATTTCACCTCAGAGAGAGGAACTGGGGTTTCGTATTCCACTTCAAGCAGCGTACCGCCAGTGAAATCGAGACCGAAGTTCAGACCGCGCATACCAATAGCAACGACCGAAATCAGTAGCAACGTTAGTGAAATCGCCGTCGAAATATGACGGAAACGCATAAAGTTCACAGTATTCATGCCTTACCTCCAATCGACAGGCGCTCTACACGGCGACCACCGTACAGCAGGTTAGTCATTGCACGGGTCACCATGACCGCAGTGAACATAGACGTCAGGATTCCGAAAGACAGTGTGACGGCGAACCCTTTAACCGGACCAGTCCCCACTGCAAACAGAATCACAGCAACAATCAGCGTGGTCAGGTTGGCGTCGAAAATGGTCAGGAAGGCACGGTCATAACCTTCATGAATTGCCTGCTGAGGCGACCGGCCATTTTTCAGCTCTTCCCGTATTCGCGAGAAGATAAGCACGTTCGCATCCACCGCCATACCCACAGTCAGAACGATACCGGCAATACCCGGCAAGGTGAGGGTCGCACCGATAATCGACATCAGGGCAACCAGCAGAACAAGGTTCACCGCAAGAGCAATATTCGCGATAAAACCAAACGCGCGGTAGAACACGAGCATGGCAATCAGAACCAGAGCAAGGCCTGCCATCACAGAGCGTGCGCCCATTTCGATGTTTTCAGCACCCAGGCTTGGACCTACCGTCCGCTCTTCAACAAAATCCATCGGTGCAGCAAGCGCACCGGAACGAAGCAGCAATGCCAACTCATTCGCTTCAGCGGACTGCAGCCCGGTGATACGGAAGCTACTGCCCAGGACGCTTTGAATCGTGGCAAGAGAGATGATCGATTTCTCGACAACCTGAATCGTCTTAGGCTGCTCTACGCCATCGACCATCTCGTAGGTTGTCTTCGGTTTACGCTCGACAAACAGCACAGCCATACGACGCTGAACCGCTTTCTTGGTCACCTGCGTCATACGCGCAGCGCCTTTGCTGTCGAGACTGATATTTACCTGAGGGAAGCTGTTCTCATCAAAGCCAGAGCTGGCATTGGTGACGCTGTCACCTGTTGTAATGACTTTTTTCTCAAGACGCGCAGTGCGGTTCTGGTTGTCACGGAAACTATATTCTTCCGTCGCAAAGCGGCTGGCACCCGGTTCTGCTTCAAGGCGGAATTCAAGATTCGCAGCCTTACCCAGAATTTTCTTGGCCTCAGCTGTGTCCTGCACGCCCGGCAGCTCAACCACAATTCGGTTGCGGCCCTGACGCTGAACCAGTGGCTCAGCAACACCAAGTTCGTTAACACGGTTGCGCAGCGTCATGAGGTTCTGTTTAAGAGCATAGTCTTCGAAATCACGGACTTTCTGCTCAGTGAGCATCAGGATCAGGTCGAAGTTGCCATCGACCTCTTCTTCCTGAGGAAGGAATTCACCAGGGTAATTGCGATTAATAAAAGTTCGGGCCTCGCTGCGCAAAGCTTCCTGGCGGAAGCTCAGTCGAACCTTAGTGCCTTCAACAACAACCCGACGATATTTAATATCTTCCTGACGCAGGCTGGTTCTCAGGTCTTCACGGTAGTTCGTGATACGCCCGGAGACATACTCATCCATATCGACTTCCATCAGGAAGTGAACACCGCCACTCAGGTCAAGGCCCAGCGTCATAGGGCCAGCACCAAGATTGACCAGCCAGTCCGGCGTTGTCGGTGCGAGGTTCAGAGCAACTACAAACTCATCCCCCAGCTTACGCTGGATGGCTGATTTTGCAGGGAGCTGTGCGTCAGAGGATTCGAGTCTCAGCAGCGCGGTGCTGCCATTTACTTCTTCGCCAAAATAACTGATCCCCGCGTCATCCAATGCTTCGCGAACGTTATTCAGGGTGGCAGACGACATTTCAGCACCAGCGCGCGCTGGCGTTACCTGAATTGCTGCGTCAGGTGGGTAGAGATTAGGGGCGGCGTAGATGAACGCCAGTGCAACCACCACAAGAATGAGGAGGTTTTTCCACAGTGGATATTTATTGAGCATACAACTGCCCTATTCCTTCAGCATAAAAAACGGCCTCTGAAGAGGCCGTTACAGGGATTGGTCAGGCTTTTACTTCTTTGATAGTGCCTTTAGGAAGTACTGCAGTGACAGCAACTTTCTGGACAGGGAACTGGACACCGTCAGCCACTTCAATGACAGCGAACTCTTCAGTCACTTTGGTCACTTTACCGAGCATGCCGCCGGCGGTAACGACTTCGTCGTTTTTCGCCAGACCTTCGATCAGGTTTTTGTGTTCTTTCTGACGTTTTGCCTGTGGACGCCACAGCATAAAGTAGAAGATCGCTGCAAAGCCGAGCAGGAATACCCAGGAAAAGGCATCGCCCATTGCAGGCTGAGGTGCGGCCTCAGCAAAAGCAGTTGCAGGAACAACAGCAAACAGCGCCATTAAAGCTTTCATTCAAATTTACTCCCAATGTTCAGGCATCGCCTGTAATTAAAATCGTTGTGGTCTCAGCCTTCCGGTGTATCCAGCGGCGGCACTTCCCGGCCGCGGCGAGCGTAGAAGTCTGAAACGAATGCGGCAAATGTACCTTCTTCAAGAGCACTGCGCAAACCGGCCATCAGAGTCTGATAGTAATGCAGGTTATGTATGGTATTGAGCGTTGCACCAAGAATTTCACCGCACTTGTCGAGGTGATGCAGATACGCGCGACTGTAGTTTTTACAGGTGTAGCAATCGCATTCAGCATCGATAGGACCAGTATCAGTCTTATTGGCGGCATTCCTGAGTTTTACAACCCCATTGTGTGTAAAAAGGTGCCCGTTGCGCGCATTCCTGGTTGGCATAACGCAGTCGAACATATCAACGCCCCTGCGCACACCTTCCACGAGATCTTCCGGTTTGCCAACGCCCATCAGGTAGCGTGGTTTGTCTTCTGGCATCTGAGGTGCGGTATGGCGCAGGATACGCATCATGTCGTCTTTAGGTTCACCGACGCTAAGGCCACCGATCGCATAGCCATCGAAGCCGATATCCATCAGCCCCTGCAAAGATTCGTCCCGCAGGTCCTCATACATACCGCCCTGAATAATGCCGAACAACGCGGATGGGTTATCGCCATGCGCGTCTTTTGAGCGCTGAGCCCAACGCAGAGACATACGCATGGAGTCTGCGGCCTCCTGAGTCGTTGCCGGGTAAGGCGTACACTCATCAAAAATCATGACGACATCTGAACCGAGGTCGCGTTGAACTTCCATTGAGCTTTCCGGCGTCATCAGAACCTTGTCACCGTTTACCGGCGAAGCAAAGGTAACGCCCTCTTCTGTGATTTTACGCATATCGCCAAGGCTGAACACCTGAAAACCGCCGGAGTCAGTGAGAATAGGCTTATCCCAGCCGATGAAATCATGCAGATCGCCATGCGCCTTAATTATCTCGGTGCCGGGACGTAACATCAGGTGAAAGGTGTTACCCAGAATAATGTGAGCACCCAGCGCCTCGACCTGCTCAGGGTTCAGGCCTTTGACTGAACCATAGGTTCCAACAGGCATGAAAGCAGGCGTCTCTACCTTTCCTCGGGGAAACGTGATGGTGCCGCGACGCGCAAAGCTGCCACCCTCGTCTTTCGGCGTATCCGTGCCATGCAGTTCAAACTGCATAAAGCATTCACGAGTCATAATCAGCTCCCGCTTGATTGGTGCAGGCGACACGGCATAAACATAGCGTCACCATAACTGTAAAAACGATATTCATTGGCTACCGCATGGTCATAGGCAGCAAGCGTTCCTTCACGACCGGCAAACGCAGACACCAACATAATCAGAGTCGATTCAGGCAAATGGAAATTCGTGATCATGGCATCAACACTGCGGAATTCGTATCCGGGGTAGATAAAAATATCCGAGTCTCCCTGAAACGTTTCGATTGCCCCGCTGCGACTGGCCGACTCAAGACTTCGCACCGAGGTCGTACCGACTGCAATAACACGCTTACCCGCCGCCCTTGTCGCCCTGACAGCCTCGACAACATCTTCAGGAACTTCAATGTACTCTGAATGCATATGATGCTCGTGAATGTTATCGACTTTCACGGGCTGAAAGGTACCGGCACCGACGTGCAGGGTCACAAACGCAAAGTTCACTCCCTTCGCTGTCAGGCGCTCAAGCAGGCCGTCATCAAAGTGCAGACCGGCCGTCGGCGCAGCTACGGCGCCTGGCTTCTCTGCATACACCGTCTGATAACGCTCGCGATCTTCTTCAGCATCTTCCCGCTCCATATAAGGAGGCAAAGGCATGTGTCCGACGTCTTCAAGGATATCCAGTACTGGGCGCTCAGAAGTGAAGCGCAGATGAAACAAGGCTCCCTCGCGGCCAACCACCTCTGCATCTTCGCCGCCGAGAGAAATCAGCTGTCCCGGTTTCGGAGAGCGCGAACTACGAAGATGCGCCAGAACGTCATGTTCAGAAACAACGCGTTCAATCAGAGCTTCCAGCTTACCGCCCGACGCCTTTTCACCAAACAGACGCGCTGGAATCACCCGGGTGTTATTGAACACCAACAGGTCACCCGGCTCGATAAGGGACTCGATATCGCGAAAGATGCGGTCGTCTATCTGTTGTTGCTGCGGATCAAATACCAGCAACCGCGAAGCACTGCGTTCAGCAGCAGGATGTCGGGCAATCAGGTGATCAGGAAGCTCGAAGCTGAAGTCACTCGTTTTCATTCATTAGGCCTGAGGATAGCGGGCGGAGTATGCGCGTAAAACCGGACGCAAGGTTACCCGAGATAATTTCCTAAGTTAAGGAAATACTTAGAAAAAATTGTTGACGTTCGGAAAATACTGAGTAATATACGCGGCCACTGACCGATACTGATTTGCCAGAGTGGCGAAATTGGTAGACGCAGGGGATTCAAAATCCCCCGCCTTCGGGTGTGCCGGTTCGAGTCCGGCCTCTGGTACCAATATTTCAGTACCAACGGATCTTTCGGTCAGTGAAGAATCTTCGCAAGAAGAATCTTGTTTTGCCCAGGTGGTGGAATTGGTAGACACGCTGTGTTCAGGTCGCAGTGAGCTTACGCTCGTGGGAGTTCGAGTCTCCCCCTGGGCACCATCAACAACCTACCGTGTTGATGGCGCTGTAGACGACGATGTCGTCACACCCTTTTGCCGAAGTGGTGGAATTGGTAGACACGCTGTGTTCAGGTCGCAGTGGGCTAACGCCCGTGGGAGTTCGAGTCTCCCCTTCGGCACCATTCAATGGTTATCTTCCCCAACGTCTTCTAAGCAGCAGATCAACCAGATCCTCAGGTTAACCTGACTTTCTTATATACCGCCTCCTCATAAATATCCTTTCAGGCCACATGGGCTATTCTTCAAAGAGGACAAAGCGGAGAGTTCTCTATGGTTTCTAGTTCACGTTTGATAGCTGGATCAATACTGGCCGGCATCTTGGCGGGCATCGTTATGGGTTTTGTAACTCATGGAGCAGGCTCAGAGCCAACGCTGGCCTTCATACTGAGCGCAATTGTTGCGACTTCTGTGACTGCCCTCCTCCAATTCAGGCTGGTACTTAAACCAACAACAGATCTCATATCGAACCTGAACGCTTCGATAAAAGGCGACAGACACGATATCAAACCAACCGCGAATTGGCTGAACGATGCGACTCAAGACATCAACAGCTATCTGGCTTCAGCAAGAAAAGTACAACAGGACCTCGCAGAAAACGGTGGCCATATCGCCATATCCGCAGCTGAAATGTCATATGCGGCAGACAAGCTGCAAAAACGAATTCACGACGAGGCAAAAGACAGTGAGCAGATAGTCCACAGCACGGGTCGGATATCTAACACTATGGAAGAAATGCTGGAGCAGACACGAGAAGCCGCGCGTGCAACCAATGAAGCCATGGAGATTAACCGCGCAGGCAGCGAGGCCATCAACCGTACGATTCCGAAAATGGAAGAGACCCGCGATCAGGTGCAGAGCAATGCAGAACTTATTTCCAATCTTGAAGCCAAATCTGAAAACATCAGCAAGGTAACAAGCATCATTAATGATATTGCAGAGCAAACCAATCTGCTGGCATTAAATGCTGCCATCGAGGCTGCACGAGCTGGTGAACAGGGTCGAGGATTTGCCGTGGTCGCTGACGAAGTGCGTGCTCTGGCTGGGAAGACATCAGATGCGACCGAGCAGATCGGCACCACCGTCGCCCAAATCAATCAGGAAGTGAAACTCGCAGCAGACAACAGTAGCAACCTGATCAAAGTCATTGATGAGGGTGTAAGTATGACGCGTGAGCTGAATGATCATCTCATTGAAATCAACAAACGCGCCGACAACATACAACATGCCGTCAATGCGCTGGTCGAAAACATGAACGATAATACCGGGCATATTCAGCATATTTCCGGAATCATCGGACAAACTTCAGCCCACTATCAGGAAACTGAGAACGAAGTTGCTTCCATTGCTGATAAGTCATCCGGTCTATCAGAATCCGCAGAGAGCATTTTCGAATCTTTCGGTAGTGGTAATTTAGGTGAACCGCACGACACGGTTAAAGCTGAAGCGTTCAGTGCCGCTGAGGCGATTGGTCAACTATTTGAACAAGCAATTGCCAGCGGAAAAATCTCACACGACGCCCTCTTCAGCCGCGAATATCGTGATATTCCCGGGACAAATCCCAAGAAATTTTCCACAGATTTCGATGCCTTTACTGATGAGCTATTACCTGACATCCAAGAGCCGATATTACAGCGTAACGCCTTCATCGCATATGCTGGTGCTGTCGATGATAATGGCTACTTCCCGACTCATAACAAAAAATTCGCTCAGCCTCTGAGTGGTGACTACCACAAAGACCTGGTGAACAATCGTACCAAGCGTATCTTCGACGATCGCACAGGGTCACGCTGCGGCAGCAATCAGAATCTGTTTTTGCTCCAGACTTATAAGCGTGACACTGGCGAGGTAATGCATGACCTTTCAGTGCCAATCTGGGTTAATGGCAAGCATTGGGGTGGCTTCAGAGTGGGATATGCCAGCCAGATGTCCATCCAATAAGATAAAATAAAACAGGCGAGGGTAACTCCCTCGCCTGAACTTATCCTAAGACCAACACTCCACACGGTTACGTCCATTCTCTTTCGCGCGATATAGCGCTTCATCTGCTTTTGACAGCCAGGTTTCAGGACTATCAGCATCATCAGGAATCGCCGAGTGACAGCCCACGCTGATGGTTACACGGAAGCCATCTGCGATACGATCAAGATTAATAGACGCCACAGACAGGCGAATCGCTTCAGCAATAGACGCAACCTGTTCCTGGCTCAACCCCGGCAGTACCACTGCAAACTCTTCGCCACCGTACCTTGCAACCGAATCTTTATTTTCAATCGTTTCACTGATCGCCCCAGAAATGCAGCGTAGAATTTCATCACCCGCCTGATGGCCATAGGTATCGTTAACCTGTTTGAAGTGATCAATATCCAGCAGCAGAATCGAGAAGTTGGCCATATCATGGCGAGCCAGTGCGAATTCCCGATCAAGAAAGTCGTCAAAGAAACGCCGGTTTCTTACATTTGTAAGCGCGTCCGTCGTACTCATACGCTCAAGCTGTTCGTTTACATTCTCAAGCTCCAGTGTTCTCTCCCGAACGCGTCGCTCCAGTGTCTCTGTTGCCCTTTTTTGGATATCGAGGGCCTTAGCCTGTGCCTCTCTCGCAGCCCGTTCGTGTTCAAGCGCCTTCTCCTGCGCTTTACGCGCGTTACGTTCCTGATCCAGGGCCTCGGTCTGTGCCTTACGAGCTAATTTTTCATGTTCCAACGCACTGATCTGGGCTTCGTAACGCTCACGCTTTTCCTGATTAAGACGATCGGCCAATGCAAACGACAGCAGAATAACTTCCATTGCAGAGCCGATCTGAAGCGAATTTTCTGTAAAGAAGTTTCTGGGAATAATGTTGAATTTATTAAGGGCGAGAACGATGCCGCCAAGCAGGAAACTGGTCCAGGCAATGGTGTAATAACGCGCTGCGACAAACCCTTCAGCCCAACGCCTTACGCCAAGTACGATAGCGCCGATCATCGCAAGCATAGCGACAACAATCAGTACCCGAATCAGGGTGTGATAAACCACCAGGTTACTCAAAAATACGATGCCGATACAAATCAGAATCAGCAGCCCGATCAGCTTATTAAAGAACGACTGATCGGTATGAAGATAGAGAAATTTTCTCGTGAATATGCCGGCAAAAATAATGACGCCGGATAACAGCACAATAATACTTTGATCGTTCCAGTGAATCGCTGAGGGCCATAAGTACTGGAAATTGATGCCCTGCAAACTACCGAGAAAACCCGCCATACAGCCGACATAAAGAACGTAAAAAAGGTAATTCCCCTCTTTAACTGAGAAAAACACAAAGAGGTTATAAAACACCATGATGAGCATAATGCCGTAATACAGACCCAGCCCGAGAAGCTGATTCTGATCATGCACAAAGAAGTCACGCTCATCCCAAAGCGTCATAGGTACCTGCATTGAGCTGGAGGTTTCTACCCGGAAGACCCATTCCTGGACATCGCCCGGATCGATCTCGAACGGAATCAGAAAATGACGATGGGGCAACAGGCGATCACTGAATTCCTGCTTGTCTCCCAGACTAATAAGCTGCCACTTACCGTCGTTGGTCTTCCGGTACAGATCAATATAATCAAGAACAGGATACGAGATACTGATCAAGCGGCTGAGGTGCCTGTGACCGGAGTTGGTCAGATTGAATCGGAACCAATAAATTGAGTTGGTATAACCGAAGGATAAGTCCTCTCGAGCTGCTTTCCAGCCCAGGCTCTCTTCATCACCAATCACCAGGTCGCCGGAGGTATCCTCAACGTAGCGGGTAATAAACGCCAGGTTCTGACCTGACTCTGCTTCGGCGACATCAAGCACATTGTTATCTGGAGAATAACCCGGTATCGAAGCCACTCGTGCTGACGCGTCGCTAATTCCAACCAAATGCAATAGTAAACCCAGCAGCATCGCAATCAGCGGCTTCTGTAATTTCATTCCTATTCCCTCTGCAAATACTCATTAAAGTGTAGACGACACTGTCAGTCCTGCAGGGGCATAAACGAAAACCACCCGAAGAGGTGATCTGGCTGAAAAGCCCGGATTGTCAAATACAAGGATACCGCTCAGAATACAGTCTCAATTTTTCAGGGAAACTGTTATGCCAGTTGCTACGCGTTTTCTTTCGATCATGAAGTTATTCACTCGCCTGCTCGCAATACTGCTGCTGACCGGGGGGGGCTGGGTACATGCAGAAAGCCAGATCAATGCACCGGAATTTACGCTGAGCACACTAGACGAAAAGCGCCAAATATCTTTAAAGGATTATCGAGGAAAGGTGATTTACCTGGATTTCTGGGCATCCTGGTGTAGTCCATGCCGTAAATCATTGCCCATGCTCAACGAACTAAGAAATGAACTCAAAGATCGTGGGTTTGAAGTTCTGGCTCTTAATGTCGATGAAACCCGTGAAGAGGGTCTTCGCTTCCTGAAAGAATACCCGGTTGATTACCCGACTCTGTTCGATAACGAAGGAACGGCAGCAACCTATCAGTTGCGAGGTATGCCAACCGCCTTCCTTATTGACCACAACGGCAAGCTCCACAGCCAGCACGTTGGCTTTAACCCAAAAGATATGGGCAGCATCCGAGAAGAAGTTCTGTCTTTGCTTGAAGCCGCAGAAAGTGCCAGATAACAAAGACTGCGTAGTAACAGATTCAACGACGGAGAAACGGACATGACCACGAGAAATGTGTTTATTACTGGCTGTTCAACAGGTATTGGCAGAGCACTGGCGCGCGCCTGTATTTCTCGTGGAGATACTGTTGTGGCGACGGCCCGTAATGTGGATGACCTGCAGTACCTTGATCATGACAATGCCATACGGATGGCACTTGATGTAAACGACGACTCTGCCATCGAACGTGTTTTTGAAGAAGTAAGCGCACGACTTGGTCATATCGACCTTCTGATCAACAATGCCGGTTATGCCGCGATGGGGCCCGTGACCGAGCTATCCCGCGAGAAGCTTCTCCGTCAGTTTGAAACCAACGTACTTGCCCCTGTAAGTGTCACGCGACAAGCGCTACCGATGCTGAGAGCTTCAGATAACGCTCAGGTGGTTAACATTGGCTCTGTTTCTGGCATCCTGACGACTCCTTTCTCGGGCGCCTATTGCGCAACCAAAGCTGCTTTACACTCGCTGAGCGACGCCATGCGTATGGAGCTTGCGCCTTTTGGTATTGAAGTAATTACAGTCCAGCCAGGGGCGATTCAGTCCAGTTTCGGCGATAACTCCCTGGCAGGGGTCAGCGGCCTACTCATGCCCGATTCTTTATTTAAGGCAGTCGAAGATAAAATCCGGGAACGGGCGGTCGCGTCTCAGCAGAACCCCACCACAGCGGAAGCCTTCGCCAAAGAAATGCTACTGCGCATCCAGGGGCACCCTGCCCCTGAAATCAGAATTGGAAATGGCAGCACAGCATTACCGCTGTTGAAGCGTTGGCTGCCTCTACGTATGCTGGATCGTATACTCAGCCGTAAATTTGGGCTTGACCAGTTGAAAGGCTGATCAGTCCGGACGGTGCTCGCGGGCAAGATAATCGTGAGACTGCATCTCCAGCATCCGCGATGTCGTGCGCTGAAATTCAAACTCCAGTTTACCAGTGCTGTATATCTCAGGGATTGACGCATCGGCTGACATAATCACTTTCACACCGCGATCGTAAAACTCATCAATCAGATTGATAAAGCGGCGCGCAAGGTCGTCGTTCTTCGAGCCCATAGCGGGCACGTCTGAGACAATAACGGCATGAAATAGTTTGCCGAGTTCGATGTAGTCATTCTGTGAACGTGGTCCATCACAGAGGGCATAGAAATCGAACCAGGCAATATCATCACACACGGCTTTCGCCGGTATTTTGCGCCCAAGAATCTCAACGCTGGCGTTAGCTTCGACATGGCGCGGGTCGGCTATCAGTCCCTGAAAGCTTTTCTCCAGACTGGAATTCGCATCGCCATCGAGCGGGTAGTGGTATAGCTCGGCCTGCTCCAGTGTTCGCAAACGGTAGTCCACGCCACTATCGACGTTAACTACTTCGGTAAATTGATTGAGAAGTTTGATAGCTGGAATAAACCGGTCGCGCTGCAGGCCGTCCTTATACAGACCGTCAGGCACGATATTAGAGGTCGCGACCAGAGTAACACCTCGGTCGAACAGCTCCTGCATCAGGCCACCAAGAATCATAGCGTCACCGATATCAGACACGAAGAATTCGTCAAAGCAGATGACCCGTGCTTCTTCAGCGATCTGGTCAGCGACCACAGTGAGTGGATTCTTGGCTCCGGCAAGCTTCGTCAGGTCACCGTGAACACGCTGCATAAAACGATGGAAGTGTGTGCGCATCTTGCGCTTAAAGGGCAGCGCGTCGTAGAAAGTATCAACAAGGTAAGTCTTGCCGCGGCCCACGCCGCCCCAGAAGTAAATCCCCTTCTCTGGTTCAGGCTTTGTCCGGCTCAGCTTTTTCGACAGTTTACCCAGAACGCCCTGTTTTGAACGGCGCTGCTCAGCGGCCACAAGGTCATCGTAAAGACGCTGAAGATGCTTTACCGCCATCTCCTGAGCTGGGTCATATGAAAAATCGTCGCGCAGCAGATCTGCCTGATACAGTTCCCACGGGGTAGACACGGACACTCTCCAATAAGGATTTTCGGGGGGCGAAATTTACCGCCCGGGCTGCAAAAGTGCAAATGAAGCGGCTCTCAGCCACCTGCCTTACTTAACATTCCTTCTATTAACCTTCGGCGAACACCGACAACTCTTCCGTCAGGGTGGACTTCAGATCGGTAATACGACCATGGAAAAAGTGACCAGCTCCCTCAAAAACCAACCAATGAGGTTGAGGAACCACCAGCTGCACCCACCCCTCGACTTCATCAAATGGCACGACTTCATCGGCATCGCCCATCAGGACCCAGGTTTCAATTCCCTGCGGCAAAGTAGTCGGAGCATCGAAGTGATGAACCGCAGGCGCGATCAGAACCAGTCCATCAATCGTTTCGGCATGATCACATCCATACAGACAGGCCATGCCGGCACCAAACGAGAACCCAGCGAGAATAATCCGCTCCCAACCAAGCTCTTCTTTCGCATAACGGACGGCTGAGGCGACATCCTGCTGCTCTCCAACGCCATGATCATGCTCGCCGTCGCTGCTGCCAACGCCCCGGAAGTTAAACCGGAGTGTGTTCAGCCCCAGGCCTTTCGCTGCCCGAGCTGCCGTTGTGACCACTTTATTGTCCATAGTGCCCGAAAATAATGGATGAGGGTGACACATCACCAGTCCGGTCCTGGCACCATCGATTTCCATCACTCGGGCATCAAGCTGTCCCTCCGGGCCCGGAATCGCAACGGTCCTCTCTGTTCCCATAACGCAACCTCTCTGAAATTTATGGATTCGAACACCATATTGTTATAGCTATTTGTTATCAATAGCGCCTTTTTATATACCTCACGCCTTGGTATATTTGCTTCAAATTTATTTTGCCGGTTTTATACCTTTCAGAGAGCTAACAGGCCAACCATGACCGACTACAATCTGACCCACCTGAAACAGCTAGAAGCGGAGAGTATGCATATCATCCGCGAAGTGGCTGCCGAATTCGATAACCCCGTAATGCTTTACTCCATCGGTAAAGACTCTGCGGTGATGCTGCATCTTGCGCGTAAGGCTTTCTACCCAGGCAAGCCGCCATTCCCACTGATGCACGTGGATACCACCTGGAAGTTCCGGGAGATGATTGAGTTCCGCGACAAGATGGCGAAAGAAATTGGTATGGAGCTGATCGTTCATACCAACCAGGAAGGCGTTGAACAGGGTATTGGCCCGTTCACTCATGGCTCATCAAAGCATACTGACGTTATGAAGACCCAGGCGCTGAAGCAGGCCCTGGATAAGTACAAGTTCGATGCTGCCTTCGGTGGCGCCCGCCGTGACGAAGAAAAGTCCCGTGCAAAAGAGCGTGTCTACTCTTTCCGAGACAGTAAACACCGCTGGGATCCTAAGAACCAGCGTCCAGAGCTGTGGAACATCTATAACGGTAAAGTAAACAAAGGCGAAAGCATCCGTGTTTTCCCTCTGTCAAACTGGACCGAACTCGATATCTGGCAGTACATCTATCTCGAAGATATCCCACTGGTACCCCTGTACTTTGCTGACAAGCGTCCTGTCGTCGAGCGCGATGGCATGCTGATTATGGTCGACGACGACCGCATGCCTCTTGAAGAAGGCGAAGTCCCAGAGATGAAATCTGTACGTTTCCGTACCCTGGGTTGTTACCCGCTGACTGGCGCGGTTGAATCTGAAGCCGCAACACTCCCTGAGATCATTCAGGAAATGCTGCTGACCACCACATCAGAACGCCAGGGCCGCGCCATTGACCACGACTCATCAGGTTCGATGGAGAAGAAAAAACAGGAGGGGTACTTCTAATGTCACACCAATCCGATCTGATTGCTTCCGATATCCTTGAGTACCTGAAGCAGCACGAAAACAAACAAATGCTGCGTTTCCTGACCTGCGGAAACGTGGACGACGGCAAATCCACTCTGATCGGCCGTCTGCTGCACGACTCGAAAATGATCTATGAAGATCAGCTGGCAGCGATCGAAAAAGACAGCGCTAAATCCGGCACTACCGGTGAGAAAATCGACCTGGCCCTGCTGGTTGATGGTCTCGCCGCTGAGCGTGAGCAAGGCATTACCATTGACGTAGCTTACCGCTACTTCTCTACCGCCAAGCGTAAGTTCATCATTGCCGACACCCCGGGACATGAGCAGTACACCCGCAACATGGCGACCGGCGCGTCGACCTGTGACCTGGCGATTATTCTGATTGATGCCCGTTACGGCGTGCAGACTCAGACTAAGCGTCACAGCTTTATCGCTTCTCTGCTGGGCATCAAACACGTGGTAGTTGCGGTTAACAAGATGGACCTGATGGACTTCAGTGAAGACCGCTTCAATGAAATCCGCGAAGACTACCTTGAGTTTGCCGGCAAACTGAATCTGGAAGACATCCGCTTTGTACCTATGTCTGCCCTGGACGGCGATAATGTTGTAGAACGCTCCGAGCGCTCAACATGGTTCAAAGGCCAGACTCTGATGGAGATTCTTGAGACCGTCGAAATCGACGAAGATAAGAACCTTGAGAACTTCCGTCTGCCAGTGCAATACGTAAACCGCCCTAACCTCGACTTCCGCGGCTTCTGCGGCACGATTGCCGCAGGCACAATCAAGCCCGGTGAAACCATCATGGCACTGCCATCGCAGAAGACCAGTAAGGTCGAAAGCATTGTCACCTATGAGGGTAATCTGGAAGAAGCATTCGTTGGTCAAGCGATTACACTGACCCTAGAAGACGAAATTGATATCAGTCGCGGTGACGTCATCGTTAAAGCGAATGACCTTCCAGAAGTAGGTAGCAAGCTGAACGCAAACATCGTCTGGATGACCGAAGGCGCAATGGTGCCAGGCAAGCCCTACGACCTTAAGTTTGCCTCCAGCGCGACAACGGGTACCTTCACTCAGATCCATCACCTGATCGACGTGAATACGCTTGAGCACAGTGTTGCTGAACAAGTTGCGCTCAATGAGATTGCCCTGGTTGAAGTGTCTCTGGATAAAGCGATTCCATTTGATACCTACGGAAAAATCCCGGGTACAGGCGCCTTCATCATTATTGATCGCCTGAGCAACGTCACCATCGGTGCTGGTATGATCGTTGGTGCTGCAGCGGCTGACGGCAGCAACACCTCGCCTGTGTCTGCTGACGAAAAAGCACGTCGCTTCAACCAGAAGCCTGCCATCGTTGCAGTGAACGCCGCTAATGCAGAAGACATCGTTGATGCTCTGGATCGTCGACTGTACGAGATGGGCCGTGTTTCCGGCATTGCTACTGCGGAAACCGCTCAGGTTCTGAAAGCGAATGGTCTGGTTGCTTTGGTTGCCGGCGGTGCTGACGGCGCTGATATCAGCCTGGCAGCAGATCAGGAATCTCTGGACAACCTGATCGCCGACCTGCAGGAGCAAGGTATCATCTGATCCCAGGTCAATGCTGATACCCCAAAAGCCCGGATTCCGGTGGTAGAGAAAGCCTCTGCTATCAGTCTCTGGGCTTTTTTATGCGTGTAATCCGGATATCCGGTAAGCCGTTGAAATTCATAACGAAAAACTGTTGACAGAGTTAAAAATGGTGGCATAATACGCGCCACTTGAGACGCACACGCGACCAAGGAAGTTTGAAGTGGCTATGTAGCTCAGCTGGTTAGAGCACAGCATTCATAATGCTGGGGTCACTGGTTCAAGTCCAGTCATAGCTACCACGAATTCTTAAGGCCCCGACGGTTAGTAACCGCTTCGGGGCTTTTTTTTGCCTGTTTACTTTCGTACACAAAACCCACACACGACCTTACCTGGGTTACGCTATTCTGAGAACTGATCATCATTATCGTCTTCAAGGCGATATATACTGATCAAATGTTCAAATAATGGTGTCTGCTTATGCCACTCCCACAGACTGCATCGCACAGTAATCCCGAGTACACGCTCACTCGCCTGCTTGCCGATGCGATTGACCAACGCAAGCTACCCGTCGGCGCGTGCGATATTCTTAACTATTGCCAGCATCTTAATAACAGTAAGCAGCAGCAGTTTGTCATTCACACCGAAGCAGGCGATTTTTTTCTGAAAATGCAGCCAGCATCCGGGCTGGCGAGTGAACAATTTGCCGCTGAGGTATCAGGCCTCCTTGAAATTGCCAGAACACAGGCCATCCGGACTGCCGTTCCCTATGCGACCGGTGAGGTCGACGGTCATTCATACATCCTGTTGTCTCACCTGCCGCTCGCAGTGCACGGAGACTGGCAACAAGCGGGAGTAGAACTCGCCAAGCTACACGGTAACCATAGCGATCAGGGCTACGGCTACGGCAAGACCACATTCTGTGGTCCTACACCGCTGAATAACAGCTGGCGTCATAGCTGGTCAGACTTTTTCGTCGAGCAGCGCCTTGAACCTCTGGTACGGGAGCTTGCTAGTCAGGGGGATGTGTTTGCCAGTGCAGGTCGGGTACTGCATGCCTGTTCGAATGCCTTAAAAGATCACCAGCCGGATTCATCTCTCCTTCATGGTGACCTCTGGTCCGGAAATATCGGTTTTATTCCTGACAGTCGCGGGTCTCTCCCGGTTATCTACGATCCGGCATGCTACTACGGCGACGCCGAAGCTGATCTTGCGATGACAGAACTCTTTGGACGCTTCCCTGACGCCTTTTATAAGGGCTACCAGAGTGTGCGTAAGATCGAGGAGGGATACGAAGAGAGAAGAGGTATCTATCAGCTGTTCCACCTGCTGAACCATGCCGTACTCTTTGGTGGGCATTACGTCACTCAGAGCCGCGATCTGATGCGCCGGCTCTGAGGTCAGAAAGTTCAGTAAGTACCGCTTAAAGGCGGATTAAGGAGACTGACTAAAGAGCCTCATTAAGGATTGAGGCGCTGTTTAGTCCAGCCTTTAGCATCATGCAGATATTCCAGACGGTCGTGCAGGCGCGCCTCCCCTCCTTGCCAGAATTCGAAACGCTGAGGGCTCAGACGATACCCTCCCCAATGATCAGGTACTGGAATTTCACACCCTTCGTATTCACTTTTAAGCTTTTCAAAGCGGGCCTCCAGTTCAGCGCGGTTACCGAGCGGTGCACTCTGGTCTGATGCCCAGGCCCCCAACTGACTCTCGCGAGGTCGCGAGTGAAAATAGGCTTCGGTCTCTTCCCGGGAGATTTTCGTCACCACTCCCTGAACCATGGCCTGCCGCTCCTGAGCCAGCCAGGCAAAATGCAGAGCGGCTTTCGGATTATCCCCGAAGTGACGGGCTTTATTACTGGTGTAATTCGTGAAAAACACGAAGCCGTCTTCATCGTAACTCTTCAATAAGAGAATACGTTGCCACGGCTGACCTTCGCTGTCGCAGGAGGCGACCGTCATCATGGTAGGCTCGTCTGGGCTTGCAGCTTTTTGCTCTTCAAACCACGCATGAAACTGAGTCATAGGGTTTTCTGCCGCCGTATTTTCATCCAATCGCCCGGCCGTATATTCACGACGGATATCAAACAGATCAACCATAAGATGACTCCTGTAATTTTGGTCTTGGGCTTATGTTAACATTCCCATCCGGACGCGTCCTGACCGGCGTCAGTTACCAGATTGCAGAGGTTATTTACCCCATGTCGCTACAAAACTACCCTACCGCATCTCTTGTTCGTCGCCTTGCAGCCATGGCATACGATGCGCTGGTGCTTCTTGCTCTCTATATTATTCTGGGGGGGCTGCTGGTCACGGCGATATCGGCAATGACAGGTCAGGAAGAGATGGTTCGCCTGAGCCCGGCAATGGTCGGCTCTGTCTTTTATACGATCTGCTTTCTGTACTACATGCACTCATGGCGCCGTGGTGGTCAGACCATTGGCATGAAAGCCTGGAACATCTATCTGATTACCAATGACAACTCACCCGTCAAACTCAGTCACTGCATACTGCGCAGTGCGACTGGCTTTTTCTCATTAGCCATTGTTGGGCTGGGTTATTTCTGGATGCTGATCGATAAAAAAGAACGCACCTGGCACGACATTGCGTCGCTGACACGTATTGTTTATCGCCCGAAAGGCAGCTGACTTTCGTCAGCCGCTCTTACGAAGCAAGTACACTCCGATCAGTGCACTCAGAACAATGGGAATAATACTGGCCATAATTGGCGCGAAGCCAAGCACAATGCTGGCCGGTGCCAGCATCTCTTCCAGATACTTATACACCAGCCCCACGAGAATCCCTGAAAAGATCCGCGAGCCAGCAGTCACCTGACGCAATGGCCCAAAGATAAAGGCGGCACCGAGCAGTACCAGTGCAAAGGTACTCAGAGGTTGTGTCACCTTTTTCCAGAACGACAACAGATAGTTATCTGCATTGAGATCCTGATCGTCCAGATACTGCGCATAAGCGTACAGATTGGAGATCGACATATCGCGTGGTTCGATCATGACGACGCTCAGGCTCTCGGGAGTCAGTCCGGAATCCCAACGTTTAGAGCCGTATGAAGTCACGCTGCTTTGATCGTCGCTAATCAACTGCTCACGGACATTCTGCATCTGCCAGTGGCTACGCTGAAAGATCGCCCTCTCCGCACGCACAACGCGAGTCAGTTCTTTTTCTGGCGAGAAGTAAAAGACAGCAATACCGTGCAGAACACCATTAGGCTCAACGGCACGGAAGCGCATGAACTGGTCACCCTCACGGTGCCAATAGCCCTTGCCTTTATTCGACAGCAGCTCTCCTTTGCCTTGTTGCACCGCCTTCTGAGACTGAGCCATTCTCTCCAATGTAGGAATCGCATACTCCGCCAAAGCAACACTAAGAACCATCAATACCGCAACCGGCTTAATCACTGACCAGATGATACGGGTAACCGAGAGTCCAGCGGCTCTCATCACCGTCAGTTCACTACTGGCTGCGAGTCCGCCGAGACCAGCCAGACAACCAATCAGACACGCCATCGGCATGTACTCGTAGGCCCGGCGAGGTAGCCTCAGAGCCATGAACTCAAGCGCCTCGACGAAACCATAGGCGCCTTTGAGCTGATCCAGCTCATCTACTAAGGTAAAAATTGCATCGAGACCCACAATCACCAGAATAACGACCAGTGTGGCCATCAGGACGCTTTTACCAACGTAGCGGTCAAGACGGGTCATAGGACTCTCCCAGCCCGACGACGTCGGAGAATTTCAGGGCCAACCAGAAGCGCCAGCCCTATTAGCAGGTAAATTAGATGAAGTGCCCAGATAGCCATAGCCGGAACGCGCTCTTTCTCGAGCATACCGCGCATAGCGATGAGCAGAGAGATGTAGACCATAAACAGAATGATGGCTGGGAACATACGGGCAAAGCGTCCCTGCCTTGGATTAACCTTAGACAGAGGGAAAGCGATCAACACAAGCACAGGCACCATCACAATCAACGACAAACGCCAGTGCAACTGCGCCTGAAACTTAGGGTCTTGCGAAGACAAAAGATCCAGTGTGGCTACCGCATCCTTACGTACTTTACGACGATCCTCGGATTCATCCGCGATCTTCACACCGTAACGCTCGAACTCGAGCACCTGCAATTCCGCACTATCAGCAGCCAGGTCAAAACGCTTACCGTTATGCAGTTCCAGAAAACGCGAGCCGGTTTCCTGACTGAAATACTGGCTGCCTTTCTCGGCAAGCATCAAAGTATCACCATCTGCGATGAACACCTGGTTCATCACCGTCTTATTGTCAGACAATGATTCGGTATAGGTGACACGGGTTCCTTTCTTCATACTCTGAAAGCGGCCCGGGGCAAGTAACTCAAACTCGGTCATTTCTGCTTGTTTTTCGTACAGATCTTCCATTTTCTCTGCACCAAGAGGGCTGAGATATAACGAAAAAGACCCCACGATCACCATCACGACCGCGCCAGGAATCATCGTAAACAGTAACAAGCGACGGTCAGAAAACCCAGTTGCTGAGAGCACACTCATTTCGTTCTCTGAATACATACGACCGTACGCCAGCAGTACAGAGATAAACAGCGCCATTGGAAGGATCATTTCGAGGAACGACGGCATTCTCAGAAGCAGCGTGAAGAAAACGACTTCCAGAGGAATTTCACCGGCAGCCGCGGACGCCAGCTGATTGATAAGCCGGCCGCTCATCATGATCATGAGAAGCACGATCGTAACGGCGCCCATTGTGCCGAGCAATTCACGTGATAAATATCGGAATAAGATCAAACGGTGCCGCACCTGTTTTGTCTGGTCGTCATCTGCCTGTCGGGTCTGATTGGCATCTGGCAGTTGTCGTGTAAATCAGAGAGTAACCACAAGGCAGCATTGTACTGTTTTTTTTAGCTTCCGTTACCCCAGCCACTTGTATTTTCACGGTCTGGCCGCACACTTAGCTGGAACACTTTAATTCGCTACACCGAATACGACCGAACCTGCCCTCTAAGGAGCTACGATGGATTTTCAGATTTTCACCGGTAACCCTGCAGAACTGACTGCAGATACTCTTGTTGTCACGATTAACGATAACGGTGAGCTTTCTGCCTCTGCCGAAAAGATAGACACCGCATCGGCTGGCGCGGTTCAGGCCCGAATCAAGGCAAAAGATATTACTGGTGCCGCAGGTAGCTCCCTGACCCTGTATTCACTGGCCGGAACAGAAGCCAGCCGCACTGTGATTATTGGCGGTGGCAAAGACAACCTCAATGCCGTTGACGCCAACAAAATCGCCAGTGCCATAGGTAAAGCGATCTCTGGTAAAGAAGGTACCGCCGCGGTAGACGTCTCTGCATTGGCGACGGACAGCCGGCCACAAGCCTGGTGGGCAGAACAGATCGTACTCGCGGTTCACGCGGCACAGTACAAGTTCATTGCTACCCTTCCCGGTAAAGAGCCAACACCTGCGCTAGATACCCTGATCTGGATCGGCGATGACGTCAAAGATGCCCTGACCGTTGCCGACGCCAAAGGCCTCGGCACATCGTACGCCAAAGAACTCGGCAATATGCCACCGAACATCTGTACGCCGACCTATCTGGCAGACGAAGCACAGAAGCTGTCTGATGGCGCAGGCTTTACCTGTAAGGTGTACGATGAAAAAGAAATGGAGGAGATGGGCGCTGGCGCATTTTATTCGGTCGCCAAAGGCTCTTCAGAGCCTGGCAAGCTGATTATCATGGAATACAAAGGCGCAGGTGATGACGCTCCTCACATGATCGTGGGCAAGGGCATCACCTTTGATACTGGCGGTATCAGCCTGAAACCTGGCGCTAAAATGGACGAGATGAAGTACGACATGTGCGGTGCTGCTTCTGTACTGGGTACAATGAAAACTCTCGCCGAACTTAAACCGGCCATTAACGTAGTGGCTATCATTACCAGCGCTGAAAATATGCCTGCGGGCGACGCCAGCAAGCCGGGCGACGTAGTGACAACCCTATCCGGTCAGACCGTGGAGATTCTGAACACTGACGCCGAAGGCCGACTGGTGCTGTGCGATGCTCTGACTCTGGGCATCCGTGATTATAAACCGGCCACCTGTGTGGATGTTGCCACCCTGACCGGCGCCTGCATGGCGGCTCTCGGGAAAGTGAATTCTGGCTTGTTTACCACAGATGAAGAGCTGGCTACTGAGCTGAATACTGCAGGTGCTTATTCCGGCGATCGCGTCTGGCGTTTACCACTGGAAGACGATTACCAGTCACTGCTCGACAGCAACTTTGCTGACATCGCTAATATCGGAGGCCCACTGGCGGGAGCGACAACAGCGGCTTGCTTCCTGTCCCGCTTCACCGAAGGTACCCGCTGGGCTCACGTTGATATTGCCGGGCCAGCATGGGGCGGTGACGGTACCAGCAAAGGCGCAACAGGTCGCCCTGTTCCTCTGCTTACTACCTATCTGCTGAATAAAGTGAGCTGATATCAGAGCTGACTTTTCGCCCGCATCAGCGGGCGAAAAATACCTCGGCGCGGTGCTCAGATGCCGCGTCGTCGTCAACCGGACGCGTTGAAATTACAACCCGGTTAGACGGCACTCCTCGTCTTACCAGATATTGATACACAGCACGGGCACGCTGATAAGCCAGATCATCACGGCGTGAGTCCTGATCCAGGCCGGCCTGTTCTCCCGTTCCAACCACCACTAAGGTTACACCGGGGCACTTAAAAAAATCGTCGCTGATTTCATCAAGGCGGGGAAAGTATTCTCGCTGCAACAGGTACGAACTCTCTGAGAACTCTACCTGAGCATTCTTAAGCTGCAGCCCACAATCCGCAACATGAGTTCTCGCAACCCGCTGAGTGGCCACCTGATATGGCTGATACAACGGTGTGCGGTCCTCATCCGGGTCATAGCTGCGCCCGGCCTGCCCCCGACTTGCCGGTGCATATGGATACCAACTGAGCCCCAGCCCCCAACTGAATACATCACCCGACAGTCTCTCTGCGGTTGCTTTCAGTTCAACACCGGAAGAAAGGCCGTAGGTCACACCGCCACCAAGCGACACATTGATCGGGTTCTCCAGCTCGTTGTTTGCGCTTCCTGAAACAAACATGCGGCTGACGCCGCTGGAGATAAACCAATTCAGTTTGTGAGGCCAGGTATCATCATAACGCCGGTTCGAATACCAGATGGATGGATACCAGGCGACAGTGGCTGCCGCGAAACTGTATTCAGCATTCTCTACCGTATTGTTTCTTGAGGCCTGAAGCTCGCCCTTCTGACTGAAGTCAAACTCCATCGTCCACTGATCGAACAAGTCATAGCCTGCACCGAGACTCACCCCCCAATCATGTCTGTCTGAGACTGTGTATACGCTGTCCTCTGTCTCCGGGCTAAAGCGCGAATATTCTGCACTGCCCGTCATATACAGGCGCTCTTTCGACCACTCGACCGCTGTCGCAGGCACAGCCAGCATGGTGCCTAATGCAAGGGCCAGCGCGATTGAACGGCGACGAATTAACAGAAGAGCAAACATCCCCCAAAGCACAGAGAACGCGCCTACACCAGTCGAAGAAGTCATATGATCTGACAGAGCTTGTGGAGCTTCAGGGGCCTGACCAACACCTTCTTCGCCTTCATTTTCATCCCCGTCTGGAGCCTGATACTGGGTGTCGTCGTCCAGATAATCCGGAATGCCGTCGCCGTCGGAGTCCGGGCACTCACCCGCCACCGGACATTCTTCTGCGTCGCCAATACCATCGCCGTCGAAGTCGCCACCACCAGGAGACGTGTCCGGGTCTTCAGCATCGGGAATACCATCGCCGTCACTGTCTACCGACATATAATCCGGAGTGCCGTTGCTGTCTGTGTCGCGACAGTAAGGATAACCTTCAGGGCACTCCTCTGAATCACTCAGACCGTCCTTATCGCTGTCTCCGCCATTCTCCCCTTGCGACGCATCAACTTGCGATGGAATCCCATCTCCGTCTGCGTCATCAGTAAGCGCGCTTCCGAACAGGCTTTCGTCCTCATCACTGACACCGTCATTGTCACTGTCGGTGTCCGCATAATCGGGTTGACCATCGCCATCCGTATCCAGCGGTAACCAGTCATCGCGCAGGCCGTTATTGTCGGCATCCGGACCGTTGTCCACAACGCCATCTCCATTTATGTCGGCGTCGTAGCGGTTGTCATACCCGTCGCCATCATCATCTGCCGGGCTGATTATGCCTGCCTCATAACCATCAGGAATCGAATCAGAATCACTGTCTGACTGCATATAGTTGGGAACACCGTCCTGATCGGCATCACCACAGCATTCGAAAACATCAGGTAAGGCATCAGAATCGCTGTCACCACTACCCAATGAATTATCGGAGTCACGAACATCGGCGATTCCATCATCATCAGTATCATTCAAGGTTTCGGTCAAGTCATCGATGCCATCAGCGTCACTGTCGGTATCCAGCAAGTCTGGGGTCCCATTGCCATCGGTATCGCGAAGTGCAAAATCTGTGATGCCATCACCATCGCGGTCCGCTGCACCGGTGGAGTCCGCATCCATAGCATCATCAATACCGTCGTTGTCAGCGTCGCTACCGGCCAGAGTGACCGCCAGCTCCTCGTCATCGCGGAAGTCATCACCATCAGAGTCACGGCGTGTCGGATCAGAGCCTATTAAGGTTTCTACATAGTTCGATAAGCCGTCGTGATCCGAATCATTAGTCGGTGTAAAGACATCAGCGACACCATCACCGTTCTCATCCCGCGGGTTGCTCGCATCGCTACCGACTTCAGCGCCATCAAGCACCCCATCATTATCTGAGTCGGGGTTTTCCGGGTCAGTCCCTACGAGCGCCTCATCCGTGTCGCTCAGCCCGTCGTTATCATCATCGGTGTCTGTAACGTCAGAGATACCATCGTTATCGTTGTCCGCCGGCACACTGCTATCGTCCTTGGGATCAGAACCTGCGAGTACTTCGTCATCGTCGGTATAACCATCACCATCATCATCGGAGTCTGCATTATCACCAATGCCATCGCCGTCGGTATCTTCTGTTTCGATAGGATCATTCGGGAATGCGTCTTCAGGATCGATCACGCCGTCTTCATCGGAGTCGAGGGTGATAGCCAAGGTGAAATAATCGCCGTCGGTTAATTCAATGCCTGCTATTTCACCGGTCGAAGCGTTCACTTCACCAAGAGTCACTGCACCAGCAGAAAAATCATCATCAGCATTACGACGCACCAGATACACCTTTGACCCCGGTGCCAGAGCAGGCAGGTCGAATTTCATGGCAAGCGGAGCGATAAGACTGCTTGCCTGATACAGCCACACACGCTCTGACCGATAAGAATATGATCCTGAAACATTCGTGCTTGAAAAAGACACTGCACCACCGTTATGCCCCATCAAGGCGAAAGAGCGGTCAGCGCCAAGGACCGGACGAGCAGTATTATTACCGGAAGCAAAATCAGTCGTCGTAGAAACGGTCAGTTCGGGAGAAGTAACCGACCGGGAAATAAGCTGGTTCAGGCCACTCGTATCATCCCGCCCAAGACCAAACACATCGGTGTTATAGGCTGAGTTGATGGTCGATTGCCAGACAACCGTATTGTCCGACGCCAGGTAGTCACCTGTCAGTCCAATCCCATGCTTCACTGCAAGATAGCTGTGCACCCGCTGCAATTCATTTTCACTTAACTCGTCGGCATACCAGATCACTTCCATGATATCGCCGTTAAACGGTTGCGCGCTCTCTGCGAACCGGGTGCCATATCCAATGGAGACGGTATCGCCCCGGGTTACAACGGGCTCATCAGCGACGCTGAATGCCTGAGTATTGTTATAACCAAGGGTGACATCTGTGTTATTCGACCCGCCAACAACCGCAAAGTTGATCACGCTCTCTGCTAGTGGAACTGGAGAACTGTATAAATAATCTGGCCAGGCTGAAAACTCTGACTCGAAACTCAACTGTAAACGGCCAGCATAGTCTGAATCATCACCAGCTACCGATAAACCGGGCTCAGCTGCTTCCGGCAAACTGCTGTTGGCGAGCCCCATAATACGAGCGACACTGTCTGTATCCGGGAGGCTAACCAAACGGGTGACAGCAATCATAGTGAGCGGCGTTACATTGTCACCCTCTTCCACAAATGAGGCATCGGTATCGTGAAACAGGCGGTTATTCTGGTAACCCGTGGTATAGGGGTGGAAGTTGTGCGCGGCATCTGCCTCGCTAAGTGCCCAGGGTGCAGCAGACCCGGTTACACGCACTTCGACATTATTCGAGGCGCCGGAGTTATCTTTCCAGGCAACGGCGATATCGCCGGCATCATCTGTTTTCAGCCAGAGACCCGCGTCATTGAAGGATACGCCACCCGGCGCAGCCTGAACTGAAACAGAAAAAGTACAGAGTATCGACAGCAAAGAAGCAGCCGACCATTGAAACGCCTTCATACAATTATCTCCGTACCGTCCACGTGTGGGGGCTGTCAGCTGACAGTTATTATTGTTAATTGCCGACAACAGTGGCGGTAAGGATGTATCTTAAAAAGACAGCCCCCAGATTACAATGTGTAACCTGAGGGCTTACATATGATTTACGGGTGTTCACGCGCCGCGAGGGCGAGATCGCACCTCCTATCGGTTATTCAGAGTGGTCACCAAAATAGAGCTCTACACGACGTTTTTCGTCTTCGCTCAAACCTCTTGAAGCATCAATACCCCGCGAGATTTTCACGATACGATTGGATGGGACGCCCCGCTCCATAAGATATTGCGCCACGGTCTCAGCACGCTTCAGAGCCAGCGCTTCGTTATAACGCTTCGAACCACGACTGTCTGTGTAACCAATCAAAGTGATCTCCAGGTCGGGGCACGAGAAGAAATCGTCTGCCGCCATATCAAGACTCTCTTCATATTCAGAACGGAGTCTCGACGAGTCATAGGCAAACAACACATCTGCTCTGGAACGCTCAACCTGGCAAACCTCTTCAGGGCCAGCTGCGGTCGGCTCGATAACAACGACAGGCTCAGCGGATGGCACAGCAACATCTACCGGCGAGTAGGCAGGTAATGCCGCCTCCTCAATAACTTGAGGGTCACGTTTCCAGGAACGTTTTTCAGACGCAAACGGATACCAGATCAGACTCAGGCCATAGGTCAGCACATCGCCAGAAACACGATCCAGTGAGCCTCTTAGCTGCAACTTAGAAGTCAGGCCATAAGTTGCACCAGCGCCGTACATAATATTTAACGAGTTTTCACTCTCAGAAAGAGCATCTCCTGACGTATTCAGGTGTGATACCCCACCAGTCAGGTACCAGTTAAATTTCTCTGGCCAATCGCCAGAGTAACGCTCGTTCTCTCTCCAGATCGCCGGAAACCATTTAGCTGACAGAACAGCAGCATTGTACTCAATGCCCACATCACTGCCCGCTGTCGCAGCTTGTAACTCCCCCTTCGTGGCGTAAGAAAATTCCAGCGCAAGTTCATCCAGCAGGTCATAGCCCACGCCAAGTCCAGCACCCCAGTCATGACGATCAGTAATCTTAATACCACCGCCTTCGGTAATAGGGGCGAAACGGGAATACTCCAAAGAGCCGAGTACATACATGCGCTCTTTATCGGCCTCTACTGCTGCAGCTGGCAAAGACGCCGCTGCGAGCAGCAGCGCAAGATGTCTGCGACGAATAAGCAGAAGAGCAACGGCTACCCAGAGCAGGCTCATAGAACCTGAGCCTGTTGACGTACGTAAGTAGCCTTCGTTGCTGTCGACCACTCCGTTGTCATTACTGTCAGTATTTTCGTCACCATCTTCAATGCCATCTCCATCAGAATCAGGGTTCAGTGGATCCGAGCCAGCTGCCACTTCATCACCATCAGACACACCATCATTATCCGAATCTGCATCATTAGGGTCAGTACCACGCTCAGCTTCCTCTTCATCCGTCAGCCCATCGTTATCGGTATCAGTGTTACCCGGTGCCTGATCGATGCTGTCATCAGTATCATCAAGATAATCCGGCGTTCCGTCACCATCACTGTCTTCACAGTTCGGGTAACCCGCAGAGCACTCTTCTTCATCACTAATGCCATCACCGTCACTGTCACCCCCAGAAGTGCCAGTGTCACCGTTGTCGCCATCGACACGATCAGGGATGCCATCACCGTCGGTATCACGATCCGGGAAGGCGCCATAACCAGACTCTTCCTCGTCAGGGATACCATCGTTGTCGCTATCCGTATCGCGATAATCCGCCAGGCCATCGCCATCTGAGTCAATCGGCTGCCAGAAGTCGTTGATGCCGTCCAGGTTTCCGTCAGGACCATTATCGACGTTACCGTCACCGTCTATGTCGGCATCATAGGTGTCATCGTAGCCATCGAGATCAGTATCATTACCGCTGATGCCAGCTTCGATTACGTCGTCAATAAAGTCACTGTCGGTGTCTGTCTGCATATAGTCAGGCTGACCATCACGATCTGTGTCGTAGCAGCACTCGATCGCGTCCGGGATGAAGTCGCCGTCACTATCACCACCGCCCACAGCAGTCACAGGGTCTACCAGGTCAGGAATACCATCACCATCCGCGTCGGCCAGCGTTTCATTGATGTCATCAATACCATCATTGTCGCTGTCTGTGTCGAGCAGGTTAGGGATTCCATCACCATCCACATCAACAATGGCAAAGTCAGCTACACCGTCTCCGTTTTCGTCGGGTGCTCCGATGACGCTTGCATCCAGCGCATCATCAATACCGTCTTCATCAACATCCTCGCCAGTCAGAACAACAGCAATCTCTTCATGATCGCGATAGCTATCGCCATCACTGTCACGAGACTCTGGATCTGAACCAATCAGAGTTTCGAGATAGTTTGAAAGACCATCGCTGTCACTGTCATTGGTGCTATCAAGGGCATCCGGAGTACCGTCACCATCTTCATCAGAAGGGTTGTTGGTATCACCAATTTCAGTGCCATCATCAACGCCATCACCATCTGAATCAGGGTTCTTCGGATCAGTACCGAGGTTCTCTTCATCTTCGTCAGAAATGCCGTCGTTATCATCGTCATCATCGTTAACATCAGAGATGCCATCACCGTCGTTGTCCGCAGGAACATCGTTCGGATCCAGTGGATCAGTACCATTCTGAGTCTCATCGTCGTCAGAGTAGCCATCGCCATCATCATCAGTATCAGCGTTGTTACCTATGCCATCACCATCGGTATCCGTATCTTCATTCGGATCGTTCGGGAAGGCATCGTCTTCATCGTTGACACCGTCGTTGTCATCATCGTCGTCGTTAACATCAGAGATACCGTCGCCGTCGTTATCCGCTGGAGTATCGTTCTCATCCAGAGGGTCACTACCGCTATCGATTTCATCCTGGTCGCTGTAACCATCGTTATCGTCGTCGGTGTCGGCGTTGTTACCGATGTTGTCGCCATCCGTATCCGTATCTTCATTCGGATCGTTCGGGAAAGCATCTTCATCATCGTTCACGCCGTCGTTGTCATCATCGTTGTCGATGTTGTCAGGCACCCCATCTCCGTCGTTGTCATTACCAACATCGTTCGGGTCAAGCGGATCTGTTCCGGCTGCAACTTCGGTCTCGTTATTGATTCCATCGTTATCAGAATCGTTGGTCGGATCGTTATTTGCCGCATCCAACTCATCAGATACACCGTCGTTATCCGCGTCGTTATTGGCAGATTCCAGCGCATCAATGATGCCGTCACCGTCAGTATCGGTAGTGCCTTCGGCAGCATCACCCTTGCCGTCGCCATCGGTATCACCATTCAATGGATCAGTACCGTTGGTCGCTTCATCAGCATCCGACACACCGTCGTTATCATCGTCGTTATCGATGTTATCTGGCGTACCATCACCATCGGTATCCGTTCCAACACTGTTCGGATCGAGCGGATCAGTGCCTGCCGCAACTTCGGTCTCGTTGTTGATGCCGTCGTTATCCGAGTCATTGGTCGGATCATTATTCGCCGCATCCTGCTCATCAGATACGCCGTCGTTATCCGCGTCGTTGTTCGCAGACTCCAGCGCATCAATAATGCCGTCACCGTCGGTGTCGGTAGTACCTTCCGCAGCATCGCCTTTGCCGTCACCGTCTGAATCAGCATTCAGCGGATCTGTGCCGTTGGTCGCTTCGTCTACATCCGATACACCGTCGTTGTCATCGTCGTTATCGATGTTGTCCGGTGTACCGTCACCGTCGGTGTCAGTACCTGCATCGTTCGGATCAAGCGGGTCAGTGCCTGCTGCAACTTCGGTCTCGTTGTTGATACCGTCGTTGTCAGAGTCATTGGTCGGATCGTTATTCGCTGCATCCTGCTCATCAGATACGCCGTCGTTATCCGCATCGTTGTTGGCAGATTCCAGCGCATCAATGATGCCGTCACCGTCAGTATCATTGGTGCCTTCAGCCCCATCGTTTTTACCGTCGCCATCCGAGTCAGCGTTCAGCGGATCTGTACCGTTAGTCGCTTCATCAGCATCCGATACACCGTCGTTATCGTCGTCGGTATCGATGTTATCAGGCGTACCGTCACCATCGGTGTCAGTACCCGCATCGTTCGGATTCAGAGGATCAGTACCAGCCGCAACTTCGGTCTCGTTGTTGATACCGTCGTTGTCAGAGTCATTGGTCGGATCGTTATTTGCCGCATCCTGCTCATCGGATACACCGTCGTTGTCTGCGTCGTTGTTGGCAGATTCGAGCGCATCGATGATGCCGTCACCGTCAGTATCTGTGGTGCCTTCAGCGCCGTCGTTTTTACCGTCGCCGTCAGAATCAGCATTCAGCGGATCTGTACCGTTAGTCGCTTCATCAGCATCCGATACACCGTCGTTAT
>CAJWBH010000001.1 GCA_913019975.1 Thalassolituus maritimus | reverse complement strand
CCCGCTATCCGGTGGATAGAAATGCTGCTCCGCTTAAGTGAACAGCATTACGGCAATTGCCGGGTTTTTTATGTTTGCTCGTTTTATGTCGTCAAACGACTCAGAACATTAACGCAAGACCTGCTGAAGCAAAATCAACATCCGCTTTTACGTTATCTTCGTCAAAATCAGCGCGCTCATACTCAAGGCGCAGGTTCAGGTTATCCAGCAGCGCGATGGATGTGCCCACACCGTAAAACATGGCGGTACCTTCACGCTCATCGCTGTAGCCCAGTGGGCCTTTTACATCAGCGTCCCACCAGAACTGACCACCTTTAACAAATACACGAGTGTGGTCGCCAGCAGGAAGACCCAGCATCAGTGACGCCGTTAAACCGCTTGGGTCAAACTGGAAGCTGCCTTCTTTATACTCACCCAGATTCAGGTACTGACCCTCAATACCCACGTAATCGTTCAGCCACACACCGGCAAAGCCTTTCCAGCTTGTGCGGTCGTCGTCAAATTCGTCTGCATCACCCAGCTCCTCGACTTCTTCGCCACCGATAGAGAGGTTTTCCAGTTTGCTGTAACTGATTGAACCACCGACGAATGCATCTGCATCATATTCGCCTTCTGCCATTGCTGGTGTGCCATACATAGCAGCAGTAAGAAGTGCAGTCGTTGCTGGGATAGTTAGCTTTTTCATATTTGATTCCTTGCCTCATGAACGAGGTCGTTAAACATGTGAAAGTGTGAGGCTTGGGAGGAAAATTCGTTCACTGAAACAACGCAACGGATTGTTTCAGGAACTTTCTGCATTTTGACTTCGGGTCAGGCTGGGCCTATGCTCAGCGGCTGTTTTCACTTTTAAAATAAGAAAAATATGCGCTTAAAAAATTATTTCGTCCTTGGATCTGCACTGCTTTTTTCGGGTTTTTCTGCAGCCGACGTCTGTCAGATTGAAGTCCCGTCGACTGAAAATTATTCAGAAGCAGCGTATTTTTACCCCTGTGATGCAGACACTCCTCTACCTGCCATTACGCTGACGGGTGGTTATTCGAATACCTATCACAAACTGCAATGGATGGCTGAGGCGATTGCCAATTCGGGGTATGTAGTTCTGGCGATGACCCCGACAGATAAGTACGGAAAAGTTGAGCAATGGCGCGATGCGCACCTCAGAGGTCAGAAAACGCTGGTAGCCACCACTAAAGAAGAAGGCTCCCCAGTAAAGAGTCTGATTGATACCAACCTTCGTGGAATCGCCGGGTTTTCGATGGGCGGTGGCGGTACCCTACTCGCAGGGAGCATTCTGAAAGATGACGTTAAAGCCCTCGCCGCGTTTGCGCCGTTTTTGCTGAAAGAACAACGAAACGTATCCCCTACCGCTCCGACTATGATCCTGGCTGGCGCTAAGGACTTGCTGGTTACGAACGAATCCATCGAGGAAATATACCAGCACGTAGAAGCATCTACGGCTCAGCGCTTTATTGCTGTGTATGAGAATGGCCGTCACCAACAGTGGTACCGACCAGAGATCACAACAAACCGTGATAGCTACATCGAGTTGACGCTTGCCTGGCTGGATTACCACCTGAAAGAAAGCAGTTCAGCGGCAAAGGTATTAAGCGAAGCTGAAAGGCAATCACCCGACCGTTTCACCCGTATCAGTCACGAGCTCTGAGGGTCAGGTACCTTAAATGGACACAAATAGGACAATTCGTTCCACTTATGAACGTACGTACAATTATTGGGTGAAAGCCTCATTCAGCTTGGTACCCTGTCATCACTAAGAATAAAAACAACACAGGTGAATATATGTCTGTTTCATTCAAGTCCACGCTCCGCTTTCTTCCACTCGCTGCCTCTGTCGCTATGGCAGGCTGCTTCGGTGGTGGAGATCCAGATCCGGCCCCAGAAGGTCAGGCTCTGACTAACCCAGGCGATTATGAAATCTGTTCTTACGAGAACAACCTGGAAAACAGCCGTTACTCGTCAGCCCGGATGACCTACCCATGTGATCTGAGCGCAGGTCCATTCCCGGCGACAACTCTGACCGGCGGCTTTACCAATTCAAAAGAGCAGATGGAGTGGTTGTCTGAGCACCTGACCAGCCACGGCTATATTGTTCTGACCATGACTCCAAGCAACCGCTTTGGCCAACCACCGGTATGGCGCAGTGCACAGCTGGGCGGCTTTGCTGAGCTTGAAGATGAAAACAACCGTGCTGGCAGCCCGCTGCAAGGCAAGATCAACCTGGATAAGCGCAACATCATGGGCTTCTCTATGGGCGGTGGAGGCGTATTGCTGGCAGCCGCTGACATGGGTGAAGATCCAGCCAGCGTCATCGCACTTGCACCTTGGTTAGGCGATAACAACGTCAACTATAACGGCATCAAAGTACCAACCATGATGCTGGGTAGTGAAGAAGATGAACTCGCTTACTACACCGAAGACTTCTACGCGCAGCTGCCAAGCAATATTGAACGTGGCCTGGCCATGTTTGCCGGTGCTAGTCACTACGACTGGTTCGGTTCTGGCAACCAGGACGAGAAGGCAGAATTCCGTACACTCGTGACTGCTTTCCTGGAAGTTCAGCTGAAAGACGACGACTCAGCCTACAGCTACTTTGAAGGCGCTGAGCACGACGAACACGTAGCAGACGGCTGGTTCTCAGTGTTTGACTACCAGAAGTAACGCACACTTCGACCCTCTCAAGCCCGCTTAACGCGGGCTTTTTTGTGCCCCAGAAACACCGACCATTCAAATATGGCCATAGTTAGGACTCCTGCGTCCAAATAGCTTTTCATGGCCACATATGACGAGCCTGCCCAGTCCAGATTGATATTCTGGAGTCGTTCCTTACAAAAATAACTAAAGGTAAACGACATGTCTGTATCTCTGAAAAGCGCATTCCGCGCCCTTCCTCTCACGGCATCAATTGCGCTCGCTGGCTGCTTTGGCGGCGGTGATCCTGATCCTTCACCAGAAGGCCAGGCTCTGGGTGTGCCGGGAGACTTCGAGATCTGCTCATATGAAGCAAATCTCGAGAATGACGGCTACGCGTCAGCGCGTATGACCTACCCTTGCGACCTGAGCGGTGGCCCAATCCCAGCAACGACGTTGACTGGGGGTTTCACTAACACTAAAGAGCAGATGGAATGGCTGGCAGAGCACCTGTCTTCACATGGTTACGCTGTGCTGACTATGACGCCTAATAACACCCTGGGTGTTCCACCGGGCTGGCGCGACGCGCAGTTTGGCGGTTTTGCTGAATTCGAAGACGAGAACTCACGCTCAGGCAGCCCACTGCAAGGCAAGATCGACCTCACTAAACGTAACCTGATGGGCTTCTCCATGGGTGGTGGCGGCGTTATCCTCGCAGCTGAAGAAATGGTCGACCAGCACACCAGCGCGATTGCACTAGCTCCTTGGTTAGGTGCTTACAGTGTTGATTTCGAAGCGATCGAGTCTCCTATCCTGATGCTGGGCAGTGAGTTCGACGAACTGGCCTACGCCACTGAACGCTACTATTCTGAGCTTTCACCTAATACAGAACGCGGTCTTGCTATGTATGCAGGCGGTAGCCACTTCCACTGGTTTGGGAACGGAGAAACGGAATATAAGAAGAAATTCCGTACGCTGGTTACTGCATTCCTGGAAGTTCAGCTGAAGGGTGACACCAGCGCTTACAGCTACTTTGATGGCGCTGAGCACGAAGAACACGTAGAAGAAGGCTGGTTCTCAGCCTACGACTACCAGAAGTAAGTCGACATTACGTGAACACAAAGAAGCCCGCTTAAACGCGGGCTTCTTTGTAATTTGGCCTGACGTCGAACTGGTGGTATTTTCGGTACACCAAATTTCCGCACGACAGGATGTTTTAATGTCTGACCAACAGACGCCCAACGGCACACCCGATCCTCGTGATCACTCTCAGTTCAGCCTTCTTAAGAGCCGACGCTTTGCGCCCTTCTTCTTTACTCAGTTTCTAGGCGCCTTCAACGATAACGTCTACAAAAACTCGCTGATGGCGATGATCACCTTCGGTCTGCTTTCCAGCACGATGGACCTGAGCCTGATGAATAACCTGGGGGCGATGCTGTTTATTCTTCCCTTTTTCTTGTTCTCGGCACTGGCTGGTCAGCTTTCTGATAAATACGAAAAATCTTACCTGATACGACGTATCAAGTTACTTGAGATCGTCATTATGGTGCTCGGCGCCTGTGCCTTTTACTTCAGTGCCACTGCGGGGTTGATGTGTCTGCTTTTTCTGATGGGGACACAGTCTGCGTTCTTTGGGCCAGTAAAATACAGCATCATTCCTCAGCATCTGGATAACCACGAACTCGTTGGTGGTAACGCTCTGGTTGAGATGGGGACTTTCCTTGCCATTCTGACTGGTACGCTGATCGCCAGTGTAATCGCCACCCGAGAAGACGGAGTGATATGGGTTAGCGCTGTGATTATCAGTGTGTCTTGCCTTGGGTATCTGGTCAGCCGCCAGATTCCTTCTGCACCTGCCGCCAACCCGACACAGAAGGTTCGCTTCAACCCGATTACCGAAACCTGGCGCACGCTGGGTTACGCCCGCCAGACAAAAAGTATCTTTCTGGCTGTGCTCGCTATCTCCTGGTTCTGGTTTCTGGGCGCTGCCTACCTGACCCAGATCTACGGCTTCGCTAAAGACTTCCTAGGCGGAGATCAAAGTGTCGTCATGGTTTTATTGGCGACCTTCTCTATTGGTATCGCATTGGGCTCGCTGCTATGTGAGCGTCTGTCAGGGCATAAAGTAGAACTCGGCCTCGTACCTCTCGGTTCGATTGGTCTGACCATATTTGGTATCGACTTATTCCTGCAGGACTTACCCGCCATTGGCACCGAACTGATTAACGCTGGGGAGTTTTTAAGCTCACCGTGGAACCTTCGTATCGTCTTTGACTTTCTGATGATCGGTGTCTTTGGCGGTTTCTACATCGTTCCTCTGTACGCTATGGTTCAGGCACGCTCTGAACCTCAGCACCGATCTCAGGTGATCGCCGCAATCAACATTATGAATGCTCTGTTTATGGTCGCGTCAGCCATTACAGGGATTATTGTTCTGGGCGTACTAGACCTCTCAATACCACAGTTCTTTATGATCCTCGCGATCCTGAATGCGCTGGTTTCTATCTATATTTATCGTACGATCCCTGAATTTGCGATGCGCTTTATCATCTGGGTGCTTACGCACACCATGTACCGGGTAAACCACATTAACCTGCATAAAATTCCGGATGAAGGCGCCTGTGTGCTCGTGTGCAACCATGTGTCATTCGTAGATGCTCTGTTAATTGGAGGCGCGTGCCGCCGCCCGGTTCGCTTCGTTACCTTTAAGCCCATCTACAACATGCCGGTGCTGAACTTCATCTTCCGCACGGCAAAAGCGATCCCGATCGACAGTAAAAAAGCCGACCCTGAAGGGTATGAAAAAGCATTCGAGAGAATCGCTGAAGAACTTCGAGCTGGCGAAGTGGTGTGTATTTTCCCGGAAGGAAAGCTCACAACAACTGGTGAAATAGACGAATTTAAAAATGGCATCAGCCGGATACTCGATGAAACGCCGGTGCCAGTCATACCAATGGCACTGCGTGGACTGTGGGGCAGTTTCTTCAGCCATAAAGACCGCCCTGCCCTTACACGATTACCGCAACGGTTCTGGTCGAAGATCGATATGGTTGTCGGAGATACCGTGCAAGCAGAAGACGCTAGCCCAGGCTACTTAAAAGAGAAAGTCGCTGAATTACGAGGCGATCGACTGTAACCTTGCTACAAAAGAAAACGGGCGCCGACTCGATAAGTGGGCGCCCGTTTTTAAAGAGGAATTAACAAACCCGGCAGATTATTCCGCTGGTTTTGCTTTCTCACGCAGTTTGATGTGCAGGTCACGCAGTTGCGTGTTGCTCACTTCACCCGGAGCCTGTGTCATCACACACGCCGCCGACTGAGTTTTCGGGAAGGCAATCACTTCACGGATGCTGGTCGCGCCAGTCAGCAGCATGATCAGACGATCCAGACCGAATGCCAGACCACCGTGTGGTGGCGCACCGAACTTCAGTGCATCGAGCAGGAAGCCGAATTTCTCGCGCTGCTCTTCTTCAGAAATACCCAGTACACGGAATACCGTTTCCTGCATCGCTTCGTCGTGGATACGGATAGAACCGCCACCCAGTTCGCAGCCGTTCAGTACCATGTCATAGGCACGTGACAGTGCTTCCAATGGGGCCTTTTCCAGTTCTTCTGGCGAGCAGCTTGGTGCGGTGAATGGGTGGTGCAGCGCAGTCATTGAACCGTCGTCGTTCTCTTCGAACATTGGGAAATCAACAACCCACAGAGCAGCCCACTCTTTGGTGTACATGTTGAGGTCTTCACCCAGCTTGCAACGCAGTGCGCCAAGGGCTTCGTTCACGACCTTAGTTTTGTCTGCACCGAAGAACACGATGTCGCCGTTCTTAGCGTCCAGCTTCTCCATGATCTTCATGGTGTTGTCGTCACCGATGAACTTAATGATCGGAGACTGCAGGCCTTCGACGCCCTTCTCGATTTCGTTGACCTTGATCCAGGCCAGACCTTTCGCACCGTAAATACCAACGAATTTGGTGTATTCGTCGATCTGCTTGCGAGACAGCTCAGCACCACCCGGTACTTTTAAGGCTGCTACGCGGCACTTCGGATCTTTCGCAGGGGCTGCGAATACTTTGAAGTCGATGTCCTGAAGGAATTCTTCAACATCAACCAGCTCCATCGGAATACGCAGGTCTGGCTTATCAGAACCGTATTTGTTCATCGCTTCGGAGAACGGCATGCGTGGGAAATCACCCAGGTCGACGCTCAGCTCTTTCGCGAAGATGTCTTTGATCATGCCCTGAACCATACCCATGATTTCGTCTTCATTAATGAAAGACGCTTCGATATCGATCTGGGTGAATTCTGGCTGGCGGTCAGCACGCAGATCTTCGTCACGGAAGCACTTAGCGATTTGGTAGTAACGGTCAAAACCAGAAACCATCAGCAGCTGCTTGAACAGCTGTGGTGACTGCGGCAATGCGAAGAACGATCCTTCGTGAGTACGGCTAGGTACCAGGTAGTCACGCGCACCTTCTGGGGTTGCACGGGTCAGGATCGGTGTTTCGATATCGAGGAAGCCATTGTCTTCCAGGAAACGACGGGCCGCAGAGGTTACTTTTGAGCGGAAGCGCAGCTTGTCCTGCATTTCAGGGCGACGCATATCCATGTAACGGTACTTCAGGCGAACGTCTTCACCCACGTCGGTGTAACCGTCGAGTGGGAATGGAGGCGTCGCTGCCTTGTTCAGAACGTTGATCTCTTTACCCAGCACTTCGATCATGCCGGTTTTCATGTTCTCGTTGGTGGTGCCTTCAGGGCGGCCACGAACACGACCGGTAATCTGAACAACGAACTCTGAGCGAACACTGTCAGCGGTGTTGAATGCATCAACGGTATCCGGGTCGAAAACGACCTGTACCAGACCTTCACGGTCACGTACGTCGAGGAAGATGACGCCACCGTGGTCACGGCGACGATGTACCCAACCGCAGAAGGTTACGGTCTGATCAATCAGTGTTTCGTTGATATCACCACAGTAATGTGTGCGCATCGTTCGGTCCTAAGTCAGTCTGGGAGGCCGCTGAACGCCCTTCCCTGTCATCGAAATCCGCCTGGCGCGGTGGAGTTCCGCCGGCAAGTCAGTAAAAGCCGCGCATTATAGCGGATCTGACCAGCCGCGTTAACCGTCTGGATAGGGTCGTAAGGGTACTATTTCACTGTTCCATGACACTTTCACACCTTGAGATAGCATGGGCACACAGTAAGCTTTGCAGCCATACAGAAATAACAATCAACAGAAGGTATTCGAGCTATGCAGTCTTATTCAGAGAAAGTCGTTGTTGTCACCGGCGCAGCGTCCGGCATCGGCCGCGCACTCGCTCAACAACTCAGCATGCAGGGCGCTAATCTCGCTCTGTCGGACGTTAACATGGAAGCTTTGGAAGAGACCGCATCTATCCTGCGTGGTACTGGCAAAGTCACCCTGCAGAAACTCGACGTTGCAGATCGTGGTGCATGGGAAGCCTATGCAGAACAGGTAAAAGCGGACCATGGTCAGGTCGATATGATCATTAACAACGCGGGTGTTGCTCTGTCTGAAACCGTCGAGCGTATGAGCTATGAAGACATGGAGTGGATCGTCAACATCAACTTCTGGGGCGTCGTCTACGGTACCAAGTCGTTCCTGCCGTTGCTGAAAGAACGTCCTGAGTCTGCCATCGTCAATGTTTCAAGCATCTTCGGCATCATTGCCTTACCGACGCAAGCGGCATACAACGCCACTAAATTTGCAGTTCGCGGCTTTACTGAGTCACTGCGTCAGGAGCTGAAGGGCACCAACGTCTTTGTTACCACCGTTCACCCGGGTGGCATCAAGACCAACATCGTTCGCAATGGCCGCATGAAAACCAGTATGACTGGCGAAAACCAGACGCTGGAGCAGCAGGCGAAACACTTCGAGAAAATCGCTAAAACGACCCCAGCGCAAGCCGCTGACACCATTCTTGAAGGCGTTAAAGGCGGTAAACGCCGCATTCTGATCGGTAGCGATGCGCGCCTGATGGATCGCATCCAACGCCTGTTCCCAGTGCGCTACTCTGACATCTTTGGCTGGGCATTGAAAAAATTAGGCTGATTTCGTGATCTATGCCTAAAAAAACAGGGGTTAGCGGGTTGCTAACCCCTTTTTTTTGCTTAAGAATCGAAGGGCCTGTTAGCACTCATCTCTCTACGCATTTCGGGCAGCCGCTTACTCAAGAAAAGGAAAAACCACTATGGCAGCAAAGAAACCAACGACGGCTAAAGCCGCACCGGCCCGTAAAGTTACAGCCGTTCGTGAAAAATTTACCAAAACTCAGATTCTGAACGAAATTGCAGAGAACACCGGCCTGTCTAAGAAAGAAGTCAGCGCCGTGCTTGACGAACTGGGTATCGTAATCGAGCGCCACATTAAGAAGCGTGCCGTTGGTGAATTCACCCTGCCTGGTCTGCTGAAAATCAAAACAGTTAAGAAGCCAGCGCAGAAAGCCCGTAAAAACGTGCCAAACCCATTCCGCCCAGGCGAGACGATGGATGTTGCAGCGAAGCCTGCTTCAACCAAGGTTAAAGTTCTGCCGCTGAAAAAGCTGAAGGATATGGCTCTTTAAGTCACATCTTCTCAGAGAGGGCTTCGGCCCTCTTTTGTTATGCCCGACACCCCTCTAAAAAACCTGCTGACCGAAATTCGCAACTGCGACTTATGCGCCCATGATTTACCACTGGGAGCAAATCCGGTCATTCAAGTCGCCAGTACTGCAAAGATATTAATTATTGGCCAGGCACCTGGCACACGTGTTCACGAAACTGGTATTCCATGGAATGATCCGAGCGGCAATAAACTGCGCCAGTGGTTGCAGCTCTCCGATGACGATTTCTATGACGAGAACCAGATAGCTATTATGCCGATGGGACTGTGTTACCCGGGCAAAGGAAAATCGGGCGACCTGCCCCCACGCAAAGAGTGTGCACCGAAATGGCACCACCAGGTATTTGAGCACCTGCCAGATCTGAAGCTTATTCTGCTTATCGGCCAGTATGCACAGAGGTCGTACTTAAAAGATGGTCATAATACGGTTACCGAGCGGGTCAAACATGCATCAGAAACTAAGGCGCCCTTTTTTCCGCTCCCACATCCGTCCCCGAGAAACCAGATCTGGTTAAAGAAAAACCCTTGGTTTGAAAGCACGGTGCTGCCCGAATTGCGTAGTAAAGTGCGGGCTGCTCTTAGTGACTGAGCACCTCAATCCTTTCTCACCACTGATCCCGAAGCTTTCTGAGTGCCTTAAATACATCGCGATCGCTTAATCCCAGATGCGGAAACTCTGCTTTTAAACCATCAATGACAGCAGGATGATGTAACCTCAAGAAAGGGTTGTACAAACGCTCCTGCCCCATGGTCATGACAGGCATGTCATCGGGCTGCGTATCGGCAACGTTACTCTGCCACTTGCTGGCATCGTTATTCGACGGCTCACGCGTTAATGCGAATGCCAGATTATTTTTCATGTAGTCGTGCCCCGGATACAACAGAGTATCGTCCGGTAATGGCATAAGCTGTGAAACAAATGAATCGTACATTTCGTCAACATCACCACCATTTCGGCAGTTACCGGCGCAGGCATTAAATAACGTATCACCAGAAAAAAGGACCGGCGTTCCGCCGTTGTCTTCTGCTTTGACAAGCAGACACAAATGGACAGGCGTGTGCCCGGGGGTGAAAAGGACATGAAGTTTCAGTGAGCCGAGTTCGATCACATCACCCGCAACCACGCCACGATCTACATCAGGTATTCTCGCCATGGCGTTCTGATGCGCAATAACTTCCGCGCCCGTGGCCGCCACAACCGCAGGATTACCCTCGACATGATCATGATGCTCGTGCGTATTAATAATATATTTGATGGTGTAACCCTGCTCTTCTGCCAGGGCCACCATCGCATCACCATCTAAAGGGTCCAGAGCGATGGCTTCTCGAGTTTCTTCACAACCAATCAGGTAATTGAAATTACGTAACGGGTTGTTCATGTAACGTCGAAAAACTTCCACATTCACCTCTTACCAGTACACAGTGTCCTGAATATCGTCGTCTGCTTCAGACTCTTTAATGAAGTGACTGTTCAATAAATTAATCATTTCTTCTGAGCGCGCTTCCAGCTCTTCGTCAGAATAGGCTTCTGCAGGACTATGCCCCCAGACCGGTCCGGGCCACGCAGGATCAGTTTTGAATCGTGCGACATGGTGAACATGCAGCTGGGCAACAACATTCCCGAGCGCGGCGATGTTCATGGAATCAGATGCGAAATGATCAGCCATCTTCTCTGCTACAAATGCAGACTCTTCCATTAGCTGGAGGCGGTCTTCTTTCTTCAGGTGGTAATACTCGAAAACGTTAGAGCGGGATGGCACAAGAATCACCCAAGGGTAACGGCGATCCTTCATCATAAGTACTTTACACAAAGGCAAGCGGCCCAAATACACGGTGTCGGCTTGCAGGCGTTCATCTAAGCGGAACATAATCTCTCCTGTTGATTGTTTTCATGATAAATCGCCATACGCGTAAGGTCACTAGAGGTTCGCTATAAATGCCCGAGTTCATTGCTCTTCCGGCCATAAACGCCATTCCGAAAGACCAGTGGGATGCACTCTTACCAGCTAATGCTGGGCCGTTTCTGCGCTACGATTTCTTGCGTGCTCTGGAGTCCAGCGGCTCCGTCTCTGTAGATACAGGCTGGACGCCGAGCCACCTGATCAGCCTTGATGACACCGGGACTCCCAATCTTGTTCTCCCTGCCTATATTAAAGACCACAGTTACGGAGAATACGTATTCGACTGGCAGTGGGCTGAGGCCTACGCCAGTTATGGCATGCAGTATTACCCGAAGCTTTTACTGGGCGTCCCTTTCACGCCTGTTCCGGGCCCACGATGGTTAAGCAGCACCCCGGTCGACACCCAAAGCCTGGCCCAGGGCTTATCAGACTTTTGCTCGAGTAAGGGGCTGAGTGGCTGGCACATGAACTTCTCCGCTGGCGAACTGACTCCGGACGCTGGCGCATCGGAACGAAAAGGCTGCCAGTTCATCTGGAGGAACAATAACTTCAGCTCCTTTGACGACTTTCTGGCAACGTTCGCAAGCCGTAAACGTAAAAACCTGCTGAAGGAGCGCCGCCGGATCACAGGACAGGGCTTAAAGGTGTCACGCTTCGAAGGCGAAGGCATCACACCCGAAATGATTGATATCTTCTACCACTGCTATTGCGATACCTATTACCGCAGACGCTCTCATCCTTACCTTACGCCCAGTTTCTTTCACCAACTCCGTGAGACCATGGCAGATTCGATGATGTTGGTACTCGCAGAAGACGAAGAAGGCCCATGCGCTGCCGCCCTTTGTTTCTTCGACGATAACGCACTTTATGGCCGCTACTGGGGTTGTCTACGCGACTACGATGCCTTGCATTTCGAGGCCTGCTATTACCAGGGGATTGAGTTCTGCATCGAGAAGAACCTGGGTATGTTTAACCCGGGCACTCAGGGAGAACACAAGATCAGCCGTGGCTTCGCCCCCGAGTTCACACGAAGCTACCATTGGCTCGCACATCCGGAATTTCACGACGCTATTGGCAGATTTACACGTGAAGAAGCGGCGTACATTGAAGAATATGCCACTGCCGCCTCAGAAAGACTGCCGTTCAGGCGGGATTGACCTGGCTGTCTCATCCCAGCTTTGCTATAACCCCACCCGGAGGTAATTATCATGGCTATGAGAGCGTACAAAGTTCAGGACATTGTTGTATTCGCATCACGCGGTACCGAAGCAAAACTTCTGGCTGCGCCAGAGTTGCGCCCGGCAGAAGAGTGGCGCGAAGACGTAGCCGCGTGGGTAGCGCTGCGTGCCGAGCGCGCACCAGAACTGGATGACAGGGTGGACGCCAGCAAAACTGAGCCGTATATCCATACCAGCCACTAACCTATCGTCAGGCGGCTTCTACAAAGGACGTCCCGTTCCCGATATTAAGACAGCAGCCATGTAACGACGGCTGCCGTACTGACACATCGCCGCCAGATTCTCCAGACTCACAGGCACATAGATATTATCGACCGCCGCCTGATCCAGCGTATCATCGACATCCGGGTCATTGATGTAAGCAAAATCTTCATCCATCGCGACCAACCACACCCAGTGCGGTGCCTTGTTCCGGTTCATCCGGTACGTACTGATCAAGAGCAGAATACGATGGCCAGACTTTAATGCCTCTCTGAGTGTCTCAACCGTAAATTGCGACACCTCAGTGGATATCCCCGCGCGTTCGCAGCGCTGACTGAAGTCATCACTGACAAGGCGCAGAACTTCACGTTTATGCTCATTCCGGACGCCCTCAATAAAAGGCACCGACTCATCCGACACCCAGATGCTGGCATCAAAACCGCGAGTCTGAGCTGCAAGAGCCAGCCCCTGAGCAGAGCAACCTCCATGGCCAGTCGTCAGGTAAATGGTTGTCGCCTCCCGCCAGATATTCAGTTCACAAATACGCGACAACTGAAACTCTGACTGTAGACTGCGCATCGCCATCATCAACGCTGACGGACCGCACGTAAAAGGCGTTGTCTGACCGTAGAAAGGCAACTCCTGAGGAACGACACGCATCGTGCTCAGGTGTTTCTCCAGTCTCCAGCCCGCACTGCCGTCTTCGTAATAACCGGGCAGGAAGCGAATTCTCCGATACCCGGTAGATTCATAGAGGTACAGAGCGCCCTCATTATCATCACGAACCTCCAGGCGCATGAAAAATACTCCGCGGAGCATGGCCTGAGACTCAGCATGATCCAGTAGCTGACGCGCCAGACCGCGCCCTCGTGCCATAGCTGCCACCGCGATGGAATAGAGCCGCGCCAGCGAGGTACCGCGATGGAACAGCACCAGGATGTAGGCCTGAAGGCCCTTTTCGTCTTCATGTACCCATAATTCAGAGTGGCTGGAACGAATGAAATGGCGAAAACGACGAGGCGTCAGCCGGTCGCCCGGGAAAGCCTCCTCTTCAATAGCCGATAACGCGGGAACATCTGCCGATGTGGCTAAACGAAACGTCATATACTGAACCTAAAAATGAAACAGCAATCTGAAGGCGCATAGTAGAACTGAACACAGCGAATCGCTACGGCTGTGCTCACGAGAAATATCACTCCAGACGAGAAGAAAAACTTGATGTTGTGATGCGCCAGCGAGAACTATCATCTGGCTCAGTTTTTCATTTTCTAATACACAAAGAGTCACCAATACATGAAGCCACTGCTCGTACTCGTTGACCAGCTCAGTGACTGGCAGCCCTACTACCCAACCCGTCAGGTCATCACCATTGGCGACTTTCTGGCTGGGCAGACCGAGGCTCGCGGCTATGTTATCAACCTATGCTCGGATTACTCTTATCTGAGTACGGGATACTACGGCTCGCTTCTCGCTGAGGCGCGCGGCGGCCAGGTGTTCCCCGGCGTTCGTGCCATTCGTGAACTAAACAATTTCGAGCAGGGGCAGCCGCTTCCGACGAAAACCAGCCGCATTCTCGAAGCTGACCGACGCTCAGGCAAAAATAACGCAGACCTTGTGCACCTACGCGTGTATTTCGGACAAACAGAGAACGCTTCTCTGAAGCCAGTTGCCCGCAAACTGTTCGAGACATTTGCCTTCCCTGTATTCGATGCCAAGCTTCAACGCGTGCACGAAAACCTGTGGATCATCGCCTCGTTAAACGTCGTTGCAATCAACGAGCTCAACGAAAGCGATCAGACCCGGTTTGCAGAGTCTCTGGACACGTTCAGCTCGAAAATATGGCGGCTTAAACGCATCAACAAGCGTTATAAATATGATCTGGCGATTCTGGTCAACCCAGAGGAGCAACTGCCGCCCTCCAATAAAGGCGCATTAACTGCATTTGAAAAAGCCGGTAAAGACATTGGTTTAAACGTTGAGCTGATCACATGGAAAGAAGCCCATAGAATTGCAGAATACGATGCACTCTTTATCCGTGAAACGACAAACGTCGATCATCACACGTATCGCATTGCACAACAGGCTGAAAATGCTGGGCTCGTCGTTATCGACAGCCCTCGCGACATTATGCGCTGCTCTAACAAAGTCTACCTCCACGAGTGCTTGCAACTGCATCAGGTAGACACACCAGAAACGCGGCTATTGATGACTCAGCAAGACTATAACATCGATCACCTCATCGAAGAGCTGGAACTTCCGATCATCGTGAAAGTACCAGACGGCGCCTTCTCAATTGGTGTAGAAAAAGCAAAAACACGGGAGGAGCTACAAGAGTGTATCAGTCGCCTTGGTCAACGCTCTGCCTTGCTCTTACTGCAGAAATTTATGCCAACCGAGTACGACTGGCGTATTGGTGTTCTGAATGGTGAAGCCATCTATGCCTGCCGGTATTTTATGGCCAAAAGTCATTGGCAGATTTACAACCACAGTGCCCGATCAAAATCGAACAGTTCTGGGAATGCTGATGCCTTTGCTATTAATGATGTGCCTAAAAAAGTCATCAAAACCGCATTAAAAGCAGCGCGCTGTATGGGAGATGGGTTTTATGGGGTTGACCTGAAATCCAGCGGTGATCGGGTCGTTGTCATTGAGGTCAACGACAACCCAAGCATAGACAAAGGCGTTGAAGACCTTCATGAAGGTACGGCACTTTATCAGAAAATCATGCAGACATTTCTGGCAAGGTTGGATGACATTAACGGGCGCTGAAGCGCCGGTCTTTCTACCACTGCTGGGGTAGCCCTTTGGTTTGCAGAAGGGCTGCTACATCCATCATCAATGCGATAGACACATGCACCAGAACACCACCCCAAATCGACCGTGACATAAGAGCAAGTACACCGAGAAAAAAGCCGAACAGAATCGCGCCGAAGGACTCCGGCCATAGCTTCGGGAAGTGCAGCATCAGGTACGGCAAACACATCACCGCAATCGACAGACTACCAAACTGGCGTTTCAGGCCATTTACCAGATATCCGCGAAAAAAGAATTCAACGGCAATAAACTGAAGGACATAAATAACCTCCCAGCTCAGCAAGTCAAACCAGCTTCGATGGGCTTGATTATAAAAGGGATAATGCTTTGAAAAGTCATCACCAAAACTGGCGATAATTGCAAACACAAGAATCGGCGATGCTAACAAAACATAGCCACGCCAGTGGTGATGGACACTGCCCCACTGCCAGCCATACTCACTCAGTGAATCTTTGAACCACCACCGTATGGCCAGCATTGGAATAATGAGGAATCCAAGCAGGTTTATGCTGCCCCACCAGATATATCCCAGTAATTCGCGGTATTCGTAACGATGATAGTCACGATATATCGAGGGATCAGACATCACTTCGGAAAACCACTTCACCAGCGCGGTCAGGTTACTGCTGTATTTTCCGTAATGCACCAGAAGCAGACACACACAGGCAATACCGATAATCTGCCAGACACGTATACGCTCTTTCGCTTCTTCCGCAGGCGATAAACTGGCCGGTTTACGCTCTTCATCAATTGCATTGAGTTGGCTGAAAAGAAACCCTGGCGTCAGCCAGTGTAAAAATCCCATGCTGCTGTTCCATTCGTGTCTTCAATAGCCCCTACAGGCAGACTGAAGTAAATCATTAAATTACGCCATAGTTCGCCCGTGTGACTCGCGGTCCAACGAGAAATATCCACCGGGCTACTGTGCTGAAGTGCGTCGCTCACTCGATCAGCGGCTTCTTCAATATTACCGGGCGTATATCGAAAGCGGCCTGGGTATTGTTCGCGATAGCATAACGCGTCAGGGACTACAGGCGTTGCGCCAGCACTCACGGCTTCAATCATCGATAGCCCCTGAAACTCATGATCCGCTGTGCTGATCACAACCCGAGCACGCTTTAATAAGGTTTCATACTCAGCCCGCGGGACCATACCATCGGCAACAATCCGTGCGGCGTGCTTCTCACGTATTGCAGACAGTTCGCCCGGCACCTTCTCAGGTCGCGGCCCCAACAACGCCAACTGAAAATCTACGCCGCGATTAGCTAACATATCAAGCACTGCTTCGAATCGATCCGGACGCTTGTCGTATTCCCAGCGGTGATTCCAGAGAATCATCGGCATCGTGCCTGTTTGCGCTGGAATCGTATCAGTATTTACTGTCTCGACAGCGACAGGTAAAACCGAACTCTTCGCTCGTAACTCATCAACAACATGGTCGGGAGTGGCGTCAGGTAATTTACGCAGAAGCTCTGTAACTCCCTCCAGCATGGACTCAAGATTAAAACGCGAGTTAAACAAACAACGTTCCGATGTCAGAGCCCCGTATAACTGAACCATCTGAGGGTCAATCGACGAGTGCTGGCGGTCACCCACCGGGTAAGCAAACTGATTCTCATGAAAATAGAGAGTAACGGGAATATCAGCCAGTTCAGGATGCAGCCCTTTGATGGTGGCAATATCCACCATGGATGTTGCGAGAATATGATGGGGCTGCTCTTGCTGGAGTGCGTCCCGAAATTCTGCCATCCACGACAAAGGGTTACCCCGGATACGCCAGCGGAAGTAGCGGCCAGGAAGTTCGAAGATTCGAAGCCGCACCGGGCAGTCCTGCTGATTCGAGAGCCAGTTAACCCAACTGGCGTGACTTTCGGAACGATATGCTGACAGCAGCCAGACCAGAGGACGCTCGGGCATTTACTCAGATCGCCATTTGCGAGCGGTCAAGCTCCTGCTTGGCGGAGTCAGACGCCTGGTTAATTTCCGACAAGCGTTTTTCGAGTCCGGAGATATTCTCTCGTTGCTGGCGTATCTGCTCATTATAGCGGTCTGCACCAGTTTTCATCTCATCAACAATGGCTTGAGCGCGGTTGCGGGCATTTGGCCCCGCAATGGACTTCGCCAGCTCGGATTTTTCTTTGATCATGCGCTCACGTTCCTGTTGCAGGTCGCTAAGCTTCTTCTTCGCATTTTTCAGGTCACGCTGCACACGAATTTTGTCATTACTGCGGGAAAGCTCATCAGCCATCCCTTGCAACTCTGCTTCAGAAGCACCCCTCGATGGCTTACTGGTATCGACCTGGCGTTCTTCCTTCACCGAGTATTCTGACGGGCATGGCGTCTGTGAGAACAGGGTCTCGCCCGCTGCTGATTTACAGACATACACTTTCCCCGCGTGCACCGGCAGAACAGCCGAAACCACGACCATACCAACCAGCAGCAAACTACCACGCATATTAAGACTCCTTGTTATCAGAAATGTTGGCGAAAAGGCCTGGATTCGCCCTGCGCTTACCTGTGAACTGACTATACTTGAAAGCGGATTATACTTTCTACCACGGAGCAGACATGCCTCACCCCACTCCCAGCGTCCCCGATACACTACCGGGAGATCACTGGTTACTGCAGAAATACGCATTGGATCAACACGCGATCGTTGCCATCACAGACAAGGAAGGCCGCATTCAATACGTTAATGACCTGTTCTGCGACATCAGTGGCTACGAACGCGAAGAGTTAATTGGCCGCACTCATCACATGGTGAACTCCGGTCATCACAGCAGACAATTTTTCGAAGAAATGTTCGACACACTCGCCGATAACGACATCTGGCGTGGAGAAATCTGCAATCGTCGTAAGACCGGTGAGCTCTACTGGGTAGAAACGACCATTTCTACCCAACGCGATGAAGCAGGTGAGATTACGGGTTACGTGGCCCTGCGCACCGACGTCACAGACCAGCACCGCACTCTGGACGCCATGCGCCGTTTGCATGAAATTACTTCTGACCGCCAGGCAACCATAGACACTAAAGCTGAGCGAATCCTTCGCCTGGGCTGCGAGATATTTAATCTGCCCATTGGCATCATCAGCCACATCGTTGATGAACAATATACAGTGCGCTTCACCCTCAACCCTGAAAACGCACTTAAGCCCGGTGACAACTTTGAACTAGGCAATACCTACTGTTCTGAAACTATCGCTGGTTGTCATGCGGTCGCGCACCACCATGTGGGCGATAGCGAAACCCAGCATCACCCTGCTTACGCCAATTTTGGTCTTGAGTCGTATCTCGCCGCCCCCCTGTTTCTCAAAGATCAGGTGTACGGCACAATTAATTTCTCGGGCCCGGAGCCGCGATCACGCGCTTTCAGCACCGGCGAGATTGAGCTGATTCAATTATTTGCGAAGTGGATCGGCGACGAGCTTGCTCGCGAAGAAACCGATAATGAACTGGAGCGGGACCGTCTTTTACTGGATGCCGTCAGTAAGCAAGCTCGTATTGGTGGCTGGGAACTCGACCTCACAACGGAAAACCTCTACTGGACCCCAGTCACCCGCCTTATCCACGAAGTCGAGGATGATTTTATACCCACGGTTGATAACGGCATCGACTTTTACGATGGCGATGAAGCGAAAGAGCGTCTCCGCGAAGCAATCGCGAGCGCTATTGAAAAAGGTAAGAGCTGGGATCTCGAGTTACCACTGAAAACAGCGAAAGGTCGAAGAATCTGGGCCCGCGCACTGGGTACTCCCGTCATGGTCGACGGTACCTGCACCCGCCTGTTCGGATCGTTCCAGGACATCACTGAAGAACGGGAACAGGAAACCGAGAAACGCGAGGAGGCTCAGCGTAATCAGCTAATGATTGAATCGACGGCCGTTGGCTTCTGGGACTGGAACGTCAAAACCGGAGAAACCTCTTTCAGTGAACGCTGGGCCAACATTATTGGGTACACTCTCGATGAGCTTTCACCGGTCTCAATCGACACCTGGCTGGAAGCTTGCCACCCGGATGACCTTGAACGGTCAGGTGAACTTCTGACGCAGCACTGGGAAGGCAAACTGGATCGCTATGAATGCGAAGCCCGGATGAGACACAAAGACGGTCACTGGATCTGGGTTCATGACACCGGACGTGTCGTTGAATGGGACGATGAGGGTCAGCCTCTGCGCATGATCGGCACGCACCTCGACATCACCGAAAACAAACTCGCACAGACCGAGATCAACATCAGTCACCAGAGAATCCAGCTGGCGACTGAGTCTGCGGGCATCTGTATCTGGGAGCACAACCTGATCACCGGCGAGATGGCCTGGGACGCAGGTATGCGCGAGCTGTACGGCATCGCTCCTGAGGTCACACCTCCCAGCATTAAAGAGTGGGAGTCCTTCATTCACCCAGATGACCACGACTGGGTAGTGACCCGACTCAAAGACGCCATCGAGCATACGAAGCCATTCGATTATGAGTTCAGAATCGTTCGTGCCGACGGGAAAGAGCGTCATGTTCGAACCGCCGCTGTGATACTGTCCGATGACCATACCCAGGGATCCCGGGTCGTTGGCATGACCAGCGATGTGACTCAGCAGAAAGAGAATGAACTTGCTTTGTTAGCTGCGAAGCGGGAAGCAGAAAGTGCCGCACGAACGAAAAGTGACTTCCTTGCGACCATGAGCCATGAAATCCGCACGCCTATGAACGGCGTGTTGGGAATGCTCAACCTGCTGAAAGACACGCCACTCACAGACGATCAGCTAAACCGGATACGTATTGCGCAAAACAGTGCGCAGTCTCTGCTTGCACTGATTAACGACATACTCGACTTCTCGAAAATCGAAGCAAATAAGCTTGAACTTGAATCCATCGAGTTCGAACTCAACAGCGTACTGACAGCTGCAACAGAGTCGCTTGCCAGCCAGGCAGAGACAAAAGCCGTCGAACTTCTGGTCGACACCTCCCGGCTACACACCAATACCGTTGTCGGAGACCCCGGCCGGGTTCGCCAGATACTTGTTAACCTGTTAAGCAATGCGATTAAGTTCACCAATGAAGGAGAAGTAACTGTATCGCTCGAGCAAATACTAATCGATGACAAGTGGCAACTATCGATCACGGTGAAAGATACCGGCATCGGTATTCATGAAACCAAACGGGTGAACCTTTTCAATGCGTTTAACCAGGTCGATTCTTCAACGACGCGAGAGTTTGGTGGTAGCGGCCTTGGCTTGGCCATCGTGAAAAACCTGTGCGAACGGATGAATGGTTCGGTTTCAGTAGAAAGTACCCCAACGGTGGGCAGCGCATTTACCGCCACGATCCAGCTCGATATTGCCCCAGATGCTACCCCGCTTCCCGGCCTCAATGGCACTCGTGTACTGGCCATTATTAACAACCCAAAATCGCGTGAGGTAACCCGCCGGAACCTTGAAGCCCTGGGCGCTCGCGTCGACGCCGTCGGGTCCACCGCGGACGCCTCCGAAATATTGATAGGCGACCCAGACAGCGTCGACCTTCTCATTTTGAGCAGCAATATTCCCGGTGAAGACTGGAGAGACAGTTCTGAAGCATTAGCTCAGCTACCTGCCATGGATACAGCACTCAGAGTACTAATGGTACCAGTGAGCTTCCGCCAGTCAGAACGGGTACTCGAGTCCGGCCGACTTCACGGTCATGTATTAAAACCGCTGAACGTCCTCAATCTGGTGGAGTACTTCCACACGCGTAAAGAGTTTGGTCAGGCGGGAGATACAAGCACTCGCACCAGCAAACCGACATTCCGGGATAAACGCGTCCTGCTTGTGGAAGACAATCGGGTTAATCAGCTGGTCGCGGAAGAAATGCTGACAGCGCTCGGTATCAAGGTAGTCATCACAGAAAACGGTGAAGAAGCAATTCAGAAAATCAGCTCTGAAGAAACTCCTTTCGATCTCATTCTTATGGATTGCCAAATGCCAGTAATGGACGGATATCAGGCAACGCGGGCACTCAGACACGGCCGCGCAGGTGACCAGCACCAGAGTACCCCCGTAATAGCCATGACAGCGCACGCCATGACTGGCGATAAAGAAAGGTGTCTGGCATCGGGAATGAACGACTACCTCGCAAAGCCAGTTGATCCCGGCTTGCTGACCTCAATGCTTGAGCGATGGCTACTGGCAGACGACGCCAATAATGATGCCGCGGTCGGCGAACAAGCTGTTGTATTGAAAAGTCAGCCTCAGGTTGGCGAAACAATCTGGGATCGTCAGCAGGCCCTTAAGCGTGTGGTAGGTAACGAGAAGCTGCTCAACCAGCTTATTGATATGTTCCGTAGTGAACAGCCCGTGCGCTTGTCGGAGATGACTCAACTGCTTGATGGCGGGCGTTTTGATGCCCTCAGAGAGGTTGCTCACAACCTGAAAGGCGTCGCAGGAAACCTGGGCCTGGTGGCCATACAGAAAGTCGCCTCGCGCCTGGATCAGGATATCCGCACCGGTAAAACCAGCACCGCAGAAAACCTTCTCGACGAGCTGCATGAAGAAACCGCGCGCCTGACAGAACTGTTGGAAAGCGACCAGAATAGCAAAGCCCCTACACCGCTCATTGGCCTGAAAGAACGACTGGTTGCAATAAATCACGCTTTAGAACAAAACGACTACATTAGTCAGAAGAGTCTTGAATTCATGCTTAAACCCCTTGGGAATGCCTATTACGAGGCAGAACTGGGGCAGCTTGCGCACGAGATCACGGCATTTGAAAACGCAAAAGCTCAGGCTAGGATTAAATCACTGCTTCAGCAGATAAATGAGAGCAATAAGAATGCCTAATGAAATGCCGCTATCGACTGTCTTACTCGTTGACGATTCTGCGTCGAATATCCGCGTCATGGCCGCGGTACTTCAGGAGCGTTACCGCGTAAAGACAGCAACAAGCGGACAACAATGTCTCGATATGGCGCTCAGGCACAAGCCTGACCTGATTCTGCTCGACATTGAAATGCCAGGCATCTCAGGCTACGAAACCTGCCGTGAGCTCAAAGACATGAGCGAAACGCGCGATATCCCCATCATATTTGTTACCGGCCGGGACAATATCGAAGACGAAGAAATGGGCCTTCGCATCGGCGCCGTGGATTACATCACCAAGCCGATACGCCCGGTCATTCTCTCGGCCCGCGTTGATACGCACGTGACACTTAAGCGCCAACAGGATCGACTGCTGCAACTGGCGATGCACGATCAGCTCACCGGGCTGTACAACCGTCACTACATGCTGGAAATGGTCGATCAGCGGCTTGCCCGGGCCCGACGCCACAGCACTCCCATGACGACCTTGATCATCGATCTTGATCACTTCAAAAAGATCAACGATACGCACGGGCACATTGTGGGTGATCAGATTCTGGAACAGGTAGCGACCCTGCTTGAGCAGCAATGCCGCACCGAAGACACGGTTGCACGGTTTGGCGGTGAAGAGTTTATCGTACTGATGGAACCCTGCTCGCTGAATCAGGCACACTACAAAGCCGAGGTAATGCGCCACCAGATATCCGAGCTCATGCCCTCCTCTATCCCTGTTACCGTAAGCATTGGCGCGGCAGAACTGTCGGATCATGATGAGAATTTCAACGATCTTCTCAAGCGAGCCGATGATGCCCTTTACCGGGCAAAAGAAAACGGCCGCAACTGTACTGAACTGGCTCACCCGGAAGACATAGTGACAGCCTCCAAAGCCCCTCACTAATCAGGTACAATCGCCGCCCTGAGATAATTACCCCGGCGGCGAAGGTACACACCATGACAGACCACCCCTCAAATCCAAGTGTCGGTGAAGGCGATGCAATTCCAGGCAGCGGCAAAGTAGGATTCGTGTCTCTCGGCTGCCCGAAAGCCCTGGTGGACTCCGAACGCATCCTGACCCAACTCAAGCTTGACGGCTATGACGTAGTAAACCAGTACAACAACGCAGATGTCGTTGTCGTAAACACTTGTGGTTTTATCGATGCTGCCAAACAGGAATCTCTCGACGCCATCAATGAAGCCATGAACGAAAACGGTCGTGTGATTGTGACTGGCTGTATGGGTAAAGGCGCCGATGCTGAGCTGATCAAAGAAAAGAACCCCGGTGTTCTCGCAGTAACAGGCCCACAAGCCTACGAAGAGGTCATGACCGCAGTTCATGAATGGTCACCTAAGCAAACCGAACATAATCCGTTTACGGATCTGGTTCCGCCCCAAGGTGTGAAGCTGACACCTCGCCACTACTCTTACCTGAAGATCTCAGAAGGCTGTAACCACAGCTGCACCTTCTGCATCATCCCGGATATGCGCGGGAAGCATGTCAGTCGTCCTATCGGCGATGTACTGGAAGAAGCGAAACGCCTCGTCAATGCAGGCACCAAAGAGCTACTCGTGATCTCTCAGGACACCTCCGCGTACGGTGTCGACCTGAAGTACCGCACGGGCTTCTGGGATGGCAAGCCGGTAAAAACCAAGATGCTCGACCTCTGTGAAGAGCTCGGCAAGATGGGAGTTTGGGTACGCCTGCATTATGTTTACCCTTACCCGCACGTAGACGACGTGATTCCGCTGATGGCGGACGGAAAGATACTTCCGTATCTGGATATCCCGTTCCAGCACGCAAGTCCGCGTATTCTGAAACTGATGAAACGCCCTGCGCACGCCGAAAACACACTGGCGCGTATCAAGAAGTGGCGCGAAATCTGCCCGGAGCTTGTGCTGCGCTCGACCTTCGTTGTCGGCTTCCCCGGTGAAACCGAAGAAGACTTCCAGATGCTCCTCGACTGGCTCGAAGAAGCAGAACTCGATCGTGTTGGTTGTTTCAAGTACAGCCCCGTCGAGGGCGCGAAAGCGAACGACCTGCCTGACCATGTGCCAGAAGACATTCAGCAGGAGCGTCATGACCGCTTTATGGAAAAAGCGCAGGAAATCAGCACGCGTAAGCTGGCCCGAAGAGTCGGTACCCGCATGACTGTGCTTATTGATGAAGTCGATGACGAAGGTGCGATTGGCCGCTCAATCGCCGACGCGCCCAACATCGACGGCATGGTTTACCTGAACGAGTTCTTCGATTGCCAGCCGGGGGATTTCCTTGAGGTTGATATCGAGCATTCCGACGAATATGACCTGTGGGGAACCCCGGTTAACGGTTGATACCCTCCGGGGTCGCCGTTAGCCAGACAAGCTGGCTATCGGCGGTCACCCCGCCAACATTGTATCCAGATCCACCTGCGACGGCATAAACCAGTATGAACCGGTCAATGCGTCACTGAAATCCATCATGGCATCTGTGATTCCGTCGTCCTTACCCAGCATGCTATCGATCACGCTCACAAAGCGATCCATGTCGCAGGCAAACGCGAGGAAATAAAGCCCCTTGTCCTCTCCACCACCGTAAGGCGTACCACGGCGATACATTTTCATCGGTACGTCGTCGACGTCAATGTCAGTGCGCCCGACATGCGATTCAGGCGGCAGCGCCGTTCCTTCGAGTTCGATATTCGTCTCTTTGGTGCGGCCAATAACGTTTTCCTGGGCATTTACACTCAGACTCAGAAATTCCTGCAATCTGTGTGTCCATTTCTGTCCGAGGACAAACGATCCACCTGCTCCCAGCTCCCCTTCAGGAATAAGCGCTGCCGCACGCTTTTTCTCTGCCGTTCCGGGGTTTCCGGTACCATCAACGAAGCCAGTAAGAATTCGTGCATCACGGGTTTTGTACCCATCCAGATCGAGCTCCAGATCTGCGACGTCGGACAGAGCCTCGGTAACTTGAACTACGGCATTCATTACGTCACCGCGATCTTCGCCGACAACCCAGATGAACATGTCGCGCTGCGACGCTGGCATAACGTGCCCTTTGGAGGAATACTGCGCCGTAAAGTCACATAGTCCTGAGGGTGTCCAGCCTGGGCCTAAGCGCTTCCAGGAGGCCTGATTGAATGCGACCATGATACGCGCACCATCAACAGGCTTTAGTGCCCGAGAAAGAGCTTGGCGCAAATCGGCATCAGCTGCCGAGCGAAATTGATATTCCAGATACTGACTACTGCGACCCGGCTCTTCAAACAGGCCGGCCTGATGTGGGTTCATTCTCACTGCTCCGGTTGTCAACGCCCTCTGTATGTTCAGAGGTTTTATTTATTCTAGCGCCAGACAACCGATAGTTCAGCCGTTATTTAATTCAAAACCTTTCACCCATTCTACGAATCGCTGAGAAGCCATAGAGCGGCCAAACAAGAAGCCCTGACCACAGCCACAGCCCATCTGGCGAAGGGTATTTAGCTGATTTTCATTCTCAATACCTTCGGCCGTCACGTTCATGCCGAGAACGCCGCAAAGCGCAAAGATAGCTTTGCAGATCTCAATGTCACTTTCACTGTTGGGCAAATCCATAACGAAGCTTCGATCGATTTTTACGCGATCGAAAGGCAAGGATTTCAGACGGCTTAATGATGAATACCCTGTTCCGAAGTCATCAATGGCCAGGCGTATTCCTAAAGCACGCAACTGGTCAAGCTGCTGTTTAGCGTGCTTATTATTCTGAATCGCGGTTTCCGTAACTTCCAGTTCAACTCTATCCGCCGGAACATCATGTTCGTTTAAAAGATAGCTGATAATAGCCGGGAAATTCTTATCAGATAACTGGCGAGCAGACACATTGACCGATACAACAAGCTCGGTCAGCCCCTGTGATCTCCAGTGGTTCAGTTGGGTAAAGCTCTCTACTAAGACTTTTTTACCTACCTCGAGAATCACATTGCTTTGCTCTGCTATCGGAATAAATCGCTCAGGGGGGATCATGCCGAGGTCATGACTATACCAACGGCATAACGCCTCTGCGCCATAAACACGGTTATTAACGACATCGACGAGTGGCTGAAACTCAACACAGATTTCGTTACTGTTCAGCGCACCTTTAATATTGCGTTCGATGCGGTTTCGCTCAACCGAAACCATTGCCAGCTCCAAATCATAAAACTTAAAGCAGCTTTTCCCCGCGCCCTTAGCATGCATAAGGGCAGTGTCTGCAGCCGTAATGACATCTTCATGGCTAATCAACTCTCCGCCTGAGATGGCAATACCAATACTGGCAGAAACTTCGACTACTTCACGGGATAATGTGATGGGTGCAGCTACCGCCCTAAGCAATTTATTCGCCATTACGCGCAGCCCTTCATGGTCGCTGAAGTGCGGTGCTACAATGACGAATTCGTCTCCACCAACGCGAGTAACTGTATCGTCTTCTCTTACCGAGCTGACAAATCGCTCTGCAATAATCTGCAATAACCGATCACCTTCAGCATGCCCCAAGGTGTCATTTACAAGCTTAAATCCGTCTAGATCGATATAAAGAACAGCCACAGGTTCTGCTGATTTTTGCTGCGCGTGCAGACATTCGCTCAACGTGCGTTCAAGATGAACGCGATTTCCGACCCCGGTCAGAGAATCAAGAAACGCCATTCTCTGCAGGTTTTTTTCAGCCCGACGAAGTTCACCAATATCTGAAATTGTGAATACATAATTCGTAACGATACCGTCATCATCAAAAACACCCGAGATATGTTCCCAAGCTGGGAAGCGTTCACCAGATCTGGTATTGCAGGCTACCTCGCCACTCCAGAAATGATTACCCTGCTCAAGCAGTTTGGGAGAAAAATGATCTTTATGACGACGAGCGTGAAGAAATTCATCCGGATCACGTCCCTTGACTTCATCAATGGTGAATCCAGTGATAATTTCCAAGGCAGGATTAGCAGAGATCACTTTTCTCTCAGAATCGGTTATCAGAATCGCTTCAGAGATAGATTCAAAGACGACTCTGGCCTGGCGAAGCTCCTCCCGCTCGCGCGCCTCTTTCTCAACATCGCGAGCAATACCAACAACCTTACGTTGGTCTTCTTTATCTGTTACGACAGCCGCAAACAAATCGACACTATGATAGTCGTCAGTGTCCTTGTATAACAAACGAACCTGCTGTGAGAGCTGGCCAGTGCTGTTAAGAGAAGAAACAAGCAAGTCTCTGTCATCGGGATGTACGCGACTGATAATATCGTCAATCGTGCTTGCGAAATTCGTCGTTTCTGGTTGCTCAGCCGCCGCCAGACAACGTCTGTCTTCTGGCTCCCACTCCCAAGCGGACATATTGGCGGCTTCAAGTGCCAGCTTCAGTTTCATGTCACTCTTTTTTATCTCATCATCAACCTCATGTTTTGCCAGTGCCACCTGAATGGATGCGTCGATCTCACGCGCATCATAAGGCTTTATCAGATAGCCATAAGGAGTCGACTGCCCAGCTTCACGAATTACCGATCTGTCCGAGTATGCGCTCAGGAAAATAACAGGAATATCCAATTCTTTTGAAATCAGTTGGGCGGCTTCTGTACCCATCATGGCTGTTTTCAAATGAATATCCATAAGAACCAGGTCAGGCTTCAACCGGCGTGCAAACTCAATTGACTCCTCCCCAGAAGCAACACTACCAACCACCAGATAACCCAGTTTTTCCAGTGTCATCTTCAGGTCCAGCGCAGTGATCCGCTCATCTTCCGTGATCAGAATCTTTTCGCCACTCATTCCTCTGTCTCCTGCTTGCGAAAGCGTATTTCATAGCGAGTTCCTTGATTTCTTATCAACACTATTTCTCCGTCCAGCTGCTCGACTAATCCGGGAATGAGCTGGAATCCAAGCGAAGTTGTTTCGCCGAGTTCCACCCCTTCCTCGACTCCCTTTCCGTTGTCCTCAACGACCACAATATTCATATCACCATCTTGTGACATTGAAATACGTATCTCACCGACATCCTGATCAGTAAATGCATGTTTTATGGAGTTTGTTACGAGCTCATTAAGCAATAAACCGAAAGGCAGTGCCTGATCCATCGTCAGGAAGACTTCCCGTTCGGGAGGTACAAGGACGGTTTTGATATTCTGACTGCTGGTCATCGTATGACTGCGCGTAATAAGCGTAACTAACTCGCTGCTGTATTTTGCAGCGCCAATACTCTCGTACGTTTTATGCTCGTAAAGCTGCTGGTGCATCAGAGCCATTGCCTTCACGCGCCCCTGGCTTTCAAGAAATGCGTCTACAAGCTCTTCGGGTACACTGCGCGCCTGAAGGCTCAATAAACTTGAAACCACCTGAAGATTATTTTTTACCCGGTGATGAACTTCGTTAAGGAGAGACGTCTTTTCTTTCAAAGCTTTGATAAGACTCGCCTGGATCTGCTTCTGAATCGAAATATCGACCACTGTTGCGAGAACCCGAGTCCCTTCAGGGAACTGCAAAGGCGTCAGTGCAACTTCAACTGGAAATTCAGAACCGTCGCGTCGGCATGCCATTAATTCACGCATAGCTGCCATGGCACGTGGGACTGGACTTTCTTGGTAACGCGAGCGCTCCTTTCGATGCTTATCACGGAGGTGTGCAGGGATAAGATCTTCGATTGAGCAGGAGTAAAGTTCGGATAGCGAATAACCAAACATGCTGGCCATGCTTGGGTTGGCCAGCATGATTTCCCCGTACTCATTGATCATCACCAGACCATCAGCGGTAGAATCAAACACGCGGCGGAAGCGTTTTTCACTGAGCGATAATTCAGTTTCCCGACTTTTTCGTTCAGATACGTCGTTTGCCGAGGCGACGAGGTGAGTGACTTCGCCATCCGCGCCAAGCAGCGGCGAAACCATAAAATCGATAGTAATGCGGGTATCACCCACCGTACGGATAGGCACATCATAACGAACAGTCTCACCCGCACCTGCACGGATAACAGCTGAGCGCAGTTGCATCTGAATTTTTGGTGAGTAATTCCACCAGATGCAGTCCCAGAAACGCTTGCCGATGACATCGGCGAGATCAATGCCCGCAGCCTCTAACGGTGCTCGGTTAGCATCGATAAGGAGGCCGTCTGGAGAGAGAATACTGACAAAGGTAAACAGGCTGTCGAGAATACGTCGCTGAAGCTCGTGAGCTTCTTCCCGAGTGCGTTTGAGTTCATACTCGAGCGTCCGGTTAACCGCCATAACCAGAATTCCAGCAACCTGACCCGGCGAAGAAAAAATCGGAAGATACGATGCTTCCCAAAAAGAGTCCTGCCCGACTACGCTGGGCGTCTCACCAGCAATTTCCAGGTTCCGTGCAGGCTCACCGGTTTCGATAACTTCTTTCAGGATGGGAATAATCAGGGGGCCCAGCTTTGGCAGGACCTCAGAGACAGTTCTGCCGACATGATCTTCGACAGATACACCGTTAAATCTCGCCAGAAGGGAGTTCAGCTCCAGATAGCGTAGCCCGCTATCAAGTATCGCTATCCCCATATCCTCGGAGCTCAACAAGGCGTCGAACGCCCCGGACTTCAGCCCCGTCAAATCCCTCTGTTCCGTTACCGCCATTGCCTGCTCCCGCGCTTCTCGCGCCGCATAGCCCCTGTAACATCAGGTTAGTCGAATTTTGTTCTTATTAAAGAGTAATGGCCTCAATGACCAATTTAACCTCTGGTCAGACATTACCAGCCAGACTTTTGTTCCTGGAAGTGAAAATTAATCTCTTTTACTAAAACTGACTGTTCACGCTGAATAGCTTGGCCCGGACTGCACGTCGGTAGTCACATGGCGCCACTCCCTGCCAACGACGAAAGATGCGCCCGAAGTGACTGGCATCACTGAATCCGCACATCTGAGCAATCTCGGCTATCGAGAGGTCACTGTTCTTAAGCCACTCCTTACCAAACCGACACTTGAGGTGCTGCAGATACTGACCTGGAGACTCGCCGGTCACCTTCTTGAAGCGACGGCTTAGCTGTCGGGGGCTCAAACCGGCAATCTCAGAAACCCGATCCATCGACAGAGCCTCCTGCCAGTGCTGGTGCAACCAACTCTGTGCTAGTGCTATGGCTTCATCAGCGTGCTGTGGGGCTCCTTCAGTAAACACCCTCTTATCAAAGGACATTCGCGCTTCCGGAGAGAACTGTCGCTCAACGTAGGCTGCGACTTCGCTGGTAAACAATGTACCGATCAGATGAATCATCAGGTCAGCGCCTGAGTTAATACTGGCGGCGCAATAAATACGCCCTGCCTGCGTCAGTAGGTGATCGCGCTGCAGGCTAACATCCGGAAAATCGTGCTCAAAATCATTCAGAGCATGCCAATGGGTGGTCGCAGCCTGACCATTAAGCAGCCCCGCCTTCGCCAGAAGCCAGGCCCCTGTGCCGATACTCATGACAGACGCACCCTCGGAATAACGGTGTCTGAGCCATTCACAGACAGGATCTGATGAATCTAACTTTCGTAATGGATTACGCCACATGGCAGGCACGATCACCAGATCGGTCTTACCTACATCCGCCAAAGGCGTTCCACTAACGATCTCGAGCCCACCGATTGGCTGACAATTCTCAGTAACGGACACTGATTCGACATTCAGACTCAATCGCGAACGGCTTCTGGTTCGATGGTAGCTTACCGCCGCATGGAGCATTTCAAGTGGCATTGCCAGACTCGATAAGAGCATCTGATCAAGCTGCAGAACGCTGATATGAAAGTCAGATCGATTTAGCAAGAATACCTCCTGACACCTTGAATATGTCTTTTTTATACCACTATACGGCCTTTTTATTCTATTCCGAACAACTGAATCCGGAGCACACTGTGTGGGCACACTCGGGCGAATGCCCAAAACACAGCTTGATGATACCCCGGAGGCCACTTTGTCAGATTCAACCTACTCCCCTGAAATCACCGATGTAGTGATTGCCGCGTTCGGCGGTATCAATGCCGCAGGGCGCGCCTCCGGGCATCAGGCGTATCGACGGATTATTTACGATGCACTCTCTCCAGTTCAGCAAACAGAACTGCAGAATGAGTTGGCCAACCTGACTGACCAACCTCCTCACGAGGTTCTCAATAACTCCCTCGTCCGTGCCTGGGACAAAGACTGCCCTGACCTGCGTGGCTGGAATCCGGACGCCATGATTTTCAACGAGATTCAGGAGGGAGACGTAGCTCAAGCGAAAGAATCGAACATAGATAACGGTATAACTTCAAGAGATGAAGCTGCAACCAACAAACTCTATCGGGAGACCTACAAGCGCTGCGATGTGCAAAGCGCCGGTCAGATCCCGACCGGATTTGACGTGGCCAGCCTCTACAACTCGAAACATCACCCTCGCGGGTTACAACTGGCGCTCTACGCTGCAGCAGACGCTCTGGGCAACCTGGGCATGAGTGCCGATGAGATTAAAGAGCACCTCCGCCCTGATGATATTGCCGTCTATATGGGCTCGACGGCGGGTCAGCTTGATATGCAGGGGTTCGGCGGCATGTTGTGCGCCCCCTTGATGGGCCAGCGCAACACATCCCGCCAGTTACCAATGGGCATATCCACCATGCCCGCCGACTTTATCAACGCTTACCTGCTTGGCAACGCTGGAGCCACTGGAAGCAACAACGGCGCCTGTGCCAGCTTCCTCTACAACCTGCGTATGGCACTTGATGATATCCGCAGCGGGCGCCGTAAGCTTGTCCTCACAGGTAACAGCGAAGCGCCGCTCATCCCGGGCATTGTTGAAGGCTTTAATGCGATGGGAGCACTCGCTACCGAAGAGCGCCTGCAAAAACTTGAAGGTCTGAGCAACAATCAACAACCTGAATTTCGCCGTGCTTCCAGACCCTTCGCTCAAAACGTTGGCTTCACCCTGGCAGAGTCGGCTCAGTGTTTCGTGCTTACCAGTCGGGATACAGCGCTTGAGCTTGGGCTGAATATACTCGGGAGTATTGGCGACGTATTTATCCACGCAGATGGCTATAAACGCTCTATCTCGGCACCGGGCATTGGCAACTACATCACCATGGGAAAAGCCATGGCCAGCGCAAAACGTACCCTGAGTAAAACCGCACTGGGAGACGATGCCCTACAGAAGAGCTTTGTGCAGGCTCACGGCAGCAGCACTCCACAAAACCGTACTACCGAATCAGACATGTTTAACCGGCTTGCCAAAGAATTCGGCATCAGCAAGTGGCCTGTATGCGCGGTGAAAGCCCATTTAGGGCACTCCATCTCTGCGGCGTCCGCCGACCAGCTGTTAATGACTCTGGGCTCATGGAACTACGGTGTCCTGCCCGGCATTACCACAGCAAGCGAAATAGCCCCCGACGTGCAGCAGTCACAACTGACAATTCCGCTGAGGCACACCAAGGTTTCAGCCGAAGATATCCCGGTCTGTTTTATTAACAGCAAAGGCTTTGGAGGCAATAACGCCAGCGCCTGGGTGCTGAGCGGGCAAGCAAGCCGTGAACACCTGAAAACACTCGTCACCGAAGCCGAATGGCACAGCTACATAGCAAGAAATGAGAAGATCCGGGAGAGTCAGCAGCAGTACCTGAGCGCTGTTGCGAAAGAGAACTTACCACTGCCCTACCGCGATAAAGAAGCCCAGCCGGAGCCGGATGATATTGAATTGAGTGCGGAAGGAATGAAATTACCGGGGTGGACTGAAGGAGTGAGGTTTTAGATCAAAAAGGAATCACACTTCCATCCCAATGCAACAAACGCCCGTTCTGTTCGGGCGTCAGCTCTCTCATAACATTGACCAGGCGCTCAGCGGTTTGCTCGCGTGTATACAACTTGCCCTCGGCAATCCCAGCCTGAAACGGCTCTGACAAACGTGAATCCGTAGTGCCCGGATGCTGGGCCACAACCACACTGCCTGGCGCCTTCCGCGACCACTCAATCGACAAATTCCGAATAAACATATTCAGCGCGGCCTTACTCATACGGTAGCTATACCAGCCACCCAGGCCGTTGTCTTCCAGACTGCCAACCATTGCCGAAAGAGAGACCCACTTAATTGGGGAAGAGCGTTTTACAAGCGACGCAACGGCTTGAGCGAGATGAATATGCGTCTGAACGTTGACCAGCATATTCTGCTGCAGCCAATCCATCGACAGCTGTGACAGCGACTTCTCGGGCATATTCCAGCCACCATGCAGCAAGCCAGTGCCACAGAACACCGCGTCCAGAGGCCCACACTTCTCAACGAATGCTTTTATCTGCTCGACGGAAGATGGCTTGGTCAGATCGGCAACACAGTGCGTCGCCGAAGGCTCACCCGACCGGCTCAAGGTAAATACATGATCCCCCTCCTCACGCATTCGCTTGGCGACAGCTTCGGCAATGGCCCCCGATGATCCGGCAATCAACACACGCATTAGCACTCTCCTGAATCCGATCCACAAAAAAGGCGCGATCACCGCGCCTTCATTAATTCAGACTGCCCACTTAGAACGGCACATCGTCATCAAAATCATTGTACGCCTGAGATGGTGCCGGCTGCTGCTGAGCAAACTGCGGCACATCATCCATGCGCTCAACCCGCCACGCCTGCAAACTGGTGAAGCACTTCTCAGGCTTACCCGGCGCATTCCAGAGGCGACCGTTCAGATTAAACTGAACCTTAATCTCATCGCCTGGCTGGTAGCTGTCCATCAGAGCACACTTATCTTTAATAAGCTCAAGCGCCACGTAGTTCGGGTACTCTTCCTTCTCGCCTTCACCGGTCAGTTTGACCACAAACTCACGCTTAGTGAACCCGTTCTGACCGAACGACTGCGTCTCACCGATGGTGTGGATGATTCCCGTAACTTCAAAACCCTTGGCCATGCTGTGCTCCTCGTAAATGATGGTGTCATTGTAAGGAGGTCAGAAAAGCTTTGAAAGCCCGAAGTTAAAACCAGAATAGGAATAGTCGTCTTCAGAAAGATAAGAAACGAATTCACCATTCACTGTAAGGCCCGGCTTAATACCTGCAGTCACTCCCAAGCCATACGACAGGTCAGTATCGCCATCAGTGGTTTCGCCTTCCGTATCGACGACTTCGGCCCTGAATTCCGCCTTACTCACCCCCAGCAAGCCATAAAGCCGGAAACCAGCGATGTCACTGGTCTGAACCTTGGCAAACCCCGAGAACATATTACCCAAAGAGACATCGACTTCGGTTGTACCTACCTCAGTAGAATCAGCCTCCAGGCCAAAGGCGTAATCCGCTCTCAAGCTGAAGTTATCAGTCAAAGGCTTCTCAAGAGAAAGCAGCCCACCAATAGGAGATACGCTATCCGCACCGTCTTCTTCATAGCTACCCACCTGAACAGATGCACCCGCGATCAAACCATGCTCGACGACTGGCCGCTCTGCGTGCGCTACAAATGAAAGTGCAAAGCAACCCGTTACTACTAGTTTCTTATTAATCATACTCAGCCAAAATTATTGTGAAGGATGAATAAAGAGTAGAACGGGTGTTAGGACGTGGCCAAGAGTGGCCGGAAAAGAGCCTGATGAAGTGGCCTAGTTACGAAACTAGTGAAAGCACAGCCCCTTCAGCTCATTTGAGTCGTAAGCAACTTTAAATGCTTCAGAACCATACAAGTTAAACGTCAGCTCATTCTTAAACTTAAAAAGCGGCTCATTCCAACCGTCGGGAAATTCAATTGCGTCAACAGACTGCTTCCACCCGTTTTTTTCTTTGTAACTTACCTTTGCGCCATTTTCTGGCTTCAACTCAAGACAGTTAAAGATAAAAGCAGTCTTCCCATGTAGTTCACAAGTCAAGAACTCACCATTAGCAGTAAGCACATCGTGCAAAGCGTCATAGCCTTTCTGGTTCATCAGCAAAAGGCCCGACTTCCAGAGACTTACATCAGCAAGATCTACGGTGCCTTCATTCTGAAAATACGACAGTTCAATCGGCGACCAGCCTTCTGCGACAGAAAGATTAACCATGGGAAGAAACATTGCCTGTTTCTCGCCGATAGAAGGGTCGAGCACATCAAGGTAATCGTCAATATCGAATACGATTGACTGGCACTCAGAAACGTCTGCTTCGATCCTATAGGTTGCCATGTTTTAACAAATAACCCTCTGATTGATAAACTATACCGTACCCAATACCGACCACATTGTTGAGGGGCGTTGATAATAAACTGATTTTATAGATGCTCTTTTCGCACAGGTTGCTTAATCTATTACCAGATATTCAATCATGTAGATTTGCAAAACCGCGCTTCCAAAGTACGAAGCAGCTCAAATGTCGAGATACACTGCACACCTAATGCATCGCAGATATTCGGTATCTTTACTTTTTTGGTATCTGCCGGTGCCTTTCTTGCCTCATGTGTCACTAAAACAGCCCCGATTGATTTGGACTTGGCAATCAACCAAGGGTCAGCCCCTTTGAGAAAACCATCACGATTACCGGGGTTATACTTCCCGCCCATCACAAAGTTGACGACTTCATAATACTCCGCCTGAGTATCGAGGTCGTTTGACTCAATGAAATGATCCCGATGAGAGCGACACCATTCCCTAAGTTTATCATTGCCTTTCTCAAGCTCTTTACCAACAAAGTCAATACTGGCCACATTACCCATGGCGAACTGATCAATGAGCCAATCCCAGTAACCGGGGCAGAAGTCCATTCCATAATATTTGTTCTTTGCTTCAATATAAGTATTTGCATCCATTAAATACTTCAAACACCGATCTCCTTTGCAAACTTAATAAGATTAGCAGGGTTCACTCCCAATAAATGCCCAGCCTCTCTAAGCATAATCTGTCCATTTAATGCCTGAGAAGAAACAGCAAAGCTAAAGCGATCACTCAGCCAGGATTTCTGATTCTTGTAATAGCCTCCACCGCCACCTTCGCGCTCGCGGTCTTCATGTGCTTTTTTCTCTGCCGCAATGTATTTCAGGTAATCAGGTTTAGTAATAAACCCCAGCGTCATCGCTCGTCGCGCCAATGCCCAGGTGCTGACGTGAAAGTGGGCTTCGAGTGGCTTCAGGTTTTCTTGCCAGTATTCCACTTCCCGATCCCAGATCTGCCTGAACTCTTCTTCGGGAACCAAAAATTCCGCTGCAACAGCGTTGCACAGTACTTCAATACGATTATGCGTATTCGCATCGCCGTCAGACACCCCAGATTCACCAAGCCAGACATGGCAAAGCTCATGGATAAGAGTAAATAGTCGCGCTCCCGGCGCGTCGGCATGATTTACAAAAATGAGGGGAGCAATTTTGTCGACCATCGCGAAGCCACGAAATTCTTCAACCTTAAAACGCCGATGATGGCTACCAAGGTGTGGTAAGCGCATAACCAGAATTCCCAGAGACTCAACCTGCTTCACCAAACCACGATAATAATCTTCCCAAGTGCCGCGCGTAGGGTGTGGAGGTATGGCCATGGTCTGGCGCATGTCGGCAACAATAACATCGACGCTGTCGCTCCCCTTACAACGCCCAACGACCCGGCACTCTTCGCCGCCGTTCTCAAACAGGTAATCCTTGTACCACTCCTGTCTTTCCTGCATTTGCTTCACTACGTCCAGAAGTTCAGCACTGGGACGGCGTACTTCGCCGTTTTCGATGGTTCGCAGATCGGGAATTGGCAACGTTTCTTCAGGTGGCTGCCTGAGAAACAGGTATCCGAGCGGGATGTAGGCTTTTTCGGCGTATTGGGTAGCCTGATGGAACGTCAGCGGACGAGAACCGGACTCCCATTCCTGCAGCCATTCGGGCGTTTTGCCCATCTTTCTCGCGAATTCAGGCACGGCAAAGCCTGCGCGTTCACGCGCCCAGCTAAGCATTTCGGGGTTAATCATGGCCTGAGTCATATGTCCTCCTGGATTGGTCAAATTATAAACTGACCTTGGGTTCCTTCCCAGCCTTGCAACACGCATGTTACTTTAACAGCTACTCGTACTGAATCACACTTGGTTGCTACATCAGTCTTTACTGATACTCCCACCTACCCCTTTAAACTTCTCAACGAACGCAGCGATCTTCTGGAACACCGTCTGCTTTTTGGTGTGGTACTGCGGGTTTAACGGGCTCATCTTAGGCAGAACAGAGTTCAGCTCTGTGCCCGCGTCGCTGGCGTACTCGCGCTTAAGCGAGCTGATGATGTAGCGGCGAGCCTCTTCGGCGTTGAGGTTCTCGGTTTCAATCAGCTCTTCAGCTTCGCGCTGCTGTTCGGCTTGCGCAAAGGCAAAGAAGGTATCGATGACGGTGGCCTTATCGCCGATCTCATCCAGATCTGTCTGGTTGATGAAATCGACCACCAGACTCTCTTTGGCGCGGTTGCCGAGGCTGCCTCGGATCACTCGGCGAACTTCGTCCACGAGGTCAGACTTACTCTTGTTCTTCTTGTTGTGTTCGAAGATCAGCTCAAGAATGTAGTCGAGGTTTATCTCCTGCGATTTAAGCAGGTCGACCTCAAATACTACATCATCCCAGTCGATGGTAGATTTCTCTTGTACTTCTGCCGATTTCTGGCGCCGCTGCCAGTCGCGGATATCGTTGTAACTTGAACGATAATCCTGAATTTTACGGTCCGCGGGCAGACGAATACTCTGCAGTTCGGCGAGCTTGTCATCGTCCAGATAATGCTCAGTTTTGAAGGCCTCAACCGCATCCGGATCGCTCATGTCGATGTTCTGCAAGGCTTTCAGGCTGGCGAATTCATCGTAGTTCTGCAGGATATTTTCAACTCGCAGATACTCACCGAAGAGTTTGGCAAAGGCTTTTTTGTCAGACTCTTTGTCAATATTTGCCGGATCAGGGAAGCGCTGCTCCAGCTCACTGACTACCGTCATAAAGCCACGCTTCGCCTCACCGGTAACCACATCAGTGAAGCCTTCGAGGTATTCCTTATAGCTCTTCTCCAGAACCACGTTTCTGGTGTTTTTATCACCAAACAGGGTAATGGCATCGACCGTAGCCTGCTCTAAATCACGGAAGGTAACGATATTGCCAAAGGTCTTAGTGGCATCATAAATACGGTTAGTGCGCGAGTACGCCTGCATCAGGCCGTGATAACGCAGATTCTTATCAACAAACAAGGTATTGAGGGTCGGCGCATCAAAGCCGGTGAGGAACATCCCCACCACAATCAACAGGTCGACTTCTTTGCTCTTTACCCGCTTCGCCAGATCACGGTAATAATTCTGAAAACCCTTGCTATCGACGCTGTAGTTCGAGCAGAAGAAGGCGTTATAGTCAGCGATGGCTTTAGTCAAAAACTCCTTGGCACTGGAGTTCATTGCTGACACATCGAAACTCTCATCCACAATATCGCCTATCGCGTCCTGCTCTTCGTTGGCGGCAAACGAGAATATAGTGGCGATCTTGAGCGGTTTACTTCTGTCTTTATAAGAAGGCTCATTCTGAAGCTGGTTAAGCGTCTCGTAATACAGTTTGGCGGCATCCACACTACTGACCGCAAACATGGCGTTAAAGCCTGCTCCTCCCGCTTTCATGCGGTGTGTTTTCTGGCGGAAGTTATTGAGAATATACTGCGAAATTTCACGAATACGTTCCGGGTGCAGTAACGCCTGCTTGTCCTCTAACGCACTCAGCTTCTTCTCGTCCTGTTCAGTTTCAAGCTGTTTGAATTGTGGGCGTACGTCGTTGTAATCGACCTTGAACTTGAGGACTTTCTCATCGCGTATGGCATCAGTGATCACATACGAATGCAGCTCACGCCCGAATACGCTTTGGGTGTCCTGATCGCCCAATGCATTTTTGCCAGCAAAGATCGGCGTGCCGGTAAAACCAAACTGGTAGAAACGCTTGAACTTCTTCTTCAGGTTTTTCTGGGCTTCACCGAACTGGCTGCGATGGCATTCATCAAAGATAAACACTACCTGCTGGTTGTACACCGGCAGGTCACCTTCGCTCTTCATCAGGTTGTTGAGCTTCTGAATGGTGGTGACGATGATCTTGTTGTCGTCTTTACTCAGGTTCTGTTTTAAACCCGCCGTGCTGTCAGAGCCGTTCACACTGTCTGGCGAAAAGCGCTGATACTCCTTCATGGTCTGGTAATCCAGATCTTTCCGGTCAACGACGAAGAACACCTTATCAATAAACTCCAGCTCCGTAGCCAGCCGCGCTGCTTTAAAGCTGGTTAAGGTTTTACCCGAACCTGTGGTGTGCCAGATATAGCCGCCATTCTCTGGCATCATGCCTTCTTTAGGGCCGGTCCAGTTTTTTGATTCGTACGCACATTTGATCTTCCACAAAATGCGCTCAGTCGCGGCAATCTGGTATGGGCGCATAACCAGCAAGGTATCGCTGACATCAAACACCGAGTATTGTAGCAGCACATTGACTAACGTGTGCTTCTGCAGGAAGGTCGCGGTGAAGTCTTTCAAGTCTTTAATCAGGGTGTTGTCGGCCTTCGCCCAGTTCATGGTGAAGTCAAAGCTGTTTTTGTTGCGCTTCGTGGTGTTGGCAAAATATCGCGTATCAGTGCCGTTAGAGATCACGAACAACTGCAGATATTTGTACAGTGAATGCTCGCTGTTAAAGCTCTCTTTACTGTAACGGTGAACCTGATTAAACGCCTCACGAATGGCAACGCCGCGCTTTTTCAGCTCGATCTGCACCAGCGGTAAACCATTCACCAGAATAGTGACATCATAGCGGTTGGCATGACTACCCGACTGTTCAAACTGCTTAATCACCTGAACTTTGTTACGGGCAATCTGTTTTTTGTCGACGAGGTAGACGTTCTTGATACGCCCATCATCAAAGACAAAATCGTGAATATAGTCATCGTGAATCTTGCGGGTCTTATCAACGACATTGTCACTGGGTTTATCGAGATAGGTCTCAACAAAGCGCTGCCATTCACCTTCCTGAAACTCAACATTGTTCAGGCGTTGCAACTGTTCACGCACATTGGCCAGCATGGCAATGGGGTTGTTTAAGCCCGGCAGATACTCATAACCCTGACTCACCAGATCCCGAATCAGCTCACGTTCCAGATCGCCTTCGCTCTGATAGCTCTCCGCCACGCCCCAGTCTTTGTTGTATCGGTCCAAGACAATAAAGTTATTGGATTCGGCGATGGTTTTGTATTCGGTCATGGAGCCTCCTGCTGTAAAAATCCGTAGTTATTCAGGTTCTCCAGCAATAATCTGACCATCTGTTTCTCAGGCTCTGTGGGCTGCAGAACCTCCTCATTCGACAATGTACGATGACTACTGAATTGAATAATACGGTTTAAGTACCCCGACTTATCACCAGGAACGGTATCTAGAAGATCCGACCACCTGTCATAGCCCAAAAAATTAGCCGTCTTCTCATAAAGGTTACGCAACAGTGTAAAGTGGTACTTCTGTATAGAATTATCTGCGATGGCCTTTTCAAGAGTGAGTTTCAGATGAAGATGGTAAGAGAAGCTCTTATTGGAATCACCCTGCTTCTCAATCAGATCAAAAGTCCCATCTTCATAACGCTCTAATAAATAACATGCCTTACTTTTAAGCTCATTATGCAGAACGTTATAGAACAATGGATTATGCGTTGTGATGATAAACTTAAGTTGGTCTGATTCACTTGACTTAATAAGCTCTGCCAGGGTGACCGCAAGCTCAATCAAGTGATTTTCATCCAGAGAGCTCACTGGATCATCAATAAAGATATATTCCAACTGATCAAATTGGTCGGTTTCTCGCTCGTCTGCTTCTGCAACATTACGGATACTTATAACCTGATCGATCACGGTCTGGAACACACTCCAGATGAAATTACTTTCTTCGCCTTTAGAGATTTTCAGATAGCCTGAGCTCTCATCATCCCCCCGCTCCATCGAGAACGTTACTTCAGAAAAATCCTCACTAAAGTGTGGCGTTAATTTCTGGTTGGCGTAGCGCTGAAAATTGGTAACGATATTCCTGTCTTGTCCTTGGTCCACTAACACCCATTCAGTAAAGGAATTTGGCTGTATCCTCAACCTTGGCGCAACATCGTTGTCGAGGTCGTTATCCCAATAGAACAAATCTTCTGTAAAAGCGTTGTAGTAGAGAATACTTCTTGGAGATACATCTGCAACGCCTACGCTTTCATCATCGGTACTTTTCGGAGCGATCAGCTCTTTGAAGGCACGGGAGAGGCGCGTTTTCCCATTACCGTTGAAAGCATAGATAAGCTTTACTTTTTTACTATTCTCGTAAATCTCTAAGGCGATATCATCCAGTGTCTTACTCATATCATGCCACAGCCTCTTCTTTCGGCCTTGGGAAGCTCAGCAGCAGATCGCGGTAATACTCGTATTGCTTCTGACGCAGTTCGATTTCGCGGGGGAGGCCTTCCTTGATTGAATGGGTCAAAACATCGAACTTATCCAACAGTGAGACAATGCGATTCTGTTCTTCAATAGGTGGAATAGGTATCTGGAACTTTGAAAACTCCTCCTTTGTGATAGTTTTCAACGTACTTCCTCTGGCAAACTCTTTTTCCAGATCGAATTTGGCTTTTAGTTGATGAGCAAAATATTTCTTATTTATGTCTACTTTGTAATTAGTGAATATTGCAAGGGTTCTATCCACGTAACAGTCATATTGAGTAATGGCAACACGCCCAATCGTACCTTGTAGCGAAACAATAACAGTATCTTTTTCAACGAATACACTTTTAGGCTGTGCAAGCCTTGAAATCTGCTGCTTCGTCTTTTGGTGAAGCCGAAAGCCAAAATCAGCAACATCCGCAACCTGAACGAAGGGCATGCAGCCTTCTCCGTCATACCATTCACTATTTCCATAGGGCTGGGGGAATGAGCCACGCCTAAATGAAGCAACATCTTCTAGATTCTTCCACCCCACTTCCCCTTCTTCAAACCTCAACAACTGATCACGATAGTAGTTGTATTGTTGCTTGCGCAGGTTAAGCTCGGCGGTCAGCTCGGCGGTCATGGCGGTAAATGCGTCCAGAATACGGACGATTTCGGCCTGAATTTCGAGGGATTTTTCAGGGCTGTCTGGGCAGGGGATGGGGATTTTAATCTTTGCCATTAGTGCATTTGAACTAAGATTGGGCTGCGCACCGCCGCCCGCAACTACATAAATCTGCTCAACTTTCGAAAGAAGATAGTGATATAAATATCGATTGTTGAGAATTTTCGGTTTGGGTAAAAATTTTCCTACTCGTTGATTCAGGTAGGCGGGATTTTCATGAGCGTAAAAGCCAATTTTCCCAGTCGTCGCTCCAGACATGGCAATCAAAATATCGCCTTTGCTAACTTCATAAGACGCTGTATTTTCCTTATAGTCCGACGGATCAAAATACTTTACATCGGCTAAGGAAATATTTTTTCCATCCACATTAGTAATTCTAACAATCGGTAAGCCAGCTTCTTTAAACAGGCTACTCTTAAACGCGAATCCATTTTTGAAGTCGCACACTTCTCCTAAAGCTTTCCACTCAACCTCAACCCCATCCAGTAGCTTTTCCATATACCCTGACATATCCGGCTGACTCATGCCTCAGTTCCTTCACCTTCGATTTGCGCCACTATCGCATCAATCTCGCTGCGCAGCTGAGTGATCTTCGCTACCGTGGTTTTCAGTTCGGCATTCAGCTGTGTGATGTCCACCACCTCGCGGGTGTCTTCGGCTTCCACATAGGAGCTGACCGACAGGTTGTAGTCGTTTTCGGCCACCTCCTCCACAGGCACGGAGCGGGCAAAGTGGTCGATGTTCTCTTTGCTCGCGAACACTGCCATGATCTTCTGGATATGGTCGTCGGTGAGGATGTTGTTGTTGGTTTCTTTTTTAAACAGGTTACTTGCGTCAATGAACTGGATATCGGTGTTGGGTTTGTTTTTCGCCAGCACAAGAATATTGACGGCGATGGTGGTGCCGTAGAACAGATTAGGGGCCAGTGAAATGACCGTCTCAACGTTGTTGTTATCGACCAGATATTTGCGGATTTTCTGCTCAGCACCGCCACGATAAAAAATACCGGGGAAGCAGACAATCGCCGCCCTGCCCTTGCCCGACAAGTAACTGAGCGCGTGCAGCACAAAAGCAAAGTCGGCTTTGGATTTGGGCGCTAGCACACCGGCGGGGGCAAAGCGGTCGTCATTGATCAGGGTCGGGTCGTCGCTGCCAATCCATTTTACGGAGTACGGCGGGTTAGAAACGATGGCGTCGAAGGGTTTGTCGTCACCGAAGTGGGGTTCGGTCAGCGTGTTGCCCAGCTGGATATTGAATTTGTCGTAGTTAATGTTGTGCAGAAACATATTCATACGCGCCAGGTTGTAGGTGGTGTGGTTCAGCTCCTGGCCGAAGTAACCCTCTTCAATCTTGTGCACGTCGATGTGTTTTCTGGCTTGCATGAGCAGTGAGCCCGAACCACAGGCGGGGTCGAATATCTTGTTGATGCTGTCCTTGCCGTGAACCGCGAGCATGGCGATGAGCTTGGACACATGCTGCGGAGTAAAGAACTCGCCACCGGATTTACCGGCATTCGCGGCGTAGTTAGAGATCAGAAACTCGTAGGCGTCACCGAACAGGTCGATGTGGTTATCTTCAAATTTCCCGCCCGATTCACCATGGAAGTTCAGCCCGGCAACGCCCTTAAGTACGGCGGCTAAGCGCAGGTTTTTGTCTTTGACGGTATTACCGAGGCGGTTGCTGGTGGTATCGAAGTCAGCGAACAGGCCTTTGATGTCCTGCTCTGACGGATAACCAAAACCTGAGGCTTCGATAGCACTGAAGATCGTTGCTAAATCGGTGTTCAGGCTTTCATTGTTGTTGGCATTTTTCGCTACGTTTTCAAACAATTGACTGGGGTAGATGAAGTAACCCTTGGTTTTGATGGCGTCTTCTTTGATCTCTGGGGTGATGACGCTGTCGGGCAGTTCGGCGTAGTGAATGCTTTCGTCACCGGCCTCAATGTAGGCAGCAAAGTTTTCGCTGATAAAGCGATAAAACAGGGTGCCCAGTACGTACTGCTTGAAGTCCCAACCATCCACTGAGCCTCGTACATCATTGGCAATCGCCCAGATCTGGCGTTGCAGGGCGGCGCGTTGCTGACTTGAGTTGGTTTGGGAACTTGTCATTAGGTTTCCTGATTTCTGTTATCTGTTTGCTATTTTCTGTGTTCTTGGATGATAAGCGTTACGAACTTACCTATCTGGTTTTGCTTATCATCGGCTCATCTTTCTGGTTTTACTTATCTGTGGCTTGTCGTTCGCCAGCTGTCGGCGATCAGCCTTCAGCAAAGTAATCTGAATCCAGCGATTTTACCTGATAGGTTTCTTTAACGGTAACGCCCAGATTGTGGCGGATCATCAACTCGGCCAGCTGCACGCCATCAATCAGCACTACCCGCTTTTCGATCATATTGACGTATTCAATGGCATCACGGCTGAAGCGGCTTGTGGTGATGAATACGCCCTTTCTGGCACGCTTCATTTCTAACGCTCCGACAAAGGCCTGTATGTCAGGGCGACCGACAGAGTTCTCGGTGTAGCGTTTGGCTTGCAGGTAGATGGTATCGAGGCCTAATGGGTCTTCGTTGATGACGCCATCGACGCCGCCATCGTTGGTGTATTGGGTCGCCTGCCCTGCTTTCTCGCTCCAGCCGCCATATCCCATGGCGAGCATGAGCTCGACGACGAGCTTTTCGAAGAACTCGGGTGTCTGGCGTTTTACTTGTGCGAGTAGATCATCGGCTAGTGTTGCTTGCAGTTCCTGGTGAGCTTCTTCCAGGCGCTCGGTGGGATCGAGAGCTTCTGGTTGCACTTGTACTGAGTTCAGTTCGTTCTGCGGGCCAGCATCATCGGATCGATTTACAGATTGGAAGTCTTGAAACTGCTCAAACTGCATAAGGTATTTACGATCAATGGGTGTGTCAGTCTGGATCAGTGCCTGTTTTCCGCGAGAGGTGATGTTGTTCATCCCTCTGGTTGGGCTTTCTATGAGGCCTGCTTTTCGTAGATAGGTGGTCGCCCAGGCAACGCGGTTGTACATCAGCGGGCTGCGTTTGCTGGGGGTCATGCGGCGGCGTTCTTCATCGGTGAGCTGGTATTGGTCACTCAACAAGTCGACAAGCTGGCGCAATGACATATCGCCGCAGGAATCGAGCGTAACTAACACAGGGCGCATCAGGGTTTGATAATCTGGGATTGGCATTCCGTGTCCTCATCTTCTTTGAGGTCATGGTATCAGACTTCCCTGCTCGCGGAAGTGACAATTGACGCGTGTTTTCCAGGGTTTGCATGTAGTCGTCAGGCAAGCCAATGGTCGTATGCAATATAGCAGCCCCAAAAGGCCAACATGCCAAACATCCAGATCAGTACCAGGATAAGACTGATGTACAGAAATTTGGCATAGGCTATTAGCCACGAGGGAACGTCTCGATATGCTTCGCTCAGGCCACGCACTTTCCCGGATGACGGCGAAGCAATCAAACGAATAAACATTACGTTACGGATCAAGTTTGAAGGAAAAGCTGAAAAAATGATGACTTCTGCCGAGCGAAAATATGGCGGGCAAAAGTATTTTTCCAGAAAGGCCTTCGGCGTAGCTAGCAGGAAGCCGACCGATATCATTGTCCATATCCAGAATGCTGCAAACGAGTACATCATAAGAAGGAAAGCTTGCTCCATCATCACCTGCGACATATCGAACCAACCCCTGTGCCCGAGACAAAATCTACCTTTGCCCCTGTAAGATCATAAGCTGCTCTTGCGCCTTTCCCAGCTAAGTAACCCGCTGCAACTGTACCTGCAGCCAAGACAATAGCTGTCCCCCACCCCACTGGATTTGATATCAAAAACAAACCTACAGCATAACTTCCCGCGGCACCGATGGTCGTGCTTGCAAGAGTTTCAATAAATATCTCATTCTTCTTTTTACTGCTATCCGCATCCGCTATCTGAACACAAGAAGCAGCCACACCAACGCCTGTCAGTACGATCCCGCCATGTTTCGCCATCGCCGCAAGCTTCTTCAGCTGCTGCGTGTTCGCTGTAATATTCGCAGTTGCGGGAACTCCGCCGCCTCGGGCGATACGAACTACCTCATGAGGAGTTTTCTCGCCGTAAAGTAATTTCTCAAATGGGCCGATGTTTTTGCGAAACTGATCAAGGGTCAGCCTGCGCTGATAGTCATACTGGTTCTTTGTAAGTTTTCCGGATTTATAGTCAGCATAAAGCTCACTGACTTTGTCGATCAGGCCTAAGTTACCACCACTCAGCAAGTTACCTTGACCTCCAAGTGCCACACTCCCAGGGAGGGTCAAGTAATTCGCGTTACTTGCCAACCAGCTCAAAGCATAAAAATCTGAATCACTGTCACGAGGGACTGAACTTAAAATCTGTGGAGCGGGAGCTTTAAACAGTTTTGGCTGGCTCCCTTGAGGAGCAAGACACATCTGCGACCCAGTAGACGCTTCCAGAACAAGTAAATCTCCAGCGGTTATTCGATCAGGGTTCGAGATGTGAGGGTTTAGTTCCATGATACCCGCGGCACGTCGTTTATATTCGCTGGAACCAAAACCAACGTCGTAAAACTGAGAAAGGATAAATGAAAGTGTATCGCCCGGTTTTACCCGGTATTCGAGATATTGAATTGGTTGCTGCGCTACGGACACTTACAAATCCTTTTGTTCGATAAGTTTGGCCAAACTATACCTTACATGGGTATTTTCGCGAATAGCCTTCGGCTGATTCACTCCCACAATCGGCATAGTGACCTTCGCGCATAGCCAGGCAAGCTGGCTGAAGCGCTCCTACAGAATCGGATATCAAACATGGTTCGGGAAGAAGCTTCCCTCCTACAATCAATATAAGAATGCAGTATCCACCATGTAATCCGGATTATAGGTTACGGTTGAGGGCTTCCTGAAGGCGTTTTCGGTACGCTGATTTGAGGTCTTCGGGAGCTGTGATGATGACGTTGGGGGCATAAGAGAGCATGTCTCTCAGTAGTTCACGCTGGTCGTTGTACGGCAAGCTGAGGTGGTATTCGTCGCCTTTCCACTGGCCTTTGGCATCGGGGTGCCATTGCTGTTGCGCAACGAGGTGGGCGGCTCCGGGCATAAAGATGAGTTCAGCTATGTGCTGTTCGCCGCCAGAGAAGATGCCATAGCTATTATGGAAGTGGTCGTTGAGTTCGCTCTGTTCAAACTCTTTTGCACTTTCGCTGGTTTGGTAAGCGCTGTTAATGCGGCTGAGCATAAAAGTGCGTAGCTGCTGGCGTTTGTGGCACCAGGCGTCGAGGTACCAGTGGTCTCGGTAGTAAACCAGCGTTTGTGGGCTGACGTTACGCTCGCTCAGGCTCTGGTCACTGGCAACGTAATGGATGTGCAGTTGTTTTCGCGCAAACAGTGCGTCACTGACTTGTTGGTAGATGTTCTGGTTTACCGGACGGCGCGGGGCACTGAGGATGCGGATGCGCTGTGTCAGTTCGCTAAGGTCAACACCGCGCTCTTCTGTAAGCCGCGAGACCTGCTCATGGATGCGGTTCAGTTCGCCGCTGCCCTGCCCGGGGTTCAGGTCATTAAGTATGTTAAGGACGATGGCCAAGCCACGAAGTTCGGTCGCGGTAAGTTGCAGGCCCGGCAGTTCGAAGCTTTGCTCCTGGGTTTTACGATAGCGGTAGGTGCGGCTGTCGGTGTCGTATTCCAGCGGTGCGTTGTAGTCGCTTTTAAGTTGTTGCAATGCACTTTGTAGCTCGGCCGGGCCAACGCCGGTTTCTGCGGCGAGCATCATGGTGTTTAGGCCCGTTGTCTGTTCAGAGAACAGGCGGTGAAGTCGCTGAATCAGGTCGCTGTTGGCCATATTGGTTCTTTGTTCCGCTTTTTGGGTTTTCGTGGTTGCAATACACACCCTCGGCCCATACCTTACTTGATATTGAGAAACATCAGAAGGAAGCCCCTGCAATGATTAAAGTGATTATCGAGCGTGAGATTGCCGCAGATATGGAAACGACATATGAAGCTGCGGTTAAGAACACCTTGCGTGCGATTCTCGAAGCGCCGGGCTATGTGTCAGGTGCCAGCTATAAAGATGTGAAGAAAGAGAACCGTCGGATGATCATCACTAACTGGACGAGTGTTGAAGCCTGGCAGGCCTGGGCTAAGTCGCCAGAGCGTGCCAGTGTGATTGCGTCGATTCAGCCGATTCTGGAAACGCAGGAGAAGATCACAATTCTTACGGCGTGATGTGCAGAAGTATGGGGTTCGTTCGCGAATAGCCTTCGGCTGATTCGCTCCCACAACCAACACCGACCGGCTCACGCACAGGTCGGGGATGTGATCCCCTCCTAAAGGCAGCGTTTTACAAAGTCGGCGACGTGTTTTGCGGTTGCTTGAAGGTGGGCATCATGGGTATAACCGGATGCCTTTCTTGGTTTCAGGTCGTGGTTTCCGTCTTCGAGCCAGACCAGTTCGAGTGTTTTATCTAACCCGTAACCCGATACTTCTTCTTTTGTTCCCATCGCATCGCGTGTGCCCTGCGCAATGAGCGTCGGTGTTTTGAGTGCTAAAAGGTGTTCTGTTCTCAGGTTGTCCGGTTTTCCTGGCGGGTGGAATGGATAACCCAGTGCGACGCAGCCTTGCACCTGTGTAGGCACATCACTTCCGTTAGCAAGCATACTGGCGATACGCCCCCCCATGCTTTTACCGCCAATGACGCATGGAGTATCCAGCTCTTCAACAAGTTCTGCGTAAGCATCAATGAGTTTTGGTGCGCGGTCTGGTGGTCGTTTCTTGCCGTCTTGTATGCGCTTAATCATGTACGGGAAGTTAAACCGCATCACCCGAACACCATGCGCGGCGATCTTTCCGGCCATGTCAGTCATGAATTCGCTTGATAAATCTGCACCTGCGCCGTGCGCCAGGATCAGTGTTGGCTGGCTCTCTTTCCCATCGACAATAATGGAGTCGAGTATTTCCTGAGTCTGTTCACTGGCCATCTGGTGCTCCTCTTCTACTCTTTAGCTTACACCTCAAGAGTTTCGTTATTTGTGGTTCTGGTTGCGCGTATTCTGGCTCTGGGACGTTCTGCGTCAAGGCTTGAGCTGGGTCAATACTCCTGTTTACGACAGTAATACCATGCAGGGGCTGCAATTGGGCTGCAAAGGTGCGGTAAAATTGGAGTATGCGCAGGTTGAGTCTGGGTTATATGTCCTGGCGAGGCACGTAGAGCTGTCAGATTTTCAACCAAACGTCAATACGATTGATTCTCATTTGATTATCATTCGTGTAAAAACTGCCCTAAGCCGCTGTATTTATGGCACTTTTTTTACATGGATTATTTGCAAATGGGGAGGCCAGCGACGATAATTGCGCCGATTTTTTAACCCTCTAACCCTCGCTGTTTAATGGAATCTGATCATGAGCACAGCATTTGACCATCCAGAATACAACTACAAGGTGGTAAGACAGTTTGCCATCATGACTGTTGTCTGGGGTGTTGTTGGCATGGCAGTCGGTGTACTCATCGCTGCTCAGCTGGCATGGCCTCAACTGAACTTCGATACCCCTTGGTTCTCTTTCGGACGTCTGCGTCCTCTTCACACCAATGCGGTGATTTTCGCCTTCGGCGGCTGCGCTCTGTTCGCAACCTCCTATTACATTGTTCAGCGCACATGTCGTACCCGTCTGTTCTCAGACACTCTGGCAAGCTTCACCTTCTGGGGCTGGCAGGCAGTGATCGTTGCAGCGGCCATCACTCTGCCGATGGGTCTGACCTCTACTAAAGAGTACGCAGAACTGGAATGGCCAATCGACATTCTGGTGACTCTGGTCTGGGTTGCCTACGTAGTGAACTTCCTGGGCACGCTGGCTATCCGTAAAGAAAGCCACATCTACGTTGCTAACTGGTTCTTCGCTGCCTTCATGATCATGATCGCTATCCTGTATGTGGGTAACAACCTGGCAGTGCCTGTGTCGCTGACCAAGTCTTACTCTGTATGGGCGGGTACCGTAGACGCCATGATCCAATGGTGGTGGGGCCACAATGCGGTAGGTTTCTTCCTGACTGCTGGCTTCCTCGGTATCATGTACTACTTCGTGCCTAAGCAGGCGGGTCGTCCGGTTTACTCTTACCGTCTGTCGATCGTTCACTTCTGGGCACTGATTTCTATCTACGTTTGGGCTGGTGCTCACCACCTGCACTATTCTGCTCTGCCAGACTGGGCTCAGACTTCAGGTATGGTTATGTCTCTGATCCTGCTGGCGCCATCATGGGGCGGTATGATCAACGGTATGATGACTCTGTCAGGTGCTTGGCACAAACTGCGTACTGACCCTATCCTGCGCTTCCTGGTTGTATCTCTGTCTTTCTACGGTATGTCTACCTTCGAAGGCCCGATGATGTCTATCAAGACTGTTAACGCACTGTCTCACAACACTGACTGGACTATCGGCCACGTACACTCAGGCGCTCTGGGTTGGGTTGCTATGGTGTCTATCGGCGCTCTGTACCACCTGATTCCTATCATGTTCGGCCGTAAAGCGGGTCAGATGTACTCTATCGGCCTGATCAATGTTCACTTCTGGCTGGCGACTATCGGTACTGTTCTGTACATCGCAGCAATGTGGGTGAACGGCATTATGCAGGGTCTGATGTGGCGTGCAGTGAACGAAGACGGTTCTCTGACCTACTCCTTCGTTGAATCTGTAGAAGCTTCTCACGGCGGTTATGTGGTTCGTGTACTGGGCGGTGCATTCTTCCTGACCGGTATGCTGATCATGCTGTTCAACGTGTTCATGACCACCCGCGAAGCTAAGAAAGAAGCTGCGGTTGCGGCACACGCTTAAGGAGTTTGGTAAATGAAGCACGAAACTATTGAAAAGAACTTACCACTCATGGTGGTAATGATTGTTATCGCTCTGAGCTGGGCGGGGCTCGCTGAGATTGTTCCACTCTTCTTTGATAAGAACACTCAACAACCTGCTGAAGGCCTGAAGCCGCTGACTGCACTTCAGGTTGAAGGTCGTGACATCTACATGCGTGAAGGTTGCGCGGTATGTCACACCCAGATGGTTCGTCCGTTCCGCGCGGAAACTGAGCGTTATGGTCCTCCGTCTACCTCAGGTGAACACGTTTACGAGCACCCATTCCTGTGGGGTTCTAAGCGTACTGGTCCTGATCTGGCCCGTGTGGGTGGTCGTTACTCTGATGAGTGGCACCGTGCACACCTGTACAACCCGCGTGACGTTGTACCTGAGTCTGTAATGCCATCTTACCCATGGCTGTTTGAAGACAAGGTTGACGGTCGTGATACACCTAACAAGCTGAAAGCTCTGCGTATGGTCGGCGTACCGTACACAGACGAAGACATTGAAGGTGCAAAAGACGCGGTTGACGGTGTCACCGAAATCGAAGCTCTGGTTGCTTACCTGCAGCAGCTGGGCACAGTCGTCACTAAACGGTAACCCTATGGATATTAACGACGTTCGCGGCCTTGGATCAGTATTCGCTCTGATCGCTTTCATGGGCATCATCTGGTGGGCTTACGGTTCCAGCCGTAAGCAGCGCTTCAAGGATGACGGCGATATCCCTTTCCGGGATAACACAGAAATGCCCGCGGACGACGATAAAGATCGGAGTAAATAATTATGTTGAGCTCATTTTGGAGTTTCTGGGTCCAGGCGATTGTCATCGGGTCCATGATTGCCTGCGGTATCCTGATCGTTTACACCAGTAAAGGTCAGAAGAAAGAAGAAACAGACGAAACTACCGGCCACTCATACGACGGTATCGAAGAACTGGACAACCCACTGCCACGTTGGTGGGTAGGTATGTTCTGGGCAACCATCGTATTCGGTTTCGGTTACATCGGTATCTATGGCCTGGCTAACTTCGACGGTTTCGGTACCGTTAAAGTTGACGGCGAAGACGTTACCTGGACACAGACCAACCAGTGGAAAGCCGAAGTTCAGGCGTTCGATGAGAAGATCGCTCCTCTGTATGCTGGCTACCTTGCTACGCCAATCGCTGAGCTTGCTCAGAACGAAGAAGCGATGCAGACCGGTGGTCGCCTGTTCAAGAGTTACTGCGCGGTATGCCACGGCTCTAACGCTATGGGTGCACAGGGCTTCCCTAACCTGACAGACCACGATTGGCTGTACGGTGGCGAGCCAGCTCAGATCAAACAGACCATTATGTATGGTCGTCAGGCGGCGATGCCTGCATGGGAAGCCGCTCTGGGTGAGCAAGGCACCAAAGACATGGCTCAGTACGTCCGTAGCCTGTCAGGTCTTGAGCACGATGCAGACGCTGCTGCGAAAGCCAAGCCACAGTACGACATGCTGTGTGTTGCTTGTCACGGTGCAGACGGTAAAGGTAACCAACTCGTTGGTGCACCTAACCTGACTGATGAAATCTGGCTCTATGGTGGTTCTACCAAGCAGATCGAGACTACTCTCCGCTACGGTCGTGCCGGCAGAATGCCAGCTCAGGCTGAGATCCTCGGCGAAGAGAAAGTTCACGTTCTGTCTGCGTACGTCTACTCTCTGTCGCAAGACAAGTAATCAAGCGGGGGCTCCGCTCCCCTCTTGAGCTAGAGCAAGGAAACAAGAAAAAGCGGCCCACGGGCCGCTTTTTTTATCCCGACCAACGACCAAAAACTATATAATCAACTCGTTATATAAGAGTTTTCTAAAGACAAGGTGATCAGTAGTTATGAGTAAAATCCCGGTCAAAGACGTCACCCCACCCAGCAAAAAATCTGACAAAGCCTCAGACACCGTCAACCTGTACCAAAAGCGCGAAAAGATCTACGTCCGCGAAGTTGAAGGCTTCTTTCAGAAGCTGCGTACCTGGTCTCTGTGGGCATTGATGTTAGGTTACTTTGGTACGGCCTGGATCAATATCGGTGACCGTCAGGCGGTGCTGTTTGATCTTCCGGCACGTCAGTTCCATATATTCAACGTCACTTTCTGGCCTCAGGATTTCATGCTGCTGTCCTGGGCGCTGATCATCTGTGCTTTCGGTCTGTTTACGATTACCAATTTTGCGGGGCGGATCTGGTGCGGCTACACCTGCCCGCAGTCGGCGTGGTCGTTTATTTTTATGTGGATCGAAGAACGCGCTGAAGGTACCCGCAACCAGCGAATGAAGCTGGATAAAGCGCCGATGTCGGCAGAGAAACTGCGTAAAAAGGGCATTAAGCACATCGCCTGGCTCATTGTTGCTTTTTGGACGGGTGTCACCTTCGTTGGTTACTTCACTCCGATTCGCGAGCTGGTTGTCGATATTTTCACCTTTGGAGACGTCGGTGCCTGGGCCATCTTCTGGATCGGTTTCTTTACGGTTGCTACTTACCTGAACGCTGGCTGGATGCGCGAGCAGGTCTGCATCTATATGTGCCCATACGCCCGCTTCCAGTCGGTTATGTACGATAACGACACCCTCGCCGTATCTTACGATTACAACCGTGGCGAACCTCGTGGCAAACGCAGCAAAAAAGCGAAAGCAGATGGCGACACACAACAACTCGGCGACTGTGTCGACTGCTCAATGTGTGTTCAGGTATGTCCAACCGGCATTGATATCCGCGATGGCCTGCAATACCAGTGCATTGGCTGTGCGCTTTGTATCGACGCCTGTGATGACATCATGGAAAAGCTCGATAAGCCTAGAGGTCTGATCCGCTACACCACAGAGAACGAGCTTGAAGGCAAGAAAACCCATATTCTTCGCCCTCGCCTGTTTGGCTACGCCGGTGCCATGGTTCTGATGATGGGTGGCCTGGGCTATGCCATCCTCGACCGCACACCGTTTGAGCTGGATATCGAGCGCGACCGTGGTCGCCTCTATCAGGTCACGGTGAATGATACGATTCAGAATGCCTATACCCTGAAGATGATGAATATGTCTCAGGAGGAGCACACCTATGTCCTGAGCGTCGATGGTCTTGATGGAATCAGACTGCTTGGCGACACTGAGTATCAACTCAGCGTTAATGAGCTGAAAGAGACCACCATCAACCTTGAAATCGACCCGGATGAGGTGAAAACCTCGGCCAGTAAAACAGACATTGAGTTCGTCATCGTCAACAAAGATACCGGTGAAGAAGTGACCCGGGAAGAAAGCCGTTTTATCGCACCAAGAGCGATCTGAACGTCATATAACTTCCTGACACAGTAGCACTGGAGCCCTATCGCCCAAGTAGTTACACTTGGGCGATTTTTCATTTTTCCCCTGGATACCTTGCATGACTAGCGAAAAGACGACCCCTTGGTACAAAGAACCCATGATGCTGCTTGTCATCGGCGTACCGCTCGCCGCTGTAGTATGGGGCTTCATCATGTTGTCACTCGCACTCGACACCAAAGACTCGCTCGTGAGCAACAGTTACTACAAGGACGGCATGAGCTATACGCAGGATCTGCGGTTTCATGAGGGCGCCCGCCGCCTCAATGTTCAGGCAGACCTGACCTTCACCGAAGACGAAATCATCGTAAACGCGACCTCCATTGCCGATGAAGACCCTGGCTCTCTGCAGCTTCAGTTGATTCACCCGACACTAGAAGATCGTGACCTTACTCTGTTTCTGCAGCGTACTCCGGGTGGTCAGTACGTTGCCGCCAATGAGCTGGAGCTGCCGCAGAAGCGCGTTATCTGGCTGACGAGCCCGGATCAGGAGTGGCGCGTTACAGCGCGTACAGTCATCGAAAACGGTAAGAAGATTCAGACAGTCACTCAATGACGCAAACCCTCCGTACGCCCTGCTTTCACTGCGGTGAACCGCTGAAAGCAGGCCAGCAGTGGACGGCCATCATCGATGGCAAAGAAGAACCCATGTGCTGCCCAGGCTGCAAAGCCGTGGCCGAAACCATCGTTGCTTCTGGTCTCAAAGATTACTACCGTCACCGCACAGAACTTCCACAGATATCGCCTGCGAACGAAGACGACGAGGTCCTGACCGCTCGCGAGTCTCTCAGTCTGTATGACAGCGAAGCCTTGCAGAAGCAGTTTGTTGCGACGCAGGGAGAGGAGAAAGAAGCGACACTGATTATCGACGGAATCAGTTGTGCCGCCTGTGCCTGGTTGATTGAGCACAGAATTAATCAACTGAAGGGCGTCGAACGGGCGACGCTGAATCTCTCGAACCACCGCCTCGTCGTCGCGTGGAATAACACCGACATAGCGCTCTCCCAGATATTCGAAGCCATCTACCGCCTCGGCTACAAAGCCGCGCCGTTTTCATCAACAGAAGACGACGCGCAGCGCGAGCGCGAGGGCAAGAAAGCGATCCGGCGCCTCGCTGTCGCCGGTATCGGCATGATGCAGGTAATGATGCTTGCGGTGCCCCTGTATGCCGGCATGGCCGAACAGTACGAAGTCTTTATGCGCTTCGCTTCGATGATTCTGACCTTACCGGTCGTGTTATACAGCGCCCGACCGTTCTTTGATGCGGCAATACGCGATTTGAAGACACGCCATCTGACCATGGATGTACCTGTGTCACTGGCAATTATTCTCGCTTTCTGCGCCAGTATCTGGAGCACGTTCAACCAGGGCATCGAAGTTTATTTTGACTCCGTCTGTATGTTCACTTTCCTGCTGCTGCTTGGGCGTTTTCTGGAAATGCGCGCCCGCCATCGAATGGGCAAAGCGGGCAACAATCTGATGACACTTCTGCCGAATGTAGCGCTGAAACAAACGCAGGACGGTGAAGAAATCATCGCCGCAGGTGACATTTCAACCGGCGACCGTTTGTTATTGAAACCCGGGTACCCAGTCCCTGCGGATGGCGTTGTGATTGAAGGACAGAGCACCGTCGATGAATCGGCACTGACGGGCGAATACATGCCACTGAACAAGCAAGCCGGTGACACACTGATCGGCGGCACCATGAACGTCGAAAGCCCACTCGTGATGGAAGTTACGGCCACCGGCGCCGATGCGCAGCTATCGACCATCGTTCGCCTGATGGATCGCGCGCAACAGGAAAAGCCCAAAGTCGCTCTTATTGCCGACAGCATTGCCAGTCGGTTCGTTGCCGCGGTTCTGATTATCTCCGCGTCGGTGTTCAGCTACTGGATGTTTCAGGGCAACGACCATGCCTTCTTTATCGCTCTCTCTGTTCTCGTCGTTACCTGCCCATGTGCCCTGTCACTTGCTACACCAACCACTCTGACAGCGGCAACAACGGCGCTGCGCGAACGCGGCTTATTAATCAGTAAAGGCCATGTTCTGGAAACTCTGCAGTCAGTGAACCGTGTAGTGTTCGACAAAACCGGCACCCTGACGCTAGGGCACCTGACTCTGACAGAAATCCGCCCTGTTGCGGGCGGTACAGACAACAAGATGGAGCTGGATCAGGATACTCTGGCCTCAGTAGTCGCATCGCTTGAACAACATGCCAGCCACCCGATTGCTAAGGCGTTTCGCCACTACCCGGTGCTACCTACCGAAGATATTCAGCACCACCCGAGTCAGGGCGTCAGTGGTCAGGTTAATGGCTACAGATTCCGTTTTGGTCGCCCGGATTTCGTCTGGCCGGAGGGAATTCTGCCGCCCGAGAGCGCATCAGGGCAGTGGTTATTGCTTGCCGATGATAATCAGCCGTTGGCCTGGTTTCTCCTCAATGACACAGTACGCCGCAGTGCGTCTCCGTTGGTCGAGACACTGAAAGCCCGTGGTATTGAAGTCGCCCTGCTCACCGGCGACCCGTCTCGATCTGCGACCCTCGTTGCTGATGAACTCGGCATTACCGATGTCCGCAATGGCCTCAGCCCGGAAGATAAGCTTGCCATCGTGCGCGAGTGGCAACAAAAGGGCGATACTGTTCTTATGGTAGGAGATGGTATTAATGATGTTCCGGTACTTGCGGGCGCGGATGTCTCGCTGGCCGTGAATGAAGCTACAGATCTTGCGAAAACCAACGCAGATACCCTACTGACCAATGGCCGCCTTGAAGTCATTGCTGATGCGTTATCAGTCTCCCATAAAACCCGCAATGTCATTCGTCAGAACATCGGTTGGGCGTTACTATACAACCTGATCGCGTTACCACTTGCGGCGGCCGGTCTGGTTCCGCCCTGGGCCGCGGCCATTGGCATGTCATTCAGCTCACTACTTGTCGTTCTGAATGCTCTGCGACTGACCCGTCGCCCACCTGCACTTACTGCTGAGAGCTGACCATGGATATTATTTACGTACTGGTTCCCCTGTCGATTGCCCTGCTCGCCATTGCAGTTGCCATCTTTTTCTGGGCTGTGAAAGGCGGCCAGTTTGATGACCTGGATTCGCCCGCGCACAAGATTCTGTTCGATGATGATGAGTACCTGAACGAGCGCCGCGAAGATAGCGTTGAGACCAATTCAGACGCGGATTCAGAGTCAGACGGCGAACCCAAAAAATCCAAGAATGACTGAACCCTTATCCCTCCTTACCGCCCTGCTACTTGGCTTATTTGGTGCTAGCCACTGCCTGGTTATGTGTGGTGGAGTTGCCGCGGCAGCAGGACAGCTGGACACCCAGCACAGAGTCCGGGCTTCACTGCTGTTCAATTTTGGCCGCATTACCAGCTATACCCTTGCAGGCCTGATTGTTGGCAGTCTCGGACTTTGGCTGTCGAGCCTGCACGAAGCTCTGATGATCACACTACGTTCAATCGCAGGCGTTATGCTCATATTAATGGGTCTCTACGTCGCGCGCTGGGCACTGTGGCTCACCCGCATTGAGCAAATTGGCCAACTGTTCTGGCGCAGAATTCAACCCCACGCCCAGAAACGACTGGGCCGTTCAGACCCAGCCAGCCAGTGGCTTCTCGGCATGTTGTGGGGATGGTTGCCGTGTGGGCTCATATACAGCACCCTGAGCTGGGTAGCAGCTAACGGTCAGCCTGCGATGGGCGCCCTGACCATGTTTGTTTTTGGTCTCGGAACCTTTCCCGCTATTTTATCCGCTGGGCTGGCCTCGGCATCCGTGATGAATATTATTCGGCATCAGTGGGCGCGAAATATTGCGGGCCTATTATTGATCGGTTATGGTTGCTGGACTTTGGCCTCCGTGTGGCAACCAGCCATGTTCGCAGCCGCTTGATCTAAAGTATTAGAGATCGTTCTTGCCTATGAAAACGTCAGTTAATGCTCCTATGCGTGGAGCACAGCCTCATTGTCAGACCTGCTCACTGAATGCTCTGTGTCTGCCACTTTCCCTGACTGAAAGCGATATGGAACGTCTGGACGACATCATCCGTCGTGGTCGCCCGATCCAGAAAGGCCAACTGCTGTTTCAGCAAGGTACAGAATTTCAGTCTGTATTCGCGGTTCGTACGGGTGCACTGAAGACCTACACCCTGGCAAGTAACGGCGAAGAGCAGATCACAGGTTTTCACCTGGCCAGCGAGCTGATCGGATTGTCTGGCTACAACGCAGGCACGTATCCGCTGACGGCAAAAGCCCTCGAAACCACAACAGTATGTGAAATTCCGTTGCAGCAGCTTGAACAACTGGCGGATGAGCTACCTGATTTGCGTCGTCAGCTGATGACCACCATGGGCACTGAAATCCGGCACGATCAGAACATGATGCTGCTTCTCAGCAAGAAGAATGCAGAAGAACGTGTTGCCTCTTTCCTACTAGATATTTCGCAACGTTATCAGCGTCGTGGTTTCTCAGCGACTCACTTCCGCCTGCCAATGTCACGTGTCGACATCAGTAACTACCTGGGCCTGGCGGTAGAAACCATCAGCCGAGTGTTCACACGCTTCCAGAAAAATGAACTGATCGAAACACAGGGCAAAGAGATTATCCTGAAAGACAGCGACACCCTGTATGATCTCGCGGGCCTGACACGCGCCAACGATGAGTGTCTGCATCAGGCAGAAAGCTGATTTAAATTTTGGCTTTTAGCATCCTAATGAGCACACGGACCGTGCTCATCCTCTTTTCGCTCGCTATATCAGACATTGGTCACAGTGCGCAAATATTTGCTTCCCCCTGAGACCTGCATCACTATGCTTCACGTACTGGGCAGTACTATTGAGTAAACATCTGATAACAGGCGCTGCCTGTACCGGCAGTTATTCAGGTACGCTTATTGCTCCTGATATTGAGACTGCCAAAATTACACCCTCTGGAGTTTCTGATGGGTATAGATGCTGATGATTTCCGGACGTACGTTATTCGTCCAACACTGCAGAAACTGGACGCTAACAGTGCCGACGCAGAGCTTTTACTGCTGGGTACTGCAGCCATTGAGTCTGAGCTGGGCTCATTCCTGAAAACAGAGGGGCAACGCACCTCGGGTATTTACCGGCTGCATGGCCTGACGCACCGGCATATCTGGGATGACTATCTTGCAGATCGGCCAGAACTGGCCAGTAAAGTGCGAGGCATTGCCAGCCAACGGGAATTCCTGGAGAACCCGCACGCTGAACTAACAACAAACCTCGCCTATGCGACCGCTGTTACCTGGCTCGCCTACGTTCGCCACCCTCAGTTCACCCTGCCCCGTGGCGCCAGTGTGGTGCATCTGGCAACGCTCTGGAAAAACTGTTATCACACCCGTGACGACCTGAGCGTACAGGACTTCGTGCAACGCTATGAAGAACTGGTTGAATCCAGTGACGCTGTGGCCTGATGTTTATATAAGCACCGCATTCTGATATAAAGCGCACCCTACGCATGGGGTGTTGTATGTCTGAATTGAACGTGTCTGAATCTGCTGTTTCACAACCTGAAGAAGGCTATCAGCCTGAGATCTTCGATCCAGCGGCCGCTGAGCTATCTGCAGAAGCTACTGAAGCTGCAGCCAATCAAGCTGAACGCAAATCCAGAACCGAATTCAACAAGCTCCAGAAGCGCCTTCGTCGTAACGTCGGCAAAGCCATCGAAGATTACCGGATGATTGAAGACGGTGACAAAATCATGGTGTGTCTGTCGGGTGGCAAAGACTCTTACACCATGCTGGAAATTCTGATGAGCCTGCAAAAGAGCGCGCCCGTCAACTTCGAGCTGATCGCCGTCAATATGGATCAGAAACAGCCAGGCTTCCCTGAGCATATCCTACCGGCTTACCTTGAACAGGTGGGCGTGCCCTACCATATCATCGAGAAAGACACCTACAGCGTCGTTAAAGAGATCATCCCTGAAGGAAAAACCACCTGCGGGCTATGCTCACGCCTGCGCCGCGGTACTCTGTATGGCTATGCAGAATCGATTGGCGCCAACAAGATTGCATTGGGTCATCACCGTGACGACATCATCGAAACTCTATTTCTGAATATGTTCCACGGCGGCAAGCTCAAGGCCATGCCGCCCAAGCTGCTCAGCGACGACAAAAAGCACGTTCTCATTCGTCCTCTGGCGTATTGCAAAGAAAAAGACATTGAGAAGTTTGCCATCGAGAAAGAATTCCCGATCATTCCCTGCAATCTGTGCGGTTCTCAAGAGAACCTGCAGCGTCAGAACATCAAAGGAATGCTGGCTCAGTGGGAGAAAGAACAACCAGGACGCAGTGAAAACATCTTTGCCGCTGTCTGTAACGTTGCGCCATCACAGCTGGGCGATCGCGAACTGTGGAACTTCGAAGGTCTGCAGGACGAACAGGATAAGAGCCACCTGGGTACCCGCATTGACCTTCTGGCGTCGGACGACTGACCCGCTCAGACTCCGCCGCCAAGCATACGCGTAATATTGACCTGCATGTCGCCAGGCCCCCGGAGCAGCAGGTCGAATTCGTAACGTCGCTCATTCATCATATCTTCCGCCATCGCCTTGAGGCGACAAGCATCCCGCGCCAGGGTCGGCTGCGGCATTTCAATTCTGACCAGATAGTCTTTTTCAAGCGGCTCTACGGCCAACGTTGATACCGCCGAGGTCGGGGCACCCGCAATTCCTTTCCGTATCCATTGTACGAACAGCCCGTGACTACCATCGTCGTTCTTCTTCCGAATCAGACGGATATACCCTTCAGCATCTTCCGATTTCCACGGGCAAACCTGAGTCACTGCATCGACCCAGACCGGCATTACATAGGCTTCTGACAGCGCATCTTTAGCGTCTGAGTTCGAACCTGAACCGTGAGCCGCGTGATTATCGGCCAGAGCCAGGGCCGGTATAGCGAGCAGCGTAAGCAGCCATCGTTGCATCATCATGCACCTCCTTTGCTCAAGATTAGTTCATACCTGCCCGTGCGTCATATTCCCGTACGGGGATCACTTACGAGAACTCGGGTGTGGGCCGCTTATCCCAGTCAGGTCGCTCGTACCGTACGCTGGCAATAAAGTACGTCGCCTCACCTTTCGGTAGGCGCACCGTCACCTCATCATCAACGAACTTACCGATTACGCCACGGGCCAGCGGCGCATCGACGCTGATATAACCATGCGGCAAGTCGATCTCATCTTCGCCAACGATACGGTAACGCAGGATCTCGCCCTCTTCGTCTTCCAGTTCGATCCAGGCACCGAAGAAAACCTTATCCAGATCTGTGGGCGGGCGGTCGACTACGGTGACTGCCTCAATGCGCTTGCCGAGAAACCTGAGACGACTATCAATCTGTCTCAGGCGCTTTTTACCGTAAATATATTCCGCGTTCTCGGAGCGGTCTCCGAGCTTAGCTGCGTCAGAGACCTCCTGGGTTACCTTCGGGCGTTCGCGGCGCCATAAAAAATCGTGCTCGTCTTCAAGAGCTTTCAGCCCGCCCGGTGTAATCAGGTGTGCCCGGCGCGGCAGCGGCTTTTTATTTTCGGTCATCGTATTGCAACATCTGGTCAGTAGTTTGAGCGCACACACTACTTGCACGCGCCCTTTGAGGCTTTTCTAAAGCATAACTAATGATCCGACGCAGTGTAACTCTTGTCGGCGGCGTCCTTCTGATCGTTGCCGGGCTACTCGTTCTGCCATTGCCTGTACCCGTTGGTTTACTGATGATCATCCTTGGCGTTTCGCTGCTCGTTCCAGCAATCCCCGCTCTGTCGCGTTACCTGAAGCGTCTGCGATGTCGTTATCCGGTGACCTCAAGGCGTCTGAATCACATCAGTCCACGCCTTCCCGGCTTTGTCCGACGCGTGATCGAAGAAACGGACCCCGATAGACGAAGCTGACGGCTCCGCTCTGTGCTACCTTGTGTGCATGGAAGAAGACACTCTCAATCTGGTCACCGACCTGTTAGCGACTTACCTTGCCGACGGACACCGGTGCCCGGAATACGAACTGATCCGGTGGTTACAGGCCCCAGAGCAAGGCATATTTCGTGAAGATGCCCTGAGCGATTCTATGACTCTGTTCCGGGCTAACTTCATCGTCATGCATGCCCTGTATCGATTGCGAAATCGTTGGCTTGAGGATGCGCGGGGTTACCTTCAGATCAGTGCACTGGATATAGGACTCGTTCCTTTAAAAACCGACAGCGGGAGCGACCTGCCCGACCAACACGATGCACTCGCTGAGTATTATCTCGATCTGAACAATCTGGATACAGATCAGGCCAGCGTCGACGCCCTGTTGAACGATTTCTGGCAGCGCATGGTCATACCAGAACATTACGACGATGATCTGGCTATGCTGGAGCTGACGCCTCCGGTAGATCTCAGTACCATCCGACAGCAATACCGACGGCTGGCGAGTCAGCATCATCCAGACAAAGGCGGCGACGCAGAGGCGTTCCGCAAAGTCAGCTCCGCCTATCAACGATTACGCTATCGGCACGGCTAACAGCTGACCACGATAGAAGCTATTACGAATAGAGAGCCAACTCTGAGGACTATATGACGCACCGATTGATCTTTGCTGTATTCATTATGAGCGCCCTGTTTCCGGGCCTGGCAAACGCACTGGTGATCCTGCAGTACCACCACGTCAATGCTTCGACCCCGGCCATTACCAGTGTGACACCCGAGGTCTTCCGCGAACATATGACCTTGCTGGAAGAAAAGAACATGACCGTGGTGAACCTCGAAGAAGCGCTGCAGTCGATCATGACCGGTGAGCCCTTACCCGAGCGTGCCGTCGCAATTACGTTCGACGATGCGTATCTGTCAGTCTACGAGAATGCCTGGCCAGAACTTAAGAAACGCGGCTGGTCATTTACTATGTTCACCAGTACTGACCCGGTGGATAAGAAATACGCCGACATGATGACCTGGGATCAGCTTCGCGAGATTAAAGACGGTGGAGCTGTCATTGCCAACCATACACGCAGCCACCCCTACTTACTGGAAACCCCTGAAGGTCAGGATGCCGAAGACTGGTGGGAAAACGAAATCAAACAAGCGGAAGCACGTATTAAGGCAGAGACCGGATCATCAACCCGTATGTTTGCCTACCCCTACGGCGAGTACACACTGGAGATGGCCGAATGGCTGGAAGATCATGGTTACATTGCTTTCGGTCAACAGAGCGGCGCCGTTGGTCAGAGCGCTCATCCGCAGGTCATAGCGCGGTTCCCGGCCTCTGGGGTGTATGCCAACACAGACACTCTTGCGACCAAGCTTATGAGCCTGCCGTTTTCGATTTCAGCCGATCAGGTGCGAGACCCCGTACTGGAAAATAACCCACCAGAACTCACCCTGACCATTGATGTGGACGACTTCAAGCCCGCGCAACTGCAATGCTATGCCGCCGGCGCTGGAGAGTTGGATATAGAAACGTCTGTCGAAGGTAAAATCATGACCGTGGAGATGCAGCAACCGAACGCCATCACTGCTGGCCGGGGCCGCTATAACTGCACTGCTCCCAGTCTGAGCCAACCTGGCCGTTTCTACTGGTATTCGCAGTTGTGGGTGAACACAGACGTCAGTAATCGATAAGAGAGCGTATTGCAGGTGACCTGATGCTGCTTTAAAGCAGCATCAGACCCGCCTGATTGATTCGCTTGTCGCGCGCACGCCAGTCCGGTAAGCAAGATGTCATACAAGCTTTAAACCCCGGACCATGATCGAAATGTTCGAGATGACAAAGTTCGTGAACAACCACCAGCTCAATAAGATCCTCAGGCAGCGACAGAAGAGCCAGATTCAGGTTGATGTAACCCTTCTTAGAGAGACTGCCCCAGCGCGTACGCATCCGCTTTACGCGCAATACGGGACGCTCACGGCCGGGTTTGGTGAAACGTGGCCACCATTGTTCGATTAAACGCGTGAAACAGAGGCGTGCTTCTTCTCGCTGCCATTTATCGAGTGCCTTATCGCGTTTCTCCTGCGACCACTCCAGTGGCATCCATACTTGCTGATCAGTGACCAGAAATTCACCCAGCGCACTTTCCATAATGGGCAGTTCACGGCCATAAAGAGTTACCGATGCGGCGCGCTTACGATCGCGCTCTCTCACCGCCTCGCGGCGCTCACTCAGCCAGCTCTCATGTCGACGAACAAAGGTCAGTACATCGCTCTTGGGAGTACCGACCGGCACTCGGATATCAACGTCACCTTCTGAGTTCACTTGCAGGCGAATCGACTTCCGGACGGACGCACTCAGCAGTACTTTTACCTGTTCTCCGGCGACATCTAACCATAATTCCTGCCGGTAGGATTTCCGCTGTCTCATAAGCCTGATACGATTGCCCGAATTAAGTTAATCTGATTTCTGAATATATGACTGATCTGAATAGTATCCCAACCCTTACCGAAGAAGAACTCGAACGACTCGGCACTCTGCTTGAAGACGAAGCAGAGCGCAACGATAGCTTTGATTTCTTCGCTGTACACGGTTTCATTACCGGCCTTCTGACGGGCCCTTCGGGTGCCTCTGGCATGGACCAACAAACCCTATGGGATTGTGCGTTTGAAGCACAACCCGGTTTCTCGAAAGCGGAACGTCAGGAAGTTGATACCCTGATGAGCCAGCTGTCGAAAGAGATACAGGCGTGGCTGGATTCCGGTCAGGACTTTCCCGTCCCTACGGATCTGACATTGATCGACGATGAAAACGAACCACCACTCGAAAGCTGGGCAATGGGCTTTATGTCAGCCGTTCTGCTTAACGAAGAAGCCTGGTATGCCGACCGTGAGGAAATCGTGGCTCAGCACCTGTTCCCGATCATGTATGCATCAGGGCTGTTTATGGATGAGCCAGAAATGGCGGATATCGATGAAGATGCTGACCTGTCCGACCGTATGTGCGCCAACATTCCTGCGGCAGTCGTCGAACTTTATCTGATGATGCACGGCGCCGCCTGATCTATCAGAGCGACGTCCGGCCAATCGCGAAGCGCGTTACAGCGCTTCGGCGATTGAATGCGGTGGGCGAATCCAGACTTCCACCCGACTGTTCTTCTGACGGCCATCGTTTCCTTCTATGCGCGCCAGTGGTGCCTCCGCACCAAATCCATCAATCTCATCCGGATAGAGCGCCTCCTGCTTCAATGCCCGACTGACCGCCATGGCCCGATGCTTGGACAACAGGTGAGCACGATTCAGGTCGTCGCTTTCAGACGCGTAACCGAACAGCATTACATCAGCATCTGGATTGTTACTCAGGTACTTCACAAGGCGTTCTACGTCACGCTGGGCTTTGTTATCCAGCCGGGCGGAACCGTCCTTGAAGCGGAAATTAACACTCAGGCGATAGGCGCCTTCAACCCGCTGACGTATTTCTGAAGGCAAGCTGGCAGTATTCTCTGGGCGAACTGCAGAAACATCCTGTGAAATAAAGCCTGTCGCAGCCACCTGCTCCTGCCCCTCGGTCGCGACAAAACGCAGGAAGTCTCGTGCGTAGGGGTTATCTGATGTACCCGCGGTGTACATGTATAAACGACGGGACAAGGCATAATCCTCAGTCGCAACCGTCAGGCGATCTGGCGCCAGCGCTGCTACATCTCCCACCGATACCGACAGCAGCTTCGATTGACGCACCGCGGGGAGGCCGACAAATCCGATCGCGCCGCGAACGCCGCTAACCCGATCAGAAAGGTCGTTATTCGATTCAAAGCGCTCAGCAGTCTCAGCCAGTGGAGTCTTACCTAATACCATATGACGGAAGCTATCCCAGGTACCTGACTTGTCATCACGTGCAAAGATACTGACTGGCATGTCCGGACCACCAACCTCTTTCCAGTTAGCGACCTGACCTGAGAAAATATTGCGGAGAGCGTCCACGCTCAACGCATTAAGCGGGTTTGAGGGATCAACGATGATGGCCAGACCGTCGATGCCAACAATATGTTCACTTTCAACACTGGTCAGGTCCGCCGTTGGTATCATCGCCGCTTCGCTGGCTTTTACCGGACGAGACGCGGCGGCAATGTCGGTCAGCCCCTTAGACAGGGCTTTAAACCCGGTGCCTGAACCGTGGGCGGCGATATCGATAATCACGTGAGAACCAACACTATCAAGGTAGCCTGTAATACGGGTCTCATTCTCCGCCATAGGAACGCGGGATAACTGGCTGGCACCGTGACTGGTCAGCCAGGCTTCAGCTAAAGCAGGACCAAGCTCTGCACCAATGGTGTTGGAGCCATCAATACGAAAAAGATGCTGATAACGCCCAGAGGAAATATCGCTGAAAAGCGACTCCGGCTGCTGTGCCAGAGACGGCAGGCCCGCGAAAGATAACAACAGTGCTGTGACAATTACGAAAATGCGCATAGTAGGTACTACTCTATTCACCAGCGTCGGAGAGTACCTGACTTTTATGACAGCAATATTACAAATCTAAAAAAGCCTTTTTAAATCAGTGCGTTATATATTCCCGTGAGGCCGACTGGTATTTTTCATCAACCACCAGTTCGCGGAAATCACGCAGGGTATTCAGAGGTGCTTCAACGACAAAGCTATTCACCAACCAGGACGGTAAGCCACCACCAGGATCGGCATGCGCCTCGTACGTCACCTTTAACAAGCCGTCTGCCTGCGGCTCGAGCGTCCAGGTCGCATCCAGTTCACGAATCCGGACATGGTCATCGTTTGACGGGAAAATATCATTGCGCGCCTGAATGGTCACTGTGACAACGCCAGAGCTGGCGTCCTGTGTCACCAGTGATTCGCTGATGTTATCGCGGTTTTTCACAGGCCAAGGCATAGACGTCACTGTGTAGTAGGTAGCGTTATTTGGTGCTATCTCTTCAATCAGGTCCATTGCCTTGCAATTAAACACCCACTCATGAGCGCGTTTAACATCCTGTAGCAGAGCAACCGGCGCCGTTACTGTACTTTCAAGCGTTGTGACGCCTTTAAACGCTTTCATATCGGAGCCTTCGACGTAGCGGGTATATACGCGGATATCTTCGTCTTTATCGTACGCCACTTCTTCCCAATCACCGGCAGCAGCCACCGATGTGAACACCAATGCCGTAGTAGCCAGCGCAAACCCGATCAATCTATCAATCATGCTTACTGCCCCCCATGCACGCGGGAGAATCGGGAATAGTTGAGTCTGTCTGCCATTCTTCTGGGGTATGAAGGTGCAGAGAAAGCGCGTGGACAGGCCCTGCCAGCTCATCACTGAGTATGCCGTACACTTTCTGGTGACGAGCCACCGTACGAACACCATCAAAGGCAGAAGAGACGAGAGTCACCTTGAAGTGGGAGTCTGTCGCCGGACCGGAGTGCATATGACTTTCGTTGTCTATTCGCAAAAATTGGGGCTCCAACGTTGCCAGTTTCTGCTCAATTATCTGTGCTGTGCGCTCCTGACTCATACATCACCTGACTACTTAGATTAGGCCTATCATAAACGACTATCCTGCAGTTGCACACTAAGGAGGGTTATCGCTAAAGTACGCGTTTGCGAATTACTTTACGGACGCCATCAACCATGACCGAGACCACACAGACACACGCCCTGATTGGAAAATATTACGAAGAAGAGCGTGAGCAACGCGAGAAAGAACTCTCTCTGGCAGAGCTGAAGCTGCGCCTCGATGCGAACGACCTTGCCATGCTGAGCATGATCGCACGTCGGTTCCGCAAAGGTCGTGATGATGTAGCCCAGGAAGTACTCTCAAGCGCATTGCTGGATCTGTTCTCCTGTATTGATGCGTCTGAACGTAAGCTGATGGCTCGCGATGCCGACGATGCCGCCAAGTCAATCGCAGACAGCATCGCCGAAGAAAACGGTGTGCGTGATGTCGAGTTCCGTACCGGATATTGGACACAGCAGGATCGCCAGATCGCTAAGATAGAAAAGCAACGCGAGAAGGCAGCCAAGCAGGCAGAGAAAGAAGCCTCTATGGCAAACAAGCAGGAAACACCGAAGCCACAGGCTGAAGAGCGGGCGGCAGCACCTGACACTGCGGCTAAAGACAGCAGCAACGAAGAGTCGACTCACTACCCTGAAACCAGCGCGATCGAAAAAGCACCGGCCGCATTGGAAACTCAGACAGAAGCAGCAAACGAGTACGACGAAGAACAGCAAACCGCCAACGCTGAATAAGCGCGAAAGACCTGTGCCGCCTATTTGGGCGGCCTAGAATTCACGGCAGAATCTGCCGACTGTTACCTCAACTCTTACCGAGCCAGGCTGGCTATTTACGCCAGATCTTCAATTCCCGGAATTCACCTGGGCCCGCTTGCATCCAGAGCACTTCACTCTGATCCGAAAAGACAAAGCGATTTCCAAGTAAAAACCCTTCACGCCGACGTCCAGAAACGGTTGCTGACGCGTGTCTGCCCTGTTTGCGCGCAGTATCAATAATGTCTACAGGCAAAAGATCCATAGGTTGTCTCCAATCCCATCATCCTTAGCAATGCTTTGTATCACCTGATTATGACAATCAGAGGAAGGTTACTCTTGCACTGCCATGCATTACAATGTGTCGCTTTCTTGAGCGAACGTCAATCGGGATAGCGCACAATGGCCATTAACTGGTTCCCCGGGCACATGAACAAAGCCCGCAAAAAAATTAGCGAGGCGATGCCAGACATCGATCTGGTCATCGAAGTTCTGGACGCTCGTCTGCCCTTCTCCAGCACCAACCCTCTCGTCAACGAATTGCGTGGCGACAAGCCAACGATCAAGGTGCTGAATAAAGCGGATCTCGCGGACCCGGCCACGACAAGCGCCTGGGTCAGTCATTTCTCAGAGCAGGCCCAGACACAGGCTCTGCCCATGGTTGCCGAAGACCGGAAGCAGGTTAAGCAGCTGATTGCGCTGGCGAAGAAAGTCGGTCAGGCGCAGCTGGATAAAAACCGCGCCGTACGGGTGATGATTATGGGGATTCCTAATGTAGGTAAGTCGACCCTCATCAATGCTCTGGCCGGGCGCTATATCGCCCGTACGGGAAATGAACCCGCCGTCACCAAAGCAAATCAGATGATTGATCTGAAAAACGGCATCGTCCTCTCAGACACGCCCGGAATTCTCTGGCCCAGATTCGAGAACGAACTCAGTGGCTACCGTCTGGCTGCCAGTGGCGCAGTAAAAGATACTGCCATCGAGTACACCGACGTTGCCATGTTCGCTCTGGATTACCTACGTAGCGCCTATGAAAAAGAACTGACGGCACGTTTCAAACTGAAAGAGACACCGGAAAACGCCGAGCAATTGCTGAATACGATTGCGGCCAAGCGCGGCTGCCTGCGCGCTGGCGGTATCGTTGATCTGCACAAAGCATCAGAAATTGTGTTGCATGAGTTACGCGCCGGTAAAATCGGACGCATCAGTATGGAAACGCCGGCGATGATTCAGGTCGAGTCCGAAGAAATTGAGCGTCTGAAAGCGGAGGCAGCGGCAGCCAGAGAAGCTGCAGCCAAAGAGGAGTCACGCGGAAAGCGGCACCACAGCGAATAATCTCTGTCGTGCCGATCTCAGTTCGGTTCAGGCTTCTTCGCTGGTTATACGCCCATGAACCTGAATGAAGGTCTCCCAATCGGGGTCCTCGTCGGCGACGACCTCGATTGGGTACAGGCCATTATCGGTCGGGATTGCATCCAGGCCTTTTTTAAGCTGCTCGAGATCGCGGGTGTAGATGATCCACTGATTGATGCCATCGTGAGTGATCATCATGGCAACGACAGAATCTTCTTCGGGTTCCAGACGAGCTTGCAACTGCTCAGTGAAGGCCACTATGCGTGCCTGCTCTTCTGTCGCAGGAAAACCACTGCTCTCATCCCTACTCTCTGCGTTCCAGGCGATCTGGACGCATAAGCCATAAAGGCCCGAGTCTTTTGCCAGCTGCCAGTCCTCACGGAACTGAATACTGATTGGCTTTTCTTTCAGGCTACCGCCTGCACGAACCCAACGGTTGTTCACCAGCATGAAGTGTTCCTTATTGCGTTAGCGTCTGCTGTTCACCTCAGACTAACGGAAGCCGTAGAGAATGCCAATTCCGGTGACCGAAAAACCGTATCAGAACTGATTCAGAGGCACTTTCAGGTAGCTGACTCCGTTATTTTCCGGGGCTGGAAAGTCACCGGCGCGGATATTGACCTGCAAAGACGGAAAAATCAGACGCGGCATCGCCAGACCACTGTCGCGCTTAGTGCGCATAGCGATAAAGTCGTCACGGCTGTGCTTGTCGCCAACATGAATATTATCGCGACGTTGCTCACCGACGGTCACAGCACTGCGTAACTCAGTGCGTGACTCGGGTGGATAGTCGTGACACATATGCAATAACACATCGTCGTCTAGAGATAGCAACTTGCGGATTGAATCGTAGAGGGTTCCTGCATCACCGCCAGGAAAGTCGCAACGTGCCGTACCGACATCAGGCATAAATAAAGTATCACCGACAAATACGTCGGTATCATCAATCAGGTAACTCGCGCATGCAGGTGTGTGGCCGGGTGTCGCCATACTCTTAATGCGGGTATCACCCAGCATCAACTCAGCCCCATCACCGAGAAGAATATCAAACTGTGAGCCATCAGCTCTGAAATCCTCAGCCTCATTAAAAATCGAGGCAAAGGTCTTCTGAATACCTTTGATCTTCTGTCCAATAACAATATTCGCCCCGGTTTTTTCGCGTATGTAGGCGGCCGATGTCAGGTGGTCTGCGTGTGCATGTGTTTCCAGTACCAGCTTCAGGTTCAGACCGCGGGATGCGATGTCATCGAGAATACGATCAATAAAGCCCGTATCTGTCTTGCCTGATTTCGGGTCGTAGTCCAGAACAGGGTCTACAATGGCGCATGACAGGGACCCGTCATCCACCAGCAAGTGCGTAAAGGTCGACGTGTCTTCATGGATGTAGCTTTGGATAGTGTGACTCATACCTTCCCCCGATCAGTAACTCATCTTGATAGAATCATTATATTAGAATATTCTTATTCAGCAATAAAGAGTGAATTACCTGTCACGCCCGAGGAATAATTCAATGCAGCCAGCCAACAGACCTGAGTCCGCCAGTAGCCCCGATCAAAGGGCAAACCGCGCAGCGGCTGTACGCCTCTTAAAGGCCATGGCAAACGAACATCGCCTTGGTATTCTGTGTGCTCTGCGAGGCGGTGAGGTATCTGTTTCTGAACTCTGTAATATGCTGCCATTGAGTCAGTCTGCGATGTCACAGCATCTCGCCTGGCTACGGAACGAACAGCTCGTTACCTCTCGCAGAGAAGCCCAGTCCATGTTCTATCGGCTTGGCGATCAGCGTGCAGCCGATGTCATTGCCCTTCTCAACCGCTTATACGGACCCGTCAGCAGTGAAGATCAGTAATACTCTCTACCCGCTGCCCCACCAGGGATTGCTACCGGATTTTATTGCCGGGCTGGTCGTCGCGGTTATGCTGGTTCCGCAAGCGGTGGCTTATGCGTTTCTTGCCGGCCTGCCTCCGGAAGCGGGGCTATTTTCATCCCTGCTACCCTTGCTCGCCTACGCTCTGCTCGGTTCAAGCCCGACTCTGGCCGTCGGGCCTGTGGCCATTATTTCTCTGATGACATTGAGTTCACTTCAGGGCGTCGTCAGCCCCGATGCATCAGATTACCCAGCTTACGCGACTCTGCTAGCCGGCATGACCGGGCTTTGGTTATTTATATTCTTTGCCATTGGGCTGGGTTCCTGGACTTCATTTATCAGCCATTCAGTTATTTCCGGATTCACCAGCGCTGCTGCGATTGTGATCATCCTCAGTCAGCTGAAGTATTTCACAGGGCTTGATATTCCGAGAGGCGGACCTGGCTGGAGCCCAGTTGCGTTTACTGCTGAACATTGGCGGGATATTGCGTTATGGCCTCTTATCACAGCACTGACAGGCGCAGCCCTGCTCATATTCTGGCAAAAAGTCATTCCTGCGGTCACGACACGCTTTGCGTTACCCGATGCCCTGCGCACACTGGCAAACCGAGCCGGGCCACTGGTACTGGTAACCACAGGCATTCTGCTGGTGCTCGTTATCAGCCCACCACTGGCGACCGTAGGCGCCGTTCCCTCGGGTTTCCCAACATTATCCCTGCCCCAGATTTCTGAACTGAACTGGCAGGCGCTACTGCTACCCTCCGGTGTTCTGGCGTTGATTATCTATCTCGAAAGCCTGTCGATTTCGAATACGATGGCTCGGGAGCAAACAAACCGCATCAGGCCCAATCAAGAATTGCTGGCACTGGGAACGGCGAACGTCGCGGCAGCTATCAGTCATGCGATGCCTGTGGCAGGAGGCTTTGGCCGAAGCATGGTGATGCAGTCAGCGGGGGCGCTCAGCCAGTGGGCTGCGGTATTTACCTTTGGTTTTATGGCGCTCGTATGTCTTGTCGCTGGTAGTTGGTTCGAACATCTTCCCCATGCTGCACTGGGCGCATTAATCGTTGTCGCCACCTGGCCTTTGTTCCGCTGGCGCGATGGGCTCAACGCCTGGCATTTTCAACGCAGTGATGGAATCGTCTGGTTGACGACCTTTACTCTCGTCATCGTTATGGACGCTGAATCCGGCATTATTGCGGGCGTGATCGTTTCCCTGGTCATATACCTGCGTCGCACCAGTCAACCTCACATTGCAGAGATTGGCCGTTTGCCGCGTACACAGCAATTCCGTAATGTTTTACGACACGCCGTTGAGACCATCCCCGGCGTCACTTTGATTCGCGTCGACGAAAACCTGTATTTTGCTAATAGCGACTACCTGATCGATTATGTTCTTGAACGCACCGCGCGACGGCCAGACATCAAACACGTTGTCCTCGTCGGTACCGCAATTAATCACATCGATTACTGCGGCCTTGAAGCGCTGGAGTTACTGAATAGCCGCCTTCAGGAACGTTCTGTCCTTCTGCATCTGGCCGAGTTTAAAGGGCCAGTCATGGATCAACTGAACCGAACGCATCTGGCGGAGAAAATCAATCCTGGGCAAGTCTTCTTTACCATCAGTGAGGCTATGACGGCCCTCGGCCACTCAGTAACGGAGGACAGTGATGACAACTACATCATCTGAAAGCAGCCCCTCACCAAACACCCAGTGCCAGCCGGAAACTCAGAATGACGCAGTTGCCGGGAGAACCACCCGGCGCTTCGAAATCAACAGTCACCGCGATGGTGCTGTTTTCAAAGTACGCTATCGCGAGGGCTCTATCGTTAAACGCTGCCTGCTGGATCAGGCATAGGCTGCACGTCTGGAAGCGTAAGGCGGGGTTCAGCCCATCGGTATCAGAGGTTATCATGGCACCACTGACGTATCTGACCTGAGGTGTCCATGTCCCTTTCCATCCTGCTTATCATTCTTGCCGTGCTCGTGATTATTCCGCTCGCCTGGTACGCGTGGAGTCTAACCCGCAAAGTGCAGGCAATGGAGGAAGAACAGGAACGTGAGGAAGCAGAAGCCGCTATGCAGCTTCGCAAGCATCAGGAAGAGCTGATTTCAGACATCCGTTTCGTCAGTCGCTCTGTTCTGCAGCAGCAGTGTGATATCACCGAGGGCGTACTTCGCCTTGAGTATCTGCTGAAGGGCCTCGATCCGGATGTCTGGCACATGGATGAACTGGCAAGTCTCCGCGCCCACCATACTGCTACACGTTCGATGCCGATTCTCGATGAATACAAAGCCCTGACGCCGAAACAACAGTTCAAAATTGATAAAGAGCGCCTGACTCTGGAACACGATAATCGCTTAACCATTGAGCGCGATCTGAAATGGTTGAGCACGTACTCATTTCCTCAGGTTACTCTTATTCAATAATCCGTAGTAAATGATCCTTTTGACTTGCCCTGGGTCACAGGCTACGCCTTGAACCTTCATAAGCTTTCGTGTCAAAGTCCAGACTAAACGTTAACGAGAACCAATTATGAAACTCCTGACTTCTACCCTGCTAATTCTTGCCGCCCCACTAAGTTATGCTGAATGGACACTGAGTCCGGATTCTTCAGTGAAATTTCTGAGTACGAAAAACACCAACATTACCGAAGTTCATGAGTTTACTCAGGTTTCTGGCTCAGTCAGCGATAAGGGTAATGCAGAGATTGCGATTGATCTGACCAGTGTTGAAACCGGCATTGGCATCCGCAACGAACGCATGCAATCCATGCTTTTCAACGTCTCTGACTATGCCACAGCCACAGTTTCTGCCGACCTGCCGGAAACCATGATGCTGGCGCTTAAAAACGGCGAAACCGCAACGTCTTTATTACCGCTGACTCTCGAATTGCACGGCGAGAAGAAAGACATTGAAGCGGATGTGCTCGCTACTGCGGCTGCCGACGGTCACGTGATTGTTACCACCCAATCCCCAGTATTAGTGAATGCTGGCGAATTTAAACTGGCAAAAGGTGTCGAAGCGCTGCGCGAAGTCGCAGGTCTGGATCGAATTTCAACGACTGTGCCCGTGACCTTTACTCTACTGTTTACCGAAGCTCCTGAGTAACGCTCAGGCAGATGCCGCCGGCAGGAACCGATCCCGGCCGGCCGCTTTTGCTTTGTACAGATACTTATCCAGATGATCGAGCACCTGCTCGACTGACAGATCCTGATGCGGACGTGGCGTGACTGCAATAAAAGCCCCCGACGCCGTCACGGGCACACGCTTGCCCGAGTCATTCAATACCGACATTTCACGAATCGACTCCTGAACCCGGGAAACCACCGCAATTAATTGATCTGGCTGGCAACCAGGCAGAATCAATGCGAACTCCTCTCCGCCGAGGCGTCCGATGTGATCGGTGGGTCGTATGGTCGATTTCAATGTCCGGCATAACGTCTTCAGTACGCGATCACCTGTGCCGTGGCCGTGAATATCGTTGACCTTTTTGAAGTGATCGATATCCATCAGCACCATCGCAAATACATGATGCTGCCGCTGCCCTCTGGCCCATTCACGCCGATAAACACGATCAAACCCCCGACGATTTTCAGCGCCAGTGAGTGGATCAGTCAGTGCCATCAGCGCCTGTGCCTCAGACTGCCGCACCATCACCAGGCAAGCAGCGATCACTGCCGCCAGATGCTGCATAAAATCGGTCGCCATACCGGCGGTAAAACGATCTTCTCGAGATGAAAACATACATAGCTGGCCAATGTATTCGCCACTGCGCATTAAAGGCAAACGCAGACCCGAACGCCACGGTGGTGGTGTGTCGATAACATCGGCTTTGCTTATGGGTAAGCTGACTTTGAATTCGATCTGATTAAGCAATGCTCCCTGATCGATATCGAGAGACTGGAGCATCGAGGCTTTCAGTTCTCCATCTGGGTCACAGATACGTAAACTGACAGCGTCGAGGTCAAACTGAGAAGGCAGAGCTTCAAGAAGTAAGGTCAGAAAATCCTGCCAGTTCTGAGCTGACAGTAATTGCAGTTCAAACGCCTGTAGACGCTGCAGCAGCGCTTCATTGCGGCGGGCGTTTTCGAGTAATTCCGCTAGTTCCAAGGTTCGTCCTCTCCCGTTCCACTCAGTGTAGACGCTGTCCTGATTTTTGCCCGGCATGAGCGAAATTTCTTTGATAGAATGCCGGCAATACTGACTAACCTGCGGACTTCTCTTCAGTGGTTACCTCCACGCCTCATGTTTCCCGAGACAACAGCATCCTGATTTTTGACTCTGGCGCCGGTGGTCTGTCGATACTTCGTGAGGTCCGCAAGAAACTCCCGGTAACGCGCTTTCATTACCTGATGGACACAGCCTGTTTTCCGTACGGTAATCAGAGTGATAGCCTCCTTGAACGCCGAATCCCTGAATTATGCAAGGCAGCAGTCGAGCGCTTCGATCCTGCGGTACTTGTTCTCGCTTGCAACACTGCCAGTACGTTAGCCCTGCCATTACTCCGTGAAGTACTCGACATCCCAGTTGTGGGCGTTGTGCCCGCGGTGAGAGTCGCCGCCGGGTATTGCGCGAGTTCGGCTGATACCTCATTCGGTCTTCTCGCAACTCCCGCGACGGTGAAGCGCCCATACACCGACAACCTCATATCAGACTTCGCTGAAGGCTTCGAAGTTCACCGTTTTGGAAGCCCACTGCTGGTCAGTTACGCGGAGCGTGCGATCTCCGGCGAGGACGTCAGTTCAGAACTTGAGGCCCACCTTGGCCCCTGGCTGGAGACATACCCGGACATGAAAGCCATTGTACTTGGCTGTACACACTACCCACTTCTGCGCAACGAATTAGAACATCTCTGGCCGGATCATCACTGGATTGACTCAGGTGAAGCAATTGCTCGCCAGACCGATAAAATACTCCGTGCTGCAGTCTCAACAAGGTCAGTAAATATCTCAGAAATAAGGGTTTCGGCGGAAAGCGGTCTGCCTGGAGAAACCGGGAGCCATACATGGTTGCACTGGACCGGAAGACATGAGCCTGATGGCGTCGCTGGCTACCTTTCTGAGCTTGGCGAGCGCGTAAAACGAATGCCATTCGACTGGCCGATAACACAATAAAACTTATACAAGCACAAAACCCTGTATAAGTTTCATCGAATTAAGTACTATTACTTCAAATCTGAATAAGCGACGGAACCAAAATGTCGAAACTAGAATCACTTTACAGTGATGTATTAACTGAATTAGGCGAAGACGTCTCACGCGAAGGCCTTCTGGATACACCCAAACGAGCTGCGAAAGCGATGCAGTTCCTGACCAGTGGTTACGAGACCAAAATCGATGAAGTAGTCAACGGTGCCGTATTCAGCAGCGATAACGACGAAATGGTTGTAGTAGAGGGCATCGAGTTTTACTCACTGTGTGAGCACCACATGTTGCCATTTATCGGCCGATGCCATATTGGTTACCTGCCAAACGGTAAAGTACTCGGCCTCTCCAAGTTCGCGCGAATTGTTGACATGTTCGGACGTCGACTTCAGATTCAGGAGAACATGACGAAACAGATCGCGGAAGCCGTCGAAGAAGTCACGGGCTGTCGTGGTGTAGGTGTCATCGTTGAAGCCAAGCACATGTGTATGATGATGCGTGGCGTACAGAAGCAGAACTCAATGATGCGCACCTCGGTGATGAAGGGTGACTTTCGCGCTAATCAGGCGACCCGTGAAGAATTCATGAGACTCGTCGGCCTCTGATTACAAGCCACCTCACCTGCTGACCCGTCTGATATCGAATGGCGCCAGGCGCCTTTTCACATGACTTAAAGTCGTCTCAGGAAGATTATGGAAGCTTTTGCCTGGTGGGTGTGGCCCATCCTCTTATACATCGGCGGCATAGCAGCCGCCGCTGACGCTTTGTGGCAAGGCCGGACCGCGCAGGGAACAGCCGCCTGGGTACTTGCTCTGATATTGATGCCACTGGTAGCCCTTCCCGTTTATCTTCTCTTTGGTAGTCGCCGCTTCAGAGGTTATCGTCGCGCTCGCCGAAAAAAGGACACGCACCTGGCTAAACGTCAGCGGCAGATCCGTAAAACTCTGACTGATGCTGTACTGTCGCCTGACACGACCACCCTGCCACTACAGAGACTTTTTCGCGTCCCGATGCTGGATGGCAATGACACTCAGCTACTGATTAACGGACACGATACCTTCAATGCGATTCTGAACACCATAAGAACAGCGCGGCATACCGTCTGCGTGCAGTTTTATACTTTCCGCGACGATGCTCTGGGACAGTGCTTTGCTGATGTACTGTGCCAGAAAGTGGCTGAAGGTGTCAGGGTCTACCTGCTTTATGATGAAATCGGCTCTGGTGGTCTGGATAAGAATTTCATCAGGCAGATGACAGATGCTGGCATAGAAGTATCTCGCTTTAACCCACTCAAACTGCGCAACCGGACCAACATCAACTTCCGCAACCACCGTAAGCTGGTGATTATCGATGATCACACAACCTTCGTGGGCGGCCATAACGTGGGCATCGAGTATCTGGGCAAAGACCCGGAAATTGGCCACTGGCGTGACACGCACATGCGTGTGTCCGGCCCGGTATCGCTGGCGTTTCAGTTATCCTTCTGTGAAGACTGGATGTGGGCGACAGGTGATACTCCGGTACTGTGTTGGGAATCGCCACAGGTGATGGGCAATCGCAAGGTGATGTGCATTAACCCAAGTCCCGCCGATTACTACGACAGCGGCAGCCTGTTCTTTACGCACATGATTAACACCGCCACAGAGCGCTGCTGGATTGTGAGCCCGTATTTCGTTCCGGACCAGAACGTCTATGCTGCGCTTCAACTGGCTGGCCTGCGTGGAGTTGATGTCAGGATTATTCTTCCGGGTATCTCTGATAACTGGATGGTAGCTCAGGCGAACCGCAGCTATGTCGCCTCCTTACAGAAAGCTCAGGTGCAGTTTTACACTTACACACCGGGCTTCCTTCATCAGAAAGTTCTATTGGTAGACGATGAGTGGTCGTGCGTTAGCAGTGCCAATCTGGATAACCGCTCGCTGCGCATCAACTTCGAAATTGGCGCTCTGATTAAAGACAAAGAGTTCGCTGCTGAAATCGAGGCGATGATGCTTGATGACCTCGACCATTGTCGCCCTACTCACGTCGATCAGCGCTGGTGGAAGCAGCTTCTTGCGCGCCTGCTTCGCCTTATAGCGCCTGTGCTGTAAAACCAATAGCAATAAAAAAAACCGGGCAATCGCCCGGTTTTTTTATTGGTCATGATGGCTGCTCAGAACTTATAGCCGCACGCAACCATAAAGGCGACAGGATCAATCTCGACATCCAGGCCATCCGCAGCGCCACCTTTTACCTCAGTGTCGATATCCACTTTCCAGAGAGAAGCGTTAACCAACCAGTTATCATTGATCATATAATCAACACCGGCGCTGTATGCTAAGCCAAAGCTTGGTTTCAGTCCGTTAGAGCCAAGGCCAGCATCATCCTCTTCGTCAAAGAAGAAGGTGTAGTTTACGCCTAAACCAACATATGGCTGAATCGCAGAGTCCGCGCCCATAGGGTAGTATTGCGCTGATAAAGTAGGCGGAAGGTGTTTCGTAGTCAGAACATCGGCACCGTCGATCGCCCCACCATCACCTTCGGCAGTGTGTTCAAAAGGTGTTGCAGCAAGCAATTCCACACCGAGGTACTGATTGACCATATAAACACCGGTCAGCCCGAGTTGAATATTGCTATCGATATCCAACTCTGAATCTGGCACCAGAGCACTGGTATCGGCGTTGCCATCTTTCGGAATAACATTGATTACGCCAGCTTTAACGATAATATCCCCAGCTTCGTATGCAAATGCGGGAACGGCAGGAAGGAAAGCCATTGATACAGCACCAGCGATCAGGGTTTTCATCAGTTTCATCGCGCACTCCTTATGTCTGTGCAATAGAAAACACAGCCAGAATACGTAAATGACATTGACGTCATTTGATACAAATCAAGAACAAAACAACAACGAACGGTTCACAGGCGCGAAGCACGATCTATGTCAATTTTCGGCGAAGAATGTACGAAACAAGCCAGAGAATATGACCCTGTTGATCTCTGGTCGTCAAAATTTGTTTTCTGGCCTATAGTTACAAAACGAGTATAACTTTCATAATTGCAGGACACAGGACTTGAGTAGCCCGCAGAAACAGACTGATCAGGAATTCGTTCAGAAAAGCCACGTTGGCGTGCGTCTGCTGTCATATCTTCTGGCTTTCAGCTTTATCGTCAGTGTCCTGGCCTCGGGCTTTGTACTCTATTCTGATTACCGCCGCGGTGTCAGCCAATACCGCAGCAACCTCGATCAGATCCACGCCAGTTACCAGGAAAGTATCAGCTACAGCCTCTGGAACTTTGACAACCGCCAGATCGAATCTCAGCTCTCCGGTATCCTCAACTTCCCGGGTGTGGTTTACGTCTACATCGAAAGTCGTGAGAAGCTGGTACAGAGCGCGGGAGATATTTATGCCGCCGCGGACCTTCATTATTCGTTTCCGCTGACGCACCAGAGCGCTTCTCAGGAATACGAGCTCGGTAACCTTTACCTGAATGTGAACTACACCGGCCTCTATGATGATCTCAAGCACAAAGCAGTCACCATCATCGGCACCCAGTTTATAAAGACTTTTTCAGTCTCTATTTTCATCCTTGTTATGGTACGCCTGCTGATTACCCGCCGGTTAGATGTGATGGCCCAGTGGGCACACACCTTCAGCCTGAATAATCTTGATGATCCGTTGCAGTTCAGCGATCAACATAAGCGATCAGATGAGCTCGACATGGTCGCCAACGCAATTAACCGCATGCGCGAAACCCTTCGCAGTGACGCCCAGGAACGGGAGCAGGCCCGAGAGCAGCTGGTCGAAACCAAAGAGCAGCTGACAGTCGCAATTGACAACGCCTCTCTGGGCTTTGCGAGATACCTGCCTGAGTCTGACCATCTTCAATGTAATAACCACTTTGCACGGCATCTGGCGACCACGCGCCAGGAGTTGGAGTCCATGCCCAGTGCGATGGAACATATCCGTGACATGGTTCGGGGGCTTAAAGGTCCGGAGCAGCGGGAAAAGATTAACCAGTTATTGCTTGGCCGCATATCGCGACTGCATGGCGAATTTACCATTGCCAACTTCCGCAATGAGAAGTGCTATTTCGATATCACCATGCAAACGCTCCAGTTCAGTGAATCGCGCCCTCGTGAAGTTCTGATCTGCATGCTGGATAAAACCCGCGAACAGTCTGCAACCCGCCGTGCTCATGAGTTAGCAGCGTCACTTGAGAATAAAGTCACCGAGCGCACGGAGCAGCTGTACACAGAGCAACAGAAGGCCCGTGAAACAGTAAGGCGCCTCGAGACCCGTCTGGAGCAGAAAAATGCTCAGGTGAATCAGCAGTCGACGAATGAGTTCAAGAAGTGGCTGCTTGCAGAAATGGAAGAGCACTACCCAGAAGGTGCAGACCTCCCAGGCAGAATGCCGGTCATGCGCGAGTATCTGCGCCATTGCACCAACGAGGGCCAGGGCGCTGTTGATCTGCCGAAGCTCTTCGACGACCTGCTACACGAATCTGAGATTCTTAAGTCTGTCCGAACCGTGACTCAGATGCCATTCTCTTTAGTGATATCAGAACCGGCCGGACTGCTGTCATTCCTGATCAGCCTAATTCTCGAACGAGAGCCAATGTTGGAACGTGCAACCCTTCTCAAATCCAGTGCGGAAGTAAAAGGTGCCATGGCACAGGTTCACTTCTCACTGGCACTCCCGGAAGGCACCGACGAAGTAACGCCTCATCCGCACTTTGGTCTGGCTGAACATATCACCACAACCCGCTTCCATGGCGATCTGAACCGCCAGTTAAGCGATGAGAATACGCTCGATATTGATCTTTCAATCGCGCTCTATGATTACTCTGACAAGTCAGTGCATGACGATGATGAAAGCGAAGTCGAAGCCTGATTAATATTCCCCGGACAATAAAACGGCCAGCATTTGCTGGCCGTTTTATTATCGTCAGATCTCACTTACAGAAAAGCAAAGCTCTCCTCATCCATCTGCATCAGAGACTTCGGATCTTTTAGCATCATTTTCCTGTGTGCTTTCGCTCGAGGCAGAAGACGATCATAATAAAATTCTGCGGTCTGAATTTTCGCTTTATGAAAATCGACATCTTTCCCCTCAGCGATGTTAGTGTAAGCAGCATCCGCCATTTTCGCCCAGAAGAACGCCATCACGATGTAGCACGAGTACATCAGGTAATCGACTGACGCAGCACCTACCATGTCGCGGTCTTTTCGTGCTTTGAACGCAATACGGAAAGTGTTCAGACGCCAGGCAATCATCGCCCGCTTCAGCTGCTTGATGAACGGCTTCATCTCTTTGGTATTTTTGTGGTTCTTAATGAACTGGTTTACCACAGCGCGGAAATCATCAAATGACTTCATACGGCCCAGCAGGATCTTACGACCCAGCAGGTCGAGTGCCTGAACGCCTGTAGTACCTTCGTACAGCTTGGCAATCTGAGTATCACGGATGATCTGCTCCATGCCCCATTCTTTAATAAAGCCGTGACCACCGTATACCTGAACACCGTGGTTCGCCGCTTCGTAACCCAGTTCTGTCAGACCCGCTTTCATGATTGGCGTCAGGAAGCCTAGTTTGTCGTCCCAGTCCTCGTAGCCTTTCATATCGCCTGCAGCATGTGAGGCCATCATTTTGTCTGCCAGCGTCGCTGCATAATACAGCATGGCACGACCGCCTTCGGCGATGGCTTTCTGAGTCAGCAGCATACGACGTACGTCCGGGTGAACGATCAGTGCATCAGCCACTTTGTCCGGACTCTTCTTACCGCTCAGGGAGCGCATTGAACGACGCTCTTTGGCATATGGCAGTGCGCCCTGGAACGACAGTTCAGCCGCACCGATACCCTGAATAGAAGTACCCAGACGAGCCGTGTTCATGAAGGTGAACATGCAGTGCAGGCCCTTATTCTCAGGGCCGATCAGGAAGCCTTTAGAACCGTCGAAGTTCATGACACAGGTAGACGAACCGTGAATACCCATTTTGTGCTCGATAGAACCGCAGGTCACGTTGTTCGTCTCGCCATCACTACCATCGTCGTTCACATTCAGCTTAGGCACGATAAACAGCGAGATACCTTTTGTGCCTGCAGGCGCATCAGGAAGACGGGCAAGTACGATATGAATAATGTTGTCGGTAAAGTCGTGTTCACCCGAAGAAATAAAAATCTTAGTCCCGGTGATGTTGTAGCTACCATCAGCATTCTTTCAGCGGCAGCCAGAAGCAGCGATTGGCCGCGATGACCAACAGAGGGTGTCACACTGGTAAGTCCGGGGGGTTCTGCGGGTGTTATTGAGATAGGTCAAGAAACAAAACGGCCCCTGCATGAGGGGCCGTTTCTATTTTCAGCAAATTGCAACAAAGTACCGAGCGGAATTAAGCCGGCTCAGCTTCTTTGTTCTTAGCAGCTTCTTCGTCTTTCAGCTCACGACGGAGAATCTTACCAACCGGAGTCATTGGCAGTTCATCGCGGAACTCAATGTACTTAGGCTGTTTGTAACCGGTCAGATTTTCACGGCAGTGAGCTTTGATGTCATCCGCAGTGAGGTTCTTATCGGTAGAGATAATGAACAGTTTCACTGCTTCACCACTCTTCGCATCCGGAATACCGATCGCGGCACAGTTCTCAACAGCAGGATGCGCTGCCACAACTTCTTCAATTTCGTTTGGATAAACATTGAAGCCAGATACCAGGATCATGTCTTTGATACGGTCAACGATCTTCACGAAACCATCGTCATCGATAACAGCAACGTCACCGGTCTTCAGCCATTCGCCGTCTTCAGTGAAAGAGTCAGCGGTCGCTTCAGGACGGTTCCAGTAACCTTTCATTACCTGAGGACCCTTAACGCACAGCTCACCGCGCTCGCCCTGAGGCACTTCGTTACCCTGATCGTCGATACACTTCAGTGACGTGCCCGGAACAGCCTGGCCCACAGTACCAAGACGCTCAAGACCAGCCGCTGGGTTAACCGCAACAATTGGCGAACATTCAGTCAGACCATAACCTTCTGAGATACCGCAACCTGTGGTTTCTTTCCAACGCTTGGCAGTGTCATCCATCAGAGCAGTACCGCCTGACAGAGTCAGGTTCAGGTGCTCGAAGTTACACTCTTTAAATTCAGGGTGGTTCAACAGCCCGACAAACAGTGTGTTCAGACCAACAAAACCGTCCAGACGATGAGGCTTGATCATTTTAATGAACATGCCTGGGTCACGAGGGTTCGCGATCAGGATGCTGTGATCACCAGAATCCAGCATCGCCATCAGGTGAACAGTGAACGAGTAGATGTGATACAGAGGCAGCGGAGCTACTACAGTAGCGCCTTCGGCTGGTTTCAGTGGCTTACCGTTATCATCAACCTGTGCCATGTTGGCACGCGCCTGCAGCATGTTCGCAATCAGGTTCAGGTTGGTCAGCTCAGCGCCCTTCGCAACACCTGTTGTACCACCGGTGTACTGCAGAACGATAGTACTGTCGTGACCAGTGATGTGGTTCTTCTTATAGGCACCCGCAGACTTACCCAGGCTCAGCGCTTTACGGAAACGCACAGCGGTTGGCAACGAGTAATCCGGGATCATTTTCTTGATGTATTTAGCAGCAGCATTGATCAGCTGACGCTTAGGGAATGGCAGCATGTCTGCAAGGCTGGTCACAATAACGTGCTTCAGGCCCGTTTCTGGCAGGATGCTCTGTACAGATTTAGCGAACATGTCCATGCACACCAGGGCTTTAGCGCCTGAGTCGTTGAACTGATGAAGCATTTCGCGTTCAGTGTACAGCGGGTTCGTGTTCACAAGAATCATACCGGCACGAAGAACGCCGTATACCGCAATCGGACACTGCATAATGTTCGGCATCTGAACCGCGACACGATCGCCTGGCTGCAGGGTAGTATGGTTCTGGAGATAGGATGCGAATGCAGCACTGTACTCGTCGATTTCACGATAGGTCAGAGTGTAGCCTACGCTGGTGAATGCTTTGCGGTCAGCGTAGCGCTTGAACGCACTGTCAATGCATTCAACAACCGAATCGTATTCATTCACATTGATGGTATCAACGATACCGGGCGCACGTTTGCCGTCCCAGAAAGACGCATCCATAGGTTTTTCCCCTGTTTATTTGATCGTTTTTAACGCGCCCAGACTATGAAGCAAAGCGAGTTTGAGCGAAAGTGATATTCGTGACATCATTTTGGTCATTTACCGCCACACATTGTATCAGGTTTACCATGCCCGGACGTCAGGATATATCCGCAGTTCACCCGCTGTTTACTAACGAGTACCTGATCCCCTTGCTGGAGCTGCTGGCTAACCGAGGGATAAGCCCGGCACAGTTAGTCACAAATACCCGCCTTTCGCCACGGGCGCTCGGACAACCCGGCACACATATCTCAGCGCGTGAGTATGACCAGATCGTACGCAACGCCTATCGCCTGTCAAACGATCCCCTGCTGGGGCTGGAGCATGGGCGAAGAATGAGCATCGCAAGCCATGGCTTTCTCGGTTTTGCGGTGATGGCGAGCGAAACTCTGGGCGAGGGTCTCTCGTTGGCGGTACGTTACGCAGGCACCCGTACCGGGTTGGCGCGCATTCGATTTCGTCAGGGGCAGGATGAATGCGCTCTGGAGATTATCAGAGCTGCCGCCCTGCCCGACTCCTACCCTTTTATTGCTCACAACATTCTATCGACGCTGGTAACAATTGCGCGTTTTTTGACCCGCAATAGTGACATCCTGGCTCCAATCATCAGACTGGTCGAGTCAGCACAGCGACCAGTGGCTTTCTATGAACAACTGTTAGGCTGCGACGTCGAATTTAACTGTGATCAGTATGAACTTGTATTACCCAAAGCAGCTCTGAGCCTCGAGGTATCTACAGCGAACAGCGTTGCTCGTCATAGCGCGGAGCAGGAATGCGAGCGGCTACTGGCGGAAGCGCCGGGTGAGCACATCGATCTTGCGTCACGCGTCCGTACGCTACTGATCAGTTACGGCAGCGGCCTATCACTAGAAGATGTTGCAGAGCGCCTGCGTATCAGCGCCCGATCCCTCAACCGGCAACTGGCACAGCTCAACACCAGTTTCCGAAAAATGGTTGAAGAAGTAAGACGTGAACAGGCCACAAGACTGCTTGGCAACTCGAGCATGAAGGTTTCAGAAATCGCCGAGCAACTAGGTTACACAGACACGTCAAACTTCGTGAGGGCGTTTCGGAAATGGATGGGAATCACACCATTAAATTACCGAAAACTGACCAAACATGTGTCCTGAGTCACAATATTTCCAACCATAGTTTCACAACACCTGTATAATAACGATAACTTTGAGGCGCTGATTGTCCATACGGAAGTGGAAGAAACGAGCGTCCGAAAAGCACAGGCTGCGGCCTCATAACTAAAGAATAATTAACATGTCTCACGTACACTTTCAGTCCGGCAAACGCCCGGTATATCAGGAATTATCTGGAGAAGTGACCCGTTTCTTCAGAGAGAAAGGAATCAGGAAAACCGGCGATGATCGCCTGCATAATAAAGCCATTTTTATTGCCCTGCTGTACGTAGGGAGCTACCTGCTCATCTACGGTCTGTCTGGCTCAATGCATTACATTGCCTGGGCACTGCATGGCATAGCTACAGCACTGGTCGGGTTCAATATCATGCACGACGGTGCACATGAATCTTTCAGCGGTTCTCGCAAGGTCAATCGCCTGATGGCGATGTCCTTCAACCTCGTTGGTAGTAATCGCTACTACTGGGCACAGAAGCACAATCGCAATCATCACGCCTTTACCAATGTCGACGAGGCGGACGAGGATATCGACGCTCTCGGACTGTTCCGGATGAGCCCTCATCAACCGCATCGCCCATTTCACAAATATCAGCATTTTTATGTCTGGTTCCTGTACCTGATTACCAGTCTGTTCTGGTTCTTTGCGTTGGATTTTAAAGCCTATGGCAGCCAGAAAATTGCCCGCAGGGATTATTCGCACCGCATGAAGCTCGCTGACCATGTGGAGTTCTGGGCATCGAAAGCCATCTACGTGACCCTGTATCTGCTGATTCCAATGGCTGCTTTGGGAACTGGCCCAGCACTGCTCGGTTTTCTTCTGATGCACGCTTTTCTGGGCTTCCTGTTCGCCGTTATCTTCCAATTGGCACATGTCGTAGACAAAGCTGAATTCCCCCGCCCGGACGAACGTGGTGTATTACCGGACGAGTGGGCCGTACATCAGATGCGTACTACGGTAGACTTCGCCACGGACAGCCGTTTTCTGACCTGGGCTCTCGGAGGACTGAATTTTCAGGCAGAACATCACCTGTTCCCACGTGTGAGCCATGTGCATTACGCTGAATTGCACCCTATGGTTGAAAAGAAAGCGGCAGAACTGGGCTATGAGCTGCGCTCGTACCCAACGATGCGGGCGGCCATCAAAGGTCACTATCGCCACATTAAGGCGCTTTCCGTGCCGGCAGCGCCAGCGCGCGCGATCACGGTAGATGAGACAAACGAGATAGAGTGCACTGCTGGCGCTGAAGAACTCAGAGTTTCGTGATCTATCACACTCGAGAGACGTTTAAACAAACCGTTTTATAGAGCAATAATCGAGCAACAAAAGCCGGTTGCCGCTAGCAAAAGTCGAGTTCTTTCCGGATGCCTTGCATACCTTCCTTAAAAAGTCAGAGCGGAAGATGCAGACAGGACAAAATAGCCGGATACGCTCGATTCACTGCCACGGCAACCAGCGGATGTCAGGCCGTCCTGATTCTCCCGTCAGGTCGTCACCACGCTTACCGACAACTACAAAAACAAACAGGTACCTGGCGGCCCTATGCACCAAAGGCTTGAGCAACACATAAAGCAACACCTCGGAGAAGAGGCGAGCCTGCCCGAAAACTTTCAGGCGCTGCTCCGGGACGTTGACCGAACATACGAATTACTGGATCAACAGCGGTCCGACCTCATGGAAACGCTTGAGCAGAGTGCGCGTACCATGCTGGAGCGGAACGCTACCCTGACCCGCAACCTTGAATCCCAACGAAAGTCACAACAGGAACTGAGTCAGTCATACGAAGTACTCAATGCCACGCTCAATGCGTCAAACGAAGGCATTCTTGTTGTCGACAACGATGATCATGTCGTAGCGTTCAACGACCGCTACGTAGAGTTGCTCCGCACCTCACGGGACGAAGTCATTTCTCGGTCGGGCACCGACCTGTTCCACTACTCCTGCTCCTTGTTCAGCGATAAAACGAAGCTGCATAGTCAACTGGCGGCGATTCGTGATCCCGGTAAATCGTCGTTCGATGAATACAAGTTTCATGACGGAACAACACTGGAGATATACGGACATCACCATGAAGTTGCCGGCTTTATATGGATGATCCGCGATATTACGGAAGTCCGTGAAAAAGAAGCGACCATCAGTTACCAGGCGTACCATGACAGCCTGACCGGCTTGCCAAACCGCGTACACCTGCAGCAGAAACTGTCTGAGGCCATTGAAGAAGCCACAGATACACACAAGCGCTTTGCTCTTTGCTATCTGGATCTGGATGGTTTTAAAACCATCAACGACAGCCTTGGTCATAGTACCGGGGACGAGTTGCTCATTGAGGTCGCCCAACGCCTTCAGGGAGTATTGCGCCCAGGAGACACACTGGCCCGTGTTGGTGGTGACGAATTTATCGTACTGTTCAACCACGTCGAGCACCACGATGAAGTACTGGAGTCCGCAGAGCATCTGCTGCTTCGCTTGTGTGATCCGATTCGCCTCGGACGCAGAGAGTTCGTCATTGGCGCCTCTATGGGTATAGCCATCTACCCTACCGATGGCGAAGAAGTCGGCATTCTTATGCGTAATGCCGACATCGCCATGTACCGTGCAAAAGCAAATGGTAAAAATTGCTACCATCTGTTTACGCCATCGCTGGAACGTATCGCCGTTCAGCGTATGTCCCTTGAGACCAGTCTGCGCAAGGCTCTGGAAAGCAACGCACTGGAGTTATATTACCAACCTAAGGTGTGCCTCCACGATATACGACCGGGGATGTCAACTGGCCACCTCCACAGCTTTGAGGCGTTACTGCGTTGGCCAAAGTCTAACGGTGAGTTCGTATCACCAGAGAGCTTCATCCATATCGCAGAAGATGCGGGCATGATCGGCCGGATTGGTTTCTGGATTCTTGAGCAAGCATGCATCCAGGCAAAAGAGTGGTACCAGCAAGGCTACCAGGCCAACATCAGCATCAATATTTCCCCAAGACAGTTCCTGATTCCGAATTTTCATCTGGATATCGTCCGCACGATTAAAGAAATAGGCATACCAACCTCGCTGATTTCAGTTGAGATCACTGAAAGCCTGCTGATGCAGGACCTCACTCATGCCCGCCACGTCCTCGAGTATTTCAGAGAACATGGCATATTTATTTACCTTGACGACTTCGGCACCGGCTTTTCATCACTCAATTATCTGAAGAACTTACCCGTCGACGCCATCAAGATCGACCGGACGTTTGTGAAGGACCTGAGCACGAGCACTGCCGATCAGGCCATTGCCGCTTCGATCATTACGTTAGGCAAAAACCTCGATATGCTGATTGTGGCTGAAGGAATTGAGACCGCTGAGCAAGCTGATTTTCTGATCCGCAACGGCTGTGATCTCGCACAAGGGTTCTATTATGGTCACCCAGTGAGTGCCTCAGACGCCGAGCAGTTCCTGCACCCCGACGACTTATTGCACTGCAATATTGCACACCGACCGGCGGCGAAGTAAATTCGCCGCCTGACTAATCGATTTATATCTGGAGTCCGCCGTGGAATACCCGTCTTTTGTTGCGATTGATGCCAGCTCATACGAAGACAGCGCACACCCCGTCGCAATCGCCTGGTCTCTGGCGGACGGCACCGTCAAGACAACTCTGATTCAACCGGACGATGACTGGGACGATTGGGATTTCGCACTCGAAGACCTGCATGGTATTTCTCAGGACACTCTCTATCAGATGGGAGAAACCGGCTGGTCCGTTATCCGCGAGCTGGAAGCAGACCTTGATCAGCCGTTTCTGCTAGCCGACCACGCAGAGCGCTGCGAGCTTCTTCTTGAAAAGCTCTATGATGCCTACGGCAAAGAGTCATCCATTGAGATCGGCGCCTGCCAGGCAGAGCCTGGCCTCGACATGCTCGGAGAGTGGTACGAAGACACCAACTTCTGGCATCAGCCATGCGATGAGCGTGTACGTTTACTGTTGTTCAAATGGAACGAATCAAAAGATCATTAATGATCACTAAATTGCATAAATTAACACCAGTATATCATTAGCGATATTTTAAATTGAAAACTTCCTGAAGGACGATTCAATAGAGGCGGCCCAATCCTCCGGGACGCCTGCCTCCTGGGCGAACCTTCTCCAGTCTCGGACAGCCTCTCCCACCTCGCTAATCAACTCTTTAACCTGTCGCTCCCGAATGTCCGCTGCTTTACCGCATTCGATGAGGTCATCAAGGGCAAAATGATCCCGCTTGCCGTTGACAGACATCTGGTGAGTAGAAGTCCAGTCCCCATCAGGGTTGTAGGCATAAGTTACATCATAAGCGGGCGCCAGAGACCACACCCCCTGACGGTTCATGAGAAAGCCAATATTCTTCGTATGATCATCCTGATTACGTATCATCAGATTAAGCAGCATTCGCCGGAACTGCTGCTCTTGAGCAACGCGTGCCTGACTCTTCACAACCTGACGAATCACACGAAAGCACTGCTCGTAAGAATACCCGCCTGCCACATTAAAATCGTAATGAGCAATACCACAGAGCGTTTGCATATGAAGCTTCTTGCCAGTTTCAGACCGGTCAAACCGCTGGGTCAGAAAGTGCGCACGACCGTTTTCTTCAAGTAAGCGACTTGGCATCATCTCGATGCCCGCAGCCTGTGCCATCAAATAGCATGCATATTCAATGCGGGTATAACCTTGAGGGTCTGCCAATTCTTTATCACGATTCGCCGCAACGCCGTCGAATTTGAGCAAATAGTGCCGAAAGCCCGCTTCTGTATCGCACTGCCCGGAGCGCACCTCTCCGGTCTGCTCGTTCCATGCGATGACGGCTTTTGCACGTGCACCACCCGCCGACGTTCCCACTGCAATAATCTGGTTCAACGCCTGAGCGTCTTCTTCGCCTTCAATAATTTCTACCGCAAGGCCCTGCTTCTGATTCAGGGCTTTATTCGCCAGCGACACCAACTCGGACAACTCGACTGGCGTTCCAGCGCCTACATGGCCTCGCGTCGCCGGAGCAAACTCCAGCGCCCCCATGCCTCGTTGCCCAATGTAGAGCAGACGTTCAACAGGGTTGAATGACTCCGGATCACGCCCTTGTGCCACCAGCCACTGATCAATCAGGAGATTACCGAACTTGTCCGGCAAGGCATCTGCCAACATTCCCGGCAAGCCCTTAAAGGTCTCATGAGCCAGCTGTGGAAAACTGAAACGCCCCGCTCTTAACGGCATCTGCAGTGGTGCCAACTCTATGCCGGAGCGTAGGAATTCAGGAGCATATTCGAACACGCCGAGCTGACGCACACTGTTCCATTGAACAGCGCCTATTGTGCGTCCCCAAAGCTGCACTTCCGCCAGGCTGATCATTCGTCATCGCCCCACGACCAGCTTGCATCATCTGCCGATGACGATTCAGGTCTTGCCCTCTGACGTATGGGCGCCTCCCGATAAATCCCGGCACCGTTCTCTCGGAGGCTCGCTATCGGGCTGACATCAGGCTCACGAATCAATGCATCCAACAGGTGCACAAGCCCGAGGGCGCGTAAAACAGCGATAAGATTAAGCAGACTCAGATTGCCCTCTCCGCCCTCAAAACGCCGCAGTGTGGCCACTCCCACCCCAGCGAGATCAGCCAGCGCCTGCTGTGTAACGTTACGCTGGAGACGCTCACTCCGGAGCCGCCCGGCCAACTTTGCCAGAATCTGCTGATCTGACAGTGGATCAAGATCATACTCACTCATTTATGACCTCCTAAACAACATTAATATATATAATTAATCATGAATGATCCTTAAAGTAAAAAGTATTTATACTATGCAAGCTCCACCAATCGCAGTAGAGTACGCACCTTTCTTCTCCCGTACACAAAGCTCGAGAATCCAGGCATGGCACTGAAAGCCACCATCTACAAAGCTGAACTGATGATCTCTGACATGGATCGCGACTACTATGCGACCCACACCCTGACGATCGCCCAACATCCCTCAGAAACCATACTGAGAATGATGACCCGCATCGCGGTATTCGCGTTGAATGCACACGAACGTCTGGAATTTACCCGAGGCATCAGCACAGATGACGAGCCTGATCTCTGGCAGCGCACATACAGCGATGAGACGGAGCTTTGGATTGAACTGGGCCAGCCTGATGAAAAACGTCTACGAAAGGCGTGTAATAAAGCACAGTCAGTCAAACTGTACGGCTATCAGGGCAATGCATTTGATGTCTGGTGGAAACAGCATGAAAATAAAATTCATGCATACCCAAAGCTGAGCGTAATTAAGCTCGCCGACGATGCCTGCACTCAGCTAGAGTCACTATGCACCCGCACCATGCGACTGCAAGCGACGATCCAGGACGGCACCATGTGGCTAGGAAATGACGAGCAGTCCATCGAATTTACGCCTGAGACACTCTTTGGTGGAGACCAGTCATGAGTAGCTTCCGCAGCCTGTTGCACGACACTAACATTCTGAAACGGCTGGCATCGTTGGGATACGCTGAACCTACCCCGATTCAGGAGGCCGCAATCCCTCATATCCTGGCGGGAACCGAACTGATGGCCGCAGCGCCAACCGGTACGGGCAAGACCGCAGCGTTTATGCTTCCGCTTCTGCAATTACTCAGCGAGCACCCACGCACAGAAGAAGAAGGTTATCGCTACCCGCGAGTACTTATTATTGCGCCAACGCGTGAACTCGCTCAGCAACTGGCAGAGAATTTTCGGGACTATGGACGCAACTGCGGTCACCGTTGTCTGCTCCTTTGCGGCGGACAGAACCCACGCACCATTGAAGATAAAATGGCCGAAGGCGCAGACGCTGTCGTAGCCACACCAGGTCGCCTGTACGAACTCATGATCCGTCATCGTGTCAGTTTTGAGCATCTGCAGTGTCTGGTGCTCGACGAAGCAGACCGCCTGCTGGATCTGGGCTTCGCCGAAGATCTGCAACGCATTGTTCAGAAACTACCCGACGTTCGCCAGAACCTTCTTTTCTCGGCAACATTTGATAATGCCGTACGCGAACTTGCGTCTGAGCTTATGCCCGGAGCCATCGAACTCGGGCAGAAAGACGCCAACCGCACTAGCGAAAACGTCCGTCAGTGGCTGCACCCTGTCGATCACAGCGATAAAGGCAATGCCGTTGCTTCGCTTCTGATTGAAAATAAATGGAAGCAGGTAATGGTCTTCACCAAGACCAAAAAAGGTGCAGACGCTCTGACGGATCACCTCAAATCAGAAGGCATTCAGGCGGAAGTGCTGCACGGTGATAAAACACAGGCTGAGCGTAACGACATTCTTGATGCCTTCCGCGAGCATCGCCTGCGAGTTCTCGTGACGACGGATGTCGCCTCACGCGGCATTGATATTGAACACTTACCTGCGGTCATCAATCATGACCTGCCGCCTGTCGCGCACGACTACATTCACCGTATTGGTCGTACCGGCCGCGCCGGTGAAAAAGGTATCGCGATTTCACTGGTCGCCGCCCATGAAGTCGACACACTGACCGCCATTGAAACTCTGATCGGCCGCGCACTACGTCGCGAGGATCTTATCGGACATGTACCAAACCACAGCGTCCCCGCGACAGGGCCTGGTAAACTCAACCTGCGTAAAACATTGAAGACAAAAGCAGGCAAAGAGAAAGCACAGAAAGGAAAGGCTTCAAAAGGAAAACAGAGCGGTGAAGACAATCAGGAATTGAGCTCCGTGCCACGTGCCAACCGCGCTAAAGAGAAGCCATCCGCGCCACCACCAAAAGAGCCAAAAGGTCGCGGAGGCTCTCTCTTTTCAGGGCGTAAAAACGTCACCAAAAGATCGATTGATTAAAACACGATTCAATTGGTCTCTTCAGGCGGAGGCTATTTCAAAAGCCCTTTCGGGTTATTTGGGCGGCAGGCGCCCGACAAAGCGGTTACACCGCTGAAGCCAGTATTCCAGATCCTCTGGTTCAGCGACCGCTGCGCCATCGACCATCACCATGCCTTTTAATGGACGGCCGGTGAAGTCCATCTCTCGCGTACCGTCTTCATCAAGTGCGTCTTCGTAATCGTCAGGACCAACCCGTACCATCAGCTCATCCCCCAAAACGCCGCACAGCATGTGACCATTGAGCATGATACAAAGCCCACCGAACATCTTCTTTTCGTCCCAGTGGCCGAAGTGACAGACCACCGCACGAATACGCTCCGCAAGCTCAGTGTCAAACGCCATAAGATCAGGCCGGATTAATATCCAGTAGTTCGACTTCGAAAATCAGCAGCGACCCACCCGGAATCGTACCCACCTGACGATTGCCGTAGGCAAGACGCGCAGGAATATAGAATTTATATTTTGCGCCTTTAGTCATCAACTGTACGCCCTCAGTCCAGCCCGCGATAACGCGATTCAGCGGAAATGAAATCGGCTCACCGCGCTTTACCGAACTATCAAAGACAGAACCATTGATCAAAGTGCCGTGATAATGCACCAGCACAGTATCTGTCGCTACCGGTCGAGTATCACCCTCACCCTCTGTGAGCACTTCGTACTGCAGGCCGCTGTCGGTCTGAGTAACCTCCTCGCGCAACGCATTCTCAGCTAAATAAGCATCACCGACGGTCTCGTTTTCTGCTGCGCCTTTGCTGAATACACCCGCACGCTTTAGCGCGTAGATCACCAGCAAAACGATAAGTACGATCAGAACAATATTAAAAGTCATAATGGCTCCTTAAAATTTGCAGTCATTATGCCGTGCCGAGGACACTTCTGCGAGTAACACCACCGTGAGATCTGACTTATGGGAAAGCTGGCTTTGCTGATACGCCACTCAAGGCATTCCTTGAGTACTGAGGCGCCAAACGCGACGGAACACTCTGTTTGGCCAATCCTTGCCAATCAGGTTGAACTTGTCCTCCTTTTCCGAACCAAATTTACTAGGTTATACATCAGCCGCTGTGATGACAGCGGCTGATTCACGGATTTCATGGAGGCCGAGCATGTCGACAGTTAACAGTCTGAATACCCAGTCCACGCTAGAGGTGGACGGCAAACCCTACAAATATCATTCGCTTCTGAAAGCGGCCGAACAACTGAAAGGCATTGATAAGCTGCCTAAGTCCTTAAAGGTGCTGCTGGAAAACCTTCTGCGCAACGAAGACGGTGACACCGTCACTAGAGACGATATTAAAGCCATCGCCGACTGGTTGGATAAGCGTTCGTCCGACCGCGAGATACAATACCGCCCTGCCCGCGTACTGATGCAGGATTTCACCGGTGTACCTGCAGTTGTGGACCTCGCCGCCATGCGTGATGCCATCGCCCGCGCAGGCGGTGACCCCGAGAGCATCAATCCGCTCTCACCCGTTGATCTTGTGATTGACCACTCAGTGATGGTGGATCGCTTTGCCGATGATCAGGCGTTTCACGATAACGTAGAAATCGAAATGCAACGCAATGGCGAACGCTACGCTTTCCTGCGCTGGGGCCAGACCGCCTTTGATAATTTCCGCGTTGTGCCGCCCGGTACGGGTATCTGTCACCAGGTGAACCTTGAATATCTCGCTCAGAGTGTTTGGGCCGCCAATGTGAACGGTGAAGACTGGGCTTACCCGGATACGCTCGTAGGCACCGACTCGCACACCACGATGATTAACGGTATCGGTGTACTGGGCTGGGGTGTTGGCGGCATCGAAGCAGAGGCGGCCATGCTGGGCCAACCCGTTTCCATGCTGATACCGGAAGTCATTGGTTTCAAACTCACAGGTAGAATGCCCGAAGGCGTGACGGCCACCGACCTGGTACTTACGGTCACCCAGATGCTGCGTAACAAAGGCGTTGTCGGTAAGTTCGTCGAATTCTACGGCGATGGCCTTGCCGACCTGCCACTCGCTGACCGTGCCACGATCGCCAATATGGCACCCGAGTACGGTGCGACCTGTGGTTTCTTCCCCGTCGACGATGAAACCCTCAATTACATGCGCTTAAGTGGTCGCCCCGATGATGTAATCAAGCGAGTTGAAGCCTACTGCAAGGCACAAGGCTTGTGGCGTGAAGCCGGTGATGAGCCTGAATTTACCGACAGCCTGCATCTCGATATGAGCACAGTAGAAGCCAGCCTTGCCGGGCCACGTCGTCCGCAGGATCGCGTTGCCCTGCCCGATGTACCGGATACCTTCGACGATCTGCTCGCATTGCAGGTAACGCCTGCCGATGATGAGCAAGCACGACTGGAAAGCGAAGGTGGCAGCGGCACGGCCGTAGGCGGCCCGAACGCACAGGCAACAGTGACGATTGACGGCGAAGAACACACCATGAGCCACGGTGCTGTGGTGATTGCTGCTATTACCTCCTGCACCAACACATCGAACCCAAGCGTCATGATGGCGGCCGGTCTGGTTGCGAAGAAAGCCATAGAACTGGGCATGGCACGTAAACCTTGGGTGAAATCCTCACTCGCTCCCGGCTCGAAAGTCGTAACCGACTACCTTGAAAAAGCCGAACTCACACCGTATCTGGATAAGCTCGGCTTTAATCTGGTGGGCTACGGCTGTACCACGTGTATCGGTAACTCTGGCCCACTCCCCGACGAGATAGCCAAAGCCATCACCGAACATGATCTGACCGTGTCAGCGGTACTGTCGGGCAACCGAAACTTCGAAGGGCGTGTACACCCGCACGTCAAAGCCAACTGGTTAGCGTCACCGCCCCTTGTTGTTGCTTACGCGCTCGCCGGAAATACCCGCATTAATTTAAAAACCGAACCGCTCGGTCTGGATAAAGACAACAAGCCGGTATATCTGAAAGATATCTGGCCAACCAATGCCGAAATTGCCGAGGCCGTTGCCAAGGTCGATGATGGCATGTTCCGCACCCGTTACGCCGATGTATTCAGCGGCGATAAGCACTGGCAAGGTATTGATATCAGCGAAGGGAAAACCTACGCCTGGGACGACAACTCAAGCTACGTGCAAAACCCGCCGTTTTTTGATGACATCGACCAACCTCTAAAACCCTTAGAGAACGTCGAAAACGCTCGAGTGCTGGCACTCTTTGGTGACTCCATTACCACCGACCATATTTCACCGGCGGGTAACATCAAGACCAGTTCACCAGCGGGTGAATACCTGCAGAGTCTTGGGGTAAAACCTCAGGACTTTAATTCTTATGGCTCACGTCGTGGTAATCACGAAGTCATGATGCGCGGCACCTTCGCCAACATCCGCATCCGCAACCAGATGCTCGGCGGCGAAGAAGGTGGTGAAACCATCCATACACCAAGCGGTGAACGCATGGCTATTTACGATGCTGCGATGCGTTACCAGAAAGAAGGCACGCCACTGGTTGTACTCGCAGGTAAAGAATACGGCACAGGATCAAGCCGTGACTGGGCAGCAAAAGGTACAATTCTACTCGGCGTAAAAGCGGTCATCGCCGAAAGCTTCGAACGGATTCACCGTTCAAACCTGGTCGGTATGGGTGTTCTGCCATTGCAGTTTATCGACGGTCAGAACATTGCTGACCTTGGCTTAACCGGGCATGAAACTATCAATATCAAAGGTATTAATGATGAGTTAAAACCCAACCAACTTCTTGAAGTCAAAGCGACGGATGACGACGGTAAAACCACATCATTTAAGGTGCAGTGCCGAATCGACACCAGTAATGAAATCAGTTACTTCAAAGCCGGTGGCATTCTGCATTATGTACTGCGCGAGCTGATTGCAAAATAAGCGCAACGGGATAACGTTAAGGAAAGTGGCAAAGCGGGAGTACCCCGCTTTGCCATCGACCAACCTCATCCATTCAATCGGGTGACCAGCAACTGCTCTACCCGCACGCCCTCAAGATCCAGCACCTCGAATTTATAGCCCTCGTACAGGCAGAAATCCGTCTTGCGCGGTAAGCGCTTCAGCTTTGTATTGGAAATGCTTTTGATGTGGCTAGCAGTATAGCCTGTCCCTTTTGGGGAGTGACCACTGTAAATTAGATTGCGCACAATTAAAATGATTTATTTCCATGAAACAGCCCATTTCATACGCTTATCCCAACATACGTACGCTAGGGTTTACCGGTTCACCTCTTTACCTGACACAAGCTTGACCCATAAAATGAGCCAACTAACAATAACAACCAAAAACATGATCAATCGTCCAGTCCACACCACTCTTGCCGCATGGCCTCTGGCCATTATTCGCGCCCTTAAGGCTCAAGACATTGACCCCGCTCCGCTATTTGAACAAGTAGGTCTGTCCGTTGCTCAGTTTAAGGACAATCCAGATGGGCGGGTGGACGTTCGCCGTATGACCCAATTCTGGCAATTAGTGGAGCAGGCCACAGGTAACGCCGCCTTCGGTCTAGAGGTGGCCAAATACGTTCAGCCCATGCATTTTAGAGCGTTGGGACTGTTGATGCTGACCGCTGACAATCTTGAGCAAGCCATTCAAAAACTGGCGCAGTATCACGCCATGGTGAGTAATTCGGCCAATATCGAACTGCATTACACACCAGAGCACATTCAGTTTGCCATTCAACCCATTCCCAGTGTGGACATCAGCCCCTTAGCCATAGACAGCTTTCTAGCAACGCTTCACCAGCTTGCCTTGCAACTGACCAGCAACCCAAAGCTAATCAACAAAGTCACACTGCAACGATCAGGTGAACCCTACCCTGAACGCTGGCAAAACGGCTTTGGCTGTGCAGTTGAGTTTAAGCAAACGCACAACGCTTTATGGTTTGATCGCCAACAGGTGGCCAAGAGCGACCTCATGGGCGATAAAAAAATGGCAGCTTACAATGAATCCATTGTGCAGTCTTACGTTCAAGACTTAACCGATAAAACCGTGAGCCAACACGTTGTCCATTACATATTCAGCCAGCTTGAGAAGTCCGAACCCACGGTCACAGGGGCGGCTCAACATTTGAAGTTAACGGAAAGAAGTTTGCGACGTCGATTGGAAGAGGAAGGCAATCAATTTCGTGGTTTACTGCAAGATTGCAAAGTTCAACTGGCTAAACAATACCTAAAAGACACTCAGTTACCCATTACAGATATCGCGCTCCGCTTGGGGTTTGCCGATCATAGTAACTTTACGCGAGCCTTTTCCAAGCTAACGGGTCAAAGCCCATCGGCATTTCGCAAAAAACACCTGCTTTAGTCATTGACGGTTAAACATGACACACCTTTGTCCGCTTAAGACCAAGGCATTCCTGCATCTCAGGGTTACACTGATCTAAAAATAAGAATACATGAGGCTCTTTTATGTTTCGTATTGCCCTGCTCGCCCTATCCGCTGCCTTATTAGCGGCCTGCGACAACTCGGTTGAATTTGAATCTGACGCGAACACACTTGGGCACAGTGCGCCCACCCCCACCACGGTAAAAGCCAACCAAGCGGTATTGGCACAACGGCCATTCAGCAACACAGAGGATTTTGAGCTTGCTCGCAAAGGCCTCATCGCCAGTGAAGACCATCTTGAAATTGCTCATTTAACTGGCAAAAGCTTGGTCTGGAACATGGATGAATACGGCTTTGTCGATGCCAATGGTGAAAACGCACCCGGCTCAGTCAACCCCAGTTTATGGCGCCAGGCGGCGCTGAATAACATTCACGGTTTATTTAAAGTCACCGACGGCGTTTATCAAATTCGTGGATTCGATTTGGCCAACATGACCATCATTGAAAGTGAGTCAGGCTGGATTTTAGTGGACCCTCTCACCGCAAGAGAAACCGCCCATAAAGCCCTCACTTTTGCACAACAACATTTAGGCAAATACCCCATCAAGGCCATTTTGTTCACCCACAGTCACATTGATCACTTTGGCGGCATACAGGGCATACTGCAGAACCTAAGCGACGAAGAAAAACAGAGTCTAACCATCGTTGCTCCAGCAGGCTTCGAAGAAGAAGCCACCAGTGAAAATATCATTGCTGGTACGGCCATGAGTCGTCGTGCCATGTACATGTACGGTAAGCGACTCGCCAGAGAGGAGCGCGGGCATGTGGGCACAGGATTAGGCAAGGGCCCAGCGTTTGGCAGCTTCGGTTTTGAAGAAGCCACCGTTCACATTTCCGAGCCCATCACCGAACTGAGCATTGATGGTGTGCCCTTCGTTTTTCAAACCGTGTCGGGCTCAGAGGCCCCCGCTGAATTTACCTTCTACCTTCCAAAACAAAAAGCGTTCTGTGGCGCTGAAATGCTGAGCCGTAATATGCACAATCTCTACACATTACGAGGCGCGAAGGTTCGTGATGCGAATATCTGGAGCCGCTACATCGACGAAGCACGCGTGCGCTTTAACCAAGCCGACGTGTACTTTGGCAGTCACCACTGGCCACTGTGGGGGCAAGAAAAAATCAACCATTTCTTGGAACAACAACGCGACACTTATAAATTCATACACGACCAGAGTGTTCGCCTACTCAACAAGGGCTATACCCCAAACGAAATTGCGGAAAGCTTAACCCTACCTGAGGCGCTTAACACACAGTTTCATAACCAAGGCTATTACGGCACACTCAAGCACAACGCCAAAGCGGTGTACCAAGCCTATCTAGGCTGGTATAACGCCAACCCAGCTAAGCTAGACCCTTTACCCGAAAAAGAAGCTGCGATTCGTTATGTTGAAATGATGGGTGGCGTGGACGCAGTCGTCGCCAAAGCGCAGACGCAATTCGACGGCACCGCCAACCTATCCGCAACCGATGGCACCCAGACTTATCGCTGGTTGGCAGAACTGCTCAACCATGCCGTATTCGCCGATCCTGACCACGCAGAAGCCAAAGCCCTATTAGCTAAGGTGTACGACCAACTGGGGTATCAGGCCGAATCTGCACCATGGCGTGATTTCTATCTCACAGGCGCTTACGAACTGCGCCACGGCGGACCGGATGAAGGCATCAGCCCAGCGGTCATGAAAGAAGTCCTGTTAAAAACCCCCGTGCACCTCTTCTTCAATAGCATGGCGGTGAACCTCAACGCGGACAAAGCAGCCGATACCGAACTGGCTATTAAGGTCACCTTTAGCGATTTAGATCAGAGCTACCTTCTAACCCTTAAAAACAGCGTACTGCACCACAAGGCGGTGGCCAAAGATACCATTGCTGACGCCACCCTAACCCTTACGCAGCCTCTGTTTGTCGATATGATCGTCGGTCATGCTGGCATCAAGGACACCTTGTTTGGGGATGATCTCACCGTGGATGGCAGTGTATTGGATTTAGTAAAGTTCTTTAGCCTAATCGAAAAGCCGGAAGGCACATTTAATATTGTGACGCCTTAGCCAATGTCTTCATAAAACTAAAAAGCGCCCAATGGTTCGACCATAAGGCGCTTTGATCTTTGGTGATCTCTGCAATATTGACTAGGGTTATAACATGACCCCTAAGCACCCTCTGACAAGCCTACTCCTTCTATGGGTACTCATTAGCACTCACGTTTATGCCGAACAGCTCGTCATTGCAGCGATATCCAGAGCCCGCATCACGTCACCAACGGGCGTCATACCATCCATCAACCAGGATTGCTCATCGCGTTGGATGATCAACTGATCGTCCTCATGAGTGATCAGCTGCCCCATAAAACCACTGAGCATGTCTTTCACTGTGACCAGCCCCACGACAGTCGCGTACTCGTTCACGACGACAGCGAAGGGTTGAGTCGCCGTTTTGAAGGCATTCAGGCCCTCTCCGAGGGTTAGTGTCTCTGGGAGATAAAGCACGTCCTTTGAGAAGTTCAGCGCCGACAGGCCCGACATTTCACCTTTCAACACCTGCTGCAGGATCATCTTGGATTCAACTGAGCCGCTGATTTTCTCCAGTGAACCATCGCAAACGAGAAAATCATTATGCGGATGATCGACCACCTTCTGAGAAATCGACTCGACCGACTCGTACAGATCAAAGTACACAACCTGATCACGCGGCGTCATCACGCTGCTTATCAGTGCAGTATCGAGATCAAAAACATTGCCGATTAACTCATACTCCTGCTGCTGCAGGCTTCCGTCTTCTGCACCGGCATCCATCATGGCAACGATGTCTTCAGTCGTGACCTGCTCCTCACGCTCAGTAGGCAGCTTCAGTAAGCGCAGCACGGCATTGGTCACACCGTTAAACAGCACAACCAGAGGCATCACCATATAAGTCACCCAGCGCATCGGGGTCACCAGACGTACGGCAGTGGCTTCCGGCAGATTCACGGCTATACGCTTGGGCAGCAGGTCTGCAAACAAGATAAAGAGCGCGGTGATACAGAAAAACGACAGAGCGAAGCTGATCTGATCCAACGCGGCACCCTGGTACACCATGCTCAGCGCTTCTTTTACGTAAGGCGTCAGCACCTCCTCACCGATGATACCGCCCAGAATCGAGATAGCATTTAACGCAATCTGAATCATGGCAAAGAAAGCGCCGGGGTTCTGCTGGAGGTCCAGCACATCCTGAGCCTTATGACTTCCCTCGCCTGCCAGTACACGCAGCTTAATTTTGCGTGAGGCTGCGATACCAATTTCGGCCATCGCAAAGCACGCGCTGGCGCCGATTAACAGCGCAATCGCTAACATTTCATTCATGGAGTCATCACCCGTCAAAGAAAAAGTAAACACAGGTGAACCGGCAGAGCCGCCTTCTCGTGGCAAGCGTTGGGAGGGTACGGGGTTCAGCGCTTAATATATGCCAGTTCTGGCAGGAAGCAAGCGAATAAACGTGGCAACGTACAACGCTGCCACGTGGTTGTAGATGCTACTTCTGAGTAAACACAGCGCAGTCGAGCATAGCTTGCATATTGGCCTTAGCGACGTCTGCAAGGTAAGCACGCCCACCTGAGTTACTGTCGATGTTGGTACCTGTCAGCTGGCTACTGAGCTGGTCGTAGACATCGTTAATGATATTGTTACCACCACACGGAGACGTCATGATGTTTGAGTCTGACATGTCCGTGAACTGGATGGTGGCCTGGGCAAAACTCAATACTGGCTGATCACCTGCATTGGCTGGCACACTGACACCCATCAACAGGATGACGTGATCATCCTTGTTATCACTGATTTCGTAGTCGATCTTACAAGACATGACCATACCCAGCTCAGTCGAGAACGAAACTTCCGGGTACCAGACACGGAAGTTATATCCCTGGTACTCAAACTCAATCACCTGACTGAACGGCATCGCGCCGCTTGTGCCCGACTTCAGGCCCCAGGCGCCGACGTTTGAGACACCAGAACCCGTGCCCGACAACGCATCTGTGTAGCCGTCGTAATTGAAATCCAACGCATAATTGGCCCGACTGTCTGACGAAGAAGAATAAGCAGGCCGGTTAAATGTGCCCGCAATCGTCGAGTAAACACGATTAATCGTATGGCAGATCACGGGCAGGAAATAGTAACTACCACCGTTGTCTGTCTTTCTGTAAACCAGCGATGAAATATCGTTGAAGGCTGTCGTTAAAAAATCGAAAACCTGTACGAAACCATCTGCGACTTCTTCGGAAATCCCCAGAGTTTCAAGCGCACCAATGGTACCCAACAACCAGGCCTCATCATCGACAATCGTTATCAAAGCTTGAGAAATGTTATACGCGCCATTCGATGACCACTCGAAGTGCTGGATGCTGACAAGCTTTCCTGAGTTATCGAAGAACATGTCAAACTCAGCTTTGTCATTGCGGCCGCCGGTATTTTCGTGGCTCATTGAAATGTGATACTTCGTCCAGCCATCCTCAGGCAACACACTGAAGTCATCATTAATGTAGTAATCACTGATAACCTGTGTTGTTGCCTGCGCAGCGACTTCTGGCTCATCAATTTTATAGGTCGCATCTTCAATGACATACGTAATTTTGTCGTCGCTACTGGTGTTGGTCGTCCCCGGATATAGGTTGAACAGAGTTGTGAAATCGATGTACGGGCGCGGATATCCAGTACTCCAGAATTCGGGTTCTTTGTTGTAGAGCAGGAAAGACTCTATTTGATTCTTCCAATCACCTTCGTCTTCTCCCTGGAGGTTATAGCGGGTGATATTATTCAGGTCGCCATGTTTCGTGTTTGGCGTCACTCTCAGGGCACAACCGCGGCAATCTGCCTCGTTAAATACAATCAGCCAGGCATTTGGACCTGTGCGTAATGAATTGATCGTGCCGCCCGTCGTCCGATACATTTCTGTGCCGCTGGTCGTGTATCCGACAACCCCCAGATTCAGGGCGTTATAGGGTGCTGTAAAGGTACGGTTGTCCCCGAGGAAATTATTATTCTCCGTGAACACAGCATGCCCGGAAGGAGGAGCAAAAAGCTCATCCCTCGTTGGATTTCTTCCCCAGTAAGAGGGCTTGGTCTTATAAAGCACAAAACTCTGAATCTGATTTTTCCAGTCCCCCTCATCACTGCCTGATGAGTTGTAACGGGTAGTATGGTTCAGATCATCGAGGTAGGTAGAGGGCCCGACCTGCATTGAGTCGCCGTAATAATTGGTTTCGTTGAAAACAATCACCCAAGTGTTTGATGCAGTTTCTAACGAATCGGTATTGCCCGTGATGCTGTCCTGACCCTGAGCATTTTTGAAAGTATCGCTCAAGCCACCACGATCATTATGGTTCCATATTTCGAAATCCACGTTTGAATTCATTGCTGAATCACCCATAACTCACTCCTTGTTAAACTATAAAAAAACTGAGAACTATTCGTATCGAGTTTTGTGCAGTGCATCAAGTGATGAAGGGCATCATTGACCGACTGCGCCAGAGCTGAAATCACGCTTCAGTCAGAAGCCAATTCCAGTTCATACGCCTGAAGCTCTTACGCACCGCTGTATTGAGAGTTGATACACTGATCAGTAAGCATTTCCTGCCCTCTAAAAATATTTCCATCGATACTGTCAATCCACGCCATAAGGCTTTCAAATGGCGTTACAGAGCATTAATCACCGAAGATGACCAAGACACTCTGAATGGCGCATTGCAGCAAGTCATAAAGCTTAAGCTGAGAAGACCATTTGAGCTTGATCACCCATTACTGGCTATGCCAGTCTAGGCCCAGCTATCCTTTTATATTGAGTGACGGATTAACGAATGAGCATTGAGCTTCCTGATATTGAACGAGCACTCGCTGAGCATGAACCTTTCTCATGGCTTCCTGCAGATGCCCTGTCTGATATGGCACGCTCAATCGAAGTGAGCTACAAACAAGCCGGTGAAGATGTGCTGGTTCTGGATGAACCCATACACCACCTTCACTTTATACGCTCAGGTGAAGTTGAACTGTTTCGTCGGGATGGCAGCCTCTATAACCGCCTGCCTGCGGGGCATGTATTTGGTCAAATGGGGCTACTCATGAAGGGTAAGGTGCGCTTTCCGGCAACAACCCGTAAAGACAGCCTCTTCTACCTGATCCCCAGCGAACTCTTTATCGATTACTGTGAAAAATACTCTGAGTTCGGCGACTTTTTTGAAGTAAACGAACACTCCATTCTGGAGCAGGCGACTCAGGTCGGCACCGACGACATGACGACTGTGCCTGTGACTGAGGTCATCAAAGCAGAGCCCCTTCTGATCACTCCCGATACAACCGTCGCAGAGTGTGCAATGCGTATCTCTGATAACTACATTGCCGCCGCATTAGTTCAGGACGACCAGGGCAATCTTCTGGGCATAGTTACAGACAGTGACCTGCGCGCGCGCGTTATCGCCAAGTCGCTGCCATATGATACCCCCGTGGGTGAGATCATGAGTACCGAACCGCTGGTCATGGACGACCACGCATACCTTCATGAAGTTATGCTGGTGATGCTGCGTAATAATACCCACCATGTCCCTATCGTTGATGACAACCGCGTACTCGGGATCGTCTCCCTTCTCGACGTAGTTGCACATGAGTCCCAGAACTCCCTGTTGTTGGTGCGCAGCATACTGTCATCTGAAAGTATCGATGCTCTGGCTCAGCTTTCGGAACAGCTTCCTGCTGTCTATGAGCGCCTGGTCAATGAGCACGCGACATCCCACATGATTGGCTCAGCCATGTCCGTCATCGGGGCCAGCTTTATGCAACAGATGGCAAAGCTGGCAGAGGAGGAGTTGGGGCCCCCGCCTGTGCCCTATTGTTTAATTGCACTCGGCTCATTAGCCCGGGACGAACAACTTTTAGTTACCGACCAGGACAATGCTCTGATTCTCTCCGATGATTACGACGAAGCAGCGCACGGTACCTATTTCGAGCAGTTCAGTAAAATGGTGTGCGAAGGCCTTGATCGCTGTGGCTACCCCTTATGCGAAGGCTTGATCATGGCCTCAAACCCGAAATGGCGGATGCGCCGGTCGGAGTGGCGCGCCCAGTTCACCAACTGGATTGAAAAACCTGAACCAGAAGCCCTGCTCAACGCCTGCATATTTTTCGACCTGGTCGCTGTACATGGCACCAAGATATGGGCTAAAGAACTTCAGAAATTTATCTCAACGAAAGCCAAAAACAGCAAACCGTTTCTGGCCTTGCTGGCTCGGAATGCACTGAAGCGCACCCCTCCGCTAGGGGTATTTAAAAACTTTGTACTGGAAGAAGACGGCAGACAAGGTAAGTCTCTGAATATTAAGCGCCGCGGTACCGCTCCCCTGACGGACATTATTCGGGTTCATGCTTTGGCAACCGGGTCGATGTCACAGAACTCCTTCGAGCGCCTAGAGGATATTTCAAAAACCAAACTGCTCCCGCAAGAAAAATACGATGAGCTGACGAACGCTCTGGAACTGCTCTATAGCTTACGCGCACATCAACAGATGTTGGCCATCCGCGACAAAAGAGAACCCAACAACAACATCGCCCCTGACACCTTGAGCTTCACCCGGCAGCGTTCACTGAAAGAAGCATTTAACGTGGTTGCTCAGGCACAACGTTTTCTGAAGTACCGGTACACCGCGAATGGATGAATCATTAAAAGTACCTGGTTCTGTGCCCCGTGGCTGGCCAGAATTTCAGAACACAATGTCGGAATCAACCGATACGTCGAAAACCGACGTAGCCGACCTCAAACGCTTTTACGATGCGGGCTTTTCATACTTAGAACGGAATTTAAACCAGACGCGCTGCCTGGCCATTGATATAGAAACCACAGGGCTGAACCCCGAGGAAGACAAGATCGTCAGTGTCGGGGTCGTTGAGTTTGATGCCGAACGCGTATATCTGCCAACCGCAAAACACTGGTTAGTTAATCCGGGTGAACTGAGCGACACCTCAGTGGTAATTCACGGCATTACACATACCGATGTCTCAACTGCACCCAGAATTAATTCGATCATGCCGGAGTTGCTAGATGCGATGGCCGGGCGCCTGTGCGTTGTGCACTACCGGGCGATGGAACGTGAGTTTTTCAGAAAACTGGGATTCCACCTCTGGTCTGAACCCTGGCTTTTCCCCGTTATCGATACCTTTGCACTGGAGGCAAGCTGCCTCACTCATAGCCAGCGCTGGTATAACCGTCTGCTGGGAAAACCCCTGCCCTCCTTACGACTGCCAGATACACGCCAGCGCTATAACCTACCCGAATACGAAAATCACAATGCGTTGGTTGACGCGATTGCAACGGCCGAATTACTGCAAGCTCAGATCCAGAAATGGAAATTAGCAAATCACGCCGTCAAAGAGCTGTGCCTGTAAAAAACTCCCGGAAAACGCCCATAAAAAAGCCCAGCAAATGCTGGGCTTTTCATTAAGCTAGCGCTTAACCTTTCGGCTCAGTGCGTAAGCCCATCACTAAGCTCACACACATCAACAACAGCACGAAAGTAAACGGTAAGCCCGTTGAAATAGCACCGGCCTGAAGCGCCTCAATCGCCTCTTTACCGCCAATCCACAGCAGCGCTGCAGCAATGGCACCTTCGACTGACGCCCAGTAAATACGCTGAGGAACTGGCGCATCCACCTTGCCACCTGCGGTAATGCTATCAATAACCAGCGAGCCGGAGTCGGATGAAGTGATGAAGAACACCAGCACCAGAACGATCGCGATGACAGAAAGAACCATACTCATAGGCAGGGCATCAAACATCTGGAACATCGCCAGAGGAACAGAAGTCAGGCCGTTTTCACCCAGCAGGCCGATCTTGTTGGCCACCTGATCAATACCAATACCACCGTAGACAGACATCCAGATAACGGTAACCAGCGTTGGAACAGCGAGCACTGCAATCAGAAACTCACGAATGGTGCGGCCCTTAGAAACACGTGCGATAAACATACCGACGAATGGCGACCAGGAGATCCACCATGCCCAGTAGAACACAGTCCAGCCCTGTAACCATGCTTCATCAGGGCGACCGTGCGGGTTACTCAGCGGGATGATATTCGAAACATACGCCATCAGCGTGGTAGGAATCGAGCCGAAAGCTACCGCGGCTCCGACCATTGCAACGAAGATAAGCAACACGAACGCAATCAGCATATTAACGTTACTAAGCAGCTTAACCCCACCATCCAGGCCACGAACAACCGAAACAATCGCTAGCAGAGTAACACCAACAATCACACCGATCTGCAAACCAACGCCGGACTCAATATCAAACACATGGTTGATACCTGCAGCAGCCTGGCTTGCACCGAGACCGAGGGAAGTTGCTAAGCCAAACAGCGTAGCCAGCACCGCCAGAATATCGATGATATGACCCGGCCAGCCCCACGCGTGATCACCCAGAATCGGATAGAACGCAGAACGGATAGAAAGTGGAAGACCTTTGTTGTAACAGAAGAACGCCAGAGACAGCGCAACAACACCGTAAATCGCCCAAGGGTGAAGACCCCAGTGATACATAGTGGCACCCAGAGCAAGGCTGGCAGCCTCTGGTGTTTTCGGCTCGACGCCAAGCGGTGTTTCGTACCAGCCAGTGAAATACGCAACTGGCTCAGCGACGCCCCAGAACATCAGGCCAATACCCATACCGGCAGCGAACAACATCGCCAACCAGGATAACCGCGAATACTCTGCCTCAGCATCCGCACCACCGAGGCGAATCTTCCCCCAGGGCGACACCGCAATAACAATACAGAACACCACAAAAATATTGGCAGACCACACGAAGAACTTATCAAAGCTACCGATAATGTCCCACTTCAGACCGTCAAGCGCTTCTTTAGCCACAGAGGCGTCAGTGACGAGGGTTGCAATGAGAAAAGCGAGAATAAGAGCGGTACTGATCCCGAACACGGGATTGTGGACATCGAAGCCCCACTTTTGAATATTATCCTGACCAACGGAGTAGTCAGTGTTGTCGATACTGTACTTGTCTTTGGGCTCAGACACGATATCTCCCGTTTTGTTACGACTGGTATATAACTTATACACTGTATAGGTTCAGACGAAAATTTCAAACGAGCGGCCGATAAGCACCATTTATGACACAAATTCAGCGATATTTCGTACTTAAATAGCCTGATGCACCACACCAAAGCTATAGGAACGCTTCAGCCAGCATGCCTGGCTATGCACGAAGCCCTCTACATAGTCACCCTGTAGGAGGGAAGCTTCTTCCCGACAGTCTTTCTGAAAATAAATCAATGACTGCCATTACGCATCAGCTCTTTCGAATCGGAGCCGTGAAATATGAAGAAACCAACAGAACAAGAAATGCGACTAAGAAAGCAACAGCGGCTGAATAAACTGTATCAAAATCTATCAAATAAAAAGATAGCGCACCCGCGATGCAACTGAACGTCCCATCAATCCAGCTGGCGCCACCGTTCTGAGAAATGAGAGAAGTACAGTGCTTACAAACAATAGCGCTGTCTCGATTAGCCTTTAAACGCTGCCATATCAGGTTAAAAAAAGGCAGTCTATTCGAGCAATACGGGCAGGTATTCATAGGTTGTGCTGTTTACTCCCGACCCAGCGTGCATTCTTGATAATCATATACACATACCCCATATCTGATGCCGTGCGATAAGCACCGATGGCTTTTAAGTGAGCTGCCATAATAGCTGTCATTTCCCAGCCATCTATCTGATCGCCATACCAAACCGCGGAGGCTAATTTAAGCATATTCTGATCTTCACCGATGTTTCTGATCTGTCGTGATCTCGACTTGATAGCCTCGGAAAATGACCCATTAGCCCACGCCCACATCCAAGAGTTTCCAGCATGGGAAAAGCTACCAACAAAATCGATATCGCATTCAACAACAGCTTGACCACCATTAGAGAAGATCAGCTTGCAGTCGTCTTCATTCCAGTCCCAGCGTTCATAATCGTCCAATCTGAAGTCTTTCTTAAACGACTCCTGAACAGATTGCAGATATTCAAAACTTTGGGTAATCAGATCGATAACTGCCTGCTCATCTTCTTTCCAGTTCCGCTCGCGGGTTTCACAATAACACCCGGAACATAGCAATCTGATATCGGCAAAGGCCTCTGACCTATCATTCCACTCGCCTTCACTATCAACTACCTCCTCACAAGCATCGCACCAAGCATCGGGATACAACGCATCCGGCTCATCTGGATCATAGCCAACATTGAATCCTACACCCTCTCCTTTAAGGAGGTGATGGCATACGAATGTGGGTGATCTTTCTCCATGGATGTTGCACTCAACCGTTTTACTACTCATGCGATGTTCCTTCTTAGCTTGCTACTAGAGTCGACTCTTCAGGGTAGGTTCTGACTACACTGAATTACTCGTTAGGTGGACGGGTATAGCTTTCAATATCGCGTAGAAGTTGCTGATACGGCTCTATGCCCCGACTTCTTATTCCCTCTCGGTTTACCCAAGCTGAATTAATATCGATACCAGCTCCATTGTAGCGCTCAATCCTGATCACTGGTGCCTTATGAGGACCACCCCAGGTATATACCTTCTTAACGTCGGACCAATTAACCCGCCTGAAAGAAAGCCCCTGAAAGAAGAGTGAAGGGATAGTGAGCCCCTTATCATCGAGACGGATAACTTGTGGCTTCACAATCAACATCAGGTAGAGAAAATAAAGCTGAAAAGCAGCTAATGAAAGGATGAAAATAGTGCCTCCTGAACCAAGCACCTGAAAAGCGAGTGCCAGGGCAATGCCAAAAAGCAGCATCCACCGGCTTAAAGTATATTGGTAATCAATGCTCATCCATTAAACCTTTTCGAAATCCAACCTTGTCTCTCGGCTTAAAGTCGCCCTCGCCAAGAAAACTACCAACAAGATGAGCAAGTGAACAACCAAGAACCTCTTGAGCAGCTTGCTCCCCGGCATCGCTATAATTCGCCAGATTGCAAAACTGAGCGAACACTTCAAAGTTCTGAACAAGGTTGCGTACAAGCACATGTGCCAGGTTGTAGCTCAGCTCCTGCCCCTCGTCGATTCTCGAAAAGCTATCGCCCGACCAGAACTCCTGAATTGTCTGCAGATTCCAGAAAGCCTGATGCCTGCTCACGATTTCTTGATCCAGATAAAGGTGATTTCCAGCCAGAGCATCTTCCATCAGGACAGCCAGACCTTCATCCAGCCACAGCGGAATTGGGAGATGGGACAAACAGGCATGAGTCAGTTCATGAACGGCCGTTGGCTCAGCATAGGTGATGTCTTGAGAAGGGAATATGAAATGACCATACCCCTCATTAATATACATACCAGCGCTCATACCAAACTCACCCTCTTCCGGATAAAAGAGGCTCACGTAGCGATAGTACTCATCACTGTCTTTGAAAATCACTGCGACGTGCTTGCCGAAACCATCATCCGCCGCGATCCCGTCCAGGGTTTTAAGAATACGTTTCAGTGTTCGTTCGAGAAAAGATGAAAAGACATCTACATAGCGATCGCTCTCATCCGAGAGGATTAAAAAGTTTTCCGATTCGGCAATACGATAACTTCCACCAAACTCGTCTGCTATGGACCCGAGCCACTTCTTACACTCAATCAACCAAAGCTGTTGTTGCTCTTCGTCACTCAGTTCGGGGGGCATGCTATCTGCGATAGCCGCCCAATCAGGCCTGATGCTCATTAACAATCCTTGTCGTTGTAGGTCTTCGCTTCATGAGATAGCGATGCTACGCAACACCCCAAGACTCGATTACCATGGGGTATTGAAAAGCATACTAATAAATCACCAGTTGCCGAGGTTCTGAGTGTAGCTTGCACCAGTCCCATCAACAGAACAGGTCACCTCACCAATGGGTTGGCCGCGCTGTAAATGGAACGCAGGCCCGTCCGTGTCAAGGGTTGTTGACGCAACCCAGGTGACAGTGCCATTTGCATCTGGCTCACCTTTGGTGACCGTCAGGTAACCAGACACTTTCAAGCGCCCTTCTGAATCCGTAGTGAATGCAACATCACCGGATTCACCAAAATTGCAGGTCACGCCTGCACGGGTCGGAAGTTCGTACTGATTAAGGTAGTAAAAGTTGTAATAAAAGTACATTCTGCCCTTGGTAGATATAACACTACTGAAAGCACTTCGACTCAGCAGCTGCCCGCCTGTCATTTTCAAACTGGGAGTTGCTGATTTCGGCTTAACGAAATTTATATTCAGGGGAACCTCTTCATTATTCACAACCAGAAAGAACTTACCCTGAACTACTTCGGTCGGGTAGCGATCTCTGCTGTATTGAAAGCCACCTGAGCAAGGCGTGCCATTAACTTCTAGTGAGAAGGTTACTTTAGCAGAAGTAGGATCAGTCAAACCGCCAATCACCTGCGGATAGCCAGTTACCTGATACTCCGCTCCAAGAGAGCCAGTACCTTTTGAGTTAGTTGTGACCTTAGGAGTCCCTGAACATGTGAGGTAATTCGAGGTTTTATCTAAATCTGCACCCTCAGTGACTGGCTTAACGCGGGTACTGACATTAATAGAACCTTCAAATTCCGCCCCATAGGTATTCTTTGCCTGAACCATATACCATGCAGTGGCTTTGTTACCGTTAGACGAGAACCGCTGAGACCCTTTCTTATCCTCGGTTACCGTCACACTACCCACCCTCATCGGAGCACAATCAAACGTTACCTTCTGGTTTGCAGCCTCATAAGTCACGCCACCAATATCTATTGTCTTTGGATTCTGAAACCCCGAACACTTGTAAACAGCCTGGAAGTTTTTATAACAGCCATAACCTGGGTCCTGTTCTGGCGTTGGCCATGGCACTGTATATATACAGTAATCGTCCCTTCTACTCTGACTGCAGAACTCAGTAACTGCAGACGTAAGATCGATAGGCCCTTTTGTGTAGCAACGGCTTCCAGGGACCGCAAGCGTCTGTACCTTGCCGTACATAGCCCCCTGAATGGTGATTTCTGCAGATGCTATAGGGGCAATAAAAGAAGCCATGAAAGTTAACGGTATAATGACCAGCGTCAATGAGAAAGACGCCAACTTACTCAAACGGTAATTTGGGGTTGTCATATGTTCTCAGCCTTGAGAGTTATCATCGAGAGTTAATGGTGCCGCTAGAATATACGAGCCGACGTAAAAGCTTTACTACCAGACGGGCCAGAGCGGGTTTCCAAAGTGCGCTTTTGCTAGAAGTATGTGAGGAGCGTGATAGCAACAGAATCAGATAAAGAGCCAGCTCGAAGAAGTAAGGAGCAGAAAATTAACGGTCTGAAGCCCCGAGCAGAATTACCCTGCTCGGGGCCATCAATTACATCGGTGGCTGCGCTACAAAGGTACTCTTTGTAGAACTGCTCACATCAAGGATGGCTTTGATATCCATCGTCGGTAGACCTGCATTACTTCCCGGCGGCGGAATCTGGCCAGGGGCAACACCTTGTGGCGGTTCCATACTAAAAGCACCCGAGAACGATAGCGTTAAGCCACCACATAAAGGGCTATCGAATGAAACAGTACTATTTTCAGGATCACCGGTCACTGTAAGGTCTACATTGTAGGTTTTACCCTTTTGGCAACCACCTAAACCTACAGCATCTGTGTAAGTCCCGGGGACTCTCATTGGTGCAGTTCCTGCCGGTTGAAAATCATCGATGGTAAGCACTGAACCGTTTCCATCTTTGAACACCATATCCATAGCACCGGCAAATGTGCTTGAAGAAACAGCGAGAGCGGTAAACGCCAGATATTTAAGCTTCATAGGTACAACTCCGTTTTATTGTTCTTTTCCAATTGGGATATTCGCCTTGGGAGGGCGAACTTCAGTTTAGTCTAAGCGGAGTGAAGGTCAATGCATCGCTAATCGATCAACTCTCGTCAGATACAGTGCGGATACAGAGCTGAAATCATCATCTTACTTCGCCGATCGATAAAGTCAGTGTTCAGCACGTACTTATGGAGGCCACGCTTTTTGTGGCCGGAACGGATTTGAACGGTTTGTTATGAGTATTACATGCCATAGACGAAAAACCCAAAACTGATTAGAGAAAGAATGCAAACTGTAAATATAATAAGAATAGCCACTTTTTTCGGTATTTCAGAGACTGGAAATCGATACTTTTGCTCACGGCCGAAGACAGTTGTAGATGAACGTAGCCATATGGTGAAAAAATGGAAAAGAATACCATTGCACCAATGGCAACAGAAAATGCCAACAAACCAAAAACATTTGAAAACGTCAGGGCTTTCACCATGCTGATCGACCAAAGCAAAATACAGCAGACGAGGCCCCAAAAGATGGGAAGGTACTTCATGCTCGATTTTCTCATAACGTTTGGTTCAGGTGCGCCGTAGGCGTCACCTGGAACCACTTGTTAAATGTCTCTTTCGGTATAGTTGGATATTAATTTTTCACGCTCATAGCTTAAGAACTCAGGCTTCTCATGTATTTTTTTGTTGATAATTTCTTTTATTACCAAATCTTGATTGAGATCTTTATCTATATATTTTTCTATTTTGTCTATTGCTGACCTTGGTACACCATACTCGGCAAGAATGGTAAGGTTTTCTCGAACAAAATCACTTTCGATTGAGCTTGCATAAAATGTATAATTTCCCGGCCTTACACCCAGCTCACTGCAAACAAATCTTTGAAGTTCATTTACAACAAGCAACCATTTTGGAATTTTATATTGGAACCAGTGACGCAATATCTGAAAGCTATCTCGTATTGATTCATCGAGTATTTCTTTGTCACTCCAACTATCATAGCGTTCAAGCTTTTTCTTATAAACAAAGTTGTTTTTTACTAATTCGATTATGCTTTTATTGATGCCATAGTCAAAAGTAACCTTAACAATTTTTTTCTTTGTCATTGGGTTAACATTTTCGCCTGGCTTTATAAGGTAATCCCAAGCAAGTCCTAAACAATATTCAAGTTGTCTGTATCTTGGGGTGGAATCCCAACATATCAGTTCATAATTTTCTCTTATGTCTTGCCTGATTCTTGAGATCAGCAAATCTTGGCCTCGAATGTAGAGAGAATTCCTAGAAAATATCTCCTTTTCGTTCTCTGGTATTTTTGATAAATATTGATATTGTTCACTTTCCTTATCTAGAATGTTCTCATTATTGATATTTATAAGTACTTCATCTGAAATAGGGTTTTGCTCGAAAAAAGGAATGTCAATATATATTTGGTCATGTTTGGGTGTTGGGTTGAAATTAAAAATTCTACCAACATAATGCTCCATTAACCGTCCAGCTCTACCTTTAATGTTTGAATAATCGAAAAAGTCAATTGGTGTATTTCTTCCTTTTTTGTGATCAAAAAAGACTACATTTTTTGCAGTTGTGTTGACACCTTCGATTATTGTTGCTGTACAAAATAGAGTCTTCAATATTCCGCTGTTAAAATAGTCAATGATCGATGATGTTAAATGCTTCTGTAAAGCACCATCGTGAACTCCAATTCTATATTTTAAACAATCAACAAGAGTCCAGTCTTCAGAGACATAGGTTTCTATCCAGTCTATGATTGACAGATCACGATTTCGAGGAGACTCATTTTTTTCGATCAAGTATTTTAAGAATTCAGCTGATAAATATCTGGCTCTAGCTGGGGACGAACAATAGATTATAGTGTTCTGTTCTTTGAGGTCATATAGCAAGTCAAATAGTACTCTTTCCTTATACTTTTTCTTTTCTCCTTGCGCACCGAATTTACCTTTGTGCTCTTGGTATATATTAATTTCATCACACCCAACTAGGCTATAGTTTGTTTTGTAAAAAACAGCATTATACTTTTCTGCAAACCCTTTAGATATTCCCTCTATGTTAGGTCCTAACAGATAAAACTTAGGGTTAAACTTTTCTAGAATATATCTAAATGCATTATTCAAAGAATCCGATCTTTCATCGTCTCTCTTTGAACTTAATTTATAAAACTCGTCAATGATAAGAAAATCAATATCTGGCAAGTTTTGGTATTCGTTAACCCTCTCTGAGGTTAAAAGGAATAAATTACTTTTCTCTGTAGATGCTTCTTGTGATGTTCGAACTATAATTTTGTAATGTTCTTCATACTTCGAGAGTTTCTTTCTGGTCTCGTCTAATAGCGCCAACGTTGGTTGTATTACAACAATATTCTTATATTTATAAGATGCAACAATCTCTTCAATGAGCAAACTTTTACCGAAACTTGTAGGAGCACTTACAATTACATTCTTATCTGAGTTCAATAAATCGAGAACATATTTTTGTTCTTCATGAAAATACTTGTCTTCTATGTTTGAAGATAAACTAGCTACTTGTCTGATCCTGGAACTGGTTGATGAAAGATTTAAGCTTTCTTTTTTTAGGTATGGATAGAAGCCGATAGACTCTACCAAGTCAGCTAGCATTTCATCCAGTGAAATTGAAAACTTTTCTCTTGAATTTAATACGTGAATTAAAAGATTAATACCTTCTTCTTCATCTTGAATCAGAGTTGCTGCACAATGACGATAAATATCAAATGTTTCTGAACTATTGAATTCAGTTGCTGTTTGTATTTTCTCCAGTATTTCAGTCATTTCTACTCTCCAACGGATTGTAATAGGGAGAGCTTATGGTGCAGTTTTTTTACAAGTGTCTTCTTACACTGGACAGGGAGAAGTATTACTATTATTCGTAATCTTGACTTCAGTGGATGATTGTTTCTGTCATTAAAATATTTTTGTAATTCCCTGATTTTATTCTCATATTCATCAATAAATCTAGGATTTTCCTCATCATCGTACTTTGAGAATAAGTCGCAACTATATGTGCATAACAATGGAATATAGATTTCGTTTAATTTGTCTTTAAGCTTTGTTGATGAAGAGAATAATTTTTTCCAGTGCTCAGATTCTGGTACATTGTCAAAATGTTTTATTTTCTTTGCAATCAAACCAAACTCTGAATCTAAGTAATCAACTTTAAAATGCTCTTCTATATCCTTTATGAGTTCGCTCAATCCACGCTTCGGATCAAGGTAGAGCTTGGACTCTCCTAGCCAGAGCGTTTTCGATTCTGGCTCAATGTGTACGCAATCAAAACCATGGACTGTATGACCAAGCGAGTCTTTAAAATATATTTTTGAGAGAAGAGGTATTGTATTGAAGTGATCTCTTAGTATCAAATGAAGGATTAGCTCTCCAAACTCTCCTCTTCTGAGGTACTTATCATCAAGCTCATCGTCAATATGGCCATTATTTTGATAGATGTCTCTTACTCTCTGAAATTCATCTATTTTATAAATTGAATTTGCAGCTTCAATAATTTTTTCTAGAGTTTGTGTGTTTTCAGTGCTTGTACCTTCATGAAATCCAAATGAAAATTCATGGATTACATTTGTGATTTTTGTTACAAGTTGAGACCACCTATATTTGCTAACTCCATCGTCATCTAAATCAAAACCAACTAGAAAGCTCTTAAGCGTGTCTTCTGATATTTTCGATTCAATTACATTCTTTGAACCGAACGGTCCATTTTCCATATAAATTCCATAATTTTGTTGATTAATGATCTAGAGGTTTTACACAAAGACGTTTAACGCCTCAAGAAGAGGCGCGCGGCTTTTGCGCGTCCTGTTTGCTTGATTTGTTAGAGCCTTTTCTGCCTATTAGGAAAACCTTGAGCTCTCTATCATGGTTCTCTTTCATCTTTCTAATATTGGTTTTTGTTAGACGGTATTTCCTATCATCTGCAGTCGTCAAAATGACATCATGAAAATCTTCGTTAACAACGTGCCAGCCATATTCAAAGAGGGCAAAGTCACCAGCATCAAGTTTTCTGGGGAAATCCGAAGTCATAGTCATTGTTCCATTGCGCCATTTCCTCCAGAACTGCCATTTTATTTCTCCAGCACGTTTCCGGTACTTAATTTCTACTTTGCTTATTACAATCGGCCTTTTACCAACATTGTATGCATATATTTTTAGCCTATCTGCCTTATCTTCCTCTGGCTTTAGGTTCCCAAGAATTGCTTTATGTGATTTTTTTTCACTTTCCTCTAGTTGGAATCGCATGATATACCCTCGCTCACCAACTAACTTTAAATTGGCACGATCAGTAAGCGAATTCCTTACATTCCAAATCAAAGCGATTGTGGAAATGATTGCACCCCAGAAAGCCAAAACCTTAGTCATTAGCTCCACAACAACTCCTAGCTCTAACAGCTTGTTAGTGTGCGTGCGCATTTATCCTGGGACACTCTTTCGAGGTTTCCCAGGTAACTCATTGACGTCGTTGAAGAATCTTCCATAACTCAGATCTCCTTTCCAGAAAAACGCGCACGCCTGTTATTTCGATAGTCCTGCGCACATAAACTTGTAAACCAAGTCTGTAACTGTCTGTTTCGTATACGGTTTACCGTACTACCCACCGGTAAAACGCGCAAGCGCGAATGTAAAGCGTGCCAGTTTTGCCCGAAAACGCCGAAATATACTGTATGTATGTTCCCCTTCTCTTTACATTCAGATTGTCCGCATCGCTAATCGCCGATCTAGCACTTTATTACTAGTTTTTGCCAACTGCTAGGATGCAGCCCCTGCCATCTGGCCCTAGACTTATAAAAGGAACACATAACTAAGGTGGCTTATGGCTGAGAGCTTCAGTGCAGAACGTATGCTCACGGGCAAGATGGCGGCGGTGCCAGCGTCGGGCTGGATGGCGTTGATTCGTGCAGGGTATTACACAGGCGGTTGCACCGACGAGACTCAGTTGGTGCGTTCGATGGCCGAGCAGATGTCTGAGCCTTTGTTGGCCCATGCGTCGCGTGAGGCTTGTCGCTTGATCACTGAGTTGCGCGAGCATACCGATGAGCTGTCGTTGTTTGATCAGTTTATGCAGGAGTACAGCCTGGATAACGACGAAGGCCTGACACTGATGATTATCGCCGAGGCTTTGCTGCGCATCCCTGATAAGTCATCACGTGATGCCTTTATCCGCGCGGAGATCTCTCAGGCGGATTGGGAGAAGCATCTGAGCCATAGCCCATCCCACTGGGTGAATATGGCAACGCGTGGCTTGTCGGTCAGTGGCCGCATGGCGCGGTTAAAGAACGCACTCGGTCGCCTGATTACCCGCCCCGGCGAACCTGTTATCCGCAATGCGCTACAGTACGCCATGCAGATGCTGGGCAATCAGTTTGTGCTGGGTGAAGACATCACCAGTGCTCGTACCAATGCCGAGCGCACGCACTCTGAGTTGAATGCCTTCTCGTTCGATATGCTGGGTGAGGCGGCACTCTGTGATGACGATGCCGAGAAGTATCTGGCCAGCTATCGCGCGGCGTTAAAAGAGATCGCACTTCAGAACGAAGACTCTAATAAAACCACTAGTGCATCTAAACGCCCCTGCTCGCTTTCAATTAAGCTTTCTGCCCTGCACCCACGCTATGAAGATACCCAACGCAAAGACGTTAAGGTCAGGCTCTATGATCGCCTCGCAACTCTGGTACGTGAAGCCCGTGAACTCTCGGTGCCTGTCACCATTGATGCCGAAGAAGCCGATCGCCTGGTTCTGTCGTTGGAATTATTTGAACAGGTACTGCGTAGCGAAGGCGCTGACTGGGGTCAGTTTGGCCTCGCAGTGCAGGCTTACAGCAAGCGTGCTCTGCCCGTGCTGGGCTGGCTTGATGCGTTAGCACGAGAGCACGCGGTGAAGATCCCTGTACGCTTAGTGAAAGGTGCCTACTGGGATAACGAAATCAAACTGGCGCAGCAACGTGGCTTACCCGGTTACCCGGTATTCACCCGCAAGGAACATACGGACCTTTCTTATCTGGCCTGTGCCGCCTTTATGCTGAAGAGCACGGGCATTTATCCGCAGTTTGCCACTCATAATGCACACACCTTAATGGCCGTATCAGCGATGGCGGATGCACTGTCGTCGGGAGACAGCAGCGAGAACAAGAGCGACGTCTGCGAGTATCAACGCCTGCAAGGCATGGGCGAGCCTTTGTATGACGCCTGGCAAAGCAAACGCAAAGACTACGTGCGTACTTATGCTCCGGTCGGTGAGCACAAAGAACTGCTGCCTTATCTGGTGCGGCGCTTATTAGAAAACGGCGCCAACACTTCGTTTGTGCATCACTTATGGAAGTCTGAAATCACCCCTGAATCGTTGGCACAGTCACCGCTGGAGCTTGCCCGCGAGCACCATTTTGCGCCCGCAGCGGACATTCCCGCGCCGGCCAATATTCTTGCACCGCGCCAAAACTCGGCCGGGCTCAACCTGAATAACCGCGATGAAACCGATTCATTACTCGCAGGTTTAGAGCGCTGGAAATCTCACCAGTGGCAAGCTCGCCCTCAGGTGAGAATCAGCAGTCTGACCACTTATCAGCCGGATATCGTAGTGGGCTGCCCCTTCTCTGCACACGACAAAGTGGGTCTGGTGCAATGGACGCACCCAGACGATGTGTACGCCATTATTGATACTGCCCAACGCGCCTTTACTCATTGGAACAACGAACCGCGTCCTGCGTTTGCCGCCCAACGAAAAACCTGGCTGCTGACCCTGGCTGATTTACTCGAAACCCACCGACATGAGTTGATCATGTTATGTGTGCGTGAGGCTGGTAAAACCCTGCAGGACGCCCTGGATGAGATTCGCGAAGCCGTCGATTTTTGTCGCTATTATTCGGGCTTTGTTGATGAAGGTTTTGCCGAGCCAATAGCCCTGCCCGGCCCGACCGGCGAATTAAACCAATTGCACTATGAAGGTCGCGGTGTGTGGTTTTGTATCAGCCCCTGGAATTTCCCGTTGGCGATATTTATCGGTCAGATCAGCGCAGCACTCGCCGCTGGCAATGCCGTCATCGCCAAACCTGCAGAAGCCACCAGTCTGATTGCCTCACGTGCTGTTGAACTTGCTTATTCTGCGGGCGTACCACAAGAATTACTGCAGTGTGTACCGGGGGCTGGCCCGATACTGGGCGATGTATTCTGCAACGATGCTCGCATTGCTGGCGTAGCCTTTACAGGCTCTCATAAAACAGCCCATAAAATCGCGATGGATCTCGCCCATCGTCGTGGCCCCATCGCGACATTTATTGCCGAAACCGGAGGTCAGAATGCGATGATCGTTGACTCGACCGCACTGCCTGAGCAAGTCGTTAAAGACGTCTTACGCTCTGCCTTTGGCAGTGCCGGGCAACGTTGCTCAGCATTGCGAGCCTTGTATCTGCAATCCGATATTGCCGATGAAGTCATCCGCTTATTAAAAGGCGCTATGAATGAGTTAGTGGTAGGAAATCCAGGCGATGTATCAACCGATGTCGGTCCGCTGATTTCGATGCAAGCAAAGAACAGTATGCTTGCTCATATCCGCCATTTAAAAAGTCATGGCGAGCTGTTGGCTCAAGTCGATAACATTCCCGAAGAAGGTTTCTTTTTAGCCCCCGTTGCGTACGAGATTGGATCAATTTCAGAACTGGACGACGAGCACTTCGGGCCGATCCTGCATGTCATCCGTTACCAGAATGCTGACCTGCCGAAAGTTATTGAAGATATTAATAACACGGGATTCGGTCTGACCTTGTCTGTGCATTCCCGCAATCCTGAAGTGTCGGGCTTTATTGCGCGCACCTCTCGCGTAGGCAACGTATATATTAATCGCGATCAGATCGGCGCCGTGGTGGGTGTACAGCCCTTTGGCGGCCTGGGTCGCTCAGGCACTGGCCCGAAAGCGGGTGGGCCCGATTATGTAAAACGTTTTGCCTGCGAACGTACTGTCAGTGTTAACACCAGTGCGATTGGTGGTAACGCTGAGCTGTTGCGGAAAAAGAATCAAAGCTGAAGCAGCAGGTAGGATTACTGACGATAAAGCTCTTTGTCGTCAGTAAAGATTTTATCGCCCACGTTTTCAGCCTGCTTAAGCGCCTTCAGAGAGCTGGAACGGAACTCGCGTGAATACAGCACAGCGGTAATTAATGCTGCGGTGCCCATAAACACCCACTCAGAGACAAACCAGCTCAGTGCGGCCATCGAAAAGTAGAAGGCTCTCAGCCCGTTGTTGTAACTGTGACTGGCCTGATCAATCACTTTTGCACTGTATAGCGCCATACTGCGACGATCACCGGGAGTCACCGAATTGTCGTCAGGCATAGGTGCAGCGCCCACTAAAACCGAGGCAAAACCAAACTGACGCATTGACCAGGTAAAGGTGAAGTAGGCGTAGATAAAGATGACTACCAGCACTGCCAGTTTAAACTCAAGCTCGGTCAGTGAATCGCCTTCAACAAACGAGACGGTACTGAGCATAGCGCTGATTTTATCGGTTGCGGTCAGTGCGGTAAGGAGACCGGCAATGATCAGCACGCATGATGAAGCAAAGAAGTTTACGTTACGCTCGATATTTGCCAGAAGCGCTGCATCCCCAACACGTATCTCGCGCTTGAGCATGCGCCGCATCCAGTTAATACGATGCACGTGCAGCACCGACGACAAAGACGCAGAACGCTTAGCCCGATAGTGAGCAAATTTAGCGTAACCAAACCAGCAGAAGATTAACCAGCCGAGGCTGATAAAATTCAACATGCCTATTTCTGCAAACCCTGCCATTTGAGCTGTGCTCCCTTGTCTTGAGGTAGGTTCTGAACCCTACAGCAGAGATACCAGGTAACGAATACGTTCGTCGGATAGCTGGCGGTAATCAAAGTACGGGCACACAATCACACCGGTATCATTGATCGCAAATCTGCTGTCGAGCCATTTTGCACCATTCGTTTTGAAAAATCCGCATTCTTCAGCGAACTGCTTGCCCATCAAAATAATCTGACTGGCTGGCGCCTCGCTACCAGGAGCCCCGTAACAAGGCGCTCCATAACAGAGAGCAACCTGGCTTCCCGGCTGGAGCATCAGGGAGTCGCGGTAATCCTGCCAGGAACTGAAATCCTCGGTACCGTCAAATTTCAGTTCATACAGAAACTTGGCAAAGACATTAAAAATTTTTCGCCAGTGATTACCTTCGTGCGAATTGATCTGAGCAATGTCACCGTCTGCCAGAGGCATGACATCGCCCGGATAAGCGAAGGGTTCGAGCGACGGTCGGTTAGCAAGGTATACCCGCAATGTCGCCTGCGGGTCACCTAAGCCGACATCATCAGCAAGCGCTCTGGTCATATCAGGACGGTTCAAACCAATGCCTAGTACGATTAGCAAAAGCAACCAGCGAGAGCATCACAGGAACTTCAACCAGAACACCTACAACCGTAGCCAGTGCAGCACCCGAATTCAGGCCGAATAAGGCAATCGCGACCGCAACCGCAAGCTCAAAGAAATTACTCGTACCGATCATACAAGCAGGTGCAGCGACGTTGTGCTTAAGCTTCAGACGGATCGCAATAAAGTAGGTAATCGCGAAAATACCGTAGGTCTGAATCAGCAGAGGAATGGCGATCAGCAGCATATCCAGAGGATTCTCAACGATGCGCGGCGCCTGCAAGCCAAACAGAATAAGTACGGTCGCAAGTAAACCGATAATAGACAGCGGCTTTAAGGTTTCAGATAAGCGTGCCACACCGTCAGCGCCCAGCGCTTTACGGGTAATAACGCCAGCGATTAACGGCAATACCACATACAAGGCGACTGAGATCAGCAGTGTTTCCCACGGGACTTCAATATCGGAGACGCCGAGCAGGAAACCCGCAATCGGTGCAAATGCAAAAATCATAATGACGTCGTTCACCGATACCTGCAGCAGGGTGTAGTTCGCATCGCCGCGTGTCAGGTGGCTCCAGACAAATACCATGGCTGTGCATGGCGCAACGCCTAACAGAATCATGCCTGCGATGTATTCCTGTGCGGTGGCAGGTGACACCAGATCCGCAAATATGTGATGAAAGAACAACCAGCCCAGTGCCGCCATGGTAAATGGTTTAACCAGCCAGTTAATCACCAGTGTGAGCGCAAGACCTTGTGGCTGTTTAGTGACGTCTTTGATCGATGCAAAATCGACTTGCATCATCATCGGATAAATCATCAACCAGATGAGTACCGCAATCGGCAGGTTAACATTCGCAACCTCAGCATCAGCTACTACCTGAAATACCTCGGGCATAAAAAGACCGGCACCGATACCTGCAATAATGGCAAGCCCGACCCAGACAGAAAGATAACGTTCGAAAATACCCATCAGGAAAAACGCTCCGGTGTGAGAAGCTGCCCGATCGCGGCTTCGAGTGATTCTTTATCAGTAAGCTCATTCAATGATGCAGAAGCCAGTTGAGACAGGCGCTGCTGCATCATCTCCCCTACTTCTCTGAACATGCCTTGCTGCATGTCTTCTGTTGGTAGTTTTGATGGATCAGGTAAGCCCCAGTGTACCCGTGCTGCATTGCCAAACCAGACCGGACAGGTTTCGCCCGCTGCGCTGTCACACACGGTGATCACCACATCAGGAGCAAAGCTTTCGTGGTCATCCCAGCTCTGGCTGACAAGACCTTCAGTGGAAATATTCTGGCTTTCGAGGTATTTCAATGTGCCCGGAAACACGACACCTGCAGGCTGGCTACCGGCGCTTCGGACATCAATTCTGCCCTCAGAAATATGACGCGTCAGTGCTTCAGCGAGGATGCTGCGACAACGGTTGTGGGTACAGATAAAAAGTATTTTCATAAGTCAGACGTCAGCAGCACGCTGACGGTTCTCCAGGGGTGAGCGTTATTCCGGGGGTGGATTCCATTACGGACTCGATGACGACAGGTGCCAGCGCGTTGATGGTCTGATCTACCCACGCAGGTAGCTGAGGTACTAAGGAGTAGTAAACCCACTGGCCGCGACGCTCGGTCTCGACCAGACCGGCTTCGCGTAAAATCGCCAGATGCCGGGATACTTTGGGTTGGCTGAGTTGCAGTATCTCCATCAGGTCACAGACGCACCTTGGCCCTGATTTCATTGCAATCACTGAGGTCAGCCGTGTTTCATCGGCGAGCAGTTTCATGAGTTCAACGGGTGTCATTGTTTTTAAGCCTTCTATTTCGACTCGTAGCCTTTACCAGAAGTTGCCAGCCAATACATACGCCAAACCATATATATGTTTTTCCGTATATGCAAACTTTACCTCTGCCAAACGGCCGGATTGCCCCTTTTTCAAGTAACTAAAAGGCTGCTAGTGTTATCTCATCTTTCTCAAACCCTCTTTTGACTGAGCTTAAGGAGCGATACATGCCACGCGGTAAGTATGACGTCATTATTTTTGGTGCCACTTCGTTTGTGGGTGGAATTCTCACCCGCTACATCGCTGCGCAATACGGCTGGAACAAAGATCTGAAATGGGCAATTGCTGGCCGTTCTGAGCGTAAGCTTCAGCAGGTACGCGGCACACTGGCGCCGATTCTCGGTGACGATGCCGGAGACGTTGAATACATCATTGCCGACGCAGCCGACGAAGCCAGCCTCACCGAGCTTTGCGACTCAACCCGCGTGGTGGTGTCTACTGTGGGCCCTTACGCTCTGTATGGAGAACCACTGGTAAAAGCCTGTGTTGACGCTGGCATTGACTACTGCGACCTCACCGGTGAACCACAGTGGATTAAACGTATGCTGGATAAATACGAGTCGCAGGCGGTAGAAACCGGCGCACGTATCGTTCACTGCTGTGGTTTTGATTCCATTCCATCAGATATGGGCGTGCGCCACCTGCAAGAGCTTGCTAAAGAAAAAGTCGGCCACACCGTCAGCAAAGTTGAGATGCGTGTTAAGGCGGCCAAAGGCGGGATGTCAGGCGGCACCATCGCAAGTATGCTGCAACTGACCAAAGAGGTAATGGCAAACCCATCACTGAAAAAAGAACTCGCCAACCCCTACTCGCTGTGTCCGCCGGATCATGGTTTCCGCGCGAAACAGCCTGATATCAAGGGTGCCTTCTTTGATCGTGCTTCGAATGCCTGGGGTATGCCTTTCATTATGGCGGCGATTAACACCCGAGTGGTTCATCGCACCAATGCGTTACTCGAAAAAGAATACGGTGAGCGCTTCCTTTATAACGAGGGCATGCTGACAGGCAAAGGCGCCAAAGGTCGTCGCATGGCCAAAGCCATGACACTCGGACTGGGTGCTTTTATCGTGGGTGCCGCCATCAAGCCAACCCGTGCTTTACTGGAAAAATTCGTTCTGCCTAAACCAGGCCAGGGACCATCTCCTAAAGAGCAGGAAAGCGGTTACTTTGATATCCGTTTCTACGGCTACGATAAAGATTACAAGCACGGCAAAGAACCCGTGATTGCTACCAAAGTGACCGGCGACAAAGATCCGGGCTACGGCTTCACCGGCAAAATGCTGGGCGAAGCGGCTGTTTGCCTGGCACTCGACTACCACAACCGTGGTAAAAAACGCTGGGGCAAAGGTGGCTTCTGGACGCCGGGTTCTCTGTTTGGTGAAGTCTTTATGGAGCGCCTTCAGAAGAACGCCAATATGACGTTTGAAGACATCACGCCGGCGGAGTCCGCCGACGAGAAAGCGGCGTAAGAATTACGCCACAGGCCCAGAGTGTTCTATATGTCGTGCTCTGGGTCTGATTCCGGTCCATGCTCAGGATCATTCGCCGCTTCCATGGCAAAAAGTCTCAGAGCAATATCATCTCGGTTGCTCTGGAGTTCACGCAGGGCACTATCAAGCAGACTCTGATCATCGTCACCAGGACGCTCGGACGATTGGTGATCAAGTGCCATCAGAATATCCTGAAGTTGTGTTTCGATTCTGCGCAGACGTTGTTCGATACGATGTTCCTCACTGTTTCTATGTTTCATAACCTCTCCTTAGTGGGAGAATACCCAACAAGGTAATTGTTATGACTAAGAAATGAGCAACAGGTTCAGTGCTTTCAGCCTGAAACTGTCTGGAATCTAATGAGAGACTAATTGGAAACTACAGGAAATGCCAACGTACCCCAGTCTTCATGCGGGTGCTCAAGCATGATGTTCAGAACGACAGGCAAAAGTGTCATCAGCAGACTTGAGCCGGTTTCGACCTGCTCACGGTTCACACGACTGTTGAAGGTCGCGCCACCGCCAATCACCTGCTCCTGCAGTACACTGAGACGCTCAAGCGTCAGTGCCAGCAACTCAGGGACCTTCTTTCGGCTAAGACAGTTCAATGCTTCGACCGATGAGCGTTCAAAGCGCTCTTTCCAATCGCTTTCTGCGGTTGGATTCACCGCAACCTGACGCTGTGCTTCCCAGAACGGGCCATACACAAACTGGTTTTTGAGCAAGGCTTTTACTGAACCAGAGTACTGGTGCCAGAGCATTTCGTAGATGGCTTGTTCTTTGTCGAGGGAGACCAACTGTTCGATCAGTTTCAGGAAGCTGCTGTTACCCGGCTGGCTTTCGTCCGTCAGGCAACAGGCACTGAGAGAAATCCACGCTGTGATGAATTGCAGGTCTGCATTGCCCTGCTGCTCCTGGGCTGCACGCCACCAGCTGATTGCACGGTGAAGGCGCGTCGAGTGCTCTTCGTTAAACAGATCTCTCTGTGCACGCAAACGCTCGTGCAATTCATCGGGTGTCATGCAGCTTCCTTACGGGTATCAATTAATGACAGCAGTCGGAATGATCGTCAAAGTCGATGGCCAGATACAGCTTCGCTTCAGGAAACGCCGTTGGGTACGCAACGTAGTAATGCGTTTCTTCGTCGACCGGCCACCAGCAGGAAGCCGCGCGAGGGACTTCGCTCAGGTCGACACGCTCAACACTGTAGGCCAGGTTGTATTGCTCGGCTTCCGGAAAGTCTTCAAGAAATTCTTTCGGTAACCCTTCAACGGCGGTATCGAGTTTGTTTTCTTCGTTTAATCCCTGAAGTTTTTTCGTCCACTCAGGGTTCTGGCTGCACTCAACCAGAAACTCAGCAAGATAACGGCTGTGGTGCTTTTTTAAAATACGCGGTTTCATAGTGAATCCTTATTTGAATCCCTGAAGGTGACTTACCAAGGTAACGGCTGGCCATTAGAGTGCCAGAAGCTACCTGTTGTTTCGAGGGTCAGGTCGTCAATGCGGGCGGCAATACCTTCTGCGGCCTGCTCTGGCGAGATATCGCCGTTAAACCCAACCATACGTGTCTGTACGAAACCCGGATGAATCTGAGCCACCATTACGCCGTGCTCTTTCAGATCATTCGCGAGGCTTTTACCGATAGCATTGACCGCCGCTTTTGAAGCACGATAGCCGTAGTACGCGCCTGAGGTATTGTCCTCGATTGAACCCATACGGCTGGTGATATTCGCAATCTTAGTGCCTTCAGCCATTAACGGCAGGAGCTCACGGGTCACCATTAGTGGAGCAATGGCATTCACTTCGAACTGTGCGCGAATGCGATCACTGTCGAGATCGTGCAGAGTCTCGTTAGTGAATAAGCCTGCGTTGTTGATCAATACGTCGATGGGATCATCGAGAATCCGGTCCAGTACCATGGCAATGCCCGGCAGTTGCTCTTCATTCGTAATATCGATGTCTGACAGCACCTGATCGGCGATCTCTTCGATCTCGTCGTTGGTTTCGCGACAAACCGCTGTAACTGAGTCACCGCGCGCTTCGTAAAGCTTCGCCAATGCCAGTCCAATTCCCCGGTTTGCCCCAGTAATTACGATGTTTGCCATGATCAGCCCTTCCACAATTTGATAGACGCAAGTCTAACGATTCTGGAATCGCACGTCTTCCCTACTGATACTTTGCAAGCGAAATACAGAAACCTGTATTCAGGTACAATTTAACGGCAATAAAAAAACCGCGCCGAGGCGCGGTTTTTTACTTACTCAGAATCTGATCTGTATCAAGCGACAGATGCCTTATATTCAGCCATCAGAGACTTAATACGCTGGCTCTGTTCGTGCAGTTGCTCTTCGAGTTCGTGGTACTGCTGACGAATCGCGTTCTTTTCCCACTTCTCTTTGAGCTGCTTGCGCGTCTCATCGAGTTTTTCGCTCTGTGCTTCTGCCCATTCATTCAGCATGGCGTGGTACTTCTCGTATTCTTTCTCGAGCAGTTCAGTCCACTTCTCAGAATTTTCAGCTTTCGCAAGCTTCTCCTGAGCGCGTTTAAATTGCATCTTCACCATGGCACGACGGATTTTAAAATCCGGAACCGTGCGCAGATTGCTGGTCAGACCCACGTATGAGCAACCTTTAATGAACCACTTGGTTGGGTCCCAGTGGAACCAGCGGATACCGTTACGGTAGTCAGTCTGGAAGATGTGGTGATAGTTGTGATAACCCTCACCATGCGTCAGGAATGCGAAGAATGCATTGTCACGCGCTGTGTTTTCATCCGTGTACGGCTGAGAGCCCCACTTGTGAGCAATCGAGTTGATGAAAAAGGTTACGTGGTGAGTCGTCACGATGCGCAGGAAGCCCGCCAGAAGCAGCATGCCCCATACATCACCGAAGATCAGGCCCAGTGCCAGCGGTACACCAATGTTCATCGCAAACACGATAGGCACATAGTACTTGTACTGCCACATAACGATTGGGTCTTTCATCAGATTCTTCACGTTGGCGAAATCTACGCGACCACTTGGGTATTCGCGAATCATCCAACCCATGTGAGAGAACCACAAACCGCGCTTCGCAGAGTACGGGTCTTTATCCACGTCGTCACAGTGACGGTGGTGTACACGGTGGCCAGAACACCAGTCGAGGATGGTGTTCTCGAGCGCTGCCGCACCCCACAGCGCATACCAGACACGCAGAATCGGGTGGGCATCATAAGCATTATGAGACCAAAGACGGTGGTAACCGCCAGTAATCGCCATGCCGGTAATCCAGGTCAGCACCAGGTAGGAGACCCAGGTTGAAGTTTCGTAGCCATAGGTCATGCCGTACCAAGGTACGAGTGTGACGGCAACGCCTGTCGTCACGATGAACATGATGGTCGCCGTCCAGTTAATGGGGGCTTTTTCTTTCTGTACTGATTTACTCATAGACAACTCAGTTGGTTTACGTCAGTTACTCTACGCAGTGTAGCGATGGAGCATTACACTGTTGCGACATGATACCGGAATTAGTCAGTTATGGATGTCCTGAATCCGGTGTTAAGTCATTGTTTAGTGTAAATATGGCGTCAGATTGGCCCAGTTCAAATAACTCTTTCCATTTAATCAACAGTTCAAGGCCCGAATGCACAACAACAGTGCCATTTGCGGACATAAAAAAACCGCGCCGAAGCGCGGTTCTCTTTACGGCAACTGGTAATCAGCCACCGAAGTCATCAAGCATGATGTTCTCGGGTTCAACACCCATGTTTTCCAGCATGCTGATCACCGACTGGTTCATGATTGGCGGCCCACACATGTAGAACTCGCAATCTTCCGGTGCCGGGTGATCCTTCAGGTACTCTTCATACAGTACGTTATGGATGAAGCCGGTCAGACCTTCCCAGTTATCTTCTGGCTGAGGGTCAGACATAGCAACGTGCCATTCGAAGTTGTCGTTCTCTTCGGCAAGCTGATCGTATTCATCCTGATAGAAGAGTTCACGCAGCGAGCGTGCACCGTACCAGAAGCTGATCTTACGCTTAGAGTTCAGACGCTTCAGCTGATCGAAGATGTGTGAACGCATTGGCGCCATACCAGCACCACCGCCCACGAACACCATTTCAGCGTCAGTATCTTTCGCGAAGAATTCACCGAATGGACCGTATACCGTCACTTTGTCGCCTGGCTTCAGGTTGAAGACGTAAGACGACATGATGCCCGGGTTAATGCCTTTGCTGCCCGGAGGCGGCGTAGCAATACGGATGTTGAACTTAACAACGCCCTTCTCTTCCGGATAGTTCGCCATCGAGTAAGCACGGATGGTGTCTTCTTTGTTGACCGCTTTCAGATCGAAGAAGCCGAAACGCTCCCAGTCACCGCGGTACTCTTCTTCGATGTCGAAGTCAGAGAAGTTAATCTCGTACGGAGGACACTCAAGCTGAACGTAACCGCCGGCACGGAAGTCAACGTTCTCCCCCTCAGGCAGTTCAAGCGTCAGCTCCTTAATAAAGGTCGCAACGTTCGGGTTAGATACAACCGTGGTTTCCCACTTCTTAACACCGAAGACCTCTTCAGGAACTTCCACTTCCATATCCTGCTTAACCGGTGCCTGACAAGACAGACGCCAGCCTTCACGGGCTTCACCCTTAGTGAAGTGCGACGCTTCTGTAGGCAGCATTTCACCACCACCAGATTTCACGATGCACTTACACTGCGCACAGGTACCGCCACCGCCACAGGCTGATGACAGGAAGATATTATTGGCTGCCAGTGTGTTCAGCAGCTTGCCACCGGCTTCTGTTTCAACGGTACGCTCACCGTTCACCAGGATTTTTACCTTACCGGAGTTAACCAGCTTGCTGCGAGCACCCAGGATGATGAACACCAGTGACAGTACAATCACGGTGAACATCACAACGCCGAGTATGATTTCTATATCCACAACCGACTCCTTACAGTGATACGCCAGAGAATGACATGAAGCCAAGAGACATCAGGCCAACCGTCATAAAGGTAATACCCAGACCTTCAAGGCCTGCCGGTACGTCGCTGTACTTCAGCTTCTCACGGATACCTGCCAGTGCAGTAATCGCCAGTGCCCAACCGACACCTGCGCCCACACCGTAGACCGTTGATTCACCAAAGCTGTAGTCACGCTCAACCATGAAGAGTGATGCACCGAGAATCGCACAGTTCACCGTAATCAACGGCAGGAATACACCCAGCGCGTTGTACAGTGATGGGAAGTACTTATCGAGCACCATCTCAAGGATCTGAACCATCGCCGCGATAACGCCGATGTAGGTCAGCAGACCCAGGAAGCTGAGGTCGACCTGAGCAAACTCTTCACCGGCCCACGCCAGCGCACCTTCTTTCAGAAGGTAGGTATAGATCAGGTTGTTAACCGGCACGGTAATCGCGAGTACAACAACAACCGCGATACCGAGACCGAGAGACGTCTGAATCTTCTTCGAGATCGCGAGGAAGGTACACATCCCCAGGAAGAAGGCCAGCGCCATATTTTCAACAAAGACTGCCTTAACCAGCAGGCTGATATAGTGTTCCATCAGTGACCTCCGCTGTGTTCAGTGTTTGGCAGAATTTTAAATTCAGACTCTTCCACCTGATCTTTCTTCCAGGTACGCAGTACCCAGATGAAACCACCGATGATGAAGAAGGCTGAAGGTGGCAGCAGCAGCAGACCGTTAGACTGATACCAGCCACCGTCGGTGACCAGAGGCAGAATCTCGAAGCCCAGCAGCTTACCCGCACCAAAGAGTTCACGAATCACCGCAACCGTGATCAGTACCACCGAGTAACCAAGGCCGTTACCAATACCGTCGAAGAAGCTCAGAACCGGGCCATTTTTCATAGCGAAGGCTTCTGCGCGACCCATTACGATACAGTTGGTGATGATCAGACCAACGAATACCGACAGCTGCTTACTGATTTCATAAGCGAAGGCTTTCAGTACCTGGTCTACCACGATTACCAGCGAGGCAATGATGGTCATCTGTACGATAATACGGATGTTGTTCGGAATGTGATTCCGGATCAGTGCGATACCTGTGTTAGACAACGCCGTTACCGAAGTCAGTGCCAGACACATTACCAGTGTCACCTGCAGACTTGTGGTTACCGCCAGTGCAGAACAGATACCAAGGATCTGTACGGCAATCGGGTTCTTACTGAAGAGCGGTTCAGTCAGAACAGTTTTAATCTGTGACATCTCAGGCTCCCTGTTCTTTCAGTTTGGTTAGCAGACTGCCGAAAGCACGGTCGCCTACCCAGAAACGCACGAGGCTGCTTACACCACGGCTTGTCAGAGTAGCACCAGAGAGTCCATCGACCTGATATGGGTTACCCGGCTCCGCAGGCCCCTTCACAACTTTGATAGCAACGTCGCCGCTGTCGTCGTAAACCTCTTTACCTTCCCAGATCGCTTTCCACGATGGGTTGTCGACTTCACCACCCAGTCCTGGTGTTTCTGCGTGAGAGTAGAAACCCAGACCAACGATGGTATCCATGTCGCCTTTCAGTGCGATAAAGCCGTACAGCGTCGACCACAGACCGTAGCCGTGAATCGGAAGAATGATCTTCTCGATTTCACCGTTGTTTTCGATCATGTAGATTTCAGCGTACTTTTCCATGCGCTTAATGCTGGCCGGATCTTCATCACCAGACAGAGGCTTGGACAATTCAGGCGTTTTAGAGGCTTTACGCTGATCGTACTTCTGCGGATCAAGACCGGCGGCCTTGATTTCAGCCAGCTCGGCTTCCGTCGCAAAACGACCTTCTTCAAGATTCACGATACGGGTCGTGATTTTCTTGAACTGCTCTTCAACGCTCACGCCTGGCTGCAACATACCTGCAGCTGCCAGAACGTTTTTCTTTTTGTCTTCAACTTTGTTCGCAACCTGCAGAGGTTTCAGTGAAACCGCCGCACCTGCAACAATGATTGCACACACCAGACACAGCAGAACTGCAACGATGAGTGTCTTCTGGATGCTGTCGTTATTAGCTGACACGTGCCACCCTCCGTTTAACGTTTGCCTGAACCACAAAATGGTCAATCAGTGGTGAGAACAGGTTAGCGAACAGAATCGCCAGCATCATGCCCTCTGGGTAGGCTGGGTTGATCACACGGATCATCACTACCATCACACCGATCAGTGCACCGAAGAACCACTTACCTTTGTTGGTCATTGAGGCAGATACTGGGTCGGTTGCCATAAAGAACATACCAAACGCGAAACCACCAACAACCAGATGCCAGTACCAAGGCATAGCAAACAGTGGGTTGGTATCAGAACCAACGGCATTCAGCAGCAGCGTCATTGCCACCATACCGATCATCACACCGGCGACGATACGCCATGCAGCAATGTTCATCACCAGCAGTACTGCACCACCGATCATAATGGCCAGTGTGCTTACTTCACCCATGGAGCCCGGTACGAAACCAAGGAACGCGTCCATCCAGGTGATACCAGATTCAACAACGTTCTGAACGCCGCCCTCAGCCGCCAGACCCAGTGCAGTTGCACCTGTGTAGCCATCGGCTGCAGTCCATACTGCGTTACCTGACATCTGAGCCGGGTATGCGAAGAACAGGAAAGCACGACCCGTCAGTGCTGGGTTCAGGAAGTTTTTACCTGTACCACCGAAGATCTCTTTACCGATCACAACACCGAAGGAAATACCCAGAGCAACCTGCCAAAGCGGGATCGTTGGCGGTAAGGTCAGAGCAAACAGCACCGAGGTTACGAAGAAGCCTTCGTTCACTTCGTGTTTGCGGATAGTCGCGAACAGGACTTCCCAGAAGCCACCTACGATAAAGGTAACGGCATAAACCGGCAGGAAGTAAGCCGCACCAAAGACCATATTATCCCAGAGGCTGGAAGCGTCATGTGCTCCACCGCCAAGCATAGCGATGAGCATTTCACGCCAGCCTTCAAGCGGCGTTCCAGCACCGGCTGCGATGGCGTCGTTCGCCTGCAGGCCAATGTTGTACATACCGAAGAACATCGCCGGGAAGGTACATACCCAAACGGTAATCATGATGCGCTTAAGGTCGATACCATCACGCACATGAGCAGTGTTATTGGTCACGCTTGGAGGCGAATACAGACCTGTATCAATTGCCTCATAAAGCGGATACATCTTCTCAAGCTTGCCACCTTTCAAAAAGTGAGGCTCGAGGCTGTCGAGCATACTACGCAGGCCCATAATTAACCCTCCGCTTCAATTCTGGTGAGGTTCTTACGCAGAATTGGACCGTATTCGTACTTACCTGGGCAGACGAAACTGCACAGTGCGAGGTCCTCTTCATCCAGCTCCAGTGCCCCCAGAGCAATGGCACTTTCCATGTCCTCAACGATCAGCGCGCGCAGCAGCTGAGTTGGCAGAACATCAAGTGGCATAATGCGTTCGTACGTACCGATCGGCACCATAGCCCGCTCAGAGCCATTCGTGGTCGTGGTGAAGTCGAACATCTTCTTCATCAGCTTGGTAACGTAGATCGGCATCGCAGAGAAGCGATCAAAACCTGGACGCAGATAGTGCAGCATCGGACGCTCACGGCCCTCTTCCAGCACGGATACCTGGGTGTGGTAACGACCAAGGAAGGCAAGATCACCGGCAGCGTTGCGGCCACCGAATACAGAACCAGAAATAATACGGTTCTCGCCGTCTTTCAGCTCACCCTTAGTCAGCTCGGCAAGAGAAGCACCAACCTGAGTGCGAACCAGACGCGGGTTCTTCACCTGAGGGCCAGCCAACGCAATAACGCAATCCGTATTCAGCTTACCCGTAGTAAACAACTTACCGATCGCAATCACGTCCTGGTAACCAATGCTCCAGACGGTACGGCTTTCACTCACTGGATGCAGAAAATGAACATGCGTACCCGTCAGGCCCGCTGGGTGCGGACCACCAAATTCTTCAGCCTGCTCAACACCCGCGCTTGGTACAGACGCGCCCGGTGCTTTACACACGTAGGTTTTACCATCAGTGAGGCGACTGATGATCGTAACACCTTGCTTGTAGGCTTCGGCATCGGCACTGATCACAACCTGAGGATCAGCGGCCAGAGGATTCGTATCCATCGCATTGATAAAGATGGCCTCTGGGCGGCTACCCAGTTCTGGCACCTTAGAGAAAGGACGGGTACGCAACGTGGTCCACAGACCCGATGCCACCAGATTCTTCTCGATGTCGCCTGCACTCAGAGTAGCAAGCTTGTCAGCTGGATAACTGTCGAAGGTTTCTTCGTCGTTGCCATCAATCTCTATAACGACGGAGAGGAGTACACGGCGTTCGCCGCGGTTGATGGCTTTTACCACACCAGAGGCCGGGGCGACGTACTGAACGCCATCGGTCTTCTTGTCAGTAAATACCACCTGGCCTTTCTTGACTCGATCACCTTCCTGAACAGCCATCGTTGGCTTCATACCAACGAAGTCCGGACCGACTACGGCTACCTGAGTAACCTTAGGACCGTCCGAAATTTTCTGTTCAGGGCTACCGGTGATTGGTAAGTCGAGACCTTTTTTAATGTTGATCATATGCCTCGCCTAATCACGTTTGGATTCTGTCTTCCTCAGGCGTACAGAAATACACTTTGAGGTATCGGGTACCACAAAGCGTAGATTCACGCACGGACCTGTGCGGAGACTACCCATTTCCCAAGTAAAAAATCGCGCTAAGTATAATGACGCAACTGACTTTTATCCACTGACGTTACGGTCAATCTCACACTAATGGATAATGCCAGCCACGCCCGTACTGGTTTTGTATAAATTCTAGACAAAAAAAAGCCGCTGTCAGACGACAACGGCTTTTTTCTTTTCCGGCTTAACCGCGAGACGGGTAAGTCGGGTACTCAACGCCGCATACCTGCTGCGCGATGCGAACCACCTGACGGCTGTAGCCGTACTCGTTATCGTACCAAACGTAGAGGTTTACACGATTGCCGTTAACAATAGTCGCTTTGGCATCAACGATACCTGCGTGGCTGTTGCCAACGAAGTCAGTTGATACAACCTCTGGAGAGTTAACCCAGTCGATCTGCTTCTGCACAGATGAGTGCAGCGCCTGATCACGCAGGAAGTCGTTAACTTCTTCAGCGCTGGTTTCTTTCTTCAGGTTCAGAGACAGGATCGCCATAGAAACGTTTGGCGTTGGTACACGGATCGCGTTACCGCTCAGCAGACCTTTCAGTTCTGGCAGTGCTTTCGCTACTGCGCTTGCTGCGCCTGTTTCAGTGATTACCATGTTCAGCGGAGCAGAACGGCCACGACGGTCACCTTTGTGGTAGTTGTCGATCAGGTTCTGGTCGTTGGTGTAGGAGTGAACAGTTTCAACGTGACCGTTCTCGATACCGTACTGGTCGTTCATCACTTTCAGTACTGGCGTAATCGCATTGGTAGTACATGATGCTGCAGACAGGATCTTGTCAGATGCATCGATGTCTTTGTTGTTGATACCGTAAACGATGTTTTTCAGGTCGCCTTTGCCTGGAGCAGTCAGCAGTACGCGCGCGGTGCCTTTTGCTTCAAGGTGCTGAGCAAGGCCAGCTTCGTCACGCCATACACCAGTGTTATCGATAACCAGAGCGTTCTCGATACCGAATTCGGTGTAATCAATCTCAGCCGGGTTGTTGGCGTAGATGATTTTGATGTAAGTGCCGTTCGCGATGATGGCTTCGTTTTCGTGGTCGATGCTGATAGAACCACGGAAAGTACCGTGTACAGAGTCACGACGCAGCAGTGATGCACGCTTAACCAGGTCATCACCTTTACCACGACGAACAACGATCGCGCGCAGACGCAGGCCGTTACCGCCACCTTCTTTCTCGATCAGGATACGAGCCAGCAGACGACCGATACGACCGAAACCGTACAGAACAACGTCACGGTTTTCGCTGTCACCCGCTTCGCCGTTCAGGCTAGCCAATTCTTCAGCCAGGAATTCTTTAACGTCTTTGCCGTTACCTTCGGTGCGATATTTAACCGCCAGCTTACCCAGATCGATGTGCGCCTGAGCAACGTCCATCTCGGTCAGAGCCTGCAGCAGAGGATAGGTATCCTGAACTGACAGTTCTTCGTTTTCCATGTGACGGACAAAACGGTGCGCTTTCAGGAGCTCAATGACTGAGCGATTAATGACCGGACGGCCGTAGATAGAAGAAACGATGCTTTTCTGGCGGTACAGGGTACCAATCAGAGGAATCATTGACTCGGCGATGGCTTCACGGTCCATCCAGTCCTGTAAACAGGCGTCGCGCTGGTCTTTGCTCACGGGGTCACCTTACAAAGAAGTTAATTTAAGAGGAAAAATCGGGGCGGTATTATGCCGATTTTCGAGGCTGCCGACAAATCTTTCGCAGGCGCCGTGCCGGCGCGATTTCATTCGGTTAACAGTGCCCGGTGCTTTGGGTAAACTAGCCGACCTTATTTGCATCGAACACACCGCTCAGGAGCGCGAATGTCCAGCCCTTTACACCCTGAACTCCCCCAACGTGCAGGTGAACGCCGTTTCTGGGGCCAGCTGACGGGTTCTACCCAGGCCATGGCACTCGCCAGTGCTGCGACTGAACACGCGGGGCTGACATTGGTTGTCACCACGGATACCAGCTCGGCGCTGCGCCTCGAAGAAGAGATCCGCTACTTCGCGCCTGATCTTGAGGTCATGCACTTCCCGGACTGGGAGATTCTGGCGTACGACATTTTCTCGCCCCACCAGGACATCATTTCCCAGCGTATTGCGACTCTGAGTCAGCTGCATGATGTCCGCAAGGGCGTGTTGATCATTCCGGTTTCAACCCTGCAGCAGCGACTTCCACCTGCAAGTTTCTATCAGGGCCAGACTTTCGTTCTGGATATCGGCAGTACTTTTGATGTCGACAACACCCGACGTCAACTTGAGAACGCCGGTTATCATTGTGTTGATACCGTGTACGAACACGGTGAATACGCGGTACGCGGCTCGATCATCGACATATTCCCTATGGGGCAGCCACTGCCGTTCCGCATAGAGCTGTTCGACGACGAAATTGAATCACTACGTACCTTCGACCCAGACAACCAGCGCACGCTGGATAAAATTGAGCGGGTCAGGATTTTACCAGCGCGTGAGTTCCCGTTAGATACCACGGCCATCCGCACCTTTAAGGCCCGCTGGTTCGACTTCTTCGAACAGGACCCGAAAGCCTGTAGTGTGTATACCGATGTTGCTCAGGGCATTGCTCCGGCGGGTGTTGAATACTATCTGCCACTGTTCTTCAGTGATGATCTCGGCAACCTGTTTGAACACCTGCCAGCCAATACGCTGGTCATCCATGATGCGGGAATCGAAGACGCTGCCAAACATTTCCGTGACGATGTTGAGGCCCGCTATGAAAGTCGTCGCTACGATATTCAGCGCCCTATCGTGCCACCTGCGCAGCTATTTCTGGCGCACGACGAGTTATTCAGCGCGCTGAACAACTACCCTCGTGTTCAATTGCACGATAAAGAGCTTCCGGAACGCGCGGGCGCCGTGGCATTCGAAACTCAGCCTCTTCCTGATCTCACCGTCGATTCGCGACTGGATCAACCTCTACAGCGTCTGCAGGCATGGCTGTCAGACGCCGAAGGTCAGGTCTTCTTCTGCGCTGAGTCCGCCGGTCGCCGTGAGGCCCTGAAAGAGTTACTGCAACGCATTAAAGTCCTGCCGGATGAATTTGAACGCTGGCCCGATGCCCTGGTGTCGGAGAAGCGCATTCTGATGCTGACTGGCCCACTTGAGGCCGGTGCATCGATGACCGATAGCGGTCGACAGATTCACCTGATCACTGAAAACGAATTATTCGGTCAGCGTATCCGCCAGACCCGCCGCCGCCAGAAGCAGAAAACTGACAGCGATATGGTGATCCGCGACCTGTCAGAGCTGAAGGAAGGCTCGCCGGTGGTTCACCTCGATCATGGTGTCGGGCGCTACACCGGGCTTCAGACACTGGATGCAGGCGGCCAGGTGAATGAGTTCGTTGTGCTGGAATACTCTGGTAACGACAAGCTCTACGTACCGGTATCAAGCCTGCACCTGATTTCCCGTTACGGTGGTGGCGCCGAAGAAACCGCGCCAATGAACAAACTCGGCACCGATAAATGGTCAGCCGCGAAGCGTAAAGCCGCTGAGAAAATTCGGGACACCGCCGCAGAATTGCTTGATATCTACGCCCGCCGTCAGGCGCGTAAAGGCTTTGCTTTTGATGAGCCAGATACCGATTACGAGCGTTTTGCAGCAGGCTTCCCTTACGAAGAAACACCGGATCAGCAGGCAGCCATCGAAGCTGTGATTGGTGATATGTGCTCACCGCGCCCAATGGACCGTCTGGTGTGTGGTGATGTTGGCTTTGGTAAAACCGAAGTTGCCATGCGCGCCGCTTTCATGGCCGTTCAGAGTGGTAAACAGGTCGCCGTACTCGTACCGACTACCCTGCTCGCACAGCAGCATTATCAGAACTTTGCTGACCGCTTTGCCGAGTGGCCGGTCAAAGTCGATGTGCTGTCGCGTTTCAAATCCGCGAAAGAAACTCAGGCCGCACTCGACCGGATGCTTGAAGGTAAAACCGACATTGTGGTCGGCACCCACAAGCTCCTGCAGAAAGACGTGAAATTTGACCACCTTGGTTTGCTGATTATTGATGAAGAACACCGTTTTGGTGTCGCTCAGAAAGAGAAAATCAAAGCTTTAAGGGCAGAGGTCGATATCCTCACCTTAACGGCCACACCGATTCCACGAACGCTGAATATGGCGATGGCGAGTATCCGGGATCTGTCGATCATCGCGACACCACCGGCCAAGCGCTTAAGTGTAAAAACCTTTATCCGCCAGCAGGACGATGCGGTCACCAAAGAAGCGGTTCTGCGGGAAATTCTGCGTGGTGGTCAGGTGTACTACCTGCACAACGAAGTGAAGAGTATCGAGAAAACCGCGCGCGAACTGAGCGAAGCGATTCCTGAGGCGCGCATCGGTGTGGCCCACGGCCAGATGTCAGAGCGCGAGCTGGAAAGCGTGATGAGCGACTTCTACCACAAGCGCTTCAACATGCTGGTGTGTACCACCATCATCGAAACGGGGATCGATATCCCATCGGCAAACACCATCATCATTGAGCGTGCTGATAAGTTTGGTCTGGCGCAGCTTCACCAGCTCCGGGGGCGCGTCGGTCGCTCGCATCACCAGGCGTATGCGTATTTGCTGACACCACCACCGAAGCAGCTCACCAAAGATGCTGAAAAACGTCTGGATGCTATCGGCGCATCCCAGGACCTGGGAGCGGGCTTTATGCTTGCGACGCACGATCTTGAGATTCGTGGCGCTGGTGAACTGTTAGGTGATGAACAGTCGGGTCAGATTGAAACGATTGGCTTCACCCTCTATATGGAAATGCTTGAGCAGGCCGTTAATGCGATTCGCGCAGGCAAAGAGCCTTCAGTTGACCTTGCAGCAACGCACGGCGCCGATGTAAATCTGCATATTCCGGCCTTGATTCCGGATGACTATCTGCCAGATGTGAACAGCCGCCTGACGCTCTACAAGCGCATTGCCAGCGCGAAAGACGATCACCAGCTGAAAGAGCTGCAGGTAGAAATGATCGACCGCTTCGGCCTGTTACCTGAACAGGTTAAGAACCTTTTCCGTATTGCGTCACTCAAATTCAAACTGCAACCGCTGGGTATCGCCCGACTCGATGCCAACGACAGTACGGGCAAAATTGAATTCAGCCGTGATACCGAGATAAATCCATTCACTCTGATCAAGCTGGTGCAGACGCGACCGGATGCCTATAAACTGGACGACGGAAACTCGCTGCGTTTCTACGCGAACATGGAAACACTCGACCAGCGTTTCCGCACTATTGATCAACTTCTGACAGATTTACAGAAGGACCCGAATTCGTGAAGACCCTTTCCGCCCTGCTCTCTGCAGGCCTGACACTGAGCATGCTGCCCAGCGTTGTAAACGCGGCAGAACATTATCGTGTCGAAGTTATGCTGTTCACTTATCTGGACGAAAACAGTGCCCGCGAGGAACACTGGCCCCTCCTGAAGGAGCGCGCAGAGGCGGAAGAAGCTGCAATTGCGGCTGCATTAGAGGAAGACACTGCAGCGACTGCTGAATCAGAGCCAGGTATTGTGAAGTCAGAGGAAGGTACTGCCGGCGACGCCAATTCAGGTGTTCTGCAGGTATCCGCTGACGAATCGTCAGAGCTTAATCCCGACGCTTCAGACGAGATGAACTCCGCCGAAGAAGATACTGACAGCACGCCTCCGGTAACGCTGCTCGACGACCTCGAATTCGCCAACGCCGTTAATCGCTTTGGCTACCGCAGCGATATGAAAGTCGTGTGGCACCAGGCCTGGATCGAAGAACTTCAGGATTCAGCCAACGCCTACGATCACGAAGTAACCGCCAGTTACGAAGAAGAGAACTTCCGCATCGATATCAGCGGTAGCTTCAACCTGTACCGTAGCCGCTACATTCATATCCGCCCGGATCTTGAAGTAGACCAGCTGATCTTCACCATTCCGGCTGATGCACCACTGTCTGGCGAGACTACTGAAAATACCGAAGAAGGCGCCATGACCATGGCCGTCACCTCTGACACCATATCTGACAACATAGGTAACTCAGACGCCCTTCCCGGGGTTGAAGGTCAGATGACGATCCTTCCCCCGGATCAAGGGATCACCAATGAGCCTGTGGCTGAACCTGAGCCAGAATGGATTCCGCTGCGCGCAGCAAAAATCGAGCGTAGCCGCCGCATGCGCAGCGGTGAGGTCCACTACCTTGATCACCCCCTTCTAGGTATGGTCGTCAAGGTAACGCCTTATGAGGTGCCAGAAGAGGCCTCAGAAGAAGCCCCAGAGAGCGAAGCTTCAGATCAGGGATAATGAAGCTGCGATAATATCGCGGACTTCACTCATTCCTGAGTCGATCACGGCGCGTATCTCATCCATGGTAATCAGGTCGTCGCTCTTTCCGGCGGCCGGATTCACGACAAGACAGATACTCGCGTAAGGAATACCCAGCTCTCTCGCCAGGGCTGCTTCAGGCATGCCCGTCATACCGACCAGATCACAACCGTCTTTATCGAGACGATTAATCTCAGCGATAGTTTCTAATCTTGGCCCCTGTGTCGCCGCATAGACCCCGAAATCAAGCGCGTCGACTGAACATTCTGATGACGCTTTAACAAGCGCCTGGCGCAACGTCTCATCGTACGGATGCGTGAGATCAATATGCTCAAGCGGACGGTACTCACCATCAAAAAAAGTACTTTCGCGGCCCCAGGTGTAATCAACCACCTGATGAGGAATCACAATTTTGCCTGAACCCATGTCCGGGTGAATGCCACCCACAGCATTCACAGCAATGATATGAGTAACACCCTGTGCCTCTAATGCCAGCAGGTTTGCGCGGTAGTTAATCTTATGAGGAGGGACTTTGTGAGGATGCCCATGCCGCGCAAGAAACACGACCTCCTGCTCTCGCCAGCGCCCGACTGACAGCGGTGAAGACGGCTGTCCAAGGTCAGTCGTTACAGCCAATGTCTGGCTGATCTCCGGCCCATCAAGCTCGGTTAAGCCGGTGCCGCCAATAACAGCGATTTTACGAGAAGTTGCACTCACAGGTTGTCGTCTCTGATCAGTTGATACGAGACCAGTATTTTACGGGCCTCGGCCATGCCCTTTTCATCAAGGGCATTAGCCTTGCTATCGGGTTTTAGTGATTCAAGCTTTAAAGCGCCAGTGCCTGCACGGTACAAATCGGCAACGGCACTGACGACATCTTTGGCGGCCTGTCGGTTATTGCAGACCACCAGTGCGTTGGCTCCCGCCTGAGCCGCAGCGATCGACCGCTGATAAAAGTCGCCGCCACTGGCAGCGCCTTCCATGGACAGGTCATCGCTGAAAATGATGCCGCTGAAGCCGAGCTGCTTACGCAGAATATCCTGCAACCAGACAGAAGAAAAACCGGCGGTATGGTTTGCATCAATGGCAGGATAGACGACGTGAGCAGGCATAATGCCCTGTATCACGCCTTCGCTGATCAGCGTTTTAAAAGGTACCGACTCGGCTTCTAAGGCTTCGGCATCGCGCGGGTCGACCGGTAACTCCAGATGTGAGTCCGCTTCAACGGCACCATGCCCCGGAAAGTGTTTACCAACGGACATCATGCCCGCAGAAGAAAGTCCTTCGCACCAGGCTCTGGCCAATGACGTCACCGTGTCTGCGCTGTGACCAAAGGCACGATCACCAATCACCCGAGAAAGATCTCGCTCAATATCCAGAACCGGGGCAAACGTCAGATCAACACCATGCGCGATTAACTCAGTAGCCAGAAGTTGGCCACCCAAACGGGCGAGCTCAAGCGCTTTTTCAGGTGATTCCACAAAAATGGCTTCATAGCGCATCATCGGCTCAAACAGCGTAAAGCCGGAGCGAAAGCGCTGCACACGACCACCTTCCTGATCTACGGTGAGCAGGAGGTCGGGTCTCAACGCGTTTAATTCTCCCGTCAGAGCTTTCAGCTGCTGAGGAGATTCGTAATTGCGCGCGAAAAAAATAAGCCCGGCGATTTCAGGCTGAGTTAAGAAATCACGATCCTCATCCGTCAACGCCGTTCCTTCAATATCGGTAATCACGCCGACGGCCTGTGCTAACGCATCCGACACAGCGTATGAATCAGTGGAAGAAACTGAAGACTCGGTCATCGTCATCTCACAAATTGATGCAGGAAATTCGCTGAAAACTTGCCGCCTGAATCCACACCCGGGTACCGGCCTGAATCCGTTCAGCAAGGTCAATCACATCGCTGTTACGCATGCGAATACAACCATGAGACAAGGGTTTCCCCATAGGTTCAGTATCCGGTGTGCCGTGGATATAGATAAAACGACGCTGGGAGTCGACGTTGCCAAAGCGGTTGAGCCCACTCTCCAGGCCCTGTAACCAGAGGATGCGGGAAAGTATCCAGTCCCGGTCCGGATGCTCTTCGGAAAGCTCTGAAGAATAGATTTCACCCGTTGGACGACGCCCACGGAATACGGCGTTTTCCGGCTGATCACGGCCAATAACAGCACAGATACGATGCCAGCCTCTCGGCGTGCAGCCGCTGCCTTCTTCTTCACCTATGCCATTCAATGCCGTTGACACTGAATATTCAGTAATGCCATCGCGCTCAGTCAGCCGCAAGAGTTGATCCTCGACTGAGATCTCAATAAACGGAAGATCTGACATCTACTGACGCGTTCCTTAGTTACCCGCAGGTGACTTCAGCCCGCTGGCGAGGAACGGCAGCAACTGATCGATAACATCCGGCGTGGCGGTGGGTTTACCGAAATCATGCTCCGCCATCGCGGTCAGAGAATCAACCCCGTTCAGTGTGAACATAGTCGCACCCAGCATGAAATGAACCCGCCAGAAGCGGTCTTCGTCGGAGAGCTCCGGCGTCGCCCGGGTAAGAAGATCCGAATAGCGGCGAAATACATGACCATACTCCACGCGCAGAAAACGACGTACATGGCCCTGACCCTGACTGTAGGCAAGCCCCAATAAACGCATAAAGATACGCAGACGTTCAGGCCGGTCTGCCCCCGAACGTAATGCGGTGTCAGATAAGAGCCGCAATAAAGACATCAGGTCAGCAGGTTGTTCGCCCTGCTCTGCATCGCAGGTATTGAGCGCCTTATCGAGTTCAGCGACAAAGGGCGTCAGAAAGCGGGCAAATACAGCCTGTATCAGAGACTTTTTAGAGCCAAAGTGATAATTCACGGCAGCCAGATTCACATCAGCCTTAGTCGTAATATTACGCAACGAAGTCTCCGCGAAACCCCGTTCTGAAAACAACTCTTCTGCAGCATCGAGAATGCTGCGCGCGGTATCTTTCTGCGCCATAGTGCCTTATCCAACTAACAAGTGTTTCAAACATACGTTTAAAACACTTAACACGCAACAATTGCAGCAATTCGGGGAAAATTCCGTCAGATCTAAAATTAGACGGCACTGGGTATTTACACAGTAAAAGGTACTGTATATATTTACACACACTGTATAAATCAACAGACTGGATAAATGTCATGGAAAAGCTCACGGCTCGCCAGCAGGAAGTTCTTGACCTGATTCGCTCAGCCATTGACGAAACAGGCTACCCGCCGACGAGAGCAGAAATTGCCGCAGAACTTGGCTTCCGCTCACCGAATGCAGCAGAAGAACACCTGAAAGCACTGGCACGAAAAGGTGCCATTGAGATGATGCCAGGTGCCAGCCGTGGCATTCGCATCGTAGGTGAAGACTCTCCGGGGCTGCCGGTAATCGGTCGCGTTGCAGCCGGTGAACCTATCCTGGCTCAGGAGCATATTGAAGATTACTGCGAAATTCCGCCGTCGTTCTTTAAGCCGGAAGCGAACTTCCTGCTCGAGGTGCATGGCGACAGCATGATCGACATCGGCATCATGGATGGCGATTACATCGCAGTGCATAAAGCAGAGACCGCACGCAATGGTGACATCGTGGTTGCCCGCGTCGGTGAAGAAGTAACCGTTAAGCGATACCACAAGAGCCGCAATCAGGTAACTCTGTTTGCTGAGAACGAAAATTACGCCCCGATTGAGGTCAACCTGAAAGAGCAGGAATTTGCGATTGAAGGTAAATACGTAGGTGTTATTCGTCGCCAGTAACGCGACCGACCAGAGTAACAGGTAAACGGTACACGACAGGAGAGATTGTTATGCGTCAGTTATCTTTCGAAGTATGTCCAGAAGCAGCACCACTCAGCTCTGCGGCACCCGTCAGAAGCGTGCCTAAAGGCAGTATGACGGAAGTCATTGTGTCTGAAGGCAGTGCATTACAACCCTTCCAGCTGTTGCCTGTGCTGGCTCTGTGCAGCGACCAGAAACGTTGGTTGATGTGGCTGAGCCCAAGCCAGAATCTGAACAAACAATGGCTGGCAAAAGCGGGCATCAGCGACTCTCCGGTACTTCACCTGAATACTCAAGTCGCTACTCAGTTTGACTTGTGTATCAAGGCGCTGAGATCAGGTAAAAGCCATTTGATTGTTGAGTGGTCAGGCGAACTCGCGGCAGATACCCGTCAACTGCTACGCCGTGTCGCAGAAGAAAACGGATCACACCTGTTCATTGTGCGTGGAGAATAAGACACTACCAGCCGGAGCTGGTAGTTGATCCGCCCGAATTACTGAGCAGTAGTAGCGGCAGGAACGTGCACAACGGCACCTTTTTCGTGCAACTCAACAACACGATCCAGTCGCTCAAGGGCTTTTTCCAGCGCGTCCTGGTTGTTCTCCATCGCTTTAATGGCATCTTTTGTTTCTTCGAGCGCGGTGCGCGTCTGCTCACGGGCTTCAGTGTATGCCTGAACGAGTTCAGAACTTTCTGGCTCATCGCTGCACGCGGTGATCAGTGAAGCGGAAAGTACTACAGTCGAGAGTGCTACTAGCTTTTTCATTCTCATCCTCAGAAGTCAATTTTCACAAGTACACCCGTTAACAGGGCTTTAGTTAGGATACTGAAATTCAAAAAAAAATCCGGTATCAGTTGCCCGATACCGGATTTTTTTATGAATTTGTCTGCCAGGGACAAATCAATGCAGGTGCTGACTGCTCTGCGGCACCTCAAAGTCGTCACTCTCGACTTCCATCCCAGACAGATCGCCCACGAGGCGCACGCCAGCCTCGAGCATTACTCTGGCCACATCCATATGGTGCTCCTGGAGACTTGCTTTCGCATCTTCAGAGAAACAGATACGAACCAGCGCATCGCTGTCCTGTTCGTCGGCACGACGCAGGGCAATGTCACCATTGGATAACTCTACAATTTCGAAAAAACCAGCCATAAGTGCCTCTTCGTTTCTGAGCGCGGATGATAACACAGGGGGGTGACGCTTTATACGAGAGTCACTGGGAGAATCAGCTTTCCTGCCGATTCTCACGCTGACTATCGATCAGGTCAGACAGATGCTGCCACCAGGACTGTGGCTGTATGTCATCGCTCTGTGCAACGGCAATGACGTTGACCGCACCCGCTGCCTGCGGGTTTCCAGCCGGGCCCGGACGCCAACGCGTTTCTGCCTCACGCAGAAATGCACTCAACCATGAGTAAGGGTCCTCGGCCAGAATCCGAATCTCGGTCATTTCACCGGTCACCAGAGGTGTCTTGTTCAGAAGATCTGAAAATGAACTGACTTCGCCGCGGTAAGTAGCAAGCGTCGCCAGCTCATTCAGATACGAAATAAAGGCATCCTGCATAAGGTACAGGCCTGAGGTCTCAAGCCCTTCAGCAAGTGCCGGGTTACCGGTTTCGCGACGCGCCTGCTCCAACAGCAATCGTGCCTGATAGAGTTTCTGGTTGGTGAAGCTCAGCCACTGACTCATCAGAAGTTCAGCTTCAGGCCGAGGTGCAGACCATCGCCGATCTTATGACGACCGCTCTGATCATCAAAAGAAACCGAGGTCATGCGGAAGCCTGTGTAAAGGTGGGCCGTCGGCAGAATATTAAAGTGCAGACGCAGATCTGCATCGACAAAGTTATTCACGTCACTGAATGACACAACCGGCGGCGCGTAGTACACATGACCACTCACACCAAAGTTACGGTTGAACGGGAAGTTGTAACGGGCAAAGCCGCCTACACCAATGGCGGCTCCGTCATTGTCATCAGTGAATATGCCGTAAGCATTGGCGCCAACACCGATATACAGGTCTGAATTCGGATTACGGACATCCACCACATGAACGCCCCCCGAGATGATGTCGCCCTGGTCACTCTCGTGCAGAGCCGCCAGGTTCAGGTGCATACCGGTATCCATGCGGGTGGCATCCCAGCCAACGCGAGCAGTAGTGTCCGCCAGGCTGATATCTAAAGATCCCCCAGCCATCGCAGAAGTAGAAATTGCAGCGACTGACGCTATAGCAGCCAGAGAAATGCGACGGGCCAACGTAAGTGTGTTCATCGTGGTACGGCGTCCTGTTTTTAGTAATAGATGTTCAGTAATAGAATTCTTATCGGTCTATGATACCAGCGTGTCTGTCGTTGGGAAAAGTACGCCAGAGACAGGCATGGTGACCTAGGTGTTGAGGAGTGTACGGGAGTGTCAGGAAAAATGCTCACACACCAGAAGCGCATGAGCATTTTGTTAAGGCAAGGCTTACTTCATCAGATCAAGCAGCAGCTTGTTCAGGCGGGTAACGTACTGAGCGGGTTGCTTCAGTTGACTGCCCTCTGCAAGCTGGGCCTGCGCGTGAATGACCTGTGCCAGTTCGGCGAAGCGATCTTCGTCCGCTTCCTGATCAAGGCGCTCAATCAATGGATGTGACGGGTTCACTTCGAGTGCAACTTCAGGCTCTGGCACCTTCTGACCAGCAGCTTCCATCAGGCGACGCATATGACCACCCATGTCGTACTGGCCAACCACGAGGCATGCGGGAGAATCTGACAAGCGCGAGCTGACACGGACTTCTTTAACGTCGTCTTTCAGCGCTGCTTCCAGACGCTCAATGAGTGCTTTGTGCGACTCTTCGAGTTGCTTCTGCTCTTCCTTTTCGGACTCGTCAGCCAGCTCATCAAGATCCAGCTCGCCCTTGGTAACATCCTGGAATGCTTTGCCATCAAAGTCACTCAGGTGGCCGACCATCCACTCATCAACGCGATCTGTCAGCAGCAGTACCTCAATACCTTTTTTACGGAAGTATTCGAGGTGCGGGCTGGCTGCAACAGCGTCGTGATTTTCGCCAGTGATGTAGTAAATTTTCTTCTGACCTTCGCGCATGCGAGCAATGTAGTCAGCAAGAGAAACGGTCTGCTCCGTGCCTTCGCTCTGAGTAGTCGCGAAGCGGAAAAGACCTGCCACTTTTTCACGGTTGGCGAAATCTTCAGCTGGGCCTTCTTTCAGAACTTCACCGAACTGATTCCAGAAGGTCTGGTACTTCTCAGCGTCTTTTTTCGACATTTTTTCGAGTGTATCCAGCACTCGCTTCACCAGTGCTGAACGCAGGCTATCGACTTGCTTATCCTGCTGCAGGATTTCACGAGAGACGTTCAGAGACAGGTCGTTGGAGTCCAGAACACCTTTAACAAAGCGGAGATACGCGGGCAGGAACTGCTCGGCGTCATCCATAATAAAGACGCGCTGAACGTACAGTTTAACGCCACGGCTGGCTTCGCGGTTCCACATATCGAACGGCGCCTGCGCCGGAATATACAGCAGGCTGGTGTAGTTCAGCTTGCCTTCGACCGTGTTATGCATCCATGTCAGTGGTTCGTTCCAGTCGTGGGAAACGTGCTTATAAAACTCTTTATAATCTTCGTCGCTGATGTCGCTCTTAGCGCGGGTCCACATCGCCTGCGCCTGGTTCACAGCTTCTGGAGCGGAGGCATCTTCACCTTCGCCGTCGTCATCATTGCTGTCCTGCTGTACAAATACAGGGATCGCAATGTGATCCGAATATTTCTTGATCAGGTTCTGCAGGCGGAAGCTGTCAGCAAACTCTTCCTCGCCCTCTTTCAGATGCAGGGTGATGCTTGTACCGCGGCCAGCTTTCTCAATTGACTCAAGGCTGAATTCGCCCTCGCCTTCGGATTCCCAACGCGTGCCCTGCTCTGCGCTCTCACCGGCACGACGAGTTTCAACGATCACCTTGTCAGCAACAATAAAGGCCGAGTAGAAACCCACACCGAACTGACCAATTAATTGCGAGTCTTTCTGCTGATCGCCGCTCAGTTGGCTCAGAAATTCAGCAGTCCCTGATTTGGCGATGGTCCCCAGATGATTCACAACATCATCACGGGTCATACCGATACCATTATCGGCAATGGTCAGGGTTTTCGCCTCTTTATCAAACGTGATGTCGACTTTCAGGTCTGACTCTGATTCGTACAGGTCATTGTTAGTTAACGCCTGGAAACGCAACTTGTCACAGGCATCCGATGCGTTGGACACCAGCTCACGCAGGAAAATTTCTTTGTTGGAGTACAAAGAGTGAATCATCAGGTGCAGAAGCTGCTTAACCTCTGTCTTAAATCCCAGTGTTTCTTTACTTGCGGCAGTCATTCATCTCTCCTTTCAGACGTGTCAGCCCTTTTACTGTGATCGCCGATGGCCAGCCACCCATTGCTGACTGGCCATCGACTATGTACTGATGACCTATTTTGGGGCTGGCGAGAACATTTCAAGGGCTGCGCGAAGGTCGGCGATGTTACTGCGCATAAGAGGCTCGTCGGCTGGACCACCGGCGATACAGGTCACTACGGCCAGAGACCCCACACCCGACTCTGCAACAAGGCGGGCGTTTTCGGGAACAATGCCGCCGATACAGGTCTGAGGCCAAGTATGATACCGCTTACTCCAGGCGGTCAGACAATCGATACCGAGAGGCTGATAGCGCAGGCGCTTGGACAGTGGCGTAAACACTGGGCCAAAGGCGATATAACTCGGCTTTTGGGCGCGTGCCCGGGCAATTTCCCACTCGGTGTGAGTACTGATACCTAACGCGACGCCTGCGGCGTGAAGAGCGTCGATATCCGCACTGACCAGATCTTCCTGACCCAGATGCACACCATCTGGCTTCAGCTCAAGCGCTAACGGCCAGTCGTCGTTGAGCCAGAAACTGACCCCCTGACTGCGACACATTGCCAGCGCCCGCCGAGTCTGATCCTTGTAATCAGTCCCCGGCGCTTTAATTCGCCATTGCACGGTATCCACACCCATATCAAGCAGCATTTCAAGGTGATCCAACGACTCTGTCAGCACATAAAGCCCCGGATTATAAGGTTCAAAACGATCAGTACGCGGATACGTCCCAACATCGGTAATCAAGGGCCACTCGTCTCCGCTTTGCGGCAATGCACTGGCAATGCAGTTTCTGTAGACAGAGCGCTCAGGCTCCATGCCTCCGGACTCAGTGCCTCCGAACTCAATACCAAGGACTCCCGAGCTGGCAATCAGTGCCTGACGTGCGGCAGCAGCGGCAATGACAATCGCATCGTACAAGCGCGTACCTTTTGTGAGCTGAACCGCAAGGGCCGCCGAGAACTGACTTCCCGTGCCGTGCGCCTGGGTTGTTTCTCTCTGCTGATGAAGAGCAAAAGAGGGCTTTGCCGCCGTCTCCGGAAAGTTCTCATCAGAACGGCTGAATATCAGGTCTGTAACCCAGGCCGAGTGTTGCTGCTGCTCATCATCGCCACCGGTAATAACCACCGTATGAGCACCCGCATGCTGCAGAGCCGCGCCCGCCGCAGCGGCACTCAATGTCTGATCTCCTAACAGCCAACGAGCCTCGTCAAGTGATGGCGTCATGACAGACACGTTCGGAATTAAACCGGTAAGGCCAGAGTGTGCCGCCGGTAGCTCCCCAAGAGTCGCTGACACCACCGGGTCCCAGATGACCGGCACCCGACTGCTGGCCTGAAGCTCGTTCAGGAACGTCCGCAGATATTCCAACACTTCTGGTTCAGGTGGCAGCCAGCCGATCAGGACTGCTTCTGGCGGGCCGTCTCTGAGCGCGGCCTGAACCTGAGCTTCAACCATAGAGGCTGAAACATGACTGACGGCTTCCACTCCCTGATGACTCTGTGCAGTCACTGCAAGAACTACACTGCGGCATTCGCACCCAGATAAAGCTGCTTGCGACAGAGCAGCCTGTAAACCCGCTCCCCCACGACTGTCAGAAGCGCAGATCGCCATTAAGTACCTAGGCTTAGTTTCACTAGTCATGGGATTACCCTCCCCGCATGGCGGTGTGCCAGAACGGCATGCCCGCCACTGGCGTACTCGGCGATGCCATATCACGTTCAGTCATAAAACCCGCATGAAAAGCAGCCCGACCGGCGTCGACGGCGGCAGCGAAGGCTCCTGCCATTGCCACTGGGTTTGCTGCTTTTGCGACCGCGGTATTGAGCAACACGCCATCGGCGCCCATTTCCATCGCCTGCATCGCCTGAGATGGCCGACCGATTCCTGCATCAACAATAATCGTGGTATCAGGCAGCCGTGCACGAAGGGTACGTAACTGATATGGATTAATGATGCCTTTACCTGTCCCTATCGGCGCGCCCCAGGGCATAACCGCTGGGCATCCTGCATGCAACAATGACTCGCACACCACCAGATCATCCGTGCAATATGGCAAGACGTAAAACCCTTGAGCAGACAACTCCCGGGCAGCACTCACAAGCTCGAAAACATTGGGTTGCAGGCTGTATTCATCGCCGATAACTTCAAGCTTAATCCATGAAGTTTTGAATAATTCACGCGCGAGAATGGCAAGTTGAATCGCTTCTTTTGCCGACTGACATCCGGCAGTATTGGGCAACAGACGCGACTGGCTGGCGCCCAACCATTGATTAACACGCTCGTGGTAATCGTTGTTAGCAAGATCACCCGCCGTCTGTCGGCGCAGCGACATGGTGACAAACCCCGGCTGCGCACTGGCAAAGGCAGACACCATTATATCGGGCGAGGGGTACATTGAGCTCCCGAGCCACAAGCGACTTGAAATCTCTTCACGTGCAATAGTAAATACGTCTGAATCAGCCACCGGTAATTGCTCCCAGCACATCAATGATGTCGCCGTTGTTTACTCTGGTTGAAGGCCACTGCTCTGCTGGCAGAAGCTCGCCATTCAGGGCTACGACAAAACGACTGCTCTCAGCCGGATAGTTCAGCGTGTCGATGATCAGAGTGTATACATTTTTTTCACTGGTCCAGGCCATGGATTTACCGTTGACGATGATCTCAATCACGCCACACCTCCCTGTTCAGATACTCTCATTTTCATACTCTCCAGCCCTTCAGCAGTTAACAGTGACTCGATCTTTTTCAGTAAGGCCGGTGCCAGTAAGAATCCGTGCCTGAACAGACCATTAACAAAGAGTGTTTTCTGCCCCCCAGAATTATTCTGCAGTTTTATGCAAGGTCTGTGGTCCTGCGTTGCAGGCCGGAGGTTCGTTTCCATAGACAAAATCCGAGCTTCCGAAAAATCCGGTGAAAGCACCCAGAACGCACTCAGCATTTCCATTGCAGAACGGACACTCACCGGAGAGCAATCATCACTCTCCAGTTCTGTTGCACCAAGCTGATAGCAATCGTTCCCACGCGGCACCATATACAAATGATACCTGGGGTGAAGCAAACGCACCGGACGATGAAATTCGGTGCCCGGACTGGAAACCCAGAGCGTTTCGCCACGCACTCCGCGAATAATCCGCTCAGCATCACTTCGGGCTCCGGCTCCACGACAATCAATAACGAGATCTGCCTGCTGTAGTTCTTTATCGAATTTATCGAAATCCGGATCGGATAATTCAGTGCTGCGCACGTCAAGCGAATAGCGGCCGTCCGTTCTGTTTACTTCGCAGGCGAAATGGAAATCCGCACCATGCTTTTCTGCAGCAAGCTGTAAGGTGCTGAGTAAAACACGGTTATCGACCTGCGCTTCATCGGGTAACCAGAAGCCTTGTTTAAATTCGCCAGAGAGCGCGGGCTCTTTCTGACGAAGCCCAGTACTATCAAGTGCAACGGCATAAGAATCGCCCGAAATATCGGGGGCGCTCATATCACGCTTAAACAAATCCATTTCTGCCTGATCCGACGGGTGCGCAACAACCAGGGTGCCGCGACGTCGGTATGGCACCCGGATACCAGAGTCTTTGTATAAATCCTCCAGAAGCCCGGGCCATAGAGTCAGAGACTCCATACCGAGATCAAAAACCTCGGGATGACACAGCGGTTTTTCAGCAACAGGGGCAACCATTGCAGCGGCAGTCCATGCCGCACATTCAGGTGTTTCTTCACTGGCGCGTTCGTAAACAGTGACCTGCATCCCGCTCCGGCTCAGTCGCCAGGCGAGTAGCCTTCCCATCAAACCAGCGCCGATCACGGCTATTGAAGACATGGCTCAGGGCTCGACTGCATCGACGTAAAGTTCCGATCCGTTCGCACGGAATTTTTCAGACATTTCCTCCATGCCCTGTCGCTGGTTGCGAATATCATGCGACAGTTTCATGGAGCAGAATTTTGGGCCACACATGGAACAGAAGTGCGCTACTTTATGGCCGTCTTTTGGCATGGTTTCGTCGTGATACTGTCGAGCTGTATCCGGATCGAGTGCCAGGTTGAACTGATCTTCCCAACGGAATTCAAATCGCGCCGCAGACATCGCATTATCATGCATCTGCGCCGCCGGATGCCCTTTCGCAAGGTCCGCAGCATGAGCTGCAATTTTGTAGGTAATCAGACCCTGCTTAACATCTTCTTTATCTGGCAGACCGAGGTGCTCTTTCGGTGTGACATAACACAACATCGCACAGCCATACCAACCAATCAGAGCTGCACCTATACCAGAAGTGATGTGGTCATACCCCGGTGCAATATCTGTAGTCAGTGGGCCTAACGTATAAAAAGGGGCCTCATGACAGTGCTCTAATTGTTCTGTCATATTTTCTTCAATCAGGTGCATTGGCACATGACCCGGCCCCTCGATAAAGGTTTGTACATCGTGTTTCCAGGCGATTTTTGTCAGCTCGCCCAATGTACGTAATTCCGCAAATTGTGCTTCGTCGTTCGCATCCGCAATGGAACCCGGCCGCAAACCGTCCCCCAATGAAAAGCAGATATCGTAAGCTTTCATAATTTCGCAGATATCTTCAAAGTGGGTATAGAGAAAACTCTCTTTATGATGTGCGAGGCACCATTTCGCCATAATCGACCCGCCACGACTGACGATCCCTGTTAAACGGTTTGCCGCCATCGGAATAAATTCCAGGCGCACTCCCGCATGAATAGTGAAGTAATCGACGCCCTGCTCTGCCTGCTCAATCAATGTATCGCGATAGATCTCCCATGTGAGGTCTTCTGCAACCCCACCGACTTTTTCAAGCGCCTGATACAAAGGAACGGTACCTACCGGAACCGGTGAATTACGCAGAATCCATTCACGTGTTTCGTGAATATTATCGCCGGTAGAGAGGTCCATAATCGTGTCTGCCCCCCAGCGGGTAGCCCAGGCCATTTTTTCGACCTCTTCACTGATGCTGGATGTCACCGCAGAATTACCAATATTGGCATTTACTTTCACACGGAAGTTACGCCCGATGATCATCGGTTCACTTTCAGGATGGTTAATATTGGAGGGTAATACCGCTCGGCCCGAGGCAATCTCATCACGAACAAACTCAGGCGTAATATAGTCTGGGATCTTCGCACCGAAACGCTTGCCGGGATGCTGCTTAGCGACTTCAGCAGACATACCCTCCTGTGACAGGCCGATGTTCTCGCGAATGGCAACGTACTCCATTTCGGGGGTAACTATGCCCTGACGTGCGTACCAGAGCTGGGAGACGTTCTTTCCGCTTTTGGCCTTTCGTACTTTCTGGCGCAGAGAAAGCTGGCCTTCTTTGATCGCTATGCGGTTTGATTCTCGTGAGGTGATGGCGCTGAACTCAGTGTCGCCACGATCTTCAATCCATTGCTCACGCACCGGTGCCAGCCCTTTCGTCACATCGACCGTGATTGCAGGATCGGTGTACGGGCCTGACGTATCGTAAACGCGCAGTGGAGAATTCGGCGTTTTGCTGCCGTCCGCCTGAGTCGTATCCGAAAGATTAATCTGACGCATACCAACGTGCATGTCATCGCGACTGCCGCTCAGGTATATTTTTTCAGACGCAGGATAAGCGTAGGTAAGGTTAAATTCGTTGTTTGTATTGTCAGCCATGCTCTTTTCCTTAAAAGGATCAGGCAGGCAGCGACGAGAATAGATGGGAACACCACACAGAATCACACGAAGGTGACCATAAGAATTGGCGTACGCAGACCACGGGGAGTCCCGGCAGTTCATCTCTGTTCCCTACGCTGGCACTAACCAGATCAGGTTCAACGGGACCCGCATTCGCGATCTCAGCCTGTGTGGTTATCTTTGATAACCGGTCAGGCACCCCGACAGATAATTCGCTGACAGTGTATGGTGATTCGCCCTTTCTTTACAAGGCGCACTCTGAAATTAAAGCACCTCTGAATAACCGCACTCATTTCCCTGTGCGATTTTTCTTAGCGGTCGGAAAATCTCACTCCTGAACCAACAAGAAATGTGCTCGCGCCGTAGCGATAGGTTCACCGGGATCGGTTTGCCAGGCGTTAATGGCCACGTTAGCAACCCGACTGCCCTGTCTCCATACCTGACAGCTGACGAAGGTATCCTGCAGACGCCCCGCACGCAGATAATCAATCGAGAAGTCGATGATTTTAGGCAGAGCAATACTTTCCATGGTCATCAGCAGGTGCAGCGCCGCTGAGGTTTCCATGCACCCCGCAATCACACCACCATGAATGGCTGGTAGCATCGGGTTACCGATATTGTCTTTATTTGCGGGCAGAATAAATGTTGGTTGCAGATCCATCGCGTGCAGCTTAATACCCAGTAGCCCGGCATACGGAACAGCATCAATCACAGCATCAAAATCACCGTTGTCTCGGCAATGCTGCAGAATTTTGCGCATGGCTTCAGTCATTGTTTCGCTCCCTTACTTACTACCAAGGCGCAAACCAATGCGCATAAAGTTAGCGGTGCAAGTAGCAACAACGACGTTGTCACTTTCCTGCCGTACTTCGCCCTGTGTGAACACCAGGCTGTTCGCCCGCTTTACCACTCTGGCCTCGCCAATCAGGTTTTCACCGGGCTTAGCGGCGCGGTGATAATCCATCCGTAAATCCAGTGTTGGACAGACTTCCCCGTCTTCGAAGCAGTTAAACGCGGCTGTGCCGCATGCTGTGTCCATCAAGGTCGTGAGACTGCCACCCGCAACGATGCCATTGTCAGGGTTGCCTATAATGGCCTCACTGTACGGTAACTTGAGAATCACTTTTTCACCGTCGGCGTATTCCACCGTCATGTTGAGTACGCGACAATGCGGCAGAACCGATACAAACCGGGTAGCTCTCTGCGTCAGCTGATCTGACATAATGAAGGGCTCCTAAAAACCAGAATGGTTAAGGTACTTGTCACTCAATCGATGAGCAATGCTGTATCCGAGCTATTAAATTGACATATATGATCATCACACGCAGAAGCAGGTGATCTTTATAGTAAAACAGGACTCGTAATGACCTCTTTCGATCACTACTACCAAGCCCTTCTCAATGGCGAGATGCCTGCTGTCGATGCCACCTGGGGTCAGGGAAAGACCACCTTTGGCGGTATGTCAGCAGCGCTTGCATTAGCTGCTCTTGAGCGGGACTACCCCCAAACTGCGCCGCTTCGATCTCTGAGTATTCATTTCTGTGGAGCACTGACGACCGAGCAACCATACGATATTGCTACGCGGGAGCTCAGAGCCGGCCGCTCAGTTTCACACTTACAGGCAGAGGTCATCCAGAACGAGGACTGTGCCACCGTAGTCAGTGCCTGCTATGGCAAGGCTCGGGAATCTGATGTAATTGTCCATGCAGACAAGCGCGAACCGGGTGAACCCGGCAGTGGCACCCGCCTGGGATATATCCAGGGCGTGACTCCGGAGTTCGTGCGTCATATTGACTTCAGCTATGTCAGCGGCGGGTTGCCCTTCTCGAACAGCAAAGACAACCACATCCATGGTTGGATGCGCTTCAATGACTGTGCTGGTCCTCTTACCGAAGCCCATCTCGTTGCATTGATCGACTCCTGGCCTCCCGCCACTCTTCAGAAGCTCAAGTCGGTCGCTCCCTGTGCCAGTATCACCTGGAGCCTCGAACTCCTCGATTCGCCTTCTGCGCCCTCTACCGGTGGTGAGGCTTTACAGGCGAATGACTGGCTCTATTACGAAGTTGACATCGCCGAAGCGCACGGTGGCTACGCCCACACAACCGCACGTATCTTCCGTGCCGATGGCTCCCTTCTTGCGCTGTCGCGCCAGCTGGTTGTGGTTTACGACAAACGCAGCTGATCTTTACAGGGTTCTTCCTTGCTGTAATCACTGAGAGCAACTATTACTTAAAGCATGGGCGATGTATTCAGCGACGTCGTTCTATGTGACTAGCAGCCTCTCACCAGACTTACAGGAAGTGAAGAACCGGAATGAGCCTTAATGTACTGATTTGTGACGACTCGAGTTTTGCCCGCAAACAGATGGCGCGAGCACTGCCTGAAGAGTGGCAGGTGGAGGTCCACTTTGCTGGTGATGGGGTGGAAGGCGTCGATGCGATCCGTGAGGGTAAAGGTGATGTCGTTTTTCTCGACCTGACTATGCCGAACATGGACGGCTATGGTGTACTCGAAACTATCCGTCGGGACGACCTTCCAGCCATGGTTATTGTTGTCTCTGGCGATATCCAGCCCGACGCCCAGGAGAGAGTCAAAAAGCTGGGAGCGATGGCGTTTATCAAAAAACCGATTGATGCCGACAAAGCGCGCTCCGTGCTGACCGAATACGGCATTATGACGGGGGCCTGAAATGTCAGCAGCAGCGATTATTAATGAAGACCAGCGCGACTGTTATCAGGAACTTACCAACGTAGCTATGGGTCAGGCGGCTGATCGCCTGGCTCGCTTGCTGAATGCATACGTCGTGCTTCCTATCCCAAAAATCAGCGTCATTGAGAACAGTGACCTGAATATGGCTCTGCAAGGCGCCACCAGCGACAGCAGTGTTTCGGCTGTGTGTCAGGGCTTTATCGGTGCTGGCATCTCTGGCGAAGCTATGCTGATGTTCAATGATGCCTCGTTTGCCAGTCTGGCCTCTCTGATGAAGTACTCGGGCCCACTGACACAGGCCGCCGAACTAGAGCTGCTGATGGATACCGCCTCTGTGTTAATCGGCGCCTGTATTCATGGTATCGGTGACCAGCTGGAAATTGTTTTTAACCAGGGGCATCCCGTGGTTCTGGGTCAGCATTGTGGTATGGCTGACCTGGTGGCCTACGGCAACAATGGTTGGGATAAAGCACTGGCGATAGAAATCCATTATACGATTGAGCACGTAAATATAGAGTGTGAGCTCCTCTTGCTATTCACCGAGGAGTCTGTACGAGCACTGAATAAGAAGATTGACTACCTTCTTGATTAACACCGGCACCCGACCGAGAGAGACACCAGACAGATGAGCGACAAGAGCGAGGCAGACACGATTAAAGACATCCACTGGTTGATGGATATTCTTCAGAATATCGACGTCGGCCTTGTCGTGCTTGATCGCAATTACGAGGTTCAGCTCTGGAATGCCTTTATGGAGGGGCACAGTGGCGTCAGCCCGCAGCTGGCGAAAGGCAAGAACCTGTTTTCGCTTTTTCCAGACCTTGATGAAGCCTGGTTTAAACAGAAAGCAGAACCAGTATTCCAACTCAAAACCCGGACCTTCACCATCTGGGAGCAGCGCCCGTATCTTTTCCACTTCAGGAATTCGCGCCCGATTACTGGCCGCAGCAAGTTTATGTATCAGAACACCAGTATCATCCCACTGGAGTCCGTTACCCGCCAAGCTGATCATCTATGCGTAATTATTTACGACGTTACAGATACGGCCGTTGGTAAGCTCGATATTTCCCGGGCAAACCAGACCCTTAGCGAAATTCAGGTCCGCGATTCACTAACGGGTCTGATGAACAAATCTGCCTGGTTGACTGTTCTGGAAAGTTATTACGCCAGTCAGAAACAGGGCTGCCTCCTCTTACTCGACATGGATCATTTCCGCGACCTGAACCATGCTCTCAGTCACCAACAGTGTGATGAGATTCTACGGCGGATCGGCGCAGGCTTAAAAACTCTGGGCGATGAACAGCACGCAGCTCGATTCGGTGGCGAAATATTCTCGGTCATTCTTGCTGAAAAAGAGGCCGAGGAAGCCATGCAGATCGCCGAAAAATTACGTCGCTCAGTTTTTAGCCTGGGAAAAAACTCGCAGCATACGATCAGCGCCAGCATCGGGGTTGCAGAACGCCTTGCCGATACGCCCAGCGCCAGTGAATGGTTAAGTAACGCAGACAAAGCGCTTTACCACGCAAAGGAAAGCGGCCGCAACCGCACATCCCTGTTTAAACGGTGACCTGCTATCATACGCAGCAGACTTCCTGATCCTGCTTGCTGTTATGGCCTCTTTTTCGATACCACCCGCATTCATCGATGCACCTTTGAAAGGTGTAGAACGTCACGGCTTCGCCCGCGACATAATTCTGAGTGAAGCCGGTATTGAAGCAGGATCTTTCAACCCGGATGGATCACTGGCTCCTGAATCATACGCCCGACTGATGCTCACTATCTGGCGGAAAACCAACGATGAGGCGATGGGGCTGAATCCAGAACCCGTTGTATTCCGCACCTTCGCTATGATGGGTCGGTCAATCATCACCTGTGCCACACTCGAACACGCGATTCGCAGAGCAAGTTCGTTTTACAGGCTGCAACCTCACTCCCCACAGATTACCGTGGAAAAAGGTGAACACAGGGCCAGGCTCCTTATAACCCATGAATCAGATTACGACCCCGATCACTTTCTCAGTGAGTCTTTACTGGTCATCTGGCACCGCTTCTGTAGCTGGCTGATCGGCCGCGGCATTCCTTTATTGAAAGTAGAATGTCCTTATGCACCGCCAGGTCACGTTAGTTTATACGATGATTTGTTCGCAACGCCGGTCACCTTCAATTGCGATAGTTTGTCTCTGACCATTCCCCTGCAGGCGATTCATGCTCCAGTTGTGCAATCAGCGACAAGCCTGGAGGAATTCCTCGGACACTCACCAGCAGATATTCTTGCCCGGCCTAATCCACACGAGAGCACCAGTGCGAAAGTTCGACACGCACTGATGAGCCTGGCCAGCGATCAGATGCCCGACCTTACCGGCATGGCCGACGCTCTATCTGTGTCTGGCGCAACCCTGAGGCGCCGTCTCCGTCAGGAAGGAACAACGTATCAGACCATTAAAGACAACGTACGACTGATGGAAGCCAAGCGTTTACTAGCTGGCTCAGAGTTAAGCATTGCAGATATCGCTGTTGCGTCAGGATTCTCGGAGACAAGTGCCTTCACACGAGCATTCTCTCGCTGGACCGGAGATTCACCTGCAAATTTCCGACGCAGAAACAGCAGCCGTTGAGGCCAAAGCACTGAGTGACAATGACAGCAGCGAAACTAAACTTTAAACTCAGACCATTTACGAGAGACACATTGTGGCGGTAAGGATACTTCTGCTTCTTTTCATTCTGACTCCATGTGCCGCCCACGCCCTTTCGCTGACGGACGATCTGGAAGGACGTCTACTGGGTACTTCTCTTCAGGAGTGGTCTGAATCAGAGCAGATTAGCCCGGACGATATACATTCACACTCATTGCCTTGGACTCAGGTCAGAGCGATGGTGCCCAACCCCGGTGTTTCAAGCCCACCTCACTGGTATCGCCTGCCGCTCAAAGTGAGCAAGACCGGAGAGCGCTGGTTCGCCGACGTGGATTACCCGAGAATAGAACGTATTGATATGCGGCTGTTCCGCGGTAAAACCCTTATCGCCTCCTCCGAAGACGGCAACCCGGTTCACTCAGACGCACCCCAGCGAGCAAAACTGTCTTTCAGTTTTGAATTGCCCTTTGATCAGCCGGGCGAATATGTACTGTACCTCCGGGTTGAAAACAATGTACTGCTGAATTTCCCGTTACGTCTCTTCAAAGATGCAGGCTTACGCGACGCCCAGCAGCAGAAACAACTCTATTTCGGGCTCTATACCGGGTTTCTGTTCGCACTGCTGCTTTACAACCTGGCGGTTTATCTGGTTATCCGTGAACGCTACATGATCCTGTTCTGTGGCTTCGTGTCGACGTATCTACTGTTCTTCTGGGCACATACGGGGCTGGGTTACCGATACTTGTGGCCAGACTGGGCAGGTTTCGAGGAGCAGTCGAGTTTCCTGACGTCCTGCTTTGCCATGCTGTTAATCATATTGTTCAGCATGAGTTTTCTGAAAGTTGCTGGCCCTAACCGACGCGCGCTGACACTGGTGTACAAAATCGCTGTGTTACTCACGGGCGCTGGGGCTGTTTCTGCCCTGTTTACTGATGTCCACACCACGGCAATCATTATGAGGGTTGTCACCCTTTTGACGCCTGTATTCCTGATTATTTCTGCGAGCCTGTCGCAACCACTGTCGTCGGCATCCAGAGCCGTCTATACCCTGGGAGTATATTCGCTCGCAATCGCTATTGTTGTTCACAGCCTGGCCCGTCAGAGCATTATTCCTACCAATGACATCATTGCATATGCCGCACACATCGGTGGCGTAAGCCTGATTGCTATTCATAGCCTGGCGATTGTTCTGCGCCTGTATGAGCAGCGGCTTGAACAGATTCGTGCACGCAAAGACATTATTGCTGCACGAAAACGCTCACTTCAAAGTGAAGAAAAACTGCGTCAATCAGAGGCTTCTCTGGCAGAAAAAGATGCGGAAGCGAATGCCAAGTCTGCGTTTCTGGCCATGATGAGCCACGAAATCCGGACACCGCTGAATGGCGTGCTTGGCATGGTTGAATTACTGCAGCACACACGTCTCGACAACCAACAAAAACGCTATATCAGTACCATCGCCAGCTCAGGTGAGAATCTTCTTTCGCTTCTCAATGATGTGTTGGATCTCTCTAAAATTGAATCCGGAAAAATGATCATTGAGCGTAGACAGGTTGAGCTGGCCCCCTTAATCAATGAGTGTCTGATGCTACACAGCCAGAAGGCACTGGATAAACGACTGACCTTAACCGCTGATTTAGGCACACCGCTGTACACAACAATCAGTACGGATGAGATGCGACTCAGGCAAGTGCTCAATAACCTGATCAATAATGCCGTTAAATTTACCGAGCAGGGACACGTTGAAATCCGACTGGAGTGGCGGGAGCCCGAACTTCAGATCCATGTCATTGATACCGGCATTGGTATTTCAGAGGAGCAACGGCGCCGCCTGTTTCACAGCTTCACACAAGCGACACCAACCACGAGCAAATATTATGGCGGTACAGGTCTTGGGCTGACCATCAGCCAGAAACTGACTCATTTACTCGGGGGAGAGATCTCAGTGAGCAGCTCCCCGGGTGCTGGCTCTGCATTCACTGTCAGACTGCCCGATGTTGCTCCTGGGTCACCTCAAGCAATATCAGATCTGTCTGGCCGCACATGTTTTATCGAATTATCGAACCCTGTCGAGCGACGCTTCGTCAAAATGATCACTGCCCGCCTTGGTCTGGAGGAAGTCACCAGTCGTTTCCACACACCTCTGGATTGCATGATCGTCGATGCACTGCCAGCCGATAAAACCATCCCTGAAAACCTCATTTGTGTTGTTGACGACTACTGGCCACGTATTGGTGTTGAACGCCAGAGCGAGCGTCCTCTTCGTTCTCATGTTCTTCTGCATCAGATATCTAACCTGATTCAGGTCCAGACGGAGTCAACAGAGGCTGTCACCGGGTATCGCAGAGGCACGATCTGGGTGGCAGAAGATAATATCGTCAATCAGAAAGTAATCTCGGGAATGCTCCGCCATCTGAATATGGAATGTGAGGTATTCTCTAACGGAGCCCAGATTCTTGCGGCTTACGGTAAACGTCCTGAGCAAGCGGATCTTATTCTGATGGATTGCGAAATGCCGGTCATGGACGGTTATGACGCCTGCCGCGAAATCCGTCGTCTGCAGGACAGCGATGCAAACAATATTAACCGCCGCACCCCAATTATTGCCCTGACGGCACACCTTGGCGGTGAGTTCGAACAGATGGCCCGCCAGGCGGGCATGGATGATCTGGTCACTAAACCGATTCGTAAGAGTACGCTCAGTAACCTGTTCAGTATCTGGCTACCTGAAACGGAATGAGCTTATACAAACGCTGCCGATTTGCGATACGTATGCATAGGGTAACTGCCCAGTACGCGAACATCCCGGGCAAAATAGCGTAACTCCTCAAGAGCATTCGCTACCGGCAGCTGATCCGGGTGCCCGTAGATATCCAGGTGGAAATGGCTGGCCTCCATCGTGCCACCATCCATATAACTCTCCAACTTCACCATATTCACGCCATTGGTCGCAAAGCCGCCCAGTGCCTTGTACAAAGCAGCAGGAATATTCCGCACAGAAAAGAGTAAGCTTGTCATATATCTCTTTTCTGCATCGTAGTGCTGGTGCTCGGCTTCCCTGGAAAACACAAGAAAGCGTGTGGTATTCCCCATAACGTCCTGAAAATTTTCATGCAGGATGTGCAACCCATAAAGTTCCGCTGCGAGAGAAGACGCAATAGCGCCAACACTGAGATCGCCTTGTTCAGCCAGACCTTTCGCAGACATGGCAGTATCCACTGCTGCCTCTTGCTTCAGCCCCAGATTAATCATTCGCTGATGACACTGAGCCAATGCCTGCGGATGTGAGCGAACGCGCTTGAGTTGTTCAAGTGATGACCCTGGGAGTGCCAGCAAACAATGGTTTACTGGTTCGAAATGCTCCGCGATCACGAACAGCTGAGTTCTCGGAATAAGGCGGTATATTTCTTCTACACGGCCCGCCGTGGAGTTTTCTAACGGAATCATCGCCCGCTCGGCAAATCCATTACTTACGAGATCAAGAGCACCGATAAAATCGTCGCAGGCAAGGTACTCCCAATCCGGAAAGACCTTAGTGCAGGCAAGGTGAGAATAAGCCCCTGCTGTCCCCTGATATGCCACTCTACTCATAACAACGCCCCAAAACTGTGCACCCTAAAATCAAACCTACCGAATGCACCAAAACAATGCACAGAAACCTTGCACCGCAATCCCGCTTTGCTCCGGAAGCCGCGCGCGGTGCCTGATTGCATCAGTGTATCTCAGCGCCCTCGTAAGTGGCATAGTGCGTGCAAACAATTCAAACAATGAAAAAAATAACCTCGGAGTCTCGCTATGCCCGGATGGCCCGCTTCACTGCAACCCGATGGGGAAACGCTGCGAACAATACAGCAGTACCCGCCGCGTGATGCACGAATTCCTTCCGGCTGGCACAGTCAGTGGGAAGACATCTGGGCCCCTCTGGCGGCGTATCTTGCAAAGACGATCAAAGCCTCTGGCGTCCCACCTGTTATCGGAGTTCATGGCGGCCAGGGATCAGGTAAAAGCACACTGTCTCTCGCCCTGAAAGATATCTATGAACAGGCCTTCAACTGGAATGTGGTGGTTGTTTCCATTGACGATCTTTATCTCAGCCATGCCGACCGTACGAACCTTAGCAAGACGATTCACCCACTTCTGCAGACGCGTGGCGTTCCGGGCACTCATGAAGTCGAACGCGGCATAAGCTTGTTTGAAACCTTACGTGCACTGGATGCAGGAGCACAATGCCAGATACCGGCATTCGACAAAGCCAGTGATGACCGCCTGCCCGAGTCAGAATGGCACACAGTCAAAGGCCCTGTTGATGCCATTCTGTTCGAAGGCTGGTGTGTGGGCTGCCAGTCGGTTGATGACGCACTGCTCACTGCTCCCATTAATGATCTTGAAGCAAATGAAGATCCGGATGGCACCTGGCGTGGCTGGGTAAACCAGCAACTCGCGGGCGATTATAAAACCTGGTTCAGCATGATTGATTACCTGCTGATGCTCAAAGTCCCTGACATGAGTGCTGTCCAACGGTGGCGCACTGAGCAGGAAGTAGGCAATAAAAAAATGGCGAAAGGAGAAACCGACCGCAGCCTCGACGAGGCGGGAATAAGACGCTTCATTCAACATTATGAACGACTGACCCAACAAGCGTTGACCCAGCTCCCGGATGTTGCCAATCTGGTACTTGTGATTAACGACGCGCACAAGGTTGCTGACGTCCAACCGGGAAAACCATCGTAATGAGCGCTATTCCAACGTTACCTGTGATTGTCCTCACCGATCTCGACGGAACTCTCCTCGACCATCACGACTACAGCACATCAGCCGCACGTGATGCTCTGAGTTTTCTGCAGCAGCATAATATTCCGCTGATATTCAATACCAGTAAAACGCAGCCAGAAGTGATTCAGTTACGGCGTCAGCTGGCTAATACATCTCCCTATGTGTGCGAGAACGGTGGCGCTATTTACCACGTAGACAGCGATGACGAATGGCATTGTGAACTCCCCGGCGCAGGTTACACAGATATACTGAAAGTGCTCAATCAGTTGCGTAAAGACGGATTTAATTTCCGGGGTTTCAACGATATGACGGACACCGAAGTCGCAGCCATTACAGGGTTGTCGATCGATGACGCGCACCACGCACGCCAGCGAGCAGCCACCGAACCTCTGCTCTGGCGCGGTGAAAAATCCGAAATTACTGTATTCCGCGAAGCATTGCTGGCACACGGCCTGAGGCTACTCAAAGGCGGCCGTTTCTATCATGTGATGGGCGATGCTGATAAAGCGTCTGCCGTTACTTTTTTTAAAGACTTCTATCGTCAACACTGGGGGCTCAACGAAGCTCCTTTGGTGATTTCACTCGGCGATGGGGAGAATGACCGTGCCATGCTCGAAGCCTCGGACTACCCGGTTGTGATACCGGGCGAATCCGATACTCTTGAGCTGAATAACCCTGAAGCTCAGACCGCTGAATTTAAGGGCCCTAAGGGCTGGAATAACACCTTACTACCATTGTTAGAAAAACTGCTTAAGGAGAATTGCGGTGGCTGATTTTTATCAGAACGGCATTGTAACCACGCTACATAACCTGACCGACCGTCCGGTGGAAGACCTTGAACGCGAACTGATGAGCTTCTCACGCCTGCGGCCTATGTCGCTGGTTCTGCCATCCCTGTTCTCGGAACTTGAGGGCCCTGCGCTATCCAACATTATCGATGAAGTCGCCCAGGTGCCTTACCTGAATGAGATCGTGATTGGCCTCGACCGCGCAGATCAATCTCAATATGAATTTGCTCAGAAATTCTTCTCCAAGTTACCACAGCACCACCGCATCCTCTGGAACGACGGTCCACGTCTGCGCAAGCTGGATGAAATGTTGGCGGAAAAAGGCCTGTCACCCACGGAAATGGGTAAAGGTCGTAATGTCTGGTACTGCTACGGCTACGTTCTCGCCAGTGGCCGCGCCGAGTCTGTTGCGCTTCACGACTGCGATATTGTTACCTACGACCGTAGCCTGCTGGCACGCCTGATTTATCCGGTTGCTCACCCTGGTTTTAATTACGTCTTTGGTAAGGGTTACTACACACGCATTGCTGAGCAAAAAATGAATGGTCGAGTCAGCCGGTTGCTGGTAACGCCCCTGCTTCGCGCTCTCAAGAAAGTCTATGGTTCACTCGATTTTCTTGAATACCTGGACAGCTTCCGTTACCCACTTTCCGGTGAATTTTCTATGCGCGCAGATGCGCTTAACGATATTCGCATACCGAGCGACTGGGGTCTCGAGATTGGTGTTCTGTCAGAAATGAAGCGTAACTATGCAACCAATCGTATCTGCCAGGTCGATATTGCAGATGTTTACGACCATAAACACCAGCCTCTGTCAGAAGCAGATGCAAGCGCAGGCCTGTCGAAGATGAGCACAGACATCTGTAAAGCTATCTTCCGTAAGCTGGCAACCCAGGGCGAAGTTTTCACAACCGAAACCTTCCGTACGATCAAAGCAACCTACTTCCGCGTGGCACTCGATTTTATCGAAACCTACCACAATGATGCACGTATGAACGGCCTCGAACTGGATCGTCACTCAGAAGAAAAAGCCGTCGAGTTGTTTGCTGAAAATATCATGAATGCCGGTGAGCACTTTTTGGCGAACCCAATGGAGACACCATTTATTCCTAGCTGGAACCGGGTGATTTCTGCAGTACCTGATATTCTCGACCGTCTTTATGAAGCGGTAGAAGCTGACAACAGCGAATTTGGGGATATCTGATAACTCAGGTAGCTTCAGAAAAAAGCCCCGCACTGCGCACTGCGGGGCTTTTTTATCAGGTCATTATCAAGCTCTGAAACTCAGGTGTTTGATAACCACACCGTCTGGTACGGATACAGTACCAGCTCGTCTTCAACAATACGTTTCTCATGCGCAAGCAAATCAGACAAGCCATTTTCAAGAAAGCCCAGCGTAGCCAGAGGTAGTTTCAGAATACGCTCGGTCACGTTGGAAATTGCGAATATACGCTGACTGTTATCTTCGCTGGTGCGCTTCAGAATAAAGAGGTCGGTATTAATTTTGACCACGTCCTGGCGGGCATCCGGGCTGAAGGCTGGCTGGGCCCGACGAATTCTCAGCATACGGGTAAGCTCGGTAAAGACTTCGGCCTGAGGCGTCACTGGATTCGAGAGCAGGTATTCCAGCTCATGCTCTTCCCAGATGCGGCGATTAATCGAGCGTGTACGCCCCGTCTGTTCAACATGCTCCAGATCATTCGGAGACGCCGTCAGACTGTGAATATAGACCGCAGGAATCCCCTGCATGGCCAGCATTATTGCCTGAGAACACAGGAACCGCTGTACTTGATGATGATCCGGGCCACGACGGGTTCCCATACAGGCATCGAACAAGGTGATATTAATTTCATACGGGCTTTCAGAGCCGTCACTGTTGGCTTTCATACTGACGAAACCGCCAAAGCGGTGCATAGAATCAATCAGATCCTGAACTTCCCGCTCAGGTAGCAAGCCCTCGACAGGACGGACACCGATACCGTCGTGAGACGCGGTAAAATTCAGGTAACTACAGCCCTCAGGGAGGGGTGGAATCGCATCAGCCCAGTCACTCAGAAAGGAGGCATTGCCGCGGTTTAATGCGTGCAGCACCAGTGGCGGTAACCCAAACTGGTAGACCATATGAGCTTCGTCTGAATTACCGAAGTAGCTCAGGTTTTCTTTTACCGGCACATTGGTTTCTGTAATAACGACGACTTCCGGCGCAACGAAATTCACAATATCACGCAGTAATTTTACCGCAGCGTGCGTTTGACTGAGGTGCAGACAGGTCGTGCCTAACTGCTTCCATAAAAATGCCACGGCATCGAGGCGGATAAAGCGCGCGCCCTGCTCGATATAAAACAGGTAGATTTTCACAAACTCGAAAAGGACCTCGGGGTTCGCAAAATTAAGGTCAATCTGATCTTCAGAGAATGTTGCCCAGACATGGCGAACACCCCGGTGCGTGTGCACAGGCGTCAACAGTGGTGTGTTGCGAGGCCGTGTTACCAGTGAGACATCCGTGGCCGGGTCAACTTCAATAAAGTAATCTGTGTAGGGTTCCCGGTTACCGATGTAATCAATAAACCACAGGTTTTCGCGCGAGCAATGATTAATCACCAGATCAATCATCAGATCAAAATTATCAGCGATCGAGGCAACGTCCTCCCATGTGCCCCAATCCGGGTGTACCTGGCGATAGTCAATAACAGAAAAACCATCGTCAGAGCTATACGGAAAAAACGGTAGAATATGGACCGAATTTATAACATCCGCGAGTCGCTCTCTAAGAAAATCGGAGAGCGTTTTCAACGGCATTTCATCGGCGGTCTGAACGCTATTACCATAGGTAATGAGAATGATGTCTTCCTCTGACCAACGTTTATGCCCGGTCGCGGTGGGTACTTCGAGCACGCTGCGGGATGTTTTATCTGCAAAACACTGACAGATGGTCAGAATTTCCCGCGCGATCTGTTGGTTGTTCTGCGCGTCACCATAAATCTCTGTAACACGTTGGGTAAATTGATCCAGTGCCGCCTGAGTCATGCGTTTCCCTTATATATCTGAAGCCAGGTCTTTTATTGCTTGCCAGTTCCGTGCCGACATCAGATCAGGAGGGGTTAACCAGCTACCTCCCACGGCAAATACGTTATCCAGTGCAAGGAAATCGTGGTAAGTCTCAGCGCTGATTCCACCTGTAGGACAGAAGCTGACCTCAGGCATGGGGGCTCCTATGGCTTTCAGCATAGAGCGACCGCCACTCGGAACAGCAGGAAAGAATTTCATTTTTGTGAAGCCGGCTTCGCGTGCCTGCATAACTTCACTCGGAGTAGCAACACCCGGTAGAAAAGGCCCACCCCACTCCGATGCAGCGGCCAACAGATTTGGCGTAAAGCCCGGACTTACAGCAAATTGTGCGCCCCGATTCAGTGCAGAATGCAACTGATCTGGCGACGTTACGGTGCCGACACCGATAATCGCCTCTGGCACATTACGGCTGATTTCACTGATAGCAGCAAGAGCGGCTGGCGTCCGCAAGGTTACTTCAAGCAATGTCACACCGCCGGCAACAAGCGCCTGAGCCATAGGTACAGCGGTATCAATATCATCAATGACAATCACCGGCATTACAGGCTTTGATTTTGTAAGCCACTCATCCCACATACTTATCACCCTCCATAATCACACGCCTCCAAGACTGATTGCACCTTCATCCGCTGGCCCTGCCAAAGCTCTGAATCCAGCAAATAGTTCGCGCCCGACACCGTGCGACGAAGCACTGACATCGAGCGAATCACGCGTTTCTGCAAGACGTTCCTCAAACCCCGCCGTTGTCACCTCAAGTGATCCGGCATGACCGTCCAGGCGGATAATGTCACCGTCTTCAATATAGTGAAGTGGGCCATCAACCAAAGCCTCAGGGCTGAGGTGTATCGCTGCCGGCACTTTTCCTGATGCCCCGGAAAGGCGGCCATCAGTCACCAGTGCGACCCGATATCCTGCTTCCTGCAGGTTGGTCAATGCTGGGGTCAGTTGATGCAGCTCTGGCATCCCGTTCGCCCTTGGTCCCTGCCCCTTCACCACAACAACAACGTCCTGATTCAGCTCGCCAGCCTGATACGCCGCCAGTACCTCTTGCTGATCCAGAAAGACACGCGCTGGGGCCTCAATGACCCAACGGTCATCAGGCACTGCAGAAACCTTCATGACGGCGCGCCCAAGGTTTCCACTTACTAGCTTCATACCCCCCTCGCGCAGAAACGGCGCGTGCGCAGGTGCCAACACAGACAGGTCTGCGGACTCAGCAGCCATGTCCGTCCAGGCAAGTTCACCGGAAGCATCAAGCACAGGCTTTCTGCACCACTGGCGTAATCCTTCACCCAGGATAGTATTCACGTCTTCATGTAAAAGCCCCGCATCGAGCAGCTCTCTGATCAGGAACGGCATACCACCCGCCACCTCAAACGCATTCACGTCGGCGCTGCCATTGGGGTACATACGGGTCAGCAATGGCACAACATCGGATAGCTCCGCCATGTCCTGCCAGTCGATAACAATGCCGGCCATTCGGGCAATGGCGACGAGATGGATGCTGTGATTCGTAGAACCACCGGTCGCCAGCAGACCCACCATGGCATTCACCATGACTTTCTCATCAACGATTCTGGCGATCGGCATATAGCCGGGTTCCAAGGCGGTGATTTCAGCCAACTGATGCGCTGCGGCCCGGGTCAGGGCATCTCTTAATGGGCCGTTCGGGCTGACAAAAGACGATCCGGGTAACTGCAACCCCATGATCTCCATCAGCATCTGGTTGGAATTCGCGGTACCGTAAAAGGTACAGGTGCCTTCGCTGTGGTAGGACCCCATTTCGCTTTTGAGTAGCTCGGCCTCGCCAACATCCCCCCGGGCGTATGCCTGGCGGGTCTTGGCTTTATCCGAATTGCTGATACCACTGTGCATCGGGCCAGACGGAACAAATACCGCGGGTAAATGGCCAAAACGCAGTGCCGCCATCAACAGCCCCGGAACAATTTTGTCACAGATGCCCAGCATCAGACTGCCATCAAATACTTGATGTGACAGTGCAACCGCAGTGCTCATGGCGATCACATCACGGCTGAACAAAGACATTTCCATCCCGGTCTGACCTTGAGTGACACCATCGCACATTGCCGGAACTCCGCCTGCAACCTGCGCGACGTGATGCTTTTCTGCCAGATAAGTTTTCAATTTTTCGGGATAGTGGCGATAAGGTGCGTGTGCCGAAAGCACATCGTTGTACGCATTAATGATGGCAACGTTAGCGCCGCGACTGCTGCTCGTCAGAATCATTTTTTCATCGTCACTGGCAGAAGCATAATCATGCGCCAGATTCGTACAGCTTAAAGCTGTTCTCACCGGCCCCTGCTGCGCAGCGTCTTCCATCTGAGACAGATACCTGGCTCTCGTATCGAGACTTCGCTGACGAATTTTTTCTGTAACGTCTTCAATAATGCGATGCGTCATTACTCGCTCCGGAAAATACTTAATGGAACCTGAGACTGGTACAGCACGGTACGGATCGGCATCGCGCTGATGTTCTGCCGCTCATCCTCTTTCTGAGCCTGGGCATAAACACGATTTTTTTCATCCCCCTCAAAATGAAGGTACAGATGACGGCAATTAGACAGAAGCCCCCAGGTCAGCGTCATGCGCGGCAGGTCCACGGGTTCATCAGTGACTGGGCAACACCAGGCTGCATTTCCTTCATCAAGGCACTTAGGTAGCGCTGCAGAACCTGGAAACCAGGACGCAGTATGGCCATCATTGCCCATACCGAGAACGGCAAAATCGAGCCTGACCATTAATTCGTGAAGGCTGTTTTCACACTCCATAAAACCGTCGACAGGATTAGTTGCAGCATTTTTTAATGGCAGAAAATACGCTTGTTCTGCTTCGTTCTGCAGCAGGTGGCGACGCACCAGCGCAGCGTTACTTGCAGCGTCATCCAAAGGTACCCAGCGCTCATCAACGAGAGTGATACGTACTTTACTCCAGTCCAGCTTTCGCTTTGAAAGTTCTTCAAGAAAACGTACCGGCGTTGACCCACCGCTTACTGCGATGCACACGCGGCCACGCGCCTCAATCGCTTCACGCATTTTTCCTGCGAGGTCGTCAGCCAGCTGGCGAGCCAGTGCATCTGCTGATTTAAATCTGTTGTCTGTCATTTATCGTATCTCCATTATTATTATCGACGAACTCAACTGTTCTCATCCCACAAGCGACCATCGCGTGCGAGTAACAGAGTAGCGGCCGCTGGGCCCCAGCTACCTGCGGTATAAGGTTCTGGACGTTGCTCCTGCTCTTCCCAGTGTTTAATAATCGGGTCCACCCAGCGCCAGGCTTCCAGCAATTCATCATCCCGTAAAAACAAGGTAGCGTTTCCGCTAAGCGCATCAAAAAGGAGTCGTTCATAAGCCTCCGGGACGCGCGTCTGCCGCTGATTCGATGGATTCAGGCTGAGATTCATAGGGCGAACATTCATACCTGGGCCAACACGCTTTTCACACAACATCAGGCGCACCCCCTCATCCGGCTGCAGTCTGAATATCAGCTTATTGGCCATGGTATTTTTATGCTGGAGTGGAAAAATCGAGTGCGGAATTTCTTTAAACTGTACAACGATTTCGCAGGCACGCTCAGCCAGGCGCTTACCGGTACGAAGATAAAAAGGCACCCCGGCCCAGCGCCAGTTGTCGATCTCTACCTTCGCTGAAATAAAGGTTTCAGTCAGAGACTTGTGATGCACACCGGGTTCATCACGGTAGCGTGGAACGGGTTTCCCCTCGGCGACACCAGAATCATACTGACCTCTCACCACATTCTCATTAATCGCGGTGCCTGTAATCGGCTTGAGCGCCTTCAGTACTTTTACTTTCTCGTCGCGGACGGCGTCTGGTTCAAGCTTGGCCGGCGGCTCCATTGCGGTGATACATAACAGTTGCAGCAAGTGATTCTGAAACATATCCCGCATTGCCCCGACATGCTCGTAGAAGCCCGCGCGCTGCTCAACACCAAGTTGCTCAGAAATCGTAATCTGGATATGGTCGATGTAATTCTGGTTCCACTGCGACTCAAACAGCGAATTCGCAAACCTCAGCACCATCAGGTTCTGGACCGTTTCTTTTCCGAGGTAGTGGTCGATACGGTAGATCTGCTTTTCTTTAAAGTACTCAGCAACGGTGTCGTTAATCGCCTGAGCAGTATCAAGGTCGTGACCGATCGGTTTCTCCAGAACGATCTTGCTGTGACTCTGTATCAGGCCGGCGTCATGCAGTCCCTTACATACTGGCGTGTACAGGTCAGACCCCGTGGCCATGTAGTAAAGCCGGTTGATGTCTTCCGACGACAGCGTCTTACTCAGGTTTTTATAGCCCTCATGATCATTTACGTCGTGAGTAAGGCAATGCACTTTGTCCAGAAACCGCTCCAACGGTTCCTTTTCGAGGTAATTAGAGGGCACATGCGATTTTACTGAGCTCTCGATTTTGCCTATGAACTCGTTTCTATCCATCTCACGGCGGGTCACGGCATAGATAGCCCCGTCCGGAAGACGACCATCTCTGTCCAGTAAAAACAAAGCGGGCATCAGCTTGCGTAAGGCCAGATCTCCCAACCCACCGAACAGAACCAGTTCAAACGGTGCATCAATGTGCATTCATTACCTCCGGTGTTTCATTTTGGGGCGTAGCTTCATCCTCTCACGGCTTCCACTTACCTTCCAATCAATACTTGAAGCCAGCCTGCTTCTCCTGAGCGCTCGCATAGAATGCTTCATGGGCAAAGGCCGGCTCTACTCTGATAACAAGCACGTTCCATACCGTCGGCATCATACTTGCACCATTGTGATTCAGGGCGAGCGTTTCTGTGCTCGAAAAAAATCAGGGCGATACTGCAGGGTGACGCAAAACGGTAACAAATCTGCCATAATCTGCCCCCTAATCAGAGGTTACAAACTACATGTCTGAACAAGGAAAGACGTCAATGATTCGCAAATGCCTATTCCCGGTCGCCGGATACGGAACCCGGTTCCTCCCAGCAACCAAAGCAATGCCTAAAGAGATGCTCCCGATCGTTAACAAGCCGCTAGTACAGTATGGCGTAGAAGAAGCAACTGAGGCTGGTATTGATCGCATAGGTTTCATCACAGGCCGTGGTAAACGTGCCATTGCTGACCATTTCGATATCTCTTACGAGCTCGAAAAAGAAATCGAAGGTTCTGGTAAGGAAAGCCTGCTGACCTCTATCCGCACCCTCATCGATGAAAACGAATTTGCCTTCAAACGCCAGAACCATATGAAAGGTCTGGGCCACGCGATTCTGTCCGGCAAATACCTGATGGGTGACGAGCCATTTGCCGTTGTTCTGGCCGATGACCTATGTGTTGCTGGTGACGACGGTGAAGGCGTACTGGCTCAGATGGTTAAAGTCTTCTCTCAGTTCCGCTGCTCTATTGTTGCAGTACAGGAAGTGCCTGAAGACGAAGTGCATAAGTACGGCGTGATTGCTGGCGAAGAGATGAAAGACGGCCTCTTCCGCGTAACCGATATGGTTGAGAAGCCAGCCAAAGAAGATGCACCAAGCAATCTGGCGATTATTGGCCGCTACATTCTGACACCGGACATCTTCGACAAGATCGAAGATACACCTCCGGGCAAAAACGGTGAGGTTCAGATCACTGATGCCCTGCTGAAGCAGGCTCAGGAAGGCTGTGTACTGGCGTATAAGTTCCGCGGTACCCGCTTCGACTGCGGTAGCATCGACGGTTTCGTTGAAGCGACCAACTATGTCTACGAGAATATCTTCAAACAGGGCAAATAAGCCCTCGTCTGAGGATACGCATCAGGGCTGCCGCGCAGCCCTGATGTTTCCTCTATCTTTTTGTTTTCTATGATTTTTTGAAACAAAGGTGTTGACGACATCCGGGTAAATCCGTAATATTCGTCCCGCTGTTGAGATGTTCCCCGATAGCTCAGTCGGTAGAGCAGTAGACTGTTAATCTATTGGTCGCTGGTTCAAGTCCAGCTCGGGGAGCCAACACAGCATTCGGGGTATAGCGCAGTCTGGTAGCGCGCCTGGTTTGGGACCAGGATGTCGGGAGTTCGAATCTCTCTACCCCGACCATTCTCACACTTCGCCCGCAATGCCCTTCAAACAATACCTTTAATGCTGTATAAATCAGCTTCAACACTGGTTTTTGTTTAATTATTGCTTATGTCTTCTGTTGCTTCTGTTGTTCAGTACCCGCTGCCTTGTCCTGAGTGTAAAAATTACACATCACAGCCTGCTGAGAAATTACGGATAGATCGCAAATCCATATGTCGCGTCTGTGGAAATACGATTCGATTGACCGACCAACAACTTGAAAGTCTTGAGAGAACACTCTCCCACATGTCTGGCTGCGGACTCCGCGGCGGTCAACAAGACGAAGTATCTGAAGAGCTAGAAGAAGCCGTCGCTCAATAACCTGACGCATTCGGGCTTTCTGTTTTCTATACGCACACTCGATGAGCAGGCACAAAAAAGCCCTCCGAAGAGGGCCTTTTCTGCGAGGCTGTATTTATTACTTAACAATCTCGAGCAGTTCTACCTCAAACACCAGCGCTGAGTTCGCTGGAATTTTAGGGCTTGGGCTACGAGCACCGTAAGCCAGGTCTGCCGGGATGAACAGCTTCCACTTCTCACCTGGCTTCATCATCTGGAGTGCTTCGACCCAACCACGGATCACACCGTTTACCGGGAATTCGGCAGGCTGACCGCGCTGAACAGAGCTGTCAAAAACTTCTCCGTCGATCAGCGTACCGTGGTAGTGAACACGAACAGTATCGGTTGCTGCCGGTGACTCACCTTCTTCTACAGAAGTCAGAACTTCATATTGCAGGCCTGAATCAGTAACTTTTACTTCTTCACGTTCTGCGTTCTTCGCCAGGAATTCTTCGCTCGCCTGAGCTGCTTCATCATCCAGAGCTTTCTGCTTGCGCTCAGCATCTTCACGCAGTGACATGAATGCCGCCTGAATATCTTCGTCGCTGACCTGCTGTTCAGCTTTAGAAACAGAATCACGGATACCCGCAACCAATGCATCAAGATCAATGTCTGCACCTTCACGTTCGATCTGACGACCGATGTTCAGGCCTGCACCGTAGCTCGCTTTCTGAGCGGTGGTCTCAAGTTTCACTTTTTCCTCCTGGCCGCAACCAGCCAATAACAGTGTCCCCAACGCAATCGCTGGAACCAGTTTATTCAATTTCATAGTATTTCCTGATGGCAGTTTAAGATCTCAGTACCCAAGCTTGGGTCAGCACACGAAATTCCCTCTCTCGGCACGCGCATCACATTCCCTTCGAATATTTTTGCATACCTGGATTTCCGCTGCCGATAGCGAACCCGTCATCTGACACCGGTAATTACGTTCTCTCAGCTCTCTGTCGGGCGTGTCCGCAAAAGGGCGTTCTACCAGATTGCATCCGGTTATAAACGTAATCACTAATATCAGCAGAGCTCGCAATTCAGACGTCCCCAATCATTGAAAACAGCCCGAAGAGTGTCATAGTCACTATTCTTTGTCCACAGGGCACTGAATGAGTTCAACGAGTCCCCTTTTTCATTCGTCGACGGTATACTGTAACCGCTTTTTACCCAGCTGGGCTCAGCAATACTCAGTTCGGGTCAGTATAATAAGTAAGGAATTAACATGCTCCGTCTCGCTGTATTGGTGCTTTGCGCTATTGTCATTTCTGCCTGTGGGCCATCCAAAGAAGAACTACGCCGTCAGCAACTGCTGGAAGCCCAGAGACTGGAAGAAGCGCGTCTTGAAGCCGAAAGACTCGCCGCTGAGCGAGACGCACGGGTTCAAGAGCGTCTGAACGACGCCCGCGATGCCTGGTCCGGCGCTGAGTACCTCTCTGAATCCGACATCGATACATTATTCAGCGGCGACATTACTTCTGACCTCCGTGCCGGAAAAACCTACTACATCGAACTCGAACTTCAGGCCGCCAAATATAACTACGGCGATCGTAAACAGAGCTTTGTTATTGTTGGTATGCGCAACCTGCCAAACAGCACGGTCTATAGCCCGTTATTCCCGGATAAAAATGCCGCCTACCAGCCAGGCCAGAAAGCCAAATCGGTTCTGGAATTCACCCTCAAAAATCAGCAAATTGAAAACCGTCTGGGTCAGATGGTTGAGCGTGAAGATGGCCAGCGCTGGGTTGCTGCGACGCTGAATTTCAAAGACTACGATGTGCTCGCCACCATGCAAAGCAGTTGGCGCTGGGAGCCGGGCCTGTTTGAAGACCTGAGTTGGTACATCAGCCCAGAAAAAGCTTACGAGCACACCAGTGAGCGTGCACTGACGATGCAGATTGGATTCCGTTTCTGTCCGCTTCAGCGCTGCCGCCTGGAACATGAATATCGTAAACATCCGATCAGTGCGATTCGCACAGATGTAATGAGTATTCTGGTTGGTAGCCGGGCTTCTGACCGGGTTCTGGCCGAATTCGTCCGCGAGGACAAATAAACCAAACCTGCACCATGGCTGAATGAACAGCCTGCAGATCACTACAAGGACGTAATTATGACGACGCCTGAAAGCTTCGCCAACGAGCGTAGCGCTGCTATTGAATTTACTGCCACACCATGGGGTTACACTAAGCTCTGGTTAGTAAATATGCTTCTTACCCTGGCCACGCTGGGTATTTATGGGGCATGGGCGAAAGTACGGAATAACCAATACCTCTACGGCCACACCAGCATCGAGGATAATCGCCTGCAATACCTGGCAACGCCTAAGCAGATTTTGCTGGGTCGCTTGTTAGCGTTGGGCGTATTTCTTATTTTTGTGGGCGTTTCCATGGTCGAACCCATAGCTGCAGGCATTATGTATCTTGCTCTGATCCCATTGAGCCCGTGGCTCATAGTTCAGGGCCTTAAATTTACCTACCGCAATACCGCTTACCGTAATGTTCGCTTTGATTTTAAAGGCGACTATATGGGCGCTCTGTATCACTTTATCGTTTTGCCATTAGTAGCTGCTGTCACCCTGTATCTTGCTCTACCTTGGGTCATCAAAAAAATTCATCAATTCATGTTTGGTAACTGCGAATACGGCGGTGAAAAACTGCAACTGAATACCAGCACAGGTCAGTATTACAAAGCGGCGCTGGTCGTTTTCCTGGTTTCTATTATTGCTTTCATCCTGATTGCATCATCCATGGCCGGAACACTTACGACCATGCAGGGTAGTGAAGCCCCGAACCCATTGTCGTTTTTACCTATCATTCTGGTCATGTATTTCTTCAGCTTTCTCGTCCAGTCTGTCTTCAATGCCATGATCCGCAACCACATTGCTGAAAGTCTCAAAGCAGATGAGCTTGTTCGCTTCGAGTCACGCATTACGGTTGCTGGTTATCTGGGTATTACTCTGCTTAACGCCGTCCTGATTCTTTTTACTCTCGGCCTTGCCTTCCCGGCGGCTAAAGTCATCAAGATGCGCTATATCGCCTCGAAGACGACGGTATTCCTGACGCCGCGCATTGATCATATGGCCAATCAGGTTGAAGGCAAGGAAAGCGCCTTTGGTGAAGAAGCTGCCGGTATGTTCGATACTGACCTTTCCATCGTCTGATGCAAAGGATCACTGGCAAATACTGTATGGCAGGTCGCAGCGATACGCGTCCTGCCATTCTTCTCCTCAGGGACGACGGCTCACTCCGCGTCCTTGCGACCGATTTCGATTACGAGCTGACCTCGACAACGCTGAAAGAATGCAGACAAGGCGATATCCTCCCCGGTATTCCAGTTGAGCTGCACTTTGACAGTGGTGACTACTTTATTCCCGAAGACCCGGACCTGAGATGGACACCGCGCAGTGGCTTTCTGGCTTACCTCGAAAGCCATATGGTGATGGTTCTGGCGGCCGCCTTGCTGGTTCCGCTGTCCTTCTGGCTGATGTTTACCCAGGTTATTCCTGCAGGCGCAAAGGCTACAGCGCCCTTAGTGCCGCAAGAGGTGCTGAATCGGGTTGGCCGCTCATCGATGAAGACGCTCGACTATTCTCTGGAGCCTTCGACGCTCGCCCAGTATGAGCAGGCTTCGATCATAAAAGACTGGAATAAAGCCGCAGAAAAAGCGGGGTTGGATAATGACTATCGAATCCTTTTCCGCAGCGCCATCGCTCCCAATGCTTTCGCACTGCCCGATGGCACCATCGTGGTATTTGATGAGCTGGTTAATATTCTCAGTCGCGACGAACTGATAGCTGTGCTATTTCATGAGGCAGGCCATGTAGACCGCCGGCACGGCGCACAAATGATGGTTCAGGCCAGTGCCGGTGCCATTGTTTATGGGCTCTTGCTTGGAGACCTTGAAGGCTTATCAGAAGTCGTACTGGGTACCGGAATTTCGCTCGGCGAAAATGCCTTCAGCCGGACGATGGAAACCGATGCAGATGACTTCGCCGTCGAGCACCTGAAAGCAGCAGGCATGTCACCAGACCTTCTGGCCAGTGCACTTAACTCACTGCCCGGCAGCGAGCGCGAAACCAATAGCTGGCGGGAATACCTGAGCACACACCCGGAACGGAAAACACGCACAGAGCGTATCGAAAGTGCGTCGGATTAATCGCCGAGGGGCCAGGCGCACAAAAAAAGCCGGGCTCAGCCCGGCTTCTTTCAGATCGGCATTAACAATGCGATCAGAAACCTACAGCAAATGACGCACCGTAGAAGATACCTGAAACATCAAAATCAGTTTCGATATCGGTGGTGTCTTTGTTGGTCTTCATGCTCAATGCACGGTGACCTACTTCAAGGCCCAGATCAACAACTGGCACAGGCAGATCATAGCCCAGCGTCAGAACAGTATCGGTCAGTGAATTACCGTCATAGCCGATTGCGTTGATTTCTGCTGCGGCGTAGATACCGAAAGGTGTGCCGACCTGCGCTTCAACAAAGCCCATTGGCAGGGTGAAATCGAGTTCGACTTCTTCGCGACGATTTCCAGAAACGGTGGCACCGTCAACGATGACGTCACCACCAAACATACGTGCGGTCAGACCCAGATTAATATCAACATACGGCACTGGCAGAGGCAGGCCCCAGTACAGGGTTGCATCTGTATGGCTCAGGTCCATTGAGCTGTCTACTTCGCCGGTATACTGAATGCCATTAAATTCTTCAGTGACGATGGTACCACTGCCATCCAACTCAAGATTCGTTTGGCGTATACGCAGGTTTGGAACAACCGGTACAGGGTGCTCGAAGAACACAGTAAGATTAGTGCCAGAGTCAGAGTCGAGACCAAGACCGTTGGTTTCGCTGTCAGCGGATAAGCCATCATCTACTTGGCCACTAGGTTCAGCAGTCCAGGAGTTTGCCTTAGCACCTACTGTGAAAAGCAGGTCAGCCTGAGCGGCGACCGGAGTCATCGCGACCAGAAAAGCCGCAAGTGCTGTCTTTTTCATGAATTATTCCCGTAATTTATTGTGTTCCAGAGCACCGGCTAATCGCCAGCGTCCTTAGTGTGCACAGAGAATCATGAAAAGCCAATAGTTATGGCAATATCCGACAAGGTTTGCCTTGTCGGATACATAAGGAGATCGGTGCCTGGATTAAAATTCCATGCCCAGGCGACGACCGACTTCTTCGTAAGCTTCAACAACACCACCAAGGCCCTGACGGAAACGGTCTTTGTCGAGTTTTTCGCGCGTGTCTTTGTCCCAGAGTCGGCAACCGTCTGGTGAGAATTCGTCACCCAGAACCACTTCGCCATTGAAGACACCAAACTCAAGCTTGTAGTCAACCAGCAGCATGTTGCCGTTCAGGAACAGCTCTTTCAGAACGCCATTTACCTTGAACGTCAGCTCTTTCATTTTGTTGATCGTCGCTTCGTCTGACCAACCGAACGACTGAGCGTGATACTCGTTCACCATAGGGTCGCCGAGTTCATCGTTCTTCAGGAACAGTTCAAACGTTGGCGGATTCAGGTCCATCCCCTCTTCCACACCCAGACGACGTACCAGACTGCCCGCAGCGACGTTACGGACTACGCACTCCAGTGGAATCATATCGAGACGCTTCACCAGCGACTCGTTGTCTGACAGGAGTTTCTCGAAATGCGTCGGAACACCAGCTTCAGCCAGCTTGGTCATAATGAAGGCATTGAACTTGTTGTTTACCATGCCTTTGCGATCGAGCTGTTCTACTTTTTTACCATCAAACGCGGAAGTGTCATTACGGAATTCAAGCACCATGTAGTCCGGATCATCTGTTGTGAAAACAGACTTGGCTTTGCCTGAATAAAGAAGTTCGCGTTTTTCCATGGGTTTCTCCGGGAATGAGGGTCGGTTTTAATCGTTCAGTGCAACCCAGTCTGACATTTCATCCTGCGACAGCAGGGGAACGTCCTGAGGGGAGCAACCAATTGCTTCAGCCAGAACCTGAGCTACCAGATTCCGGTCATTGTTCTTTTCGCTGATGTGCCCAGCAGACACATGCTTCAATCCGGGCCATTTTACCCGGCGAATAAAGTCAGCGCACTGTTCATTGCTGAGATGACCATAGGCACCGGCGACGCGTGCTCGCAAGCTCGGTGGGTATGGGCCATTCGCTAACATCACAGGGTCGTGATTGGCTTCTACCTGAAGCGCATGGCAATCACGATAGCTGTTTACAACATGCGGTGTCAGTGATCCGAGGTCGGATAATATACCAAGGCGCCGCCCTTCTGCACTCTGAATAACAAATTGCAGAGGCTCGTGTGCATCGTGAGGAACCACGACAGGCGTCACCTGCATACTGGCAACATCTACCGGTTCATCGCTGACCAGACAACGCCACAGTGAATGGCCAGTCCACTCCATGCGGCGTGCAGTTCCAAACGAGGCGTAGAAAGGGATATTCAGGTGCTCACACAGCGACTGAATGCCTTTGGCATGATCGCTGTGCTCATGAGTAACAAAGGCAGCTTTCAGAGCGCTGTGTTCAACACCCGCTTCAGTCAGGCGCTGGAGCATAGTGCGTCTGGCAAAGCCACTGTCAATCAACAGCGCTTGCGCATTGCACTCAACCAGAGTGGCATTACCACGACTGCCACTGCCTAAAGAACGGAATCTCACTTTTCGAGCTGGAGCTTAACCTGTGTCAGAAGGTCCCGCGTCAGGCTGTCTTCCGCAAGCGTTTCTGCATCTTCCTGCAGGGTCAGATAAACGCCATCGCCGGCTTCGACCATCTTCAGCTGATAAGGCAGAAACTCTTCAATTTTCTCACCCCACAGACGCCCCCACCAGCTACGATCGTCTTCCTCGGCTGCCGGATTCGGCAACTCAAGGAAGTAGGTACCAATGCTGCGGTTAAGGTCTGTCAACTTAACATCGGTGGCCGCCAAGGCATCAGCGACGCGCGACCAAGAAAGAGCGAAGCGCGCATCAATCTGCAACGTAAGAGTGCCCGCGCCATCACGCACAAAACGCGGGTTCAACTCGCGTTTGAAATCACTCAGCGACGTTGGCTCAGAATCTTCGCGAGCCACCGTCAGCGGTGCAGGAACAGGAATCTTAAACTCTTCCCCCGGCCCCGGATTACCTTCAAGATCAGGCACAGGGAAGCGATCGTAAGTGTTCAGGGTCATCCCTTCAGGGACCTGCGTTTCAGCAGCTTCCTGAGCATCGAGATACGAAAGCGCTTGGTTGTCGCCGAGAATCCAGCTGCATCCTGTTGAGAATACAGCCAGAGCAGAGAGAAGAATAAGTCGCATTGTTTTCCGTCAGATGATGCCAGCGTCTTTCAGAGCCAGCTCTACTTTTGGCTGCAGGCGTTCATCAAGGGTTACCAGTGGCAGGCGAATACCTGAGCCACTCAGCCCCATGCGCTCAACAGCCCATTTAACAGGGATTGGGTTCGCTTCTACGAACATGGCGTTGTGCAGGTGCATCATACGCTCATTCAGTTCACGAGCTTCGTCTGCTTTACCATCGAGGGCCAGCATACAGAGTTCGTGCATCATTGCGGGCGCAACATTGGCGGTCACAGAGATGTTGCCTTTACCACCAAGCAGTATCAGCTCGTAAGCGGTTGCGTCATCGCCCGAGTAAACGGCTAACTGGTCACCCACCAGATCGATCAGCTGGCGCGCACGATCCATGTCGCCGGTGGCTTCTTTCACCGCCGTAATCTGCGGCACTTTGGCAAGCTCAGCAATCGTCTCTGGCAGCATATCAATACCGGTACGGCCCGGCACATTATACAACCACTGCGGGATATCAACCGCCGCCGCCACGGCTTCGTGGTGCTTAATCAAACCGCGCTGTGGTGGCTTGTTGTAATAAGGTGTCACCAACAGGCAAGCATCTGCGCCAACGCGCTTCGCTTCCTGAGTCAACTCAATCGCCTCCGAGGTATTGTTCGCACCGGTACCTGCAATCACCGGACGACGCCCTGCTGCTGTTTTTACTACGCGCTCGATAACCGCAACGTGTTCGTCCGTTTCAAGAGTCGCCGACTCACCAGTCGTACCGACCGCGACGATGGCGTCCGTCCCTTCCTTGACGTGAAAATCAACTAATCGATCAAGGTTCTCCCAATCTACTGAGCCATCAGCATTCATTGGAGTAACAAGAGCAACGATACTACCGGTAATCATAGTTACCTATCTCCTGATTTATTGTTATACGAGGCATTACGTGGTGATAAGGGGCGCAAGTCTAAAGGTGCCCGGTATGTCTGACAAGTCAGCCCGGGGGTCAGAGCCAGCCAATTTATCACACTCACTGTGCCTCTTCTGTACCAGCTGACAGAGCAACCGGCCATGCACGCAATACCGCCTTAAACAGTGTCGCCAGCGGAATAGCGAAGAATACGCCCCAGAAGCCCCATAATCCACCAAAGACCAGCACCGCAACAATGATTGCAACTGGATGAAGGTTTACAACCTCAGAGAACAGTAATGGGACCAGAACGTTTCCGTCCAGGGCCTGGATAATGGCGTACACAACCAGTACCCAGGTGAACTCATCACCTAACCCCCATTGAAAATAAGCGACAAGCGCAATGGGTATGGTCACCACCGCAGCACCTATATATGGCACGAGCACTGAGAAGCCAACGGCTATCGCCAATAGAGCGGCGTAATTGAGGCCCAGGATAACAAACGCAATGTAAGTGACACCGCCGACAATCACGATCTCAAGTGCTTTACCACGGATGTAATTAGCTATCTGCTCGTCCATTTCGGACCAGACATTTTTAAGCAGGCTGCGCTTCGCAGGCAGAAAGCCGGTAATCCATGTGAGAATCTGCGTCGAGTCTTTCAACAGGAAGAACACGAGAATCGGCACCAGTACGCAATAGATTAATACCGCCATCAAACCTGTGATACCTGTCAGAGAGAAGCTAACCGCCAGCTGTCCTAGCGATGCGACTTCATCTCCCACTTGTTTCGTCCATTCTTTTACCTGCTCAACGGATACCAGCTCTGGATAACGTTCAGGCAGCAAAAGAAGCAGTTCCTGCCCTTTCGAAGCCATCCGCGGCACTTCAGATATAAACTGAATCAGCTGGTTCCATGTCGCGGGCAGAATAATCAAAAGCAGCGTAAGCATCACAGCCATGAACAACAGAAATACGGCGATGGTCGCGGTAAGGTGACTGAGACCACGCGCCTTACAATAATTCATCGTCCCTTGCAGCAGGTAGGCAATCACAAGCGCTGTCAGGAAGGGGGCCAACACGTTGCCGAGCAACATGATGACGAGCATCAGGGTGATCAGAATAAAGAGAAGCCCTAATGCCTCTTCATCTGAAAAGTAACGATCTATCCACCCTTTTACGACCTTTAACATGTCATACTCCGCAGGAAATCAGAAAAATGTAACGATCGGCGTCCGCCTCACTCTGACTCAGCAAAGTATGAGGGCTCTTCTCAAGGTAACGCGGAATATCGACCAGGCTACCTGCATCTGTTGCCATCACCTCAAGTACTTGTCCGGGTGACAGATCACGCAGGGCTAGCTTAGTTTTAAGAAGAGGCATGGGACACTGAAGTCCGCTCGCGTCGAGAGTCGAGTCAGGCGTCATGGGGTTAGACACTTGTATCAGGGTTTGTCATGCTCAGATTATACGGAAACAACCGCGACAATGAACCTAAGACGCTGAAATCAGTCGAAAAATTTATCGCTTCACGATAAGACTGCGGTGCTAACTAGGCAATATCAGGCGACATAACCAGTGACAACAGACAGGAATGGGCATTGAACATCAGGAATTGGCTATCTGCTTTGGGCGTAACCCTCTGCGCCACCTATAGCCCGGTGCAACATGTATCAGCACAGGATGCTCAGCAACTGCCGTCTCTCGGCGATGCTACCTCTGGGCTGATCTCCCTGCAGGAAGAAAAGGCCCTGGGTCAGAGCTGGCTCAGAAACCTGAGATCCCAGGCACCGACGCTGGATGACCCGGTTCTTCTCGAGTGGTTCCACGATCTTATTTATCAGCTTGTTCCCGACTCTGACATACAAATCAGTGACCTGCACCTTGTCACGGTCGACAGCCCTCAACTCAATGCGTTTGCGGTACCCGGTGGTATCGTCGGTATTAATTATGGCCTACTCCTGTACGCTGACAATGAAGATCAAATCGCTTCTGTACTCGCTCACGAACTTGCTCACCTCAGTCAACGACATTTCGCGCGCCAGGTCGAAGCCGCCCGAAAGCGAGACCCTGTAACACTGGCGACACTGCTGGCCAGTCTGATCCTGATCGCAACCAGCAATGGCGAAGCAGGCATTGCTGGAATTATGACCTCGCAGGCTGCCGCAGTTCAGGATCAGCTGGCCTATACCCGAGAGTTTGAACGTGAGGCAGACCGGCTTGGCATGTCGACGCTGGTCAGCTCTGGCTTCTCTCCTGAAGCGATGCCCGCCATGTTTCAGAATATGCTCGATGCTGCCAGGTATCGTGGAGAAGCCCCCGAATTTCTTCAGACCCACCCACTGACAGCAACCCGGGTCGCGGATGCCGCAGGCCGGGCTGGCGCCTTCCGCAGCGTCAGTCCATCGGCCAGCTTCCGCTTCCGTATACTGAAACTCAGCGCAGAAACCCGATATCAACTTGGCGATGGTGCCATGACCGAGCTGAAAGAACGTCTCAAAGACGCCAGTGGTACAGAAGCGGACGCACTCAACTACATGATTGCCGTCTTGCATCATGATCAACGCCAGTACGCGGAAGCTGCGGAGCAACTGGCTCTGGCAGATCAGAGTCATCTTCTGGTGAAGGTGTTAGATCAGCGTATCACGGCCTCCGCAGGTGAGCCGGCGCGCGCCCGGGCGGCACTGGAATCGCTCAGAAAGCTTCATCCCAACAGCCTTCCTCTTGAAAGTGCTTACGCTGACTTGCTTGCAGAAAGCGGTAACTACAGCGAGGCAACCCGAGTCTTGCGGAAGCTGACTGAAGCCTACCCTGATGTCCCCGCCTTCTGGGAGGCACTCAGTCAGAATGCGAGCAAGCAAGGCGATTTGATCCTCGCCTCCCGAGCGCTCGCCGAATACTACTTCACAACAGGAAGAAATCAGGACGCCGCCCAGCAACTCCGAAATGCCATCAGACAGGCAGAAAAAGCCAACGACCTGCAGCGGGAACTGGCGTTAAAAGAGAGGTTAAAAGCGGTAGACGCCCTGTTGCGTCCACCACGAGGCTGAAGCCGTCAGGCGGCGCTGACAGGCTTGCGGAAGTTGAGCATGCGGTCCAGGCTCCGCACTGCTTTACGGCGGATGCCTTCATCGACCAGAATTTCCTGATCGCTATTTTTAAGAACGTCCCGGATATTTTCCAGCTGGTTCATCCCCATCCACGGGCAATGAGCACAGCTTCGGCAAGTCGCACCATTCCCCGCCGTCGGCGCCTCAATCAGCAACTTGCCCGGTGCTTCCTGTTGCATCTTATAGAAGATGGCTTTGTCGGTAGCGACAATAAGAGTGTCATTTGGCAGGTCACGTGCTGCAGCAATCAACTGACTCGTGGAGCCGACGACATCGGCAAGAGCGACCACCGCATCCGGTGACTCAGGATGCACCAGCACTGCAGCATCCGGGTGTACATTTTTAAGGTCCTGAACACCTTTAGAACGGAATTCGTCATGAACGATACACGCACTGTCCCAAAGGATCATGTCTGCACCAGTCTGCTTCTGAATATATGACCCCAGGTGCTTATCAGGCGCCCATATCAGTTTTTCGCCCTGATCATGGAGATACTGGACGACATCTAAAGCAATACTTGAAGTGATCACCCAGTCTGCACGCGCCTTCACAGCGGCCGAGGTATTGGCATAAACAACGACGGTACGATCAGGATGCTGATCACAGAAAGCAGAAAACTCTTCTGCCGGACAACCAAGGTCCAGTGAACAGGTTGCCTCCAGTGTCGGCATCAGGATGCGCTTTTCCGGGCTCAGAATTTTCGCTGTCTCACCCATAAAGCGAACGCCGGCAACCAATAGAGTACTGGCTGGGTGATCATGACCGAAACGAGCCATTTCCAGAGAATCTGAAACACAGCCTCCGGTAGCATCGGCTAATGCCTGAATTTCAGGGTCGGTGTAATAATGAGCCACAATCGCCGCATCTTCCTGTTTAAGGAGTGCACGGATTTCTTCTATCAGCGCCGCCTTTTCTGCGTCACTGCGGGGTTCCTGGCTGCGGGCCCAGTATTCACGAACTACATTTTCCGGGGTCAGAGTCATGGCTATCGAATCAGTTCATCACGGTAAAGCGCTCAGATCACAAAGCGCAGAGAAAAAATAAGCGCGAAATTTTACCACACTCTCCTTAAATAGGTGCAATTGGTGAAATTTCAACCACTTCTGATAAAGAATGGATAGATAGCGCAACTACCATCGCATGCGATAAGAGCCGTTCGGTCTCTGGCCCATTATGAAAAAACATCTAGACCTGGAGCGCCAGAATGAAAAAATTCCCGTCCCCTCACGACAAATGAATGACGCACACCGTCTCATTCTTTGATCAATAAACAAACAAGAATCAAGCATAAAGAATAAATCACAGGTTCCTTAAGTCTGAGAAGACTGCCACCCCAAAAGAATATTTCTTTAATGGCAAGCGTCTGATTGTTCTAGGGAAAACGTTCCTAACCGAGAACACTGACCGGCAATCAATCCTGAAGAGTGTGTTTTGATAAACAATTACTCAGGTTATTCAGACATCAAAACAACTAGTCATATTGCGCCTTCAAGGCAATGTCGCCATAGTCCAAATAGCCCTTGACCCCTTATTTTTTACCGTGTTTCTATCTTTGCCCGACCATAGAGGCAGACCTTCTGAACTGGTCGGTAACGCAGCAAAGGAGACTGCATGGCATCGTACAAGGGAGTACAAGGCGTTCTGACCGCACTGGAGGCGTTTTTTAAAAGCCGTCTGCCCAGTGAGCTTAGCGATGGCCCTACAAATGCCAAAGTCGAAGTACTCGGTAGTGCTGATATTGCTAACCGGCTGACCGGCAACCTGCTGGGTATTTATCTGCACAGAATGACCATCGATGATCACGGTCGCAGCCGGTACTTTGCACCGAAGGGCACTGATACATCCGATGCCAGTGCCGAGCTGCCATTGAATCTGCATTTCCTGCTCATCGCCAATGCGAACAGCGCCGCCATTGAAGCAGACCTGATGAGCTGGGCGATGGTGGAACTTGCCAACCAGACTCAGCTTGATATCTCTCACCTGCAAACGGCGGATTCAGAGTGGGGAGAGTCAGAAATTCTTACCATCATTCCCGAAGATACATCGACCGAAGACCTGATGAGAATCTGGGATGTTTTTGAATCCCCTTACACCTCCACTATGGCGTACGTTGCAAAAACCGTTCGCTTGAGATTGCAGCCGCAGCGCACGGAAGGCAGCCCGTTGATTACGCGGGTTATATCGGGAGGAACGGTCTGATGCGTTCGGTGAATGTACTCGAATCCACCATTCTGCACGGAAGTGACCAGATATTCTGGCTCGATGGCAGCTCTGCTGAAAGCGTGTCTGACATGCGCAGAGTCAACGGTCAGATCCGCACCGAAATTACTGAAAAGCCTTCCGACCTTCATATTCGTGAGGGCGCTGGAAAGACTGTCCTATGGCGACATTCAGTTGATTCATTTGTCGCAGGTAAACCAACCGGAAGCGAGAAGGGTTTTGCTACCTCAGGCACATACACATTTGCCGGTGTAGTACACGACCCCAAGGGCCAGTTTCTGCCGCGCACCTTCTCTCTGATCGTTGGCGATGCCCCTCCGACCGGGCATGCGATTGTGCTCTATCCCTCGCCGGTTTCCGTACGTTTTAACTCTGCGGGCGGACTTCGTATGACGCTCGCACGCGACGCAGACGATTCAGCGCTTCCCTGGGCAATTGTGACAGTAACCGTCACCATCCCCGGGCTGGGATCACAAACCTACCGGGGACAGACAGATCAACATGGCGACTTGTTACTGCCCTTCCTTCGTCTTCCACCATTACCGGAAGGCGTGAGTGATTACAGCGCTACCCTCGAAGTAGTCGGCAGGCTCGACACTGACAGTGAAGTTCCCGCTGACCCCGACACCTTCAGCCCGCTTGATGTTGGCGAGCTGAACAGCACCAGTTTTTCCCAAACCATCGGATTCTCAGTAGTACCCGGTGACATTTTAACCCTGCGGTCTGATGGCAGGAGTTTTCTTGCCCTGAAACCTGTATGACCCGTCTGAAAGGAGAAGACCATGCCTGAATACTTAGCCCCGGGTGTGTTTGTAGAGGAAGTGAGCTTTCGCTCCAAATCAATCGAAGGCGTGGGCACAAGTGTCGCCGCCATAGCAGGCCCGACCCGTACCGGTCCGCTGCGGGGTAAGCCTGAGGTTGTTACCAGCTTCGCTGAATTCACCCGCATTTACGGCGATGTTCAGGACCTGAGTTTTTCTGGCTCAACGGTACTGAACCATACGGCTCTATCAGCCAAAGCTTTCTTCGATGGCGGCGGTAAACAACTGTTTGTTTCCCGGGTTGCTAATTTCAGCACACCCTCGTCGGGATTCGCCTCAGCGACCGACACCAACAACCATGTCACCTTTGCCAGCCGGTTCCCCGGCGCCATGGGTAACCTGACTCTGGAACTGGACTGGCGCGACAGTGAAAACCTTCTGCTCTCTGTGATCACCAGCGCCCCCGCTGACGGTGAGGTGGTGTTCCTTGAAGCGACAGGCCTGACCAACACAGCAACCACCGCAGACACCTCCGCAAGAGCCCACCCATTTGATTTCCGCGGACTCGTTCGTAAAGCCGGTAGCCAGTATGAAATTGTCGACGACCTCGCAGTGATTACCGATACGAATGGCGACAGCGTAGATGTAACGGATATTGAAGTTGGCGATTATGGTCTCGAAGCTGCAGGACTGGTGAACGATGGCTCAACCAGCGTTACCTTCACCAAAGTCACCGCTCGCAGACCATCCAGCGGTGCGCTTGCTGACGGGACCGAGGCTGTGCTCTCGCTGAGTGAGATCGCAGGACTGAATGGATTTCATGAAGGCGATTGGGGGACGTTGACGACCCTCTATGGCACGCTGAACGCCGCAGGAACCGAGTTCATAATCGAAGACTCTTCGCGCAATCCGGCCGTCGTAGGAGCCCCAATCAAACTTTACCTGAGCGCACTGGCAGCAGCCCCCGGCAGTGTTCGCGCCATGATGGTTCAGCGTTCGTTTAACATTAACGTTCGCAATGGCGGTGCCGACGGCGCGGTTATTTACACCTACGCCGACATCTCCTCTGCACCGGACGCTGAGAACAGCCTGAGTAATGTCATGAGTGCATCACCTGCGAAGCGCTACGACGAGCTTACCAGCCCCGTCAGCTGCACACTGGCAAACAGTGTCACCGGTGATCAGATCATTGCTGCGCTTTATAACATGTTCGACTCAGGGGCAATGAACCCAGGGCCGATGTCCGTTGAAGGCCCACGCTACCTGATCACTCTGTCCGGTGGCGATGATGGCAGCACTCCGGTTGCAGTGAATTACGGTGGTGAATCTGACGAAGTGAACGGCAGCACGGGCTTTGCTGCGTTTGAAGATATCGAAGACATTTCAATCGTGATGTGCCCGGCGGCCGCTGCCGATGAAACAAATCACCAGGCGATTGTCGCCGAAATGCAAAAACACTGCCGCAAGATGCGGTACCGCGTCGGTATTGTCGACAGCCGTGAAGGGATGTCACTTTCTGAGGTGCGCGAATTCCGCTCCAATTTCGACGACAGCCGCCTTGCACTGTACTACCCATGGGTCGTTGCCGCTGACCCTCGTGGCACTCAGCCTACGGTGAATCTCCCACCTGCAGGCTTTATCGCCGGCGTTTATGCCAACACAGATGTTCAACGCGGTGTGCACAAAGCACCAGCCAATGAACCTGTGATTGGTGCACTGGGCTTCACTCAGGAAATCAACCAGTTCCAGCAGGAGCTGCTTAACCCAGCCGGTGTGAACTGCCTGCGTTCTTTCGCTGGTCGTGGTCATCGTGTCTGGGGCGGCCGCACGCTGTCGAGTGACCCTGAGTGGAAGTACGTCAATGTACGTCGCTACTTCCTGTACCTCGAACGTTCTATCGAGAAATCCACTCAGTGGGTCGTCTTCGAGCCTAACGGCGAACGCCTGTGGGACAACGTCCGGATTACCATCGAAAACTTCCTTTACAACGAATGGGCAAACGGCCGCCTGCTGGGCACTGCGAAAACAGCCTACTTCGTGCGTTGTGACCGGAGCACCATGACTCAGAACGATCTCGACAACGGTCGCCTGGTTTGTGAGGTCGGTGTCGCCGCTCTGAAACCAGCAGAGTTTGTGATTTTCCGCATCGGTCAGAAAACCGCCGATAGCTAAACAATATTCATCCCGACAGCGGCTTCTGCTGAAGCCGCTGGGACTAAAGAAGGAATCAAATCATGGCACAGTTTCGCGAAACCCCTTACGGCGTTTTTAACTATCTGGTCAACCTGGACGACGGCACCGAAGGTGAGGTCGCTGGAGGCTTCTCAGAAGTTTCTGGTCTGAACGCCGAAGTCACGGTCGCCGAATACCGCAACGGTAATTCAGCCGTTAATTACGTCAACAAAGTGCCCGCATTGCACAAAACCGGGGACGTCACTCTGAAACGTGGAGTCATCGGCGCTGGCAATATCTACGAATGGCTGGAAGAAGTTCGTGGCGGTAACGTGATGTCCAAGCGCGACGTTACGATCAAATTAAAAAACGAAGACCCAACCAGCTCTGCGGCAGTTGTCACCTGGAAACTGCGCGGCGCCATGCCGATTAAATGGACAGGCCCAACATTAACCGCCAAGGGCGGAAGTGATGTTGCGATGGAAGAACTTGTTCTGTCTGTTGAGCATATCGAGCAGGAATAAGTCTTCAATGATGCAGGATTTACTGGCACGACGGATTCAGCTGACCCCCAGGCCGCAGAACGACTCTGCGCTGCCGCTGGAAGTCGCTATGCTCGGACACTGCCCGGGGCGTGTACGCCCTGAGCGGTTACTCGCGCTGAAAGATGCTCTTGCAGCTATTCGTCAGGCAGGATTCGGGGAGGTCATTGATCAGATCCTCAGCAATCCGGCCAGTGCTTCCCTGTATCATTTACCGCTCCCTCTGCATTCAGCGTCTGAGTTTCACGATATTTTTCCGGATGCAGTCAGCGCGCCCGCACAGTATCGAAGCTCACTGGCAGGAAACCTCGCTTGGCTGGCTCCCTGTGTCGAAGATTTCTTTGCTAATGGAGGTCATCGACTATGGATAGTAGTAATACCTGAAGAAGAATCACAACAAGGCTTTTTCGCAGCTGAAAGTACGGATCTGACCGACACCAGCACACTACGTGGCATTGCGACTCTGCTTGCAGTGCCCTCTGTGGGTTCTATCTGTCTGCCCGATCTTGAGCGACTACAGATTCCGGCGCGGCTGCCCGACGTTCCTCGTGTCCGTCTGGATAATCCAGAGCCAGCATTTTTACCCTGCTCTCAGTCACTCGACGACGATCATCGCGAACGGCGGAATACCTCAGAAATGGCGCTGGATGATCTTCCCGAACCGATAGAATTTCAGCGGGTTTTGCGCGAAATATTACACTGGCTTACCCGCTATCGCCCGGATATTCAGTGCCTGCTGACACTGCCTCTCGCCTACGCTAATGAAATTGACAGCCCGGATGCCGATCCGGAGGCTCTTGAATTACTGACCAACATGCAGCTGTCCGATGCTGCGCATCATCTGCGGCAGGTACAGTTTTTTTACCCCTACCTTCGTGGTCAGGGGAGAGCTCTACTCTCACCGGTTGGTGTTGTATCTGGTAAACAGGCGGCGACAGCCAGATCGGCAGGTCCATGGCGATCTATTGCCGGGCAGCCCATGGTGTCTAAAAACCTACCCTACCCCCGCATGAAACGGGCCGGTGTCGTCAGCCTCAGGGAAACACCGGGGATTTCGATTCTTGAATTACGTAACAACCGGGTCGAACTGGACGATGAACGGCTTTGCGTACCTGCCCTGCCTGCCGATGATTATCGACACGCAGCCAGCCTGGAAAGATTTGATGGATATCGCTCCGCAGAATTGATGCGTTTAATGGGATATCTACGCCGTCAGTTACGCCAATTTGGTGAGCAACTCGTTTTTAATTCCGATGTTAACGACCCGCGGCCGAAACTCCTGATCGAGCATTTTTTGCGACAGCTTTGGCAAAGGGGTGCTTTGCGTGGAGAACGCTCAGAACACGCCTTTAGCTTGCGTCAGATTCCTGCAGGTGAAAGTACCCTGCTTCTGGAGATAGAAATTGCGCCGGCACTTCCTATTGACCGCATTCGACTGACGTTCACAAACATGGGTACCGACTGGCAGACGGAGGTGCAAAGTGCCTAACCCTCTTGCCGATGTATTTGTGCCTTTCCGGTTTAAAGTCAATCTGTATGACTCAGAGCAGAACACATTATTGTGCTCCGGGAAGTTCAGCGAAGTCAGCGGTTTTGAGCTGACTATGGAACCCAAAACGTTTCAGGAAGGTGGCCGCAACTGGGGCGAAGTTCACCGCTCAGGCCAGACCAAATTTGCGCCCATGACACTCAAACGCGGAGTTACCAGCGTCAATGATTTATGGAGCTGGTTTGATGCAACCACACGCGGTGCAAATTACGGGTATCGCCTCAGCGGTGAAATTATTGTTCTCGGGCACCAAACCCAGGACGGTCAAGACAATCCGGTTATGACGTGGAAGCTCACCGGAGTGATGGCAACCAAGTTTAAAGGGCCCGACCTGAACTCAACCGCAAGCCAGGTCGCGATTGAAGAAGTACAGTTGGTTCACGAAGGACTGGAGCTCGAACGGACTAAGCAGGCGGATGATCAATCTTCCGCAGCGAACTCTGACACTCAGGGGGCTCTGCCATGACGGTACCTGAGCGCGGTAAGTTAATCCCGGTAACGGGAAAAAATGATGAACCGGATATGGAGAACGCCATTGATGTGCAGTTCAATCCGGTGACTCTGAAAATAAATCTGTCCAACACATTGAAAGCGAGTGAACAAAGCGGCAGCAGCAGCGCTGCTCAGTTCGTCGAGAAAAGTTCATCCAGTCTGAGCCTTGAGCTGATTTTTGACACCACACGGAAAGAAGAAGATGCGAACTACGAGCAGGGCTCCGACGTTCGTAACCTGACGGGTGAAATAGCAACACAATTTATCCAACCTGAAAAATCAGGCAGCGACCTGAAGGCCCCTAAACGATGCCTGTTTCAATGGGGCGCGTTCGAATTTATTGGCATGATCGAAAGCTACGATGAAACGCTGGATTACTTTTCACCGGGCGGTACCCCGCTAAGAGCCAAGCTGGCACTGAAACTGAAAGAAGATCGCTTTCAGTTCCGCCAGACAAGCGACTTTTCAGACCCTACAAAACCAGCCATGCCGCAACTGTCACCCCGCGGAAAAGATACGGATGATGAGTCAGGAGCGAAACCTGATACCCCGGAAGATCCAGACAACAATCAGCCCCCGGCAAAACCGAAAGCTAAAGAGCAGGAAACAGAGCCTGTTCCGGGCCCGAGTGAAGGCAAAAACAATTGGCGTGATACCGCAGAGTACAACGGCATCGAAAATCCACGTATGCCCGGTGTACCTGTATTAGCGACGCCTACGCCAGATTGTAAGCCACGAGCCGGGCTGTCAGCAGCACTGAAAGCTGCCGTCACTGTTAACGTAGAAGCAAAGATTTCCACCTCTGTTAAATCACGAATTAAAACGGATAACGGAGTTGGCTTTGAATAAATTCACGTCGATATTCAAAGGAAGGGAGAACCATGCCCGTCATCATTGATGAAGTTATCGCGGATGTTCCTGCAACCCCTGTTCAGGCGGCAGCAGAACGACCATCATCCCAGCAAACTGTGCCTCCTGTCGCGCAGGACATGCTGCGCCTGCTTGAAAAACAACAACAGCGCCAAGAACGCTTGCAGGTGGATTAATAGCAATGGGGATTCCTGAGGCATTTTACAGCAGTGCTCCGGCGATCAACGTCGACGGAGAAAACCGTGAAGACCTGAGCGATGCAATTGGCAGCATGGTGGTTAATCTGGGTCTTAGCGGATGTGCACATGCGGAATTACAGGTGAACAACTGGGGACTCAGCAAAGACGCCCAGGAACCGGACTTTCTGTTCAGCGATATCCTGCCCGGAGCAGCGATTGAAATTCATATCGGCCAGCCCGAGCCCGAACTCATTTTCAGTGGCGAAATTACCGCAGTTGAAGAGGAATATGGCCAGGGTGCTCCTCAACTGACGCTATTACTGCAGGATAAACTCCATCACCTCGCTCGTCATCGCCGCAGCCAGGCTTGGGAAGATCAGTCTCCTGACGACATACTTCAAACCATTGCCAGTGACGCCGGCCTACAAAGTGATATTCAGGTATCTGCTATTACCGATACCTGGCATCAGATCAATGAGAGTGATCTCGCCTTTGTCCTGCGACTCTGTCAGCGCTTCGATATCTCTCCGCGCCTGGACGGATCAAGTTTGCGGGCCCGGCCTGAAGCGGAAGACAACTCGCCTGTTGCGTTAGATGTTCAGGACAATATTTTACAACTGCGCCTGCTGGCCGACCTTAATCATCAGATTACTCAATCGCGTACTCAGGGTTACAACCTCGCCACGGCTGAGGAAGTAAATTTCGACGGCGACAGTATGACACCAGCCCCGGGCGAGACCTCGGCTGCTGAAAGCCTCAACCAATTATCCTGGGATGGCGAAGAGATTCTGCCTCACCCATTTGCCCGGTCTCAGGCCGAAGCAGAAGCTTACGCTAAAGCTCATTTTCAACGTCAGGCAAAGCGGTTTATATCCGGTGATATTGCATGTCAGGGCATTCCAGAACTGACCTCAGGCCGCGAGATCGAGCTGAGCGGTGTGTCCTCAAGGCTGCTTGGTAAATATCAGGTTATTCACTGCACGCACAGGTTTGATAGACGTTCTGGATTTGAAACACATCTGAAAGTAAATAAAGCCGACTGGAGTACGCAATGAATACGCACTCCACCGGACAATTACAGGCATTACAGATAGCACAGGTCATTGATAACCAGGACCCGGACAGACGCGGGCGCGTCAAAGTCAGAATGCAGGCCAGCTCGCTCGAACTCTGGGCCAGTGTTGTCGTGCCTTCAGCAGGTCAGGATTACGGTACCAGCTTCTTACCGCGTCTCGATGAAATCGTGGTCGTCAGTTTCATCAGCCACGACGTGCCCATGGTGCTCGGGAGTGTCTGGCAAGGCGCAGAAAGTCAGCCCGAAGAAGCCACTCCCGTCGAAGAAAAATACGCAGTTAAAACACCATCAGGAACGGTATTTGAATTCAGCGATGAAGAGCCTAAAGCATCCCTGACAACTCGCTCAGGATACAACATCACCATTGATGAAAGCAGTGGTGGCGAAATTCGTATCGAAAGAGGCACACAAACCGTAACGTTGAGCACATCGAGTATCGATATCGACAGCTCAGGGCCGGTGAATATCAACGCCGCTACCGTAAACGTCAGTGCGTCCATGGTTCAGGTCGACGCTGGTATGTCTAAATTCAGTGGCGTCGTGCAGTGCGACACCATCATTGCCACCTCCGTAGTAGGGACGACCTACACGCCGGGTGCCGGAAATATCTGGTAAAGGGGCATAGATAATGATGAATAAACGACACTCTCTGCACGATGTAAAACTCCAGCCCGCCTTCTTCGAGGATGGCCAGCAAGCGACATTATTACGCTACCTTGACCCTGATTTTATTAATCGTTTTCAGCAGGATATTCAGCAACAGCGGTTTAATGCCGTTCAGTTCGGCCGCTGGTTAGAGGAAGAACGCCACAGTCACCACGATAGACACCCCGTGCTCAGACTACCGACCCACCGTGCCTTTCATATTGTCTGCTGCGAGGTTGTCTGTCACCGACCAGGAATGCCAGCACTGGACCCACAGAAAATCAGCTCGGCGGGCTTTGTAATCCGCAAAGAAAAACCAACGGGACAGCAGGCCTGGATCATAGAAGAAGGGGAAGCCGTGGGATGGCAAAGCCGCCAACGCCCCATAGCTGACCCGGATATCAACCGCCGGCTATGCCCTAACGGCCTACTGCAAAAACGGACTTCATCACCTGTGTTCAGTGGTGAAGAAGTACACCCACTTCATCCTGTTAAAGTCAAAGACAGCAAGGGAAAGTGCCGCACCCTGCTCTTTGGATATGTACCGCTGGGTGGCTTCTATTACGAAAGAAACGTTCAGTTTGATACCAGTGATGTTCAGGAAATTAATAACCTTGCTGTTGCAAATCTGCCCTGGCCATTTGGCTATTCAAATGGGGCGAACCAGACATGGAATCCTGAACAGGACCGCATTCACCTTGACCGTGGTCGGCCAACCGCGGCCTTTGCAGAACTCTTAATGCAGTTGATCCATCGCTATCACCTCGGAGAGGAAGACAGAGCGGATAACCAACAACTCGAAACCCTGTGTGATCAAATCTATTTCTATGATCCTGATGCCTGGAGACGTATTCCGATTTACCTACCGAAAATGCAGAAAATGCGCACAGGTATTCATAACCCATTCGACTTCTCTCACGCAGAGTTTATTCCCGTTTACCGCACCACCAGCCTGATTGACTACCTGCGCCTGTGCTTTGCCGATAAAGAAAATAATCCCCTGGTACGCTGGGCCGCTCAGGTCAGCGATATGGCTGATGCAGTGGGTGGCATGAATCGCCTTGGCAATATTCCTAAATTGCCACTTCATAACGGCCAGGGAAGCCTTAGCGATTCATTGGCATTTACCGAGAGTCAGGCGGAATCAATGCGTTCTTCACTCGGTCAACGCCTGCGTGATCTGACTCTGGCAACCTCACTCGAAATTCCACTGCCGAAATTTGCTCAGGGACCTGACGATTTATTCCGGATTATTCCCTTCGTCAGATCCGTCAATGACGAGCGGCACGAGCAGATTACCTGGGCTGACCAGAACTCTCAGTCAACGACCTTCCGTGTCGCTGCCACGTTTGACCCGGAGGCGAGTCGCCCTTCATTGATTCCAATGCCCTCAATGCGCGATTTAAAACGTGGTCTGGCCAAAGGCGCAAGCATCCTGACACCGGGAGACACCTTCTCTCTGGTCAACTCGCTTAAATTCAAAAAAGGCATCAGCGAAGACACAGTCAGTGGCAATTTTGATCTCGGAGCAGGCATTCAATGGATATGCTCTTTCAGCCTGCCTGTTATCACCATCGTAGCCATGATCCTGTTAATGATCATGGTGTCGCTGCTAAATATTATTTTCTTCTGGATGCCGTGGGTAAAAGTCTGCCTGCCCTTCCCGAAAATGCCAAAAGGATCTGATGGATGACGCTGCGTACACCGGTACCTAAAGTAATCAGCTGGCCTCTGGGTTCAATTAACAGTGATGGCAGCCTGAGCTGGTCGGAAGACGACAACAGTATTCGCGAGAATATGCTCAATATTCTACTAACCCGCCCCGGCGAACGTATTCAACGTCCGGAGTTTGGCGCTGGGCTGCTCAAGTTTATTCATCAGCCTAACAATGAAACGACCCGCAACCTGATTGCTGGCGTCGTAAAAAAATCACTGTCCGTGTGGGAGACACGCGTACAGGTAGACGGCGTCGATGTCACGACAGCAAAAGACAACCTGGCCGAAGTGCACATCAATATTCGTTACCGTCTACGACATAACCAGACCCCAGCGTCGCTGGGGTTACGCCTGAACCTGGGCGTGTAAGGAGGATTTACGGCTATGCCATTACCTGTTCCAAATCTGGACGATCGCCGCTTTGATGATCTGGTTGCTGAGGCCAGAACACGCCTTGCCGGTCACTTGCCGGAGCTTACCCAAATTGCACCGGGAGATCCGGTACATGCGTTTATTGATCTGTTTGCCTGGCTTACCGAAACCATTATCTATCGCGCCAACCTTATTCCTGAACGCCAGCGCAAAGTCTTTTTAAACCTCCTCCAGATTCCTGTTCGCCCGGCGGTACCTGCGACTGGCTTTGTAGCGATTGATGCCAGCCCTAACAGTCTGACGTTACAGGATTATCTTCCGGCGGGGAGTCAGCTACGTGCGGGGAAAGTCACGTTATCGACGTCCAACGAGGTGCAGCCTACCTGCCTGAGTCTGAGTGTATTGATTAAAGAATTGCTCAGCCCCGGCGACCTCGAAGCCATGGGAATGACACTCCAGGACCTGCACGAGCAGTACGGATTACGTGCAGGCGAGATGCCTAAACCGTTTCGCGCCCGCCAGTTTTCGCTGGGGCAGGAAACCCTGAGTATTGGTAATACACTGGATAAGAGTTTCTACCTGGCTTGTATTGCACCGAAACCCTTATCAGATCAGATGACCGCACTGCGCTCGTCTTTTTCAGGACTGCGGCTTAATGTTGGAATAGCCCCTGCAGATTCGCTTCAGGAAGAAGACTTTATCGTCGACAGTGAAAGTACCCTGTATCCGCGTCATCTGGTCTGGGAGCTGATGTCTGAAACGCCAGACGGAAAAACCCGTTTTCTCCCTCTGGATGTTATCCGTGACTCCTCCATGGGCGGGCGTAAAACCGGTGTTGTTACACTCAGGTTACCGGCGAATCCGGATTTATTCAGTGGTTTTGCTAATGCAGACCCGATGTTTAACGGTACGAGCAGTTTGCCCCCGGCTCCTGAGGACGATGAGGCCGCAGAGCGAGTGGCCTTCTGGGTCCGCCTTCGCTCTCCTGATGAACCCGACCTGAAGCTTGCTTACCTCACCATTAATGCGGTCGATGTCGTCGCTCAGGGGCAACGTAATGATCTACTGATCGGCACAGGCACAGGATTGCCTGAGCAGGTGCTTCAACTTCCAGATACAGATATTGATGCTGCATCTCTGGAGCTTCAGGTCGAAGAAAATGGTGTCTGGTCGACCTGGCGTGGTATGGATTTCACGTCAGGTCAAGGTGAGGATGCCCGGGTTTATCGCCTCGATGCAGCATCGGGTCTTGTCTATTTTGGCGATGGTCTGGATTCTGGTTTCCGCCCCCCCAAAGGTGCTCGCGTACGCGTCGCATCCTATCGTTCGGGAGGAGGAGAATCAGGTAATCTCCCTGCGGGGAAAATTAAAGAGATCGTTGATGGCAGCTCCCGTTTACGGGTGCGTCACGAGTGGCCATTGAGCGGCGGTCGCGATGCCGAGTCACTCGCTCAGGCCGAGAGCCGTATCCCCCAGTTCCTCACTCACCGCAACCGCGCTGTTACCGCGACCGACTTTCAGGCGCTCTGCCTGAACAACCCAGTCAGCCCGGTTGCCCGTGCCGAAGTAAAAGAAGGCTTTTTACCCGGCGCAACGCTCGCCGCAGCGCAACGCGACGTTCCCGGAGCCATCAGTATATTTGTACTGCCGCCGACAGAGGTCAGCATTAATAACTGGCCTCGCCCTACCAGAGGACTGTTGAAAGACGTTTTTAATTATCTGATTAACCGCTGCATGGTGGGCACCGAGCTGTACGTACTCAGCCCGCAATTTGTACCTATGGCGGTCAGTATTCTGGTCACAGTCCGGGACCCATCCACCGAACGCGAAACATTAAATGCAGTAGCCGAAACCGTCACTCAATATCTGTCGCCTCTCGCTCCGGGTGGAAGTAAAGGTACCGGCTGGCCTGTCGGCGCGACAGTCCGCGCGAATGAATTAATGACTCAGGCAGCACGTATTCCCGGCGTTTTGTCGGTTAATGCAATTTCATTATTTGCGCAGGGCACTAATGACGAAGGAAAACCAGCTTGGCGCAGACTAACGGCAAATGAGAGCCTGATGCTCGATGATTTCCAACTTCCTGAACTTGCTGGTATTTACGTGGGCGCCAGTGGTTCTGCTGGTGACGGATCACCGGGCTCGCCGAATGGACACGGCAGTAATGCCAACCATCTGTTACCGCCATTCCCTCAAGGAATTCGCGACGGTCTTACTGGCGATGATCAGGGCGACTACGAAATTGCGATACCTGTTGTTCCGGATGTGTGCTGATGGACGCGAACAATACTCCCTACTTTTTACTCCGTACCGAAGATGAACTGCGGCAAGGCTCCAGCAGAATGGAGTGGCACCCGGGTCAACAGGCGTTAATGCTACGGCAGAAACAATCGTTGCGGCTTCCGGATACTCAGGCAGATGCTCTGACGCAATGGCAGAACGCTGCACCCATGGCAGTTGATCAGCACTATCAGGTCGCGCTGCTCAACAACGACGGCGATACTGTGATCTGCAACGGAGGACGCGGTTGGGAGACACTGGATCACGACACGGGAACAAGTTTCTCATGTCCCGAGGGCTGCCAGTTTACCGATATGACGCTGAATTCCAGCGGTCGCATGGCGCTGCCTTACACAGATAAAAATGAACTGCATGGACTGACTGTATTTCATCTGGGCAAGCGTTGGTTAACTAGCTGCACTCTGCCCGAAGAACCCGTACGAAGCCAGGTAGATAACGAAGAACGTATATGGGTGGTGTCTGCGACCAGTCTGATGTTCTGCGATGGGCAACCTTTGCCCGCACCCTACGCGCCTGATTCGTCGCGCTTCGAACCCGAAGTAATTAACCCTGCACCACTGACGTGCCACTGGCAACAGCAGCTACCGGTAGGCTGGTCGCCATTAGGCTTATGCTGCGACGAGCAATACCTTTACGTGTTAGTGCACAACGGCGCTGGGAGCCAGCAAATACTTGCTCGTTCGTTGACCGATAACCCAGCCTCTCCTTTGCATACCTACTCTGTCGACGGGGATTGTCCGTTTGCTATTGATATTGGTCTGGCTGGCCAGGGTCGCCTCGCTTTACTGGCTCCGAGACAAAGTGATGATCCTGGCTTCGTTCAGCGGGACTGTCCGGTCGTTCGCCTTGAGGCATCCGGTGATGATGGGCCAGGGTCTGCCCGGCTGATTTACGAACGCTACCCCATGGTCAACCTCGCGGTTCCTCGTTTTGCCAGTAGCGCAGACGGTCAGCTTCGCTATCAAGCGCCCGAAGATGACGATTATCCGGGGTTCTCACCAAGACCGCGTGAATTGCATGTACTGCGCCAGCCACGCTATGAAGACAGCGCCTCAGCATTGCTCCGGGAAGTTCTGGACTCGGGCACGCCCGGTACTGTCTGGCACAGGGTATATATTGATGCCTGTATCCCTGCTGGCTGCAGTGTAGAAATTGGTGCACGGGTATTCGATGATGAGGACGCCCGTAGCCAGGCTGATATTCATATGCAGCCTGTTCCAGTATGGAACCCTCTGCCTTCAGAGCATCCTTTTCAGAAGGCATTATCTGGTTATGAAAAAGATCGACGCGGACTGTTCGAAGTTCTCCTGCAACGCCCGGAGGGGCGGGTCAGAAACCTCGAAGGACGCTATCTGCAGCTGCAGTTGCATCTGACTGGCAGTGGCCGGAGGACCCCAGAGATTCATGCCATCCGCGTTTATTCTCCGCGGTTTTCTTATCAGGAAGCGTACCTCCCCGAGCTGTTTCGTCAGGAAGAAAGCCCGACGCCCGAAAATTCAATCGGCCCTGCTAACGGTGCCGATGTCAGGGAGCGTCTGCTGGCGAGCTTCGAGAGTATTCTCACCCCCCTGGAGGGCCGGGTCGCGGCAGCAGACCAGCTCCTTCACCCGATGGCGGCGCCTACCGGAAATCTGAACTGGCTGGCACAGAGTGTAGGAGAGGCAATTCCGTCTCACTGGCCAGAGCGACGCCGTCGCCGCTGGTTGGAAAACGCAACCCTGATACAACAGCGCAAAGGCACCCTGCCCGCATTGAATCTTGCGCTGGATATCGTCACAGATGGCGGCGTTCAGAATGGTAGCGTGGTCGTGACTGAGAATTTCCGCCTGCGCAGAACCATGGCCACCATTCTCGGGGTACACATGGATGATTCAGATCACCCGCTTACGCTTGGTACCGGAATCAGTGGGAACAGCATTGTGGGTGACAGCCTGATTCTTTCTGAAATGGGCGCCAAAGAATTCCTTGCGCTGTTCGCACCAGAAATAGCAACAGAAGATGAGCGTCAGGCCGTGACTGAGTTCTTCGAGAAATACGCGCACAGAGTAAGCATCCTGTTGCACGGCGATGCCCGTAAGCAACGTCAGGAAATTGAATCCATGCTGGAAGCGCAACTACCCGCGCACCTTCAATGGCGAATTATCGAAACAGAACAACCCTTTATTTTAGGGACATCACCTCTTCTCAGTATCGATACCTGGCTTGAGCAACGCCCGGGTTATGAGCAAGTGAAGATTAATAAAACCCATATTGGTCGTACCGATCTGCTGATGAACCCATTGGCATTTTCACCCAGCGACATCAATCAACGCCTGAGTTGATAACACAAAATTAAAGGCAGAGTTAAAAGGAGGCCTTATGTCTGAGATGGATGATCTACCGACGCTAGAACAGGACGACCAACTGGCTGAGCCCCTGCGTCGGGTGTCTTACGAAGCAGGCATGATGCTTGGGCTTGAAGCAACCCGTGACGAGCAGGCCTATCATCGCCGTAGGCTGACACGTCACCAGTACTGGCTACAGGGCTTCGGTACCCTTGCAGGTCTGAACGTCACTATGACGCCAGAGACTCACCCGGATGCCAACGACGACGTCAGTGTGCGTCTGCATGTAAGCCCCGGTGTCGCCATCGATGGGCTTGGCCGCGAAGTCATGCTGCACGAAGCTTACTGCATAGATCTGAAACAATGGGTTGAAGCTCAATCGGAAGCGCACCTGCTCGAAGGCTATGACGGCGGGCCAGAAGTATTGTGGCTTAAAGTCTGCATCCGTCACAAAGACTGCGCAATTGCCCGCCAGCCGGTATTAGCCCGGAAACTCAATCTGAGTACAGACGCCGTTCAACCAGCTCGTACTGCCGACAGTGTTCAGCTGGAACTCATCCCCGAAAGACTACCACCCGAGGATGACCGTTATCACCCGTGGTCCAGTCACGAACCCGTCAGTGATGCCATGCCGCCATTAAGCAGTATTGAAACGCAGACTCTGCAGGCTGCAACAGCCACCAGCCCCGAAGCTGAGGCTCAGCTGAAGATGCACGCCCGATTGCTTCATGCGCTCGATGGAAGTGGACTCAGCACAACGAACCTCGCTGATGAATTAGATGCTGGCGCAAGACTGTTGCTTGCCCGGATCCGGATTGAAACCAGCCAACCCGGAGACCCGATTATCAACCCGATGCGAATCCAGATTAATAATCTTGTGCGTCCGTTTTTAACAACGCCCAGCCAACTCGCCTGGCTGAATCGCCAATCACAGAATAACAACTAACGGACTCACAGAGCGCAAGGAGACACCATGACTGAGATACTCTTCCAACCACTGGGTAATCCGTTGGCCGCCAGTCGCCCGATGGAAAAAATTGCTGACATAGATTCGCGTCTGACACGAACGCATTACTTCGATGGACGCCTGCTGACGGCTGAAGATCTTGAGCGCGATCAGATATACCTGGATGAACGTCTCCGCGAGGCCGGTAAGGTGCTTGGTGAAGGTGTTGCCTCGGGCCTCGAACTCAGCTTCGACCGCTACTCCGGTCTGCTTACTCTGGAAGCCGGTTATGGAGTGACCCGACACGGGCGGATTCTTCAGCTTGATGAACAACTAACCGTCAACGTCACAGACTCCGCTCTGATATCTCAGCTGAATAAAGGCAAGTACCGCCGCTTTAACCGCGGGCTGTACGCCGTGGTTCTCAATTACGTCGAAGTCGCGACGGATCTTGCGGAAGTTTTCCCTACCGATCTTGCGAGTAAACGCGGCGCCGAATATGCCTCAGTGACTGAAGCGGTTCAGCTTGGACTTGTTCCGCTTCCGGTACCACTTGCACAACAGAGTGAACTTCATACCCGGGCCAGTCTTATCCGAGCGCTTCAGGATAATAAGCTAGTGGCAGATATGATTCCTGGTGATAGTTTGCCATTAGGTATTTTAGCGGTGCGCGACGACACACCGCTGTGGCTCGACTCTGAATTATTGCGCCACCCGAATCGCCGCGATGACAGCGCTTTTTCGATGAAACAAGACCTGTACCGGCAACACGAAAATCTGTTCTATGACGTGCTGGAGCACCGCGAGTCTGGCGGCTTGCCATTGGAGTTCTCTGCAACTGACTACTTCAGCCTGATGCCCGCAGCCGGCTCGATGCCAAAAGCCTGCATTGATCCTGAACGCGCTGTTCAAAGTTACTTTCCGGATAATTATCAGATTCATATTGCCCCGGTCAGAATGGCCGAGGTCGATCTGCTTCTGCAGGAATCATTGCCACTTCCCGCAGTCGATCTGACCTCAAGTGAAGTGGTCGATATTATGATTCTGGTACCACTCAGCAATCAGAACTACGGACGCTATGCGTCTCAGCTTGAGCGTGACCCCAATATCGTCGAGCGCAAGCTAAGAGCCTTTGATCCATTGCGTCTGACTATTTACCCACGACCAGCGCCACACCAGCTGGATACCGATGAAGCCGTATGGCGCTCTATTTTTGATGCGACTGAAGAAGACACCCTGCTTTATGTTCGACGTCCGTTACGTGCTGCCGAAACCCAGGTAAGCGGTATTGTTTTAGCGAACGGGTTTGATTTCCCACCAGTCAAGAAACCGACAAGCAGCAATACCACGGTCAGCACGTCAGATAATAACATTCTCACCATTGCCAACTCACCAACCGATCGGGGTGGCGTTATTGTTGATGAAGACGACGTTATAAAACGCTTCCTGAGCCTGCGTGCCATTGGTGAACTACGCATGCCAAGAACTGAGGTCGAGAAAAAGGCCTTCACCTGGGTAGAAGAAAAACCGGGGCAGGAAGCGCAAGCATTACAGCAAATACTGTTTCTGTTGTTAAGAATCAGCCCTTGGTATGACCCGGTACTGTGGCGCACGATCAGAGCACTCTTTCAGAAAAACCTGATTGAAAAAGCGCAGGAAATTCTGTCCGACAATGAAACGGGTCACCCGGTGATGACGGCAAAATTACTCGTTAAGCTCATGGCCAGTCAGGGCGTCAGTAAAACTCTACTCAAACAGTGGGAAGAGTTAGCCATGAAACTGGAAAAAGCGTAAGGAGACGATCATGACGACTATCCTGCTGCACCGTCCCGTTGCAAGCCACCCAGACCTTGAACGACTGCATCTGTTCGCGGGACGACATCTGGGAGAAGACGAGTTCGACCAACGACAGAACTATGCTGAAGCTCGTCTTGCACCCATATTAAAACAGCAGTTGCCGGGTGTAGTTTCAGGCTTGCATGTGCGATCCCGAGGTGAGCGTGGGCCAGTGGATGATATCCAGCTGGCAGTCAGTCCAGGCAGTGCTATCACTCCCAAGGGTGCAGCCCTCACACTGGAATCCCCTCTCTACTGTACCTGGCAAGATTTAGTCGAAGAGTATCGCGACCGCAAACAAGTGAGTGATGCCAGCGGTGTTTTCTATCTGACCTTACACCAGAGTCAATTACATATTGACCCACCCAACGTCGACCCATGCCAGCGCACAGCTTTCGACCCGACACGGGATACACGCCTGGTCACGCTCGCGTCGCTAAGGCTGCGCCGCTTAGATATCGATAGTCAAAAGATAAAAACAGAACACCCTCATCGGCTACAGAATACGATCTGTGCTGATCGCGTCGACCTTGATTTTGCACGTCAGTTTCCGAATTCTGTTCCGCTCGCACTCGTTGCTATTAATGATCAGAATAAAACCACCCTACTTTGGGTGTCAGAAGAGGCCGGGCGTTACGAATCAAATAGTGCTTCGGGTTACCTGACGCTATTAAATCAGACACAGGCAGCATTGCGTCAGCTGGTCACTCTGCGCAATGAAGGCTCGAACCATCAATTAACTCTGAAGAAGTTTCTCGATAAGCACCTGCAGCTGGACTATTTACCAGCGTCGGGCCAGTTACCGCTTTCCTGGCTGGAGGACATAGCCAGCAAAAAACCGAAAATGCATGGTCTTCCTGCTTACCTGGGCGTCGACGTCATACCCGTCGCGGCAGATGGTATTGATGAATTAGTCTTCAGGCACCTTCCGCGTCGTGTGATTGACCTGACGCAACCAGCGGGAGATCGTATTCGCCTCTTATTAGCCATGAAGCGCTCAGTCTATAAGCCGGATCTACTGGATATTCCAGGCCTAGACAAACAGCTCGAGACAGACCTTTACCGCTACTGCCAGAAAGCCTACATGCGCTGGTACGACTGGAAAGAAGTATTCTACAGCCTGTACTACATCGCTCCGAAATCAGATTCGAAGTACGACAACGAATTGAGCGCAGAAGACGTTAAAAGTCTTAATCTTCCTGAGCCCGCGAAATCACCTCTGCTCCCTGATGCATTGTTCAACCGCCTGATCGCTGCGGCTATGAATCGCTTTGCGTTGGTAGATTCCGAAAACGCCCCTTACCCATACGACAGAACCGAGTTCGAAATTCCTGAATTTTTCGATAAGTGGGCGCCAGAGATTGATGAAGAACGTATGCCTCCGATACCTGAGCGCCCGGATAAGCACGGTCTTATTGGTCAGTACGCCATCACGGAAAAAGATCTCGATACCACCGAAGAGAAAATACGTGATGAGCGTAAAAAGCTGGAAGCGACACGGGATATTCTTCTTTTAAAACGTCAGCAATTGGACTCTCAAACCGTCGCGCTGGCGGCGCTGGCCGGTGGCGTAGCAGGCGACGGTAAAGGCATGCAGGTGGCTCGCTGGTTACCTTACGCCAGTCTGAATACGGATAAGCTGCCGACCGAAACAAGTAGTATTGCGACGTCAGTGGCGACCAGTTCGACGTCGTCCGTTAAGGTAGCGACAGAGTCAAAGAAGACAGCTGATACTCAGTATCGGGTTGCTGAGAGAGAGATGTTATCACTCGAAGAGCAGAAAAAACTCGAACTACTCGGTACCCGCAATTATCAATATACGGAAGCAATTAAAGGTACTACGTATACAAAAATAGAGCCCGATAAATATTCTGCGTTCGAACTGACGCTGAATAAAGACCGGATAGACCGGTTGCAGATTCCTACAGCATCCGTCAGCAAGCCTGCGTTTAACGCCAAAGAATTCAGCTTTGGTGTCATGGATCACATCAGCCCGGACATTAACGAGTACAAAAAAATCTACTCGGGGATGCGAGACCTCCTGACGACCGTTCTGGATATTTTCGAAGAACCCGATGCAACCGATCTACATACCAAGTTAACCGACCTGAGTACGGAGCTGATATCACCGTCGGATCTGGAGACTGAGATTACTTCTGAAACCGATAGAGAATATGCAGCCTTACCGACAGAGGGTAAGCCAACTAAAGCGCATTTCGGTAATCTGATCGCCAACCAGCGAAGATACGAAGCAATCTTTACCGCAGGCAAGATTCTCACTCGTTGGATCAGCGTGGTTGAAAATCAATATAACGGCAGCGAACAGGCGCTTCAGGCCCTGTTAAGAACTCAGAAAGAACTGATTGCGACGCAAGAAAAACGTAAGGCTGAAATTGTACGTACCCGCCAGACTCTTCGCCACCTCGACAGTATTGCCGATGAGGCACTCGGTGATTACACCGTTGCTCAGCAACTGATTAATGAAGACTGGCAGCGCGTATACGAAGAATATAGGGAGCGCGCGCACATCCTCACCACTCAGGTTGAAGGACTTTACTACGTTCGGGTACGGCAGGTTGAAATCAGCAGACCATTACCAGACCCATTGCCGTTACGCCGTGATAATGCTGAAGATCTTGTTCCCGGCTGTTCGGCTGACGACGATGCCGACCTTGCTGAGGCCCTTCTTCCCTTCTGGCAGGCAACACTGGAAATTCCTGCAGGACACTGGCGCGCAATATCGCCTTTCGCTGCACGTCTTAATACCCAACCGAATATCGACTATCTCGCACAGCTAAGACAGGTACGGATGACTAAGGCGTACCCTGAGTTGCCGGTTCTGAAAGCAAAAGCCGCAACCGCTTATGCGAATGCCGCCATGCGGTCTATTGAGGACAGCCCCGCCTTCGTCGAGCTGGCAGCGAATAGCAAGAAAAGAGTTCAACGTTGGGCGTCACTTCCACTTCCGATGACTGATTTTATTCCAGCCCATAAAGTAGCTGAAGTACTTTCGCTGGAAGATCTCAATAACCACAGTCATCGGATACTCAGGAGAGCGAGCCGCACGCTCCAGGAAAAGCTGGAGCAGTGCCAGCTTTGCCTTCAGAAAGTACTTGGGTCACTGCCGGGGTCAATCCGGCTACGCTGGGGACAACTCGCAGAGGACAACCGCTTACCCGTTGAAGCGATCAGTCGCTGGCCCGGGCTTAAAAAAGCAGAGGAACTCGACTTCAACACTACCCGCACATTAGCAGAACTGATTGAGTGGTGGTTTAAGCAACTCGGCGAAAATGCAGACAGTGACAGTCGTCAGGCCATGCGGGACATGGTTCGTGCGGCAGTCATCTATGCCTCACTCGGTAACCCACAGGAAATAGTGAAAGGCAGTATCTTCAGCCCACCACGCCGTATCGCTTACGGCGAGCGCTTCAGCGTCAGCCTTAACCAGATTGTGCGCATAGGTAAGACGCTGCAATTACTCAATAGAGAACAGGAAGTTGCGGCTGAACTGACCATTGAAGAGCACGATGAATCCAGTACCCGAGTAAAAATTACCAAGGTTCTGCGGGAAGACATCGACTTTGAAGACAACATCACCGTCATTGGCCGGGTTCGCTGAGCATGATGTTTGATTATCAGGGAGCAGAGACGACTCGCATACGGGCTTTGACTATTAAAGCCCCGGAAGCTTTGCATTCGAAGATCGAAAGGGACGTAACCACAGCTGACTGGCCGTCTACGGATGATGAGAGGATCATATTCATCAGGAAGATTACCGCTACGGGATCAGCCGACGAGATCGCTCATTCTCTTCGTGAAGAAACACTTCGTCAGATCCGTGAGCAACCTGGCGATAATGTGCGTATTTTTCCCAATACTCATCAAATGCTTGCTCAGTTACTGATGGATGCCGCAAAAGGCGAGCTGGGTCATCACTGGTATTGGCGAAAATGGAATGAAACCGTGCTTCGCTCTGCGCATAGTCCTGTGATGAGCATATTATCAGAGCATATTCCGACCATAAGCTCTGCACTGACATTTCTGGCAAAACAAAACAAAGCTGCGGTAATCATGGAAGCGTTGTCAGAAAGAGAAGCTGGCGAACTACTCATTCTGTTGAGCTCTCACTCGGGATACCCTCTGAATGCAAGTTACTTAAATAGCCTTACAGCAACGGGGCGTGGCAGTCATGCTATCAGGAACACGCCAGAAGAAGACAACCCTCGGCTGGACGAAGAATCAAATGATCCAGCATCCGCATTTCCGAATCGAATATCTGATACAGACTCGGATGATTTTACCTTCGATAAGGGATACTCATTAAATCAAATCCCCGAACATCACTTTCGTATCTGGCAAACGGCATTGGCCAATACCGTATCACGAGCACACCTGGCGCTTGCCGCCTTTTTGATTTCTCAGGAACACCTACCTCTTCCACTACATAATCGAACAGAAGAGGTGTTATCTGTGGTCGCAGAAAAACTCAATAGATCTGTTTTTGATACGGGTATATCGGTTGAACGACCTGAAAATCAGGAGTATACGAACAAGAGCTATCAACCGCAGTCAGACTTTTCGGGAGAGCACGAAAATAAATACCGACAGCCAGTAGTAGATTCAGAAAAATCGACCATGACTACAGACCATGGCTCGGATAAATCCGCCGACAAAGACACGACGATCGCCGACGAGTCCATATCACTACATATCTCTTCTGAGAGTGAATCATCAGGTAGAGAGTCATTAATAAGACAGGCAGTTCGTTCAGTAAAAGATGACACGGAAGTCACACCTGTTTCAGACCTTCTTAATAGCTTCAATAAAGATCAGGATGCCGATAGGAGCTTTGGTAGCCAATTCGGGGGAATACTCTACCTGCTTAACTTCTTAAATCGCCAACCAGTACAGGCAATCATCCGTAAACATTGGCGAAGTGTTCCTGGCGTTTGGACCTGGCTATCAGGCGCAGTAGAGACTTTCGACAACAACTCAGTACTAAAGAATGACCCTTTATATGACTACATAATTCACCGCACACATCCAGCGCGCACAAAGGCCGGTACACACCCTATCAACACAACTTGTTTAAGCCCAGAACTGATCTGTGAGCTACGGCAAGTTTCAGAGACTCTGTATCCACGCCATTTATGGAATACCGAATTGCTGTCTCTTTCGTCTGACATTGGTATTTCTCAGGACCGCATTGTCGTACGTGCTGATCTATCTGAGGCCAATATCAATGCCCGGCTACACGGCCTGGACATTAATCCTGGCTGGCTTCCATGGCTTGGATATGCCGTCCAGTTCCAATTCGAACATGGCTTTCGACCTACGCCTGTTAAGAGAGGGCAGCATGAATGATCTCGCTGTAATAAAGCCTCAGGCAGACTGTTTCAATCCGCTTCAACAATGGACTGAGGCTGGTCTGGTGTTCTATACAGAATCGCTAACCCAAGAAGCTACTGCTCCACTTCCTTCAGGCGTTCAATTTCAGACACTGACTCGTGATATTGAAGCGCAGTGGAAAAATCTTAACGGGCGAACTTCGCGTCTGATCCAAACCCTTAATTTATCTCCCGCCGAAGCCTTCGTTCTGTTTATTACCGGCATGATGGAGACGCAGCCCAGAATTGCCTTTGCCATCAATGAATTGCAACAGCCTTCCGAACAGGCCCGGCTGAGTGTACACCTGGTGCTTGATATGGTTCAGTTTCTGTTTCCGGATACGACAGACTGGGATGTTCTCGACCTCATCAACACACCTCTGTTTAATGAGTCCGTGGTCACCGTATCAGGTAATGGCCCACTCAGCCTCCAGGGATTGGCAATCTCTGTTCCACTCTGGTCGATCCTCAAGAGCAAGCACAATCGCTGGCAAGGCGTCCAGGAACTCGACTCTCATGAGCGGGAATTACTCCCAGCTGCAACGCGAAAAATATTGCCTGATTTGTGCAAGAAACTTACTTCGAGCGAGTTTCTGATTCTGCGCGGACAAGAGCACAGTGGCCGATCAATACTGGCAGCTGAACTGGGACTGCTCTCGGGTTACCGCGCCATACGGATTCCCTTCCAGAACTGGCAAGAGGAGCCGCAGCTGCGGCTCGCAGCAGCAGTCGCCGGCTGGCTTCCAGTCATCACACTGCCTGATGTACCGGGTGAAAACTACAAGCTTGTCAGTTCAGGATATCAAACGCCTGCCATCGTAATAACGGGCATGCACAGCTGTGTGATTGCAAACAGCTGCTACAACTACGCGTTACCTATGCCAGATTCGACACTGCGCCAAAAGCTTTGGAATAAACATGTTGAAGACCAGCGCTTAGCCGAAAAGCTGGCAGGCTCTGCTTTGCTCAGTGGCCCAATGATTAAAAACATCGGAGAGCAAATTACCCCACCTGAGGGCTCATCAGGGGTAAATCAGGAGCAACAAATTCGTACGTGGCGCTCTTTGAATATCGCCCCCGGGCTCACCCAGCTTGCGCAAGCCGTGACGAAGGATATTCCGAAAGAGGCAGTAATATTTCCAACACTGATCAATGAACATCTGGATGATCTTATTGCCCGCGCGCTTCAACGGGAATCTCTGTACTGGAAACTCGGAGATACTCTGACCGCCAACCAGAACCCTGGATTGCGCGCCCTCTTTGTGGGAGCCAGTGGAACGGGAAAAACCCTGGCAGCCAGTTATATTGCGAGCCAGATAGGTGCCCCACTGTTTCGTGTAGACCTTGGTTCTGTCATCAATAAATACATTGGGGAAAGTGAGAAAAACCTAGGTCGGCTGCTCGACTACGCCGCAGCTACCGATACCATACTACTATTCGATGAAGCTGAATCTGTATTTGGCAACCGTACTGATGCCCGCAGCAGCAATGAACGCTTTGCCAATAATCTCACTAACTACCTGCTTTCCCGCATAGAGACTCACCCTGGGGTTGTCATACTGACATCGAACCACAGGGACCGTATCGACCCGGCGTTCAACCGCCGCCTTGAAATCATTATCGATTTTCCACAGCCGGGCTTTAATGAGCGGCTGGCTCTGTGGGGCAGTCACATGGGGCAACGCAGCCCTGATGACGATTTCCTGAAAGCTCTGGCCAGCCATTGTGATTTGTCTGGTGGGCAGATTCGCAACGCCGTTCTCAGTGCCGCCGCGAACAGCCCGGATTCTGAAGTACTCAGTAAAACGGCGATCATCAAGGCGATATCCCGCGAATACCAGAAGCTAGGTAAGTCCTTGCCCGCGGCACTACAAAGTCATGGAGTGATGTAATGGAATCAAAGTCGCTCAGCAAGAAGGGAAACAAAGCTACTGAACTCGCAAATAAGAAACCTGCGAGAAAGAAAGCCAGTAAGCCCGAATACCTTAAAAAGAAGATCCAGAAAAAAATGGCTGTCAGCGACCCGGCAGACAGCCAGGAAAAAGAAGCTGACAAAGTTGCAGCCGATGTGAAGCAGAACCTTCAACGAGGCAACGACGAGCCTGCCGTTGCGGCCAGAAGCGTAAGCTCCTCTACGCCTTCCGTCAGCCGAACAGAAGAAGACGACGTACAGGCAAAATTATTCCGGGAAGAGGAAGAAGAAACGCAGACAAAAGTACATCGTGAAGAAGAGGAAGTTCAAACCAAAATTTTCCGGGAAGAAGAGGAAGAAGCAGCTCAACCAAAACTTTTCCGGAACATAGATGAACTCGCTCAGGCAAAGCTGCACCGGCAGGAAGAAGAGGAAGTCGCCCAAACCAGGCTGCAGAGGACTGAAGAGGAACCCGTTCAAGCCAAGTTAATGAGAAAAGAGCAGGACGAACAGAAAGCTGACGATGAAAAAATGGATGAGGTGGAAGCCCGTATCGCTCAGTCACGGGGCAACGGATCTCCCCTACCCGACGAGATCCGTCAGAAAATGGAGCAGCAGTTTGGCAAGGATTTCTCGCGGGTTGTCATTCATACGGACATGCAATCCGACGAGCTTTGCAAAGAGTTGAATGCTCGGGCGTTTGCTATTGGGAATGACATCTACTTTGCTACAGGTGAGTTTAATCCAGATAGTGAACGGGGTCAGGAGTTACTCGCTCATGAGTTAACGCATGTCGTTCAGCAGAACGGAAAAGTTAGTCGTAAAGCAAAAGCAGACGGAGGAGCTGGAACCTACACAAAAGGTAGTGGTGTAATCGTTTTTGATAACATTACTGTACCTTCACCCCACGCAGCTTTCTACCAGAGCAAGGTGCCTCTGATCAGGCATCGTGCTTTTTCACAAGATAACCGAACAACAAAACAACAGCAGACATGGAAGAATGACATTGAAAAGACCGGAAGTATCAGCAAACTTCAGTCGGTACTGAGTTCACACCCTAACGTCGCCAGCTCCTCTCCGCAACAATATATATTTAAGGTGCCCTCACCTCATCAGCAAATCAAAGGAAAGAGTCCAAGATTTGCGATGGGAAATCTTGATGAAGTTGCGAGAGAGCTATCTGTTCCTAGCTGGGACAAAGATGGAAAGAGTGTTAAACCAAAGAGAGGAGACAGGCTTACCTCCTACGATGTTGATCATATTGTCGAGGAACAAGTTGGGTCGGCGTCAGAATCTGGAAAGAAATTTCAGATGAGAGAGGATCTGGATGGTCTGGATAACTTCCAACTTCTTATTGATAGTAAAAATACGGATAAGATGCATGAAGTAAAGAATGCAGTCCGGTCTCAGGTAGATACATTTAAAGAAAACAATACAGAGAAATACCGAAATAAAGAATTCTCAAAATGGAGTACAAATTCTCTTCTCGGCAAGCTGAGTGTTAAATTCAACTCAACAACAGCTGGAGGGAGCCTGTCAATAGACGATAAAGATCGCTGGACCCGCGAGCAAGTGAAAGGTGGCGATCACCTCCAATCGTTAATCGATGCCAACGAGATACAGTACCTGACTGTTGATCAAATGGACGTCAAAGAAAATCATATATGGATATTTAATAGCCCCAGTGGCGGTTATAAAAATGAGGTTCATAAGACTAATACTTCCGGGTGGAAGAATAAATTATTCAAGCCCTTCAGTATTACCAATGTAAACTTCGAAACAGGTGATGCATCGAAAATCGCAACACTGTCTGTCAATGTTCCGGACAGTAATACCAAACTGAAAAAGTTTTCTTCAGATAAAACCATAGACGTTATGAGCCTGAACGGCTCTGATCAGGTAGGTTATCTTCCGATGGAGCGCTGGAGCCAGATAATGAAGCTCCGCAGAGAAAATAAATCGGAAGGTGCAACACCCTCTGAGTCTTCAGATTCTCTGGAGGCGACAGGCTTTAGCCCACTCACACTGGATAGCGTCGATCTCATACCCGATACTGGTTTAGTTATTAAAGGCCAAATACTTCCCACACTCCCTATAATTGGTGAAGCGGATATTGGCTACGAAATTTCTGGGAATGACTTCACCCTATCCAAAACCTTCAATGTCAGCGAAATAAACCTACCTAAGCCGATAGAGATGGAGAGCTGTGACCTTACAATTTCAGCAGGCTCTAGAGGGTTTGCTGCAAGCGGCCGCCTTGACTTTACTGTCGATGCCCTTGGGGCGGGCTATCTTGAAGGAGAAATTGGGTCATCTGGAGGATTGGGCTTAGAGGGTGGATTCGACTTCGATTCTGACCTTTTCGACAGAGCCTCAATAAAAATGTGGTACCGCGAAGGCAAGCTTGGCGGTGAAGGTGAAATAGGAATCGACAAGCCTGACAAAATAAAAGGTATTAAAAGTGCAAATGTTAAAGCCAGCTATGACGATGGCACCTTCTCAGCGACAGGTGAAGTAAAGCCTGCCCTTCCTGCAATTGAACAAGGTACGTTAGAGCTCAATTACTCAGAGGAAGAAGGGCTGGATATTTCTGGCGAAGTTCAGATAGCAAAAAGCCCGGGTATCCGATCAGGAAAAGTGAACCTGAGGCTACGTAAGCAGGACGAAAACTGGAAAGTCAGTGGCGAAGGTACGGCGCAGCCTGATATCCCGGGAATTGATTCAGAACTGACTGTCGGCTACGAAGACGGTGGATTTGTTGCGGAGTTCAGCGGTGGCTTCGAGCGAGGCATGCTCTCCGGAGACGTTACTGTAGGTGTGAGTAACCGGGCTGTCGGTGAAGACGGCAAGCCCAGCGGTGACCCACTGCCCGGCGGCGAACTATTGGTGTACGGCTCGGGGTCAGCCACGATACAGATTGCACCATGGCTACAAGGAACCGCCGGAGTAAAATTTGACCCTAACGGTGAGGTAACCGTCTCAGGTGAAATTGGTATTCCGGATGAGCTGGAAATTTTCGCCCGAAAAGAGATCAATAAAACGATTTTTCAGGTTGCAGTTCAGGTACCTATTATTCCAGGCATTGTCGCAGAAGTTGGCGGTGGCCTTTCCGCCATTGCCGGTATCGGACCGGGCGTTATTGACGAGCTCAAGATTGGCATCGAATACAACCCGGCCCGGGAACAAGACACGAAAGTCACCGGCGATGCTCACCTCAAAGTACCTGCCGATGCAGGGTTACGCTTATCGGTCAGAGCTGGCATCGGCCTGGGTATTACAGGTGCGAGCGCGACGGGTGGCTTAGATATCGGTGGAACGTTAGGCATATCAGGCGCGGCTACGGCAGGTGTGCACATTGACTGGACGCCCGCTACCGGCTTGGACCTGACAGCCGATCTCGAAGTTTATGCTCAACCTAGCTTTACCTTTGATATCGGCGGTTACGTCAGTGTGAAGGTCTTCGGGTGGAGCGTCTACGATGACCGCTTTGAATTCGCCTCTTATACATTCGGCTCTGATTATCGCTTTGGCATAAAACTCCCAGTACATTACAAAGAAGGCGAGCCGTTCGATATATCCACCGATGACATCGAATTTGAGATACCAGATATTAGTACCAACGACCTGCTTAAGGGTCTGATTTCGAGGATTACCTAATGACCCTTGCTGACCATCTACAACAAGGCGTTTTAGCGCTTTCACAAGGTAACGTTACTGCAGCGGAAAACCACTTCCGGGCCGCGGTCGATATAGACCCGGACAATGCCAACGCTCATAACAATCTGGGTTTTGCGCTTGCACAGCAACAACAGTGGCAACCCGCACTCATTCATCTTCGTTCGGCACTTTCACTCGACCCGGATTCGTCCATGGCGCACTGTAATATCGGCCAGGTTCTGATCGCAACAGGCGACACCAATACCGGTATGACACACATTGAGACTGCTGTTCAGAAGAACCCTGAGAATGCTATTGCCTGGGATGCCCTCGCCCGCTTCCGGGTGCTGGCTGCAGATTTCACTACCGCTGAATACGCCGCCCAGAGAGCTATTGGTATTGCACCCGAAGAAAGTAGCTTCTATGTTCGCCTTGGCATTACCCAGGCCGCTCAGAGACGATTCAAAGACGCTCTCTCCCAGTACCAGAAAGCGCTGGAGTTGAATCCGTCGAATTCAGAGGCGTGGGCCCAGGCCGGCATCACCAGCTTTATGATGAACAATATTGGTGATGCAAAAGAAGCACTACAGAGGGCACTCGCACTGAATTCCTCGGATACCAATGCACGGCGCCATCTGGCGCTGGCTACACTGACTCAAGGCGATAAGGGAGCGGCCATCGAGCATTTCCAGATCATTCTCGGGCAAACACCAGATGACCAGAGTGCGATACTCGAACTGGCCGTTCTGTATATCTCCGAATACCTTGATTCAGAAGCTCGTGATTTACTCAACAGGCTGACGGAGGCATCAAAACAAAGCCCACGATGCCGTTATTACCATGGCCTTTTGTTACGAAGGGAAGGTTTCACGGAAGAGTCGGTAGAAGTATTGAACGCCCTGGCTCAGGAGGATAACGATTACGCGATTCGTGCGGCCAGACTGACAGAAACTGTGCACTGAGTGCGCAGTTTCATACGCTCACCACGAATAAAACGGCTCAATATCAGTATTGATACGAAGGTTTCTTAGAATTTGGAAATCAGATTTCTCGAACGAGAAAGAAAAGGTGGTGGGTCGTGCTGGATTCGAACCAGCGACCAATTGGTTAAAAGCCAACTGCTCTACCAACTGAGCTAACGACCCCCAGTTGCTGCTGCATTCTACAGAACGCTTTGAAAATGTCAACAATTTCAGCAACTTAACTCCTTCAACCCACCTGACGTGTGGAGGTGGTGGGTCGTGCTGGATTCGAACCAGCGACCAATTGGTTAAAAGCCAACTGCTCTACCAACTGAGCTAACGACCCGAAGGAGCCGCGTATATTACTGATATTTTCGCGGCTGGCAACCCTTTTTCTGAAAAAAGTTTCAGATTCAGTAACTTAGACCCTGAAAGCCCGCGTTACTGAACCTGGATCCCTTTGAATGGATGCAGTGACCGCATTATTCAGAGGTGCCTTGCATTTTCTTCAGGTAGGCCTGCGCCAGAGAGACAGTACTGTCGCTCTTGCCAGAGTACTTACTGATGACTTCCTGCAACAGCGCCTTGCTCTCTGCCTTCTTACCTGATTTATCAAGCACCACAGCGAGCTTGTATGAAGCATCCGCGGCTTTCGAGTGATCACTGTGATCCTCTTTCACGGTTCGGAAGCGCGCCTCCGCAACGTCGAGCTTACCCTCAACCATGCTGACTTCGCCTGCCCAGTAAATTGCATTTACTGCGAGTGCATCGCCGGCGTAGTTTTCAGCAAAGCTATCGAAGGCCGCACGTGCTTCTGCAAACTTTTTATCCCGCACAAGCTGCATCGCGGACTTATAGGCCTCTCCTGCAGGAGGGAGAGCCTCGCCATCATTGTTATCAGCTTCTGTCTGAGACACTTCCTGGCTATTAACCGCTGGCGGAGCCAGAGTTAATGCAGAGATTCGACTATCAAGGTCAAGGTAGCGATCTTGCTGCGACGCTTCCATTCGCCTTACTTTGGCCTGCTGCTCTTCGAGCTGGCCGCGCAAGGAGGCAATTTCCGTCTTCATCTGCTCCACCTGGAGCATCAGTTCGGTAAGAAGGTCTCCACCAGGGTTGGCGGATGGGGCAAGGATCGGAGATTGATCGGGAGTAACGACGGGTTCAGAACTGGCCGGGGCAACCACTTGGGTTGACCCGACCGATACCCAGCCGTCATCTGAAAGCGCGCTGACAGACGAGGCTGCCAGCGCCAGAGTAACGACAAGCCGCTTCATTAACGGCTCTGGTATTTAACTTCTACGCGACGGTTCTTAGCGTATGCAGAGCTGGTGCTACCAGTAACTGCTGGCTTCTCTTCACCAAAGCTAACAACTTTGATCTGGCTTGAAGAAGCACCTTTCGCCATCAGGAACTGACGAACAGCGATTGCACGACGCTCACCCAGAGCCAGGTTGTATTCAGGAGTACCGCGCTCATCAGCGTGGCCTTCCAGAACAATACGAGCGCTTGAGTTAGACGCCAGGTATGCAGCGTGTGCACTCAGAGCGGCTTTACCAGACTCTTTGATGCTTGACTGGTCAAAGTCAAAGTAGAAAACAGTGATGTCCAGCAGAGCCTGCTGAGCCGCTTTCTCAGCGTCTGACATCATTTGTTCACCCTGCAGTGACGCAGACTCAACACCAGTAGTAGCGCTATCAGCTGCTTCGTTTGCCTGCTGTTCGGTAGCAGTCGTTGCAGCGCCTGCACCCTCTTCCAGGTCACCATTGTTGGCACATGCAGTTACCAGAAGTGCGCCGAAGGCGATACCCAGTGCTTTGTACAGTGCTGTTTTTTGCATAGTTGCTTCTTCCCAATTGTGGTTAGTAGTTCAGATTAATTCAGTATCGGAGACCAGGCCGGTTCGCGTACGTCTCCGAATCTGGATGGCAGCCGGAATTTTACTTCCCCATCCACCGATACTGCCGCCAGAATACTTCGTTCTTTCTCAGTTGCCGCATAAATTACCATACTTCCGTTGGGGGCAACACTAGGCGATTCGTCCAAATTCGTGTCCCGGGTCAGTATTCTTACCCGGCCACTTTCCATGTCCTGCGAAGCGATATGAAACTGGTCTCCGTTACCGTGTACATAGACCATTTTGCGGCCATCTGCGGTCATTCTCGCTCTGGCATTGTACCGACCTTCGAAGGTGACCCGCTCTACCGAGCCATCGACAGTGTCCAGTTTGTAAATCTGCGGCCCACCCGCCCGGCTGGAGGTAAACAGAATATGGCGATTATCCGTCATCCACTGTGGTTCAGTATCAATGCCATAGTGTTTGGTAATTCTTTCCGCCTTACGGGTGTTCAGATCCATCACGTAAATATCCGGGTTACCCAACCTTGAGTGTACAAAGGCCAATTTGGTTCCATCGGATGAGAAAGATGGCGCACTATTTGATCCATCCCATGCTACGACCTTTTCGCGTTTCCCGGTTGCCAGCTCCTGGAAGAAGATTTCGCTCTGTCCATTTTCAAATGAAACGTACGCTACTTTTTTGCCGTCAGGAGACCAGGTCGGCGACAGGATAGGTTCGTCTGAACGGAAGATAAGCTGCTCCCGGGCACCGTCTGCGTCGGCAAAGTTCAGGTTAAAACGTGAACGCTCCCGGTTAGTGGTGACGTAAACCATCTTGGTCGAAAATACTCCCGGGATACCAGTCAGCTGCCCGAAAATATGATCGCTGATGTAATGCGCAAGATCCCGAAGCTGAGTCGCCTTCCCTTTAACACGGTGATGAATCAGAGTTCGCTGCTGATGAACGTCCAGCACCTGAAATTCGACAGCGTACCCACCTTCTGCAGAACTTATCTGGCCAACCACCAGATAATCCTGTTTCAGCCGCTGCCAGTCGACGTAATTTACGTCCTGCGGAGTATGAGGCGTCGCCAGCATAAGAGAGCGATCCAGCGTGCGGAAATACCCCGAGCTTCCGAGGTCACTATTCACTATACCGCTGATGTCTTCTGGCAGTTCCAGTGCTCCGTTCCATTCAAAAGGCACAACAGAAATCGGCAAAGCGCTTTGTCTGCCCTGCGTTACTTCAATCACTAATTCTGCGTGTGCGACCTGGCCCAATACCAGCGCCAGTACAAATAATACTCGTGTTACCAAGAGGCATTCTCCGGTCTGAATTTCATGGTTAAGCGTCGGAAGTTTTGCTCAAACACCCGAATATCGTCAGGCACAGGAAGCGGCGACGCTTTCAGAATCGCCTGCTCTACCGAACGGTCCAGTGCATCATTACCACTGCTACGCGTTACGTTGGCGGAAATAACTTCACCGGTTGGCACCATAACAAGACGTACTTCAACTTCCAGTTCGGCACTGACATTCGGTGGATAGTTCCAGACGGACGCTACTTGTGCGCGAATAAGATCCTGATACTCCGCCGTCATCTGGGCCGCTTTTTCTGCCGCTTCGGCAGCGCGCGCAGCCTCTTCCTGTCGGCGTATTTCCGCCTCTGCCTGCTCAAGTGCCATTTGTTCCATCAATGCTTGTTCAGCTGCAGCCTGCTCCCGCGCCGCTTTTTCGGCAGCAGCCTTCTCAGCAGCGGCTTTTTCTGCGGCCGCCTTTTCGCGTGCTGCTTTTTCTTTCGCAGCCTTCTCTTTGGCCGCTTTTTCTTTCGCTAACTTTTCCGCTGCAGCTTTTTCTTTAGCTGCCTTCTCTTCAGCAGCTTTCTGGCGCGCTCTTCGTTCGGCTTCAGCTTTCTCTTTTGCAGCCTTGTCAGCCGTAGCTTTATCCCGAGCGGCTTTTTCTTTCGCTGCTTTTTCGCGGGCAGCCTTCTCTCGCGCTGCTTTCTCGCGCGCGAGTTTTTGCTGCCGCAGACGTTCAGCTTCACGCTGGCGCTGCAGATCTCGCTCTTTTGCCGCCTTGTTCTCTTCCTGAACAACTTTCGCAATCATGTGCGGTGGAACAGGCTCAGACATCACCGGCTTATCACGTTGCCACTCGCTCACCAGCAGGATAACGGCGACCAGGTGAATGACTACGGCACCTACAACTGGCAGGGTATAACTGCCGGGCTCGCGCCAATTCATATCAGGGGCGAGCCTCCGGGTCTGGCGCTTCGGTGACAAGGCCGACGTTGGTAATTCCTGCCCCCTGAAGGTTCCCCATCAGCAGCACTACCTTACCGTAAGGCACAGACTCATCACCGCGAATCATGTAGCGAGTGTCCGGCTGAGCTTTCAGTAACTTTCCTGCGTAATCCGTCACACCAGTCAGAGACATTGGTTCTGGCTCTTCTTCCCCACGCTCGACGTAATAAAGACCATCTGAACTGACCGAGATCATTAGCGTCGTGTCGTCCGGATCAATTTCGGTCGGCGTAGAGTCAACATCAGGCAGGTTTACTGGCACAGATTGCACCAGCATGGGCGCAGTCACCATAAAAATAATGAGAAGAACCAGCATCACGTCGATGTAAGGAACAACGTTGATCTCCGCCATCGGGCGGCGTTTCGTCATTTGCTGCTGAAGCGGTTCCATCAGAGAGCCTCCGCTCCAGCACGCTGACTCTGACTTACCTTGTGTGCCTGGCGATACAGCAGTGCACTGAATTCATCGGCAAAAGTGACGAGAGCCGTCTGGAACTTCTCGGTTTTAACGACGTAACGGTTATAGAAAATTACCGCAGGAATCGCCGCCAGCAGACCCATAGCCGTAGCGACCAGAGCTTCAGAAATACCCGGTGCTACCGTTGCAATCGTTGCTTGCTTCACACTGGCTAAGCCCTGGAAGGAGTGCATAATGCCCCATACCGTACCGAACAGACCAACGTACGGGCTGGTCGAGCCAATGGTTGCCAACATTGGCAGGTGATTTTCCAGCTCTTCGGTTTCCCGGGTAATCGCGATGCGCATAGCACGCTGAACACCCGCCATCATGGCCTCAGGGTCCCCCGGGCTCTGCTGACGCATTTTTCCGAATTCTTTCAGGCCGGCCATAAAGACTTTTTCAGCGGAAGAATTTTCTGGCTGCTGCTGGCACTCACGATAGAGGTCATTGAGGTCAATACCTGACCAGAAACGCTCTTCAAACTGACGCATAGATTGCTCAGTGGCAGAGATCAAGCGACCGCGTTGAATAATAATGACCCAACTTAATACTGACGCTGCCACCAGCATCAGCATCACCAGCTGTACTACAAAACTCGCATTTAAAATCAGATGCGTAATTGAAACCGACTCGTTCACTTTGGCTCCGTTAGGTTTTCATCAGGGCAACGATATCAGCAGGTATTGCTGCAGGCCGCCCTTCGTTGTTAATACACGCGACACGCACCTGCGCATCGACTAAAAGTTCTTCGGTTCGCTCTTCCGTTTTTTCCGCTGATTCAGACCGCCGGATCACCGTCTGGTTCAACGTCATCCCGGCTTTCGTTATTTCAGCTAAGTCTGTTGTCGCGACTATCTGGTCATCTAATACGGCTGCTTTGCGATATCGGATGTTGAGATCCCGAACAACAAAACGGACTCCCGCCTGCATCAGAGCTTGCTGCTCGAAACCGAATGAGCGCAGCCATTCACTTCGGGCACGCTCCATATAGCGCAGGTAGTTGGCGTAAAACACGATACCACCGGCGTCCGTATCTTCGATATAGACTCTAAGCGGCCATTCAAACGCCATCGTTATCCGTTCCGAAACGTGCTGGCAGATCAATCCCGAAATGGAGATAAGCGAGCTTTGTCGCCGTTCGCCCACGAGGCGTACGGGTGATGTAGCCCTGCTGCATCAGGTATGGCTCAAGCACATCTTCGATGGTATCCCGCTCTTCACCAATAGACGCTGCAAGGCTTTCTACCCCTGCCGGACCACCGTCGTATTTTTCCATTAGCGTCAGCAGCAGACGGCGATCCATGTGATCGAAACCCTGCGCATCAACGTTCAGCATGTTCAGGGCGAGGTCTGCGACTTCTTTGGTCACACGTCCGTCCGCTTTGACCTGAGCGTAGTCACGCACACGACGCAGCAAACGGTTCGCAATACGGGGGGTGCCACGCGCCCGGCGGGCGACTTCCTGCGCGCCTTCTTCTTCGACCTCCAGCTCCATCAGACGCCCGGAGCGGCTGACGATGCTCGACAGGTCATGAATGTTATAAAACTCCAGGCGCTGCACAATACCGAAACGATCTCTCAATGGTGAGGTCAGCAAACCTGCTCTTGTAGTCGCCCCGACTAGGGTGAACGGAGGCAATTCAATCTTCATTGATCGTGCAGCCGGGCCCTCACCCACCATGATATCAAGCTGATAATCTTCCATAGCGGGATAGAGCACTTCTTCGACCGCCGGACTCATGCGATGAATTTCATCGATAAACAGCACGTCGCCCTCTTCGAGGCTGGTCAGAATCGCCGCCAGATCGCCTGCTCGCTCAAGTACCGGACCGGATGTCGACTTGATCTGAACACCCATCTCTTCGGCGATAATGTTAGCGAGGGTCGTTTTACCCAGCCCCGGCGGCCCAAACACCAGAGTATGATCCAGTGCTTCACCACGACCTTTGGCCGCCCCGATAAATATCTCCATCTGCTCCCGCACGTGCGGCTGACCAATGTAGTCATCCAGCATACGAGGCCGGATAGCGCGATCCTGCTTTTCTTCACCAAGCTGCGGTGTCGGTGCAATAAAGCGATCTGTTTCTATCATTTGCCACCCATGGTGTTACGCAGAGCAATACGGATCATTTCTTCGGGGGTGCTGCACTGATCCGCCACTTTCATCAACATTTTTGACGCTTCCTGCGGCTTGTAGCCGAGGGCAACCAACGCACCTTCCGCTTCAGCGAACGCTTGCTCCTGAGTATTTTTCTCCGCCTGATCGGCAGCAGCCCAGAGAGGTGCTGGGGCCTGCCATTCTTTCAGACGGTCACGCATTTCTACAATCAGGCGTTCGGCAGTCTTTTTACCCACGCCGGGTAAACGCGTCAGGGATTTAACATCTTCATTGTGAACACAGTTAGCGAAGGCATTCACATCCATACCAGACAGAATGGCCAGCGCCAGCTTGGGCCCAACACCACTGACCTTAATCAGCGTACGGAATAAAGTACGCTGCCCTTTATCACTGAAACCGTAGAGCTGATGCGCATCTTCGCGAATGGCGAGGTGGGTATAGAGAGTAATGGGCTCTCCAATGGAGCCAAGGACCGCGAATGTGGACAAAGGTGCCTGCACCTCGTATCCGACGCCCTGAACATCAATAAGTAATTCCGGGGCCTGCTTTTCGAGGATGAAGCCTTGCAGTCGACCAATCATGTATGAATTTCGCTTGTGTGCTGTATAAATTAACCGGCATAGACTACCAGCAAAATACAGTGCTGCTCAATCAGGAAGCGCGGCCACGACGATAGGTTTTTAAGCCAGCACGGCTGATCAGGCTGGCGTTGGTGTGCGCATGACAAAGCGCAATGGCAAGTGCGTCGGCGGCATCCGCCTGTGGTAGCCCCGGCAGCTTAAGCAGACGCTGGACCATGTGCTGAACCTGCTCTTTTCCTGCGCCACCGGTTCCGACCACCGCCTGTTTAATAGTGCGAGGAGCATATTCGTGCACAGGCAAGGACGCCAGCTGAGCAGCCAGAATCGCAACGCCGCGAGCCTGGCCGAGCTTGAGCGCTGAGTCAGCATTTTTCCCCATGAATACCTGCTCAATGGCAAATTCCTGAGGGCAATATTGCTGGATCAGCTCGGAGACGCTCTTGTATATGGTTTCGAGCCGCTCAGGCAGCTCGCCGGTGCCTGCGCGAATGCAGCCGCTGGCAATGTATTCGATTTTACGACCGCCAACCGAATTAATCAGACCAAAGCCTGTAATACGCGAACCAGGGTCAATACCGAGAATAATCACTAGTAAGGATCAGTTCGCTGCGTTCTCAAACACCCATTGCTGACCAGAATCTTTATTCTCGACGGTCAGACGCTGCCAGTCTTCGGGTAGGGTCACACGGGTGCATGGGCTTGTGATCATCTGCGCCAGTATTGCGCCCTCTTTTGGGCCGGAGACCTGATAAGCAATACGAATGCTGTCGCCTTTCCGGCTTTGCTCATTCAATTGAACGGCATAGCCCGGAGTCGGTTTTTCACCAGCCCCAATGGTGAGTACGTCATCCACCACGGTGACACTTGGAATTGATCCACAATGCAGGTCTGTACTTGCAGCCAGGTCGAGTTGCGAAGTCGTACCGGCACAGGCTGACAGTACGGCTGCAGACGCAGCCACCAACAAAGAGGAAAATAAACGTACGCTCAACATCATGAATCCCTATAAAAAAGCCGATACCCAGAATAGATATCGGCAAGTATACAGGCCGCTCCCTGGCCTGTCAGGGGACACAAAGCACCGCGGTGCTGGTTAGCGTCAGGACTTGTCAGGCTTTTACGACCTCAGCGATCAGCCTTCTCGTGCGGAGAATATAAATTCATCATTCTCTACATCCGCGACAATGGTGCTGCCCGGCATAAAGCGCCCCGACAGAATATCCTGTGCTAATGGGTTCTCTATCCAGCGCTGGATCGCACGTTTCAGAGGACGCGCACCAAATACCGGATCGTAGCCCACATCCACCAACTTACTGGTAGCAGCATCCGTCAGCTCCAGAGACAGATCGCGCTCGCGTAAGCGCTCATGCAGCATGTGCAGCTGAATGTCCGCAATGCCGCGGATCTGATCTTTCTCCAGCGGATGGAAAACCACAGCTTCATCAATGCGGTTGATGAATTCCGGACGGAAGTGGCTGCCCACGACTTCCATCACCGCATCGCGCATCGTTTCATAATCGCTGCTGCTCTCTGAGGCCATGGTCTGAATCAGATCCGAGCCCAGGTTCGACGTCATCACCAGTACGGTGTTTTTGAAGTCGACACGTCTGCCCTGACCGTCAGTCAGCTGTCCATCGTCCAGTACCTGAAGCAGGATATTGAAGACGTCCGGGTGCGCCTTCTCGACTTCGTCCAGCAGGATGACCGAGTAGGGTTTGCGACGCACGGCTTCGGTCAGGTAACCGCCTTCTTCGTAGCCAACATAGCCCGGAGGCGCGCCGATTAAGCGGGCTACCGAGTGCTTCTCCATGTATTCCGACATATCAATACGGATCATGGCGTCACGACTGTCGAACAGAAAACCGGCCAGCGCTTTACACAGCTCGGTTTTACCGACCCCGGTTGGCCCAAGAAACAGGAATGAGCCGTTCGGACGATTCGGGTCAGAAAGCCCCGCACGAGAGCGCCGCACCGCATTCGAGACCGCCGAGATCGCCTGATCCTGACCAACCACAGAATCGTGCAGCACGTCTTCCATGCGCAACAGCTTCTCGCGCTCGCCTTCCAGCATTTTGGTCACGGGCACGCCGGTCCACTTAGAGACCACTTCGGCGATTTCATCTTCCGTCACTTTGTTACGCAGTAGCGTAAACTCCTGCGTACCTGTGGTTTCGGCTTCATTAGCCGAGGCCACCTGTTTTTCCAGCTCTGGAATACGTCCATACTGAAGCTCTGACATTTTCTGCAGATCACCTGAACGACGCGCGGCATCCAACTCCAGTTTGGCCTGCTCGAGTTCTTCTTTTGCCTTACTGGCACCTTCGAGCAGAGCTTTCTCTTTCTTCCAGACTTCTTCGAGTTCAACGTACGCCTGACCGGCTTTGTTGATTTCTTCGTTCAGGTCGCTGAGTCGCTTACGAGCGGCATCGTCTTTTTCTTTGCGCAGGGCTTCACGCTCGATTTTCAGTTGAATCAGACGACGTTCAAGACGATCCATTTCCTGAGGCTTGGAGTCGATCTCCATGCGGATGACCGACGCAGCTTCGTCCACCAGATCAATCGCCTTATCCGGCAGACGTCGGTCAGCGATATAACGCTGCGACAGTTTAGCCGCCGAGACGATGGCACTGTCGGTAATTTCGACACCGTGGTGAACTTCATAGCGCTCTTTAAGGCCACGCAGAATGGCAATCGAATCCTCAACGCTGGGCTCATCCACCAGCACTTTCTGGAAACGACGCTCGAGCGCAGCATCTTTTTCAATAAACTCGCGATACTCGTCAAGCGTGGTCGCACCGACACAGTGCAACTCACCGCGTGCCAGTGCCGGCTTGAGCATGTTGCCCGCGTCCATCGCACCGTCGCTTTTGCCAGCGCCGACCATAGTATGTAGCTCGTCGATGAAGAGAATGATCTGCCCTTCTTCTTTCGAGACGTCTTTCAGAACGGCTTTGAGACGTTCTTCAAATTCGCCACGGTATTTTGCACCGGCGAGCAAGGCGCCCATGTCCAGCGACAGAATACGCTTATTCTTCAGGTTTTCTGGCACTTCACCATTGATGATGCGCTGCGCCAGCCCCTCGACCACGGCGGTTTTACCCACACCTGGAGGGCCAATCAGCACCGGATTGTTTTTAGTACGACGCTGCAACACCTGAATAGTGCGACGGATCTCTTCGTCACGGCCAATCACAGGATCGAGCTTGCCAGCTTCTGCACGCTCGGTCAGGTCGACACAATACTTGCTCAGCGCCTGTCGGCTGTCTTCTGCGTTAGCGTCGGTCACTTTTTCTCCACCACGCATATCTTTGATTGCTTTCTCAGCGTTTTCGCGGGTAACGCCCGCTTCTTTTAAGGCCTGACCTGAAGGGCCACGCTCATCCAGTGCCACCAGTAGAAAAATCTCGCTGGAGACAAACTGATCGCCGCCCTTCTGGGCTTCTTTATCGGCGAGATTCAGTAAGCGGCCCAGCTCGGGGGCCAGCTGCACATTGCCATCCGGCGAGCTGACTTTGGGCTGATCACTGAGAATGGCACGTAAGCGCCCTTCGAGGTTACTGACGTTTGCTCCACAACGACGCAAAACGTCTTTTACCGAACTGTCGGTCTGCTCGAACAACGCCAGGAGCACGTGCACTGTGTCAATCTGATTATGATCCTGACCAAGCGCGATACTCTGACTCTCAGCCAGGGCGTTCTGAAGGCTTGTTGTTAAACGGTCCATACGCATCGTTTCGTTCTCCTGCTCATGGTTAGCGCGCTCCCGGTGAGGGCTGGCGAGCTAACCGAGTTTCAATTTCGATTTAAATCTCTGGGCAACTATCTATTCAGCTATTTGGCTATTTGGCTATCTATGTCGCTGCCTGTTTAAGTGTCTGGTCTGCAGTCTATATGGCGATAAATTAATAAATTTCAACAACTACAAATATAACTTTAGTAAAATTCATTTTTAATTCATTGATACAGCGCAAGCTTACTCCGAAGACCATTCAATTCATCAGACAGCTCGATTCATGCGTATAATCCGACGCCTCTGACGGCGCGCTGTAGCGTCTATCACTCTCTATATAGTGTCAGTCGGGCTTAGCTCAAGGGCACGGCTTACTGTTCTGGATGTTATGACCTCAAACTTGCGACAAGCGGCTTTATTTCTGATCGGCGGAGAGGCTCTGCTGGCCATCATGGGTGCGTTGATTAAGTACCTCTCAGAAAGCCTGTCGACAGAACAGATCGTGTTCTTCCGCAACGCGGCTGGCCTGATCATTCTGATGCCTTTGATTCTGCGGCAAGGCACCACGTTGCTGAAGACCTCAGTCTGGCACTGGCACCTGATGCGCGGGCTGGTCGGCGTCAGCGCCATGTACTGTTATTTCTGGGCGCTCGGACACATGCCCCTGACTGAGGCATTTCTGGTGAAACTCTCCAGCCCCTTCTTTATGCCACTCATCGGCTTATTGTGGCTTGGCGAGCGCGCAGGTAAGTACAGCATAGCCGCTGTATTTGTCGGCTTTGCAGGTGTTGCCTGTATTCTCAGACCCGACGACAGCGCATTTACTTTTATTGCACTGGTCGCCCTGCTCGGTGCTTTTCTCGCTGCCCTGGCCAAAGTCACGATTCGACGCATGTCTGAAACTGAATCCAGTCAGACGATCGTGTTCTACTTTGGCGTCATTGCGGCCCTAGTCAGTGCCCCCGGGGCAGCCGTGACCTGGCAACCTGTGTCAGCGGACCTATGGGGCTGGATACTTCTTCTCGGCCTTGTGGCCACGCTCGGCCAATTGGCCCTGACCCGAGCCTACCGCACGGCGCCCACAGGTAAGGTGGGGGTTTATGCCTACAGCGCTGTTCTCTATGGCGCGTTGATGGGCTGGCTTATCTGGGATGAGATCCCGATGTGGACGACCTGGCTGGGCGCCTCGTTAATCATTGCCGCGGGCTTCATCAATCTCTATAAGCCATCCAAGAAAGCCTGATCTTCAGTTGGCAGAATCTGGCTTTTATTATTTCCTTTTGTTTAACTATAAGTGGATTATTTCAATCATTCCCTACTTTAAGGAAAAGCCAGACCGCTTTTCATTGGGGAAAGAGTTCAGCCAGACAACCAGAAAGGACAGCCCATGTCGCGCGTCGATCCGTTACAAACCTTTGTCTCGGTGGTCAGATCCCGAAACTTTTCTAGTGCGGCAGAATCTCTTGGCGTAACCCCTTCGGCCGTCAGTAAGCAGATCAGCGCTCTGGAAGAACGCCTTGGCGTCCGCCTGCTAAACCGGACTACCCGCTCGGTCAGCCCGACGGAGGCCGGCCAGATGTTCTACCAGCATTGCGAGAACATTCTCGATTCCATCACCGAAGCCGAAAAGCTGGTAACGGACTTCGACGATACGCCCAAAGGCCGGCTACGCATTACCGCGATGTCGAACTTCGGGCGCAAGGAGCTGGCTCGTATATTCAGCGATTTTTCTGATAAGTACCCGGATGTGAGCTTTGACCTTCACATATCGGACCGACCACTGGATATCGTGAAAGAAGGGTATGATTTTGCGCTGCGCATCGGCTCACTGGAAGATTCCCGCCTGATCGCTAAGCCAGTGGCTGAGCAACGCATCGTTATCTGCGCCTCTCCGGCTTACCTCGAAAGGTGGGGCACGCCGACCACGCTAGAAGAAGTGATAAGTCATCGTATTCTGGTGGTGGCGAACGCCGAGTACGCGCGGATCAACTGGCTACGCCAGTTCGAGAAAGAAAACAACTTCACCCTGGCCAATATCGAACGCAAACTCACAGTGAACGACATTGACCTGATCTACGAGGCTTGCCTGGCTGGTATGGGGATTACTGCCCTACCGACCTACGTGGCAGAGCGTCATATCCGCAATGGTGAATTAGTCCGCCTGTTCAGCGACATGGAAATCCCGGTGCGCACTATCAAGGTAGTGTTCCCCCAGAATCGCTATCTGGCGAACAAAAGCCGCGCTTTCCTGGACTTCCTCACGGCCTACTTTAACAACGGGTAATACTATTCAGTGACGGGAGTGACGTCAGGAGCACAGCGCTCATAAAATACCGGGGGAACCCGGCTGATGCGACGCTCATCAAAGTCAAAGAAAACGATACCCGTCTTTGCCTTGGCCACGACTTTGTTCTGACTCTCATTGACGACAAGGTAAACGAAATCACAGCCGTATTTGTTGAAATCAGTGATCCCGACCTTGAAAGTCAGGCGATCCGCCACAAATGATTCAGAAACGAAGCTCACAACGATGTCAGTCACCATCAGGCCAACACCGCCGATATTGAACTCACTGAAATCGTAGTTATGCAGATACCGCAGGCGCGCTTCGTGGAGCAGCGATATCATTCGGTCATTTCCCAGGTGATTACCGTAATTGATGTCCGATACCCGAACCGTAAGGTGTGTAGAAAAGGTAAAAACGTCGGGCAATTCAAGATTAACGCGTGCCACTGATGGCTCCTGTTGTCTTATATGAGTTACAAATTCGGCGTGAACCCGACGCTTCTTCACAAAACAACGGGGATTTACGTTGGTATCAGGCTCTCTGTTAGGGTCTACTATTAAGTATTAACGCATGTCCGGGCCTGACTGGACGAACGGCGCACATGGTAGCGGCGCTGACTCATAAAGACAATCGCAGGAAACAAAGGATCAGGTAAAGCTATGATGCATACCGGCAAACGCCTTCTTCTCTCAGCCATCGCTGTCGTACTCACCCTCGCGGGCATCAGTGCGAATGCGACGATTCCTGAGATAAAACCCGGCACCCCGTTTACTCCACTGGAGCCAACGCGGGAAGAAGCGATCACAACACAGCAGATCATGAGCAACCTGCTGCGCGGGCATTACGAGCGTAAGCGCCTGAATAACGATCTTTCGTCGGAAGTCCTGAACACCCTGCTGGATGACCTCGATGGCACCCACAGCTATTTCCTGGCGTCTGATATCGAAGAGTTTGAGCAATTCCGTAATCACCTGGATGAAGCTCTCAGCCGTGGAGATATGAAGCCTGCGTTCTACATCTACAATCGCTTCCAGCAACGCGTCAGTGAGCGCCTGTCCTTCATGCTAAATGAGCTGGAGAAGAAAGCGAAAGATTATGATTTTAACGGTAAAGAAGTTCTGGAGTTGGATCGTGAAGAGACTCCGTGGGCATCTACCAAAGCAGAACTCAACCAGCTCTGGCGTAAGCGCCTGAAGAACTCAATGCTGAACCTGCGCCTGGCAGGCAAAGAGGATGAAGATATCCTCGAGCTGCTCACCAAGCGCTATCAGAATCAGCTCAACCGAGTGCATCAAAGCCGTCCGGTTGACGCGTATCAGACCTTCATGAACGCGGTTACCCGTACCTTTGATCCACACACCCAGTATTTCTCGCCACGTAACTCTGAGAACTTCAACATCAATATGAGTCTGTCGCTGCAGGGCATAGGCGCAGTTCTGCAGACAGAAGACGAGCACACCAAAGTGGTTCGCCTGGTACCGGGTGGCCCAGCCTCCAAAGCAGGCAACCTTGAACCGGAAGACAAGATCATCGGCGTTGCTCAGGGCGATGAGGACATGGTCGATGTGATCGGCTGGCGCCTTGATGAAGTCGTGGACCTGATCCGCGGGCCAAAAAGCTCGACAGTCCGCCTTGAGATCCTCAGCGGTGCCGTCGCCACTGCAGAGCCGAAAACGATTTCGATCGTCCGTGACGAGGTAAAACTGGAAGAACAGTCTGCGCAGAAAGAAGTGATCGAGATCCAGGACGGAAAAGAAACCCGCCGCATCGGTGTTATCGATATTCCGACCTTCTACATCGACTTCGAAGGCCGGATGAATAACCTGCCTGATTACCGCAGCACGACCCGCGACGTACGCCGTCTGGTCAATGAGCTTCTGGACGAAAAAATCGATGGTCTGATCATCGACCTTCGCAGTAATGGTGGTGGTTCACTGGAAGAAGCAATTAACCTGACAGGTCTGTTTATTCCGACCGGCCCAGTGGTTCAGGTACGCGGAGCACGCGGTGATGTCGATGTTCTGCGTGACCGCGACCCCGAAGTTCTTTATGCCGGCCCAATGACGGTACTGGTCAATCGTTTAAGCGCATCTGCCTCTGAGATTTTTGCCGGTGCTATTCAGGATTACGGCAGAGGCCTGGTCATCGGTGGGCAGACCTTTGGTAAGGGGACGGTTCAATCACTGCGCCCACTCACCGAGGGCCAGCTGAAGATCACCCAGGCGAAATTTTACCGTGTGTCAGGCGACAGCACCCAGAACCAGGGCGTGATACCGGACATTATGTTCCCTTCGCTCTTTGATAAAGACAAAATCGGTGAGAGTGCGCTTGAGAAGGCACTCCCTTGGGATACCATCAAGCCCGCACGCGAGACCAAGAGCAACCCAGTGCGCAGCAAACTCTCACGCCTGAAAGAACTGCATGAGGAACGTATTAGCGACAACCCGGACTTTATCTTCGTCCGCGAGCAAAAAGCCTTAGTCTCTGAAATGCGGGATAAAACCCAGGTTTCTCTTAACGAAGAAGAACGCAAAGCAGAGCGGGAAGAGAACGACCGCCGACGCCTGGCACTTGAGAACAAACGCCGCAAAGCGAAGGGCATGCCCGAGCTGGCTTCACTCGATGATCCAGAAGAAGACGAAAAGTCTGAAGAAGGTGAAGAAAAAGCTAAGTCGGACGACAAGGACGATGAAGAGCCTGACGCTATGCTGATTGAGACTGGCAATATCCTGCTCGATTACATGCGCATGTCATCCCCTGGGATGACTGCTCTGCGTTAAGTCACTCAGGCAATCAATAAAAACGGCGACCTCAGGTCGCCGTTTTTGTATCTCTCGTAATAACCTCAACCTGCTATCAGCAATTACCAGCCGAGCTCAGACTTCACAAAAGGAATCGTCAGTTTTCGCTTCTCTTTCAACGATGCCTGATCCAGTTGATCAAGTATCTGACACAGCCCTGCCATATCTCGCGGACCGCGGTTCATAATAAACACTGCAACATCATCAAGAAGATCAAAACCACGCTGACGAGCCCGTAGAATCAGAGCCTGTACCTTCTCTTCGTCCGATAGGGTCTCAACCTGATAGGTGATCCCCCAGCTAAGTCGGGATACGAGATCCGGTAGTTTACCGCCTGCTTGCGACGGTGGAGCACTCGCGCCAATCAGCAGGTGGCTCTGGCGGTCGCGTATGCGGTTGTAGAGGTGAAAAAGCGCTTCTTCCCACTCCGCATCCCCCATGACTTCCTGCAGGTCGTCAATGGCGACCAGAGGCAGCTGGTCGACACCTTCGAGCATTCCCGGACCTATGTCTTTAAGCTCTGTAAGAGGAAGGTACATGCTTTGATGTCCGATCCCTTCTGCGTAATGGCACGCTGCCTGTAGAAGGTGACTGACTCCAGAGCCGGTAGCGCCCCACAGATAAATAAACGGCTCACCGGCGGTCGTCCACTGCCCCTGCAGTGCATCCCGGACCTGTTGGTTCACTCCGGGGTAAAAATTCGCGAACCGGGCGTCATCTCTGAGTGCGACCTGTAACGTCAGCTGAGATGGCTCGTTGTTACGGACTTCAGCGCTGCCAGACATAGGCGACGCCCTCCTCGTTTGCCGTAATCTTCTTATCAAGTGCCATACTATCAAGCACCTGTGACCAGCTAGAGGTCAGGTCAAGCGCAAGAGTGACCTCATCCCGGTCAGACGCCACGACCACAACATCCCTGACGGCGACATTCGCGCTCAGGTACTCGAGCAACGCCCGGTAATCAGCAAAGGTCGTCACACCAGTGACGCGAATCAATTCACTGTTATCTATTCCGGTGAGAGGAATGACCGCGTAGCGCTCTGACAGCTTTTCAGCGATCTCACCTGCAACGCCTGATGCCAGCAATTCAGGAGTGTCGGCCTGTACTGACAGGGAATGACGAATATCTGCATGATTGATATAGCCAGTGAAACTGAACGAACTACCGAGGGCCATGATACGCCCTGCGACATAGCCATCACTGGAGTAACGCGCGGCTGCGGAATTGATGTCTTCTTCAAAAAGCCCCCAGAGGCTGGCAACAGGCAGAGCCATCTGATCTTCGAGATCCCAGGCCGGGAACATCCAGGGCAAGCCGCGGCTACGCATGGCATCATCGAATGCTGACTTCCACTGACTTTCTTCTGGCCCAACGACCGTACGCCCATCATCTGAGTTCACCGCCAGCCATATCTGGGTGCGTGGGCGTGAGCTACCCCACACAGGCGCTGCCGCCCGCTCGAGTAACTTCTGCATCGGCCCGGCCATGAATGTGACGCTGAGCAACAGCTGCTCTTCACTGCCACGCTCATAACGCAGGCTACTCATATAACTCTGTGCATTGCCCTGTTCGCCCATTAAAACCGGGTTCTCGAGCACCTGTTCAGTCCCCGAAAGGCGCACTAACATGCGCTGAAAAGCACCGCCGATCGCATCACTGCGGCTTTCTTCTGTCTGATCTGCAACAGGAACCGCAACATCATAGAGGTTATTAACTGTCGCGGCGGAAGCTGAAACGCTTATGCAAAATATTGTTAGGAATGTCAGAAGACGCACTACTATTCCTCAGTCTTTCGTGTCCGCGGCTATTGTGCCACGAAGCCCGCCGATAAACAGTCTGCAGTTTGTTTTTATTTGCGGGATGCAGGATGGCAGACAAATCGTTAGAATACGCGCCTTTCATAAGCCACTACCTGTGACAGACGGCATGAGTGATCAAAAATCCCTGAGCTACAAAGACGCAGGCGTCGATATCGACGCTGGTAACGCACTGGTTGACCGCATCAAAGGCGTCGCCAAACGCACTCGCAGACCGGAGGTCATGGCTGGCCTTGGCGGCTTCGGTGCCCTCTTCGAGCTACCACAGGGCTATCGTCAGCCTGTGCTGGTCTCCGGAACCGATGGCGTGGGCACGAAACTGCGCCTTGCCATGGACCTTAACAAGCATGACACCATCGGTATCGATCTGGTTGCCATGTGTGTTAACGACCTCGTTGTCGCAGGTGCAGAGCCTCTGTTCTTCCTCGACTACTATGCAACCGGCAAACTGAACGTCGACGTCGCCGCTGCTGTGGTCGAAGGCATTGGTGAGGGCTGCGCCCAGGCTGGAGCGTCTCTGGTAGGCGGCGAGACTGCTGAGATGCCAGGCATGTATGAAGGCGAAGACTACGATCTTGCTGGCTTCTGCGTCGGTATCGCCGAAAAAGACGATCTGATTGACGGCACCAAGGTGCAGGCAGGCGATAAGCTGATCGCCCTTGCATCCAGTGGCCCTCACTCAAACGGTTATTCTCTGATCCGTAAGATCATTGAAGTATCAGGTGCCGATCTGGCAGCTGACCTCGACGGCCAGCCTGTTGCTGATGCTCTGATGGCGCCAACAAAGATTTACGTTAAATCTCTTCTCAAGCTGATCAATGCTTCAGACGTCCACGCTCTGTCCCATATCACCGGCGGTGGTTTCCAGGAAAACATTCCGCGCGTTCTGCCAGAAGGTACCAAGGCTGTCATTGATACCAATAGCTGGCAATGGCCTGAAGTTTTCACCTGGTTGCAGAGTAACGGCAACGTGGAAACCCGCGAGATGTTCCGAACCTTTAACTGTGGTGTCGGCATGATCATCGCGCTGCCAGAAGAGAAAGCAGACGCAGCCATCGCTCTTCTCAACGCTGAAGGTGAACAGTCGTGGATCATCGGTGAAATCCAGGAACTCAATGGCGATGAAGACGCTGTTCAGTTCACAGGAAACCGTGCATGAACGACGTAACGTCACGCTATCCTACTGGAGAAGTAGAAAAGCCACGCATCGTTATTCTGATTTCAGGCAGTGGCAGCAATATGCTGACCATTGCCGATCAGGTGTTGAGTGGCGCAATCGATGCAGAAATCGCTGGCGTGATTTGTAACGAACCTGAGGCCGCGGGTGTGCAGAAAGCCCGCGACCGCGACCTGGACGTGAGTGTCATCGATCACCGTGGCTTCACCTCCAGAGAAGAGTTTGACGTCGCTCTGATGCGCACCATCGACGACTACCAACCTGACCTGGTCGTTCTCGCGGGCTTTATGAGAATCCTCACTCCCGATCTTGTGCGCCGCTATGAGGGCCGAATGCTCAATATTCACCCTTCTCTGCTGCCTAAATATCAGGGATTGCACACCCACCGCCGGGCACTCGAAGCTGGCGATGACCTGCATGGCGTAACGGTGCACTTTGTGACTGAAGTACTGGATGACGGCCCCAACGTTATTCAGGCGGTCGTGCCGGTAATGGACGGCGATACCGAAGAAACTCTTCGGAAACGCGTCCAGCTGCAAGAGCATATTATCTATCCCATCGCTGTAAAATGGTTTGTCGAAGGCCGACTGGAGATGGTGTCAGGCCTCGCTACCTTCGATGGCAAACCAATGCCAGACACAGGTGTGAAACTGGAAGGATAATCCGAGGTCTCATAAGAGACCTTTCAACGACAGGACGGCACCATGATTCAAGGCCTACTCCGCAAGCAGCTGACCAGCATTCTGGTCGCCGTATGTGCCACCATCACACCTAATTCTGCAGTATCAGATGAATCCGAAGCTCAGACTCCCCAAACACTAACGCCCTATTCTGTTGAGTACACAAGTGAATACCGTATTGGGTGGTTCAGCTTCGATATCGACGCAACACGTACACTGGAACAACGCTCAGATAACCTTTGGCGGGTAGACTTTGATGCAGAGGCAAGCATTGCATCACTGCGGGAGACCAGTGATTTCATCTACAAAGACAATCAGATTATACCCGTCAACTACAGCTATCGTGCCTCGGGGATGATCGACGAACCCGACCGCACCCTGCACTTTGTTGCAGATGCCGAAAGCATTGAAGACCTGGAGAAAGACCGGAAACGTGATGATCACTGGCAGGAAGGCATTCAGGACAACCTGACTTACATGCTGCAAGCTAGCATAGAGGTAGCGAAAGGTAATACAGACTTCACCTTACCCGTTTTTGAAAAATCAAAAACGAAGCCCTTCCGCTTCCGCGTAGTTGGAAAAGAAGAAATTAAAATCAAAGCGGGAACATTCGACGCGATTAAGATTGAGCAGGTTCGCGACAGTAAAAAACGTGAAGTGTATGCCTGGCTGGCCGATTCCCCTGGCTACCCACTGATCCGCTTGCGTGATAAAAAAGACGGTAAGCTCCGCTACCAGATTCAAGCGACTAAAGTACATTACCCGCAGCACCAGGCTGAACTTTCAGACGACAGTGCGCAATAACGAGGCCAAACAATGAGACTCAGCGATGTAGACATCGAACAGAAAATTGCCTCTGGCGATATCATCATCGACCCACCACCCGGGCATGATGCAATTGCTGGAATCAGTGTCGACCTGCGCCTGGATCACCGTTTTCGAGTTTTTAATAACAACTCGGTCACCCACCTGGACCTGTCCGGAGACCGCGATCAGCTCAATCGCGATATAGATCGTATCATGAGTAAAGAGATCGAAATTCCGAAGGATGAAGCTCTCTATATCCATCCTGGCGAGCTGATTCTGGGCGCCACTATGGAGTCGGTCAGTATTCCGGACAACCTCGTTGGCTGGCTCGATGGCCGCTCTTCACTCGCACGCCTCGGCCTGATGGTCCACGTAACCGCTGGCCGGATTGATCCAGGCTGGGAGGGACAGATCGTTCTCGAATTTTATAACAACGGCAAGCTCCCGCTCGCCCTCAGACCAGAAATGGTGATCTGTGCTATGTCCTTCGAGACCTTGAGCAGTCCGGCTGAACGACCTTACAACAAACGAGAGAATGCAAAATATCGCGGCCAGAAAGGTGCGGTGTTTTCACGAATAGCGAAGGATTGATATGAGTAAAACAATTCTGGTCACCGGTGGTGCTGGCTATATTGGAAGTCACACCTGCGTTGAACTGATCGAAGCCGGCTACAATGTGGTCGTTATCGACAACCTGAGCAATAGCTCACCTGAAGCCCTCAACCGTGTAGAAAAAATCACCGGAACAACGCCTGTTTTCATTGAAGGTGATGTTCGTGATCCGGCTTTGTTAGCAAGTATCTTCAGCCAACACAGCATTGCGGCAGTCATTCACTTCGCTGGCCTGAAGGCCGTTGGGGAAAGCTGCCAGATGCCATTGGCATACTATGACAACAACCTTGGTAGCACTATCACTCTATGCCAGGAAATGGAGAAAGCCGGTGTAAAAAACCTAGTCTTCAGCTCCTCAGCAACAGTGTATGGCGATCCAGAGAAGCTTCCATTAACGGAAGACATGCCCTTGTCGGCGACCAACCCCTATGGACGCTCAAAGCTCATCATCGAAGAGATGCTCCGCGACCTGCCTGAAGCCGACCGTCTCAGTAATGCTGAACAACCATGGGCCGTTATCCTGCTCAGATACTTCAACCCTGTCGGAGCACATAAATCAGGGTTAATTGGCGAAGACCCGAAAGATATTCCCAATAATCTGATGCCTTACATTTCGCAGGTAGCGGTCGGCAGAAGAGAAAAACTCTCGGTGTTTGGCGACGACTACGACACCATCGACGGGACAGGAGTACGTGATTACATTCACGTCGTGGATCTTGCAAAAGGTCACGTGAAGGCCGTTGATAACTTACTCAGCAGTGAAGCTGTAACTGGCGTAGAAGCCATTAATCTGGGCACAGGCAATGGCACCAGCGTGCTGCAACTTGTGAACACATTCTCTGAAATCAACGACACGCCCGTACCGTACGAAATAGCCCCACGTCGCCCAGGAGACGTCGCAGCATGCTATGCAAACGCGACCAAGGCGAAGCAGATACTTCAATGGGAAACTGAACTCGACATCGCCGCTATGGTTAAAGACACCTGGCAGTGGCAAAGCTCTAACCCTAACGGATACTCTGAGTCATAAAAACTCTATAAAAATCATAATTTTGCGCATTATTGTATTGACAGAAAAAAAGATCCTGACATAATGCGCACCACTTGCTTGATGTTCCCCGATAGCTCAGTCGGTAGAGCAGTAGACTGTTAATCTATTGGTCGCTGGTTCAAGTCCAGCTCGGGGAGCCACTTCTTTTTCCAAGGTCGGCGGCATGGTACAAGGACACGCGATTGACAGCTCCCTGCAGCCAGCGTCACTCTCTCGAAAATCTTTCCTGATACACAGCACTACCGTCCTTCTCGGGCTATTTATTTGTGCTTCGCTTATCACATTGGGCTCAGTCCTCTTTACCGGATTAAATCTAAAAGCACCTCAGTTTCTGAACGTGCTGTGCGGATCACTGATCGGCTATCTTATTTCGAGCGTTACTCTCCATAACCTGGGCAGATTCCCCGGGAATAGACCACTGTCTTACATGATCCCGGTGCTTACGGTTTCTCTGCTATCTATTACTGCAGTTATCATATTCACGCGTATCGATTATTCGCGCTCGGTTTTACTTCTATCCCTATGTGTAGTCCCCGCTGTGACCTACGCCGAATTCAGGCTCAGGCAGCACTTGCAAACTGGGCGCTACGCAGTTATTCCATTTGGGTTCTACCAGGAATTAATCAGGCTGAATCCATCCAAGTTCTATGCACTTGAAAAGCCATCGTTTACCGCCCCTGACACGATCGGCATCATAGTGGATAGCAATGAGCAGCTCCCTGCAGAATGGCAACAATTCATTGCAGAAGAGCTCTCAAAAGACACTCCAGTAATGGATTCAGTAGCTGCCTACGAATCAATTTCAGGAAAAAGTCCTCTCGACCACTACGGTGAGCTTGCAGGACATGAGCTCCTGCCCTCGCAAGCTTACCTGACTGCGAAGCGTTTGCTTGAGTCGTCTCTCATACTAGCCACTTCACCTGTTACCGTGCCTTTCATCATCATAGTAGCCATAGCGGTAAAGTTAGAATCAAAGGGACCAGCCTTCTTTGTACAGCGTCGGGTAGGCAAAGGTGGTCGTGAGTTCAGCATGTACAAAATCCGTAGTATGCGTACTGATTCTGAAGCGAACGGTGCTCAATTCGCGGGCGAAGATGACCCACGAATTACACGCATAGGTAAATTTATACGGAAAATGCGGATTGATGAGCTTCCGCAGTTTTTGAATATCCTGAAGGGTGATATGGCTCTTATAGGCCCACGCCCCGAGCAAGCAGCTTTCGTTCAAGAGTTTGAAAAAGTCATTCCCTTGTATAGCTTCCGGCACATCGTGAGGCCAGGCATTACTGGCTGGGCACAAGTAACTCACGGCTACGCTGCTGATGAAGATGAGACGCGAGAAAAACTTGCTCACGATTTTTACTATGTAAAAAATCTGAGCATTTGGCTGGACCTAGACATCGTCTTTAAGACGATAAAGACGATGTTGACAGGGTTCGGGGCTAGATAAATGAGCAGTGATCTATGTTCTGAACTAGTATCTATTATCATGCCGACCTACAACTCGGAGCGTACTGTCAAAGAGTCGATACAATCGGTATTGGAACAGACCTACCCTAATTGGGAACTATTAATTACAGATGATCACTCAAGTGATGGAACCATCGAAGCAGTGGCATCATTTAATGACTCACGTATTAAACTATTCAGGCTAAACGAGAATAGTGGAGCTGGGGTCGCGAGAAACAACTCTATTCGAAATGCTGCCGGTCGCTATATAGCTTTTCTTGATTCAGATGACCTTTGGGACCCGAACAAGTTAAGTGATCAGATACTATTCATGCAACGAAATAACTACTATTTCACCTACACATACTACCAAAAGTTGACGAGTGGAGTACCTGGATCAATTGTCAAAGCTCCAGCGCATATCACCTACAATAAGCTATTATATTCAAACTGTATTGGCTGTTTAACTGTAGTGTACGACCAACTAAAGCTGGGCAAGAGGTACATGCCTAAGATCCGAAAACGCCAAGATATGGCACTCTGGCTTGAACTACTCAAAACTACGGAGAAAGCATTCTGCCTTCCCAAAAACTTAGCAAAGTACCGAACAGATACTGGAATGACACGCCGAAAAGTATCTGTTGTGAAAGCACAGTGGCATTTTTATCGGAATGTAGTAGGACTTTCGTTCCTTGAATCAGTTACTAAAATGATTATTTACTCAATAAAAGGATTACAAAAGAAACTTCTATAACCTCCTCTCTATCAAAATCTTAATAAGTGAAAGCAATGCTTTAAACCCAATTTTATTAATATTCTTCAGGCAGAATAATATAAATAGTGGAATATAAAAAAATCTACCAAATATATATTTAAAAGCAATCAGTCGAGACATAATTCCGACACCGGAATTTAATGACATTCCGCTGCTAATCGCTGGATGCGCGCATATTGTAATCGGCACATAAGTGACACTAGCACCTTTATCAATAATTCTAGAAAGAAATACCGGCTCATCACAACAAGGATAGCGAGCACCGGCTCCAAGATCTTCAGGAAATTTAATAGAATGCTCGATCAAAAACTCTCTTTGGCACGCTATTTCTATCGTACCTACAGATAAAATAGAAAGACGTGTGTGCCTCTTTGAGAATTCTGAGAATTCTTTCGTAAAGCCACCTTCCGTAGAAGCAACTCGAAAAGTACATGCCACTGAATTCTGCAATGCACCGACCACTATATCATACAGGTTATCGGTATAGACAACGTCATCATCGCAAAATAAAATATAATCAGAAGTTGCTAGAGTTATAGCTAAATTACGACTCTTCGTAACCCCATATGAAAATTGTTTAACATAAGTGACGTCACTCCTCTGCTGGAAAAACTTATTAACTCTATCGAATCCTTCAGATCTCATAGTTTGATGAACTATTATAATCTTCTGGCCCTCTTTATATTTAGGTAGAGTAGATATCAAGTCATATATCCGATCCTCATACGTTGAAAAGAGCAGATCTAAACAAGCCATAATTTTTCCCAATTTCACCTTAGAAGATATACAAATACAAATAGGGCTCTGAATAAGCCACAGTGCCTAAACGCCAGAAACGACAAACGTAGATTTTTATATAAAGCCCACCTTGTACTACTGCCTGACTTCCTACCAAACAACATGTAGTGACAATCGTCAATACTAGTTAGAAACTTCGAATATTTACTTAAGACAGTAGCGCTACCAGAAGATTGCAGATCAGCCATCGTACGAGAAACACTAGAATCAAGTATACGGTACTTGAACAAGATCTCTGGTGTATTCGCCATTCGAATACCAGCTGATCTTAGACGAAGCCATAATTCGTAGTCTTCATAGGAGCGACATTCGATGGCATACCTCAGGTTTGGGCCTAAAATATCACGATCAAATATTACCGATGGATGACAGAAAGAAGATCCAAACTCCAACAGCCATGAATTTAGGAAAGGTACACTTGACAGCTTTCTCACCCCAACAGGTTGATCAGCTTTGTCTATATATTCATAGCTACAGCCCACTACCCCCAGCCGATACCTATCCATTAATTGAAGTTGCTTCTCGAACCGTTCTGGTAATGAAATATCGTCGGCATCCATTCTGGCGATATATCTGTACCTGGCATGCGAAAGTCCTTCATTTAACGTCGCTATAAGGCCCCTATTTTCACGAGTGTAAAGCCTTATTCTGGGATCATCAAATTGTTTGAGAATATCAAGTGACGAATCAGACGAGCCATCATCAATACAAATCAGTTCAAAATCACGGAAAGTCTGCGATAAAATACTCTGAACTGCGCGTTCAATATAACTTTCAGCATTATATACTGGAAGGATAACTGATATGTATCTATTAGACATTTACTATATTACTCCTTAACCCAATCATAAGGCCTAATGTCCTCTATAGTTTTGCCGAAAAATATAGAGTATGGAATAGATGGACTTCGCGTACCAACTTTCGAATGCAATACCAAGCTAATTAAGAACAATATAGAAATCAATAAGAAAAATATCGCAAGAAATTGCCGCGGCCTTACACTAATAAATAGTTTCGGTACCAATAATACCAAGGAAAAAAGATAGTAATAACTGACCCTAGTCCCAGCAAAACCTATCGGTTGAAATGTATTATACAAAACGACCCCCAAAATAAAGACATCAAAATAGAACCGACGATATACATCTCCTCGATACTGTCCCAATGCTAAAAATAACGATGACAAAATAAAAATAAAGAATTGAAATACCGCTCCCCCCTTATTAGGACTGTCAAGATAGTGAGAGTAACCAGGAACTAAAACAGAAACCATATATTTAGCCAGAGGAAATGCAAAAAAAGAAGATATCAAGACCAGTACGTACACCATCCAGTGGAATCGTCGGGAATATAGGTAGTATAAAGGAAGCGCTATTATAGACGTATAATGAATCGAGCTTGCGAGGAGCACAATCAGAAAATAGCTAACCACTCTCCTTTCGAAGATATATCGAAACCCATAGTAAACTAATATTAGGGCTGAAAACTGTCTTATAAAATTAAAAGACATTAAGAAGAAAAAAGGAATTGCGATAAACACCATCAAAGAAACAACCGGGAAGTCGCTAAAATCCCTAATGACAAGATAGAAAAAATAATAAAAGAAAAATGATGTTAGTATAAAATATAGCTGAAAAAACTCTAGGTAGCTTGACAGCTTAATGAGGATACCGTGAAAAAAACCGAAACGTCTGAAAGTCTCAGTGTCGCCACCGTAATCTGCTATCGCTGTGTAATAAGACAAAAAGTCATAACCAACATCAAAGCGAATAGCAGAAAAAACGAAAAGGAACAAGAACGACAGCTCTAGTCTATATTTAAACTTTGTGAGAAGTAACCATGCAATTAAAACTTGAAATAGAATATAAACTAACAAAGTTCACCTCACATCTTATTCTGATCTATGCAATAAATAAAATAAAGTAAGGGCAACCCACACAAACCAACGAGAGCTATACTAAATAACAACGATGTTGACGAAAATAAGAATGATATTGCAAAATAGAACGTTGCGACTACTAGCAAGCTAGCTACATAGCGCTTAGAGATTGACATCCCTACTGGCAGTAACTTTCGCATAGAGATAAACATCAGACTAAAGGTAACTGCCCCACCCACACCTATAGTGAGCGGAATACCCCACTCATAGCCGGTGAAATCGACGCTGTAAAGAATAATCAGCCATAAAGATAACCCTCCTGCATATGGCCAAGCAGTGCCCCCTGTCCTTAATTCAGATTGAGATATCCAATAAAGTACATTTGTTGCTGCTCTTGAAAACTCTATAATCACCGCAATCGATAAGAGAAGCCAAACACCGTGAAACTTGGGGTCGACAAGAATCACTAATATGCTCTTCGAAAAGACAAATATAAACATCAGGATACATAAATATATCTTAATTATTCTCGAGAAATAGTCTTCAAATATAGCTACCCTTTCTTCTTTATTAGCATGAGTTATATCTTTATAGAAAAGCGGGAGATAATATTGGTTCACAAGGCTTTCAATCGCTCCGAAGATTGCAGCAGCAACAGCAATAGCTACAGAAACCTTCGCTAAAACCTCGACACTGTATATATAATTAATCACAAATCTATAACCGCTATTATTAGCCCACTGCAGTAATAGAGTAACCACCAAAGGCGCGCAGAATAGAACTATACGCTTAAATTCATCTCCATTGTATATCTGAAGACCTACTCTTGATTTATCCAAAGAAAAAACTATATATAGAGATGGGATAAGAAGAAGTAGTTGTCCAATAGCAAGTCCTGCGTACCATGCTAAAGCGCTTTTCTGATAGAAAGATATCAACACCACAGAAAACAGTAAACCAAGTGAAAGATACGCTGTATTTATAATAACAAATGCTAAACGATGACCTAGTATATTAATAGAGTTCGATATAACTAATGTTGTACCGCCGAGTAAAGCTAAGGCTATAACAAGATAAAATGGTTCAATTTCAAAATTTTGGCTAAGGCTAAGAGCGTAGTACGCGACGCCAGTTACAGCCAGGCCAAGTAAAATTAACAACAACCTATAAAACAGTAATATTAGAGAAGCGGATACTAGAACTCCGTTTAAACTATAATCTATAACTTTCCTGTTAAAATATTGTCCTGGTGCATTCAATAGACCAAAATTTAGTAAGGTCATCACAGCAAGAACCAGATAGTACTTACCTACCTCAACTTCAGACAAATAACTGGTCATCAACCTGACGGATATGAGTGCAATCGATACCTGTAAAATTTTTCCAACTACGAGTGCTAATACTCCTGTTTTGATACCACCTAACTTGATCATTAAAGCCTGGCCCAATTACCAGGAACTAGATCCTCAGAGCTTAGCGTTTTGCTCTGAAACCACTTATCTGGCGCAACAACAACCTTTTCTTCGTTTCTATTTAACCACGCTGCCCACCAACTAAACGTACTATTAGAAATAATATTGTGTTTACATAGACTCATCAAATGCATATCCAACTCAGGAGCATTCTCTTGACCACTTATATATATGCATTCGTAATCCAGTTTTAAGTTACTCTTGCACCATTCGATATCATCCGAAAAAACATATATCTTTGCACTTTTCTCTTTCGATGACTTCAATACGAACTCAACTGCACTTGAAAAATAATTTAACTTACAAAGACCATGAACATCATTAGCAGAAGCATTTGTCACATAATCGCCTCTTCTGACGTGCACAGAAATACTATTATTACAGCTCTTTATGTCGTGAATCTGCTGCCTTATGGGTAGTAAGCTAGCGTCTTTAACTGAAATTTCTTCTAGTAACCTCTCTCTAATACTAGAGAAGTATTTTTCGGACTGGAAATACCCATAAATTGTCGCTCCCGGCCCTAAGCTAAGTACTGCGGGATCAAATTCTATCGAATCCTCTATATATAAATCGCTCCTCAGCCCAAACATCGACAATAAACGTTGGAACTTAACGCTGTTAATCGCTTTATATACTCTCCCAGCGTGAGAATAAATTTCACAGTTATGATTCATATTCTGAATACGCAGGGGGTGAACATTATAATAGAGATAATTTGAAGTATCCAGACGTAAGGGAACGCCCCACTTGAGTGAAAGAGCCCTACCTGTCGCGTACTGAAATAATTGGTTTCCTAAGCCCCCGTTTAGTTTTACCGTAATCATAAACTATCCTCCAAACACTGAAGTATCAAATCAGGAAAACGATTAGCTTCGAACTGATTAGATTCTTTTGAGTTCAAGAACCTTTCAATCTCACGCTGGCGACTATTGAATTCATCTTCTGAAACTCCAACAAGGTAATTATGTAACTCATCATATGAACTGAATACTCCAAAATCTATGTAGCACCCTGAGGGGATGTAATCTGATATATTTGGGGCTCCAAGATAGACAGGAATACAGCCTGCCATTAGTGAGTCAAATATTTTTTCTGATATATAGCCAGGAAATCCTGAAGCGTTTTCAAAGCAAATACTATATCTATAGTTTCTAAGGGTATCATTTTTAGATGTTACCCTTCCACTATACGATGGATACGTTTTCTTAGCGAAGTTCGAAAATGGAGTAAGTTTATTCAACAATCTATTTTTGAAACTACCATCATTAGTAAACTCATCCCAGCCTATTCCATACAAATCAAAATCCTCAGGGGCATTATTTTCAAACCATGATATTGCTCGCTGCCTTTCGGAGTATAGCTCCAGAGGATGGTTAACCATTTTATTTGCTGAAATTAAAGCACACAGTTTTCTTTCCCCGAATGAAGGGGCATTTATGAAGTCATATGGGCGATTAAGTTTATGAGTATAGTTAAACTTTCTAAAATTAGGGATAGATAGATAATTGTCATTCCATGAGAGTATATAATCAAAAGCATCAAATTCCGATGACGGTGCATTCTCTGGTTTTATAATTTCGTTTTCAAAGAGACATAGAATTTTTATGGCAGAGGTGTTTTCAATGCCGTTAACAGGGTAGTCAAAATATATAACAAGTTCAGAATCTGAAGGCCGATTAATATCACAAGTTGAAAGCTCATATCCTTTCGCTTTTAATCTCTCTTTTAAGAGCCATATGGAATAGCCATAGTTATCCCTATTGACCGCACAGTCATCAATGTCAAATATTTTATTATTCAGATGGTAATCAACTACCAAACTAGCCTTTTTATACATTTTCAGTAATTCTTTTAAATATTAATCTAGCGTCCGTTGGGCTATAGGTCCACCATTCAGATTTTTCAATACTAGCGATACGATCATTTGAGAACCGGTATTTAATTACCCTAGCAGGAGCCCCTACAACGACGGCATAACGAGGAACACTTTTAGTTACAACACTATTAGCACCGATTACAGCTCCTCGCCCAATAACAACACCTCTCAATACAATAGAATCAGCCCCAATCCATACATCCTCCTCGATGATGAGGTCTTCCTTTGTCAGCTCATCATAAGCACTCTCATAGAATAACGAATTTGTGCTTATTCTTGTAATATCATGCTCACCCTGACCAATTGATACACCATTAGCAATTGAGACATAGGAACCGATGTTAGCTCTGGTCACGTTACAATATTTCCCGATGTATACGTATGAACCTATAGTACTCGCCGGGTCAATTGCGGTACCAACCTTAACTTGTGATCCCTTACCAATAACAACGCTACGATGTACTTCAGAGGATTCTACTAGCACGTCCTTACGAAATATATTTACAACACTGTTCACAGTATTCGCAACTATCTTTCGTAAGCCTAAAAATATCCTGTCTACAGTATCCATATCTTAGCCTTGTGCAATCATTGATAAAAGGTACGCTGAGCTATGGTTATGCCACCCTTCATCAGACTTTAGCAGTCGAAACTAGCGTTTGGTTAAAGCCACGCAATACATCGAAGAATTCCAAGCTGCTCCGATGCCCGCAACCCGACAAAAATTGTTCAAAATAGAATATTCAAAAACATGACAGGGCTTGCGTTGAACTATTCGCGAAAATCGTCCTGGTGTTCTAAAAACCACGCATACGTACTGGCCAGACCTTCTTTCAGCTCGATGTTGTACGTCCAACCTAGTTTCTTAAGCGTATCCACATTCATGAGCTTGCGCGGTGCACCATCTGGCTTGGTCGTATCAAAGGTAATTTTGCCTTTATACCCGACCACTTCGGCCATGGTGTGTGCCATCTCTGAGATAGTGCAGTCCACACCCGTACCCACATTAATATGCGACAGCATAGGCTCAGTGCATGACTGATAGATTTCATCACTCACATTCGCCACAAAAATACTGGCCGCGGCCATATCGTCCACGTGCAAAAACTCTCGCATTGGTTTGCCCGTGCCCCATACCACCACTTCTGGCACATCATTGAGCTTGGCTTCATGAAAGCGACGCATTAACGCAGGAATAACGTGGGAGTTATCAGGATGGAAGTTATCGTTTTCGCCGTACAGGTTCGTTGGCATCACGCTACGGTAGTTACGACCATACTGACGGTTGTAACTTTCGCAGAGTTTAATACCAGCAATCTTAGCGATTGCGTACGGTTCGTTGGTCGGTTCAAGAGTCCCAGTAAGCAAAGCGCTCTCGGACATTGGCTGCTCGGCCAGCTTAGGATAGATACAGGATGAACCCAGGAACAACAGATCATTCACTCCCGCCAGGTGCGCGGAGTGAATTATATTGCATTCGATCATGAGGTTCTCGTAGATGAACTCCGCTGGATAGGTATTGTTGGCAATAATGCCACCTACCTTAGCCGCAGCCAGATACACCTGGTCAATATTCTCTTCTTCAAAGAATGCCTGGACCTCTGCCTGATTCAGAAGGTTGAGCTGAGTGCGGTCTCGCACAATCAGCTCAACGTCTGTTTGCTCTGACAGCTGACGAACGATGGCTGATCCCACCATTCCCTTGTGTCCAGCAACGAATATGCGCTTCATAGCTCTACCTCTCTCCTTGCCTGAGGCTTAGCTTTCAATCGCAACAGCGACATCAAAACCATGCTCTTTCAGGAGTGCATGCTGCTTCGCTTTCTGCAGATCCGACTGAACCATCTCGGCGCACATTTCTTCAACGGTGATTTCAGGCGTCCATCCCAGCTTATTCTTGGCGTTTGCCGGATCACCCAGCAGGGTTTCTACTTCTGCAGGGCGGAAGTATTTAGGATCAACGCGCACGATGGTGTCACCAACGTTAAGAGCTTTGGCATTGTCGCCTTCAATCGCTTCAACGATGGCAACTTCCTCAACACCTTCACCTTCGAAGCGCAGTGTAATACCTAGCTCTTTAGCGGACAGGCGAACAAATTCACGAACCGAGATCTGCTTACCCGTAGCGATTACAAAATCTTCTGCGGTGTCCTGCTGCAACATCATCCATTGCATACGTACGTAGTCTTTAGCATGGCCCCAGTCACGGAGTGCATCCATGTTGCCAAGATACAGACACTTCTCGAGACCTTGAGAGATGTTAGCCAGAGCGCGGGTAATCTTACGGGTAACGAAGGTTTCGCCACGACGTGGAGATTCGTGGTTAAACAGAATGCCATTACAGGCGTACATACCGTATGACTCACGATAATTTACCGTAATCCAGTACGCGTACATTTTTGCAACGGCGTATGGAGAGCGGGGATAGAAAGGTGTGGTCTCCTTCTGAGGGATTTCCTGCACCAGACCATACAGCTCAGAGGTAGAAGCCTGATAGAAGCGCGTTTTCTTCTCAAGCCCTAAGAAACGAATCGCCTCAAGCAGACGCAACGTTCCCATTGCATCGACATCAGCCGTGTATTCCGGTGACTCGAAGGAAACAGCAACGTGAGACTGTGCGCCCAGGTTGTATACTTCGTCCGGCTGTACTTCTTTGAGGATACGCGTCAGGTTAGAAGAGTCTGTCAGATCACCGTAATGCAGGTGAAAATTCACGTTTTCTTCGTGCGGATCCTGATAGATGTGATCCACACGCTCAGTATTAAACAGTGAGGCACGACGCTTGATACCGTGGACTTCGTAGCCTTTTTCAAGCAGGAACTCTGCTAGGTAAGAACCATCCTGACCGGTAACGCCGGTGATGAGTGCAACTTTTTTATCCGTCATTTTTCTTTCCACAACTAAATTCTTTTAGGCCACTTCGCCTGCTATCGTTTCAAGTGCACACCCACTATGTGCAGCTTCAGTAATGGGCCTGCCAATCACCATATAATCCACGCCAGCGTCAACCGCCTGCTTCGGCGTCATAACGCGTTTCTGATCGCCTACATCAGAACCTTCTGGTCGTATTCCCGGCGTAACAGTAAGGAATTCTGGACCGCATACATCCCGGATGAGAGCAACCTCACGAGCCGAACAGACCACACCATCCAGCCCAGATGATTGAGTAAGCTTCGCTAATCGCTCAACTTGCTTCATCGGTTCAACATCCAAACCTATTCCTGCAAGATCACTTTGTTCCATTGAGGTAAGGACGGTCACACCGATCAGTAGTGGCTTGTGCGATTTCTTTTCTAGTTCGTTGCGGGCGGCTTCCATCATTCGTTGGCCACCAGAGGCATGAACATTGACCATCCAGACACCCAGGTCGGCAGCAACCCCAACGGCTTTGGCGCAAGTATTCGGGATGTCGTGAAACTTAAGGTCGAGAAATACTTCGTAATTTCGCTTATGAAGCTCTTCCAGGATGGCAGGACCGGTGGCGGTATAAAGCTCCTTACCTACTTTGACGCGGCACAGAGACGGATCGAGCTGATCTGCCATCGACAATGCCTGTTTCATATCGGGGAAGTCGAGCGCGACAACAATAGGTGAGGTTGTAGTCATATATCTGGCTTTTTCTGAGCAGGCGACGGTACGAATGGCTTAATGCTTGCCCAGTCCTTACAACTTGGGCAGCGCCAATGCGGCTCCTTCGCCTTAAATCCGCAATTAGAACAGACGAATTTTGGTTCGACTGCAACGATGCCGCGGAGAATATCATAGAGCTGTAACAACTGCGACTTGTCGAGCTGCTGACGTTGCGTAACAACGAGCTCTGCAAGTGCCAGAAACCCTTGGTTTGAGGGGCGCAACCTAAGCTCATCAAGAATTTTACTTACCGCTTCTTCCGGGGTTCCCTGTGTAACAACAACCCCCATGGACGCCATGAGGGCGGGCACGTACCCGGTCCTGGCCCACTGATCATGAAGATGCGTTTTCAGACCTTCTTTATCACCACTGATACTGAAAGCTTCTGTCATTCTCTCAACAACACTGACAACGCTGCTTTCGTCGATTTCTGCCGCCTTCAGATAGCAGCGCACAGCCTCCCGATACTCGTTCTGGCCAAACGCAAGATCACCCTGAACGACGTAAGCACGAGCACAGGCAGAGTCGATTTTAAGTGCTTGCTTACAGAGCTGCTGAACTTCAAGGAAATCGGACTTTTTGAGTGCTCTCTCTGCCAGCTCACAAACAGCGTGAGACACTCGACGATTCAGACGAGCAGTAGCAGGGAGTTTTTTATCCTTGTAGAGTTCGAGAATATTGCTCCACTCGCCCTCTTCTTCAAGGAGTTCTATCAACAGAGTCGCAGCTCGATCTGAATTGCGCCCTTTTGCAGCAAGTAGCTCACGCAATATGCGCTCTGCACGATCAAGCAACCCTGCTGCCGAGTAATCACAGGCCAATTCAAACTGAATCGCATAGAGGGCGCTGCGCTCCAGATCCGCGCGGGCAAAAAGTTTCTGGTGGAGGTGCATGGCCCGGTCGAGCTCGCCTTTATCACGAAGGCTCTTACCAAGCTTCAGAAGCAAATCAATAGACTCGTCGTCCATCTGGTCTATTTTTATAAGCTTTTCGAGAGCGGCATCGTTGCTCTCGGCAAGTAAGTAATCGACGGAAGGAATCCAATCCGGATAATTTACTTTCTTACCTTGTTGCGCATAGCGATAACCAAGCGTCCAACCCAGCGCCACTGCTGCGAGTAGAAGAATATAAAGGAGTGCCGTGTCGAACAGTTCAGCAGACAGCATGATTGGTGTGTACTTCGTATAGATTCAGAGTTTGGACCAGCGATAGCTGGTTAAGTCCAGCAGGCGGAGAAGTCACACAGCCATACTATCATTCACCTGATCCCTAAGCTCCTTTCCAGGTTTGAAATGCGGAACAAACTTCCCTTGCAGCTCGACAGTCTCACCAGTCTTAGGATTGCGACCAACCCGTGGTGCTCGATAGTGAAGCGAGAAACTGCCAAAGCCCCGTATTTCAATACGGTCTCCGGAAGACAAGGTCTGGGACATATGATCCAACAACGTCTTGACCGCCAGCTCAACATCTTTCGCCGACAACTGCGGCTGACGACTAACGATTCTCTCTATTAACTCGGATTTCGTCACTGCATTCCCTCCTTGAGAACGAAGCTTTTAGATAATTCCAGTTAAATCATGCAGTTAGCTTATGAAATTTGCAAGTCGCAAGCTCAAGAAACGGTCAATTGTGAGCAATCCAAGGTATTCAGGCACAAAAAAACCCGCCGGAGCGGGTTTCTTTAGCACGGGCTGAAGGATTACTCCTTACCGCGAAGCTGCTCTTTCAGCAGGTCACCAATGGTGGTAGGACCAGTCATTTCAGCTTCTGCTTTAGCACGCTGCTCTTTCAGAGCTTCTTTATCAGCTACTGAATCTTTCGCTTTAACAGACAGGCTGATAGTGCGGTTCTTGCGATCAACGGAGGTGATTGCAGCTTCAACGCTGTCGCCTTCGTTCAGTGCATTACGCGCGTCTTCAACTTTGTCCTGGCTGATTTCTGAAGCACGCAGAGTTGCTTCGACACCTTCAGCAATTTCAACAGTTGCAGCTTTAGCGTCAACCGCGATCACTTTACCAGTAACGATGGTGCCCTTGTCGTTTTCAGCTACGAACTCAGAGAATGGATCGCTTTCAAGCTGCTTCACACCCAGAGAGATACGCTCACGCTCTGGATCGATAGACAGGATAACGGTTTCCAGCTCATCGCCTTTCTTGTAGTTACGAACTGCATCTTCGCCAGTATCGTTCCAAGAGATATCAGACAGGTGAACCAGACCATCAATACCACCGTCCAGGCCAATGAAGATACCGAAGTCAGTGATTGATTTGATCTTGCCAGAAATCTTATCGCCTTTGTTGAACTTAGTACCAAACTCTTCCCATGGGTTCATGGTGCACTGCTTGATACCCAGAGAAATACGACGACGCTCTTCATCGATGTCCAGAATCATCACTTCAACTTCGTCGCCAACCTGAACGACTTTGCTTGGGTGAATATTCTTGTTAGTCCAGTCCATTTCAGAAACGTGAACCAGACCTTCAACACCTTCTTCCAGCTCAGCGAAGCAGCCGTAGTCAGTCAGGTTAGTAACGCGTGCTTTAACACGGGCGTTTTCTGGGTAACGGTCGTTGATGTTAACCCATGGATCATCACCCAGCTGCTTCAGACCCAGAGATACGCGGTTACGCTCACGGTCGAATTTCAGTACTTTAACGTCGATCTCGTCACCAACAGCAACGATTTCGCTTGGGTGCTTGATGCGCTTCCACGCCATATCAGTGATGTGCAGCAGGCCATCAACACCGCCCAGATCTACGAACGCGCCGTAGTCGGTCAGATTCTTAACGATACCTTTAACAGACTGACCTTCCTGCAGGTTAGCCAGCAGCTCTTCACGTTCCTGGCTGTTAGCAGCTTCCAGAACGGCGCGACGTGAAACAACAACGTTGTTACGCTTGGCGTCGAGCTTGATCACTTTGAATTCGAGTTCTTTGCCTTCCAGGTGCGCAGTATCGCGTACTGGACGAACGTCAACCAGAGAACCTGGCAGGAACGCACGAATGTTCTTCAGTTCAACAGTGAAGCCACCTTTGACCTTACCGTTGATAACACCAGTAACCATTTCATCAGCTTCGAAGGCTTTTTCCAGCTCTTTCCAGCTCTCAGCGCGCTTAGCTTTTTCACGAGACAGTTTGGTTTCACCGAAGCCATCTTCTACAGCTTCCAGTGAGACGAAGGTTTCGTCGCCAACAGCAACTTCCAGTTCGCCTTTTTCGTTCAGGAACTGGCTGCGCGGAATAACAGCTTCCGACTTCAGGCCTGAGTTAACCGTTACCCAGTCGCTGTCGATATCAACAACGGTACCAGCAACGATTGAACCTGGCTGCATGTCCAGTTCTTTAAGGGATTCTTCAAATAGATCAGCAAAGCTTTCGCTCATGTATATACACCTGTCTCATAAAACGCGCTGCTATCCGCCATCGGATAAACAGTAAGCGCTGACCAGACTGCCAGCATCTGGGGTTAGTTAATAATAAAACGCTCCGTACCGACTTCCTTCGGGAAGCTGGCAGATACAGAGGTTTTAATCTCAGATCAGTCCTGCCTTGCGGACCAACGACAGGATTTCTTCACGTACTTCTTCAATAGAAAGAGAGGTACTGTCGATCACTGTCGCGTCACTCGCTGGGCGTAACGGGGCGACGGCTCTGTTGCTGTCGCGCTCATCACGGACCCGGATGTCTTCGATAAGGGCGGGCAAACTAGCATCAATGCCCTTCTCAGTCAACTGTTTGTAGCGACGCTGACCACGTTCTTCGGCAGACGCCGTAAGGAAGACTTTAATCTGGGCATCAGTAAAGACGACAGTACCCATGTCACGACCGTCCGCGATCAGCCCCGGCGCCTGGCGAAAGTCACGCTGACGCTGCAGGAGTGCTTCACGGACTTTTGGCAACGCAGCAACTTGCGAAGCAAGACTACCCACCTCCTCAGTCCGGATCGTCGTGGTGACATCATCTCCTTCGAGAATGACCTGCACACCGGACCCAGTTGGGATGAATCGCACATCAAGATTGGCGGCTACATCAGCAACCAGCTCTTCGCTATCCAGAGCGATGCCTCTGCGATCTGAAGCCAGCCCGGTAATACGGTACAGAGCACCACTATCAAGGAGGTGCCAACCCAGGGCTTCAGCAAGAATGGCACAGACCGTGCCTTTCCCAGCGCCTGATGGACCGTCAACCGTGATCACGATTGGTTGTACTTCGTTACTCACCATCACCACCTTCAACAACTAATTCAAGACCAGCGCTGGCAGATAATTCGACAAAACCCGGGAATGACGTAGCAACATTAGCACAGTCGCGAATAACAATAGGTGCCGATCCGCGTAGGGACGCCATGGCGAAGCTCATAGCAATTCGATGGTCATGCTGACTATCAATCTCGCCACCACCGAAACTACCTTCAGGGCCAAAGCCCTGAATCACAGCCCCATCCTCTGTACCGACTGCATTTACGCCCAGTGTTACCAGACCATCAACCATCGCCTGGATACGATCGCTCTCTTTAACGCGTAATTCCTCAGCTCCTGTCAGAACCGTCTCGCCCTCAGCACACGCTGCGGCAATAAAGATCGCTGGGAATTCATCAATCGCCAGAGGGACCTGATCTTCAGGGATATGAATGCCTTTCAGTTGAGCTGAACGGATACGGATATCAGCAACGGGCTCGCCGCCGACTTCACGTTCATTCAGAACATCAATATTACCGCCCATGGCGCGCAGGATATTGATCACACCGACGCGCGTTGGATTAATACCCACGTGCTCCAGCGTAATATCAGAACCCGGCATGATACTGGCACCTACCATAAAGAAGGCCGCCGAGGAGATATCAGAAGGCACGTCAATTTCGGTTGCCGTGAGCTCGCCGCCTGAACGCAGCGTCACTTTGTTACCTTCAGTAATAACGTCATAACCAAAGCCACGCAACATACGCTCGGTATGGTCACGAGTCGGTGCAGGCTCAGTAACTGAGGTTTCACCCTCGGCGTACAGTCCCGCAAGCAATACACAACTTTTTACCTGAGCACTGGCCATCGGCAAATCATAGTGAATGCCCTTCAGGTCGCTGCCACCTTTAACTTTCAAGGGCGGTCGACCACCTTCAGCAGTATCAACAATAGCCCCCATCAGGGCCAAAGGATCAGCAACCCGCCCCATAGGGCGTTTAGAAAGAGACTCATCACCGCTCATCTCAACATCGAAAGATTGCCCGGCCATGAGACCTGCGAGCAGGCGCATTGACGTCCCTGAGTTGCCCAGATAGAGCGCGTTAGGCGGAGATTGGAGACCGTGTAGCCCGACACCGTGAATTGTCACTCGACCGCGATGTGGTCCTTCGATCACTACGCCCATATCGCGGAACGCCTGCAGCGTTGCCAGGCTGTCTTCACCTTCAAGGAAGCCCGTCACTTCAGTCGTACCATTCGCCAGTGAACCCAGCATGATTGAACGGTGTGAAATGGACTTGTCTCCCGGCACCCGGAAGCTACCCGACAGAGCTTTGCCTGGGTTAGCGATGTAAGAAATAGAAGCTGTTTTCATAGGTTCAACATAGGCCCGACGGGCAAGTATTTTAGAAAAATGGTCTCGAGCTGCTTTCGCCCGGGTCAGCACACCCATCAAGGTGGTGGCATCGCCCTGCTCAACCGCAGCTCGTAAAGAAGAAAGGTCGTGACTGAAGAGGTCCAGCGTCTTCAGCAAGTGGTCTTTGTTGGCAGCAAAAATATCGCGCCACATGACCGGGCTACTGGCAGCAATTCGGGTAAAATCGCGAAAGCCGCCCGCAGCGTAATTAAAAATCTCTTTATTCTCGTGGCTGTTCGCCAGAGTATCAACCAGTGAATAAGCCAGAAGATGCGGCAGATGACTAGTCGCAGCCAGTACTTCATCGTGATGATCTACCGACATATGCTCAAGGTCGGCACCGACGGCCTGCCAGGCGCTGCGAACCAACGCCAGTGCGTCTTTATCTGTATGATCCTGCGGGGTAATAATGACCTTATGATGAACATAAAGATGCTCATTTGCAGCCATTACACCGCTCTTCTCTGAGCCTGCGATCGGATGTCCTAATACAAAGCGGGAGAAATTCGCGCCAAGTATCGCTGCAACATCTGAAGCAACGGCCCCCTTTACAGAGCCAACGTCCGTTAATACTGCAGTCTCGGAAATATGATCCCGCACCGCTTCAAGCACACTCTTAACTGCCATGATAGGCACAGAGATGATGATAAGGTCAGCATCTCTGACAACATCAGCGATATTTTCACTGTAAGCGTCAATCAGGCCCTCGGACAATGCCAGCTGCATAGAATCGAGATTGCGGTCATACCCACGAACCTCTTCCAGGCAACCACGAACCCGAAGCCCCTTAATCCAGGAGCAGCCAATCAGCCCTAATCCAATGACGGCAACACGAGAAATCAGAAGTTTGCCGCTCAAGCCAGCACCTTCTGTAACGCACGTATGAATGTCTCATTTTCCGATTCGGTACCGATTGATACCCGGAGGTACTCTGGCATCTCGTAGTTCGCAACAGGACGAACGATAACTCCCTGCTTGAGTAAGCCGGAATATACTTCCATCGCATCCACACCATCCGGCACGCGAAAACTAATAAAGTTACCGACAGATGGAATATAAGAAAGGCCCAGGTCATCAAAAGAGGATATCAGATAACTCATGCCGCGATCGTTAAGCGCAATACTTTCCCGCACGTATTCCTCATCCAGCATCGCCGCGTTGGCTGCAGCGAGAGCAAAAGAATCAACGTTGAACGGAGGGCGCACCCTATTCATTAAGTCTGCCAGTTCAGGGCTGGAAACCCCATAACCTACTCGAAGGGACGCCAGACCGTATGCTTTTGAGAAAGTGCGGGTTACCACAAGATTCGGATACTGATCCAGAAGCTCAATACCATTAGGGTAATCGGCTTCATGGACGTACTCAAAATACGCCTCGTCCAGCAAAACGATGACGTTCTCTGGCACCTTATTCAGAAACCCAATCAACTCGTCGCGATGATTCCAGGTGCCTGTCGGGTTATTAGGGTTCGTCACAAACACAATACGGGTGCGCTCATTAATTGCATCCAGCATTGCTTCAAGATCATGACCAAAGTCTTTTGCAGGTACGGCGATACAATCGGCACCTACCGTCCGCGCAACCAGGCCGTATATAGCGAACGCATGCTGCGATACGACAACGTTGTCACCGTCATTCACAAACACCCGGACAATAAAATCGAGAATATCACTTGAGCCATTACCCAGAGTAATTTGCTCGGAGCGAACATTCAGTTTGTCGCTCAGGGTTTTCTTCAGGACAAAACCTGCGCCATCAGGGTAACGATGCAATTCAGCTGTTTCGCGACGAATTGCTTCCAGAGCCGCAGGGCTCGGGCCCATCGGATTTTCATTACTCGCGAGTTTAACAATATCTGACTCGTTCAGACCGAGTTCCCGGGCAAGCTCATCAATAGGCTTACCTGGCTGGTAGGGCTTAAGGGAGCGAACCCCTTCAACTGCGAGTTCAGAGAAATTAATTGCCATTATTCACCTCAAAGCACGGCCTTAGGGTATGAGCCGAGCCATTTATAATCTGTCGCTACATCACGCAGCCGTTGCAACAAGGGGGATATCACCTCGTCGTCGCAATGGCCTTCAAAATCAATAAAGAAGAGATAATTCCAGGTACCTGAAGGGTCTGGACGAGTTTCTATGCGCGTTAAGCTAACGTCAGCCTCGTGAAACGGAGCAAGCACCTGATATAAAGCGCCCGGCTGATTTCTGCTGGAAACCATGATCGATGTTTTATCATCGCCACTAGGGCCCGTTTCCTGTCGACCGATAATAAGAAAACGGGTCGTATTATCCGGACGGTCTTCGATATTCGCATGGAGCGTTACGAGCTCATACAACTCCGCCGCCGCTTCACCTGCAATCGCGGCTGCGCCTTCTTCTGCAGCCGCACGTCTCGCCGCTTCAGCATTCGAATTCACCGCGATGCGCTCTACGCTTGCAGGAAAATTCTGATCAAGCCAACGCCGGCACTGACCCAGAGACTGAGCATGAGAATAAACGCGTGTGATCTGCTGATCTTCGCTCTTCACCAATAAATGGTGATGAATACGTAAAGTAACTTCTCCGCAAATATGGAGATTGGAATCGTAGAAGCTGTCGAGCGTGTGGGTGACGACACCTTCAGTGGAATTCTCTACTGGAACGACACCATAATTAGCGGCACCACTGGCCACTTCACGAAAGACATCTGCAATAGACACTTGCCCTTCACAGTTCACTGCATGCCCAAAGTGTTTTACCGCCGCCTGTTGCGTGAAGGTTCCTTCAGGGCCAAGGTAGGCTACCTGCAGCGGTTCTTCTAAGGCCAGACACTGAGACATGATCTCACGGAAAAGCCGGGCCATTGACTCATCCCCGAGAGGACCTCGGTTACGGTCCATTACTTTTCGCAGAACCTGAGCTTCTCTCTCTGGGCGGTAAAATACAACCTTCTCCCCCGGAGATGCGTATTTTTGCTTAACTTCAGCGACATCCTGGGCACATTGTGCGCGCTGGTTAATCAGTTCCTGAATCTGCTTATCCAGCGAATCTATCTGCTGACGCAGCTTATCCAGTTCCTGTGCTTCACTCATGATTCAACCTGTTACCCGTGACGTTTAGCGAAGTCAGCCATAAACGCGATCAATGCATCTACGCCTTCTTCTGGCACTGCGTTGTATATGCTGGCACGCATTCCGCCAACACTGCGATGTCCAGCCAGATTCATAAGACCTGCCTGTTCGCTCTCTTCAAGAAACACCTTATCTAACGCATCATCAGCAAGGGTAAATGGAACGTTCATACGGGAGCGATTGTTCAACGCCACCGGGTTGGCGTAAAAATCATTGGTATCGATAAAGCGGTACAGTTTCTCGGCTTTACGACGGTTTATCTCCGCCATGGCCTCAACACCACCCTGTTCCTTCAGCCAGGCGAATACAAGACCGGCCAGGTACCAACTGTAGGTTGGAGGAGTGTTGTACATAGATGCGTTATCAGCAGCCACCTTATAGTCGAACATCGTTGGCGTGCCAGCAATAACATCACCCAATAAGTCTTCACGAACAATTACGACGCACAAACCAGCAGGGCCAATGTTTTTCTGAGCTCCGGCGTAAATTAATCCGAACTTCGACACATCGATTTTTTCAGAAAGAATGGACGAGGAATAATCCGCCACCAAAGGCACATCGCCAGTGTCAGGAATGTAGTCAAACTCGACGCCACCAATGGTTTCGTTCGGAGTGTAATGAACATAAGCCGCATCAGGGTTGAGTTTCAGCTCCGCCTGAGAAGGCGCAGAAGTAAAATTATTTCCTTCCGTCGAGGCCACTATATTTACCGTACAGAAGTTTTTCGCTTCTTTGATCGCCTTAGTCGACCACTGCCCGGTATTAATGTAGTCAGCGGTGCTCTTAGCGCGCAACAGGTTCATAGGCACCATGGCGAACTGGCTGCTAGCACCACCCTGCATAAAAAGAACTTTGTAGTTATCCGGAATAAACATTAAATCCCGGAGATCCTGCTCAGCCTTCTCGGCCACACCAACAAACTCTTTGCTGCGGTGGCTCATTTCCATGATGGACATGCCTTTGCCGTGCCAGTCCACCAGCTCAGCACCAGCACGCTCCAGCACTGCTGTAGGCAGCGCAGCCGGTCCTGCACAGAAATTAAAAATACGATTCATAATTTTTCTACACGCTTAAAAATGCAAAGGGTTACGTTCATTACGTCTCAAATGGCGAGCTGAGGCCGCAGCAATCAAAGCCGCCAGCAAACCGAACATTGCGCCACCCACGGCGCCCAATGCTACGACAAGAAGTTTTTTGGGCTTAGCTGGCTTCAGAGGCAAGAGTGCAGGCTGATCCACATCGACCAACTCGACTTCGTTCCAATCAACGACGATACCTTCAAGAGTCGCTATCGAATTCTTAACAACAGAAAGGCCGGATACAAAAATATCTTCAGATGGAGAGTCTGAACGTTTGCGCAGTAATTCAGCTTCCTGACGAAGCGCTTGCTCTCCCATCATATAAAGAGGAGGTTCGCTACTCACAACCACATCGTTTGTATTGTAAAACGGTTTTTTCTGGCCGATGCTCGCAGCAATCTGAGCAGCTTCTTCCAATCGGGCGATCTGGCGCGCTTTCTCCGACTCGTAGACCCTACGAAAGTTATCAACCCAGGTCTGGTATAGCTCAAGTTCAGCATGAACCTTACGCTCAAACTCATCCCTGACGCGCTTCTCATGCAGAATGAGCGCGTAGGCGATGTAGTCATTCAGAACATCACGCGCTAGCTCGGCATTACTGCCCAACTTAAATTTTATAGTCAGGTAGGTGTCTGAATCTCCCTTCCCCGGATCGCTGAATGAGAACCGCGTAAGAAAATTAGCGAGATTCTGTTCTTCCGTCAGCGCTTGCGAGGAAATCAGTGGCAATAACTCTTCATCAGGCTGACTCAGCAAAAAATTATAGAAAGCCTTACGAGTTGATGCAGAACGAAGTACAGAACGCGCACTGGAAAAAGCAGCCTCAGCATCCAATTCAAAAACAGCCTCATCCGTCAAACTAACAGGCTCATCTCCGACGCCATTATTTTGTACGTCTTTAACCGAAGCACTAAGGGTAAGTCTATTTCGCAGTGCTGCCTGACTAAAAGGCAGTAACTCCGACGGGGCTGCTTCAGTAATGGTCGCCTCGGTCTGGTATTCTGGCGTCGCCGTCATTACGTATGATAGGGCAAGTGCGATACCTGCAAGCAAGCTACCCACCAGCCAGTACCATTTATCACGAATATCGTCGACGAGATCAAACAGGTCGATCTCGTCATCATGTGACTGATGATTTATATTTTCAGTCATTCAGCTGTTTCCCCATCAGAATCAACGTCGTTCGCAGAGTCCGCTTGCTCTCCTTCAAGTAGATCAGCTTCATCTTCATCACAGATGCGCTCAACACCAACCAATTTTTCTTTATCTGCGACTTTAATCAGGGTTACCCCCTGCGTATTTCGACCCAGTACTGATACTTCGTCGACACGCGTTCTTACCAATGTTCCGCGATCACTGACGAGCATGACCTCATCACCATTAAATACCTGAACAGCGCCAACGAGAGCGCCATTGCGCTCGCTGGTCACCATAGCGATAACGCCCTGCGTACCACGCCCTTTCGTCGGAAACTCTTCGACGTTGGTCCGTTTACCAAAGCCGCGCTGAGATGCTGTCAGAATCGTACCGTTCTCCTCAGGGACGATCAGTGAGATAACGCGCTGATCTTCCGCCAGTTTGATACCGCGCACACCGCGAGCGGTCCGGCCCATGGCACGAACATCCGATTCTTTAAAGCGGACTGCTTTACCCGCATCGCTGAGCATCAGGATGTCCTGCTGGCCGTCAGTAATAGCGACACCGACCAGCCAGTCATTTTCGTCCAGCTCACAGGCAATCAGGCCCGATGAGCGTGGCCGACTGAATTGATCCAGCGTGGTTTTCTTAACCGTACCCCGGGCCGTTGCCATAAAGACGTACAGGTCATCACGGTATTCTTCCACCGGCAGAATTGCAGTGATGCGCTCGCCTTCAGAAGACAGATTGAGCACATTCACAATAGGACGACCGCGAGAGTTGCGGCTAGCCTGAGGGATATCGTAGACCGTCAACCAATACACTTTACCGGCATCGGTAAAGCAGAGAACGGTATCATGACTGTTAACAACCAAAAGATGCTCGATGAAGTCTTCATCCTTCATCGACGTCGCCGACTTACCTTTACCGCCGCGCTTCTGTGCCTGATAAGCATCCATCGGCTGAGTCTTCGCATAGCCGGTGTGGGATAGCGTGAGAACCAGAGTTTCCTCCGGAATGAGATCGGCCATAGTGAGGTCACGCTTCTGCGCAATAATCTCTGTACGACGTTCATCACCATATTCTTCACGAATCAACTCAAGTTCTTCGCGAATCACTTCCATCAGGCGCTCAGCACTGCCCAGGATCTCGAGATATTCTGCAATTTCTTCAAGCTTCTGCTGATATTCAGCAATAAGCTTTTCATGTTCGAGGCCGGTCAACTTCTGCAGGCGCAGATCAAGAATCGCCTGAGCCTGAACCGGTGACAGATGGTATTTACCATCACGGAAACCGTACTCCTCTGGCAGGTCATCCGGACGACAGGCATCTTCACCTGCCCGTTCCAGCATATCCAGTACATCGCCTGGTGCCCATGCCGCCGCAATCAGGCTCTCTTTCGCTTCCGCCGCGGTAGGCGACTTTTTAATCAGCTCAATCACTGGATCAATATTCGCCAGCGCCAGAGCAAGACCTTCGAGAATATGACCACGTTCACGCGCCTTGCGCAGATCATAAATTGTGCGTCGGGTTACAACTTCACGACGGTGCTTAACAAACGCATCAAGCAACTGCTTCAGGTTCAGAGTCTTAGGCTGCCCATCGACGAGAGCGACGGTGTTAATACCGAACACACCCTGCAACTGAGTCTGAGCGAACAGGTTATTCAGTACGACTTCTGGCATTTCACCGCGACGCAGTTCAACGACGATACGCATACCATCTTTATCCGACTCGTCGCGCAGTTCGGTAATGCCTTCGATTTTCTTGTCTTTAACCAGCTCGGCGATCTTCTCGATCAGGCGGGCTTTGTTGACCATGTATGGGATTTCGGTGAAGACGATGGACACTTTGCCGTTTTTCTCGTCTTCTTCGAACTGATGACGTGCACGCAGATAAATGCGGCCACGGCCAGTGCGATACGCCTCAACAATCCCGTCACGACCATTAATAAATGCGGCTGTTGGGAAGTCCGGGCCTGGAATATATTCCATCAGATCATCGACAGTCAGATTCGGATCATCGATCAAGGCCAGACAGCCATTCAGAACTTCTGTCAGGTTATGAGGTGGGATATTCGTCGCCATACCAACAGCGATACCAGACGAGCCATTCACCAGCAGGTTAGGGATGCGGGTGGGAAGCACTTCTGGGATCTGTTCAGTACCGTCGTAGTTAGGCACCCAGTCAACGGTTTCTTTATCAATATCAGCCAGCATCTCATGGCTGATCTTCTCCATCCGGATTTCCGTGTAACGCATCGCCGCAGCAGAGTCACCATCCACCGAACCGAAGTTACCCTGACCATCGACCAGGGTGTAGCGCATAGAGAAGTCCTGAGCCATCCGAACAATGGTGTCATACACCGCAGAGTCACCGTGCGGGTGGTATTTACCGATCACATCACCAACAACACGCGCAGACTTTTTGTAAGGCTTATTCCAGTCATTGCCGAGAATGTTCATAGCGTGCAACACGCGGCGGTGTACAGGCTTAAGACCATCCCTGACATCAGGCAGAGCCCGCCCGACAATTACGCTCATCGCATAATCCAGGTACGACTGCTGCAGCTCGTCTTCAATATTAATTGGCAGAACTTCTTTGGCTAAGTCACTCATATAAACTCGGGCCTGTACTCTCTCCCGCCGGCGGCGGATTTCCTTTGAATGGAGTTGCCGCTCACAGAGCGACAAACAAGGGCTGCGATCATACCACAAATCGTGCTGATACCTAATGAGAGCTCCTGAATGGCTCTCTGAGGCGTTTTCGTCTCTGAACGGACGTTCCCTACTGTTCAATTAACAGTCAGCCTTGCGGAACAGTTCGCACCCTGCCCTCTGCATTCGCTATAATCGCGAGCAAAGCGAATGAGGAAGCACCATGCAGGCTGATCTGCGTATTGATGCTCGCTGGGTACTGCCCCTTGGCGAGAGCAGCGAAGTATTGGAAAACCACTCGGTATACGTGACCAACGGCCGGATTGTCGGACTGAAGCCCCAAACTGAGCAAGGCCCCGAAGCAAAAGAGCATATAAATCTGGAAGACCATGTTCTGCTGCCCGGCTATATCAACGCGCACGGACATGCTGCCATGTCTCTTTTCCGCGGCCTGGCCGACGACCTGCCCCTGATGACCTGGCTACAGGATCATATCTGGCCTGCAGAGGCGCAGTGGGTCAGTGGTGACTTTGTGTATCAGGGCACTCAGCTTGCCATCACGGAGATGCTGCGTTGCGGCACCACGACCTTTGCCGATATGTACTTCTATTCAGGCGACAGCATCGAGGCAGCGCTTGATGCGGGCATGAGGACCGTCAGCTTTACGCCAGTGCTGGACTTCCCAACGAACTTTGCCCAGAACGCAGACGAGTACATTCGCAAAACTCTGGACGTTCACAGCAAATACCGCCACCAGCCTCTGGCTCATGTAGGCATTGGTCCACACGCTCCCTACACAGTGTCAGACGAACCACTGAAAGAGATAACAACCACTGCCAGCCAGCTTCAGATGCCTGTGCAGATTCACCTTCACGAAACCGCATTCGAAGTGAGCCAAAGTCTTGAAGAGCGCGGAATGCGTCCTACCCAGAGACTGGCAGAACTGGGATTTCTCAACGAAAGTGTCAGCTGTGTTCACATGACTCAGATAAACGACATCGATATCGATATCCTCAAACAGACCGGTGCGAGTGTTGTTCACTGCCCGGAATCCAACTTAAAGCTAGCCAGCGGTTTTTGTCCGGTAGCCTCACTCCTGAGCGAAGGCGTTAATTTGGGTTTAGGCACAGACGGCGCGGCCAGCAACAACGACCTGAACATTCAGGGGGAAATGAAGTCGGCTGCCATGCTGGCCAAGGCCGTCGCTAACGATGCGGCCGCCGTCCCGGCTATGGCCGCACTGAGAATGGCAACCTCTGGCAGCGCCAAAGCGCTGGGTATTGATGAACTAACCGGTTCAATAGAGGCTGGAAAGTATGCAGACCTGCAGGCAGTGCGCATGAGCGAACTGACCCAGAGCCCGCTCTACGATCCGGCATCACAGCTTGTATACACAGACAGCAGTCGCTACACAGAATACGTCTGGGTAGCCGGCAAAGCACTATTGAGCCGGGGTGAACTGACATCCATCGACGCCAGTCAGATTCTCGAAAAAACACGCCAATGGCAAAGCAAGATTCAACCCTGAGACATGCCACCGAAGGGCATATCAGAACCGGGTCTTAACGCGTAACAGAACAGCGGACATATTATGACTGAACTAAAAAAACTGAATGTAGATCGTGCAGAAGTTGCTAAGTTTGAAGCCCTCGCCTCCCGTTGGTGGGATCGTGAAAGTGAATTCAAACCACTGCACGACATCAACCCGCTGCGCACCAACTACATTGACCGTCACGCGTCTCTCGCAGGTAAAAAGGTACTGGATGTCGGCTGTGGCGGCGGCATCCTCAGTGAAGCCATGGCGCAACGCGGCGCAGACGTAACCGGAATAGATATGGGTGAAGCGCCTCTGAATATCGCTAAGCTGCATGCGCTTGAGAGTGGAGTCAGTGTGAAGTATCAACAAATACCCGTTGAGCAACTCGCCGAAGAAATGCCCGCCTCGTTCGACATAGTTACCTGCCTTGAAATGCTTGAGCACGTGCCTGATCCAGCATCGATTATTCAGGCCTGCTACAAACTGGTAAAACCAGGAGGCATGGTGTTCTTCTCGACTATTAATCGAAATCCGAAAGCCTACGCAATGGCCATTATTGGCGCTGAGTACATCATGCGCATGCTTCCTGCTGGAACGCACGATTACGATAAATTCATCAAACCCAGCGAACTGACGCGTTGGTGCCGTGCGGCAGATCTCTCGGTGCTTGATATGACAGGCATGATCTATAACCCGCTGACGCAGGAATACAGCCTCAAGGATCAGGACGTGGACGTGAACTATCTCGTTGCGACCCGCCGGGAAGACGCATGACACTCGAAGCTGTTCTGTTTGATCTTGACGGTACCCTCGTCGATACGGCCTTAGATTTCTTCAGTGTCGTGAACTCTCTACGTGAGGAAGAAGGCCTGCCCGCGCTCGCTGATTCCAAGATCCGCGAGCAGGTAAGCAATGGTGGAGTTGCACTGGCCTGCCTTACCTGGGAGATAGACCGGAGCCACCCGGATATTCAGAACTACCGTCAACGCTTGCTGGATCGCTACGAGAACACCGTAGGCGACAAAGCACAGCTGTTTAAAGGCTTCTCTGAGCTACTCAATAAACTGGAACAAGGTTCTGTTCCTTGGGGTATCGTCACGAATAAACCACGGCTCTACACCGACCTGCTTCTGGAGAGGATGCCACTGGCCTGTAAGTTCGTCGTGTGCCCTGAAGATGTTCATAGAACCAAGCCAGCCCCGGACAGCTTGTTGCTGTGTGCATCTATGATGGAGGTTCAGCCATCTTCCTGCTGGTATGTTGGCGATCATATCCGCGATATCGAAGCCGCCAGAGCAGCGGGCATGACCAGCATCGCCGCTCTATTTGGCTATATAGAAGAATCAGAAGATCCTCAAGCATGGCAAGCCGACCATTACGTCAACGACCCATATGAAATTACGGCCCTTCTGAGCGGCAAAGCCTGACCGGCAGTTGCCACTCTTGCCGCCCAGAACCCTTACGAGTTATCAAAGAATCAAACGGAAATCAGAAAATGACCGCAGATAAAGAGCAAACATTGAAGAATCGCGTCATATTAGTGACAGGCGGTGGTTACGGTATCGGACGCGAAGCCGCCCTGACATACGCCAGAGCTGGCGCGACGGTTCTGTTGCTCGGTCGTACGGAAGAGGCTCTGAATGACACCTACGACCTGATAGAGGCCGAAGGCCTGCCTCAGGCTGCCGTACTGCCCTTCGACCTTGCATCAGAGGACGAGAGCCTCTTTATCGAGCTGGCTCAGCTTATTGGCTCGCACTTCGGGCATCTCGACGGCGCGTTACTCAATGCATCTGTTCTCGGGCAACGCACCATGCTCGACAATTATCATTGGGACACCTGGCAGAAAGTAATGAACATCAACGTCAACGGCCAGTTCCTGTTGACTAAGCACCTGATTCCTCTTCTCCGGGAAGCCCCCGCAGACGCGTCGCTGATCTACACCACCAGCAGCGTAGGGCGTGAAGGCAGAGCCTATTGGGGTGCGTATTCCGTCTCCAAGTTTGCAACAGAAGGCCTGATGCAGGTCGCTGCACAAGAGCTTGAGAATACCAGTAATATTCGCGTCAACTGCATCAATCCGGGCGCCACGCGCACCGGCATGCGGGCGGCAGCGTATCCTGCTGAGAACCCTGCGACGGTCAAACCAGCCTCAGAAATCATGGATCTCTACCTGCACCTGATGAGCCCAGCTTCAATAGGAACGCACGGACAGAGCCTGGATGCTCAGCCAAAATAAATGACATCATTCCGGGCGGCAGACTTAGTCATCAATTTGGCTCAGCTTTGCCGCTTTTTTCGTCAATGAACTGGCGTTAAATTTCATCCTGCTCCCAAAAACCTCATAACCTATTGTTTTAAAACAACTTTTAAGATTTTAAAACTATGGCACAGAAATCGCTTATTCCCTCACATTGATATCACCAATGTATGAGGTAGCTCATGGTCAGCCCAATGAATGGCAGAGCGGAACTGCGAGACGACAAGGTCATTACACCTTTCGGGGATCTGGCACCCCGGCCGGATATCCGCCCTGAGGTGCTGTTACGCCTGTCTGGTAAGTTGCAGACCACGCTCGAATTAGGTCAGTTACTCGAGATCTTTCTCGAAGAAATTCAGCAAGCGGTTCTGGTCGACGGCCTGACGTTTCATCATGAGCCCACCAATACGACATTAGCGGTTGGGCGCAACAGCCTGCACACCGCCAACTACCGACTTCAGACACAACAGGATTACATGGGTGATATGACGTTCCATCGCTCTACTCGCTTCCGAGAACATGAACTCGCTAATATCGAAGGCTTAATGACTACACTGGTCTATCCATTGCGCAATGCGCTTCGATACCACGAAGCATTGGCTGCCGCCTTCCGGGACCCTCTCACTGGTGCAGGCAACCGGGTAGCGCTCGATAAAACATTGAGTCGCGAAGTCGAACTGTCCAAACGTCACGACCAACCTCTCTCAGTGCTGATGCTCGACCTTGATCACTTCAAGCAAGTGAACGACGAGTTTGGCCACAGCATGGGTGATAAAGTACTGAAAGAAGCCGTTAAAGCCATGACCGGCTGCATTCGCCAGACCGACATGTGTTTTCGCTATGGCGGTGAAGAGTTTCTGATCATGCTCAGCAATGCAGATCAATCAGGCGCTTTACGCATTGCCGAGCGCGTTCGCATGGGCATTGGCCAGCTGTCCTTTGCAGGTAAAAAGGACAAGTTGCAAGTCACCGCCAGTATTGGTTGTGCAACACTGCAGCCAAGCGATGATACAGAAGAGCTCGTATCGCGTGCCGATACAGCGCTGTATGTTGCCAAGAACAGCGGTCGTAACCGGGTTATCAGTGATCTTGATATCGAGTACACCCAACAGGGCGATGTCAGTGAGGAGCCAGGCCAGGAGGCTAATGGGCACTGAATAAGCCGATTAAAAAAGCCGTGCATTGCACGGCTTTTTTCTGGCTGGCGCAGACCTGAGGTACGATTAGCGCTTCCTGCGACTCGCAGTCTGGCGAACTTTCTGACGACGCATCTGGCGCAGATACTGCTCTTTCTCTTTACCAACAAACTTCTTCACTGTACGACGACGCAGATCCACCAGATCATACAGATCGTTCACTTCTTTTTGCCCAAGCTCGACCCAAGTACCGACCGGGACATTCGCTGGCATAAAGATACAACCATAACGAACACGCTTCAGGCGGCTGACCGTAATTTCCTGGCTTTCCCAGAGTCGACGCACTTCCCGGTTACGGCCTTCCATAAGAACAACGTGATACCACTTATTCTGACCTTCGCCATCAAAATAACGAACGTCGGTAAAGCTGGCCATGCCGTCTTCGAGCAACACGCCCTCTTTCAGGCGATTGATCATATCCTGATCAACGTCACCACGTACTCGTACGGCGTATTCGCGGTCGACACCACTCGAAGGGTGCATCAGCTTATTCGCAAGCTCTCCGTCGGTAGTAAAAAGCAACAGACCGCTGGTATTGATGTCCAGGCGGCCGACATTGATCCAGCGCTCATTCTTTGTTTTCGGCAGATGATCAAAAACGGTCGGTCGACCTTCAGGGTCATCACGGGTACAGACTTCACCAACGGGTTTGTTGTAGGCGATCACACGGGTATTAACCCCTGCTTCTTCAACAGATACCGCACGGCCATCAACGCGGATATCATCGTTGCGCCCCGCTCGGTCTCCGAGCTTGGCCCGCTCACCATTCACCGTTACACGACCGTCTGCTATCCAGCGTTCAGCTTCACGACGGGAGGCGACACCTGTCAGCGACAGTAATTTCTGAATACGCTCATTCATTGTCAGATTCTTTTTCCTGAGCAGTGACATCATCATGTTCGTCACTGCGTTGTGTTTCGTCATTCTCTTCCGTGGTCTCCTCCGCGGAAGAATGCTGTTCTTCGAGTCGCTGCAAGATCTGCCCGAGATCGCGGACCTTGCGCGGCTCTCCTTTACCGGGTTTGCCTTCTACCGGTTCGAATACGTTATCTTCTACTTTATCGACCAGTGCCGAGGCCGCCGCCAGGTCATCCTCAGTCTGACTGAGTACTTCGGCGCCGCGTTCTTCTCGTTCTTCATCACTGGTAAAGTCATACCGGTCAGGCGTTGGCCGGCGTGCTTCGGCATCATCGCCCAGCTCAAGCCGGCGACTGGTGTCTTCCAGTTCGCGAATCTCCATTAAAGATGGCAGATCCTCCAGCGACTGAAGGCCAAAATAGTCTAAAAACTCTTTCGTAGTCGCATACATGGCCGGGCGGCCCGGCACATCACGATGCCCGACAACACGAACCCAGTCCCGCTCCAGCAGTGTGCGGATCGTAGAACTGCTGACCACGACACCACGGACATCTTCAATGTCCCCACGAGTAACCGGCTGACGGTACGCGATCAGGGCCAGTGTCTCAAGCAAAGCCCGAGAATAACGCTGAGGTTTCTCTTCCCAGAGACGGGCAACAAACGGTGCTGTCTCTGTACGGACCTGCAAACGGAAGCCAGAAGCCACCTCTGACACCTCAATTCCACGTCCGAGAAGGTCTTTGCGCAGTTCAACTATCGCATCAAGAAGCTCAGACGACGTCGGCTCCATACCTTCCGCAAACAGGGTTTTCATCCGCTCAACAGACAATGGCGCGCCTGCGGCCATCATGGCGGCTTCCAGTATATTCTTAAGCGGTGGCGTGCTCATCCGTACCCCTCAACTTTACATGTATCACGCCGAGCACTTCATGCTGCACAAGGTCGAGTAAGCGCTCTTTGATCAGCTCCAGTATCGCCAGAAAACTGACCACAACGCCCAGCTTACCCTCCTCCGGCGCAAACAGCTGACTGAAAGGAACAAAATGTCCGCCTTTCAGTTTTTCGAGAATATCAGCCATTCGCTCGCGGGTTGAGAGTTGTTCGCGCTCAATCTCATGATGTTCAAAGCGCTCTGCCCGACGCATAACCGCTGCCATAGCCAGCATGATTTCGCGCATATCGACCTCTGGGTGAATACGCTCCTGAATTCTGTCCGGAGCATCAACATCAGCGACAAAGATATCGCGCTCAAGCCGGGGCAGCTCATCAATCTGCTCCGCTGCAGTACGGAAACGCTCATATTCCTGTAGGCGGCGAATCAGTTCAGCTCTCGGGTCTTCTTCCTCGCCATCCTCTCCCTCGACTTTTTGCCTCGGCAGTAACATCCGGCTCTTAATTTCGGCCAACATGGCCGCCATTACCATGTATTCGGCGGCAAGTTCGAGCTGGAGGGCCTGCATCATACTGATGTATTGCATGTACTGCTCAACAATATCCGCGACATGCACTTCAAGGATATCGAGATTCTGTTTACGGATCAGATAGAGCAGCAGGTCGAGCGGCCCTTCAAACTGTTCGAGGATAATTTCCAGAGCGTCTGGCGGAATATACAGATCGAGTGGCAGTTGCGTCATTGGCTGCCCCTGCACGAGTGCAAACGGCATTTCGCTCTGACGGGCTTTACTGGTTTTCTCTGATCTGTTTTCTTCCATAGTGATCTCAGCGATAGGCTAAGCCCATCGCATCACGTACTTCTTCTAACGTTGCCCGGGCAGCATCCCGAGCACGCTCTGTACCTTCAGCGATGATGCTGTGCACCAGGTCAATGTTCTCTTCGAAGTCCCGGCCCCGTTGTCTGATCGGTGCTTGTTGAGCAATGATCTTGTCAGCAACGCATTGTTTACATTCAATACAGCCCCAGCCAGCACTGCTGCACTTATCGTGCACTTCGATGAGTTCAGCCCCTTCGGTGTAAACCTTATGGAACTGCCATACAGCACAGGCCTCTGGCGTACCAGGGTCTGCGAGCCGCACCCGGTTAGGGTCTGTCGGCATATTACGGAGTGCCTTCTCAACCGTTTCCGGCTCCGCTCTCAGCGGAATAATATTATCGTGGGTGTTGGACATCTTACGTCCGTCCAGCCCCGGCATTTTCGCCGCCTGTTCTGCCAGCACATGCTGAGGTTCCGGAAGGATGGCGACACTGTCTCCTTCAAGATACCCGAGCAGTCGCTCTTTATCTGACAGCGTCAGCTTATTCTGCTCACGAATCAACGCCTGAGCCGTTGCCAAAGCGTCTGTATCGCCGTGGCGTGTGTGTGCAAGACGCAGCTCGGTATAAAGCTTTCCGGTCTTCTTGCCCAGTTTCCTGATTGCCGCCTCTGCATTGGCAGCAAAATCTTCTTCTGAGCCGTAAAGATGATTAAACCGACGGGCGATTTCGCGGGCCAGTTCGACATGAGGCGTCTGGTCCGCACCCACCGGCACCAGTCCAGCACGATACGCAAGCACATCGGCACTTTGCAGTAATGGATAACCCAGAACGCCGTAACTGGCCTTATCCTGCTCCCGGTTAGATTCAATGAACTCTTTATAGGCTGGCGCCCTTTCTAGCCAGGCGAGAGGCGTGATCATAGACAGAAGAAGGTGCAACTCCGCCTGCTCTGGCACACGACTCTGAATAAACATATGGCTAGCACCAGGATTCACGCCGGCGGCTAACCAATCAACCACCATTTCCCAGGTGCTTGAAGCGATGTCTTCCGGGGAGGCGTAACCGGTAGTAAGGGCGTGCCAGTCGGCAACAAAGAAAAAGCAATCGTACTCGTGTTGCAACTTAACCCAGTTTTTCAGAACACCATGATAGTGCCCCAGGTGTACCGGGCCAGTCGGGCGCATTCCGGAAACCACCCGCCTCTGCGGATCCACTGTACTCAAGCCTGCTTCCTCTCTTTGCTTCGTATGTATTCGTTTTTACGCTGACTCGGCAGCGATGTCACGCTCTGGTAACCACCGCTACCGCTCAAAATTACTTGAGACCGGAAATGCCGATGGCTTCACGTACCTGCGCCAGCATAGGCTTGCTGACGGCACGCGCTTTCTCAGCTCCCTTTTGAAGCTCAGCCTCAATGTCGGCTGGACGCGCAAGAAGGTCTTCATAGCGCTCGCGGGCCTCGGCGATTTCTTCATTGATCAGAGCAAAGAGTTTCTTCTTGGCATCGCCCCAACCAATACCTTCTTCGAAAGCACGACGCATTTCAGCGGTCTGCTCCTGCGTCGCAAACGCTTTCCAGATCTGGAACACGGCTGATGTATCCGGATCTTTTGGCTCACCCGGCTCAAGCAAGTTGGTTTTAATCTTATTGATATGCTTCTGCAGCTTCTTCTCTGGCAGAAAAAGAGGAATGGTATTGCCGTAACTTTTACTCATCTTACGACCATCCAACCCCTGCAGAATGGCACTGTCTTCGTCTACCTGATAATCCGGCAAAGTGAGCAATGGCTCTTTCTTGCAGTAGATATGGTTGAAGCGCTGCGCCATATCACGGGCCATTTCAACGTGCTGAATCTGATCTTTACCGACAGGCACCTTGTTTGAACCGAACATCAGGATGTCCGCCGCCATCAGAACAGGGTAACTGAACAGCCCCATGGTAATGGCCTTATCCGCGTCCTCACCTTCTTCAACATTGGCATCAACAGCAGCTTTATAAGCGTGAGCACGGTTCATAAGCCCTTTCGCGCACACGCAGTTAAGCACCCAGGTCAGTTCCGGAATCTCTGGGATGTCAGACTGGCGATAGAATACGGCGTTATCTGTGTCGAGTCCGAGAGCCAGCCAGGTGGCGGCAATCTCTTTAGTCGACTGATGGACAGCTGCAGGGTCCTGGCACTTGATCAGCGCATGGAAATCAGCAAGGAAGTAGAAGGACTCATTATTGGTATCGCGGCTGGCTTCAATCGCCGGACGAATAGCACCGACATAATTACCCAGGTGGGGAGTCCCGGTGGTCGTGATACCGGTTAAAACACGCTGTTTGCTCATTGGAAGAACCCGTTACATCCGTTCAATCGTAAAGGGCGCAATGATAGCGGTTTTAACCGGTGAGTCACAGGGCCGGTAACCTGCGGGTTACTTACTTAATTTACTCGGCAAAGGCGCTGGCATCGCCCACGCCCTGACGTGCGATCTCAGGAACGTCTCCGGTCATATCGACGACGGTCGTCGCTTCAAAACCGCAGAAACCACCATCAATGACCACATCCAGCTGATGCTCCAGCGTGGCGCGGATGTCATACGGGTCAGAAAGAGGTAGTTCATCTCCGGGCATGATCAGCGAACTCGTCATCAGAGGTTCGCCGATTTCTTCAAGCAGCGCCATCGCGATCGCGTTATCAGGAACACGGATACCAATCGTCCGCTTTTTAGGATGCATCAACAGGCGAGGCACATCACGGGTTGCTGGAAGGATAAAGGTAAATGCCCCTGGCGTGTGCGATTTGAGCAGCCGGTATTCGGTATTATCAACCTTTGCGAAGGTCGACAATTCAGAGAGATCACGACACAACAGAGTGAAGTTATGCTTAGATCCTAACTGGCGTAGCCGCGTAACACGCTCCGTCGCGGCTTTATCGCCCAGGCGACAGGCCAGCGCATAAGCGCAGTCTGTCGGAATAACTGCCAGCCCGCCCTCACGGATTATGTCCGCCGCCTGCTTAACAAGACGTGCCTGAGGGTTTTCTGGGTGGATCTGAAAAAACTGGCTCAAAATAAATCCTTCAATAGTTCAATTAGATGGCTCTTTGCTTATTGCCACAAAGACCATACTGGCGTGACATCTTTAGGGAACGCTGGCATAACGCCCAGATCAAGCCCAAAACGGTTCGGCCCATGGAAATCACTACCACATGAGCCCATCAGGCCCATATCTTTTGCCAGGGTCGTCATCTGACCGCGTTGATTGTTGTCCATCTGTCCATAAGCGACTTCGACGGCGGAGCCCCCTGCCTCAATAAAATCAGACATGCAGGCACGGAGCTTAGTTCGCGTCATCTTATACAGATGCGCGTGCGCCATAACAGCCACGCCGCCAGCATCAACGATCCATCGCACCACCTGCTCAAGTTCAGGCCAGCTGGTTTTCACATCACCGACTTTGCCCGAACCCAGGTATTTAGTGAAAGCCGCCTGCATCGAAGGCACCCAACCCTGATCGACCAGGTAGCGGGCAAAATGGGGACGTCCCACAATATCACTGCCTGCATACTCCCGCACTGAGTCCATACAGATATCCTGCTTCAGCTTTTTGCCGACTCGCTGGGCAATTAACTCACAACGCTCATTGCGCGCATTCAACTGAAACGCCTCGGCTTCCTTCATTGCCGCAGAGTCTACATCCATGTTCAGGCCCACGATATGTATCGTCGCACCGCCCCACACGCAGGACAGCTCGATCCCCGGTATCAGACGCAGATTCTTTTTTTCGGCCATATCACGTCCCTGACGGAACCCTTCGAGAGTGTCATGGTCTGTGATGGCCAACGTTTGAATGCCACGTTCTGACGCCCGCTCCACCAGCTCGGCTGGGCTCAGGCTGCCATCGGAAGCAGTAGTATGGCAGTGAAGGTCTATCACGGAGTTCACGATTGGACGCTCTGGGTGGCTTACGACATAATGCCGACCATTGTAAATGCACAGCCGCCACATAGCGAATAAGCGATTTTGAGCCATATTTTCTCTTGTGAGCGAGAAAACCTGTCCATACCTTCCGAACAACAGAATAAGTGATACAACGAGGAAACCGTAATATGTGGTACGCCATTATCAGTCAGGACATCGAAAACAGCTTGCCACTGCGGAAAGAAGCCCGCCCCGCCCACCTTGAACGACTTGAAGCGCTGAAAAACGAAGGTCGGCTCCTGATTGCGGGTCCACACCCTGCCATTGATAGTGAAGACCCAGGTGAAGCAGGCTTCACCGGCAGCCTGGTCGTCGCTGAGTTTGAATCACTTGAAGCAGCACAGGCATGGGCAGATGCCGACCCATACGTTGCAGCGGGCGTGTACGCAAACGTCGTCGTCAAACCGTTCAAAAAAGTATTACCTTAAACAGTACCCACTGAAGCCAAGAAGACCAACAAGATCAGTGACGGAGGACTCAATGAAGTACATGATCAGCCTGCTACTCGGACTCATGCTTGCCAGCCAGGCAGCACAAGCTGTCGAAAAGCGTTATGTAACCGACAAACTGTATATCCAGCTACGCTCTGGCCCATCTAATGAGTATCGGATTCTGAAAGTCGTTCAGAGTGGCGAGCACCTTATCTACCTTGGCGAAGAAGGTGACTTCACACACGTGAAAACAACGAAAGGCGTGGAAGGTTACGTACGTACTCAATACCTGGTTAACGAACCCGTAGCCAAAGAAAATCTGATTCTGGCAAATCGTGAACTCGATAATATCAAAGCTGAACTCACAACCGCCCGGAACCAGGTAGAAGAACTTACGCAAGAACTCGAAACGGCCAAGTCTGAACGCGCAGATGCCAGTCGCTCCAGCACTGAGTTAGAGCGCGAACTCGAACGCATCCGTACTATTTCAGAGAATGCCGTCGCGCTTGACGAAAAAGCACGAAAGCTGACCCGAAAAACACAGGAGCTGGAACTTCAGGTGAGTACACTGTCAGCGGAAAATCAGGAACTTCGTGGCGACAGAAGTCTCTCTTATCTGATCTACGGCGGTGGTCTGGTTGTCGTAGGTATTATCGGTGGCCTTATTCTACCGGGTCTCCGCGGTCGTCGTAGTAACAGCGGCTGGGCATAAAACAGATACATTTAATAAATAAGGAAAATTTCATGCGTAAGTTTTTAATGCTGGCACTCCTGGCAATTCCTGTCTTCAGCGCGAGTGCGGAAGAGACCGTCTACGTCGGTCTGAACACCAGCGAAGGTTATATTGAGCTGGCACTCGATAAAGAGAAAGCACCAATTTCTGTTGAAAACTTCGTTACCTATGTTGAAGAAGGTCATTACGATGGCACCATCTTCCACCGTGTAATTAAAAATTTCATGATCCAGGGTGGTGGTTTCGATGCCTCAATGAACCGTAAACCAACCCGTGCGGCGATAAAAAACGAAGCTAAAAATGGTCTTAAAAATAAGCGCGGTTCGGTTGCAATGGCTCGTACTGCAAGCGTAGACAGTGCCACCAGCCAGTTCTTCATTAACGTAAAAGACAATACCTTCCTGGACCATGGCGTACGTGATTACGGCTATGCAGTATTCGGCGAAGTTGTTAAAGGTATGGATGTGGTCAATAAGATTGCGGAAACACGCGTCGGCCGCCGCGATCAGCCAGCAGAAGATATTATTATCAACAGCGCTGTCGTCGTTGCAAAAGAGAGCGAAGAAGCCCCCGCCCCTCTGATTGAAAACTGAAGCCCTAAGCGGATGATCGACACACAGTCGTCAGCCGCGTGTCTGTCAAAGTAACACTGCCAGAAGAACCGGCAGGAATGCGAACGACAGAAAGGTCGACACGACCACTAACCCGGCCACTGCGCCGGGTTCTTTGTTATAGCGGACGGCAAAAAGGTAATTGAATACCGCCACAGGCATCGAACTCTGGATGAGCACCACGCCCCGAGCGACGCCCTCGAGCTCCATAAACCAGCACACAACCAACCCGGCTGCGAGACCGCCGAGTATCCGTATCAGGCTGTATAAAAATGCCTTCCCCCACCCGCTCACCTGCAGGCCATAGAGCGATACACCAAGGGTAATCAACATAAGGGGAATGGTCATACCGCCGATCAGGGCCACCGCGTTATTCAGAAATTCAGGCAAACGCGCGCCGCTGATAACAAGAATCACAGAAAGCAGAATTGCATACATAATAGGCATGCGCGCAACACTACTTAGTCCTCCGGCGTCTTTTCCTCCTGCAAGCAGAATACCTACGGGGAAATGCGCGACAGACAACATCATAAAAAACGCCAGTGCCAGAGCCAGCCCCTGCTCGCCAAATGCCAGCATACAAACAGGAAGCCCCATATTTCCAACGTTAGGAAAAAGAAATGACGGCAAATACGTACGGACACTGTCCCCCAACATACGCGGGACTATGATGCCCGGGAGTGTCATCAAGACCGTTACCAGTACGCATGCCAGAGCTGTCTGACCGAAGACCTGAGGGTCAATATCGACTTGGCCCAATACCGATAACATCAGGCAAGGCGCGCCTATATTCAGCACCAGACGGGAAACAAAATCACTGTCGTAGCCAGTGCGGGTATGTGCCCATATTGCGCCCAGCAAAGCACAGAGCACGACAGGAAAGAGTACGGTTGCTATTTCAATCATCATGACCGGGAGTATACCGCTCCTTCGTCAGCTTTATTACAATACGCACCGAGAAACCGGACGGGTGAGAAATTTGAGCATCAAAGAAACAACCACGGGTGATACCGATACGGTCCTGAGGCATCCAGACCTCACCTGGAACGAGCAAGGGCTCCCCGTGGCTGATGACTTCGACGACCCATACTTTTCAGTTGAGAACGGCTTAGAGGAAACCCGCTACGTTTTTCTGAAACAGAATGGCCTCCCGCAGCGCTGGCAGTCGCACCAGGCGCCCTTCCGCATTATTGAGACCGGCTTTGGCACTGGGCTCAATTTTCTTGCTACCTGGCAGGCATTCCTATCCACTCGTGGCAAGAATAACTGGCTGCACTTTACCAGCATCGAAAAATTCCCGTTAAGCCGTGAACAACTGCAGAAAGCACTGGCCCTATGGCCGGAGCTTAGTGAATTATCAGAAAAGCTTATTGAAGCTTACCCTCCGGCATTAAAAGGATTCCATACTCTCAAATGGCCGGATGAGCGAGTTTCCTTGACGCTGATTTTTGATGATGTTCATGCTGCCCTCCCCCAACTGAATGGCCCGGTTGACGCCTGGTTTCTTGATGGCTTTGCCCCAGCGAAAAACCCTGCGATGTGGTCTGACGCACTGTTTTCTGAGATTCGACGTATTAGCAGAAACCCTCGCTCAAATCGAGTACCAACGGTGGCGACCTTTACCGCAGCAGGCGTGGTCAGGCGGGGTTTAAAAGGCGCCGGTTTTAACATCGCGAAAGTACCGGGTTTCGGCCGCAAGCGAGAAATGCTCGCAGGCAGGTATGCGGCAACCACAGGCCCAGAGCAAAGTCGGTTGCATAACCATTTACCATGGCAGCTGTTTCCAACACCACTTAAAGACGCCAGCAAAGTCGTCGTTGCAGGTGCTGGTCTCGCTGGCTGCACCACAGCGCGAGCACTGGCAGAGCGTGGTTTCCGGGTCACGCTGTGCGACCCTGAAGGTATCGCCAATGGGGCCTCAGGGAATCCACAAGGCGGACTTTACATAAAGCTGGCCGCAGACGATCAGGCAACCCATTCTGATTTTTATCGCCAGGCCTACCTGCTCGCTCTCAAAGAAGTGGAGCGTATGCTGGGAGCTCCAGCAGAGAACAATAAAACCTGGGATGCCTGTGGCGTACTCCAACTCGCCTACAGCGCTAAAGAAGAAGTGCGTCAGCAACGCTTCATAGAGCGGCATAAACCACCCGCTGAATTCGTAGCGTCTGATAGCGAAAAGAAAGGGCTGATCTTCCCAGCGGCCGGCTGGGTGTCTCCGGCTGATTTTTGCAAGGCCCTCGTAAATCATACCAATATTCAGTTTATCGCCACGACAATAACGAATATCACTGGCAAGCAGAATGCACTGACCATCACTACAGACTCTGGTGATCTTGATGCCTCTGCTATCGTAATAGCAACAGCCCACCAAGCGAATGAACTTGCTGGTGAGCATAGCTACCTGCCAACCAAAAAAATTCGTGGGCAGCTTACTTATCTTAATGCTGATGCATTACCAACGGCAGATACCGTACTCTGCGCGCGCAGCTACATGGCACCGCCACTCAACGGGCGCCTCGTACTCGGTGCTACCTATAACTTAAAAGATGAAGAAGCAGAGCTTCGGGACTCGGATCATCAAACCAACCTGAGCCATCTCTGTGATTTTGGTGCTGAATGGGAAACTGCTGCGAACTCCGCTGAAATTATTGGTGGCCGTGTGGGCTTTCGCTGTACAACACCGGACTACCTGCCGATGGCGGGACCACTGGTTGTTAAAGATGAATTCGTAAAGCGCTTTCGCCCGATGACCAAAAACGCGAAGCGCATCCCTCGTGAGCCTATGCCCTGGATGAGCGGAGTCTGGTTGAATATTGGCCACGGCTCGCGAGGACTGGCGTCCTCTTCTTTATGCGCAGAACTGATCGCCGAACAGATGGCTGGTGATGCCGTCAGTACCAGTCAAACCGTGATCGATGCTTTGGCACCAAACCGGTTTTTATTGCGGGATTTAATCCGCAATAAATTATAAAAGCCGATGGTCAAAGCCCCGGGGGTAACTGATCGAGAAGCGCCAGTTGGCAGGTTTCCCCAACCGGGTCAAACAGGATGACAACCTGTCCGCGGCGTATCTGCTCACGAACCTGTTCTTTTTTGTCGTCAAAAGAGTAGTTATAGTCGCCGTAATCGGTGCCTTCACGGCTGACAAACTCTTCGATAATACCGTCCAGGGCGTCGGCCGAAAGACGGTCGTAGGGAACGCGGATGACACCCTCTTCTGGCGCCTGTCCATCGCCAGAGTGAAAGTCAGATGGCAAAAGCACCCTCCCGCTCCCACTCACAACTCATACGCAATTCAGCATCTGAGGGCTGATGTCCATGCTCTGCTTGCCAATTGAATGTGTGCTTACCAGAGAGTTCGGTTTCCAGGTGAACCGTGGCGGAAACCCAGTGCATCGCTTTCAGCAGACTTTCGAACTGGCGCAACCAGCTTTCCCACTCATACTCTACAGCACGGTAAGAGGCAGCGAAGTGAATAATCTGCGTCTGATAGGCGCCACTGAAAATGTCATCTCCAGAGATTGAGAACATCTCGCGCTTAAGCAGAGAGAAGTCATCATCCAGACCGACAGGCAAGGACTGTATCGCACCCCAGTTGGTGCGGCGCTCGCGGCGGGCTGCGAGGTCTTCTGTGGAAGGAATGTGGCGTATCACGCCGTAAACGATCGATTCCTGATCAAACTGAGACACGAGCTTCTCTCAATGCTGACTAAGGCTTTGATCATACCCAAAAGTTGCTCCAACAGAAACTGCCAGAGCCCCCCTGAATGGAAACATTATAAAGACCACTCAACGGCCGACCACGTCCTGAATTCGCATACGCACATAGCTTCCGGGCGCATCTTCGATCGCTGCAAGTGGACCGTCCCCGGGCTCACGAGCCGGCACACGCTCCGCACCACCCTGCTCCTGAATCCAGGCCTCCCAGTCCGGCCACCATGAGCCACGATGGCTCTCGGCGCCCTGGAACCATTCATCACTGTCTTCAGGCAAGGAGTCGTTGGTCCAGTAGTTGTATTTGTCGGCGGCTGGAGGATTAATAACACCTGCAATATGACCTGAGCCACCCAGGACAAAACGTGGCTTTCCACCAAGCACTTTGGCGCCTTCGTAAGAGGCTTTCCACAGAGCAATATGATCCTGGGACGTCGACAGGAAATATGTTGGAATTTTAACCGCAGAAAGATCGATTTTTACGCCATCGACGTCCAATGCATTCTTCTCGCGCAGAAGATTATTCAGATACATGTTGCGCAGATAGTACGAATGCATCCGCGCAGGAAGATTCGTACTGTCCGTATTCCAGTACAGTAAATCAAATGCAGCCGGGCGCTCGCCCTTCAGATAATTATTCACAAAGAAAGACCAGAAAAGATCATTCTCGCGCAATGTATTAAAGCTGAAAGACATCTGACGGCCATCATAATAACCGAGCATGTCCATTTGTTTTTCCAGCCCAGCAATGGTCGTTTCGTTAATGAATACGCCAATTTCTCCCGGCATCGAAAAGTCGATCAGTGTCGCAAGAAAGGTGGCCGACTTAATACGTTCTTTGCGCTTTTTCTTCAGGTAAGACAGAGTCGCCGATAACAGAGTGCCGCCGAGGCAGTAACCGATCGCGTTAACATCTTTTTCACCAGTAATCTGCTCGATCACATTCAACGCCTCTACCGGGCCTTCCAGCAGGTAGTTATCAAAACCTTTATCACGTAATGACGGGCCGGGGTTAACCCACGAGATAACAAACACCGTATGCCCCTGACCTACCAGCCAGCGAAGCAGCGAGTTATTCTCACGCAGGTCCATGATGTAGTATTTGTTGATAAAAGGCGGAATGACCAGAAGTGGGCGCTTGAAAACTTCTTCCGTTGTTGGCGAATATTGAATCAGCTGCATCAGCTCATTCTGGTATACCACCTTTCCTGGCGTCGTTGCTACGTTCACACCCACCTGAAAGGCCGAAGTATCCGTCATAGCAACATTTAATGCGCCATTCGCACTGGCCTCCAGATCTTCAGTTAGTTGCTCGATACCGTGAGCGAGGTTCGCTCCTCCGGTTTCGAGCGTTTTATTGATCACATCAGGATTCAGGCCGGCAAAATTGGAGGGTGCCATCGCATTTGTATACTGACGGATCAGGTATTCAACTTTACGTCGTGCGTTATCGCTGAGGCCGTCTGTGTCGTCAATCATCTTTTTCAGGGTATTTCCCTGAATAAGGTAAAGCTGCTTCAGGTAATCAAAGAAAGGGTTCGCTTCCCATTCAGCATTCCTGAATCGTTTATCGCCTTTTTCGGGCTCAACAATTGGCTCTACCTCTTTGCCCATCAGGCGAAGTACGGTGTTCTGAAATAACGCCTGTTGTTTTTTAAGCAGATCCATCTGGTCATCGATAAGTTTATCCGGGTGTTCCATCATGGCTTCGCCCAGTTCTTTAAGGGCTTCTGAGAAATCGTTCAATACACAGGCTGCCGGGTCTTCTGCCGAGGTTGGCTGCTGTATGAATTTTTCCCAAACTTTGCCGGTATGCTCCGCCGCCTGTATAGCCATATCAAAATAATCGCTAACTGCAGCCGTCAGCTGCTCAGACACATCACTCATCGACGTTCAATCTCCATGTAATTAATAAACAACTCAGTTAGTAAGACGTCCAATCAAAAAAGGCCACCGCATGGGTGGCCTTATTCACTGCACCCGTCAGATTAAGCCGCTTTAGCTTTTGACGCCGCAGTTTTAGCAGTTGTCTTGGCAGTTTCAGCCGCAGTGTTGCGCATCTCTTCCATGATGCCTTCCATCTGGGTTTTGAACTCCATAGTCATGTCAGACAGTGTTTTAACGTCTTCCATGATTTTCTTGTTCATGCCAGATGCAACTTCAGCCTGAGAAGACGCGAACGTGCGCATTGATTCCAGGTCCTGTACATCAGCCGCAGATTTCATCTGGCTCAGTCCCATTTCAGCGTAGCTCTTAACCGCGTTGATCTGATACTCAGTCAGCTTCTCCATGTTTTCAACGAACAGACTGTTGAACTTCGACATAGGCGCGTACATCGTTTTTGCCTGTTCAGCGAATGCATTAAGAATATTCTCTTGCATGGTCTTGCTCCTTCAATGGTTGGTAAGAACAACTGTCACTTCCACATGCTGCAGAAGTAACATTACACTTGGGTGACAGCCGTACGATTAAAGTAGCAGTCACAGCAGTGATTGCACCCCTTTAACCGCACCGCAATGAGCAAAGCTTACATTGCCCGTCACTGTGTCCGGATTTATCCAATTCCGTCAGTCTTTAGACTGTCCCGCCATCATCATAGACATCAGATTCTGCTGAAAATTGGTCATTGCGCTCATGCCTTTTTCCATCATTGGCTGATAGATACTCATTGGATCGTATCCATCTTCTCCCGCCTTCATTTTTTCCATCATTTGTTCAAACACATCTGTCTGAAATTGCTGAACGTCGGGTAAACCAAGCAGACGACGGAATTCTTCTGGCGTCATATCGAATGTGACATTCACTTTCATTTCGTGTTCCTTTATTTGGTTATTGGCGGCTCTGTCGCTGCTCATCTGGGGACAAACTAAGCCAGGCTATGACCGCACCGGCCAAGGAGGCTGCCCCTGCAAGCACAAACACCAGCGTGCCACCCAGAGGCTCCCAGAGCAAGCCACTGACCCAGGCCCCCACCGCACCTCCTAAGCCAAAACTGACACTGCTGTATAAAGCCTGGGCACGCCCCTGAAGATGATCCGGAAAAAGTGTCTGAACATAACGCATCGACACTGCGTGCATCACACCAAAACTGAACGCGTGTAAGATTTGCAACAGCAGAAGTACCCAGAGAGATCCGATAAGGTATCCGGTCAACATCCATCTAACGGCTGTAAGAGCAAGACTCAGAACGACCCAGCCTCTCCAGCTAAGCAGATGCATAATGCGTCCGAATTGCCAGAACAGCACAACTTCGGCGATCACCCCCACACACCAGATAACCCCGGTCAGACTGGCGCTGTAACCAGCTTCATCGAGGTAAATACTAAAGAAGGTGTAATAAGGTCCAAAAGACAACTGCAGGAGGATATTAACAAGAATAAAACCTGCGACAGGCCCCTTAAGCAAGCGTCGCCAGAACTGCTGATCTGTCTGATTTTCAGGTCTGACGGGGTGATTAACATGCGGCATAAGCCAGGCATTAGCGACGATGCAGAACATGAGAGCCCACATCACCGCAGGCAAAACTGAAATACTTAACGCCTGAAGCACTGCGCCAAGCAACGCCACACTGACAATAAAGCCAACGGAACCCCACATGCGAACGCGACTGTAGCGATCGACCTGATTCGCCATCGACTGCATACAGAGTACTTCGTACTGCGGCAGCATGGCTGCCCAGAAAAAGCCATAGGCGATCATAACTGCAGCCACGCCGTAGAAGCTTTGTGTTGCGTAGATCAGAGAAAAGCAGACCAGAGTAAGAAGACCAGCCATTCGCACCATCTGAACCGGGCCACGGAATCGTCGGCTCTGAGAGGCCCACATATTGGGTGCAAGAATTCTGACAACGCCAAACAAGGCCATGAGGCTGCCAATTTCGACCGCAGTGAACGAGAGGTGTTTCAGATACAGGCCCCAGAAGGGAGCAATACACCCCAGGAGTGCGAAGTACAGGGCGTAAAATAAGGCGAAGCGCGATGATGAAACTGGCATCAGCGGACGACCAGAAAAACGTATGAGGTGAAGGTACCAGCAGTCATAAGCGCCCGCTGGTAGTCGAAGTGCTTATCTTGATGTTTATTCCGGCGCCTGGCCTGGAATCACTGGCGTAGTACATACAACGTCGGCATTCTGGCCACGGTCACGCATCAGGTGATCAAGCAGCACGATGGCCATCATGGCTTCGGCGATCGGTGTCGCGCGAATACCAACACACGGATCATGACGCCCTTTCGTGATGACTTCAATCGGATTACCGTCAGTATCTACAGAGCGCCCCGGCAGAGCCATACTCGAGGTTGGCTTAAGCGCAATATGCGCAATGATGTCCTGCCCTGTAGAAATTCCACCAAGTACACCACCCGCATGGTTGCTCAGGAAGCCTTCTGGCGACATTTCGTCTCTGTGCTCAGTACCTTTCTGTTCGACAACATCAAAACCGTCGCCAATTTCTACGCCCTTCACTGCGTTGATGCTCATGAGTGCATGAGCGAGATCTGCATCGAGGCGATCAAAGATCGGCTCACCCAGACCCGGCTTTACACCTGTCGCTACGACGCTGATTCGTGCACCAATAGAGTTACACTCTTTGCGCAGCTTATCCATGTACTCTTCCATTTCTGGCACTTTACTCGCGTCAGGACAGAAGAAAGGATTGTTATGAACCTCGCTCCAGTCAAAGGCCTCAGCCTTAATAGGACCAAGCTGGGAAAGGTAGCCACGGACTTCAATGCCCTTTCCGGCCAGCACTTTCTTTGCAATCGCACCAGCAGCAACACGCATCGCGGTTTCGCGTGCAGATGAACGACCACCACCACGATAGTCGCGGAAACCATACTTCTGCGTATAAGCGTAGTCAGCATGTGCAGGACGGAAGGTTTTGGCAATGTTCGAATAGTCTTTAGAGCGCTGATCGGTATTTTCAATAATCAGGCCAATCGGCGTGCCTGTGGTCTTGCCTTCGAAAACGCCGGAAAGAATCTTCACCTGGTCTGGCTCGCGACGCTGAGTCGTGTGACGCGAGGTTCCCGGCTTACGACGATCCAGGTCAGCCTGAAGATCTTCTTCAGTCAGTGGAATACCCGGTGGGCAACCATCAACAATCGCCCCGAGGGCAAGTCCGTGACTTTCACCGAACGAGGTGACTGTGAATAATTTTCCGAAACTGTTACCAGACATAAGATTTCCGTCGCAGCGCTCACGCGCCTGTTGTTAATTCTTCAGTTAATACATCAAGGTCTGAGGCTCTCAGAACACAGACACCGTGCCCACCATGTTCAAACTCGGGCCACTCAAAAGCCAACTGAGGGTATGCCGTCTGTAAGGCCGGGAAGCTGTTACCGACCTCCAGAATGAAGATACCGTCGTCCGTCAGATAGTCCCGGGCCTCCGCCAGCATAATTCTGACCAGATCCAGACCATCATCCCCGGCCGCCAGTGCAAGCTCAGGCTCGTGGCGGTACTCCTTCGGCAACTCCGCCATATCATCGGCATCGACGTACGGAGGATTCGACACAATGATGTCGTAACGCCCGGATGCCGCAGAAAACAGGTCAGACTGTAATGCAAAGACACGATCATCAAGGCCATGCAGGCCAATATTAGCTTCAGCCACTTCTAAGGCCTCAAACGAAATATCGAGCAGTTCTACCTGAGCGTTGCCGAACTCATGGGCACAGGCAATACCGATGCAGCCAGAGCCTGTGCAAAGATCCAGGATACGCGCCGGCTCTGCACTGTCAGGGAGCCAGGGCGAAAAACGTGCCTGAATAAGCTCACCAATCGGCGACCGTGGCACAAGAACCCGCTCATCGACCAGATAGGGTTTACCACAGAACCAGGCTTCCCCCGTCAGATACGGTGTCGGTACTTTTTCGTGTATCCGCTGGCTCAGTAGATCGACAACACGTTCACGCTCTGAGCGAGTCAGTTTCGACGAACGCCAGTTATCTGCGAGCTGCCATGGCAGATTCAATGCGTGTGCAACCAGGTACAGGGCTTCGTCCCACGGATTGTCAGTACCATGCCCATGATAAACCTCATGTTCCGCCATCCGACTCACAGCCCAGCGCACAAAATCCTGCAACGTAGACAGTTCATTGATAGCTTCCTGAGCAAGTTGGTCGAATTTCATCAGGTCTGGCCGTCCAAAAAAGGCGCTATTGTATCAGGATCAGCAGCGGCGCTCACCATAGAGACTACTGTGGCCGTGCTCGAACGCATCAAGCGCGTCGTTAGCAATCTGATAGCCCAGATCAACCATCTCCTGTGCACGATAAAATTCGTACATTTCACAGCTTTCAGTCGGAATACGGATCAGCAGATCAGGCGGATACCCTGCCGTCTTAAAGCGACTCAGAGAAGACTGCATGACCTCAAACATACGGGTTAGGGTCTCCAGTTTTCCCAGATTCTCATTCGCTTCTTTACGGGCTTCATTCGTGCGCTTACCAAGCCACTCAGAAGCACGATCCATAACGGTATTGAGCCAGGCTTTCTTTTCGCTTTCAGATTCCGCAACATCTCTTACGAGGTTCTGTGGTGTCGGCACATCCGAATTGATATCAACGGCAATAATCAGGTCAGCATGAGCTGATACGCACGGGGTAATAGGTAAGGGGTTCAATACCGCGCCGTCCACTAACATCATGGTGTCGGTGATGACGGGTTCAAGAATGGTTGGAATCGCAGCAGAAGCACGCATTGCTTCGACCAATGAACCCCGCTGGAACCAGATTTCTTTTTCATGCTTCAGATCGGTAGCCACCGAGGTGTAGGGAATATCCAGGTCTTCAATATTGATCTCGCCTAGCAGCTCACTGATAACACCGTAGACTTTCTCAAGCTTGATAGCGCCACCGGATAGCAAGCTGAAATCGACGAGTTTCAGCACATCTATGTAGCCAAGGCTGGTGACCCAGTCACGATACTGGGGAAGTTTTCCTGCTGCATAAAAGCCACCGACAATGGCGCCCATTGAGCAGCCGGAAATTTTCACGATATCGTAGCCACGCTCTTCAAGCGCCTGGATAACGCCTATGTGGGTATAACCACGTGCGCCACCGCTCCCCAACGCGAGAGCGACGGTTTTCTTTGACTGATTCATCGGGTTGTCTAGTCCTATCGCCAGGCCAAAGCTGGCATTTATCTGCTTTAACGGCCCGGCCAGAACGTAAAGCGAACGGCCGGTCGGCGGTCCGCGGTAGGAGCTGGAGTTAGCGCCCCATGCGCTCTGACATCAATGCCCGGCAACGCTTTGCGTACCTGCTCGGCCAAACGTTCAGAGCATTCTAATGTGTCCTTGATATGTGCACCATCATAACAATGCACCATCAGGTGCAGGCGCGTCTTCAGACCAACAGAAAGCCCCTGAACTGCATCAAACAGAATCTGGCTTTCGGTAACGTTCACGCCACGACTGTCTGCTACAAAGCCCGGAAGCCAGCCCGACGTCACGGACAATGATGCAAGAACTTCGTCCTGGGTAACCTGCCCAATTTTCAAGGGTGTCCTGGTGACCAGTTGATCAATCAGAACTTTCGGCTGACGCCCGCCGCGCATGGAGATATACACCATGGTCAGTTTCTGGGTATCAGCGTATGGCTCAATGGTTACGAAATACGCCTGGTCTTTATCGCGGCTAACCAGACTGGACAGATCAAACACGTCGTTTGCCCAGAAGTTGCTGCTACCACAATCAATACCAATACACTCATACAGTGTTCTCTGACCGTCGGTCTGGCGCCGGAAGTACACTCTCACCTCTTCGAGACTTACGCCGTCCGGCAAATTATAAACGGAACGCTCGCGCTCTCCGGAGACACGCAATTCGCGCTCTCCAAAGGTATCTGCGCGCTGGTGCTTCAGCTCAGAAAGTACAAGCCTGTAGCGTGAAACGCTCTCTTCAGAGCGTTCGATTAATTCACTGTCGGGGAATGGTGGCGGTGCTGCAGAGACACCCGCAGGCATCACAGAAGCGAAAAGTACCGCCAAAAGTAGAGGATAAAACCGGGTGTAGCGGGCAAAGAGAAGCATAAGCAACCTGTTATGTGACACTCTGCCCAATGTATCAGAATCTCAGGCTGGCACCCAGCTGCCAGTAACCGTTTTCAGCCGGGTCTGCACTGACTTCAACTCCGGTACTGTCGGTCGCTCTGATCGTACGATTTCTTAGCTGACCAATCTCGGCATTCAGCCACACGCCATTGCGCCAGCGAAACTCTGCACCAACACCCATTCTCCAGTTCGTATAAGAGACGGTCGTTACCTTTGCTGGGGTCAGATCATCGACTTCTTCTTTCCAGTAACCACCGTCAGGATAGAAGCGGGCATAGGTTGAGAACTCCTGACTCCATCGGGTCTGAATATTCGACCTGGGAAAACCCAACCACATTTCAGTATCGGAGGTCAGCTTGGTGGCCAGCGCCAGAAGCGGCCGGGGTTTGCGGTCGCCAAATTTACGGTCAACCACAATACCGTATTGCCAGAAGGTCGTGCGGCCCGTGTAAGTCCGGCCACTGACCTCAACGTTCAGATTGAGATTCTCAGTACCAACAGCATCGAGGTCCGTCATGACGCCGGGCTCAGCCATCAGGTGAAACTCAGTGCTGCCAGTGCGTTTCTGTCGGTATTTAATTGGCACAGATAACCAGATGTATTCACCCTCTGCGGCATTCGCGCCTTCCCAACGGAATTCAGTTAACTCCAGAGACACATCAGAAGTCAGAGATTCTGTGCCACGGTCAGCCCGCTCAAGCGGCAATGAAATCGCAACGGTGCTGGTCGCAAATCGCGTACCTACGCCGCTGTCGGGAGCCCCTGAAATTTCCTGCCCCCATTGGAATGTGGAACCGTTTGCCTGAAGTGCTGCAAGTGATAGCAGCAGGCTAGTCGTTATTTTTTGCATACAAATTTCCGATAATCTCTTCAACACGGGCAAAACTGCAGAGTTGTCCTGAAGCTGCTTCCTGTTTACGGGCGATGTCGGTTGCTGCGAGAACATCAGCAACGAGTTTCAGATCTGCAAGAGCCTGGCCGCGCACTCCAACCTCTGCCTGACTTTCAGTGTAGTCGGCAATAAAGTCATATGCGTCAGATTCGGCACGTCGACGGAGTATGTCTGTCGGTTTGCTCAGGCCATTAAGTACATCCCGTACTCCGGCAAGTGCAAATGCGCTCTCGTGATCACCGGCCAGCAGTGCGTCTCGGATAAGAAGAGCCAATACATCCGCTGAACGACGGACGAGAGAATGAGGAGTGCCGGTCGTCGGTATCGACGCCACCGGCTTCTGTATATGTTCAGGCAACCAATTCAGCATACTGCATCCTCCACTGAAGATGAGGAGGATTCAGCAATTAGCAAGCCAAAATAACAAATCCTTTAAAAATCAGATAGATAAAAAGATATGCGGTCGTTTCTTACCGCACAGTGTCAGTTTACTGCCGCTCTGATTTTCCGCTGTTTCCGTCAGCAGCCCGGTTCCGTCGTGTGATATGCGTTCGGACGCTGCGAACACCGAGCAGCACCAATAACAGCACCACAGGCATCGCTACGCCCTTCGCCAGACTGACATCGATAGGTACCCCAACCGCTTTCAGGCCATTGAATGCAATCTCCAGCAACGACAAAAGGTAATAACCAATAGCAACTACCGAGAGCCCCTCAACTGTCTGCTGCAACCTCAGTTGCAGCTGACTGCGGCGGTTCATGGAAGATAACAGGTGCTGATTCTGCTCCTGAATCGACAAGTCGACCCGAGTTCTCAACAGGCTTGTGGTCCGGTGAATACGACGCGACAAATCCTCAAGACGATCCCTGACCGAGTTACAGGTTTTGATGCCTGGCGTCAGTCGACGCTCAAGGAACTCCTGCAGGCTCTGAACACCATCCATTGGGACTTCCTGCAGCTGTTTGATCCTGTCTCTGACCAGATCGTGGTAGGCCACTGAAGCTGAGAATCGGAAGTTTGTGTCAGAGCGATGGCGCTCGACTTCTGCCGCCAGATGCGACAGTTCCTGCAGCAGCTCGCGCTCATCTTTGTCTTTGTCGATTTCTGAGATACTCAAATTCAGAGTCGCCAGATTGTCCTCGATACGTGACAATTCTGCGCCCATTTCCCGGGCTACAGGCAGAGCCAGCAATGACATCAGGCGGTAAGTTTCCAGCTCACACAACCGCTGTACCATGCGACCGGCCTGATAAGCATTGAGATCCCGGTTCCAGGCGACGATACGCCCAAATCCGTCGCTATGAAGCTTAAACGCGGTCCAGACCTGGGCTTTATTCTCAGCGACTTCTGAACCAGACACACGCTGACCTTCGAACCAGCGCTTCAGGTCAACGTCACTGGGTGACGATTCAACCATCACCAGATTAACGGCTACGACTAATTCTCCGGGCATGCTGGCTAGCCAGTCTTTAGGAATAAACGCCAGAGCATCGTCAGAAAACGGGGCTGCGTCTTTGCTGATAAAGGTGAAGTTCGCAAATTCCAGATGGCGTTCCCAGCGCAGCTCAAACCCACCAAAATCCTGATACAAGCAACTGGAGTCGTTACCCGGAGCCGGCACACTATAACGACGACATAGGTCATTTACGTGCTCGAGAATTTCTTCACGATTGTTATCGAGCATCACTGTAAAGTGAGTGACCTGACAACCGCCCTCAATGATTGGCGATGGACGGTTGTGCAATTCTTCGTAGAGCGATGACCTTTGCGGGTGTACGCGCAGCGAGACCGCCGGAGCGCTGATCTCGGGCGTGCCCGCCTCACTCGCTACTTCCTGTATCGCATGTTTCATTGGGTTCTCCTGATGTATCTGCTCATCACTCGGGGCTGACACGCGCTCTCAGTCAAGTAATTCACTGAGCGGCATATCGAAGCGCTCTCCGAACTCTGAACTAAAGTCATTTTGCCATTGGCGTAATTTCACCAGCTTTTTGGCATCGCCGGCATTGGCCTTACACAGCTCCTTCAATGTCTGCCCGGCAAAGAACTCGGAGGTTTTGATGCTCTCAGGCGCCCGAACCCACGCCCAACGCCCCTCCTCCGTGAATACAACCCAACCTGACTTGCGGAATTCATTAAGCATATTGGTAACCCGCCCCGCATCGACGTCACCCAATTGGCGCCGAATATCCAACTCGCGATTAAGAGGTTCACCGCTTCGGGCTTTGATCAGAATTTCTGCCAGTCGCAATCGCTCATTCACTGGATGACGCCCTGCACCAGGCCGGCGATAATGGCTCAGGCCATAGCTCAGCTCAGCCCCCAGTAGCAAAAGCATCCAGGATACATAGATCCACAGCAGAAACAGCGGAACGGCAGCAAACGCGCCATAAATCAGCTTATATGATGGAAAAAGCCCCAGAGCGCCACTGAACAGAAACTTGCCCAATTCAAAGGCCGAGGCAACGATAATGGCGGCTATCAATGCATGAGGCACGGGTACTTTACAATTAGGCACCATCAGATAGACCACGGTCACTGCGCCGATGGTCAGTATCCACGGGATAAGCCGCGCTAGTATTGTCAGAGGCCCACCGGGAGAGCTCTCCCAAAGCGGCATCGACGCCAGAACAGAAGATGTGGCCACTCCGGCACCAAACAGCAGCGGACCGAGGCTCAATACAGCCCAGTAGCGGAAAAATGTCTGAATTTTCGAACGCGAACTTTCAACGTTCCAGATTCGGTTGAACTGTCCTTCAATGGTTTGCAGCAGGAAAATACAAGTCACAAATAAGGCGGCGATACCGATCCAGGTCAGCTGTCTTGCCTGCTCACTGAACTGGCGCAGGTAATCCGTAATCACTTCACTGCCCTGCGGCAGAACATAGCTAAGCAGTTGCTGGTTCGCATCCTGCCCCCACTCCTGCAGCGTCGGGATAGCACTGAGTATCGAATAGCTGACGGTGATAACAGGCACCAGAGCGAACAGCGTGGTGTAAGTCAGAGCAGCAGCTTCTTTGCGACGCTCCATGCTTTCGAAACGTTTGAGTGTCTGCCATAAAACGCGTCCGACATGGGCTGGTTCAGGGATAAAACTCGGCTTCATAGGTATCCTTAACGGGTATCCTTGTTACAATGGCGACCAAATGACTGTCTACCGGAATTCAGAAAAAGCATGAGCGATATTACCATTTATCACAATCCCCGTTGCTCCAAGTCCCGCCAGACACTGGCGCTTTTGCAAGAAAACGGCGTCGAGCCAACGGTGGTCGAGTATCTGAAAGAAACACCCGATGCAGCGACCCTGAAAGCGGTCATTGATAAGCTCGGCATCACGCCGCGTGAGCTACTTCGAACCAAAGAAGCCGAATATAAAGAACATGGTCTGAATGATAAAAACGTTGGTGACGATGCCATCATTCGGGCAATGATCGAATCACCCAAGCTGATTGAGCGCCCAATTGTGATCAAGGGTGATGAGGCACGCATTGGCCGCCCACCAGAGCAGGTACTGGAGATTATTTAATGGCTACGCCCTACGTTCTGGTGTTGTATTACAGCCGTCACGGCAAAACAGCCGAAATGGCTAAGCTGATTGCACGCGGTATCGAATCAACCGGACTGGAGGCCCGTTTACGCACTGTGCCAGAAGTCAGCCCGGTATCTGAAGCCACGGCACCGGCAGTGCCAGACGACGGCGCAGTCTATTGCACTCTCGACGATATCAAGCACTGCTCTGGCCTGGTACTGGGTAGCCCAACCCGCTTTGGCAACATGGCAGCCCCGCTGAAATATTTCCTCGATACCACCAGCAACCTCTGGCTGACGGGCGCGCTGATTGATAAACCTGCCAGTGTGTTCACTTCTACTTCGTCCTTGCACGGCGGCCAGGAAACCACCCTGACTTCGATGATGACGCCATTGATGCATCACGGGATGGTCATAGCAGGCCTGCCGTACAGCGAGGCCGGTTTATCCACAACCTCCTCAGGCGGTACCCCTTACGGCGCTACGCATTGGGCGGGCCCGAACGGCGATCGCGAGTTGAGCAAGGAAGAAATTGGATTGTGTAAAGCTCAGGGGGCACGCATGGCAACACTGGCGAAACGACTGTCTGGAGCAGACGAATGAAGTCAAACCGCGCCTGGTGGGCAATGGTGATCTGTTATCTCGGCCTCTTCGGCCTTTTATTGGCAGGTACTTACGCCAGCGCACCAGAACATGTAAAAGGCGATGAGGATATTCTAGGAGCTACACTGATGTTCTGGCTAGTGAAGTGTATCCCACTGCTGCTATTCATTCCGGGCATCATCAAGAAATCGCATTACGCAGCCTCCTGGCTTGCGTACATGGCCATGTTCTACTTCGTTGTGATTATCGCAACAGGAGCTGGCACCTGGATGTGGCTTCAGGTTCTGACCATAGCGCTGATGTTCATCGCTTCGCTGATGTTTACCCGCTGGAAGAAAGCAGAAGAACAGGCTTAATCTGCGATCAAAGCCTGCTCACTACGAATGGGATGACGTTACTCGTCGTCCCACTCTCCGTCCGTATCATCGTCGGCAATCTCAGTCGTAACCGTGCTGCCACACTTTACACACTTACCGTCGATATAAACAACGCCGCCCATTTCGTACTCAACCGGGTCTTTCATTCCCAGGTCCACTTCCATGCAGTCATTGCACCAGGTTTGCGTCAGAAAGGCTTCCTGATCTTCTTTATCGCGCGCGTAAAAATCCCGCTCTGTCCGTTCCATTGTTTACTACACTCTCAGTCGGGCCAAATGGCCATAAATAATTCCGAACCTATGTCATATATGACATCAGCTCACACTTTGATTCCCGTATTCTATGATGATTGGGCAGATCGATAAACGGAAACTCCCATGAGAAGCGCGAGTATCTGAGTGGCGAAGGCCTGTATGACGTTTTCCTGGCCTCTGACCGTGGCGATATCGTTTACAATGAACAGGCGACAACTTCCTCGTGGGTGGAGATCACTTGCTTCGTTCTGAGACGCGAGGATTTCAGGAGGCTCCAGACGAGTTTCTGAATGCGCTTCCAGACAATGCTGTCCCGAGTTCAACGCGGGATGCTATCCGTCAGCGCGGTTCCCTGGTTGGTTACCTCCGCTTAAAAACAGATGTGATTGATTCGGCCAGCTCTGGAAGCAACGGAACACTCTGTTTCGCTGCATATCCCTCTCTTTATCACTCAATTCAGTACCCGCTCGGATAAGGCACTTTCAATCCTAAAGCGTGTCCGTTATAAGAGTGGGTGAATTTCTATTCTTAACGGTCAGGTACTTATGGTCACGCTTCATCATCTTGAAAACTCGCGTTCACAACGTATTCTCTGGTTGCTCGAAGAGCTGGGTATCGAATATGAAATCAAGCTTTATAAACGCGATCCTAAAACCAACCTGGCGCCTGATGAACTCAAAGCGATACACCCTCTTGGAAAGTCACCGCTGATAACAGACGGTGGAAAAGTGATCGCCGAATCCGCTGTGATCATCAACTACCTGATCCGCAACTACGACAAAGATAATCGCTTCACCAATGCCCCCGACTCTGATGCCGCTCAGCAAAATGAATACTGGCTGCACTTTGCTGAGGGTTCGCTAATGCCGTATCTGGTTATGAGTCTGGTATTCACCAAAGTAAAAACGGCCCCGATGCCTTTCTTTGTCCGACCGGTAGCCAAAGGAATTGCCGATCAGGTAATGAAGAGTTTCATCAGCCCGAACGTTGAGAGCTCCCTGCGCTTTATCGAGGATCACCTGAGTAAAAACGTCTGGTTCTCCGGAGACGATATGTCCGCCGCCGACTTCCAGATGATATTCCCTCTGGAAGCTGCCATGACCCGCTCCGATATTGCCTCAAAGTTACCCGCGATCAATGCCTGGGTGAAAAAAGTACACGCGCTTCCAGCCTACCAGAACGCACTCAAGAAAGGTGGACCATACGATTACGCCTGATCGTAGTGCTGAATTATGATGAAATTTTTTAAAAGAACCTGGCTCGTCTGGATTATCGTCCTGACGGGCTGTGCTACTGCAGGCTTGCAGTCTTTAGACACCCAGGAATTATTCGGTAAATCGCTTATTGTAGAGCGCAGAGCTGACTTCAAGGCTGAGGAAGCCGCCTGGTTCAGAGAGGAAGTAAAGCCGGTTCTGGATCAGCGTTGTGTTGTCTGTCATGCCTGTAACGATGCACCGTGCCAGTTAAAACTGACGTCAGCTGAAGGCATTATGAGGGGAGCTAACCCTCAGAAGGTATACCACGGAACAAGGCTGACCGCGGCCGAACCGACCCGATTAGGTATCGACGCAGACTCAACTGCTGAGTGGCGACAAATGGGTTTCCACTCTGTGCTTAATGAGCGAACTCAAAGCCCGGAAGTAAACCTCGCTAACTCGCTCATTTATCAAATGCTGGCACTGAAGAAAAACGCGCCGGCACCTGAAAATGTACTTCTGAGTGATGACTACAATCTGGCTCTGAATCGCTCCCAGTCTTGCCCGACGCGTGAAGATTTCAATGAGTACGCAGAAGAGCACCCAAAATGGGGAATGCCATACGGGCTCCCTGAGATCAGTGATAGCGAATATAACACTCTGGTGCAGTGGCTGAGAGCCGGCTCGCCGATGTCTCAGCCGAAGCCCCTTTCCGATAAAACTAAACAGACGATCAGAGACTGGGAAACGTACCTGAACGACGACAGCCTGAAACAGCAATTGGCCAGTCGGTATATGTACGAACACCTCTTCCTGGCCAGCCTGTATTTTTCGGATGAGCCTCTTTTCCGTGGTATCGACCCGAAACAACGGCCAGAAAACTTCTTCCGGCTGGTCCGTTCGTATACCCCACCGGGTCTCCCCATCGAGGTTGTAGCAACGCGTCGCCCATATGACGACCCGGGCGTGAAGCGTATCTATTATCGATTAGAGCGTATAAAAGAAACCATCGTAGCCAAAACTCACATGCCTTACCGCCTCAACGATGAGCGCATGGAATGGATGAAGTCGCTGTTCAACGAGCCAGACTATGAAATTAGCAGCTTGCCGGGATACGAAGTTCATATCGCCTCCAATCCCTTTATCGCCTTCCACGATTTACCGGTGAAATCCCGTTATCGCTTTATGCTTGAAGAGTCTGAATACATTATCCGTGGCTTTATCAAGGGGCCGGTTTGTCGCGGGCAAGTTGCGTTGAATGTGATCGACGATCATTTCTGGGCCGTATTTATAGACCCTGATGCGATTGACTCTGGTGAGCTCGCAGATTTTCTCAGCGAACAAAGCAATAACCTTCGTTTGCCGGGCGAGGCAGAGAGTAACGCGGGTATTCTCAGCAACTGGTTGAAGTACTCTGATCTGCACAAAGACTACCTCGAAGCCAAGAACCAAAAAATGATCGAGCACTTCCCTGAGGGTAAGGAGCTTGACCTTGATCTTATCTGGGATGGCGACGGACACAATCCGAATGCGGCACTCACTATTATGCGCCATTTCGACAGTTCCTCTGTCGAACAAGGCTTCATTGGGCAACCGACCAAAACCGCCTGGGTCGTGGATTACACTCTGCTTGAGCGCATCCACTATCTGTTGGTCGCTGAATTCGATGTCTACGGTAACGTCGGCCATCAGCTGATGACCCGTCTGTATATGGATTTTCTGAGAATGGAGGGCGAGCACAACTTCCTTACCTTCCTGCCTCAGAAAAAACGGATTGAGCTGGCCAATTACTGGTACCGGGACGCCAGCGATGAAGTCGATGAGTATCTGGTCAATTATGAAGACTCGGTTATTACCGATCCGGGGATTGAATATCAGACTCAGGAACAGAAGATCGAACTGTATGGCCTGCTGAAGACCCACCTGAAAGGCGCCACCTCTATGCGCTACGAGTTGTCAGGTGCCGTCACTCCTGAGCGGCTTTCAGCACTCTTACCGATCAATGATGTTGTGGGTAAGCAAGCCACACTGATGCCTGAGATCTCATTCCTTATGATCGATCAGGTGATGGGTGACCCTCAGGTATTCACGCTGTTGAGAGCAAGCGGCCACAGCAACCTGACGGGCCTGCTGTATGAGGAGAACAATCGTCTTCCGGAAGAGGATTACCTGACGATCGTACCTGGGCTTCTTGGCACTTATCCAGCGGCCATTTACCGTGTACCTGAGTACAGGTTAGGTGACTTTATCTCTGGCATTAAGGCGCTTGAATCAGAGGAAGACTACAAGTCGCTGGCAGGGCAGTTCGCTGTCCGTCGCACGTCACCAGACTTCTGGCAGAAGAGTGACGAGCTGCATAGCTGGTTCCGTAAGGACAGTCCGCTGAACTACGGCGTGCTTGATTACGCTCGTCTTGAAAACCGGTAAGACGTCAGGCTTCAATACTTCTGAGGCACGGATGCCGGAGTATTGGTATTAAAACACCAACAAATCAAACACCCACAAAAAAGCCGCATCAGATGCGGCTTCTTTGTGTTCTTGCACAACCGTTAGGCTGCGACTATCTACGCGCGATAACCCATACCGCGTGAATGATACCTGGCAGATAACCCAACAGAGTCAACAGAATATTCAGCCAGAATGCCCCACCAATACCAACTTGCAGAAACACACCAAGTGGGGGTACCAGTACTGATAGTAAAATCCGGATAAGATCCATGTCTTACTCTCCATCATAATGAACGTAAAGATATAGATGGCTTATCCGGTCTGAAGTTCAAACTGTTTTACAGGCCAGCACTGCTGAGCAGGTTCTCGATGACTTCTTCATCTGGAATGCGGAAACTCGAATTCGAGTGAACCACCTTACCTTCCGGGTTAATCATGTACTTGTAAAAGTTCCAGCGAGGGTACTGGTCCTGACTGGCGACCTCTTTGAAAAGTGGGTGAGCATTCTCCCCCTTCACAGGTACTGTCGATAACATGGTAAAGGTGACGCCAAAGTTTTTGAAACAGACTTCAGCGGCTTCTGCCTCGTCCTTTGCTTCCTGATTAAAAGAATCAGAAGACACGCCCAGAACGACCAGTCCGCGATCCTTATATTTCTCATGAATCGCTTCAAGATCGCCAAACTGATCGGTAAAGCCACAGTGACTCGCCGTATTCACAAGTAATACGGGCTTACCGTCCGTCACATCACACAGATTCAGCATCTTACTACTGTGAAGCTGTTTCATCGTATGGTGATAAATTTCCGGGCAGGATTCTGGATAGCTACCTTCACTTTCTTCAGCCTGAACACTGATGCCTGCAAAGGTTAACGACAGCGCACCGATAAAAAATAACTGCTTGAGTGAATTACGCATGGTTTTCTCCTCAATGTGGTTATTAAGAATAGCAAAAACGCTGACAGGTAAGGAACAGGCCGTCCGGGCGCTGACATGATATTATCCGGCCACATTTCGTACACGCCGCTGAGGCGTGATGTCAGGAGATAGTATGGCGCTCAAGCACTTCATCACTCACAAAATAGCTAAGCTGGAAAAAGAACCAGCAGCCACTGTGACCTACAGCGACCTTGAGGGCGAAGTAGGTGAAGATACTCTGTCGGGTTACTACCAGCGTTGTGCCTCTCAACTGAAGGGTATTCTTTTACAGCGTAGCGGTAAGCGTTACGGTGTGTTCAATCCCGAATCGCCAGCGTTCAGCGCGCTTATCCGCAACTGGCAGAAAGAAGCCATGCCGTTTTCGAGCTGGGCACGCAAAGCCATTGCGCACATCAGCGCTAGCCTCGACAGTACCGACCTTCTTGTAGACGGCTATATCGCAGTATTTCACGAAGAGCTGGCGGATGCCGACAAGCTCTATATCTTCCACCTGCGCTACAAAGACAGCGTGACGGTCGATGCTAACCTCAACCTGTCAGAAACCCGCTACCTGGACTTCTCAAATACCGGCTTTGGTGTATGCATCAATCTCACCGACTGGGCACAGGATGAAGACGCAAAGTACATCACCTTTTCTTTTGGCCGCGGTGACCGCCCTCTCCAGAACGCTATCCTCGACGCTATCGGATTCACGGATACCCTGAATACGACGGCAGAAACAGAGGAATTCCTTGAGATCGTCGACTCCTACAGCCGTACACTTCCCGAGGAACAGGCGTTTGAATATAAGTCTAAGGTAGTCGATTACTGTATAGAGCAGGATCTACGTGGCGAACCCGTCGTCTTCGAAGAGCTGGAAAACCACCTCGCCAACGAGACCAATGCAAAACCTGCAGAAGCATTTTCACATTATGTGATAGAGAAGAAGAAAGAGCGTCGTAAGCAACCCACTCCCGCAGGCGCCACTCCCGAAGAACTGGTCGCAGCCGGCGCTCCCGTGGCAGAGGTTGCCGATGCCGTGAAAGCAGAGCTGATTCCAGACCGTAAGAAACTCAAAGGATTTATTCGCTTCAGTGGAAAGAATAAAGATCTGAGTCTAAGCTTTTCGGCTGCCCTGCTGGGTAAAGATATTGAATTCAATCCTGCGAACAAATCTCTTCTCATTCACAAGGTGCCAGAGAGCCTTCTCAAGCAACTGTCTGCCAAAAGCACTGATAGCGAAGACTAAACATAAAAAAGCCCGGCGGCTGCCGGGCTCTCATAATCATTAAGTAATCATCAATCTTCGTACTGCTGGTAGCTGTCGATAGTGACCGCCAACTGTGCATGCATGAAGTCACCGTCATGTGGCCACAAAAAAGCGGTCCATGGCGTCAGCGCAAGCGGGTTGATGACGTAGGTGTTATCAATCACCTCGTAATTGATATCGAAGCTCACACCCGCGATAGAGTTTGAGGACGTTTCTGTCCACTCAGCAGCCGCACTGCAGGCCGATTCGCCATCATTGCAAGCGTTAACGTAAAAAGTGAAAACGTCTTCAGTGTTAATGATCGCACCAAGTGACTCCGTCACCGTGCCAGCGTTCGCCTGATAGAAGCGATAGTACTGTGTCTGACGATCGCTTTCGTCATAGTAGGTATAAATGTTTTCGGTGTAGATAAAATCATCACCACCTTGCTCAGTCACCTGTTCGCCGTACTCTATGCCAACACAGTTAGCAATCGAGCTATCTACTGAGCCTGCATTGCCTAAATTAGTGTAGTCCAGGCCATACGTTGAGGTCAGTTGCTCAGCATCTTCAAAGCTGGTGCTGTCACTGACTTTGACGCCCTCGAGTGTCAGCGTCGTACTTTCACCCACAGGCGTGGTGACGCGGCTACCTTCTGCCGACAGCGACCGGTTATTGGTGGCAAACGTCACAGTCAGGTCCGTCAGCGTCATTGCAGTGACACCGGATTCATCCATATCACCAGTTTCAGTCAGCGTCGCCTCGTAACCGGTTTCGGTCGCTGTCAGTTCAAAGTCTTTGCGCCACTCGCTGTCACATCGGGTGAGCTCGTAAATGCCCTGCTCGTTCGCAGTGACTTTTACAAACTCACGGGTCATACCCGCATAGGCGTATGGATTCATGCTGTCTTCAGCGTTCGGGATACTGGAGTTTTCTTCCGTCACAATCATCCAGATGCCCTCTGGTGATTCCGCGCTCAGGCTGCGATCAACTAGCGGCAGACCAGTAAACCCCTGAGGAAAACACCCCGCCAGCGAAAGAGAAAGACCAGCAACGGCCGCAGGTGCCAGAGCAGGTTTAATGAGCTTGAGCATGGATAACTCCATTTAATTTGTTATTCGAGTCGGACACCAGAATACCTGATAAACGCCTGTCTATTATCTCAAAAGGTGCAAAGTGGCCTCATCTGCCCCACATCCGCAAGACAAAATACGCCATCATCGACAAAGCGGCTCCAAGAATCAATCTGTAGACAGCGTTACGTCTAACCGAGTTCGCATAAAGTCTCCATCATGCGGCCACAAGAAAGCAGTTAAAGGCGTCATGGCAAGTGGGCTCAAGACATACTCGTTATCAATCACCTCGAAGTTGATGTCGAAAGTAATCCCCTCAGCCGAAGCCGTGCTGGTTTCGGTCCATTCTGCTCCTGCTTCGCAGGCCGTCTCGTCTCCTGTGCCAACGGAACAGGCATGTACGTACATGGTGGCGACGCCCGGTTCAGCCTGCTCATCGCGCCCTAAGTCCGTACTGCTGACGACGATCACCGCCCCCAATGAGCGGGTTAATTCTCCATCGGTATTCTGATTCAGCTCGTAATACTGAATCTGATCAGAAGGGTCGCCTTCCGGCGTATTAAGAATGACCGTGAAGTAGCGCTGGTCAAGCTGCCACTCATCTGTGGTCGATTCGGTCGTTTTCTGACCTACGGATGAACCAACACAATGAACTGGGAGATCAGTGCGGCTTCGAGGCGCCCCCTCAGGCTCAGCATCAGCGTTGCCCAGGTTCACGTAATCCAGCTGAGCAGATGCTGCGAACTCATCAGCAGCATAAAAGTCAGGGGCGTCGCTGACCTTTACCCCCTCGACCGAGAGAGCGAGGTTTTCTCCGGCTGGCTGCGTTATTTTGCTTCCCGAGACGGTTAGCGTCTGGTTATCTGCCCCGTAAACAACACTGAACTGCGTCGTAGTCGTGTACTCAACGCCACCTTCATCCGGAGTGGTAGTTTCAGAATAGGTTGCATCGTAGCCTGTCTCAGTTTCGGTAAGTTCATACTCATCCCGCCAACTGCCATCACAGCGGGTAAGAACATAAATGCCATCACCGTTCTCAGTAACAGAAACAAACTCCCTATTCATTTTCTCAAATAAGAAAGGGTTCATCGAATCTTCTGAATTAGGAATTTCAGAAGACTCTTCAGCCACAAGCATCCAGATACCTTCCGGAGAATCTGTCGTAAGGTTGCTGTTCACCTGAGGTAATGCCATAGAGAAAACCGGGTTATCGACTCCTGAATCACTGCCGTTATCAACTTCTGGCTCACTGCCGTTATCCGTCTCGGAATCTTCATTAGGAGCTTCATTGACTGGTTTATCACCTGAACTGTCCGCAACCTCCCCGTTGTCAGTAGTTGCATCATCTGCTCCGCAACCAGACATTAGTGCACTGAAGGTAACCACAAGGGCAAGTGGAAAAAGAGCACGCCAACGTATTATTTCTGAATTCGGCATTGTTGTTATCCTTATCATATTTGAGAAACCTACCAGCTCGGACGAACCTGCATTGAGAAGAGTTCCTGACTGATATGTGATTTCAGAGAAAAGAGTACCAACTCTCTATCCCAATACGACAGTGCAGGTTACGCCAGAATCCATTGGCTCGATCCGTCTGCCTTCGCTATCGTGGACTGTTAATCCACTACAAACTCTGCAAGGATGCACAGATGAATACGATTCCTGACTGGCAAGCGCCACTTAAACGTACCTTCGGCTTTGATCAGCTACGCGAAGGCCAGCAACCCGTTGTTGAGGCCATACTGGCCGGGCGATCTGCTGCGGCAATTTTCCCAACGGGTTCAGGTAAGTCCCTCTGCTATCAGCTACCCGCCCTGCTGCTTCCGAACCTGACCTTAGTGGTGTCGCCGCTGTTGGCACTGATGCAGGATCAGGTGGCTTTTCTGCGCAGCAAAGGCGTTGCCGCTGCCAGCCTCGACTCCACTCTCAGCCGAGAAGAATTGACTTCAGTACAACAAGGCGTTCGCAGCGGTGAAATAAAGATTCTTTTTATCTCAGTGGAGCGTTTAAAAAATGAGCGCTTTCGCGAATTTATCCGGGGCGTTGCTATCTCTTTACTGGTCGTCGATGAAGCGCACTGTATTTCTGAATGGGGGCACAACTTCCGCCCGGATTACCTGAAACTGCCTCAATGGCGTCGCGAATTTAATATCCCGCAATCTTTGCTCTTAACAGCAACGGCGACACAGCCCGTCGTAGAAGACATGCGCCGACATTTTGATATCGTAGAGCAGGATGTCATCAGTACCGGTTTCTATCGGCCAAACCTTCGATTATTAGTTCAGCCTACGCCAGTACATGAACGCATAAACAAATGTGCTCAATGGTTAAATCACCGGATCAAAAAAGGCGAACCTTTCGGCAGTATTATTTACGTTACACAGCAAAACACCGCCGACGAAGTCGCCAGCCAGTTAAAGCAGATGGTATCCGTGCCGGTGGAGTCCTATCATGCAGGCCTTGCCAGCGAGACACGTCAGGAGATTCAGCAGCGTTTTATGTCAGGGGCGACGCCCTGCATCGTGGCGACCATTGCCTTTGGTATGGGCATCGACAAAAGCAATATCCGTCAGGTACTGCATTATGACTTACCAAAATCGATAGAAAACTACAGTCAGGAAATCGGCCGCGCCGGGCGTGACCGGAATCCCTCCGACTGTGTATTGCTCGCCGATTTAAGTGGTTTAACCATACTTGAAAATTTCACCTACGGCGATACGCCAACCCTCGGGGCGATTAAGCGTTTACTCACCACCATCAGCACAGATACCGCTGTAAACAGTAATGGCTCTGGCCGTTGGGAAACCATGATGCAGCCACTGTCGAACCAGACGGATATCCGCCCACTGCCATTAAAAACCTTACTCGTACATTTAGAAATGGCCGGGCGAATCACTCCGCTCTACAGCTACTATGCCGAATACCGTTTTAAGCCAGAATCCGAAAGCGCCCTGCTCGCTCAGTTCAGTGGCGAGCGACAGACGTTTATTCAGACGCTGTTAAATCACAGTAAAAAAGGTCGCACCTGGTACAGCCTGGATATGGATGCACTAATTCAGAGCCTTGGACCGGATGCGCGCTCGCGTGCAGTGAAAGCCTTAGAATATTGTGCTGAGCAGCAATGGTTAACGCTCGAAATAAAGCAGATGACCGAGGTGTATGAGGTAAAGCCTTGGCAAGTATCCGAGACCGACGCCATTGCCGATGAACTGCACCAGAGCTTTATGGCTCATCAGAACAGTGATATTCAACGCCTGCACAATATGGTGAGCCTGTTTCAATCACAGCAGTGTCTCAGCCGGCAACTGGCTGTGTATTTTAACGATCACTCAATGACGCAGGACTGCGGACACTGTTCCGTCTGTATAGGTAAATGGCAGTCATGGCCTCAGAACAGTGTGGCTTCTGCACCAGATGCTTCTGTTATTAAGGGGATGCTGTCTGAGTTTAATCAAGCGTATCAAACGATGTTTAATCAGCTGCCCGAGCCTGAAACCCAGACCCGTTTTTTAAGTGGTATGGCGAGCCCGTGGCTAACCAAAGTGAAAGCGAAGAAACTTGCGAATTACGCAGAACTTGAGCAAGTGCCGTATGCGGATGTTTTAAAAACTCTGACTTAATTTGAAAAAATTAAGGCTTCTTCCCGGCATTATCCGCAATGCGGCGAATCACCCGTGATGCTGCGACAAAACCAAAAGTACCCGTCACCATAGTCGCGGAGCCAAAACCGCTATTGCAGTCGAGGCGGGTGCTTTCGCCAGCAAAAGCTTTGGTCTGACACACAGTGCCGTCGCTGTTTGGGTACACCAGCTGTTCGGTTGAAAAGACACAAGGCACAGAATAGTTACGCGATGCGTTACGCGAAAAACCGTATTCACGACGTAGCAAAGAGCGTACTTTACGCGCAAGAGGATCATTGAAGGTTTTATTCAGATCACCGACCTGAATCTGCGTCGGGTCCGTCTGACCACCAGCCGCCCCCGTGGTAACGATACGAATCTTGCGACGCTTACAGAAGGCAATCAGCGCGGCTTTATTCTTTACACTATCGATGCAATCGATCACGTAATCCATATCCGGCGTGATCTGCTCTTCCAGATTCGAAGCCGTGACAAACGCCATACGAGCATCGACATCGATCTCAGGATTAATGTCTTTTAAACGCTCAGCAACCGCTTCGCACTTGAGCTTACCGACCGAGCTGGTCATGGCGTGAATCTGTCGATTGGTGTTGGTGACACAGATATCGTCCATGTCGATCAGAGTGATCTTACCAACGCCCGAACGCGCCAGAGCCTCAGCTGCCCAACTACCGACACCACCAATGCCTATCACGCAGACGTGCGCATCGTGCAGGCGTTGCAAGCCGTCTGCACCGTATAAACGGCCAATACCGCCGAAACGGTCGAGGTAGGATGGACTCATCGAAGAAGACATTATGGAACTCAGAGATCAAAAACGTGGGAAGATTATATCAGCTTAACTGCCGACTCTCTTCTTCCCTGAGCGTCAGTACTTCGAACCCTTCGGCCGTTACGGCAATAGATTCGTAGGTCCTCGCTCTAACAGATGGGATCAATCTTCGGATGGAACAAAAGCAAAATCGTTCTTTCCGTCTTTCTTTACCCGGTACATGGCGGCATCTGCGGCTTTAAGCAATGATTCGAGATCCTCCCCATCGTCAGGGAAGTTAGCAATGCCGATACTGGCGCTGACCCGGGCCTGGGCGCCCTCAACCGATATTGGCTCTTTCAGGCAATCCAGAATACGCTGGGCCATTCCTTCAGAATCTGCTCTCGAGCTGGCGTGAGACAGCAGTACATACTCGTCTCCACCAATCCGGGCCAGCAGGTCGCTCTCACAAATAACCTCCTGTAAGCGTCTGGCCACTTCACGCAACACCTCATCACCGGCACTGTGGCTGAAGTTGTCGTTGATTGCTTTGAAGCCATCCAGATCAATAAACATCAGCCAGAGTGGCTGTTTATCAAGGGCGGCATGAGCGAGTTCAGCGTCGGCGGCCTCCTGCATGTAGTGCAGGCTATGTACACCCGTAAGAGCATCCTTCATCGCAATATCATGCAGCCTCGAGCGCGCTGACTCGACCTCTTCCAGCGCCTCATACAATTCGGTGAAATCATACTCGACCACCAGAAACAGGAAATCCCCGTTCAATGGATGGCGGGTACAGCGAATATCCAGGCTATGGCGGCGCGGCCCATTGGCGGTTTGCATGATGTAGTCCCAGCGGCCTTCTTCTCCAGCCTGCACCCGCTTAAGACAATCCCGCCCCTCGGCTGGATCAGCAAAGCGGGCAACGAAAGGAGAGATATCTGCTGCTAAAGACTGGCTATGGATATAGTTATAAGCATCGGTTGCCGCAGGGCTTTCTACCACGGGTGTACCATCCAGGGTGAAGGTAGTTGCAGGCACCCGCGTATAGCGCATCGCCTCCATCAAGAGCAGATTTTCGGGCTGCTCCCCCATGTTCACCTGTTCATTGATGTAGGCAATGATGCCTCGATGTCGGTCTGGCCCCAACAGCACTGCCCGGTGCATCATCAACAACGTCTTAGGTTTACCGTTCGGATAGGTTGTCCAGGGGTCAACGGTAAGGCCTTCGCGCACCGCGAGCTCAAAGGTTTGCAACGTACGGTCACGCGCGCCCTGAGTATCACCTGACAGATCTTTGTCGATCAGTGCTTGCACCGAATCCAGCCCCCAGAAGGCAACCGCTGCTGAGTTGCCCCACCACCAACCGTGCTTATCGATATCGAACACCCAAACAACGTTGGGTATCAGTTCGTAAAGCTTAAATTCTTCAATGGTCTCGATATGAACCAGATGACCATACTGACTGAGATTTACCACGGTTGAGCAACGACCTCGGCGACGCTGAAAAATGCTTTCCTGCACTAGTTCAGACTCACAAGTCCAATGTGAGATGGATTGTAGATAACACGTACGTTCAACTATAGCAGGAGTCTATCTGACTGCTACTGACTCAGACCTGACTACAGTTTTCAGTGGCCCAGATTGCCTAACTCAATTCCGCACACTTGCTTGAAAAGATGGCGCCCCTACAAATTCACCAACTGAATCCTTGGCCCGTCATCCAGCAACTGCCGGTACAACTGATCGACGATCTGAGGGTTACGGACGTCTTCGAGAGAAATTCGCCCCATCATCTGCATAATCAGCTGGTTTATCCCACCCCAGCCGTCTGAGAGATTACAGGTATCGGTGATATCGCAGACATGATGGTCCTGAGAGCACTCCGTCAGAGCAATCGGGCCTTCGAAGGCTTCAACTACATCGCGAACGCTGATCTGTGCAGGTGACCGGGCGATGCGATAACCGCCTTTGGCACCACGACGGGCGTTCACAAGTCCGCTATCGACCAGTGCCTTCATCACTTTGCGTACGGTCGGAACGTTGAGACCAGTGGTCGATGAAATGTCATCCACCGACTGCTGAACCGCGCCCTGCGCCGCCAAGTGATTAAGCACCACGATTCCGTAATCTGTGAGTTTGCCGATTCTGAGCATCTGTCTTTCCTGTGGATCAGGCCGCCGTGTTTTTCTTAGAACCCGATTGAGAATCATTGTCGATTCGTCAGCATTCATGGGCTTTGATACAATCCTGACACAAAGCATACCAACTTGGTATTCTTTCTGTACAGACAGAGAGTACCTGAGTAAAATACTCAGTTATTGGCGTCAGTTCTGGTAGACTGCGCTCGATAATGATGTACCCGATGCACCTATGATGCGATGCGAGAGAAGTAGCTATGGCCACCAACGCTGAAATTGAAAGCCAGATCAAAGCCCGTGAATACAAAGCCGGCTTCGTCACTAACATTGAGTCCGAGACCCTGCCACCAGGGCTGGATGAAGATGTGGTGCGCTTTATTTCAGCTAAAAAAGGCGAACCCGAGTGGCTGACTGAGTGGCGCTTAAAAGCCTACCGCGAATGGCTGACCATGGAAGAGCCTGATTGGGCGCACCTGGGTTACCCTGAAATCGATTATCAGGGCGTGTCTTACTACTCTGCGCCTAAGAGCATGGAAGACAAACCAAAATCGCTTGATGAAGTCGACCCAGAGCTGCTGGAAACCTACAACAAGTTGGGTATCCCACTGCACGAGCAAATGGCACTTGCGGGCGTTGCCGTTGATGCCGTGTTCGACTCAGTATCCGTCGCGACTACATTCCGCGAAAAGCTGGAAGAAGCTGGCGTTATCTTTATGCCGATTTCAGAAGCCGTTCACGAGTACCCAGAGCTGATCAAGAAGTACATGGGCTCTGTTGTACCTCAGCGCGATAACTTCTTTGCAGCACTGAACTGCGCCGTGTTCTCCGATGGTTCCTTTGTGTATATCCCGAAAGGGGTTCGCTGCCCGATGGAACTGTCTACGTATTTCCGTATCAACGAAGCCATGACCGGCCAGTTTGAGCGTACTTTAATTGTCGCCGATGAAGGTTCGTACGTCAGTTACCTCGAAGGCTGTACTGCACCGATGCGTGATGAAAACCAGCTGCACGCAGCCGTTGTAGAGCTGGTCGCTCTTGATGGTGCTGAAATTAAGTACAGTACGGTGCAGAACTGGTATCCAGGCGATGAAAACGGCAAAGGCGGTATCTACAACTTCGTGACCAAGCGTGCCGTTGCTCACACCAACGCCAAAGTCAGCTGGACTCAGGTTGAAACCGGTTCTGCCGTCACCTGGAAGTACCCAAGCTGTGTGCTGAAAGGCGACAACAGCATTGGCGAATTTTATTCCGTTGCCCTGACCAATAATTATCAGCAAGCCGACACCGGCACCAAGATGATTCACATGGGCAAGAACACTAAGTCGACCATTATTTCGAAAGGTATTTCTGCGGGTAAAAGTCAGAATGCTTATCGCGGCTTAGTGCGAATGGGTCCAATGGCGGAAGGTGCACGTAACTTCACTCAGTGCGATTCTCTGCTCTTAGGCGATAAGTGTGGTGCTCATACCTTCCCATATATTGAGAGCAAGCACCCAAGTGCTGTAGTAGAACACGAAGCAACGACATCGACCGTAAGCGATGATCAGTTGTTCCTGTGTCAGCAGCGCGGCATCGATACCGAGAAAGCGGTATCCATGATTGTTAACGGGTTCTGTAAAGAAGTATTTAAAGAGTTGCCGATGGAGTTTGCCGTGGAGGCAGGAAAGCTCCTGGAGATTTCTCTGGAAGGCTCTGTCGGCTAATTCTGGCCTACTGCGCTCTGGATTGCGGTGTTAAAACCTCGCTCAGAATGCTCATTTACTACTTGTAAACTGCGCTTCTTCACTCGGTTTTGCCTTGCACTCCATTCGCTCATGACGCCCAGAACTGTAGTCAAGCGAACGCCCTTTGGGGTGAACGAATAGTAAGGGAGATCGGAAGAAGTTGAGGCTGGCGTCTGTGCCATGGATGGCACAGCCGAGCGTACAGGGATGTATTTACCGCGACCAGCCGATCTTCTTCCGGTCTCCCGAAAGAAATCACAAATCAAAATTTGAAAATTGAACACTAACCGTCTGCCACCAGACAAAAGGTTAAAGAAATGATCGAGATTAAAGACCTCAAGGCCAGCGTTGAAGAAAAAGAAATTCTCAAAGGCCTGAACCTGAACATCGGCCCGGGTGAAGTACACGCCATTATGGGTCCGAACGGTGCCGGTAAAAGTACCCTGGGTAACGTACTGGCGGGTCGTGAAGGCTACGAAGTGACTGGTGGTTCCGCCACTCTGAACGGCAAGGATATTCTCGATCTTGATCCTGAAGAGCGCGCACGCGAAGGTCTGTTTCTGGCATTCCAGTATCCGGTTGAAATTCCGGGTGTTTCTAACCTCGAATTCCTGAAAGCCTCTGTTGATGCAGTACGTGAGCAGCAAGGCAAGCCTGCGCTGGATTCTGTTCAGTTTTTAAAACTTGCTCGTGAAAAATGCAAAGCCGTCAACCTCGATCAGAGCTTCCTCAAGCGTGGCGTTAACGAAGGTTTTTCTGGTGGTGAGAAAAAGCGTAACGAGCTGATGCAGATGATGCTGCTGGAACCAAGCCTGTGCATCCTCGATGAAACCGACTCCGGTCTGGATATCGATGCCCTACAGGTGGTCGCTGATGGTGTGAACGCAATGCGCGATGCTAACCGCAGCTTTATCGTAGTTACCCACTACCAGCGTCTGCTCGACTATATCGTGCCAGACTATGTTCACGTTCTGGCGAATGGCCGCATCGTGAAATCCGGCGGTAAAGAACTGGCGCTGGAGCTGGAAGAAAAAGGCTACGGCTGGCTGGAAAACGGTAACGAAAACGGAGCTGAGTGATATGGCCGCTGAATTTATTGCCCAGCAGCTTGAACTTGCAAAAGGCATCAGCCCACTGGCATGGCTCGAATCAACAAATGAGCGCGGCCAACAGGCCTTCGCTGAAGCCACTGTGCCTACACGTAAAACCGAAGACTGGAAATACACCTCACTGTATAACCTGACTGAAACCGGCTTTGCCAACAGTGCTCCGCACGCTCAGGCGCATGCACCGGTTGTTCCGGGTCTTCAGGCTAATCGCCTTGTAGTTGCTAACGGCGAGCTGGATACTTCCGCATCAGACGCTGCTGCACTCGAGCTGGTCGTTCGTTTCCGTGACGCTCGCCCGGAACAGCAGGAAGCCATTCGTGAACTATTAGGCAATGTAAAAGGTGAGCGCGGACATTTGTTTGCCGACCTCAATGACGCCAGCATTAACGATGGCTTGTTTGTTCTGGTCGAGAAGAACCAACGCCTCGAGCACCCGCTGCACATTGTCTACGCCAACACCGTAGGCGATGCACCTTTTACCGTTAATACGCGTTTATTGATCGCTCTCGAGCAGGGTTCTGAAGCGACTGTCATCGAGCACTATACAGGTGACGATACTGTCGATGGTAAGCAGAATAATTTCACCAATGCGGTTACTGAAATCCGCGTTGGCGATAACGCCAAACTGGTGCATTACCGCATGCAACTGATGGCAGAGTCTGCATTTCATATTGGCGGTACCTTTATCGATCTGCAGCGTGATTCGCGTTACGAAGGTTTTCATTTAGGTCTGGGTTCTGCCCTCACCCGCAATGACATTATCGTGAACCATAATGTTGGCGGTTCGCACTGCGAAATGAACGGTGTCTATGTTCCGCAGAACAAACAGGTCATTGATTTTCATACCTGCGTTGAGCACAAAGCAGCGCACTGTACGACCGACGAAGTGTTCCGCGGCATTATGAATGATAAAGCCAAAGCAACTTTTAACGGCCGTATTCATATTCATCCGGATGCCCAGAAAACGCTGGCTGAACTGAGCAACAAAAACCTGCTGCTGACAAACACCGCCGAGATCAACACCAAGCCTGAGCTTGAGATCTACGCTGATGACGTTCAGTGTGCACACGGTGCCACCGTCGCTCAGCTTGAAGAAAAAGCCCGCTTCTATCTGCAAAGCCGTGGTATCAGCGCCGCCGATGCTGAAGTGATGCTGAGCTTTGGTTTTATCAATGAACTGCTGAATGGTCTGAACGATGAAGCGCTGGGCCTTTGGCTACGCCCTCAGTTGGCAAAACGCTTTGGTCGAGATGACGATCTGTCCGCTCAACTCTCTGGAGAGCTGTAAGAATGACTCAGGCGCTGATTAACGACATCCGTGCACAATTCCCGGCACTTCATCAGGAAGTGAACGGCAAGCCGCTGGTTTACCTCGATAACGGCGCGACCACTCAAAAGCCGCAATGCGTTATTGATGCGCTGAGTGATTATTATCGCCTGAATAATTCGAATGTTCACCGTGGCGCTCACACTCTGAGTGATCGCGCTACGCAACAGTTTGAAGACGCACGCAAAACCCTGCAGGCGTTTCTAAACGCGAACAAGTCAGAAGAAGTCGTCTGGACCCGTGGCACAACCGAGTCGATTAATCTGGTTGCTGCGACCTGGGGCCGTCAGAACATCAAGGCCGGTGACGAAATTCTCGTGTCAGGCATGGAGCACCACTCGAACATCGTTCCGTGGCAGATGCTGTGTGAGCAGACAGGTGCAACACTTCGTCCTATTCCGGTAAAAGATAATGGCGAGTTGGATATGGAAGCGTTTACTTCCATGCTCAACGATAAGGTAAAACTAGTGGGCGTTGTTCATGTGTCCAACGCATTAGGCACGATTAATCCCGTCGCTGACATTATTAAGATGTCTCACGATGTAGGTGCCAAAGTACTGGTTGATGGTGCCCAGGCCGTTGCCCACTGGGATGTCGATGTGCAGGCACTCGATGTCGACTTCTACGCCTTCTCTGGTCATAAGCTGTTCGGCCCGACTGGTATCGGTGTGCTGTACGGCAAAGAAGAACTGCTGAATGCCATGCCGCCTTATCAAGGCGGAGGTGAAATGATTGAGCACTGCTCTTTCGATGGTACAACCTACAATGTTCTGCCCTTTAAATTTGAAGCAGGCACCCCCAACATTGCTGGGGCCATCGGTTTGGCTGCCGCGGTTAGTTATCTGAATGGCGTGGACCGTGCAGCACTTGAGCAACACGAGAATGCGCTGCTCGTACGTGCCAACGAACTGGCCGACGAGATTGGCGGTATCCGTAAAATCGGTACTGCACCACATAAAGCGAGCGTATTCAGCTTCCTGTTGGATGGTGCACACCCTGCTGACGTCGGGACTCTGCTCGACCAGCAAGGCATTGCCGTTCGCACTGGCCATCACTGTGCGATGCCATTGATGAACCAGTTTAAGGTGCCGGGTACAGTTCGTGCCTCGTTCAGTTTTTATAACACCATGGACGATGTTGAGCGCCTGTTTGCTGGCCTTGAAAAAGCCAGAATGTTTTTACTCTAAGGTGATCCGGCTATGAATATTGAGACTTATGATCCAAATGCTAAAGCAGAAGTCTCCATGACGGAGGCAGCGATTGCACACGTGCGTAAGCAGCTGAGCAAAAACCCAGACATGAAAGGTATTCGCCTTGCAGTCAAAAAGAGTGGCTGTTCAGGCTTTAAATATGATGTCGAATTCGTTGATGATGAAAAGTCAGAAGACGATGCGATTCAGGTAGCCGACGACGTGACCCTTTACGTTGCAGCAGACGCCCGTGCCTATGTCCGTGGCACGGTGATCGACTTCACCAAAGAAGGCCTGAACAGCACCATTACCTTCAATAACCCGAATGCCAAAGACCTGTGTGGCTGCGGTGAAAGTTTCAGCGTCTGAGGCTCAGTTGAGCTGCCCTGCTTAAACGGCTTGAGCCTCCAGCCGGTTAAGCAGTTTCTTACACCGTGACGCCATCTCTTCTTTTTCAAGCGCCTGTAGCGCTTCATGCATCAACGAATAGGCTTTAATCAATAGCTGATTATCTGAGCAGTCCTGATGCATACCATTCACCAGTCGAATTACGGCTGGGTAATCCCCAAAGGATGCGTAATCCTGCGCGAGAGTGAAACGAACTTCGTGACTTGTCGGTTTAAAGTCGGGAACCACACTGCGGGTCTGGTTATAAATTCGCTTAAGCTGGGCCTGGTGTCCTTTATGTAGCTTGTAAGCCATATAGTCGTCGGCAAACTCAAGCAGATCTTCTTTGTTTCCGGTAGCCGTTAGGAACTCGAAGTATTCATCATTGAGCGACAGGTCCTGCCCATGACGATCCAGTGTTTTCTTATATAAGCGATTGACGCCCTCATAGTCGCCTTCTTTGATCAGAACACTGATCTTCGCCCGGCTACGCTCTACTTCGCTCCGATATATCGGAGCATCCCCCGTCTGCGCTCGCGCGTAAAAACCAAGCTTTTCCTGATACTGGAAAACCACGTAGCCGAGGAGGTGAAAGATAACCACCATATAGAAATTAGAAATGACTGATTGCAGAATCATGCTCGCCCACTCGAATCCAGAGAAGACCATGTAAGAAAGCAAACCCACAGACGAACTCATCAATAAAAGAAGGCCAATCAGAATACCGTACGGTAAACCAACAGCACTGACGATACGTAATATATTCGGTGGCGCAAACGACGCCAGTACGCGATCTGTTAACGCAAAGTTAATAAGAAAGGCCGGAATACTGAGAACAACCAAGGCTCCGAGTAGCCCGGTAATCCCTGCACCCAAATAATGGTATGAGCCGATCCCACCTGCGGTAATCAGGATAATTAAACCAATCATTTTGAAAATAATCACGATGCCACCCGAGAAGGCTTCGCTCAGGTCGGGCGGAGACATATTTCCCGCGGCCGTCTCTTCCAGGCATTGAAAGCTGTACTTGGTGAGAATACCCGCCGAGATCAATCCTGCCACAGCACCTACGATAGGCACAAAGAACAGAACACCGCTGATAGCGGACAGTACAATTATCAGAGTCATAACCGGTACAGTGAGCGGATACCGGAAAGTTTCAGAGAGTCGTTCCCAGAAGGGTTCAGCCGTATACGCAGATCCCAGTGACTCGAGCGTCGCGCCACATTTGCAGCAGTAGCGGTCCTCCCCCCTTTCAGACTCCTGGGTGCAGGTATCGCATACCTGACAGTCGCAATGAGTACAGTGCCAGGTGGCGGCTTCGGTAGGATGATATTTGCAGTACTTCATTTATGCCCCCATCGCCAGTTGTTCAGCAACGCTGACATAGTATTGCTGTTTATCTGCCCGATTCTGGCGACTGTGCGCTTTGGCCAGGCTGGTCGCCACCCGGCTCAATTCAGATGGCTTTGCATTGCGCTTTTTCAATAGAGAAAAGATCTCTTCTGAGAAACTGAGATCCTCTAAGTGAGAAAAATTTGAGCCACAGATCGCCAGCGTTTCTGAGTCAATATGCTTAAGGTAGGGCCGGATATCTGCCCATATATCGCGTTGGCGGATTAATTCTTCGTCTGAGGTATCTTCGTAGCGCAGAACTTTTTTCAGGCTCGCAAGCCAGGTCTTATTCCTGCGTAATTTAAGCAGGTTGTACTGAAGTAGCAGTAATTCAAACTCCTCACCATAGGTCGCAATTGCCTGCTCTATACGATGCTGAGCAGTATCAAAGCGATACTTCTCAATGGCAGCGTATATCTCCGCAAGTTGCTGACGATAAGGTTCGGTATCATCTTCAGGCGTTTCGATGTATTCGAATTTAAGTAACTCAGGGCGAATCAGAGCCAGCGCCCCAACAGACAATGCACCAGCAACAAAACCACCAGCATGAGCCATAAAGGCGACGTTACTGTCAGGGTCTGAATAAAAGCTGATCAGCTCTTTGCCGATATACACCGGCAGAAGAATCATCGCTGGTGCCCGGAAGTAACCAACGATCAAATAGAACCAATAAAAGAAGCGAATAGTCTGCCATCGATAAATAATCAGATACATTGCCATTACCGCCGACAATGAGCCCGAAGCACCGACCAAAGGTTGTTCTGAAGTGAAATCCACCGCTGCATGTGAAATACCAGCCACAATACCGCCGAGCAGATACAGCCCAAGAAAAGACAGGTGCCCGAGAACGGCTTCAACGACAAAGCCACAAATCATCAGAAACATCATGTTCCCCATCAGGTGCATAAAATCACCGTGGAGAAACTGATACATGAAAAGGTCAATCACCGAGAGGTCGTTCGGCTTCACACCAAAACGCACACTACTGATACTGTCTATCTGCTCATTGATCTCAGAGCGGCGATCAACCCACTCGTAATAAAAGCTCGGGTAAAACAACGAGGGGCCGTTCGCTTCAAGGTATTTATAGAACCCCCTGTCTGTCACAACCGCAGTTGCGACCGGAAAAATCATGTCGTCTTCATGATATGCCCGCAGCTCTTCGAGGTGCTCAATGTCGCCCTGTTGTTCCAGATAAGTCTGGTAGTGTGGCCATTCATCTTCAAGGTACCCCGACTCGTTGTACGCAGTAATTGCCTTGATATAACGTTCGGTATCGCCGCTCTGATAGAGAAAAAATACGAGGATATTCAGAAGGATGATACCGATCAGAACAATCGGCGGGTGACTCCAGTTCAGGCGCCGCTCAACGGGAAGGATAATCATGTAGTAGCTGTCCTTGTCGCTCGTGGCAGGGCTCCAGCCCACCACCCTGTAAACTCTGCCAGCTTAAACTGCTTCCCCTCGTCGGACAACTCTACAAACTCAGTTCCCGTGTGCTAACTGAGTGAATAAAGTATCGCCAATCCTGTTAGAATACGCGTTTTATCCAGATCACAGGTTGAATCCATGTCTATTGAACGTCGAATGGTGGTTGCCAACGATAATTGTCCTGCTCGCATGGTGCCGTCCGGCACGCCGACGACAATCAGCGCCGGTACCTTCGTCACCATCAATCAGGCATTGGGTGGTAATTATACGGTGACGGTGAACGGCAATATGATGCGCGTCGATGGTACAGATGCGGCTGCGCTTGGGCTTGAGTCTGAGAGCATCACCTTCGATGACCCAGGTGACGGTCAGGTTCACAAAGAACAGATTGAGCAGGCTCTTCGCACCATCTTCGATCCTGAAATTCCGATCAACCTTCTCGATCTCGGGCTGATCTACGGTATCGATATCGAGGGTACCGACGTCAATATCCGCATGACACTGACAGCCCCTACCTGCGGTATGGGGCCCGTTCTGGTTTCTGATGTGAAATACCGTGTCGCAAAAGTTCCTAATGTCGCTTCTGTCAATGTTGAACTGGTCTTTGACCCGCCCTGGAGCCGCGACATGATGACCGAAGAAGCCCAACTTGAGGCCGGACTCTTCTTCTGACTCTCTGACCAGTCGTTCGCGGTAAACTGGCTATTTCAACAATGGCCGGATATGATGTTACCAGTTTGGCAACATTGCCGATGCATTAGTAATAATAAAAATAAAATAGCAATAAAAAGTGGCCGTCTGGCCCAGGCGAGCAATGAACGACTTGTATTTTACGGCGCTGACCGAGGCCTTGCATGAGGCTGAGATCTGCACGCCGACCCTAGTACTGGATAAGGAACGTCTGGATAGAAATATTGACCACCTTATCGACGTACTGAATAAAGGGTTCGACTATCGCCTTGTCACTAAGTCGTTACCCTCAATTCCACTGCTTCAGTACATTATGCGGCGCACTGGCAGTCAAAGACTGATGTGCTTCCATCTACCCTTTCTGCTGCAAATCGTGAATCAGATTCCGTCTGCCGACATTCTGATGGGAAAACCCCTTCCCATTCGCGCAGCACGCCATTTCTATAACTGGCATAAAAAGCAAACCAGCAGTATGTGCTTCTCTCCGGATCTTCAACTGCAGTGGCTGATAGATAGCCCTCGCCGGTTAGCTCAATACGGCCAGTTTGCCCGGGAGAACAATCTGACCATCAGGGTCAGCCTGGAAATCGACGTAGGTATGCATCGGGGTGGCTTCCGGAGCAGCAGTGAATTCACCGAAGCTTTACGGATAATTCAGAACTCAGACCACCTGATACTGACCGGCTTAATGGGCTACGAGGCTCATATCCCACACATTCCAGCTATTCTCGGTGGCGCCCGGCGTGCGTTTGCAGATGCCCGGGGGCGATATAGCAACTTTCTTCAGGCGGTAGAAACAGAGTTGGGAAACGATGCCCTCAAAGACCTGACGCTCAATACTGGCGGCAGCTCAACCTACACCATGTATACCGACAACAGCTTTGTATCAGAGATCGCGGCTGGCTCTGCATTGGTTAAACCCAAGAACTACGATGTTGATACCCTGGAGCATCATATTGCCGCAGCCTACATAGCCGCGCCTGTTCTGAAGAAGGTAGATCGCCCAGAGATTCCTCTATCACCTGCTGTGTCGGCAGTTCTCCGCTGGACTGGCTTCCTTCCATCTCAAGGGGCTTTTATCTACGGCGGTAACTGGCTTGCAAAACCTGTCTACCCAAGGGAAACGGAACAGGTTCGTCTTCATGGCCGGTCCAGTAATCAGGAACTGTATGGGTTTCCGAAGGATACGAAGATCGAAGAAGATGACTATATTTTCCTGAGACCGACACAAAGCGAGTCGGTGTTTCGTCAGTTTGGCCATATCGCCATCTATGAAAACGGTAAGATTACCGATTGGTGGTCGGTATTTCAGGAAGAGCACAACGAAGGGAACTCCGCCGACTCACTGCTTGAGTCGGCTCAGAAGCGAAGCTATCGCCTATAATTCGAACCGCTCGGCCTGATCCTGTAATGTCCGGGCCAGAGCGCGCTGCTCTTCTGCGGTTTTACGCATGAAATTACCTGTTGCAGCGGTATGACGCGATATATTGAAGATATTTCTCGTGCGCGTCGATACCTCTCCATTGGTCTGCACCTGCTCTTCAGCGGCGGCGGCGATCTGGTCTGACATATCCCGAATACCAGCCACTGCATCACGGATCATCGACAACTCCTGACTGAGCGTACCGGACAGTGACACGGCTCCTGTAACAACATCTTTTGAGCCCTCAACGGCTTTAAACGCTTCCTGAGTCTGCGACTGGAACTGACTGACGATTTGCTCAATCTCATACGTCGATTCCTGTGTTCTCTGAGCCAGGCTGCGGACCTCATCAGCAACAACAGCGAAACCACGCCCCTGCTCGCCCGCCCTTGCAGCTTCGATAGCTGCGTTAAGTGCCAGTAGATTAGTTTGCTCTGCAATCGCCTTGATCACACTCAACACGCTGCCGATAGACTCACTACGACCGTGCAATTCGCGAATCACACCCGCGACCGAAGTCATCGTTTCATCCAGACTGGCGATCTTGCCAACACTCTCTTGGACAACACCGACGCTTTTCCCGATCGTCGTATCGGCAGAATCAGTCTGCTCAGACATATTGTGAATATTCACCGCAATATCCCGAGCTGCGATCTCAAGCTGGCCGACGGACTCGACAACAGATTCAGTCTCTGTCTGTTGCTGTTTCATACCTTTGGTACTTAGTGAGATCGTCGCGTGGTTCTGAATAGCGATCAAAGACAGTTGTTTCGATGTGCTGTCGATTGAATGGATCATATCCGCAATCTGTGCCTGCATGCTGTTAAAGGCTCTCGCTGCCTCGCCGAGTTCATCATCCGTATGAATCATAGCCGGCACATCAAGTTGCAGGTTGTCTGAAACCCGCTTCAACCCCTGCACGACTTCCCTGATCTGGTTAACCAGCATTGCGACGACGAGCCAAACCAGCAAAATCGATACCGCAATAACAGCAACTGCGATAGTCAGCATACCTACAAATTCACTCTGAGCCAGAGTACCACCTGCTTTTGCGTTGCTGATGAGCGCGGCTGACAGGGTATCTTCGACCTCTTTCAATTTATTAATACGCGCTGTTGACGCTGCAAACCAATCAGCTGCCTTCACCCCAAAACCACCGGTGCCAGACTGCCTGTGGGCGATATCACGATACTTCTGGACTGCAACAACTTCTGCACTGACATTGAACCGCTCCCACAATGTCGCCCCATCATCATCAGTGAAAGCGGCAAACTCACGAAAGTGACTCTCTTGTTCAGCAACCAGGTGCACAAAGCGTGAGTACAGAGCACCATTAAACTGATCTGCACCAAATGCGTTACTAAGCACCGCTCTCTCGATACCCGCTCGCTCTTTGCCCTGGAGGAATGAATAATAAGCGGAGAGATCAAGCGTAGCCTTTGCATCCTCCGAATAATGCGCAGCTTGCGCAGGTACACTCAGAAGATGTGCAATGGTGCCGGTGTAGAACTTAAGTACCTCACCGAGCTCGACCGATTGGTCTGTGACAGATTTTCTTACGGAAGCCAGGCGTTCCAGGCGTTTTTCCGCCGCCTTAATCTCTTGCTGAACCCCTGGATAATCTTTCAACGAATGGTCACGAATATAGGCTTCCCAATCGGCCCGGCGGGCATCCACGAGCTGACGCTGCTTAACAATCGCCTGTGCGAAGGAACTCCCGCCACTCCCAAGATAACCCGCAGACATGCCCCGCTCTTTTTGCATTTCATGTGCAAGATTACTATTGAGCTGAGTCAAGGTTACAAGCACTTCGATGTGACTGAAGCTTGCAATTCGCGCACTCATCGACTGCAATAAACGAACATCAGTCAACACCAGAGCAGCCAATAGCGGCACGATTAATAACATCAGTTTTGCACGAATGCTCAAGCTCTTGATCAGCGACATAAGCAAGACTCCTCTTTGGCTATAAGCGTAGACCGCCCCCAAAGCTCTGCAAGCCGAGATTCATCCAATAAAAGCACTGTGAACAATCACCCCTGTCAGGTTGGCCCAGCAAAGCACAGCACCTGCTGAACGAGCCTGCCCATTCTGGTATCATCCGCACCGATTTAAGACATGAATAAGGGATACTCCGTGCTGACGATTTACGGTATCAAAAACTGCGACACCATGAAGAAAGCTCTTAAGTGGCTGGCTGACGCAGGTATCGACTACCACTTTCATGACTACAAAAAAGAAGGAGTCCCGGCGGACAAGCTGGATACATGGCTCGATGAACTAGGCTGGGAAGCGGTGATCAACCGTCGCGGAACAACCTGGCGAAAGCTTGATGAAAGCACCCGTGAAGCGATGGATAACACCACGGCGAAAGCAGTCATACTCGACAACCCTTCAATCATAAAGCGCCCACTTCTTGATACTGGCAGTGAGCTTGTGCTTGGCTTCAAAGCAGACGACTACGAAGCCCGCCTGAAATAACAACATTTAAACGACTACTTGAGGAATACTCATGACCACATTCGCAATCGCCATTGGTGTTGGTACCCACAACAGTAAAGGTGAATGGCTCGAGGTTTACTACCAGAAGCCTCTGCTGAATCCAGCTGACGGCATCGTTGAAGCTGCTCGCTCCGCACTGGGCTACACCGGTGGCAACGAAGCAATCAGCGTGAATTCTGACCAGCTAAGCACTTTTGCATCTGCCGTTGAAGGCGCCGATAGCGAGCAAGCTAAACTCGCGCGCGCATGCACTGAAAGCAAGCGTCCAGTGGTTGTGACCATTCTGGAGTCTGACGATCAGGCATCATCCACCCCGGAAGTTTACCTGAAGCTCCACCTGCTCTCTCACCGTCTGGTTAAGCCACATGGCGTCAATCTAGCGGGAATCTTCGGTCTGCTGCCAAACGTTGCCTGGACTAACAAAGGCGCTATCGACCTGAATGAGCTGGCTGATGCTCAGCTGCAGGCTCGACTCGATGGTGAACTGCTGTCAGTAAACAGTATAGATAAGTTCCCACGCATGACCGATTACGTGGTGCCTGCCGGCGTACGCATTGCGCACACTGCTCGCGTTCGTCTTGGTGCCTACATCGGTGAAGGCACGACCATCATGCACGAAGGTTTCGTTAACTTTAATGCGGGCACCATGGGTGTTTCTATGGTTGAAGGTCGTATCTCTGCGGGCGTCGTTGTTGGTGACGGCTCTGATCTGGGCGGCGGCTGCTCTACGATGGGTACTCTGTCTGGTGGTGGTAACATCATTATTTCTGTTGGCGAAAAGTGCCTGTTGGGCGCCAACGCAGGTATCGGTATCCCTCTGGGCGATCGCTGCACCGTCGAAGCGGGTCTGTACGTGACCGCTGGTACCAAAATTCAGGTACTCGACGATCAGAAAAACATCGTTGAAACCGTTAAAGGACGTGACCTGGCGGGTAAATCAGACCTGCTGTTCCGTCGTGACTCTATTACAGGCGCCGTACAGTGCGTGACCAATAAGAGCGCTATCGCTCTTAACGAAGAGCTTCACGCGAACAACTGATCCCGTCATCAGTCTCTCATGTCCGACCGGGCCCGGCCTGGTCGGACAACCCCCTTCTCCTTCTTCACCCCGCATTTTGAACCCGAACGTAACCAGTGTTACTGCAATGTAATCACTGAACGTATATTTGGTGTATTTGCACGAAATCGCCTTTCGTTACCCATTTTACTGACTAACCTATAAATACCCGCCAGCGAGAACCTACTCCAAAACGCTGTCGGTAACACCACGTCGATAAGATGTAACGAACGGGCACAGCTGGCAAAAATAAAAATAACAGCCGCTGAATAACGAAAAGTAAGCCTGTCGATCACCACTAAGCCCTGCTCTCTCCCCGGAGGCAGGGCTTTTTCCTTTCTGACAGGTTCAACTGTTATCATGAGTAGGCAACCTGATGTGATGACTATGAACAAAGACAAACGTATTGAAATTTTTACCCGGCTCAGAAACGAGAATCCGAATCCGGAAACTGAGCTTGAGTACACTTCCCCCTATGAGTTACTTGTCGCTGTAACCCTGTCAGCGCAAGCTACCGACGTAAGCGTAAATAGAGCCACCCGGAAGTTGTTTCCCGTCGCAAATACGCCCGCACAGATACTTGCGCTCGGAGAAGAAGGCCTGAAGGAGTACATCAAAACCATCGGCCTGTTTAACAGCAAAGCTAAGAACGTCGTCAAAATGGCCGAGCTCCTGCTGGAACGCCACGGAGGTGAGGTTCCTCAAACGCGCGACGAACTCGTGGCTCTACCTGGTGTCGGACGAAAGACAGCCAATGTCGTACTGAACACCGCCTTCCGGCAGCCAGCAATGGCCGTCGATACCCATATTTTCCGGGTATCAAACCGCACTAAAATTGCCCCCGGAAAGAACGTGGATGAAGTTGAAGCGCGTCTCATGCGACTGGTGCCGAAAGAATTTCTTATGGATGCCCATCACTGGCTGATTCTTCATGGCCGTTACACTTGCGTGGCACGCAAGCCCAAATGCGGATCATGCATCATCGAAGACCTGTGTGAGTTCAAACAAAAAACATCTGATTGAGAGATGCAGGCCAGCGAGCAGTAGCCCAGTCAGAAACAACTAATAATACAGGAGAGAGACAATGAGAATACTCCACACTATGCTGCGCGTAGGCGACCTTGATCGCTCAATCAGCTTCTATACCGAAGTTATGGGTATGCAGCTCTTGCGTAAAAGCGATAACGAACAATACCGATACACCCTGGCTTTTGTTGGTTATCAACCAGAGAAAGAAGGCGCGGTTCTTGAGCTGACCTACAACTGGGATGAATCAGAATATGACCTGGGCACAGGTTATGGTCATATAGCAATTGAGGTCAATGATGCAGCAGACACCTGCGAGGCCATTCGTAACGCCGGCGGAACGGTGACCCGTGAAGCAGGTCCCGTTAAAGGCGGTAGCACGGTCATTGCCTTCGTACAGGATCCAGACGGCTACAAAATCGAGCTCATTGAAAAGAAACAGCCGATTCCCATCGAACTCTGATTCTGGCGGGTAATCAGCCGCGTACGCCCGACTGAACTGACATCCTGTTCAAAATTCAGGCAGTCTTTCAGGCCACTGCTACACTGAATGCAAGTCAGTATGAGGCAGTAGCAATGTTCAACCACCTATCCATTAAGGCCAAACATAACCTGATCGTCGCCGTGACGCTCGTGGGTCTAATCGTGCTTGGCCTGATCACCAGTGTGCAACTCACCTCGATTGAACAACTCGGAGAGGTACGCCAGGATATCGCTGATGTAGAGCAAGGTGTTCTTACTCTCAGACGCCACGAGAAAGACTTCTTAACACGCCTTGACCCGTCTTACCTCGATAAACATGCCAGTACAGCATCAATACTGAACGAAAGCCTCACCAAACTGAGGGCAGACATGCAGACTCAGGGTATGAATGTTTCCGGCGTCGACGGCCTACAACAATCAGTAAATGATTACGTCGCGTCATTTAACTCCCTCGCAACTCTGAGAACCGATGCCGGCCTGACTCCCAAAACAGGGCTCTACGGCAGTCTGCGCGACGCAGTTCATCAGGTAGAAGAATCTTTAAAAGCGGGCGGCGACTACGAGTTGCTCTATCAGATGCTAATGCTCAGACGCCACGAGAAAGACTTCATGCTACGCCTGGATGCTAAGTACGTTGATCGTTTTACCCAGCGTATTGATGACACCGTGCCCATGCTGCGGGAGCGCGGCTTCAATGCTTCTGTGCCACTTATGCAGAAGTACAGAAAGGACTTTTTGTCGCTAGCAGATAAACTGAAAGAAATTGGACTCACTGCTGATTCAGGTGTGTCTGGAGAAATGCGTCAATCAATCCGCGAATCAGAGACAAGCCTGGAAACTATGGCGACAGCCGCACAAACTGAGGCGAGTCAGTTACTCAGTTCAACCTATCAGGCCTTATTCATCACCTTCGCTGTGATCATTGCCATTATTTTTGCGATTACAAAGCTGATTTCAAACAGTATCTGCAAACCGGTGATCAGCATCACAGAGCGCATTCAGCACATATCGAAAGACCTGGATCTGTCGCAGACCGTAGCTCATGGTTCAACCGATGAACTGGGACAGATGTCGACTTCATTCAACCATCTGATTACCAGCCTCCGCGAGACTATTGATCAGGTCTTGCGCTCCTCTATCACAGTCGATGAAACTGCTATTGCCCTTCGCTCAATCACAACCTCACTTAATACTGTGACAGACGAACAGGAGCAGGAGCTACAAAGTGCAGTAACCTGCATAGATGAAATGTCCCAGACCGTTCATCAGGTAGCCCGTAACGCCTCGGATGCTGCTGATGCTGTTACGTCAGTGGGTAAGGACATCAGCAAGGGTAAGAAGATTGCGGATGAGGCACGGGATGCTATCCAAAGTCTGAGCAAGGACATCACAAACACTTCCGCTGCTGCCCAACAACTCCAGAAAGACAGCGAGAGCATTGCAGAAATTCTTGGTGTCATTAACGGAATTGCCGAACAGACAAACCTGCTTGCACTCAACGCTGCGATTGAAGCCGCCCGCGCCGGTGAACAAGGCCGGGGCTTTGCCGTGGTAGCTGATGAGGTGCGTACGCTTGCCAGCCGTACCCAGGAATCTACCGAATCGATCCGCAGTACGCTTGAGCAGTTCCGCTCTGGGACAACACAAGTCGTCGACACAGTGGAACGGTCACAGGCTCAGTCTACCTTTGGCATTGAAAAAACGACCGAATCAGCGGCCATTCTGGATCGCATTTCAGAAGTGATGCTCAGTATCAATGATGTAAATACTCAGGTAGCCACAGCGGCAGAACAGCAGAGTCAGGTCGCGGCTGAAATCAGCCAGAATATTCACAAAATCAATGGTCTGACACAGCAGTGCAGTGAAGAAGCATCAAAAGCAGAACACGAAGGGAATGTGCTCAGTGGACTTTCAAAAGAGCTGGCGCAGAAAATCAGTCGCTTTACGCTCTAGAGATTTGTAGTCCTTTGCACCGGCGGCCTTCGATATCTGCCAGACATGAGTGATATCAGAAGGCCGCAGAACATAGTCTCAGTCGCGAATCATACGACGTAGCGTTTCATCCCGACGGATAAAGTGGTGGTAAAGCGCACCTAATATATGCAGAGCAATGAGAGCCATCAGTACTTTTGAAACAATACCGTGGGTCAAGCCTGCAATTTCATTGATCTGTTCATTTTCTGCGATCAGGGTGGGGATTTCCCAACCAAACATAGCCACGGGATAGCCTGCAGACTGACTCATCAGGATACCGCTCACAGGCATCAACAACATTGAAAGATAAAGCAAACCTTTCACCGCGCCAGCTACCATTTGTGTACTCTTCGGCACACCACTCACAGGTCTGACCGGATTAATAATCCGCAACGGAATACGCAAGAAAAAGAGAAGCAGCGCAAGAACACCCACTGACTTATGCAAGTCCATCAATTCAAACTTCTCTGGGCCATTGGCCATATTCTCAAGCAGTGTCCCCACGACCAGCAGGCCAATGATGATAATCGCCATCAACCAGTGAATCATTTTGGTTGCCGGACTGTAGTACTTTCCACCTTTACGCATTATTAATTCTTTCCTGTTTTTAATTTTGGCCAGCGAAGGGCCTTCTCTCATCAGCCGCTATCTTGTCACCGTCGTGAGTGGCTGACAATGTCATCAGGCTTACTTTCTTCAAGCTCACTCTGTATCAGATGATCGGATAAACCACCTGGTCATGATACCCAGTGATCACCGTCTGAGTTCCCGCCCAGCGACGGTCAAGTTCTACGTCACTACTATCAATTACGAGCGGTCGACCTTCGAGCCCGACCAGTTTTGTCTTTGTCGTTACAACGTAGAAGTGCTCTTTTCCCAGAGCAGTAAGGATACGTGGGCTGAATTGCTGATTTCCACGACCGAAAATATGGCCCTGCCCGCCCATGACACTGACTACCGCGTAGGCTTCCTCGTATTCCTGCAGTAGCGCCCAGATATCTGACTCGCTCAGATCACTGGCGATAACCTGTTCATCGACGACAGCATCAACACCTAACAAGGTAGACTTCAAGTGAAGCTCATCAAGAATGGCCTGGGTCGTTTTACCGGAGCCAAAAAGGTAAAGCACACCCGGCTCCATCTCTTCGATAACATGCGCAGCAATGTCGGCCAGCACCAGTTCTTCGGATTCGGTACCACCCTGTTTTACCGACTGCACAAAATGCCCGCTCTGAACGACGCGCATTTCACCGTATTGCCGAGCGCGAACCTGATCCTCGCGGAATGCATCTTCATCAAGGTCTCTGACCTCTGCTTCCCGGATATCGACCAGTTGCCCCTGCACCAGACGCTGCAATACCTCACCGCTCGCGCTCGGCGATATGCCATAAACACCAGAGTGAATTTTTACGCCAGCAGGAATACCCAGAACCGGCACGCGGTCACCAATCACACCACAGATATCCCGTGCAGTACCATCACCGCCTGCGAACACCAGAACGTCTGGCTTCGCTTCGGCAATGTGCTGAACCGCAGTGATGGTGTCGGCCGCAGTAGATGGCACTGCAGGCTCAAAATCGACGAGGTGATACCGGAAGTTCATTTCATCCAGCAATGCCTGTCCCATATCTCCCGGACAAGACAGAAACTGAATCTGGTCTGCATAGGGACGCAGCAATTCCAGGGCAACCCTGGCACGGTCAGGCGCCCTCTGAGTCGCACCACGACGGAATGCCTCTTTAACAATCTCGGGGCCATCGCTACCCTTAAGACCCACTGCCCCGCCAATCCCGGCAAAGGGGTTGATAATAAATCCCAGCGTCAACATGTCAGAACCAATCAGTCAGCTTGATGCCGATACCGAATCGCTCCTGATAACGATCGTAATCGATCAGGCTTTCGCCATAACCATTGAAATACTGAGCATAACCTTTGATCTTCTTAGTCAACGGGAAGCTGTAGCCCAGTTCAACTGCGCCGCGGTTTTCTGAAAAATCGAGATTATTCCGTACCATGATCGAGAACTGGTGCTTCTGCATCAACTTAACGTAGTGCAGCTCACCGTACCCCAGATAGTCATCCATATCTGGATTGTCGTTGTCTTTGGGGTCTGCAGGGTCAGCCTCTTTACCCTCCGGAATACGCCACCAGACCTTTGGACTGATCACACCACTCCCTACGATAAATGCCGTTTCTGCGATAATCCGGTTCCAGCTTCGTGACAAGGTGCTGGTCTGTCCATTGGACTGATGATTCAGTGACAAACGTACATAATCTACGATTTTATCTTTCAGCATCCAGCTAACCATCAATTCTGGTTCGTGGTTAGTCTCCCGGAAGGGCCGGGAGATATCACTGTTATATACTTGCCAGAATGAACGGTTGGTATAACCCAATTCAATGCGACTGAAGTTTCCGAGTACATCTTCCGCAATAATGTATTTGAGGCTTAATTGTACAATAGCCTCCAGATGGTCATAGCCCTCTTCAAGCGGAACGTTTTCATCAGCGTACTGGTTAATAGCACGCTCAAGTTCGTCGTTGCTGGGCCTGGCCTGCCAGGTCAGAGGCAGAAAGTAGTTGGGGCGATGAGGCAAAAGAACATAGGGGTTTTCAGAAGCCAGCATCTCAGTGCGAACTTTATCGATCAAGGTGGGTAAGTTTTTAGCCTCGTCGGGGAATTCATCTTCCGAGACAACCTGAACTTCCAAGGTCTCAGTTTTAATACCAGCAGGAATATCCTTACGAACGATTGGCTCCCTCTCCTGCTGAGCTGGAGTTGTTTCAGCAGAATAGACATTGATCGCACAAGCAGCAATGCACGCTACAAGAGCGCTTCTCAGAATCGTCATAACAGGAGCCTTCAGGTTGGTAATCTTCCAGCAGGCAAGATTACCACGAATCGCCTGAAGGCGCCTGATCAGGCCACGTGAGCAGCTTCGAGGAACGGTGTTCGCACAGCCTGAAATTCATTTTTGCAGTGCGGACAGGTTCGGGTATCACGCGAGAGTATCTTGTTGTGAAGGTGAAACAGCTGACTGTCTTTTTCCCAACAATAGGAGCAGTAAGGCTGACCAAATGGCCGACCATCGAGCGTTTTATAATAACCATCACCACGACGCTTCAGATTGCCACGATAGACAATCGCCTCATGCATCCGAATCAATTCAGCGTCTTTTTCTTCGATCACATCCTGAAGCAGGGACAGCTCCATTTTCGCTTCTGATACCGACGCAGTCAGATCGGCCAGCAAACGCTTAAGATCGCTTTTATCCAACAGATAGCCCGACTGGCGGATAGCCCTGGCTACATCTTTCGCCCCTTCAAGGGTATCCATCACTGCTTCTACAGTACCGTGCACTGGCATAGTCAATCTCCCGACAATTTCCGCTAGAAAAGCGTCGCTTTTTCGACACTTCTTACATTACGGAATTTATGCAGCAGTTTTAATGCCAGTGTGGGTAAATCTCTGGTACGTGTTACTCACTGCCAGAGACTACTTTTCACTTACTTCTCGACGAATGCACGCTCGATAACGTAATGACCAGCGTGCCCGCCGCGGGCTTCTTTAAAGCCCAGCTCGTCGAGCATGTCTGTCAGCTCATCCAGCATCGCCGGGCTGCCGCAAAGCATAAAGCGGTCGTTCTCCGGATCAATATTCTCCAGACCAATATCTGCGGCCAGCTTACCGCTACGGATAAGGTCCGTCAGGCGCCCGGTATTGCGGTACTCTTCCCGGGTCACGGTCGGGTAGTAAATTAACTTATCCCGCACAATGTCCCCGAAGTACTCGTTGTTTGGCAGTTCGTTTTCAATACGGTCCTGATAAGCCAGCTCAGAGACATACCGAACACCGTGAGTGAGGATGACCTTGTCGTATTGCTCATAGACATCGAGATCTTTAATGATGCTCATAAACGGCGCCAGCCCCGTTCCTGTGCTCAACAGATAAAGGTTCTTACCCGGCAGAAGGTTATCTGTAATCAGCGTACCCACTGGCTTGGTTCCCACCAGGATCTCATCGCCAACAGACAATTTCTGCAGGTGCTTGGTCAGAGGGCCGTCTTGCACCTTAATTGAGAAAAACTCCATCTCTTCTTCGTAGTTCGCACTGGCAATACTATAGGCGCGTAACAACGGCTTATCCTCTACTTCCAGCCCTATCATAGTGAAATGACCATTCTTAAAACGCAGGCCCTGGTTGCGGGTAGTAGTGAAGCTGAACAGAGTGTCATTCCAGTGGTGTACGCTGGTAACTGTCTCACGAATCAGGTTGCTCATATTGGCGACTCCGTTGTTTCAGAATGATGTTGAGCTGGTTGCTCAAAGAATGAGCACAGGTTACGCCCACTATCAAATTCGATAAAACAACTTATTTTGATATAATCAATCGATTTTACCGATCACAGTATTCCGGGACGCAAACCAATGAGATATACACTGCGGCAACTCGAGGTCTTCCTCGCGATCGCACAAGCTGGCAACCTGACCCGCGCAGCGAGTGAACTGAACATGTCCCAGAGTGCGGCGAGCAGCGCTCTGAAAGATCTGGAAACCCAATTCGACGTGCTCTTATTCGACCGGGTTGGTAAACGCCTGCAGTTGAGCGATCGAGGTAAGCAGTTACGCCCTGCTGCCGAGAGACTGATGGGGATGGCCGATGATCTGGAGCAGAGTTTGCTCAATAACGCAGACGCTGGCCCGCTGAACATTGGCGCAACCTTATCCATCGGAAATTATCTCGCAGTGCAGATGGTCGCTGAGTATATGAGCCTGCATCCAGATGCTCCGATCACGCTGGACGTTGAGAACACTGAACACATCGCCGAGCGCGTTCTGAATTTTGAACTGGACGTAGGCATGATCGAAGGCGAATTCCAGCACCCTCACCTGGATATTAAGCCCTGGCGCAGTGACGAACTGACGGTGTTCTGCAGCCCGGAGCATGAATTAGCGAACTCTGATAAGGTCACCGATCAGCAACTGATGGCGGCCTCCTGGATTCTTCGTGAGAACGGCTCGGGCACACGACAGGCATTTAACCGCGCAATGCGTGGCCTGCTCCCGGAGATGAATATCGCACTGGAGTTGCAGCATACAGAGGCAATTAAACGCGCGGTTCAGGAAAACCTCGGAGTGGGTTGCCTGTCATTAATGACACTTGAGGATGAACTCCAGAGTGGGCGATTAGTACGTATACATACACCGGAGCGCGACCTTCACCGACGCCTGTATCTGATACTGCACAAGCAGAAATACCAGAGTGCAGGTATTCAGGCCTGGATGGATCTTTGCCAGAAATGGTCGTCATAAGACACTCTGACTTACCTGAGGTTGTGGTAACCTTCGTAAACGCTCTCCAGCTGTAGAATCCGATGCTGTTTTATCTTGTCGATGATCATCAGATGTTTGCTGAAGCCCTGAAAAATATTATCGAGGGTTTTGGCCACAACTGTACCGTCCGCGTCTTCCCTGACGCCCGCCCTGCTCTCGAACAACTGAAATCTGAAAAGCCTGACCTGATTATTCTCGACCTCGAAATGGAAGGTATGGGGGGCACAGACATGCTGAAAATACTTTCTCAGCATGGCCTTGAGATACCTGTACTGGTCTGCTCTGGTAATCTCACGCCACACAATATGGCAGAGATTAAAGCGGCTGGCGCGCGCGGCTTTTTACGAAAGTCCGAGAGCATAACTGAAGTAAAGGAAGCCATTATCGCCGTCGTTGAAGGGGGCTACTACCCGGCGGAGTTCCGTGATGCGCCAACCGGTAATAAGACAACTCACGAAAACCCGCTATCGCCACGGCAGCAAGCCATTCTTATGTTAATGAAGTCAGGCATGAGCAATAGCGAAATTGCTGACATGTTATTTCTGAGCCCGAACACGATCAAAACCCATGTCCGTCTTATGTACGACACTCTCAATGTAAGCAGCCGGATTGAGTGCCTCAACAAAGCAAGGTCACTCGGGCTCTGAGCTCAGGCCGTTATGCACCTGTCATTATTCTTAAGAGATCTCTAACTGCGTGATAGCAGTCGTAATTTCCGCGTTGCTTACGGGTTTGAACAGTACTGGGTATCCACTGGATTTAAGTGCCTGAATTCTTTCGGGAGATGTATTACCAGTCATAATGATCGCCGGGACAGGCCTGCCCAAATGAGAATTAACTTCTTCGATGATATCACCGGATGCAAGATTACCCGGCAGCCTGTCATCTGAGAGTACCAGCTGGGGAACAAAGCGCCCCGACCTGAGGATCTGCTTAAGCTGTTGCATGCTATGAGCAACTTCAACGTCATGACCAGCGGCTACGAGAATCATCGACAAAGAATCAGTAATCTGAGGCTCATCATCGATTACCAGAATACGCAGAGAAGCCTGCTTTCTGGGTACGCTATCGTCCGTTGTATCCGCACCGCTTTCAAAAGCACGCGGTAAATAGAACCGAAAAGACGTGCCCTGCCCTACGTCAGATTCGAACTCGAAAGGTATCGCATGCAGCTCGCATAAGCGCTTAACAATCGGCAGCCCAAGTCCCATGCCGGCATTTCCGGTAACCGTCTCCGGGCCAGAATCCAGCTGCACAAACTCTTCAAATACAATGGCCTGTTTAGCCTTTGGAATTCCCTGCCCAGTATCTTTTACTGTCAGGCAGACAGTGCCCCCTGAAGCATGCGCCGACACGGTTACCTCTCCATGGTCCGTATACCTGACGGCATTACCAATCACATTATCGAGGATTTCAATCAGAATGCTTTTGTCTGCAGAAACAATGCATTGTTCGCCCTGAACACGCAATTGAATTCCCTTTTCTATCGCATGTACCGAGTGAACGGCGGATATTTCATTTAATACTTTCTGAACACGCACCGTCTGGCGATTTACTTCCAGTACGCCAGCATCCAGCTTAGATATATCCAGCAGTCTGTCCAAAAGGTGACTGGCAGAGGATAAGCTTCTTACCAGCTTTTCAGACGTTTCCTGATTTCGCATATCAGGGTTCGAAAGCATTGCTTCTGCGTACAGGCGAGCCGCCTGCACAGGTTGACGAAGGTCGTGGCTGGCGACAGCAATAAAGCGTGTTTTCGCAGCTGTCCGCTCATCCGCTAATTCCTGCGCGTTACGGTGCTCGAGACGGAGAATGATCGACTCCATATGAGTTCGATGAATCACGATACTGAACAGCACCAACATCATCCAGGTAAGTGGTGCGATAATCAGGGGCAGTATTTCACCACCAAAATCTACTGACAGAAGGTGCCAGCTGAAGCTGAAAAAAACAGGCGTAAGAAACGTAATATAAATATCGGGATAACACCCCATAGTGACTGATGGCATGGAGGAAGCAACCACCACCAGCAACAACAGCGAAAGTATCTGAATCTGACTGGCGTCAGGAAAAAACAGAAAAGGCGTCAGAGCCCAGAAAATGCCCCATATCACCGATAGATAGAGGTTGACCCAATGCCAGGTACGGACGTAACTTAAAGAACGATTTTCATGGTCTGAGCGATAATGCCAACGTATCAGTACCCAGGAGTTGATAGCAACAAAAAGAATACCAGAGAACCAGGTGAGGAGCGCATTAGCTGTCGCCGATGAATAAAACATCAAGCCAACAATACAGGCCACAATGACCGACCCAACCATCCGGGAACCGACTTCCGCCATAAAAAGGTTGTGCCTTTCCCACTGCAGGTCTTCCGCCAACGGGTGTTCACTTATAGGAGGGAGAAACTCATTTTTAAGTTTCTTTAGAAGTCCTGCCAACGCGATTACTCCTTAACATCACTTTGCTTCTGACACCCGAAGAGGCCTACATGATTCTATTACCGGATTATACCCCTGATCATTGTTCAGACACTGGCACTGGGCGATCTGCCTTACCTTCAGCTTCCAAATGCTCTAACGAGTATACCTTTAAGCACGAATCAATAGTAAACGACTACTCTGGTGACTACTTCACCTAAACAGGTGAAATATGAAACTTAAGATTCATAGCTTGACCTCTATCAAAGGACAAAAAAGCCCCCTGAAAAGAGGGCTAAAAGAGTGTGGTAAGAATGAGTAATGTCAGTGATTATTTCACTTCGACTTCAGCACCAGCGCCTTCGAGTTCCGCCTTAATCTGCTCGGCTTCTTCTTTACTTGCTTTGTAAGAAGAGGCAGCAGGAGACACTGCTCTCACTGGAGACTCTTCCGGAGTTTCCTCGACTACGTCAGACTGCGGTACTGTTGGTGCCGTAAACTCAATGAGCTTGCCTTCGTCAGTAGAGTCGTGGCACCACACCGTTGTGCCGTTTACAGCCAGCTGATCAACGCATCGGGTGAAATCACCACCGCTCAGCAATACGTACTCACCTCCATTGAAGTCCGCACCGGCGAGACCGGCATCTGCTGAAACAGCAAGTAAGCTTTCGCCGCTGTATACCAGGTCCAGGATAACTACCCCATTTTCAGTATCAGATGTAAATGGATTACCATCATTATTCAGTTCAATGCCTGCCGATTCCAGCGCACTCAAAAGATAGGTGTTGTCCTCAACAGTCATGGCAACCAGGAAATCATCTTCAGGATCTTCTTCAACTGCCGTCACAATAATACCAGCGTCAGCATCCAACACAGTAAAGTCACTTTCAGTTACTTCATTGTTCTCATAATCGTAAATCAGGCTGGCTTTAAAAACTGCGACTTCACCAGTGCTATCCTTACCAGTAATAAAGAAATCAATCTCATAGGCTGGCGTTTCCTCGTCACTCAGGTCAGATGCCGATAGACCGCCGAGCGAATGGCAGTCAACCAGGAAGAAGTTACTCTTGGTCTCATCGTTAATATCCAGCGATGCGCTGATGTCTGTACCGGCCAGATAGATCTCCAGGCTTGCTGGAGTCTGAGTTTCTTCTTCAATGGCAACCAATTGAGCGCTGGCTCCACCGCCCTCGCCACCATCAATGGCTTCTCCGCCTTCAATTGCGCTGGCCTCATCGTATCCGCAAGTCGCAATCAGAACAGTGTCGATTTCTTCGCCTTCGACAGTACCAGACACAGGCAACGCCAGAACATCACGGTAGTAGTCTTTTTCGAGTGCTACGCCCTCAACTGCTACAAATTCTTTTGTTGCTGCAGGCGCTACCATCAAGGTGTGGGAGATGCTGTCGTCAGAGCCGGTCGAACGCTTAAGCGCAACCATGTCACCGTTTGTCGCATTCTGAGGGTAAGTAAGGCCAACCAGCTCATCCGCACCTAAAGACCATGCTGTATCGGTATACACCGCAAGAGGATCAGGCGTAACGATGTCGTCACCGGTTTCATCATCACTGGAAGATGACGAACCGCCACCACAGCCAACCAGAGTCATAGAAGTCGCGGCAAGTACCGCCAGTGTTAATTTATTCAGTTCCATTCTGCTCTCCCGAACGTTAATTTTTGTCAACGAAAGAAGTAGACCAGAAGGGTATTCGGGCTTTCTTCACCCGTTTGGGTGAAAAGAGTTTGGGAAGGCTGCTGATAACGGCCATTCAGGCCTTATTTACCTTTTACTGACCGTCAGGTCAGCTTACTGAAAGCGACAACCACCACGCAACTAACAAGCGCACAGCCAGCAAACTAAGAAACCAGCGGTACAGCAGTCTGAAACGCGCTTCGGGCAGTTTGCCGAGCAGTTTAAGCCCTGACTTTGTCCCCAGATAACCTAAAACAATCATGCCCGCCATAACCGGAATCCAGGCAGAGAACGCGAAGCCGATAGCGCCGAATACGATGATTTTAAGCAGATGCTGAATGCTCATCGCGGTGGAGAAAAGCGCAGTGTAATGCCACTTATTGTGAGCATCTTTGCTCAGCCAGGCCGAGACAAGTGGGCCCGAGGCACCGACCAGAAAACTCGCCAATGTCGTAATAAAGCCCCCGACCGCTAAACCGACACGAGTGCGCCCGAGGCCAATTTTTGGCATCGGTAGCCAGGTAATCCAGAGAACAAACAAAGCGATAAACAGAGGAATCAATTGGGCATCGAGGCGCCCGACCAGCCAGACACCACCGGCGACAGCGATAATGGCGCCCGCGACAAACCAGAACAGACGTGGGCGATCAAGGTACTGGCGGGAAAGGAACGCGCGCGACGCATTTGATCCCAGTTGCACCACACCGTGCACTGGCACCAGAGCTATGGGCGGCACGATGCTTGCCATCACGGTAATCAGAAAGGCGCCCCCACCCACTCCCAAAGCCGCCGTTATAAAGGAGCCAAGGAATGACGCAGCAAAAAGTATCAGGGCCTCTGTCAGGGTCAGGCCGTCAGGTATCAGTTCGAGCATGTACCCTCACAGAGTTCACTTGAGACAGAAGTCAGTACCCTTCTGGTTTAACAAAACCGCGGAATGATTTCTCTAACAGAGACGCAAATTTAATCGTCGTTTTATCATGATATTTGCGGCCAAGGATCTGCACGTTCACCGGCAGGCCGTTCTTTGTTGAGCCCACAGGTGCGCTGGTTGCGGGTAACCCCATTAATGTTGCCGGAGCAATCCACATAAAGATATCCGTGTAAGGGCCAGGCATACCGTTTACGTGGAGTTTGCGCTTGTGCATTGCAGGCTTTGGTTGATGCTTGAACGCAGGCACATGAACCACAGGAGTCAGTATCACATCGTACTGATCAAATAACTTATCGGCTTTCTGCGCAATTCGCAGACGCGTCTCGTGCTGTTGCAGCCAGTCAGCATGAACCTGTGTCATCCCTTTCAGCAGTTTATCGATATGAGCACTGAGTTTAAGCTTCGCACCGAACTTGCCGGCGAGCTTACCAATCACCGCCGTCACCCGGCGTTGAGCAGGCTTCAGGGTTCCACTGAGCACCGAACCGAGCAGGTTCATATAGGTCGGGACAAAGGTCTCCAGCGACATCCCTTCTGGCGCTCCTGTGGTAACGTCTACACCTTGAGACTTCAGGTGTGCAGCCAACGCTGTGTAGGCCGCCTGCAACTCATCATCAATCGGGCTCAATGAATCCTGAGTCCATAACAGCACCTTATAGCCACTCAGGTCTTTCTCAGGCGCCTCGGGCAGTGTCAGTGACCATGAATTACCCATTAATGGACCAGGTGCTGCCAGAATATCGAGCATGACATCCAGGTCATCAGCATGACGCGTCATCGGCCCTGGGGTCGACAGGTCTGGTTCAAGAAGCATCCCTGGTGGGCCAGGAATATGACCGCGGCTGGCGATGATGCCATGTGTTGGCTTGTGACCGTAGGTTCCACAGAAATGCGATGGTGTGCGGATAGAGCCCGCAAGATCAGACCCCAGTTCAATCGGGGTAAGTCCTGCAGCAAGCGCAGCCGCTGCACCGCCGGATGAGCCGCCCGGTGTGCGACTGGTGTCATGGGGGTTGTTTGTGGTGCCGTAGACCTTGTTGAAGCTCTGCAGATCACCTGCAAACAAAGGCACATTGGTTTTACCGAAAGGAATGGCACCGGCGTCGACAAGGCGCTGTACGGTAAACGCATTTTCCGCTGGTATATGTTTGGCTAGAGAGCGGGAACCCGCAGTACAAGGCATACCGACAACTTCGAAGGTATCTTTGATCGTCATTGGGATACCATGCAAAGGGCCCCATGACTCGCCTTTTGCTCTCGCTTCATCGGCAGCATCGGCACGAGATAATGCATCATCAAAGTTCGTTGCCACGACGGCGTTCAGTGCTGGGTTCAGCTTTTCAATGCGATCACGGAAGTATTCTACCAACCCTCGGCTGGTAACCTCTCCAGCAGCCAGCGCTGCCTGAAGTTCTGCGATGCCGCAGAAAGCCCACTCTTTAGACACAGTCATCCCCTATATTATTGTTAGCGGTATTATTTTTAGCGACTTCTATTACTAGCAACTTCTGGTTTTGAATCAGGAAAGCGTCTCAGGTTACCGGACACAATCATGACTGCCAATGTGCAAATGTGCCGTGCATCAGTGAGGATTGACCTGGTTTGTGAACCGGCATACCCTCAGTTGAAAGGATGCAGAAGTCTGGTGAGTGGGGTCTATGAGACGGAAGTTGTCGCAACACCTAGTCAAATGCACGGTTACCGTGCTGATATGGATGTTTTGTTTTGTCGTTCATGCTGAAGAATCAGCCCCCGAGAATCTGAATTGGGTAAAAAACGACGCGCCCCCTTTCTACATCATCAGATCAGATGGCCAGCAAGGCTTTGGTGATCAATTGCAAACTCAGATTGAAGGTGCTTTGGATCATTACCGACATGACACTCTTCATGTGCCGCTGAGTCGGTTGTCATCGAGCTGGAAGCCTTACGATCCACTATGCTTCGCGACCATGATCCATGAGGCACCACTGAGCGATGACTACCTGCTCTCAGTGCCCAATGCCATGTACCTCCCCCACGGTATCATCACCACCAACGCATTCGCTGAGAGCTTAACCGTTCATGAAGATGGCAGCGTATCGCTGGAATCGATAATCAGCGAGCAGAAGACCAGTATGGGGCACATCAGCGGCCGTACTTACGGAGAAAAGCTCGACAGGATGCTGCGGCGCTACCGACACAATATTGAAATTAATGCTCGCGCGGGATCTACAGAAACCCGTGGAATTCTCACTATGCTGAATGAGGGCCGCTTTGATTTCATCATCGATTACGAGTTTGTTCTTAATCACCATGTAGACTCGGCTGAACAAGCAGGGCAGCTCCGCTTCTTACCTATCAGTGAAACCCGCGGCAATTTTATTCTGGGCGCGGTAGGTTGCACGAATTCTGAACAGGGTAAAAAAGCCATTCAGGCCATAAATAAAGCCCTGCCAGATATCGTCAATAGCCGCTCATACCGCCGAGCCGTCGCGGCCTGGTTGGTTCCGGTTGGCGACGAAGCCTATTACTGGAATAAATTCGACGATGTTCTGAGAGAATACCTGGGCTTTCCGACCCAACCTAAAAAGACGGCTCGCCTGCCCTTCGCTACATCAGAATAAATACCTACCAACGAAGAAACTGCCGGCGCTAGAGCACACGGCAGTTTGCTTTGCCCGGATAGAATCCGGTCAGGATACGGCAGAGAAGACCTTACTGAAGCTCGACTGTTCCTGAATATTCACCGGCAACCTCAGCTTACGAGAAATATCGCTGGCCGAAAAAACACCCCGAATCTGATGTGTATCCTCATCAATCACCAGGCAGTGTTGCTGATAATTGTCCTGCAGAAAGTCAATCACGTCACCGATCGTTGATGAACTGACCTCATGAATATTCAGCGCCAGCAGATCCTGTTTTCTGGTCATCAGATCACTGACCTGCACTTCATCACGGGGAACGCCTGAAGCCGCAGCTTCAGCAATAATATTTTGCTCCGACAGATCGACTGCTGAGACCACACCCACAAAATGCCCGGTGGCATCAACCACAATCTTCAACCTGACGTGTGTCCGGATCATCAGGCTACGAGCTTCAGGTGCAGAAACATGTCCCTCAATAACCATAGGCTCAATCTCCCGGAAATCAGTAAAGAAATCCATCGCCGGGCTAAGCAGAGTTTTCTCTTTAAAATCTGCAGGCTGAACCAACTCATCAATTTTCTGGACAGGATATAGGGTCAATTTTTTCATAATACGATCTCCTGGCACCGCAACTTATCGTGCCGTACTGATTCTTGAATATTTGATTGAATAGTCTGAAGAATCAGAGCGAAGGAGGAGCCCGTATGAAGGAATACTGGCCAAGAGAATGAACCGCCGCAGAGACACCATAAGGAACGTCCTGTGAAGGCAGGATAACACCCGATAGCTTGCGGCTTGAAAGTGAGGACTTTTCGTCGTCATCTGCGCCGTTATCACATGCGCTCAGCAGCGCTTCAGCGAGGTTTTCTACAACCAGGGCAGCAGAGCCGGCATCCGCTATGCCGGAGTTCTTAGCACCATCTATGGAAGGTAGAGCGGAAACGGGAAGAGAGATATTCAGAAGTAGCAGCAACGCTGGTACTAGCGAAAAGTGCATACAACCTCCTAAATACTCAAAAGACTGATTCCAATATATGCCTGAGATCTGGTTTGTACCAGTAAGTTTCCGTCAACGAATAGAAAGGAATCTACCCATGACGGCATCAACCACTCCCAGCGAATTCCCTGTATGTCTTGCCATACAGCCACCCACAGCCGGATCTGAAGATACCCGATGGGGTCCAGCAGCACATCGACGATGGGAGACTGGTCGTTTTTGAGCAGGCAAACAGCGAACCTCTGCTCAACGATATCTATATTTCATCGTTAAAGTCAGATCAACGTCCGTACCGGGTTGAACTGGTGATTTCATGGTTTATGAATATGGTCGCGGATCACTGATTGACAGACACAAAAAAGGCGCTCAATGAGCGCCTCTCTTTTCCGGACGTTTCTTACTGCAAAAAGCTTACAGCAGGTCGCGACCTTTCTTAGCAGCCGTGCGCAGGCGCAAAGCGTTCAGCTTAATAAAGCCTTCCGCGTCTTTCTGATCGTACGCACCTGCATCGTCTTCGAAGGTAGCGATCGCTTCGTCAAACAGTGAGTCTTCAGACTTACGGCCAACCACAATCACATTGCCTTTATACAGCTTCAGGCGAACTTCACCATTTACAACGGACTGAGTCTCATCGATGGCAGCCTGCAGCATCTTACGCTCTGGCGACCACCAGTAACCGTTGTAGATTAACTCAGCGTACTTAGGCATCAGAGAATCTTTCAGGTGAGCCGCTTCACGGTCCAGAGTGATAGATTCGATCGCACGGTGTGCTTTCAGCAAAACAGTACCTGCCGGAGTCTCGTAACAACCACGAGCTTTCATACCGACATAGCGGTTTTCAACGATGTCGACACGGCCAATACCGTTAGCGCCTGCCAGCTTGTTCAGCTCTTCCATGATGGTCGCAGGAGACTTGTCGACACCATCGATAGCCACCGGGTCACCGTTCTTGAAAGTGATGTTCAGGTATGTTGCTTCGTCTGGCGCATTCTCAGGCGAGACAGACCACAGCCACATGTCTTCTTCTGGCTCTGCCCATGGATCTTCGATCAGATCACCTTCGTAAGAAATGTGTAGCAGGTTGGCATCCATAGAGTATGGAGACTTCTTACCTTTCTTCTTCTCTACGTGGATGTTGTGCTCATCACAGTAAGCCATCAGCTTTTCACGGGAGTTCAGATCCCACTCACGCCATGGCGCGATCACTTTAACGCCTGGCTTCAGTGCGTAGGCACCCAGCTCGAAACGTACCTGGTCATTACCTTTACCGGTCGCACCGTGAGCAATCGCGTCAGCACCTGTTTCGTTCGCGATCTCGATCAGACGCTTAGAAATCAGAGGACGTGCAATAGAAGTACCCAGCAGGTATTCACCTTCATAGATGGTGTTAGCGCGGAACATCGGGAAAACGAAGTCGCGGGCAAACTCTTCACGCAGGTCGTCGATGTAGATTTCTTTGATGCCCAGAGCTTCGGCTTTCGCACGAGCTGGTTCTACTTCTTCACCCTGACCCAGGTCAGCGGTAAAAGTAACGACTTCACAGTTGTATTCCGTTTGCAGCCACTTAGCGATTACGGAGGTATCGAGACCACCGGAATACGCCAGTACGACTTTCTTGATGTCTGACATGCGCTTCTCCAGAGATAAACGACGCTTCTACCTGTCTGCCCGTACTTTGGTACAGGGTGGTGACAGCGCCGGGGCAAAAATTCAAGGGGGCATATTGTACTGATTGTGAGCAATAACGCCAGCAGGCCGCCGAAGTAACGCCTCCAGAAATCTCACGATTGAAAAGAATTATGAGTACAATCGGAGAATCGCGATGTCATAGCAGTCTCCTTCCGGCTGCTCGATCAATAACAAGGGATCAGGGATGCTTAAGATATTTACCAGGCCGTTCGCCAAACACCGTTGCTCGCACCGCAAGGCTTCACTTGCGCGCTCAACCGCCTTTCTGCTTTCTCTTGCTGTATTCAGTACCTTCCAGGCCGGCTGCCAACCAGAGGAAGGCGCAAGCTCTGGTTCAGAAAGTACTAAAACCGAAAGCGCGCCGTCACAAACATCTGTTGTTAAAGAAACACAGAGCGCCAGCACGCCTCCCCCGATCAACGATGCGATGTACGCTGATATCCCACTGACAATCGCCTCAGTAAACGAAACCAGTTACGACGGTGGAATGACGGTAGGCATTCGCTTTTCAGCGCCGCTGAGCAGCAATCAGCCTTTTCAGAATTACGTACACATCAGCGGAGAAACGCCCGCCTGGATTCTCTCTGATGACGGCCTGACCCTTTACCTCGCGGATCCAGAGCCCGAGCGCACCTACAAGGTGATGGTTAGCAAAGGCCTAAAAGCACGTAACGGCACTGTCCTGAAGGAGGGAGATAGCGCCAGCGTGACCTTACCCCCAGCGCCACCGTCAGCCACGTTTGCCAGCGACGGCCACTACCTGACCACCGACCTGAGCGTTGGTCTTCCTGTCAACGTTATGAACGCCAGCGAAGTTAACGTCAGTTTCTTCCGGGTTCGCAATGACAATGAAGCCCTGCGACAGATGCTGCTCTGGAAATCATCTGACGCCCTTGAGCACATCTATCGACTTGAGGATATGAACGAGTTCTCTGACTTTGTTTACGATGGCCGTATCGCTCTGACGAGTGACAGAAACCGTCTGCGCAAAGTGAATCTGCCGCTGGCATCGATTGATGCCCTGAAACAACAAGCAGTCTACCTCGCGGTCATGACGATACCGGGTCAATTCAAGTCCAAGCTGTCGACCACCTGGTTTACCGTCAGCGACATCGGTCTGCATATCCGCGAGTACAGAAAGAATATCGGAATTTTCACAAGGGACCTCAACTCAGGGGCCAGCAAATCCAACGTTGAACTCACCGTGATGGCTGGCTATCGCAGCCAGGAGCCCAAGGTGACAACACTTTCGAGCGGTAGCAAAGGATACGTTCAGTATCCGCGGAAGGATTTTTACAACACCATTCTGATCGCACGTGACGAAGATGCGGTGACTCTGATGCACCTCAACAGTGCCTCACTGGACATGTCGGACTTCGATTCCGGCACCCGCCCCTACCGCGACACCGAGCTATTCATGTACGGCCCACGAGACCTGTACCGCGGCGGTGATACCGTATACATCAACGGGCTTTATCGTGATGCCGATGGCAAAGCCCAACCAGACAGTCTTCTGACCTATTACCTACGCCGACCTGATGGAACCCGCAGCGATAAAGTGACCTGGCGCAGCACGGTTCCCGGTGTCTATGAATTTTCTACGACACTGGCCGACGACGCCCCGACGGGCCAGTGGAGCTTTAACGTCACAGAACCGAATGGCAGCACCCACCGGTATAACTTTCAGGTCGAAGATTTTATGCCAGAACGCATGAAACTGGAGTGGAATCCCGATCAGAAATCCGCGGTATTCAGTACACAAGATCCGATAAAAATTGATGTGCTCGGCAGCTACCTGTATGGCGCTCCGGCAGCCGGCAACAACTTTGAAGCCGATTTCAGTTTACGTCCGACGGCGCATCCATTTCAGCAATGGCCCGAATTCCATTTTGGAGATCCGAAGCAGGACGACTGGATTCAGTCTCTGCCAGCGCGGGAAACCAGATTAAGCGATAAGGGCGAGCTGACACTGCACCCTGCAATCACCTGGAAAGAGGCCCGTGTGCCACTGGCCCTCAAAATCACCGGCAGCCTTTTTGAAAGCGGAGGCCGCCCGGTTGTCCGCTCTCATACCGTAAGCATCGTGCCAGAGGGGCAACTTGTCGGCATTCGCCCGCTTTTTAAAGACAGAGCGAACACCAACGCCCCCGCCAGCTTTGAACTGATCAGCACCAACAGTAAAGGTGAACTGGTTGACAGCACATCACTGGAGATGACGCTGACAAATATCACTTTGGAAACCCGCTGGAAGCGAGACGACAACCGCGGCTGGCATTACGAAGAGCAGCGTCGTAATGTGCGCGAACTGAGTCTGCCAGTAACCACCAATAGTGAAGGTCCGGTGACGGTTCAGGTACCTGTACAGTGGGGCGAATACCTTCTCGAAATTCGCGACACCAATACAAATCTGAGTACACGCGTTTACTTTAACGCTGGCCATCGCTGGTACTGGCAGTCACAGGAGCAGGCAGCACGCCCGGACCAGGTCAGCCTCGCTTTCGATAAAGAAAGTTACAATGCCGGTGACAACGCACGTCTGAAAATCACACCACCCGCAGCCGGCCGCTCGCTGGTGCTGATTGAAGCTGACCAGTTACTCTTCCGTACGGAAGCCGATATTCCTGCAGAAGGCGGCTGGGTGGATATTCCAGTCAGCAAAGACTGGCAGCGCCATGACATCTATGTGTCAGTCATCCACTTACAGCCCTCTGACGCTCAACAAAGAATCACCCCTACACGCTCGGTTGGATTGATTCACCTGCCGCTCAACAGAGAATCTGAACGACTGAACATTGAAATTCAGACACCAGAGAAATGGCTGCCCGCGAAAACAGAGCAGGTCACACTCGACATATCATCGGAGAAACCAGTGAGCCGCGCCTGGGTGACTCTGGCAGCCGTCGATAGCGGCATTCTGTCAATCAGCCGCTTTAAAACACCCGAGCCTTTCGAGTTTTTCTTCGGCCCACGCCGCTTCTCGGTTGATGCAAAGGACATGTACGGAAAGCTCATCGACCTGAACAATAACCGCACTGGAGAAATCCGCTACGGTGGTGATGCAGACCTGGCTCGCGGTGGTGATCTCGCACGTTCAGAGATTCAGATCATCTCCCTGTTCAGTGGCATGGTAAACGTAGAAAACGGACAGGCCGTTATCCCTGTCTCCATGCCCGACTTCAATGGTCAGATTCGCCTGATGGCATTGGCCTTTGATGAGAGCAGAGTCGGCAGCTCGGATAAAGAAGTGACGGTGGCCGCGCCAGTTGTAACACAGTTATCTCTGCCCAGATTTATCGGCGCTGGGGATACATCCAGCGTTGCACTGGATATCACGAATATGACAGGTGCAGGCAGCGATTTCGAGGTCACTCTGTCAGCCTCGGGGCCGGTGCAGGCCGACGCACTGACGCAAACACTTTCGTTGCAGGAACAACAGCGCTCTACACTGCTCTTCCCCTTCACCGCAACAGGTGCCGGGCGCATTGTCTTCCGTACAGAGGTCTGGCATCAGGGCAAAATAGTGATTGATCGTGAGTGGGGACTTCAGAGTCGATATCCGTATCCGGCCCAGACCTTCCGCGAATACGATGTACTCGAAACGGGCGCATTACTGACAATGAACTCTGACGTATCCTCGGGCTGGCTGAGTGATTCGATTGTTGCCGCGGTGTCTGCAAGCAGCTCCGAAAACCTGAATGCTGAAGAGCGCATGGCTCGTCTGCTGCGTTACCCATACGGTTGCGTCGAACAAACCACCAGCTCAACCTATCCATGGCTCTATGCAAGCGACGAACAGATCATGCGCCTGAAAGACTCGATAGACGGTGAATTAACCCGAGCCAATGCCATAGCCAGTGGCCTTGCCCGCATCGCTACACGGCAGAAACCAAATGGAGGATTTGGTCTGTGGCGTCGTGAAGATGCAGACGAACAGCACTGGCTGGCGGCTTACGTTGCTCAGTTTATGACGGATGTGCAGGCTGCGGGCTATCAGGTTGATAACGATGTTTTGGGCAAAGTATTGATTCGACTTCGGGAATATTCGCGTAACAAGGCACAGCTGCGCGAACTCTGGGCCGAAGACGTCGACCTTTACCGCTTTACCTATCAGGCCTTCGCACACTTTATTCTCGCGCAGCACAACATAGCGTCACTGGCGGATATCCGGACGACCGCGGCCTACGTGCCTGAGAATGCAGGTGGTCTGGCACTGTTGCATCTGGCAATCGCTGCAAAACTACAGGGAGACAATCGCCTTGCAACTGAGCTTTACCACCAATCTCAAAGACAACAGCCGATACGTCCATACATCGGTGATTACGGCTCAGAACTGCGCGACAAAGCTCAACAGGCCCGACTGATCTGGAAATACGACCTGGATAAGGCCCGCCCTGTTAAATTAACGTCCGAAGTAGCAGAAGCGATACGCAGCCGCCGCTACCTGAGCACGCAAGAGCAGATTGCCATCGTGCAGCTGGCAGATGAACAACAGAAGCACACTGGCGAGAAGTGGGAACTGATGCTGCTGAGCGCCGGGAAAGAGCAGACACTGACCGGCACTGAGCCTACACGGCTAGTATTACGGGGAAAAGATGCTACCGACCTCAGCCTCACCAATATCGGCGATAAAAATCTCTATGCGGCGCTGACCTATCAAGGATACGGGGCCACGCCTCCGGAAAAACAATCGTCCGGCGATGTCAGCGTAACCCGCAATTACTGGAACATGGAGGGAGAGAAAATCGGTACGGATAATACTTTAACCATGAATACCGGAGACATGGTTATTGTTGAGCTGCTGGTTTACTCGAAAAAGTATCGCCCTGACCTGCTGATGGTCGACCTTCTTCCCGCGGGTCTGGAGATCGAAAACCAGAACCTGCCCGACAGTACAAAACTGTCCGACATTATTATCGATGGTGAGAAGATTGGTCAGCACCTACAGAGTGCAGGCGTGGTTCACGAAGAGTTCCGTGATGACCGCTATGTCGCGGCACTTCGCACCGGTGGTAGCCGCTACTATGGTACGCGTCCTGCGCGCATGTATTACATCGCACGGGCAGTGACACCGGGCACTTACAAAGTCCCGAATCCGCTCCTTGAAGACATGTACGACCCGGAGGTTCGCGCCGTTGGCAGCACCATTGAGGAGCTGGTCGTTCAGCCGCGCTAGGATGTTAAGAAGAGCGAAAAACGCCTTGTATTTATCTGCAAGAAAGAGGGTCTCCCTCTTTCTTGCTGTTTTTATTGGCGTTCCGTTACTTCTTGATCTGCTGTTCCCAATACCCGACCCGGCAACGTCAGGCGAGGGCTTTACTCAGGTCGTGACCGACAGAAATAATCAGATCTTACGAGCCTTTCCCGATAAAAATGGAGTGTGGCGCTACCCGACCTCCCCGGATAAGGTATCACCCGATTATCTGAATACCTTACTCAGTTACGAAGATCGCTGGTTTTATTATCACCCGGGTATTAACCCGATCTCTCTGGTAAGAGCAGCCATCCAGAATGCTCAGTGTGACTGCATCGTCTCCGGTGGTTCAACGATTACAATGCAGGTCGCACGAAGACTGTCTCCACACGATCGCAGCATCGGTGGAAAATTTAAGCAAATGCTCAGAGCTTTACAGCTGGAGTGGCATTACAGCAAAGAAGAAATTCTCACACTTTATCTGAATTACGCCCCCATGGGCGGTGTGATTGAAGGGGTCGCGGCGGCAAGCCAGATGTACCTTGGTAAATCCGCCGACCAGCTGAGTCTGGCTGAGAGCGCCTTGCTAGCGGTGCTGCCCCAGGCGCCTTCCCGTCTGAGGCCCGATCGTCACCCGCAACGAGCCAAAGCAGCCCGCGATAAAGTTCTCCAGCGTCTTTTTTTGCAAGGACAGATCACACAGGAGCAACTTCATTATGCTCAACTTGAAAATATCATTGCCCTGCCTTTATCAACACCTCAGCTCGCGCCTCTGTTAAGTCGCCAACTGGTGGACGATTACCCCGATGATGCAGTCATCAAGACAACGCTGGACGGTGAACTGCAACACGAATTACAGGCACTGCTGGCGGAAGAAATTCAGCGTTTTCCTGAGCATCAATCCGCGGCAATTCTGTTGGTCGATAATCATGAACGCAGCGTGAAAGCCTACCTCGGCTCCGCCGACTTTACCGACAACAGCCGCTTCGCCCACGTCGATATGATTCAGGCAACACGATCTCCCGGTTCAACGCTCAAACCCTTTATTTATGGATTGGCCATGGAACAGGGTTTGATCCACAGTGCCAGCCTGTTGCGGGACGTTCCGCGACATCTACGCAGCTATCAACCAGAGAATTTCGCTCATTCGTTCAGCGGGCCCGTCGACGCCACCACGGCGCTACGGCAGTCACTCAACTTACCTGCAGTACAGGTTCTTGAAGCGTTGGGCCCGGCATCTTTCTCAGCATCACTGGAAAATGCCGGAACGCCCTATGTTGTTCCCGGTGATGGAAAACCCAGTCTTGCACTGGCTTTGGGAGGTGGTGGTTTCAGCGCCTGGAAATTAGCGACCCTGTATTCAGGTCTGGCAAACGGCGGAGAGGTACAGCCCCTGAAGCTGATTAACCCTCAGGCCCCCGAGCCCGAAGCGACGCATCAGGATAAACGCTGGCTACTGAGCCCTGAAGCTTCCTGGGTAACTCTTAACATGCTGCGCCAGCCTCGCCCGGGACGCATTCGCAGTTCTGCAGTGATGAGTAGCCACCCCCAGATGGCCTGGAAAACTGGAACCAGCTACGGCTACCGTGATGCATGGGCGGTGGGCGTCACGCCCCAATACACTATGGTCGTCTGGTTTGGCCGCCCGGACGGCACGCCCAGCCCCGGTCAATACGGCGCCGTCACAGCTCTTCCACTATTATTCCGCCTGCAGCAACGCCTGGCCCCTTCCCCTGACTGGCCTCCACAACCCGCGGATGTGACAACCAAAACCATATGCTGGCCAACGGGAAAATTGGCCAGCGAAACGCCGGCGGGCCACTGTCATCGGGCGCATACCGCGACTCTGATCCGTGATCAGATACCTCCGACATTACGCGATATGGATGCTGACGGCACCGCTCCGGGTATTCTCACAATCAGGCTGGACAGTCATGGGCAGATGCTAGGTATGGATTGCACTGACCTCAATGGCGAAACCGGATATGAAACCAGAACACTCGCTGTCTGGCCCGGTAACCTGGAACCCTGGATAGCGCCGCACCTCAGACGCTCAGAACAACTTCCAGTAGGTCGCTCCAGTTGCCAACCACCCTCATTAGCTACTGCGCCGCTTCGTATTATTGGTATAGAAGACGGCCAGACACTGATGCCCGCCAGTTTTAAAAAGACTCAGGAACTGCTACTGAATACCCTGGGAGGGATGGGGAACAAAGCTCTGTATCTCAATGGCGTGTACCACTCCGATGCCGACGATTCCGGGTTATTCAGAATCAAGCTCACAGAGCCCGGAGAGCAGGAAGTCATTGTTATCGACTCTCAGGGGACGTTGGCCCGGGTTCTATTCAGATTTGAACTGAAGCCGGTTCAAGCTAACGCCCACTGACCGAGCGATTGATCGAAGGCAGTACCGAGGCGTCCTCCGGCAACTTGAACACAAGGTCATCCGGCAACGGCATATCTTTATCCATTTCGAGACGAATGGTGACGCGGCGGTTCTCTGCCCTACCCTTAGCAGTCGCATTGTTAGCGACGGGATAGCGGCTGCCATGAAAACGCGTGGTAATAATCTCAGGCGCGATACCTTTCACCAGAAAATAGCGCTCTACAGCTTCGACACGTCGCTTGGAAATTTGACGGTTATCATAGCGACGCCCGACGTTATCGGTATGACCATCCAGATACACAGCACTGATCCGTGGATCATTCTTGATGTAGTAAATAATGCGGTCGAGGTTGTCCAGATCGTCCTGAGCCAGAGCCTCCTGTCCGCTTTTGAACAGAACCTTCGATCGCTCCACCTGATCGAAATTCACATCCAATAGCTGCGACGAACACAGAATGTAGTCCTGAAAGGCCTTCTCAAACTCGACCGCTGATACCTGCACCTGAATAAAGCGACCACTGTCGTAGTAAGTCTCATGGCTGACTGTGGGCATCCGCCCCTCACGCAAGGCATGCATAAATTGATTAGAGCGGCCAAAATCCAATGCCAGAACCGGCGATGCTTTCTGCATCGGCACCAGCCCCAGTCGCTCTGAGCGCGTCGAAGGCTGCCACGGCGGTGGTGCAATACTCACCCGTGCGGGGGTTGTCGACATCAGGTTACGGCGGGTTTCCAGCATAAAGGTTACATCCTCACCCGCTCGTTGCCGGAAAACAGCCGTACCGTAGCCGGGTATCGGTTGTTCAAAGCGACACTCAAAAACATTGCCGCTTAGCATCCAGAGCGTATCCTCCGGCCCGCCCGAGAACTTCATCGTCTGCCCCAAAGCGAACACCGGAAGCATCAGGGCTCCGCATGCCAGCAACATCTTCGTTAGGCGTCTCACCGTTGTTGAACCTGCTTGTCAGTCATACTCATAGTTAAGTTATCGGCCCGATTCTCCAAAAGTTGAATGTCAGCTCTAAGAATGCCGGTCGGAATCCGGTACAATAACGGCCATTCTTATCTTCCCACCTAAGTTTAGAACAAGGTCGAGACCATGACTGATCGTCTTACAATTACCCGCCCTGATGACTGGCACCTGCACCTTCGCGATGGCCCTGTCCTGCAGTACACCGTTCCGGCGACCGCACGGGTCATGAAACGGGCGATCATCATGCCAAACCTGCAGCCACCAGTGATGAATGCTGAGCAAGCACATGAGTACCGTCAGCGCATCATGTCGAAGGTGCCACAGGGGCTGAATTTTGATCCTCTGATGGTGTTGTACCTTACCGACAACACTACGCCGGAGATGATTAAAGAAGCTGCAGAAGCTGGCCATATCGTGGCGGTTAAGCTGTACCCAGCAGGTGCGACGACGAACTCAGCTTCCGGTGTTACTGATCTGGGCAAGCTCGACGAGCTGGCTGATGCCCTGACCGAGCATGACATCAAGTTACTGGTGCATGGTGAAGTGACACACAGTGACGTCGATATTTTCGATCGGGAGAAGCGCTTCCTGGATGAAATTCTGTCGCCTCTCGTCAGTCGCAATCCTGACCTGAATATGGTCGTTGAGCACATCACAACAAAGGATGCTGCTGAATTTGTGAAAAGTCAGGGCGACAATGTTGCTGCGACCATCACCGTTCAGCATCTGGCGTATAACCGCAATCACATGTTGGTCGGTGGCATCAAACCGCACTACTACTGCCTGCCTATTCTGAAACGCAACATCCACCAGCAGGCATTGCAGGATGCCGTCGTCAGTGGCAGCAGCAAATTTTTCCTGGGCACGGACAGTGCGCCTCACGCTAAGGGCGCAAAAGAAAGTGCCTGTGGCTGCGCGGGTTGCTACACCGCCTATGCTGCGATCGAACTCTACGCAGAAATCTTCGACGACCTTGGCGCTCTGGATAAACTTGAAGGTTTCGCCAGCCACTATGGTCCCGACTTTTATGGATTGCCACGCAACTCCGATGAAATTACATTGATTAAAAAGGACTGGCAGGCTCCACATGAGTTGCCTTTCGGTGACGATGTCATCGTTCCACTTCGTGCAGGCGAAACCCTGCGCTGGAAAATCGACTACTGACACCGGACAACTAAGGACCGACATGACAATTGAAGAGAAACAGGAAAAGTCGTTGATGGCACAACGCTTCCGCGGGTTTTTACCCGTGGTAGTCGATGTGGAAACCGGTGGTTTTAATGCCGACAGCGACGCCCTTCTCGAAATCGCTATGGTTACCCTGAAAATGGATGACGATGGCTATCTGCACCCGAACGAAACGCTGAGTGCAAATATTCACCCATTCGATGGCGCAAACCTCGAACAGGAAGCGCTCGATTTCACCGGTATTGATCCATTCGATCCAGAACGGGATGCTGAATTTGAAATTGATGCACTCACGCCCATGCTGCAGACCGTACGTCGTGAAATAAAGCACTATGGCTGTAACCGAGCGGTACTGGTGGGACATAACGCGCACTTTGATCACGGCTTTCTGCGTGCAGCGATAGATCGCAACGACATCAAGCGTGATCCGTTTCACCCATTCTCGTCGTTCGATACTGCGTCTATTGCAGCGATCGCGTTGGGGCAGACGGTACTGGCTAAATCCTGCAAGGTCGCCGGTATTGAGTTCGACAACAACGAAGCTCACAGCGCGGCGTACGATACCTTCAAAACCGCTGAACTGTTCTGCTACATCGTTAACCGCTACAAAGACCTTGGCGGCTGGCCATTAGCAGAAGACGACGCCTGATGGATCACGAGTTCTGTTACGACGAATCAGGCGAACTGGTTGTTCGTCTCGACATGGGGCAGGAAGTCACTGCCCTGTGGCTGAACACCGACATCATTCCCAAACGGGACATGACGTTTGCCCTGCTCGATCTGATTAATGATCTCGAAAGTGGCACCTTTAACGAAAAGCTTCTGGCCACGCCAAAATTTGAGGTTATGTTCAGCGAGGGTGAAGTCAATGTCACCCGCCTTACCGCGGACAGTGACGACGACCTGGATGAAGACGCAGGGCTCAGCACAATGGAGCTGACGTCAGGATGCGGCCTGGAAGACTTAAAAGCCGTTGTTGAAAGCTGGATTCAGTTCCGTTACTGATACTCAGGAAACAACCGGTTAAACGCCTAATTAGACAGACTGTCTCAGAAACTCACCTTTAAGCACACTGTCTTCCCGTTAGTATGAAATAAATTATTTACTAACAGGAGCCGGTCAATGAGTGACACTACCTACACGCCCCCCGAGGTCTGGACCTGGAAACCAGGCAACGGCGGTCAGTTCGCAAATATTAATCGCCCTGTTTCTGGTGCAACTCACGATAAGGTTTTGAGCAAAGGCGAACACCCTCTACAGCTTTATTCACTGGCTACACCTAATGGAGTGAAAGTGACTATTCTGCTGGAAGAGCTGCTTGCCGCCGGCGAAAAAGGCGCCGAATACGATGCCTGGCTGACGAACATTCTCGAAGGTGATCAGTTCGGCTCCGGGTTTGTTGAAGTAAACCCTAATTCGAAAATTCCAGCATTAATAGACGAGTCAGGTGAGACCCCGGTACGGGTTTTCGAATCGGGCTCAATTCTGCGCTACCTGGCAGAAAAATTCGGACGCTTTATTCCGGAAGCTCATGCTGCCCGGACCGAATGCTTTAACTGGCTTTTCTGGCAAATGGGCGCGGCGCCGATGCTTGGCGGTGGTTTTGGGCATTTCTACGCTTACGCCCCGGAAAAATACGAATACCCGATTGAACGATTCACGATGGAAGTTAAGCGCCAGCTGGATGTGCTGGACAAACACCTCGCCAACAATACTTATATGGCAGGCGATGAATACTCGATTGCCGATATCGCTATCTGGCCCTGGTATGGCGAGCTCGCTCAGGGCAACCTGTACGAGGCTGGAAAGTTTCTCGACGTCACGTCCTACGAGCACCTGCAACGCTGGACGAAACTAATTGCTCAACGCCCAGCGGTCGAACGTGGCCGCAAAATTAACCGAACCTGGGGTGAGGCATCAGAGCAGATCCCCGAGCGTCACTCCAGCAAAGATATGCCAGAGTGAGCTGGTACGTGTAGTTAGTGGCTTCTGCTGACTGCACTCTTAGTCGCGAATATCCCAGGCTTCAATGGCCTGGAGATATTCGCCCATATCATGATCTTTGATTCCGTCAATGCCAGCTTCACGCAGATCGCTGAGAGCGCCATCGACATAATCAAGAAAACGAAACCAGAAACCTGATTCGCGATAAATTTCTTTTTCTTCAGAAATATAAAGATAACTGCCAATATGGCTGTAGCCCATCACCCGGGCAGGCACGCGTGTCACGATATCGTTGTTGTTGTGGAATCTGAAAAAACGCGACTTGCACTCCATATTAAATATCTGAGCAGTCTCTCGTGTCATCGCCCGCGGCTGGCCAAAGGTATAAACACTGGTGAAGGGTTTGTCCATCTGCACAAAGTGCGCGGCAGCAATCGTCGCCATGGCTCCCCCGAGGCTATGCCCAGTCAGAAAAACAGGGCGCTTTTTCTCACTCTGTAGCTCAAGACAACGCGCAAACATAGGCGCCCAGACATCTTCGCAACACAACCAGAAACCACGATGAAATTCGCCAAAGAGCTGCGGTGTAGAAAACGCATTAAGGTTATCAAGCCAATCAGCTAATTCGTTTGTGCCGCGAAACGCCATACACAGATAATCGTCGTGTTCGACGAGAGCAGCTTGCGCCGAGTTCTTATCAACTCCCATAACAGAGCGAAAGCCGTCATCATCTTGCTTAAGCCCAGCCAGAATCGTGGCTTCATTAGGCAGTTGATCACAATCAGAAGTGCACTCGTATACTGCCTCAGCAATACGCGCCATCCAGTAAGCATTATGTTTGTCGAGTTTGGTGTTATACGGTGAGATCGCTCGCATTGGACTGTCCTTAGCTGCTCTTCTATAAGTCAAAGAGCAGATATATGACAGCGGCGAATAACAGGTCTATGACACTCTGCTCTGGCTCAGCCACTCAATAGGTGAGACACGACAATTGACCTGCATTGACCACCAATAATGCGACATACTATTTTTAGTGGCGTGCTGCGACCACCCCAAAAGAAAGGGAAATTAATGAATAGCGAGCAGTTCCCAGAGGCTGCTGCGCCCCCCCAGAGTCAGCTCCACTTCATCGCCGATCTGCAAGCCACTCAGGCGCCGGGTTATTGGTGCTTCCTGATTAACCACCAGTATCTTCTGACCTTCAAATTCCAGTTCCCGGCCACCAACAGGAGCAATAAATATGTTTCTTTCCTCGTCGTTTTCAGAAAGCAGTGCCACACAGGCGCCCATCCGCACCGAGTCATACTCACTGAAATCCGGAGCGACCCAGCGGCTCAGGTTTATTCTGGCCTGTTGCAGTTGGAGAATTCTCTCAGACTGCCCATGGGCGAGATAAGCCGCCTCCAGCGCCAGAGTATCGTACTGGTTCTCGGGCTTATTTTCGCCATGCGAGGCCGTTGCATGTGCCTCACCTGCGGCCGCTAATGCGGCATTGATCTCTTCGTCGAGTGATCTCAGTAACGCGTCTTTAAGTAATTGTTTATTCAACTATTTATCCCACCAGCACTGTGTCATCATCGACGTAAATTCCCAGATTCGGAACTGCCTTATGACTCTGCAGAAGTATAACGCACTGCGCGAGCAACTGAGCGATACTCAATACCTGTCGGTAGAAATGCGCGATGCTCTGCCAGTGATCCTGGTTCGCCATACCGACTTCAGTGCAGATCTGGCGATACAAGGCGCACAGCTGCTGCGCTTTGCCGTCCAGAGCGAAGAGTGGCTCTGGCTAAGCGAGGCTGCAGAATATAAAACCGGCACCTCTCTGCGTGGTGGAATCCCCATCTGCTGGCCCTGGTTCGGTGATGCTGCTAAGAATCCGTCATCTGTGGCAGCACATATCACCGGTGACAATGCACCAGCACACGGCTTCGCCCGCTCTCAGGACTGGAGCTTGACCTCTGTCGCTGAATCTGACTCAGACATTGTACTCAGCCTGTCTCTTGAGAATCCCGCACACCCAGCCTGGAACGGCGAGGCCTCACTTAAACTTGAGATAACCATGTCGGCTTCCGCGCTGACACTGGCTCTCACAACAACTGCCAGGCAGAAAAAGGTCACAGTCTCTCAGGCCTTGCATACCTATTTCCCTACGACCGATATTAACCAGACCAGCATCGCCGGACTTGAAGATGAGTCATATATCGATGCCCTCGATGGCTGGGTAACCAAAACGCAGAACGGACCTGTTGCATTCGTCGAAGAAACCGACCGGATTTACGCGGTGAGCCGCGATCTCACCCTGAAATCTCCCGGCTCAACCATGATTTTAAGCGGAAATAACCGCACTGCGATTGTCTGGAACCCGTGGATTGATAAAGGAGCACGCCTGAGTCAGTTTGAGAATGACGCCTGGAAAAACATGTTCTGCGTTGAGTCCGCGGATGTTATGGACGCCGCAGTATCGCTTGAGCCTGGCGAAAGCCATACTTTGCGCATGACCCTGGTTAACCGATCAATTTAGCCCGACGGTTTGATTTGGCATAGGCGGCAGTGAGGTATTGCGCCGTCACCTGATCCAGTGTGTGAATGTGCTGAGTAAACCATTCAGGTAATATGTCCTGCAGGTACCTGAGCAATGGCTCAATGTCCTGAGCCGCGACATATCCCTTGAGAAGCTCAGTCATCTCCAGCAACACACGATCGTGCTGTTTCTTGTGTAATTCGAAACCTGGAAAGTGCGTCCTCTGCATTTCACGCTCTTCGTGTGCAAAATGCTCCTGGCAATGCTGAACTAGCCGTTTGAAGTGCTGAATCGAGAAGGTGCCCATCGTAAGCGCTTGTTCTGCATCATTCATGAGTCCCACAAAGGTCTCGTGTTCACGATTCATAAACTGAACAGACAACTGCGGGTAATCCCAGAACATCATGGACATAACTGCCCCCCCGAATTAATACCCTTATCAACAGGCTCTATTGTGTCCTAATTGGAGGGCATTGGCTTGATGTGAATCAAGCAGCGTGACAAATCCGGACAATTCGCCAAAAGCAGGCTAATAGCACTTAACAAGTAAGATGAGCAAATTAACAGTACTGCGCCACATCAACGATCGTACGCCGTAACCAACGATGCGCCTGATGATGCTGTAGCAAGGGGGACCATGCCATCTTGAGCTCGAACGGAGGAATCTTAAACGGAGGCTCTTTCACCTGCAGAGATGCTGACTCTGCCTGCATATCGGCTACCTTCCGAGGCAAAGTAGCAACCAGGTCATTGTTGAGCGCGAGTAACGCTGGCATCTGATAATGACGGGTAAATACAGATATTTTTCGTTTATGCCCCAACTTAGATAATGCATTGTCTACCCAACCCAGGCGCACGACCTTTTCCGGATCGATACCGACACCTGCGCCCATACCAGTTTTACTTACCCAGATATGCTTACTCGCCAGGTACGCGTCCAGATCAAATCGGTCAACATTGGGATGGTCTGGATTCACCAGACAGACGAAGTCATCCTGCCAGAGCGCCATCTGGTGAAAGGATTGAGGCATCTCATCAAAGCGGTTAATTGCCATATCGACTTTACCTGCTTCGACATCTTTAAACGTCACATCAGAAGGGGTGAGTACATCGAGAATAACATCGGGGGCATCACTGCGCAGACGCTTCACCAACTCCGGCACCAACGTAGATTCAGCGTAGTCACTCACCATAATCCGGAAAACGCGATGGCTGATTCTTGCGTCGAATTCCTCTTGAGGTTGCAGCGCCATCTGTAGCTCGCCCAAGGCTTTACGGATTACTGGCTGTAGCTCCTGAGCACGCTCTGTTGCTGTCATACCATCAGAAGTTCGCACCAGCAGAGGATCGCCAAACAGGTCTCTCAGTCGACGTAATCCATTACTCATAGCGGGCTGGGTAATGCCCAGCTGTTGAGCAGCTTTGGTTACGCTGCCTTCGCGAAGCAATACATCAAGATAAACGAGAAGATTGAGGTCAATACGATCAAGATTCATAGCAATGCAACGCAATAGGACATAGTCGCGAAGGGTACACTATTCATCTGAAGAATGAAAAAAAGAGAACTATTGATTAGGGTAATAGTTAGAGAATATCTCGTCCTGCGTGGCTCGTATGTCAATTTTGGCGAGCCCTTGATTAAGGATTTCAGCAAGGTCAGCGCTGCCCTCGTTGAAACAGACGTAGAGAGACTTTATCTCCAGCAGCGTTTGATGAAACAACAACTGATCCTGTACTGCATTGAGTTCCGGATTCGTTGCCAGTAAATAAGCGAATACGTGTTGATCAATAACCGAGAGATCAACCCGGCCGTAAACGAGTTTCATCAGATTGGTAACATCTGTCATAGCTTCACTGACATTCAGGGTCTGTTCAATAACCAGTTCATCAAACTCTATGGTATTGGCATACCCCTGAACGGTGCCTATGGTGTATGGCGTCAGATCCTCGAGCTTTTTCCAGTCGACTACCATATCAACCCTCTCTGCAAGGCCAAGAGGCCCGTATCCAACCGGATCCGAAAACACGATGCCCTCATTGACGTCTTCACGATAATACTCCGGGAAGAAACCATCCAGGCCGTAACTGCCATCGCTGCCCATTTTGACGGCTCTCTCCCATGGGTAAAAAATTACCTGAAGCTCATATCCCATGGCTGCAAAGGCACGACGCACTACTTCTGTAGTCGCCCCTTGATTCTTGAGTGTCTTACTGGTGTATGGCGCCCATTCCAGAGAAGCGAGTCGTACGACCTTTTCTTCTGCGACCGCAGAGAACGACATTCCCAGCATAAAAGCCAGAGAAACTACAATCCGACTCAACATAAGCCCTGTCCTGAATGAATAACTACTGGTTAAGAATATGCTAAACATATAAGAACGCCTCTCTTTTGTCTGTAAAGACAGTCAGAGAGGACAAAAAAACGGAGCCCTGAGGCTCCGTTTTCTGTCACAGATGGCGGTGTTACAGAGATCAGTCGAGATGCTCTACACGGATGCGGGTGATCTTGCCATGTGTACTGTCGAGGTTTTCAACGGCCTCGATCGCAGCGTTCATACGCGCTTCTTCCACTTTGTGGGTCAGAATAATGATCTGAGCCAGGTCGTTTTCCATACGCGGCTCTTTCTGAATCAAGGCTTCGATGTTGATGTCGTGCTCGCTCAGCGTGGTCGCTATGCTTGCCAGTACACCAGTACGGTCCTGAACCTGGATGCGCAGGTAGTATGCAGTTTCTACCTGTTCGATCGGCAATACACGCAAGTTATCAATGCTTTCACTGTCGAACGCCAGGTGATTCACACTGGCAGAAGCAGGTGCTTCGAGTGTGCGTGCGAGATCGATCACATCAGCGACCACGGCAGATGCAGTAGGTCCAGCGCCTGCGCCAGCACCTACGTACAGGGTATCGCCTACGGCATCACCATTTACGGTCACAGCGTTAAGTACGCCGTCGACTTTGGCAATCGGACGGTGCTCAGGGATCAGAGTCGGATGCACACGCAGGTCAATGCCCTTCTCGGTGCGGCTGCTGATCCCGAGGTGCTTGATGCGATAACCCAGCTCTTCTGCGTATTCAACGTCCTCTGGAGCCACTTTGCTGATACCTTCGGTATAGCAATGCTCAAACTGAAGCGGGATACCATAAGCGATCGACGCAAGAATGGTTAGCTTGTGTGCAGCATCAATACCTTCAACGTCAAACGTCGGATCAGCTTCGGCATACCCCAGCGCCTGGGCCTCTGCCAGTACGTCGGCAAAATCACGGCCTTTGTCACGCATTTCGGTCAGGATGAAGTTACCGGTACCGTTAATGATACCTGCAAGCCAGTTAATATGGTTTGCCGCCAGACCTTCACGAATGGCCTTGATGATCGGAATGCCACCGGCGACAGCGGCTTCGTACATCACAGACACGCCTTTCGCTTCCGCAGCAGCAAAGATTTCAGAGCCGTAAACGGCGATCAGAGCCTTGTTCGCAGTGACGACATGCTTGCCGTTTTCGATGGCGCCCATCACTACGTCTTTTGCTACGGTGTAGCCACCAATCAGTTCGACCACGATATCGATATCAGGATTGCTGATGACGTCGGCAACATCTTCTGTCGTCTTAACCGAGCCGATTTCCACCGCCGGGTTTGGATGACGCATGGCAACCTGCTCGATAATAATGTCCCGACCGGCACGGCGTGCAATATCTTTCGCATTATTAGTCAGTACGTTAAATGTACCACCGCCAACTGTACCTAAACCGCAGATACCTACTTTTACCGGTTTCAAGATCAAATCTCCTGTCAGGTCGATCAGACATGGCTTGTTACCATGCCCATAAGGGTTTGGGGCATAAATGTATCATATTAGAGGCTGGACGAAATCCCTGAGGGTATAAATTACTGCATTAGAATAGGAAGCCTCATAAGCCTGTGATAACGTTTCTGATCTAAAAATAATTCGTAAGGATCAAGCATGCCTGACTTTCTCGTTCTGACCGTCATTGCTGACGATAAACCAGGGATTGTAGAGAAGTTGTCTTCTGTGATTGCCGATCATCACGGCAATTGGCTCGAAAGCCGCATGGCTCAGATGGCAGGCAAGTTCGCAGGTATCCTGCGCATCAGTATTGATACTGAGAACAAGAGCAAGTTAGTCGCCGCTCTGTCCAGCCTCGACAACTCCGGGCTTCTGGTCCGGGTTGAAAATCCGGCCACTCCCCTCGCGTCTAAGGCGACTCACATTGTCAGCCTTAGTGTGGTAGGGAATGACCGCCCGGGCATTGTCAGGGAGGTATCTCAAGCCCTGGCGCAGATAGGCGTAAACGTACTCGAGCTGAGCACCAGTTGCGAACCTGCAGAGATGTCTGCGGTTCCTCTGTTCAGGAGTGAAATTCGCGCCAGTGTACCGGATACCCTGGATCATGATGACGTCAGTGACGCCCTGGAAGCACTCTCAGACGACCTGATGGTTGAACTACAGAACGACTGAACGACTAAACACCCTGATCAGCGGAATCGCTGAACGAGGTCGCGCAGGCCAGTAGACAGACGCCCAATGTCCTGCATCGTCGACGCGGCCTCGGTAGACTGGCTAAGGGACCCCTTAGCCAGCTCAGATACATTTCCGACCTGCTCCGTCATTTCGTTAGTCAGCACCGCCTGACGCTCTGCCGACTCGGCCATTGAGTCCGATACAGTAGCGATATCATCCACAGCGCATGAAATGCTCTTCAGCATCACTTCCATTTCATTCACTTTGCTCAAACCACCGGCTGCCGACTCCGAACCTCCTGCCGCCATGTCGACTGCAGTAGAAACGCTGACCGACAAATCGTTAATCACACGGTGGATATCGCTCGTTGTATCCTGAGTTTTCTGAGCGAGAGTCCGTACTTCATCGGCCACAACAGCAAATCCACGGCCTTGCTCTCCGGCTCGTGCCGACTCAATTGCCGCATTAAGAGCAAGCAGATTAGTTTGCTCAGCAATATCCTCAATGACACCAGCTGCGGCGGAAATCCGTGAGGTCTCTGACTCAATGGTCCGGACCGTCTCCGTAACTTTTTCAGTGATCTCATTCAGGGCTTCAATGGCCTTGTGGGTACTTGATGCCAGGTCTGTCCCTGACTTAACCAGTGTCTGAACCTGAACCGAGTTAGCCGCCGTTTCATGGATGTTTTTGGTCGTTGTTTCGATCGCATTACTGACTTCGCGCATCGCCTCAGTAATACGCTGGCTTTCACCCTGCTGCTTTTCTATCTGGCCGTGCGCACTCATAGACTTACTCAATCCCTCAGCAGTTTTTACCGACATGGCCTGAGCAGCATCTTCGATACGGGTGAGAATAGTATCCAAGCGTGCATTCTGACTGGTGAGTGCCATCGCCACCTGCCCAGCAGCATCATCGCGATTATGATAGACCCGCGCAGCAAGTGGATCGTTAAAGAAACCAGAAGACTGAACCGACAGATCTCTCAAGCGGCGCTTCAGGCGTGCGATAGAAAAGAGCAACACGCCAATCGCTCCAAACGACGCCCCCTCAATGGCTCCATTAACACCATTGATATGAAAGCCCGCAAAAATCATAAGAAGGAGAACAACAGGCAATGTAATCTGCTGTCGGATCTTCTTCAGGCGCTGCTTTCTGAGCCACGACCCATCATTCAGACCACGGTAAGCGGCTTCAGCTCTGGCAATCTGATCCCGGGAAGGTGCAGTACGCACTGACTCATAACCGACCGCAACCCCACCTTCTATGACTGGAGTGACATAGGCGCTGACCCAGTAATAATCACCGTTTTTGCAACGGTTCTTCACCAGCCCCATCCAGGGTGAACCTGCTTTCAGCTCCTTCCACATCGATTCATAGGCTTCGACGGGCATATCCGGATGGCGAACAATATTATGAGGCTGGCCAATGAGCTCCTCACGCGAATACCCGCTAACTTCAACAAAGGCGTCATTACAGTGAACGATCTTGCCCTTCAGATCGGTGGAGGAGATCAACTTCTGATCTTCAGAGAAAGTACGTTCCTTGTCAGTTACGGGTAAGTTCTTACGCATAATGTTTGTCCGGGTGGCCTGTATGAAAAATAGTAGCAGTGTTTCTGATTTGTGAAAGTCAGGCTCGGGAATTGGCATAATCCCATCTGTCCGAATGAGCCGGCCTGTGGAATACTCGCGCCCCATCCGTGTTTTTGAGAAGTGATATTCGTGTCGCACACCTCCGCCAGCCCCGTTGTTTTCAAAGCCGACATGATGTTGTTACTCGTGACCGTTCTTGCAGCGATCAGCTGGATGTTTTCAAAAGAAGCACTCGACGGATTCCCTCCTCTGTTGTTTATCGGCACTCGCTTCCTGTTCGCGGGCTTGCTTTTGGCCATCCCCGGATATTCAGGGCTTAAGAAGTTAACCAAACATCAATGGAAAGCCTCATCGGGCGTAGGAATACTGTTCGGCATCGCTATGAGTACCTGGATCATGGGGCTCTTCTATGCCACACATCTCGGAGAAGGATCTTTTATTACCAGCCTCGCCGTTGTTCTGGTTCCGCTCATTAGTTGGCTGTTCTTCGGTGATGCGATGTCGCGTGCCAGCTGGATTGCTCTGCCTCTGGCATTTGCAGGCATGGGGCTACTCTCATTGCAGCATGGTTTCAGACCTGAACTGAGCCAACTGCTGTTTTTCACCGCTGCACTTTTGCTATCAATGACCTTTATCCTTAACGGAAGGGCTGCGGCGCACGTGCCCGCGCTGGCACTCAGTGCTATTCAGCTATCGATTGTGGGGATCGTTGCTATCGCCCTGTCAGCGGGTGTGGAAGAATGGCCGGATACCTGGACCGCAGACATGTGGTGGTGGCTCCTTCTGAGTGTCACTGTTGGTACGGCTGCGCGCTTTTTTCTGCAGACCTATGCACAGGGTATGACAACGCCCTCGCACGCCGCGGTAATCATGATCGTAGAACCGGTCTGGACAGCGACCTTCGCTGCGCTCTGGTTCGGAGAAACCATGTCTCTCAGCCAACTCTTCGGCTGCTCGCTGATTTTTCTGTCACTCGTGGTAAACCGCTGGAGCGCTGTACGCATGTGGCTAGCCCGGAAAAGCTAGCCCGATAAGCTGATCTTGAGGCCCCCAGTAGTTCTAAGCGGGGCTCGGTGCGAGCAGCGGCCCCTGCCGTGTATCTGAAGAACGCCGATCACCGGCAACAAACAAGACGGCGATGACCCCGAAAATCGGCAAGTGACCCATCACTTCTTCAAGCCCCGAAATAATACCCGTTGAAACAAAGAAGAGACTGACAACAAGAAGTACATAGCGTGTCGCAAGGCCGAGCATGAGCATAATGCCGAAGGCTGCTTCGAACACTCCTGCCGCCAGAGCAAAATGAAGATGCGTGAATTCTGTCCACCCCAGGTATTGCGGAAAATTATAGTAAGGGTGCTCGCTGAGAAAGAAATACGTTGCTGCGGGCTCGTACAACTTGTTGTGAATCGCCAGAACCACCAGCTGGAGTCCGAGGCCTATCGCTTGTTCGGTGGTCTGAGCCATTCAGGGGCGATATCAACACCACTTTCCAGAGTCATCAGAAAGGCTTCAAGTTGTTGTAATTCGTGTGGAAACATACCCAGCGGTAAGATATCCAGATGGTCGTTGGCTCGTTGCAATGGATGGTTGTAGCACTTCAGAACATCGGACAGGCTAGAGAAGATCCCTGAATGCATGTAGGGAGCGGTAGAATTGAGATTACGCAGCGTGGGGACTTTAAAAGCGGCGTTTCGAAAGGCGGCAATCTGAGCCTAAGACTCAGGTAATGGATGAATGGGCGGGATCAGATATGAATTCAGTAACAATTTACCATGCGCGACACCCCGCAGGCTGATCATCTGATCGCCTATCATACGAAGTCGGTCAGCCGGGCCCTGTACCAGTAGCACTGCCAGTGTGTGGGTATCAGTGAGGTTCACACTCAGATTGCTGATCACCTCGTCAATGTACTTGTACTGCAGGTCATAAAGCTTTTTATGTAACCCCGGTATCGAATGGTTATAAACCAGATTTAACGTCCCTGTCATGACCTCATCACCGGACTGCGAGCGATGCTCGTTAATGTCGCGATTAATCATGTCGCAGATGGCCTGCGAGCGGCTGTCAAAACCGCGTCGTGCAACCATTTCATCCAGCCCACTGAGAAGAGACTCGGGCAAAGAGATACTGATGCGACTGAGAGGTTCCTTTTTATTCAATGCTAGTTACTCCGTTAATCTCAGAATAAATGACTGTAGCGTTCGATTTCCCATTCGCTCACTGAACGATGATACTCATTCCATTCTTCGCGCTTGTAGCGGATAAACTCCGCACGTAATTCTTTACCCAGCACTTCTTCAACGAACGGATCACTCTCAAACGCTGTGATCGCTTCATCTAATGTGCGTGGTAAAAATCCGATACCGCGCGCTTCACGCTCTTCTTCGGTGAGCTCGTAGAGGTTGGTTTCCTGAGGCTTACCCGGTTCGAGCTTCTCACGTATACCTTCAAGGCCTGCGGCCAGTACCAGAGCGCACGCAAGATATGGGTTTGTCGCTCCATCGGCATTACGAGATTCACAGCGGCCGCCGCCCATAGGCACACGTACCGAGTTAGTACGGTTATTTGAACCGTAAGAATTAAATACCGGCGCCCAGGTGAAATACGGCATATCTCCCTGACGCACGAGGCGCTTATAGGAATTCACCGTCGGTGCAAACACAGCACACAATGCTGGGCCATGCTTCAGAACACCAGCAATAAACTGATAACCGAGTTCGGTTAAGCCAAGACCATGAGGATCGTCAGAGGGTTTGCACTGAAACAGATTCTCTTTCGTATCGAGGTCGTAAAGCGACATATTAAAGTGCGCGCCGTTGCCGGTTTTGTTCGAAAATGGCTTCGGCATAAAGGTCGCCAGCAGACCTTCCTGCTTCGCATATTCTTTCGCCATCATTTTCAGGAAGGTAAAACGATCGCACGAGGTAACAGCATCGGCGTAATTAAAATCGAACTCAAACTGACCGTTGGCGTCTTCGTGGTCAAAAGAGTAAAGCCCCCATCCGAGGTCATTAATCGAAGTTGCCATCCGATCGAGCCAGCTGAAATTACTCAGGAATGACTGGGTGTCATAACAGGGCTTCTTCAGTTTATCGTTGGGGTCTTGCGGAACCAGGCTACCGTCTTCATTTTTCTTGAGCAGAAAGACTTCAGCCTCAATACCAAGGTTCATACCAAAACCCATGTCTTTTGCCTGTTCAAGTACGGACTTCAGCAACACACGAGTATTGAGCATGTAGGGCTCGCCATACAGAGTATTATCCGCTGGCATCCAGGCAACCTCGGGCTGCCATGGCAATTGAATAATGTGATCGAGATCAGGCACAGAGGCAATTTCATCGTCATTGGGTGCCTGCCCTAACCCATCCAGAGCATAGCCTGTGTAGAGTTCAGAACCGTGGGCCATATGATGAAGATGGGAAATAGGAACGACTTTTCCTTTCGGAATACCGTGAATGTCTACATAGGTTCCCATGCAGTATTTCACGCCTTTCTTCTGCAGTTCTTCCTGAATGCGGTTAATTTCACTGTCAGATTTTACGTCGATCATTGGTTTGTCCTTTGCAGGATTAAATCTTAAGTACAGACTCGTAGTATCTGTGATTAAGGGGGGCCTCTTCCTTAACGGCCTGTTGCAGTAGTGAAGAAAAGTCTTCACACATCCATTGGTACAATTCAGCGCCCTTTTCCGCGCTGGCGATTGATGGCGTGCCGGTCACACCATTTTTACTGGTGCGGTTTACCGGATGGCTGAACAGGCAGTTCCCGGTTCTGTCTTCATCATCGGCTTCCGCTAATTTGCTTTCGCGTACAATTTCCGGATAGAGATGCATCATCAATGACGTCTCGGCATCGTTGGCGTGCCAGTCGTCGGCATCAGCAAAATGTGCGTCTTTGACCCGTGCAGAAATCTGCGCAGTATTTACCAAAGCGACCATAAAGCCATCATGACGCGCACGCAGGATTTCCAGCGCACAGCGCAGCGGGGCTTCGTTAGTCACATGACCGTTGACCAGCACCAGGCGTCTGATGCCCGAGCTTTTTACCCAGTCGCCAAGGTCTGAAATAACATCTATTAATGTCTTCGGATTTAACGCCATAGTGCCTGGCCAGCGTTGGGAATGTCCGACTGAGCACCCGTATGGCAAAGTCGGTAACAGAATGACATCGGATGCTTTAGCAGCGTCACTGCAAAGCCGGTGCGCAATCGCAGTATCCATTCCACAACCCATGTGGGGACCATGCTGCTCAGTGGCGCCTATGGGCAGAATGGCGGTGTCGGTTCCGCCTTCGACAGCCGAGGCGACTTCTTCCCATGTCATATGGCTGAGTTGGTACATCAGAAGACGCTCCCGACGTCGTCATTAACATGCACCATGCGTACAAGGTTGAGATGATCATCGTCTTCTTCCTGCTCTGATGGCGGATGGATCAGCTCTTCAATATGCTGCTTAGTGGCGAGGAATTCCGGGTTCATAAACTGATCAGGGGAACGTGGTTGAGGCACTGGTACCTCAACAACTTCCTGCACTTCACCGGGATTCGCCTTTAACACAAGAATTCGGTCGGCCAGATACACAGCCTCATCGAGATCGTGAGTGATAAAGAACACAGTAATGTCGATGTTCTTCCAGATTTCCAGTAGATATGCCTGCATTTTCGCGCGCGTCTGAGCATCCAGTGCACCAAACGGCTCGTCCATCAACAGTACTTTCGGGCGGTTCGCTAATGCGCGCGCAATCGCCACGCGCTGCTTCATCCCACCGGACAACTGATGCGGATAACTGTTTTCGAATTTGGTTAAACCAATAAGATTGATCCACTCGCGGGCTTCTGACTCTGCGGTTCCTTTGTCGTAGCCGCTTTCAAGGAGCCCGAACATAATGTTCTTTTTTACGGTCAACCAGGGAAACAACGTATAGCCCTGAAATACCATGCCGCGTTCCGGGCCTGGTTCTGTCACGGCTTCTCCGTTAAGAAGCACCTGCCCGGAGCTCGCCTGCTCGAGGCCAGCCAGAATCCGTATCAGGGTCGATTTACCGCAGCCCGAAGGGCCAATCACACAAACGAACTCGCGCTTGTGGATCTTTAGGTTAATGTCTTTTAAGGCAGTTACTTCACCGAACTGCTTATTCAGGCCTTTAACCTCCATGGTCACCGGGCGCTGCTTAAGCCGGTCGAAGCGGTCTTTTACCTCTGGCGACTGGTCGAGATAACTGGGTAATTCTTTCTCTGTCATGGTTACCTCCGCTTATTTGGTTTCTTTCTGCCACGGAAAGAGGCGGCGCCCTAACCATGCCAATAACAAATCAATGGTAAGACCGAGAATCCCGATCATGATGATGGCAGCAAAAACATTATCGAAGTTCTTGTAACGCGCCTGCTGCGTAATAAACCAGGTAATACCTGAACTGGTACCAATGAGCTCAGCAACAATCAGATAAGTCCACGCCCAACCCAAAAGAATACGAACGTCGCGATACAGATCAGGCAGAATGCCCGGTACCACAACACGGAACAGCATGGACTTGTTCTTGGCACCCAGTGTCTGAGCAGCCTCTAACAAACTCGGATCAAGCTTACGCGTGGTATTCGCAACGACTAAGACCTGCTGAAAAAAAGTGCCGATAAAGATAATGGCAATCTTAGGTGCCTGATAAATACCCAATACGGCTACGGCCAGAGCACCAAACGCTGGCGCAGGCAGATACCGGAAAAATTCAATAAAAGGTTCAAATAAACGAGAGAAGAAGTCATAAGTGCCCGCCAGGATTCCCAGAGGTATACCAATGATGGAAGAAAGCACGAAACCCCAGAAGATGACCTGAATGCTGCTCCACAAGCTTTCATGCAGCCAGTTCTCACTTCGACGTTTAGGCTCAGTAGTAAATGAGGTGACAAACGCTGCGGCAACTTCATGAGGTGCAGGAAGATACACAGGGTTTGCAGGCTTGCCCTCTGGGAGCGCAGTGCCATTTTCGCTCGCTTTATCGTACTCACGGTCGAACACTTCCCGGTCAACCAGCAAGCCTTCACTGAAGTAACTAACGGAACCCGACTGTGTGATTTCGACTTGTGGATGCCACAGAAAAGGAACATAACTGACCAGTGCCCAAATCAGAATAGGCAAGGCGAAACTGGCCAGAGTCACGGCTCTGCGTGGTCCTCTGTCGAGTTTTCTGTTAACGGCAATAAGCTGCATTTCAATCCCCATGGTTATGTCCAATTAGCAGAAGAGAGCCAAAGTAACCCCTGCCCTTCAGGACATGTTGAATATCGGTAGAGAAAAACCAGCGCTAATTTAATAGCGCCGGCTATGCTGAGCCCCGACGGTTACAGAGCTTCCATCAGTGAAGGATCGATGTATTCATTGACTGGCTGCTTATCGCCGTATACATCGTTTGCCAGGTTAAAGGCATCTGCGATTTCACCGGAGCCGTACAACGATTTGAAGCCTGCTGATTTCTTCATGAAAGGAAGCGCTTCTTCTAACGTCAAGATCTTGGTGCCATCGATAAAGCCTTTGTACTCAGAAGGTGGGATACCCACACGAGCAGCCATAATGCTGATGGCTTCATCACGGGTTTCCGGGTCTTTCAGGTAATCAACCGCCATATACCAGACTTTCAGAACCTTCAGCCAGTCAGCACGGTTAGCAGCAAGACTCTGTGGCGATACTGCAAGAACGTCGTAGATAAGGCCCGGTTCGTCAGCACTGGAGTAAATACGCTTAGAACCTGGCACAAGATTCAGCGCCTGACCTGAGCTTGGCTGCCATGCCACGATCGCATCAACCTGACCTGAAGCCAACACCTGAGGAGTTTCATTGGTAGGCACGTTCACCAGCTCAACATCGGCTTCTGTCATACCGGCTTTTTCCAGAGCATTGAGCAGCAGCAGGTGGCCAACAAAGCCTACTTCGACGCCAACCTTCTTGCCTTTCAATTCTTCAATCGTACTGATGCCCGCAGCGGCAACGACCATATCGTTACCATTGCTGTAGTCGTTGATCAGAATGGTAACGTTCTTCGCACCGGTTGAACCAGTCACAAGCGCATCACCGTTTGTCATCGAAACTGCATCCAGCTGACCTGCTGCGAAGGCATCCATACTGGCCACGTAGTCGAACCATTCGAACTGAACGTCTACGCCCTCTTCTTCGAACATGCCTTTCTCAAGCGCGATCTCCCAGGCTACCCAGCCCGGCCAGTCGCTGTAACCAATCTTGAGAGGCTCAGCCACTGCACTGGCAACGCTCATCAACCCTGCGCACACAACAGACACCGCACCTGCAATAAACTTCTTTCTGATCGCCATAGGTATTCCCCAAAGGTTGTTAGTATTACTGAAATTGCGTTTCGTAATATCGAACCTAGCATTGGTTGTGCCACGGTTAGACATTTTTCGTCATTTACCACCTGAGAGGAGCAACTAACCTTCCTCTTAATTTGCTGAAACGCACGGAATTCGGGGCCTGGATATTTTTTGTCCGCTTTGCATACTACGCCTGAATTCTGAACTAGCAGGCGGTAGAAGAGTGATCAACTCGTACCAGAGTGTGCACCGAGAGAAAGCACGAGGTGCCGCAACGGGCACACCAAGAGTGCAAGTTCCAGATAATTCGCCGGGACAACCGCACTTGCAATCCCGCTCTCAGCGGGTTATCACTATATATACGCATTTGGCACAGCAATCGCTTAGCAGAATGTACTTACGCATTTAAAGGCAGCGCACGTAAATATGTGCCGTTGCCACAATAAGGGCACTAGGGTTCCGGCAGGTCTCTCCCAATCAACTTAAGGGAAAGAGCCAGCGACTGGACCGAGAGTGACCGACCTCCAGCGGCGTACTGGCAGGTTACACGGCGGGATAAAAGCCCGGGAGATCAGACAACGTACTGCTCACCTTTTAATGAGCAGCGTTTATGAATCCGTGAACTTGCAGGAGCCCGCACCATGACAAAACCTAATTTCTTTTTATTAATGATTTCCGCGCCCAAGATGTCTGCGCGTACAGGAGGCCTTTATGTCTGAGTTTCAGTCTGGCGACACTATTTATGAAGACACTCTCGGTGGTGGCTGTCATTGGTCCATGAGAGTTAAAAAAGGCACGCTGCTGACGCTCACCGATGTTAAAGGCGGCGCGAATCTGGGCATGCTGTTTTACAACCCGGAAAACCTCCTGGAAAAATACAACGCGCCCGACACATTAAAAGGTCAGCACACCTTTAAGCTGACCCGTGGTCATTGCCTGTATTCAGACATGGGCCGTATTTTTGCGTCCATCGTTGAAGACGACTGCGGCTGGCACGATACCGTGTGCGGCAACCTGAACAAAGACATGCTGCAAAAGAAATGGTCGCTGAAAACCTATCAGGAAGCCCTGAACGGCTGGACACAGAATGGCTACGACGCCTTTCTGGTCGAACTGGCCAAATACGGCCTGACCCGCAAAGACATGGCCGCCAACCTGAATTTATTCAGCAAAGTCAGCACCGACGCCGAAGGCAACATGCAGTACAGCGAAGGTTCAAAAGCAGGCGATAAAATCGTGCTGCGCTTCGAGATGGATACCTTAGTCATCATCCACACCTGCCCTCACCCACTGAGTAATGCTGAAGAATATCCGGTGCGCCCGGTGCACTACGCACTGGCCCAGGCCAAGCCGGTGACTGACGATGATGAGTGTATGAACTCCCGCCCTGAAAACCAGCGCGGTTTTAAAAACAACGCGATTTACCAGTTTATGGGCCAATAAGGAGGACGCATCATGATTAAAGAAAGCCAATTTAACGAAGCCGATGCGGTATTCCGTGAAACCGTTCCAGCAGGCGACTATTTTCTGCACTGCATTGAAAAAGGCCAGACCTTTCGCATCCTCGACCTCGAAGGTAATCAGGCCGCGGACACCCTGTTCTATAACGCCGATGACGTTTCAGAACGCTACAGCGCTATGGATACCATTAGAGGCCAAGGTAACGTTTATCTCACTGCGGGCACTGTTCTGCGCTCCAACGAAGACCGACCCATGCTAACGATTACTGCAGACACCTGTGGTCGTCACGACACACTGGGTGGCGCCTGTGCGACTGAATCGAACACCGTGCGTTACTCGCTTGAGAAAAAGTGCATGCATGCCTGCCGTGACAGCTGGATGCTGGCCATTAACGAAAATGAAGAATATGGCCTGAGCAAGTCTGACATCACTCACAACATTAACTTCTTTATGAATGTGCCTGTTACCCCGGAAGGCGGCCTGACCTTTGAAGACGGTATTTCAGGTGCGGGAAAATACGTCGAGATGAAAGCCGAAATGAATATTCTGGTACTGATCTCGAACTGTCCGCAGCTGAATAACCCCTGCAACGGCTATAACCCGACACCAGTCGATGTACTGATCTGGGAGTAACTATGTTTTCTAAAGTACTGATTGCCAACCGCGGTGCCATTGCCGTGCGTATTATGCGCACGCTGAATGAGCTTGGCGTCACCCCCGTAGTTATTTATCACGAAGCGGACAAGCATTCGCTGCACGTTCAGCAAGCGAAAGAATCCTACTCGTTGGGTGATGGCAGTGTCGCCGACACCTACCTAAATCAGGAAAAAATTCTGGGCATTGCGAAAGAAAGTGGTGCTCAGGCCATTCACCCTGGCTACGGTTTCTTAAGCGAGAACGCGACCTTCTCGGATGCCTGTGAACAAGCAGGTGTAGTCTTCCTCGGGCCAACCGGCCAACAGATGCTCGACTTTGGTTTAAAACACAGCGCCCGCGCATTGGCCGAACAAGCCGATGTACCCATGCTGCCGGGCACAGGTCTTCTGACTGACATCAACGAAGCCAAAGCAGAAGCTGACCGTATTGGTTATCCACTGATGCTGAAAAGCACCGCCGGTGGCGGCGGTATTGGTATGCAGCTCTGCTACACCGAAGCAGAACTGATTAACGCATTTGATTCGGTAAAACGCCTCAGTGCCAATAACTTCTCGAACGATGGCGTATTCCTGGAAAAATTTGTCGAGCGCGCCCGCCATATTGAAGTTCAGATTTTTGGTGACGGCACAGGTACGGTCGCTGCACTCGGTGAGCGGGACTGTTCATTGCAACGACGCAACCAGAAAGTCATTGAAGAAACACCGGCACCCCACATTTCAGAGGCCGTCCGTACTGCCCTGCATGAGACAGCGAAACGTTTAGGTGAAAGCGTAAATTACCGCAGTGCAGGTACCGTGGAATTTATTTACGACGAAAGCAGCGAATCATTTTACTTTCTCGAAGTGAATACCCGCTTACAGGTTGAGCACGGTGTGACCGAAGAAGTCTTCGGTGTGGATTTAGTGGAGTGGATGGTCCGGCTCGGTGCTGGCGAAACATTACCCTTAAACGAACAACGTTCTGCGAAAGGCCACAGTATTCAGGCACGAATTTATGCCGAAGATCCGGTAAAAAACTTCCAGCCCTGCGCTGGTCTATTAAGCCGGGTCGATTGGCAAGCCACAACTAAAAATGGAATGCGTACCAGAATCGATACATGGGTCGAAAGCGGCACACAGGTGCCCGCATTATTCGACCCTATGCTGGCAAAAGTCATTGTGACGGCAGAAACCCGCAAGCAGGCAATGACCGGGTTAGCAGAAACCCTCGATCAATCTGAACTGTACGGCATCGAAACCAACCTGCTTTATCTGAAGTCGATTCTAAAAGACGAAGAAGTAAAAGCCGGATTGGTCTGGACGCAGAAACTGAACAAAATGCATTTCACTGATCCGGCCATTGATGTTATCAGCGGAGGCACTCAAACCACAGTGCAGGACGTTCCCGGTCGTATCGGCCACTGGGACGTAGGTATTCCACCGTCAGGCCCGTTTGATGAATATTCCTTCCGCCTAGGTAACCGCCTGCTGGGCAACAGCGAAGACTGCGCAGGCCTTGAAATTACCTTAAAAGGCCCGGTGCTGGTTTTTCAGAAAGCCACGCAGATTATCCTTACGGGCGCTGCAACGAGTGCTGAACTGAGTCGCGATAATACGACTTACAGCATCCCATTTAATAAGATCGTTGAAGTGAAACAAGGCGACCAACTGGATTGCGGTACGGTGACCGGCGCGGGTGCCCGTGCGTACCTGCTCGTTGCTGGCGGCATTCAATGCCCTGTGTATCTAGGATCACGCTCCACCTTTACGCTCGGGCAGTTTGGCGGCCATAACGGACGCGCCCTGCTTCCTGGTGATGTATTACATCTGACTGAAGAAGCAACGTCTGCAAGCTACGTCAAATTAGCTGACGATATATTGCCTGCAGATGTCTTACCTGCCATCGGCAATGAATGGCAATTGCGTGTTATCTACGGCCCACATGGCGCACCCGATTTTTTCACTCAGAGTGATATTGATGAATTCTTTGCCGCCGATTGGGAGGTTCACTTTAATTCCAGTCGCACAGGTGTGCGCTTAATCGGCCCTAAACCTGAATGGGCTCGAAACGATGGCGGTGAAGCGGGTCTGCACCCATCCAATATTCACGATAATGCCTACGCCATTGGTGCCGTGGACTTTACCGGTGACATGCCAGTCATTCTCGGCCCTGACGGCCCAAGCCTCGGTGGTTTCGTCTGCCCTGTCACTGTTATTCAGGCAGACCTGTGGAAACTCGGACAATTAAAAGCTGGGGATAAAATCCGTTTTACACCGGTAAGCCACGACACAGCGGTAAATCTTCGTAATGAACAGCTCAAGCAATTAGACTCCCTTAAATACCAACATTCAGAAGTAAGTGAGTATTTACCTGACTCACCGGTGCTAAAAACCATTGATACAGAAAGTCATCCAACCGGCGTTGTCTATCGCCCCGCCGGTGATAATTATCTGCTGATTGAATACGGCCCACTGCAGTTGGATATCCGTTTGCGCTTCCGTGTACATGCGTTAATGGAATCTCTGCAAAGTCGGGAAATACCGGGAATTATCGAAATGACACCGGGCATTCGTTCATTACAGATTCACTATGACAGCCTGACATTAAAGCAGAGTGATCTGCTCAAGCTTCTGATCAACGAAGAAGACGCGCTGGGTGATCTGAAAAATGCTGAGGTGCCCTCACGTACCGTCTGGCTGCCACTTTCCTGGAATGACATCGCCTGCCAGCAAGCGGTTGATAAATACGTTAAGTCTGTACGCGCCGATGCCCCCTGGTGCCCGGATAACATCGAATTTATCCGTCGTATTAATGGTCTTGACTCCATCGACGATGTAAAAAGAATCGTCTTCGATGCCAGCTATCTGGTCATGGGCTTAGGTGACGTGTACCTCGGCGCACCAGTAGCCACGCCCGTTGACCCTCGTCACCGCTTAGTGACAACCAAGTACAACCCAGCACGTACCTGGACGGCAGAAAACTCCGTCGGTATCGGTGGTGCCTACATGTGTGTGTACGGTATGGAAGGCCCCGGTGGCTATCAGTTTGTCGGTCGCACATTGCAGATGTGGAACCGATACAAACAAACCAAAGAATTTACCAAGCCCTGGTTACTGCGCTTCTTCGATAAAATCCGCTTCTACGAAGTCAGCCACGATGAACTGACGGACATCCGTGAACACTTCCCTCATGGGCAGTACCCGATTCGTATTGAAGAAGACACCTTCAATCTCGATGAGTACGAGCGGTTCCTGAGTGATAACGCCGCAGGCATCAGCGAATTCCAGACGCATCGCCAACAAGCCTTCCAGACCGAGCTGGAAGACTGGAAGGCCAAAGGCTTACTGCGCTTTGAATCGGATATAGGTGTTGCCGAAGAAAACGACGAACGCGAACTGCTTGATGGTGAGTTTGCCGTAGAAAGCCACGTCTCTGGCAACGTCTGGCAGGTACTGGTGGAACCCGGACAGGGCGTAAAAGCCGGTCAGCCTCTACTGGTGCTGGAATCCATGAAGATGGAAATCGAAGTCACCGCCCATAAAGACGGCACCGTGGTCGAGCTTCTGAAAGAAGCGGGTAAAGGCGTGGCACCGGGGCAGGTGTTGGTCGTGCTGAAATAGTCGTAATACTTACACACTGATCCTTAGGGATTAGTGAAACAATCTGCTATAGTTCGCCGCGACAGCATCGGGTTGACACTGATTTGACCGATCCTGTCGCGACATCCCTTATTGCTTCTTCATCGACACCCGTCCGATCCTGACAATATCTGAATGCCGCACCCGGCCACTCTCTAACAAACGGCCAACTCGCTGGCTTCAGTCTGATCTGAACACATTTCGTTCTGACTACTGCTGCTTCTGCCCATTAAGGGCGACGACTTATTGCTGCTGGCTGTATGCGGCTGGCAGCATCTATTGGAATATTATGTCCGACACTATTGATACAAATACTGAAATCACATTTGATGATCTGGCGCTGGCCGAACCGATTGCCCGTGCCGTGAAAGAAAAAGGCTACACCAAGCCATCGCCAATTCAGGCGAAAGCCATCCCTGTTGTTCTGCAAGGCGGCGATCTTCTGGCCTCGGCCCAGACAGGTACAGGAAAAACGGCCGCCTTTACGCTGCCCGTGCTGCAACAGCTGCTCGATAAACCTCGCGCATCCGGTAACCGATGCAAAGCGCTGGTACTGACACCCACCCGCGAACTTGCTGCTCAGGTTCTCGAAAATGCCGAGATGTACAGCAAGCACACGAAAATCCGTTCAACCGTTGTATTTGGTGGCGTAAAAATTAACCCGCAGATGCAGAAGCTACGCAGCGGTACTGAAGTGTTGGTCGCAACGCCTGGGCGTCTGCTCGACCTGCATAGCCAGAACGCCATTAAGTTCGACGAACTCGATATTCTGGTTCTCGATGAAGCCGACCGCATGCTGGATATGGGCTTCATTCACGACATTAAGCGTGTTCTGAAAATCCTGCCAAAACAGCGTCAGAACCTGCTGTTTTCTGCGACTTTCTCTGATGAAATCCGTGAGCTTGCTCATGGTCTGCTGGATAACCCGGCCGAAGTTAGTGTGGCAAAAGAAAACACCACCAATACTCAGATTGAGCACAAACTGCATCCGGTCGATAAATCGGCAAAAACACGTTTGCTGAGCCACCTGACCCGTACCGAGAACTGGGAACAGGCACTGGTGTTTAGTCGCACTAAGCACGGTGCTAATAAACTGGTTCGACTGCTGGAAAAAGACGGCATTAAAGCCGCTGCCATTCATGGTAATAAAAGCCAGAATCAGCGCACTAAAGCTCTGGCCGACTTTAAAGATGGAAAAATCACGCTGCTTATTGCCACGGATATTGCCGCACGTGGTATCGATATCCACCAGCTTCCACAGGTCGTAAACTTTGACCTGCCGAATGTACCGGCCGACTATGTACACCGTATTGGTCGTACTGGCCGTGCGAGTATGACAGGCCATGCCATATCCCTGGTAAGTGCAGATGAAATCGATCAGCTGCAGGATATCGAACGACTGATCCAGAAGCATATCGATCGCGAAGAAGTGAAAGGCTTCAAACCACAGAACCCTCTGCCTGAATCGCGCAAGATTCTGCCTCTTAAAAGCAAGAAGCCCAAGAAACCTAAAAAGCCAAAAGAGCAGTCGCAGGCAAACCCGGGTAACGCCAACAATCGCTCAGGCGGTCACCGCAAGCCAGGCTCGGGAAGTAAGTCAGGTAAGCCAGCGCTGAATAAGTCTGCACACAGCGGTAAGACTGCCAGCACATCGCCTTATGGCGAAGCTAAGAAGCCGCAGATCAAGGTTCGCCGTAGCCAGCGCCAGAAGGCCGCCGAAGCCTGAGCTACAACTCTTAGCTGAGAACGAAATGAGCACCGGCCTTACCTACACTGTTCCGGCTGCGACTACCGAAGTGTATGTTTGGACGGCTGCTCAACCTGGAATGGGGACATACTCGCTTGAAGTGCGGATTCAGTAAGTAAGTCAGTGAGAACAAAAAAGTCCCCGTACCTGCTAGGGGCCGGGGACTTTCTAACGATAAATGACCACTCACGACGATGGGTAGCCTGATCTCTCTCACTACAAGACCTTAAATAACCCTGAAAAATATCATAACTTAGTTACCAGGATATCTGATGCAGTGAAGTTATGCGTCTGATGAGTCGTCAGGTAACTCAGCGTACTCCAGCGCCCTGTTAATATCACTAACCCAGCGATGTTGGCGCGACGTAAAAATACGCGCTGTCGGTGTTATATCGATCTCGCAATCCAGGCTACCTGCAGGCACCATCAACACACCTGGGATCTCGCTCCCCGGTACGGCAGAACCACAGTGCTTGCAGAAGCTTTTAGAGTGGCGACTGCCCGGAAGATTAAAAGTAGTCACGGCATTGAGACCACTGTTCCAATGCAATACTGCCGACTGAGAAAACAGATTAGCGGCATGAGCTGAGCCACTGTCTTTCTGACAATACGAGCAGTAGCACAGGTAAAAGCTGTCAAACTGCCCTTTGATCGAAAAAGTCACTGCACCACACAGGCAGGAGCCCTGATAGTCTGACATCCTTCTATCCTTAATTAAAAGCCGTAAATACTTACTAAGCACTACTTGCCGAAAGTACTGAGCGTTAGCAGATTAAACCCTTTGTAACCCTCCCCTAATTAGGACCACTCATTATTAGAGCATTTCCGGGGAGGTTGCTCTTTGTTCACGATACTCTACCGGTGTCAGATCACCGAGTGATTCGTGAGGTCGTTCTTCATTGTATTCCATCACCAAGCGACTGGTAATATCTCTTACTTCATCAAGATCACTGAACAGATAGTAATCCAATACCTCTGTTCTGTAAGTGCGGTTGAATCGCTCAATATAACCATTCTGTGTTGGTTTTCCAGGTTTGATAAATTCAAGCAGTACACCATGCTCTTCTGCCCATTCTGACAACACCAGAGCCGTAAACTCAGGCCCATTATCCATGCGAATCTGAGACGGATAGCCCCGCCATTCGGCTATACGTTCCAGTGTTCTGATAACACGCTTTGACGGTAAATTGAGATCAATTTCGATCCCCAGAGCTGCACGATTGAAGTCGTCTACCACATTAAACGTCCGGAACTTTCTTCCGCACTTCAGGGCATCACTCATGAAATCCATAGACCAGCTCTGGTTTTCTGAAGCAGGTACAGCCAATGGCTGCGGATAACGATTCGGCAGACGCTGCTTACCTTTTCGCTTCATGTTCGCTTAAGCTGAAGGTATACCCGGTACACCCGCTTATGGTTCCATTCATGTCCCAGGTTTCGGAGTTTGATGAATAGTTTGCGAAAACCATATCTGGGATACCGCTCAGCCATGCTTTGAAGTGCCTCAATTACTGCATCATCCCGATGTGGATCTGGACGATACTGGTAGGCACTGCGGGCTATGTTCAGTGCCTTACAGCTTCTGCGTTCGCTCAGTTGATATTCGTCCTTAAGAGCATCAACCAGAACACGCTTCTCAGCTGTTGTCAGAGCTTTTTTTTCGATAACATCCTTTAGTGCTCTGTTTTCCAATGCAAGATCAGCATACATGCGCTTAAGCTGTGATAGCTCCGCATCCATGTCTTTCATTCGTTTGATATCGGATGCTTCCATACCGCTGTATTTGCTTTTCCAGTTGTAATACGTTGCATCCGAGATGCCATATTCCCTGCAGACGTCTTTGACGGTTCTGCCTGCTTCTACAGCCTTCAGGATGGCGATGATCTGAGTTTCGGTATAACGGGATTTACGCATAAGATGATCTCCTGTTTGCGTTGATTATCCCGGACAACCTCTAATTTGGAATGGCCCAGTTTTTGGGGAGGGTTACAAGGCGTCGTCAGCTGATCCAGATACGAACCCAAGAATCCAATCGCAGTAAAGTAATGGGCAAGCAAATGGAACGGTCATACAACCGAATACTAAAAGCCCTTGAGAAAGAGATCCAATGGGTTGAGGACAGACTCTCCAAATCAGTTGAGGCTGAGCCCTCCTGGCTGGAGAGAAAAGAATTACTTGAAAGCGTGCCTGGTGTAGGCAAAGCCCTTATATGGACCTTACTCTCCGAGATGCCAGAACTTGGTACGTTGAACAACAAACAAATCAGTGCCCTTGCCAGTCTCGCTCCAATCAATCGCGACAGCGGGAAGTCGCAAGGGAAAAGACGCATTCAGGGTGGTCGATATAACGTCCGTACAACGCTTTATATGGCCACATTGAGCGCGACGCAATGCAACCCCATTATTGGTGACTTTTATCGCCACCTAGTTAAGCAGGGAAAGCACAAGAAAGTTGCCTTAACGGCCGCAATGAGGAAGTTTCTAACCATCCTGAATGCGATGATCCGGAATGGTCAGGAGTGGTCTTATGAATAATTATTTAGCTACGGTTGAACCACAGTCGCTTGTTATAAGCCATCAGATAGAGCTTCCCACTTTGTTACTCGCTCTCTGATTTTTTTCATTGCCACCTCTGCTAGTTCAGTGATTTTCTCTTGGTTGCTTTCCGCTTTCTCCCAATAGTCTAAGTGTCTTTCTCCGTCCGCTGGATCGTGATACTGATATTCGATTGACTCAGAACGGCTTTCCTTTTCAATCGAACGGATGGACTTATAAATATCCTCAGGGAAGAAAGGCCGCTTCTTTTCCCTTACTAGATACAATGCTCTCAGCGCTTCGTAGAAACGTGTAAGCCTTTCCTGCTTTATTTCATCATCTGTTTTATTCGGGTCTCTGAAATCCATAATGGGGCGCAAACTAATACTGGCATCTCTTACGTCGACAAGGAGCGAAGATAGCTCTGAAAGAACCTGATACTCTTTTTCATACCTAAAGCCATGCGTGTTAATTTGAGATGAAAGCTCAGCTCGAGCTGACTCTAATTGTGTGGCGTGATCCAGCTTTACTTTTTCGATCCTACTCGTAATTTCTCCAATATCTTCTTTTGTGGCTAAGTTTTTCCCTTTTTCCGAGCTGTATGAAAAAAGAAACTTTCTAAACAAAAAGATACTGCCGACCCCAAGCAAGATAAGAACCTGAAGACCTAAAATAATATTTTGCTCCACTGTTAATGGTTCCTCATTGCTTATAACGCCCGGCCTTGGGGCGCGTGCTTTTTGCGCGTCCCGCCACGCTTTTCAGTGGCCTCAACGGCCGCTTGTTAGTTGTCTTTGGCTTTAACAAAGTGACTTTCTTTTTCTGGGTCTAGCCACTCTCCTTCAGGAATGTATATTCCAAGAGCCATGCGGACGTGTTGTGCAGAGTATGAATTCAATATACCTTGATTTGCTAAGGTATGATCATGACCATTGTACAAGCCAATTAAGTTACTCGAAGCTTTAACTACATCAGATCTTTTGGGTAGTCCAAATATAAATGAGGTGACAGGGTAGACGGGGATCAAGCTCATTGCAGCATGTAATCGAGATGAGAGTTCTCGGAATTCTTTCAAAGCTTGATCTTGTGACTCATCTCCCAATGGCTTTGGGTTCGCATACAGGTTTGCATACAAAATTAACTTGTGAGATATGTCAGCGACAACCCTCTTCATAGAGTGTACAGGCTCGATAAAAAGTTTAATAACTACCTGACCGAGTACAAAAGTAAGTACACCAGCTAGTATCGTAAAAAATATCTCCACAGCTTCCTCCTTGGCAACTAACGCCGCATTCAGAGGCTTGTCCGCTGCAATGCTTTGTTAAGTGACGTTGCCTGCAATATTTTCAGCTGCCAAATCCAGGAGTTCTTGGTACTTTTGTAGAATTGTTTTTGTAGCGTCATCCGGACGCAATCGCAATATAAAATTTGCAACCGTAGCATTACTAACCGTATGACCCAACACTCTGCTTGCTAGAGCATCTAGCTGATGTTGCGTCGTGCTACTAAGATGCGCCGCAGCATTTCTGACAGTCTTCAAATCAGATAAATCTCTAGCAATAGATGAGATATTGGAAGAAAAAGGCTCTCCATTTTCTAAGTATAAATTAGCAAGCCTACGGACAATTTCGTGGTTAGCCCAATCAACATACTTTTGCGTTCCAATTAACATTTTTAAGGCATGATCTTTGTCAGCAGGCGTCACATGAGTCGTCACAGCAGTCCCATTTGTCGAGACTTCTCCGATAAGGTAACTAGCGAAAGATTCTTCGACAAACGACTCCCAGTAGATGAACATTTTTAAAAATGCAGAAGAAATAATAAATTCTTTCTGCGAGTCATCAAAAATATCATTTCCAGAAGAATCTGAATCACAAGCTTTCTGTATTATTGCATTGATCTGAGAAACACCAGATCTGAATTCTGCTATTGAATTTGACAGCGGCATCATTTACTCCGTTATCAGTTTTGCAATATATTCGCTTCTACGTATTCTAACGGCTGTGTCTGTTGTCGCCCTTCTGCAGTCCTCAAGAAACTGTCTTTCCTCGCCATTTAACCTATCCTTGTCATCTTCTTCGAAAATGTAATCAAGTCTTTCTAACTTTTGAGAGACCCTTGCATATCCCACTTGTTCAACGGGAATCCTATTGGCTTGTAGATTTGCTATCCCATATTCCAAGTGAAAGATGGATACAAAAAGAGAATAAAACACATGATTTCGTCGGAACTCTCTTTTTTTAAGGTTAGAATCAAAGAGCTCTATAATGATATTTATAATGTTCTGGAACTTCTCTTCAAGTTCCTCTGTATCGTGATCGAAGTTATCTTCATATGTTTCGTAAAACTTCTTAATCTGTTTTTTTGAGCGAATCCCTTCTATCATCGCAATAAGCAAATCCGCAGTCATTTGTACGTCATACATACGTAGAACATTTTGCTCGGAAATAATTTTGTTATTTATCCAGAATGCGTTGTTTAAATGAGCCAATCTATCTGCAGTAGTCTTAAAAGGTCCAAAGTGGTTGGCATTTAACTTTTCTTGCTCGTTCAATGTAACTGAATACGAATTCAATCTACTGAACACGTCCAAAACATCTGGGTCAGACATGTTAACTAACAAGTCAACCGATATTTCATAATTGAGTATTTGACTTTGGATGTCGTCATCTACCTCACTCAGCTGGCTAAAATAAAGCCCGCCATATGTTTTATTGTGTCGTTTGCTAATCATGAAACCATCTTTCATAAAAGACAGGATTGTGCGCAAACGTTGCTGCCCATCCACAACCTCTCGGATAGATTTTCTAGTTTGAGGGTTTAATTTTTGCCTAATAAATACTTTGGGTATTGGTTTTCCGCTGACAATCGTATCCATAAGATAAGATCTCGCCGTATCATTCCATACCGATCGCCTTTGGAACTTTGGCGACAACTCTAGCTGATCATTGTCAGACCACTCCAGGAAGTCATTAATACTGTATGTTCTAGAATCAAAATTTTTCATTATGCTTCCTGATGTTATTTAGAATTTCCACTTAACAGCTTATTAGTGTGCGTGCGCGTTTATCCTGGAACACGCTTTCGAGGTTTCCAGGGTAACTCTTTGACTCAATTGAAGAATCTTCCATAACTCAAATCTCCCTTCCAGAAAAACGCGCACGCCTGTTATTTCGATATTCGTGCGCACATAAACTTGTAAACCAAGTTTGTAAGTATCTGATTCGCTTGAGGATTACAGTACCCCCCACCGGCAAAACGTGCAAGCGCGAATGTAAAGCGTGCCAGTTTTGCTCGAAAAGTCCAAAATATACTGTTTGGATATCCACACTCTCTTTACATTCAGACGCCTCCGCAGGGCAGCACATAATCGACACATTTGATCATTCTGATGTTATCTTTGATCATTGCTCTTACAAGCACCCTTTGCCATGATCCAGACTCTTTAAGGTCTTTCTGTCAGGGTTTCTTATGTATCAGGATATCGAGTATCAGGTTAACGATCGCATCGCGGTTATTTCGATCAATCGCCCTAAGGTGTTGAACGCAATTCGTGTTCAGACCTATAAGGACATCATTGCTGCGCTGCAATCAGCAGATGCCGATGATGCTGTGTCTGTCATCGTGATGACGGGCGCAGAAGGTAAGTTTACAGCGGGCAATGATCTTCGTGATCTGCTGACCGACGGTGATCTCGAAGGTGTACGCGATGGTGTCGCCGGTATTTTCGATACCCTGGGTGGCCTGGAGAAGCCGCTGATTCTTGCGCAGGAAGGTGTTGCTGTCGGTATCGGTGCAAACCTGCTGTTGCACGCCGATCTGGCTTACGCTGGTAAGAGCATCCGCTACAGTCTGCCGTTTGCCAAAATTGGTGTTGCTGCGGAAGGCGGTTCTTCTGTGATGCTGGCTGAAGCGATCGGCCCTAAAAACGCGGCAGACCTGCTGCTTACCGGTCGCTTCTTCTCTGCCGCTGAAGCTGAGAAATGGGGCCTCCTGAATGCCGCAGTTGAGGATGGCAAAGCTCTTGAAACTGCGATGGCCACTGCTGCTGAGCTTCTGAAGAATCACCAGGGGTCACTGAAGGCAATCAAGGCGCTCGGCCGTGCAGAAGGACATCAAGAGCGTCTGAATACTGCAGTAAAAGCGGAGATGGATGCGTTCACTGATCTGCTGGCAACGCCAGAAACCCAGATGCGTATTCAACACGTTCTTAAGGGTGGTAAGTAAGCCACGCTTGTTGGTGATAGCCATGAAACAAAAAAGCCGCTCATTGAGCCACTGCTGTCCCACAGTTTTGGGATCATATAACGAGCCTCATCTGAGGCTCGT